>NZ_LJGU01000131.1:0-57896 GCF_001751245.1 Streptomyces oceani
GCGCGGGCCGGGCACGCTCGGTGGCCCGCCGCTCGCTGGTTCGCTGCTCGGCGCCCCGCGACCGCTCCGCCGGCCGCCGACCGTCCGTACGCGAGGTGCCTTCCCGCCCGGAGGCGGACCGGGCACGCGAGCGGGACGAGCCACCAGGAGGGCCACCGGAGGAACCACCGGACGACGAGGTGGCGGACTTCCGCTCTCCCGTCATCACCGCATCACCTCCTTCGCCCCCGGGTCGCCGCACCGGTCACCCGGCGGCTGGCCGGGCGGATGACCGGGTGGAGCAGCGGCTACCGATGCTCGGCGGTCCGGTCGGCGGCCAGGGCGCGCACCGCGTCGGCGAAGGCCTCGCCCCGCCGGTTGTAGTTCGTGAACATGTCCATCGACGCGCACGCCGGTGCCAGCAGGACCGTGTCACCGGGGTGCGCCAGCCGGGCCGCCTCCCCGACCGCCGCGGCCATCGCCCCAGTGTCGGTCCGTTCCAGATCGACGACCGGGACATCCGGGGCGTGTCGCGTCAGGGCTTCCCGGATACGCGCCCGGTCCGCGCCGAGGAGTACGACGCCCCGCAAGCGGTCGGCGGCCGCCGTCACCAGGTCGTCGAACTCGGCACCCTTGGCGAGCCCGCCGGCGACCCAGACGATCGACTCGTAGGCGGCCAGCGAGGCCCTGGTGGCGTGGGTGTTGGTGGCCTTGGAGTCGTCGACGTACGCCACCCCGTCGACGTCCGCGACCCACTCGATACGGTGCGTGTCCGGCCGGAAGGACCGCAGCCCCTCGCGTACCGCCTCGGGCGGCACCCCGTACGCGCGCGCGAGGGCGGCGGCGGCCAGGGCGTTGGCGATGTTGTGCGGGGCCGCGGGCTCGAGGTCGGTCACCTCGGCCAGCTCCTCGGCCTGCTGCCGGCGGTCCGGAACGAAGGCGCGGTCCACCAACAGGCCCTCGACCACGCCGAGTTCGGAGGGGCCCGGGCTGTTCAGGGTGAAGCCCACAGCTCGGCAACCCTCCACCACGTCGGCGGCTCGCACCAGCCGCTCGGTCGCCGGGTCCGCGCGGTTGTAGACGCAGGCGACCTCGTTGCCCTCGTAGACACGCCCCTTGTCGGCGGCGTACGCGGCCATCGAGCCGTGCCAGTCCAGATGGTCCGGGGCCAGGTTGAGCACCGCGGCGGAGTGCGCGCGGACGCTGGGCGCCCAGTGCAGCTGGTAGCTGGACAGCTCCACGGCCAGTACGTCGTATGGCTGTTCGCCCAGCACCACGTCGATCAGTGGCGTGCCGATGTTGCCCACCGCGGCGGTACGCAGCCCCGCCGCCTCCAGCATCGCGGCGAGCATCCGTACGGTGGTGGTCTTGCCGTTGGTGCCGGTGACCGCCAGCCAGGGCGCCGCGTCGGGCCCGCGCAGCCGCCAGGCCAGCTCCACGTCGCCCCAGACGGGCACCTCGGCCGCCTCGGCCGCGGCGAACAGCGCGCTGTCCGGCGGCCAGCCGGGCGAGGTGACGATCAGCTCGGTGCCCTCCGGCAGGGTGTCGCCGTCGCCCAGCCGTGCCGCGACGGCCTCCGCGGCCAGCTCCTCGGCGCGGGCCCGGTGGCTCGGGCTGTCGCCGCCGTCCACGACGGTGACCCGGGCCCCCGCACGTACGAGCGCGCGGGCGGCGCTGATTCCGCTGACGCCGAGGCCGGCCACGGTCACCCGGCGTCCGGTCAGGTCCTCGCCGGTCAGGTTCTCGCCGGTCACTTGAGTGCCGCCCAGCCCGCGTAGAAGATCCCGAGACCGACGATGACGCAGATGCCCTGGATCAGCCAGAACCGGACCACCACGAGGACTTCCGACCATCCCTTCAGTTCGAAGTGGTGCTGTAGTGGGGCCATTTTGAGCACGCGTTTCCCGGTGAGTCGGAAGGAGCCGACCTGCACCACCACGGACATGGTGATCAGCACGAACAGTCCGCCGAGGACGGCGAGGAGAAGCTCGGTGCGGGAGCAGATCGCCAGCCCGGCCAGCGCACCACCGAGCGCCAGCGAACCGGTGTCGCCCATGAAGATCTTGGCGGGCGAGGTGTTCCACCACAGGAAGCCGAAACAGGCGCCCATCAGCGCGGCGGCGACCACCGCGAGATCGAGCGGATCTCGCACCTCGTAACAGGCGGGTCCGGAGGTCAGCCGGTTGGCGCAGGACTCCTGGTGTTCCCACATGCCGATGAAGGTGTAGGCGCCGAAGACCATCACGGAGGCGCCGGTGGCCAGGCCGTCCAGACCGTCGGTCAGGTTCACGCCGTTCGACATGGCCAGGATCATGAACAACGCCCAGATCACGAAGATCACCGGCCCCATGTACCAACCGAAGTCCTGGGTGAAGGACAGCCTGGTGGAGGCCGGGGTGAGGTCGCGAGCGTCCGGGAAGTTCAGCGCGAGGACGGCGAAGGCGATGCCGACCGCCAACTGTCCCGCCATCTTGGCCTTGGCACGCAGCCCGAGACTGCGCTGCTTGACGATCTTGATGTAGTCGTCCAGGAAACCGACCAGTCCCATGCCCGCGAACAGGAAGAGCACGAGCACGCCGGAGAACGTCGGCTGGCTCCCCGTGATCAGCTTGGTGAGGGCGTACGCGGCCAGCGTGGCCAGGATGAAGGCGATGCCACCCATGGTCGGGGTGCCGCGCTTGCTGTGGTGGTTCTGCGGGCCGTCGTCCCGGATGAACTGACCGTAGCCCCTCTTGGCGAGCAGCTTGATCAGCAGCGGCGTGCCGATAAGCGACAGGAAGAGCCCGATGACTCCGGAGAAGAGGATCTGCCTCATCTGGCGGCGACCTCGCCCCCGAGCAGGTCGAGTGCGACCCGCTCCAGACCGACCGAACGGGAAGCCTTCACCAGTACCACATCCCCCGGGCACAGCTCTCTGCGCAGCAGCTCCACCGCCGCCTGAGCGTCGGACACGTGCACCGACTCCTCACCCCATGAACCCTCGTTCTTGGCACCCATGTCGATCCAGGCGGCCTCCCGGCCACCCACCGCCACGAGTTTCTGGACGTCCAGCCGGACGGCGAGCCGTCCGACCGAGTCGTGCTCGGTGAGCGACTCGTCACCGAGCTCGGCCATCTCCCCAAGCACCGCCCAGGTCCGCCGGCCCCCGGCCATGGCGGCCAGCGCGCGAAGCGCGGCCCGCATCGAGTCGGGATTGGCGTTGTAGGCGTCGTTGACGACCGTGACTCCGTCGGCGCGCTCGCTGACCTCCATACGCCAGCGGGAGAGGGTGCCCGCGGAGGAGAGCGCATCGGCGGTTTCCGTCACGGACATGCCCAACTCGCGGGCGACGGCAGCCGCTGCGAGCGCGTTCGACACGTGGTGCTCACCGTACAGGCGCATGGTCACGTCACTGCACCCGGAGGGTGTGCGAAGCGTGAAGGCCGGTTGGCCCTGTTCGGTGAGTCGGACGTTCTCACCGCGCACGTCGGCGGCCTCGCCCTCCCCGAACAGCACCACGCGTGCCCGGGTGCGTTCCGCCATGGCGCGTACGAAGGGGTCGTCCGCGTTCAGGACGGCCACTCCGCCGTCCTCGGCGGCGGGCAGCGACTCGACCAACTCGCCCTTCGCCTCGGCGATGCCCTCCCGGCTGCCGAACTCCCCGATGTGCGCCACCCCGACGTTCAGCACCACGCCGATCCGGGGCGGCACCAGCTCGGTGAGGTAGCGGATGTGCCCGATGCCACGGGCACCCATCTCCAGGACGAGGTGCCGGGTGTCCTCCTCGGCACGCAGGGCGGTGACCGGCAGGCCGATCTCGTTGTTCAGGGAGCCCTCCGGCCACACCGTGGGCCCCAACCGCTCCAGCAGTTGGGCGATCAGGTCCTTGGTGCTGGTCTTACCGGCGGAGCCGGTGAGGGCGACCACGTCGGTCCCGAGGATGGCGACCGTGTGCCGGGCCAGGGCGCCCAGCGCGACCTCGACGTCGTCGACCACGATCGTCGGCACGTCCAGCGGACGGGTGGCGAGCACCGCCACCGCACCGTCGGCGACGGCCTGTTCGGCGAACTCGTGACCGTCCACGCGGGCGCCGGCGAAGGCCGCGAACAGGCTGCCGGCGGTCACCTGCCGGGAGTCGTGGACGACGGGTCCGGTGACGCGGACCTCTGGATCGGGTATGGCGCGGCGCTGTCCGGAGACGGCGGTGGCGATCTCGGCTAGGGATAGGGGGATCATGGCTTCTGGTCGTCTGCCCCGGAGGTAGCGGTGCCGGAGACGAGGGCCGCTTCGATGGCCTCGCGCAGCACCTGGCGGTCGTCGAAGGGCCGGACCACGCCGGCGATGTCCTGGCCTAGCTCGTGCCCCTTGCCCAGGACGAGCACGCTGTCCCCGGGCTCGGCGCGGGAGACCGCGACGGCGATCGCCGCCGCCCGGTCCTCCTCGAGCAGCACGGTGCCGCGTTCGTACGCGGGCACCTCGGCGGCACCCGCGAGCATGGTGGCCAGGATCGCCAGCGGGTCCTCGGTGCGGGGGTTGTCGGAGGTCAGCACCGCGGTGTCGGACAGCCGCGCGAGCGCGGCGCCCATCGCGGCACGCTTGTACGGGTCCCGGTCGCCACCGCAGCCGAGCACGGTGTGCACCCGGCCCTCGGTGACCTTGCGGAGGGCGTAGAGGACGGACTCGACCGCGTCCGGCTTGTGCGCGTAGTCGACGACCGCCAGATAGTCCTGGCCCGCCTCCACCCGCTCCAGCCGGCCCGGCACCCCGGGAACCGCGCCGATGCCCTCCGCGGCGAGCCCGGGGTCGATGCCGGCGACCGCCAGGGCGGTCAGCGCGGCCAGCGCGTTGGCGACGTTGAACGGCCCGGCGATCGGCGCGACAGCCGGTACGCGTACGCCGTCCGGGCCCACCGCGGTGAACGTCGAGCCCTTCGGCCCCACCTCGACCCCCTCGGCACGCCAGTCGGCGTCCGGGTGACCCTCGGCGGAGAAGGTCGTGACGGGCACCTCGGACTCGCCGATCAGCCGGAAGCCGTACTCGTCGTCGAAGTTCACCACGCCGGCGCGCGAGCGCTCCTCGGTGAACAGCTGCCGCTTGGCCCGGAAGTAGTCCTCCATGTCCGGGTGGAAGTCGAGGTGTTCCGGGCTGAGGTTGTTGAAGACCGCCACGTCGAACACGCAGCCGTCCACCCGGCCCAGCACCAGCGCGTGGCTGGACACCTCCATCGCGACCGAGCGCACCCCGCGCTCCCGCATCACGGCGAACAGCGCCTGCAGCTCGGTGGCTTCCGGCGTCGTACGCTCCGCCTTGAGCCGTTCGTCCCCGATCCGGGACTCCACGGTGCCGATCAGCCCGGTGAGGGCGCCCTCCTTGGCCGCGGCGGCCCGGAGACCACCCTCGATCAGATAGGCCGTAGTCGTCTTGCCGGAGGTGCCGGTGATGCCGACCTGCAGCAGGTCCTCGCCCGGGCGACCGTAGATCCGCGCGGCGAGCGCGCCCATCCGGGCCCGTGGTTCGGGGACGGTGAGCACCGTCAGGCCGGTGGCCGCCGCCCGTTCGGTCCCGGTCGGGTCGGTGAGCACCGCGACCGCTCCGAGACTCGCCGCCTGGGTGGCGAAGTCCGCGCCGTGGAACCGGGCGCCGGGCAGCGCCGCGTAGATGTCACCGGGCAGCACCGCGCGGGAGTCGTGCGTGATGCCGGTGGCCGCCGCCTCCGAGTCCGGCACGACCACACCCAGCTGCCCGGCGAGTTCCGCCAACGGCACCGGGCGTAGCCGCTCCGGACGGGGCGGCACGGTGGGGTTCTGATCAGCTTGTGGCACGGCCGTGAGCGTACCGGGCACACCTGCGGACCCGCTAAACGAGGGGTGCGCGGGGTGGTGGGGGCGCCACGCACTGTCGGTGGTCTGCTGCACGCGCTGCTCCGTGTCGTTCGTCGCGCTGGGCGCGCTCTGGGCTGGTGGTGGTTCTGGTGGGTCTGGTGTGTGCCGGGCGGTCGGGCCACGTGATCGGTTCACCGCCCTAGCCCGATCCGTCCTCACTGTCCTGCTCGGCGAACACCGGGAGCGGCTTCGCCTCGTCGCCGGTGGGCGGGATCTGCAGGGCCTTCAGGGAGAACTCCATGACCTCCTTGAAGACCGGACCGCACACCTCACTTCCGAAGTAGCTTCCCTTACGCGGATTCTGCACCGCGCAGTAGACGGTCACCTGCGGCTTGTCGGCGGGCGCGAAACCGGCGAAGGAGGCGGTGTAGCCCTTGTACTCGCCGGTTTCCGGGTCCACCCGATTGGCCGTGCCGGTCTTGCCCGCGACCCGGTAGCCGGGAATCCGCGCGACGGTCCCGGTGCCCTCGTCACTGGCGACGACCGACTCCAGCATTCTCGCCAGAGTGTCCGAGGTCCGCTCGCTGATCACCCGCCGCTCGGCCGGTTCGTCCGCCGCGGTGAACTCCCCGTCCGGCCCGGTGCTGCCCCGTACGAGCGAGGGGGCGAGGCGTACGCCGCCGTTGGCGACCGTGGAATAGACCGAGGCGGCCTGCACCGCGGTCATCGACAGACCCTGCCCGAACGGGATCGTGTACTGCTGCGACCCCGACCAGTCGGCGGGGGCGGCGAGCAGCCCGGGGGTCTCGCCCGGGAAGTTCAGGCCCGTCTCCCTGCCGAGACCGAAGGCACGCAGGTACGAGTGCAGCACCTTGTTCGCCTGGTTCTGGGTCCTGCCGAGCTGCTCGGTGGCCAGGATGGTGCCGATGTTGCTGGACTTGGCCAGTACGCCGTTGAGCGTCAGCTGCCAGGTGGGGTGGTCGATGTCGTCCGCGAACGAACGATCCGCCCTGGGTAGCCGGTTGGGCACGGTCACCCGCGTACGGGGCGTGGCCGCGTCCTCCTCCAGCACCGCGGCCATGGACATCACCTTGGACGTCGAGCCCGGTTCGAAGGCGTCCTGCAACGCGGCGTTTCCCAGGGTGTCGCGTTCGGCCTGGCCCACCTTGTTGGGATCGAACGTCGGGGCGTTGGCGACGCCCAGCAGCTCGCCCGTCGCGGTGTCCTGCACGACGACGGAGCCGCTGTCCGCCTCGGACTCCCGGACCTGTTCCCGGATCGCCCGTTGGGCGGCCCACTGGATGTCCCGGTGCAGGGTGAGTTCGACGTCCTCGCCCTGCACCGGCGACTTCTCCTCCTCCCCCGCGGTGGGCACCTGGCGGCCACCGGACTGGGTGTAGGTGATCTTGCCGTCCTCGCCCCTGAGCTGCTTGTTCAGCTTGGCTTCCAGTCCGCCGCCGCCCTTGCCGGCAGCGTTGACGAAGCCGAGCACGCTCGCGGCCAGCTTGTCGTTCGGGTAGACCCGCTTGGCGTGCTCCTCGGAGTAGACGCCGGCCAGTACGTTCGCCGCGTTACCGGAAGCCTCCTTGTCCGCCAGGGCACCCTTGAGATCCTCGATCTGCCGCCAGACCTGTGGTGACCGCTTACGCGCCAGCACCACGTACCGGGTGTCCTCCCGGGACAGCTTCTCCGTCATCCGCTGCTCGTCCTTGCCCAGGATCGGCGCCAGCAGGGCCGCGGCCTGGGCCGGCGCGTCCGGCACGTCGGTCTGGTCCGGGGTGAAGAGGTACGGGTCCGCGGTGATGTCGTACGCGTCCACCGTGGTGGCCAGCGGCGTGCCGTCCCGAGCGGTCATGGTGCCGCGCTCGGCGGCGAGCGGCACCGTGATGTAGCGGTTGACCGCCGCCTTCTGCACGAACGTGTCGGCGTTCACCGCCTGCACCTGCAACAGCCGTACGGTGCAGGCCAGCAGCACCAGCGTGAGCAGCACGCCCATCAGCCGCAACCGAGGCCGGGGGCGGGCCAACCGCAGCGCCATGCCCTCCGGCGCCCGGGCGGCGGGGTCCCGGGGGCTCGACCCGCCACGGCGGGGACCGTCCCGACCGGGGTCCCGACCGGAACCACCACGGCCGGGCCCGTCCCGGCCGGACCGCTCCAAACCCGGGGCTCCGGACTCCCGCCCGCCCACGGACCGCCCGCCCCCGGAGCCGGGTTCGCGACGGGGCCGCCTGGGCCGCTCACTCACGGGGCGTCGCCACCCTCCTCGTCCGGGGCCGGCTTCGGCGAGCCGCGCACCGAGCCGTCGGGGGCCAGGAAGGCGGGTGGCCCGCCGGGGACCATGCCCAGCTCACGGGCCCGCTCCTCGAGCGCCCCGGGCGCCGAGTAGGAGTTCACCTCCTGCTCCAGCGCCTGCTGCTCGTCGGAGAGTTCCCGGTTCTCCTGCTTCAGCTCGGTCAGCTCGAAGGAGTCCTGATTGACGGACGCGTTGAGGAACAGCAGCGCCAACAGCCCGGAACCGAGCAGCAGCACGATCAGCAGGACGTACGGAGTGCGGGCGGCTCTCGCGCCACCGGCCGGGGTCAGGTTCGCCAACCTGGCGAGCCGTCGTGCTGCGGTCAAGGGTGTGCCTCCCTGATGCGCTCGGCCCCGCGCAACCGCGCGGGAGCGGCACGCGGATTGTCGGCGGTCTCCTCCTCGGTGGGCGGCTCGGCGCCCCGGGTGAGCAGCCGCAACCGTGGCTGGTAGCGCTCCGGGACCACCGGCAGTCCCTCCGGCGCCGTGTTGGCTGCTCCGGCGGCGAGCGTCCGCTTCACCAGCCGGTCCTCCAGCGAGTGGTACGAGAGCACGACCATCCGGCCGCCCACCGCGAGAGCGTCCAGCCCGGCTGGTACGGCCCGCTCCAGCACCGCCAACTCGCCGTTCACCTCGATCCGAAGTGCCTGGAACGTCCGCTTGGCCGGGTTCCCGCCAGTACGTTTCACCGCCTGCGGCAGCGCCTCCCGGATCACCTCGACCAGCCGGGCGCTGCTCTCGAACGGCGCGACGGCCCGTTCCCGTACGACCGCCTCGACGATCCGCCGAGCCTGCTTCTCCTCCCCGTAGCTGCGCAGAATCCGCACCAGCTCACCAGCCGGATAGGTGTTCAGCACCTCGGCCGCGGCGATGCCGGTCGCCTGGTCCATCCGCATGTCCAGGGGCGCGTCCCGGGCATAGGCGAAGCCGCGGTCCGGCTCGTCCAGCTGCATCGAGGAGACCCCGAGGTCGAAGAGCACGCCCTGCACCCGGGGCGTGCCCAGGCGGTCCAGCACGGCGGGCAATTCGTCGTACACCGCGTGCCGCAGGGTGACCCGGTCGCCGTACGGCGCCAGCCGTTCGCCGGCGAGTTCCAGCGCCGAGCGGTCACGGTCCAGGCCGATCAGCCGGGCGGTGGGGAAGGTGGCCAGCAGTGCCTCGGCGTGCCCGCCGAGACCGAGGGTGCAGTCGACGACCGTGGCACCCGGCTCGGCGAGGGCGGGCGCGAGCAGGTCCAGACAGCGCTGGCGCAGCACCGGGACGTGCCGCTGGTTCGTACTCATGTGCCCTCTCAGCTCCGACGGGCACCCCGGCCTGTCCGCTCACGTGCGCCCTGGTCCCCGCCCGCTCCGCTGCGGCAGCGGCCTGCTGGCGCCGGGGAAGGGACGTCAGACGGCTTGAGCGGGAGGAGGCCGAGCCGCGCGTGCGCGTCCAGTCAGGCGAGGGACCCGGTCCAGGAGGAGTGTCACGCCTCCCACTTCGCGTCACTTTAGCCCACTCGTCCCCCCGGTCAACCAACTGCCCAGGCGCGTCCCGGCGGACCGCCGCGCGCGGCACGGCACAAGGGAGATAACGTCGTAACCATGTCGCCCTCAGCAGCCGAACCCTCGCAAGCCGGTGTCACCGATCGCCTGCTCGCCGCCAACGCCCAGTACTCCGCTGAGTTCACCGATCCGGGCATGGACGCCCGCCCGGTGCTCGGCGTCGCCGTAGTCGCCTGTATGGACGCACGCATCGACCTGCACCGGGCGCTGGGCCTGGAGCTGGGCGACTGTCACACCATCCGGAACGCCGGCGGGGTGGTCACCGACGACACCATCCGCTCGCTCACCATCAGCCAGCGCGCCCTGGGCACCCGCTCGGTGGTACTCATTCACCACACCGGCTGTGGGCTGCTGGACATCACCGAGGACTTCCGGCACGACGTGGAACTGGCGGTGGGGCAGCGACCGCCCTGGGCGGTCGAGGCGTTCTGGGACCTGGACAGCGACATGCGTCAGGCGATCCAGCGGGTGCGCAACTCGCCGTTCCTCCCCTTCCGGGACGACGTACGGGGCTTCGTCTTCGACGTACGCACCGGTCTGCTGCGCGAGATCGATCCCGGTGTCACCGCGGAACGGTGACGTGACCCAGCCTCGACGTGAAGAATGGGCCAAGTGACGACGTATGACGAAGACGTGAGCCTGAGCGATCTGACCACCACCGCGGACGAGGTCCGCCGCTCGGTGGAGAGCGTGATCGAGGGCAAGCCCGAGGTGGTACGGCTGTCACTGACCGTGCTCCTCGCCGAGGGCCACCTGCTGATCGAGGACGTCCCGGGCGTGGGCAAGACCATGCTGGCCAAAGCGCTCGCCCGGTCCATCGACTGCTCGGTGCGCCGCATCCAGTTCACGCCGGACCTGCTGCCCTCCGACATCACCGGGGTGAGCGTCTACGACCAGCAGCGGCACGAGTTCGAGTTCAAGCCCGGCGCGATCTTCTCCCAGGTCGTGATCGGGGACGAGATCAACCGCGCCTCACCCAAGACCCAGTCCGCGCTGTTGGAGTCGCTCGAGGAGCGGCAGGTGACCATCGACGGGCACACCTATCCGCTGCCCGAGCCGTTCCTCGTCGTCGCCACCCAGAACCCGGTGGAGATGGAGGGCACCTACCCGCTGCCGGAGGCGCAACGGGACCGCTTCATGGCGCGGATCTCCATCGGCTATCCCAGCCCGGCCGCCGAGTTGGAGATGCTGGACGTGCACGGCGGCACCTCGCCGCTGGACGACCTGCAGCCAGTGGCGCACGCGCACGAGATCCTGAAGCTGATGGAGGCGGTGCGCGGCGTCCACGTCTCGGGCGCCGTGCGCCGCTACGCCGTGGAACTGGTCGCCGCCACCCGCGGCCACCCGGACCTACGGCTCGGCGCCTCCCCCCGCGCCACCCTGCACCTGCTACGGGCCGCCCGGGCCGGCGCGGCGCTGGGCGGACGGCAGTTCGCGCTGCCCGACGACGTACAGGCGCTGGCCGTGCCCGTGCTGGCGCACCGGCTGCTGCCGACCGCGCAGGCGCAACTGCACCGACGGGGAGCCGAGCAGATCGTGACCGAGATCCTGCAGCGTACGCCGGTTCCCTCGGCGTCCGCGCGGGGCGCCGGCGCGACCGGGACCAGCGCGGCGGCCAGCGGGCCGGACCACGGTCGGCAGCCGCCTCGGGGTGTGTGATGTCCGCGGCTGGGCCTGGGCCCTACCCGGGCCCGGAGCATGGTCCGGGCCACGGCCCGAGCCACGGCACCGGCCCCCGCTCCGGTTCGGACCCGGCTTACGGCGCTGACCCGGGGCGGGGGGAGTCCTCGACGGGCGACGAGCGCGGCTCGCTGCGCACGGCGTTCGGCGGGCTCACCACCCGGGGCCGCTCCTTCCTCGCCGCGGGTGGTGCCGCGGCCGTGTGCGCGTACGTCCTCGGACAACCGGACCTGCTCCGGGTGGGGCTGCTGCTGGCCGTGTTGCCGCTGGTCTGCGTGGTCGTGCTGCACCGCACCCGGCACCGGGTCGCCGGATCGCGGCAGTTGTCCCCCGACCGGGTGCCGGCGCACAGTGAGTCCCGGGTGTGTCTGCGGATCGACAACGTCTCCCGACTCCCGACCGGACTGCTGATGCTGCAGGACCGGGTGCCGTACGTCCTCGGGCCACGTCCGCGGTTCGTGCTGGACCGGGTGGAGCCGGCCGGGGCGCGGGAGGTCTCGTACCGGGTGCGTTCGGACCTGCGTGGCCGGTTCCCGCTGGGCCCGCTGCAGCTGCGGCTGACGGACCCGTTCGGGATGTGCGAGCTGACCCGCTCGTTCAGCCAGTACGACACGCTCACCGTGGTGCCGCGTACCGAACCGCTGCCGCCGGGCCGGCTGATCGGGCACAACGAGGGATTCGGCGACGGCCGGCAGCGTGCCCTGGCGCTGGCCGGTGACGACGACGTGGTCCCGCGCGGCTACCGGCACGGCGACGACCTGCGCCGGGTGCACTGGCGCTCCACCGCGCGGCACGGCGAGCTGATGGTCCGCCGCGAGGAACAGCCACAACGACCACGCTGCACCGTGCTGCTCGACACCCGCCGGGACGCGTACGCGGGCTCCGGACCGGACTCGCCCTTCGAGTGGGCGGTATCCGGGGCCGCCTCGACGTGCCTGCACCTGCTGGAGCGTGGTTACGCGGTCCGGTTGCTCACCGACACGGGTGCGCTGACGCCCGGCCCGGACAGCGGCGCCGACGCTCCGGCCGACGGACTCGGCGGCGGGTTCGGGGGCGTGGCCTCGGCCACCGGCGGGCTGCTGCTGGACACGCTGGCCGTGGTGGAGCACTCGACGGAGGAGAGCCTCGAGCGTGCCTACGAGGCGTTGCGCACTTCCACGAACGGGCGGGAAGGGCTTCTCATCGCGTTTCTGGGCGAGTTGGACGAGGAACAGACCTCCTTGGTGGCCCGGATGCGACGGCAGGCCGGCCGAGCCGTGGCGTTCTGCGCCCAACCCGAACTGGTGCAGGACACGGACGCGGTGGCGTACGAGCAGGGCGGCCCGTCCGAGCAGACCGCCACGCGCCCCGACGCACCTGGCACGGGGCCCGACGTCCCGGCGGCGGGCCTCGCGGGAGGGACGGTGCCGGTGCTACGGGAGGCCGGTTGGCTGGCGCTGCCGGGCGGGCCGGGAGTGGCGCTGACCACGCTCTGGCAGGAGTCGACGACGGGGAGCACGGCGAAGGGGCTGGGGCAATGAGCGGGCAGGGAAGGCTCTCGGTGTGCGCGGGCGTGGCCACGATCGCGGCCGCCAGCGCGCTGCTGCCGCTGGTGACCCCGGCGACCTGGCTGCTGGAAGTCACGCTGCTGATCCTGGTGCAGACGTGCGTGGGTGCCGCGGCGCGGCGCGTGCCGCTCCCCCGGCCGCTGACGGTGGCCATCCAGGCCGTGGTGTCCCTGCTGTTGCTGACGGCGTTCTTCGTGTCGGAGCACGCGCTCGCGGGAGTGCTGCCCACCCCCGACGCCTTCCGGGCGCTCGGGGAGCTGATGGAGACCGGCAGCCAGGACGTGGGCCGGTTCGCGGTCCCGGCACCGGCCACCGAGGGCATACGGCTCATGTTGGTCGGCGGAGTACTGGTGGTGGCGCTGCTGGTGGACGTCGTGGCGGTCACCTACCGCAGCGCCGCCCCCGCCGGGCTACCGCTGCTGGCGCTCTACTCGGTCGCCGCCGGCCTGGGCGAGGGTGGCGGGCGCTGGCTGTGGTTCCTGTGCGCGGCGGCAGGCTATCTGCTGCTGCTCCTGGCCGAGGGCAGGGAGCGACTGTCCCAGTGGGGGCAGATCTTCGAGAACCACGCTCGCGGCACGCCGGCGCCGGCCGGGAAGCGGCGTCCGTACCGTCCCGGCGGAGCGGCGGCGTCCGTCCGTACCGGACGCCGCATCGGCGCGCTGGCCCTCGGCATCGCGCTGGCGGTGCCCGCGGCGTTGCCCTCCCTGGGCGGCGGGCTGCTCGACTCGCTGACTCCCTCGGACTCCGGGCGGAGCGGCGACAGCACCGTCTCGGCGGTGAATCCGGTGGTCGCCCTGCAGGACAGCCTCAACCAGCCGGAGAACCGCACGGTGCTGACCTACCGTACGAACTCGCCGGCTCCGGACGAGATGTACCTGCGGATCGTCGCTCTCGACCAGTTCGACGGCTCGTCCTGGAAGCCCTCCGAGCGGCGCATCACCGAGGTCCCCGAGCAACTGCCCGCCCCCGCCGGACTCGACCGGGACGTGCGGACCCGCACGGTGCGTACGACCGTCAAGGCGGCCGAGGACTACGCGCAGAACTGGCTGCCGATGCCGTTTCCCGCGAGCCGGGTGAAGATCGACGGTCGGTGGCGGTTCGAGCCGGAGGGCCGGACACTCGTCGGGGACCGGGGACAGACGACCAGGGGCAAGCGGTACGAGGTGGAGAGTCTGGTCGTGCAACCCACCGCGACTCAGCTGAAGCAGGCCGGCGCGGCACCGCGGGAGATCCGCGAGGAGTACACCCAGGTCCCCGACTCGCTGCCCTCCGAGGTGCACAAGCAGGCTCAGCGGATCACCAGCGCCGCGAAGACCGACTACGAGCGCGCGATGGCCCTCCAGGAGTGGTTCACCCAGGACGGCGGCTTCACGTACGACACGCAGGTGCGGGCGGGCAGCGGCTCGGCCGCTATCGTCCGCTTCCTGCAGCAGAAGGAGGGCTTCTGCGTCCACTTCGCCTTCTCCATGGCCGCGATGGCCCGGACACTGGACATCCCGGCCCGGGTGGCCGTCGGCTTCACCCCGGGCACGGCCGGTAGCGACGGGCGGACCAGCGTCGGGCTGCGGGACGCGCACGCCTGGCCCGAGCTGTACTTCGAGGGAGTCGGCTGGACCCGCTTCGAGCCGACCCCGACCCGCGGCTCGACACCCGACTACGCGCTGCCGGACGCGCCGGAGCAGAACCGCGACGACCCCGGGGAGCCGACCCAGCGACCCACTCCAGAGCCCAGCGAGGAGCCCTCGGCCCAGCCGACCCCCAGCCAGGAGTGCACCGTCGAGCAGAAGCGCGCCGACCCCGAGTGCGGGCAGATCGCCGCGCCACCGGGCCGCGGCCCCGGCGACGGCTCCGGGTTCCCGCTAGGCAGCGTGCTGCTGGCGGGCGTGGGCGTGGTGACCGTGCTCGGCGTACCGCTACTGCCGTTGCTGTGGCGCACCCGGGTCCGGTCCAGACGGCTGCGCGGCGACGCGGACGCGCTCGCCGGCTGGCGGGAACTCCTGGACATCGGCTGGGACTACGGCATCGTGCCGGACGAGTCGGCCACGCCGCGCACTGCTGTGGCCCGGCTCGTACGGGACGGCGGGCTGGATCCGGCGGCCACGGAGGCGGCGCGACGGGTGGCGAGCGCGGTCGAGCAGGTGCTGTTCGCGCCCGTGCCGGAGCCGGCTGACGGTCTGGGCCGGGACGTGCGGCGGGTGCGGGAGGCCTTGGGTGCGGCGAGTACGCGGGGGGCGCGGCTACGGGCTTTGCTGCTGCCGCGTTCGGCCGTTCGAGTGAAGTGGGCGGCGGCGGAACGCTGGGCGCGGATCTCCGGGCGGTGTCGTAGCGCGTTGCGGCCACGCGTCGCGAAGTGAAGTGAGTCGTGTGGTAACAGGCTGGTCGTCCCACTGGTCGGGCGGTCGCGCGCGAGCACCCGATCCGTTTCCGTTCTCCGGGTGCGCTCGGTTCGCGCCTGCCTCGGACAGCGCGGTGCTCGTCAGCCCCGTGCGGCCGCCGGGAGAACACGCCGGCGGGCCCGTCCCGACCTGGGACGGGCCCGCCCGACACGGAGGATGTGGAGCGCGCGCCGTTCGTCGCCGGGACGATCGTCCGGACGTCCGCGGCTGACACAGCCGGAACGATCCCCGCCCCGGCTGTGTCAGCCGCGCTCGTCGCGTCGTCGCTGCCAGCGCTCCTCGATACGGTTCATCATCGACCGGCGTGGTCGACGCTGCTGAGCTGCCCCGCCCGAGGCGCGGCCGCCTGCCGCCGCACCGGAGCCGGCCTGCTCCTCGCCTGCCTTGGGGCTCTTGCGCCAGCTGGTCACGGCAAGCACGGCACAGCCGAGCATGACGAGGAAGCCGACGACACTGATCCAGATCTGCTGCGCGACCATCCCGGCCATAAGGAGGGCGATACCCACCAGAAAGCCGGCCACCGCCTGGTAGGCACGCTTACGGGTGTGTGTCCGCAGCTCGCTTCCCTCGAGCGCTGTCGCGAATTTGGGATCTTCGGCGTACAGCGCTCGCTCCATCTGCTCGAGCATGCGTTGCTCGTTCTCAGAGAGCGGCACGGCTCCTCCTACTCGTCGGTCGCGGGGGCGACCGGGTGCGACCCTTCAAGGATAAGCAGGGAATCGCCCCCGTGAAACCCGCCCTCTACGCCAATTCCTCCCACTTGCACCAGCTTACCGAGGAGGTGACGGGCTTGATGCGTACTGGGTCGTGTGGGAGAGGTCCTGTCCGCTCCGCCTCATGGGCGGAAGCACTCCCGCTCACACACTCCCTGGCATTTTCCCGTCCTGCCTTCCCGCCATGCTGGCCCGGCGTATCCGATAGTACGGCGCCCCGGGGACAAACGTCCGGCTGTCGGACCGAGTCGGCCGGGCGGGATCAGTGCGCCCTGGCCAGCACGTGCAGCTGTGCCGCCATGGCGTGGAACGCGGGACGCTCGGCCGCCGTCGCCTCCAACCGGGCCAGCGCCTCCCTGGCGTCCGCTTCCGCCTCCGCGGGCGCTCCGGGCACGAGATCACCGAAGATCCGCACGCCGTGCGTCGAGACGACCTCCAAGCCGGTCTCCGTGATCAACTCGGTGAGCCGCTCCGGGGTGAAGCGCCGGGGAGTCGACTCACTCTCGCCCGGTCCCCCGTCGGCGGCGAGCAGGGTCTGCCGCGCTTCGGTGAGGTGACCGGCCAGCGCACGGGCGAGCACCGCGCCGCCCAGTCCAGCGGCCAGCACCGACAGGGTCGCGCCGTCCGGGCGCAGCGCCGCCACCACGTTACGCAGCGCCGCCACGGGATCGTCGACGTACTCCAACACCCCGTGGCACAGCACCACATCGGAACCGCCGGGCTCGGTCACCTCCAGCAGGCCGTGCGCGTCTCCCTGGACTCCTCGCACCAGCTCGGCGACGCCTGCCTCGGCCGCACGCCGCTCCAGGGCGAAGAGGGCGTTCGGGCTTGGGTCGACGACCGTGACCCGGTGTCCCAGCTGGGCCACCGGCACCGCGAAGTTGCCCGTGCCGCCACCCGTGTCCAGGACCTCCAGGGCCGTACGACCGGTGTCCCGGGCACGGGCCTCGAGCGCGTCGCGCAGCGCCTCCCAGACCACGGCGGTACGGACGGAAGCGCTGGGACGGGACATGGCGGAACTCCTCGGCGACTGGGCTGGTCCGGTGCTGGGCTTGGGATGTCACGGTCGGTGCTGCACGGGCTTGCGGGTGCCCGTCGGGCTTCCCCGCCATCGCGGCGCGAGGCCGTCGACCGCGCTGAGGAGTCACCTGGCACCACACCCTAGAGGAGGGTGCGCGAAGGGCGTCGCCCGCACGCCGTCAGCACCCACGCCGTCCGGCCCGGTCATCGGATCGCCCGGTCAACCGGATCACCGGACATCCCCGGCCCGCCCGGGCATCCCGGCTCAGCCGGCCCGCGGCCGGCCTCCGTCACCGCCGTGTCCCACCGGATCATCCACCGGCTCGACCCGTGGCCGAGGCAGCGCGGGCTGACTGACCAGCATCCGCTCCACCAGCCGGAGGAAGACTCCGGTGGCACGCACCAGGTCGTCCGCGTCCGGCCAGTTCGCCGCTCCCTCGATACCCGCCTCGGCCCGCGCCCGTCGCCGTGCCCCGGAGGCGAACAGCGCGCTCCACTCGGCCAGTTCCGGTGCGACCTCGGGCAGCACCTCCCAGGCACTGCGTATGCGCGAGCGTCTGCGTGCGGTGGTGTCTGGCCGGCCGCGCACGGCCAGCACCGCGGCGGCCGTACGCAGTGCGGCGAGGTGCGCCGAGGCGTACCGCTCGTTTGCCGTCTGCATCAACACCGCCTCATCCAGGCCGTGTTGCGCTTGTGCGAGCAGGTCCAGGGCGGCGGGCGGCGCGGTGGCACGGCGGAGTACGGGATGGACGTCGTGCGGGAGAGCCTGCATGGCGAACCTCCTGCGGTCGGCTACCGACCGGTGAATTCGGCCGTATGCGCACATCGTGGCGCATGCCACTGACAATCGGCTCTGAGCTGCCCAAACAGCACGCGCACTCTGTGAGAATCAACCGAATGGACACGAGCAGCAGGACTCCGCGCCGCACCCCGACCCGGCTTCGGCTCTACGCTGCGGCGGGCACGCTCATCGCCGAGCAGGGCTTCTCCTCCACTACCGTGGAGGAGATCGCCGCCCGCGCGGGCGTCGCCAAGGGCACCGTCTACTACAACTTCACGGACAAGACGGAGCTCTTCGAGGAGTTGCTGCGCTACGGAGTCGAGCAACTCGCCGCCGAGCTGCGGCAGGCCGCCGAGGGAGCCACGGTCGCCGGCGCGGGTCGGGTTGCCGCGCTGGAGCGCATGCTCCGCGCCGGGCTGTTGTTCGCCGACCGTTCCCCGGCCGTCGTCCAGTTGTACGTCGCCGAGCAGTGGCGTACGAACCGGCCCTGGCAGGCCACGCTGCACGACGTACGCCGGGAACTGCTCGCGGTGTTCGAGGCCGTCCTGCGGGACGGCCTCGCCGAGGGCGAGGTGGACCAGGAAGTGGACGTCCCGTTGGCCGCCGCGAACCTGCTGGGCACCCTGTTGGTGACCGCGCTGGACTGGCGCGCCTTCCAGCCCGAACGCCCACTGCGGGACGTCCACTCGGCGCTCGTCCGACTCCTGCGCGGCAGCGTCGGCGGGCACGCGCGGTAAGCGTGCCCGCCGACCGTCCCCCGTACCCCCGGTTTTCTCCCCCGTTCCCCCGTTCTCCCCGTTCCCCCGGTCCCGGACGCCGCGCGGGTGTCCGGGACGCACCGGTGACGTACGGGGACGGGGCGCCGTGCCACTCCGCCGCCCCGTGCCGGCGGTACGACGCGGCGCCCGTCCGCGGTGCACCACTCTGCCGCCGCCGACCACCGCCCGGTATCCGTCCTGATACTCATCCGGCCGACTGAGTATCAGTACTCAGCCAGCCAACCAGTCAGCCTGACCAGCCGGCCGCGGCGCCGCCCCGCCGCCCCTGTGCGGACGCGCTCCCGACCGCTCGTCCGCTCTTGGCTAGAGTCACCGACCGTGGCAGACATCGCGGTGATCGGGGCGGGCATGGGCGGCATGGCCGCGGCGGCGCGGCTGTCCGTGGCGGGGCATCGGGTGGTGGTGTACGAGCGCGCGGACACCTTCGGCGGCGGCGTGCGGCGGTACGAGCGGGCGGGGTTCGGCTTCGACACCGGGCCCGGGCTGCTGGTGCTGCCCGCCGTCTACCGCGACCTCTTCGTGAAGACCGGCCGGGAGTCCCTGGAGGACCGCCTCCGGCTCACCCGGCTCGAACCGGTCGCGCGGCACCACTTCGCCGACGGGACCATCGTGACACTGCCCGCCTCGCACGGTGGCGTACGCGGCGCGCTGGACGCCGCCCTGGGCGCCGGTACCGGCGCGCGCTGGAGCGAGCTGCTGGACCGGGCCCGTACCACCTGGGAGGCGACCCGACGACCGCTGCTGGAGGAACCGCTCAGCTCGGCACCGGCGGCCACCGGCGGCGCGGGGGCGGGGCAGGAGCCGCGGCGCGACCCGTATCCCGCCATGCGCCGCCGCGGGCTGCTGCGCCGCCGGCCGCCGACCCTCGCGGAGGTGGCCGCGGACGAGTTGCGCGATCCGCGACTGGTCGCCCTCCTCGGGAGCCACGCGCTCGCGCACGGTCTGCTTCCCGAGCGCACGCCCGCCAGCGCCGCCGTGCTGGCGTACCTGGAGCAGACCTTCGGCTGCTGGTACGTCGCCGGCGGGATGCGGGCGCTGGCACAGGCGGTGTACGAGCGGTGTACGACACGCGGCGTCGACTTCCGCTTCGGCACCGGGGTCGCGCGCGTGCGGGACCGGGACGGCCGCGCGGCCGGGCTGGAGCTGACCGACGGCCGTACCGTCCCCGCCGACCTGGTGGTTCGCGCCGGTGGCGGGCCGGAGCTCGGGGCCGACCAGGCGTCCGGCGTCGATGGCCCTAACCGGTTCGGCGACGCGCTGGCCGAGGCCCACCCGGCGGCGCGAGCGGGACGGAGCGCGAGTGCTCGGTTCACCGTGCTGCTGGCCCTGCGTGGCGCGCGTCCGTACGACACCCCGCACCGCACCGTCGTACACGACGCCCGGCACACGGTCACCGTGCTGCGCCCCGACGATCCACTACTGCGCCCGGACGACGCGCACGAGTCAGTCGTCCTGTCCGTGCCGGTACGCGAGCCGGTGGTGGCCCCCGAGACGCTCGCCGAGGAGCTGCTGGCCGTCGTCGACGACGCCGGCCTGGGTCTGCGTGAACGGGAGTTGTGGCGGGTCGTACGGACGCCCGCGGACAACGCCGCCGAGACCGGCACGCCCGGCGGCCTGGTGCCCGCGCCGGCTCTGGCGGGCGGAGACGGGGCGTTCCTGCGGCCGGCGAACCGTACGCCACTGGACGGGCTGTACCTCGCGGGCGGTTGGGCACATCCCGGTGGCGGACTGGCCCACGCGGGCATGTCGGGGGCGCTGGTGGCCGGCCTGATCGTGGCGGGGGACGACTGGCGCGGGTCCTCCTAGCGGAACAGCGGCGACCGACGCACCAGCCACGCTGGGGGAAGCCGGCCAGCGGCGCGGCGGCAGACACACCCCGGTTCGGGCCGGCGGCGTGCGCCGGTCGGCCCGTCCGTCCTTCAGCGCCTCCGGTCAGCGCGTCCCTCGGGTGGCTCCCACCCGCGCCGCCTGGCAGGCGGCTGGCGCGCGCTGTCACCCGGGGGCTCGTGTCCGGATCAGATCGCGAGGGCGCTGGGTAACCGGGTCAGCAGCTCACCAGCCGCGCTGCTCGTCGTACGGATAGCCGTTCGGTGCGGGGTCGAAGCCCGGGCCGTAGCCGTCGTAGCCGCCCTGTCCGGTGGGCACCGGGTAACCGGCGGCGTCGTACTCGCCGGTGACTGGCTGGTAGCCGCCGTAGCCGCCGTATCCGGGGTACCCCTGGTGATCGTCCATGACATGGCCGCCGGCCGAGTCACCCGGAGCGTATCCGGGCTCAGGGTAGCCCTGTTGCCCGTATCCGGGGTATCCCTCCGGGGTGGGTGGCTGGAAGGGGACGGCACCGCCGGCGGTGTCGGTGTCCCGCTGTTGCGGCACCCAGACGCCGCCGGGTGGGGTCTGGGTGTACGAACTCTCCGGGTAGCCGGATGCGTAGGCGTTCGCGGCGTACGGGTCGTGGTCCGCCGGGTGCGGGAAGGGCTGACCGTCCGCCGCGAAGACCGTGCCGTAACCGTCGGAGGGCTGTCCGGGCGGCGCGAAGGGAGGCGGCCCGGCAGGGAATTCCGGCTGCGGGTAATCGCCTCCCCCGGGTTCGTACGGGCCCTGCCCGTAGGGGCTCGGAGGGTACGATCCCGGCTGCCAGAAGTCGCCGCCACCCGTGCCGTCGGCGCCGGTGGCGGCGTACGCCTCGAAGGAGGCGGTGGCCGCCGGGTCGGCCGCGGGGGCGTGGTACGGGTCGGGGTACCCGGCGAACTGGTGCTGTTCGTCGTTGCCCGGATACCCCAGGAACCCGGGTACCGCCCCGGCGGGATCGAGTTGCGCATCCTCGGAGCCCGGCGGATAGCCGGGCGGACCAGCGAGGTCCGGCGGATAGCCGGGCTGACCTGACGGGTCCGGCGGTACGGCAGCGTGGTCGCCCGAGTTCTCCGTCGATCCGATGGCCGAGAAGCCGACCGTCGGCGGACCCGCGGGCGGAGGCCCGGTGGACGACGCCGGATCGTGCGCCTCCAGCCCGGATACCTCCAGCGCCGGGTCCGCGTCCAGCGGCTCCATCGGTGCCATGCCGTCCCGGCGACGCCGGCTGGAGCCCGGCTTGCCGCCGAGCGCCCAGCCGGTCGAGAAGCCCCTGCGGTAGGAGAGGGTGACGAAGGTCTGGCCGACCGCGAACGCCATAGCGCCCAGTGCGATCACCGGGATCGACGACAGCAACGCCACGCCGACCACGACCGTCGCGAAGCCCGCGAAAGCCAGCAGCCGCCAGCGCAACCGCGCCTTGTACTGCAGCAGCACCTCGCCGAGCAACCACAGCGCGACGACACCGAACGCTATGTAGAGGACCGTCCAGCCCATGTCCGCTCCTCTTCCGTCTTCCCGCAGTGCTCAGTCCCGGGACCGCCTGTGCAGACCCAGATTCTCGTAGATTTCCAGTGTCGCCGTGGAGTGGTTGAGCGTGATGAAGTGCAACCCGGGGATGCCTTCGTTGAGCAGCTTCGCACACATCTCTGTCGCGTACTCGATGCCCACCGAGCGTACCGCCGCCGGATCATCCTGGACCGCCGTGATGCGGTCCCGCAGCTCCGGCGGGAAGGTCGCACCGCTCAACTGCGCGAACCGCTCGATCTGGTTGGCGTTGGTCACCGGCATGATCTCCGGGATGATCGGCGTGCGACAACCCGCCGCGTCGACCCGGTCTCGCAGCCGCAGATAGTCGTCGACGTTGAAGAACATCTGCGTGATCGCGTAGTCCGCGCCGGCACGGCACTTGTTGACGAAGTGCCGCACGTCCGTGTCCCAGTCCGTGGAGCGCGGGTGCATCTCGGGGAAGGCGGCCACGCCGACGCAGAAGTCCCCGGACTCCTTGATCATTTCGACCAGTTCGTGCGCGTACTCGATGCCGTCCGGATGCAGCACCCACTCGCCCATGGGGTCACCGGGCGGATCGCCCCGGATCGCGAGGACGTTACGAATTCCCGCGTCGGCGTACTGGCCGATGACGTTCCGCAGTTCGGTACGGGAGTGGTTGACCGCGGTGAGATGGGCGACAGGTGTGAGGGTGGTCTCGGTGGCGATCCGCTCGGTGTTCGTCACCGTGCCCTCACGAGACGAACCGCCAGCGCCGTAGGTGACCGAGACGAAGGTCGGCGACACCGCCTCGATACGGCGCAGCGCGTCCCAGAGCGTGCGCTCGCCCTTCGCGGTCTTCGGCGCGAAGAACTCGAAGGAGAAGGACTCTTCCCCTGAGGCGAGCAGTTCGCGCACGGTCGGCGGTCGGTCGGTCCTAGTGGATTGGATACCAAGAGCCATAAGTGCAGGCTAACGGGCCACGCAAGACCACCGACCGGCGTTCCGGGCGCTATGCGCCATCCATCCGCTTTCCCGCGGCGCCCGCACGGCCGGTTTCTCAGCGGCCGTGCAGGGGCCGTTCACGCAGCCGCCTGGCCAGGTCCGCGGCGGCGGCACCCGGGTCCGCGGCGGCTGTCAGCGCCCGGACGACCACGATCCGTCGCGCGCCCGCGTCCAGCACTTCCGCGAGGTTCGTGGAGTCGATTCCGCCGATGGCGAACCATGGCCGGACCGGCACCAGCGAGGCGGCGTAGCGCACGAGCGCCAGTCCGGGCGCGGGCCGGCCCGGCTTGGTGGGGGTGGGCCAGCAGGGGCCGGTGCAGAAGTAGTCCACGCCGGGCTGGGACATCGCCGCGTCCACCTCGGCCTCGCTGTGCGTGGACCGGCCGATCAGTACGTCCTCCGGCTCCGGGCCGAGGACGGCGCGGGCGGCCGGCACCGGCAGGTCGCCCTGGCCCAGGTGCAGCACGTCACCGCCGATGGCGTGCGCGATGTCGGCGCGGTCGTTGACCGCCAGCAGCGCGCCGTGCCGCCGGCAGACCTCGGCGCACACCGCCAGTTGCGCCAGCTCCTCGTCCGCCTCCAGCTCCTTGTCCCGCAGCTGGACGATGTCCACGCCGCCGCGCAGCACCTCGTCCAGGAACTCGGGCAGGTCGCCCTGGGCCGCCCGCCGGTCCGTGCAGAGGTAGAGCCGGGCGTCGGCCAGCCGTTCTCGGGTCGTAGGGGACATGCCGCTCCCGCTGGAGGGGCGTGGGCAGCCGGTCGGCCGCCCACGCGTCGGTGGACGGGTGGGGAACCTCGGCCCGGCCACGGACGCGGCGTCCGTGGCCGGGCCGGCGGGCGTGCGGTCCGGCGTCAGACAGCGAGCGCCTGGGCGCGCCGTTTCACTTCCGTGCCGCGGTTCTCCCGCAGGGCCTGTGCTGGAGTGCCGGGCAGCGTGTCATCGGGGGTGAACAGCCATTCCAGCATCTCCTCGTCGGTGAAACCGTCGTCCTTGAGCAGGGTGATGGTGCCGGGCAGACCCTTCACGATCCGTCCGGCGCCGATGAAGTCCGCGGGGACCTGGAGGGTACGCCGCTCGCCCCGACGCACCGCGATCAGCTGGCCCTCCTTGACCAGCTGTCGGATACGGGTCACCTCGAGGTCGAGCTTCTCCGCGACGTCGGGAAAGGTGAGCCAGGCGGGGACGAGAGCATCGGTTTTCGCGTCAATCTCGGTCACGGTGTCCAGCCTGCCATCCCGCGCCGACAGCCACTACCAGGGCGGGGTCAATCCCGCACGGCTTTCTTGACCGGGACCTCCGGGTCGGCGAGCAGCTCCGAGTCCATCGGAACGCCCCTGGGCAGCAGCTTGCGGGCCTGTGCCAGATCGCGCGGCCGGTCGACGCTGAGCAGCGCCGTGAGCTTCCCGTCCCGGAGCCAGCACACCGTCCATGCCGGGTCCAGCGGGTCGCCGCGGTGGACCAGCTCGTCGCCCTCGGCGTAGCGCCCGAGGTACTGCACGAAACGCCCGAACTGGTCCGACCAGAAGTACGGCACTGGGTCGAACACCGCGCCCGTGGCGGCGGGTTCCGCACCGGCCCCCGTCGCGCCGGGTTCGGCGGCGGCGTCCGTCGCGGCGTCCGCCAGGATGTTCGCGGCGACCACCTCCGCACCGCTCAGCGCGTTGTCCCAGTGGTGCACCAACAGCCTGCTGGCGTACCGGGCCGAGGGGAAAGAGGCGCAGTCCCCCACCGCGTAGACGTCCGGGACCGTCGTACGCAGTCCCGCGTCCGCCCGTACGGAACCGTCCGCGCACAGCTCCACACCGGACCCGGCCAGCCAGTCGGTGGCCGGCCGCGCCCCGATGCCGACCACCACCGCGTCCGCCGGCAGCCGTTCGCCGTCCGCGAGGATCACCGCTCCGGGCTCCAGCGCGGCCACCGCCACGCCCGTACGCAACCGGGCACCGCTGCGCTCGTACCACCCGCGCATCGGCGCGGTGATCTCCGACGGCAGCGCACCGGGCAGTGGCTGTTCGGCGGCCTCCACCACCGTCACCGCGCAACCGGCCGCCCGCGCCGCGGTGGTGAACTCGGCACCGATCCAGCCGGCGCCGACCACCACCACCGAGCGGCGCTCCGCCAACACCGGCCGCAACCGCGCGACATCGTCGAAGGTACGCAGCAGGTGCACGCCCGTCACCTGCGCGCTGTCCGGCAGCACGAGGGGTTCGGCTCCGGTGGCGAGCACGAGACGGCCGTACGGTTCCGGCCCGGCCACGGTGTCCAGGACGTGCTCGGCCGGCCGCAGCCCGGTCACCTCCCGGCCGAGCAGCAACTCGACGCCGAGCGCGTCGAAGTCGAGGTCGAACGCCGAGTGCTCGGCGGTGCCGAGCAGCACAGCCTTGGACAACGGCGGCCGGTCGTAGGGCCGGTGCGGCTCCGCGCCGATCAGCGTGACGCGTCCGGTCCAGCCCCGCTCACGTAGTTGTACGGCGGTCTGTACCCCGGCCATTCCGGCTCCGGCGATGACCACCCGCGCTTCCAGCTGACTGTCGTTCACCCTGGCACTCTATGCCCGGCGAGCCGCTGCCCGTAGGGCAGGTGACCGGGCGCGGAACCCGCACCTCGTACGAGGGTCGCGCGAATGCGTCCGGCGGGCTCCGGCACCCGACGGGAGCGCGGGGCGGACCGCGGGCGCCGGTCAGCGTGCCTACCCGCCGACGCAGTACGTCCCCGGGGTCGGGAGGTCGGTCGACTCGTAGGCGTGCACGGCGATTCCGCTCGGCGTGGTCTCGCTGTGCAGCAGGCGCAGGCCCGCCGGGGTGCCGCCGTCCGGGAACAGGCGTCGTCCACTGCCGACGACGACCGGAGCGATCGCGAGACGCAGCTCGTCGATCAGGCCGGCCGCCAGCAGGGACTGGGCGAGTCGGGCGCTGCCGTGGATCTGTAGCTCACGGCCGGGCCGCCGCTTCAACTCGGCGACCTGGGCGGGGACATCACCGGCCAGGACGGTTGAGGGACGCCACTCGGGCCCGGTCAGCCGCTGGGAGGCGACGTACTTCGGCAGGCCGTTCAGCAGGGGAGCGTTCGGGTGGTCGGTCATCTCCGGCCAGTCCCGGGCGAAGTTCTCGTACGTACGGCGACCGAACAGGAACGCCTCGGCGGCACCGAGCCACCCGGCGGCCACCCGGTCGAACTCCTCGTCGAGGTGCGGCACGAACCAGCCTCCTCGGGTGAATCCCTCGCTGGTGTCCTCGTCAGGGGCCCCGGGCCCTTGGGAGACTCCGTCGAGCGACAGGAACTGCTGTAGTACCAACCTCATCGCGCGGCGCTCCTTCTCTCACTCTGCGTGGGCCGAGGCCCGTCCCTTCATCCAGACCCGGCGGCGCGGGAAAACTCATCGGTCATCCGACGGAATACCCGGGCGCCCGCTCACCCCGAACCGGATCTGTCCCGGGCGGGAGTCCGTACGAGCACCGACGCCCGCTGACCACACGGAACGGATCAACTAAGCTTGCCCTCGGCAACGCACTGCGCGGGAGCCCGGACGCATCGGGCTGAGAGGGAGGCTGGCGGCCTCCGACCGTACGAACCTGATCCGGCTCATACCGGCGAAGGGAGGAGCAGCCCTGATGGCAAGCGGCACCCAGCCCTCCGGAGGGCACCCGGACGTGCTCGTCCTGGGCGGCGGTCTCATCGGCCTGGTCACCGCCTGGCGGGCCACCCAGCGCGGGCTCCGCGTCACGGTGGCCGACCCGTCCCCCGGCGGCGGGGCGGCCCGGGTGGCGGCCGGCATGCTCGCCCCGGTCACCGAACTGCACTACGGCGAGGAGGCGTTGCTCGCGCTGAACGCCGCCGCGGCGGATGCTTATCCACGGTTCGTGGCGGAGTTGGAGGAGACGACCGGCACGCGGGTCGGCTACCGCACCTGCGGCACGCTCGCCGCCGCGCTGGACGCCGACGACGCCGCCCAGCTGCGTGAGGTGCACGCCCTGCAGCGCCGCTGCGGGCTGGCGTCCGAGTGGTTGTCCGGTCGGGAGTGCCGACGCGTGGAGCCGATGCTGGCCCCCTCCGTACGCGGCGGACTGCGGGTGGACGGTGATCACCAGGTCGACCCCAGACGGCTGGGCGCCGCCCTCGTCACCGCCTGCGAGCGGGCGGGTGTCGACCTGCGGCGTGCGTCGGCGCGGCGACTCACCGTCGCCGGCGGACGGGCCACCGGCGCGGTACTCGCCGATGCCCAGGAGGTCCAGGCCGGCCAGACGGTGCTCGCCACCGGCTCGTACAGCGGCTCGCTGGCCGGCGTGCCGGCGGGGGCGCTGCCGCCCGTCCGGCCGGTGAAGGGCCAGGTGCTCCGGCTGCGGATGCCGACGGGGGCGCGTGTGCCCTTCCTGCGGCGCAGTGTGCGCGCCGTGGTCCGGGGCTCCGCCGTCTACCTGGTGCCACGTGCCGACGGCGAGTTGGTCGTCGGCGCGACCAGCGAGGAGCTGGGCTGGGACACGACGGTCACGGCCGGCGGCGTGTACGAACTGCTGCGGGACGCGCACGAACTCGTCCCGGGAGTCACCGAGCTGCCCCTGGCCGAGACCGGCGCCGGGTTGCGCCCCGCCTCGCCGGACAACGCGCCGCTGCTCGGCCCCAGCGCCCTGCCCGGACTGCTGCTCGCCACCGGGCACCATCGGAACGGGGTGCTGCTCACCCCGGTCACCGGGGAGCTGCTGGCCGAGACGCTGACCACCGGGCTGCTGCCGGAGCGGGCCGCGGCCTTCGCCCCGGACCGGTTCGCCGCGGACCGGTCCGGACAGGGCCCGACCGACGCGGAAGCGGCCCCGCCGGAACGGCACGACTCCAGCCCGTACGCGCGACCGCCAGCTCCGGAGGCGTACGGCACGCGGCCGCGTCCGCCCGCCCCCGCGACCCGACCATCCCGTGAGGAGGAGCAACCGTGACCTCTCCCCGACTCGACGAACCGGCGGCGACGGCCCGTATCACCGTCAACGGCGCGACCCACGAGGTGTCTCCCGACTGCACGCTGGACCAGCTGGTCACCCGCCTGACCTCCGCTCCCTCGGGGGTGGCCGCCGCGGTCAACGACACGGTGGTGCCGCGTCCGCAGTGGACGCGTACGCCGCTGGCCACGGGAGACCGGGTCGAGATCCTCACCGCCGTACAGGGAGGCTGAAGCCATGTCCGGCAGCTCGTACAGCTCCGTCACCGACCTCGTCCCCGACACCCCAGACACCACGATCGGTGCCGTCACCGGCCGTACGGGCCCGGCCAGCGCCCCGGCGTCCGACCCGCTGGTCATCGGCGGCACCGAGCTGACCTCCCGGTTGATCATGGGCACCGGCGGGGCGCCCAGCCTCGATGTGCTGGAGCGGGCACTGCTCGCCTCCGGCACCGAGATGACGACCGTCGCGATGCGCCGGCTGGCTCCGGAGACCCCGGGCTCGGTGCTCTCCGTGCTGCGGGCCCACGGCATCCGGGTGCTGCCCAACACCGCCGGCTGCTACACGGCGGGCGAGGCGGTGCTCACCGCGCGGCTGGCCCGCGAGGCGCTGGGCACGGACTGGGTGAAACTCGAGGTCATCGCGGACGAGCGGACGCTGTTGCCCGATCCGGTGGAGCTGCTGGACGCCGCTCAGACGCTGGTCGACGAGGGCTTCACCGTCCTGCCCTACACGAACGACGACCCGGTGCTCGCGCGGAAGCTGGAGGACGTGGGCTGTGCGGCGGTGATGCCGCTGGGCTCTCCCATCGGCTCCGGGCTGGGCATCCGCAACCCGCACAACTTCGAGCTGATCGCCGAGCGGGCGCGGGTCCCGGTGATCCTGGACGCCGGAGCCGGCACGGCCTCCGACGCGGCGCTGGCCATGGAGCTGGGGTGCGCGGCGGTGTTGCTGGCCTCCGCGGTCACCCGGGCGCAGCGCCCGGAGCTGATGGCCGCGGGCATGCGGCACGCGGTGACGGCGGGACGGTTGGCCTACCGTGCCGGCCGCATCCCCCGCCGGCACTTCGCGCGAGCCTCCAGTCCGGCGGAGGGTACCGCCGAGTGGGGGGACCCGGAGCGGCCGGCGGTCGAGTGAGCGGGCCGCGCGTCGCCTGCCGTGTCGCGCGCGCCCCTGTCACGCGCCGGGCTCCGGACCAGTGTCCGGGCCTGTCACGGTCCGGCTGCGGCTCGGCTGCACCCTGGTCCCGGGTGGACGGGACGTCCGGGGGCGCCTCGTAGACTTCCGGCGTGGATACGACCCTTCATGACCCGCTTGTCGGGCAGCTGCTCGACGGGCGCTACCGCGTGGACGCCCGTATCGCCGTCGGCGGGATGGCCACGGTGTACCGCGCGCTGGACACCCGGCTGGACCGGGTGCTCGCGCTGAAGGTGATGCATTCCGCCCTGGTCACGGACGAGGTCTTCGTCGAGCGCTTCATCCGCGAGGCCAAGTCCGTGGCACGGCTCGACCATCCGAACGTCGTCTCCGTCTACGACCAGGGTTCCGACGGCACCTACGTCTTCCTGGCCATGGAGTACGTCGAGGGCTGCACCCTGCGGGACGTACTCCGGGAGCGCGGGGCCCTGCAACCACGCGTCGCTCTGGACGTCCTGGAGCCGATCCTCGCCGCGCTGGGCGCCGCGCACCGGGCGGGGCTGGTGCACCGGGACATGAAGCCGGAGAACGTCCTGATCGGCGAGGACGGCCGCGTCAAGGTGGCGGACTTCGGGCTGGTGCGGCCGGTGGACGGGCACACCTCCACCACCACGGACTCCGTGCTCGGCACCGTCTCGTATCTCGCCCCCGAACAGATCGAGCACGGCACGGCCGACCCGCGGACGGACCTGTACGCCTGTGGGGTGTTGCTGTACGAGATGCTGACCGGCGACAAGCCGCGCACCGGCGGCACTCCGGCGCAGGTGCTCTACCAACACCTCCACCAGGACATGCCGGCGCCGTCCGCGGTGGTGCCGGGGCTGGCCGAGCAGCTGGACCGGCTGGTCGCGCGGGCCGCCGCGCGAGACCCGGCGGACCGTCCGGAGGACGCCGCCGCGCTGTTGTCGGAGACGCGTACGCTCCGGTCCCTGCTCACCGACGCGCAGTTGGACGCGGCGCCACCGCAGGCCAGGGAGGATCCGCAGCGTGGAGCGGAACACCGCACCAGTGTCCTCCCTCGGACCGGCTCCGCCGCTCCGGTCGAGCACACCTCCCGGTTGACCGTACCGCCCGATGACGGGACGCCGGAGCGCCCGCGCTCGACCGGGCGCTACCGACGCGGGCCCCGGTGGTCGGTGCTCGTCGCGCTCGGGGCGGTGCTCGTGGTGCTGCTCGGCGTCGGCGTCTGGTACATCAACTCCGGCCAGTTCACCAGGACACCGGCCGTGCTCGACATGACCGAGCGCGAGGCCCGTACGACGCTGACGGACGCCGGTCTGGACGTACGGGTGGAGCGCGGGCACAGCGTCACCGTGGAGCGCGGCCGGGTCATCGAGAGCGACCCAGGGCCGGGCGACCGGGTCCGCGGCAACGCGACCGTGACCGTCGTCGTCTCCAAGGGACCGGACGTCGTCAAGGTACCGGACCTCTCCGGTACCCCGCTGTCCAACGCCAAGGCCCGGCTCCGGTCGGACGGCCTGAAAGCCGGCCTGGTCAAGCGTGAGTTCGACGCGGAGACCAAGCAGGGCTCGGTGATCCGTACCAAGCCGGACGCGGGGGCGCGGAAGCGCCCGGGTTCGGCGATCGCGCTCACCGTCTCCAAGGGCCGAGAGATCAACGTCCCGGACGTGGTCGGCGAGGACCGGGGCGAGGCGCGGGAAGCGCTGGAGGACGCCGGGCTGAAGGTGCGCGTCGCGAGGAAGAAGGTGTTCTCGGAAGAGGACGAGGGCAGCGTCGCCAAGCAGTCGCCGGGCGAGGGCTCCACCGTCGCTAAGGGCGACACGGTGACGCTGACGGTCTCCAAGGGTCAGGACATGGTGCCGGTGCCGGACGTCGACGGGCAGAGCACCGAGGAGGCCGAGCGGACGCTGGAGGACGCGGGTTTCACGGTGGAGGTCAACAAGCTGTTCTTCGGCGAGGAGGTCTTCAACCAGGCTCCGGAGGCCGGCGAGGAGGCGGCGCGTGGCTCCGAGGTGACCATCTGGGTGCGCTGACCCGCGCGTACGGCCGTCGACAGCGCGCGGCGACAGTCAGCAACCCCGCAGCCAGCAGCGCGAGAGCACGTCGTAAGGCGCCGGCGGCCACGGAACGGGTGGCTGCCGGCCCCGGTGCGTGGGCCGCTTCCGCCTGACCGTCGACAGAACTCCGCGAGCGCGCGGAGTGCGCGGTTGATGACTCGAAGTGACCTCGGGGCGGGTTCACTGTGAGCCCGCGCATAGGACGCATGTCACGTACGACCAGGATTAGTGCCCGGATGACCGGCGTACGGCGGCCAGGTCCAGGCGGACGCGTGTCCGATCTGTGGCGCTATAACGAACCTCGGTAGTACATCACACTTTTGTCAGAGGATTTCCTGGGCTTTAAGAATTGCCCTCGTCGCATGGCGCCGTGCCTCGAACGCCGCCCCTTTCGGACTCGCGACGCAGCCAATCGAAAGGCCACGTTCCCCATGCCCAGCATGCCCAGCTTTCTCGACCACACCCGCTTCTCGAAGACCACGAAGTACTCGACCGCCGGCCTGGTGGCGGGTGCCGCGGCACTGTCCCTCTTCGTGCCGGGCTCCGCCGACAGTGGCGACAGCAGCCAGGCGACCGGCGCCAAGGCCTCCGCGATGCCGGTCGCCTTCACCGGCGAGGTCAAGCACAAGGACGTACCGGAGGACAGCCTGGCCAAGCAGGCGGCTCCGGTGGAGGCGCAGGTGAAGGCGGAGGCGGCGCAGCAGAAGAAGGACGCCGAGCGGGAAGCCGGCCAGGAGGACGCGGTGACGGCGGACGCGGCCGGCGAGGCCGCCAAGGAACGCTCCGAGGAACAGTCCGCGAGCCGCTCCGGAGGACACGCCCTGAGCACCCACAAGGCGGCCGACGAGAACTACTCGAACAACCTGCACGGCTGGATATCCGAGGCCAAGGACATCATGGAGGCCGAGGGCATACCCGGCTCGTACGAGGGCATCCACCGCAACATCATGCGGGAGTCCAGCGGCGACCCGAACGTGGTCAACGATTGGGACATCAACGCCAAGAACGGCGTCCCCTCCAAGGGCCTGCTCCAGGTGATCAAGCCGACTTTCGAGGCGTACCACGTCGAGGGCACCTCGAAGAGCCTCACCGACCCGGTCGCCAACATCGTCGCCGCCTGCAACTACGCGGCCGACCGTTACGGCTCGATGGACAACGTCGACTCGGCCTACTGACGCCGGGGTCGCCCGCCGTGACCCGCGCGCCCTCGCGGAGACGACGGTCGAGTCGGCCCGGCGCCGGGCCGGTCGCCCCTGGCGCGCCGGCCGTGCCGCTCAGAACTCCGGCCCCTCGCCCGGCTCCTCCTGATAGGAGAAGCGCTGTTCCCGCCAGGGGTCACCGATGTTGTGGTAGCCGCGTTCCTCCCAGAAACCCCTCCGGTCAGCCGTCATGTACTCCACGCCACGGACCCATTTGGGCCCCTTCCAGGCGTAGAGATGCGGCACGATCAGCCGTACGGGGAAGCCGTGTTCGGCCGTCAGCGGCTCCCCACCGCGGTGGGTCGCGAAGAGCGCCGAGTCCACGGCGAAGTCGGAGAGCCGTACATTCGAGCTGAACCCGTATTCCGCCCAGATCATGACGTGAGTGGTCTCCGGTGCGGGCGGGGCGAGTTCCATGATCGTACGGGTCGTCACCCCGCCCCATTCCACGCCAAGCATGCTGAACTTGGTCACACAGTGCAGATCGGCCAGCACGGTGTCATAGGGCAGCGCCGAAAACTCCTCGTGCGACCAACAGTGTTTCTCACCGTCCACCGTCGCGCCGAAGACGCGAAATTCCCATCGATCCGGTCGGAATTTCGGCACCGGACCGTAGTGCGTGACTGGCCAGCCGCGTTGCAGCCGCTGTCCCGGTGGTAGCTGCGTACGCCCAGATCTGCGACTTTCCGGCTGCCCCATGCCGTCCATGGTGACAGAACACGCTCCGTGCCCCGGACGACCCCGGGCCGATGATTACGTTTCGGCATCCGTCGCTCCGCTCGCGCGGTCGTACGAACGCCCGCCGGCGCCGTTCGTACCTCTCTCCACAAGATCATTCCGCGCTCCGGCCCACAGCCTGGACCACGAACTCAGGATTGACTTCCCGAATACCCCATACCGCACAACGTTCCGTCGAATGTCGAGCCTTTCCCCGTTCCGTTTATACCCGCCACAAATTCGACGCGATATCCCTTCGGGAGGGAATTTCGAGTGCCCGCCGGATGATACGCCGCCATCCGCGCGCAATCAGAGCGGAACCGCGGGAGCGGCCGCTCCGGGCGCTCTCCGCCCTGCTGCGTTCCCGCCTCGGAGTGGGTCGGACCATCATCCGGGACCGCCGGGCAGTGCGGTGGCGCACGCATACGGTCAGGCTTACCGAATCCACGTTTCGGTAAGCCTGCGCTTACTGGACCGACTCGGCACGCGGGTGTAAAGATGCTGGGCGTCCGCCGAATAAACAACCGGAAGGAGTCCGCTGCCATGCAGGGCGACTCAGAGGTTATCGAATTCCTCAACGAGCAGTTGACCGCCGAGTTGACCGCCATCAACCAGTACTTCCTGCACGCGAAGATGCAGGAGAACTTCGGCTGGACCAAGCTCGCGAAGTACACCCGCTCCGAGTCGTTCGACGAGATGCGGCACGCGGAGAAGCTCACCGACCGCATCCTCTTCCTCGAGGGACTGCCCAACTACCAGCGGCTGTTCCACGTGCGGGTCGGCCAGACCGTCACGGAGATGTTCCAGGCCGACCGGCAGATCGAGGTGGAGGCCATCGACCGGCTACGCCGCGGGGTGGACGTGATGCGCACGAAGGGCGACATCACGTCGGCCAACATCTTCGAGGACATCCTGGCCGACGAGGAGCACCACATCGACTACCTCGACACCCAGTTGGAACTCATCGAGAAGCTGGGCGAGGCGCTCTACATCACGCAGCTGATCGAGCAGCCCGACTCCTGACCGGAGTGTGGCCGTTGGGCGGAGTGCCGCCGCCCGCGCACGCGCACCGAAGCGACCCTCCGACCGCGAACCCCTCAGGCGGCGGTCGCGGCGCTCGCGGTGGACAGCGCCGCCGCGGCGACGCCCTCGACGGAGGGCTCGAGTACGGGCTCGCTGCTCTCGAGGGCCGTACGGCGAGGGCAGCCGCCCCGGCCGAGGATTCCCTGGATGCGCCGCACGCACGAGCCGCAGTCGGTGCCCGCCTTGCTGGCCGAGGCCACCTGACGGGGCGTGCACGCGCCCTCTGCCGCGTGTTCCCGCACCTGCTCCTCGGTGATTCCGAAGCACGAGCACACGAACACGCGGATCACCTCCGTCAGGGAGCGGACAGTCAAGTACCGGACCGTACGCCCGATAGTGAGGCAACCCTAACCTTAGTTTTCCGGCACCGTCCACCCTCCGGCGGACGCGACCCACGTCACGTTCGCCGCGCGCCCGGCGCGCACGTCCGTACGTACGCGCCGGGCGGCCCGGGGCCCGGGGTTCCGTTCACTGGTCGCGGTACATCTCCGCCAGCAGGAATGCCAGGTCCAGCGACTGGCTCCGGTTGAGCCGGGGGTCGCAGGCGGTCTCGTACCGCTGGTGCAGGTCATCCACGAAGATCTCGTCGCCGCCACCCACGCACTCGGTCACGTCGTCCCCGGTCAGCTCCATGTGAATGCCACCGGGGTGGGTCCCCAGGCCCTTGTGCACCTCGAAGAAGCCCTTGACCTCGTCCAGTACGTCGTCGAAGCGCCGCGTCTTGTGCCCACTGGCCGCCTCGAAGGTGTTGCCGTGCATCGGGTCACACACCCAGGCGACCTGCGCGCCGGACGCGGTGACCTTCTCCACCAGCGTGGGCAGCCGATCGCGGATACGGTCGGCTCCCATCCGGGTGATGAAGGTCAGCCGGCCCGGCTGCCGGTCCGGGTCCAGTCGGTCGATGAGGGTCAGCGCGTCCTCCGGGGTGGTGTCCGGTCCCAGCTTCACCCCGACCGGGTTGTGCACCCGGGAGGCGAACTCGATGTGCGCGCCGTCGAGTTGCCGGGTGCGTTCGCCGATCCACAGCATGTGTCCGGACACGTCGTACAGCTGGCCGCTGCGGGAGTCGACCCGGGTCAGCGCGCTCTCGTAGTCCAGCAGCAGCGCCTCGTGCGAGGAGTAGAACTCGACGGTCTTCAGCTCTTCGGGGTCCGTGCCGCAGGCGTGCATGAACTTCATCGCCTGGTCGATCTCCCGGGCCAACGCCTCGTAGCGCTGCCCGGACGGAGAGCTCCGGACGAAGTCCTGGTTCCAGGCGTGCACTTGCCGCAGGTCGGCGTAGCCTCCGGTGGTGAAGGCCCGTACGAGGTTCAGAGTGGACGCCGAAGCGTGGTACATCCGCTTCAACCGCTCCGGGTCCGGCCGTCGGGACTCGGCGGTGAACTCGAAGCCGTTGACCGAGTCGCCCCGGTACACCGGCAGCGTGACGCCGTCCCGGGTCTCGGTCGGCTTCGACCGGGGCTTGCTGTACTGCCCCGCGATCCGGCCGACCTTGACGACCGGTACGGAGCCCGCGTACGTCAGCACCGCGCCCATCTGTAGCAGGGTCTTCAGCTTGTTCCGGATGTCCTCGGCGGAGACGGCGTCGAACGCCTCCGCGCAGTCGCCGCCCTGCAACAGGAAGGCCTCCCCCCGGGCCACCGCGCCCAGCCGGCTCCGCAACTGGTCGCACTCCCCCGCGAACACCAGCGGCGGATAGGACTCCAGCTCACTGGTCGCCGCGCGCAACTGCTGCTCGTCCGGCCACTCGGGCTGCTGCGCGGCCGGCAGGTCGCGCCAGCTCGCACGGGCGTCGGTGGCCGGCCGGTCAGCCTGCTGGGTCCGACCGGTCCGGTCTTGACGGGAGTCTTCGGGCACATTGGCGTTCGAGGTCACACGCCCAGGTTACGTGCTCGGGGAGGGGCGCTTCGGACGGGACCGAGGTGTGAGACGGGGCACGGCAGCACACGAGACGGCGCGTGCGCGGGCCGTCGTACGAGAGGGCGCGCGGGGCGGGCGCTGGCGCGCGCGGCTCAGTCGCCGTAGAGGGCGTCGATGTCCGCGGCGAAGTCCTTCGCGACCACGCCGCGCTTCAGCTTCAGCGAGGGAGTGACGTGGCCGGACTCCTCGCTGAACTGGGTCGGCAGCACGCGGAACTTGCGCACCGACTCGGCTTTCGACACGGCCTCGTTGGCGTGGTTCACCGCGAGTTGCAGCTCAGCCAGCAGCTCGGGGTCGGCCAGCAGCTCGGCGTGTGCCAGGCCGCTCCTGCCCCGCTCCGTGGCCCAGCGCGGCAGGAACTCCTCGTCCAGGGTCAGCAGCGCGCCGACGAACGGCCGCCCGTCGCCGACCACCATGCACTCGGAGATCAGGGCGTGGGCCCGCATCCGGTCCTCGAGCGCGGCCGGGGCGACGTTCTTCCCACCGGCGGTGACCAGGATCTCCTTCTTGCGCCCGGTGATCGTGAGATAGCCGTCCGCGTCCATCGTGCCGATGTCCCCGGTGTGGAACCAGCCGTCGGCGAGCGCCTCCGCGGTCGCCTGCTCGTTTCGCCAGTAGCCGGTGAACAGGTGCTCGCCGTGCAGCAGCACCTCGCCGTCGTCGGCGATCCGGACCACGGAGCCGGGCAGCGGCTGCCCCACCGTGCCGATCTTCTGCCGCTCCACCGGGTTGAAGGCGGTGGCGGCGCAGGTCTCGGTCAGGCCGTAGCCCTCCAGCACGGTGAAGCCGATCCCACGGTAGAAGTGGCCGAGCCGTTCGCCCAGCACGGCACCGCCCGAGATCGCGTGGGTGGCCCGACCGCCCAGCACGGAGCGCAGCTTCCGGAACACCATCCGGTCGAGGACCCGATGCCGCAGGCGCAGCAGCGCTCCCGGCCCCGACGGCGTGTCCAGGGCTCGGCTGTAGGCGACGGCGGTGTCCGCGGCCCGGTCGAAGATCCCTGCCCTTCCGCTCTCCCGCGCCTGGGCACGCGCGGAGTTGTAGACCTTCTCGAAGACTCTGGGCACTCCCAGCACCAGGGTCGGCCGGAAAGCGGCCAGTTCCTCGGTGAGCGCCTTGATGTCCGATACGTGTCCGAGCTTGATCGGCGCCATCACCGCGGCCACCTGCACGAGGCGCCCCAGGACGTGCGCCAGCGGCAGGAAGAGAAGCACGGAGGACTCACCCGTACGGAAGACCGGGCTCAGTCGCTCGACGACGTTTCCGCACTCGGCGAAGAAGCTGCGGTGGGTGAGGACACACCCCTTGGGCCGGCCGGTGGTGCCGGAGGTGTAGATGAGGGTGGCCGGGGAGTCGGCGTTCGCCGCGGAGCTCCGCTCCTCCACGGTCGCGGCCGGGATCTCGGCCCCGGCGGCGGTCAGCGCCGCCAGAGCCGTCGGCTCCTCCGTCGTCTCGGCGTCGGCGGCCGGTGCCTCGATCTGCCAGACGTGCGCGAGGTCGGGCAGCCGTTCCCGTACGGACTCCAGGTCCGCGCGGTGGGCGTCCGTCTCGACGACGGCGGCCACCGCCTGCGAGTCGCTCAGAATCCAGGTGAGCTGCTCCGGGGAACTCGTCTCGTACACCGGCACGGTCACCGCGCCGGCGCTCCAGATCGCGAAGTCCAGCAGCGTCCACTCGTACCGGGTGCGGGACATCAGCGCGACCCGGTCGCCCGTGCCTACGCCGGCCGCGATCAGCCCGGCCGCGGCGGCGCGCACCTCGGCCAGGAAGGCCGCGGCCGTGACGTCCTCCCAGGCGCCGTCCCGCTTGCGGGCCAGCAACGGCACGTCCGGGTACTGCGCGGCGTTCCGGCGGATCAGGTCCGTCAGATTGCCGTCCGCTGGTACCTCGTACAGAGCCGGCAGACTGAACTCGCGCACCTGGTGCTCCTCCTCGGCACTGGACGAGGCCGTTCGGGGCGGCCTCCTCGGGCCCGGTCCGGAGGCGCTCGGCGACGTCCCGGAAGCTGACGGCCCGGACGTTACCCATTGGTAAAGGCTGGCGGATAGGGGCTGACAGGCAGATGTTCAACGCGTCACAGTTTTCGCCCCGAGGGTCGCCCGCCGCAAACGCGCACCCCACCCGGGGACGGCCGGCGGCGTGAAGCACCGTCGGGCGTCGCCGCGTCCGGCGGCGTCCCGGCGAGGCGGCGGCCGGACGGGGCTGGCGGAGGCGGCACTAGAGTGTCCGGATGCGAGTCCACGTGGTGAGCGACGTACACGGGAACAGCCAGGACCTCGCGCGGGCCGGGGACGGCGCGGACGCGCTGATCTGTCTCGGAGACCTGATCCTCTTCCTGGACTACGCCGACCACTCCCGCGGCATCTTCCCGGATCTCTTCGGTGTCGCGCACACCGAGCGGTACGTCGAACTGCGCACCGCCCGCCGGTTCGCCGAGGCGCACGAGCTGTCCGCGCGGCTGTGGTCGGGCGTCGACCGGCAGACGGCGGTGGAAAGCGCCGTACGCGAGCAGTACGCCCGGATGTTCGCGGCCTTCCCGGAACCGACGTACGCCACCTACGGCAACGTCGACATCCCCGCGCTGTGGCCCGAGTACGCCGAACCCGGCACCACCGTGCTGGACGGTTCGACGGCCGAGATCGGCGGGCTGCGCTTCGGCTTCGTCGGCGGCGGGCTGCGGACGCCGATGCGCACGCCGTACGAGATCGACGAGGAGACGTACGCCGCGAAGGTCGCGGCACTCGGTCCGGTGGACGTGCTGTGCTCGCACATACCGCCGGACGTCCCGGAGTTGTGCTACGACACGGTCGCCCGCCGTTTCGAGCGGGGCAGCTCCGCGCTGCTCGACGCGGTGCGCGTGATCCAGCCCCGCTTCCACCTCTTCGGGCACGTGCACCAGCCGCTGACACGGCGGATGCGGATCGGTCGTACGGAGTGCGTGAACGTCGGGCACTTCAAGGCGACCGGACGGCCCTGGGTACTCGAGTTTTGACGGATGCGCCGCGAACGCGCGGTAGCCTTCCGTCGCAGACGGCAGCAGCGGCGACGGGGTAACCGGAGGGCCACGGGGATGGCGGAACACACCAGCTCGAACATCACCATCGAGGCGGAGCCCGCCGAAGTCATGGGCGTGATCTCGGATTTCGAGCGCTATCCGGATTGGACCGGGGAGGTCAAGGAGGCAGAGGTCCTCGCGGTGGACGAGGCCGGCCGGGCGGAACAGGTCCGGCTGTTGCTGGACGCGGGCGCGATCAAGGACGAGCACACCCTGGCCTACGAGTGGCCCGATCCGCACGAGGTGCGCTGGTCGCTCGTGACCTCGCAGATGCTGCGGTCCCTGGACGGTTCGTACCGCTTGCGACCGGTCGCGGGCGGTTCCAGCACGGAGGTGACGTACCAGTTGACCGTCGACGTCAAGATCCCGATGCTCGGCATGATCAAGCGCAAGGCCGAGAAGGTCATCATCGACAGGGCGCTCGACGGCCTGAAGAAGCGGGTCGAGTCCGGCACGGCTCACTCGGGAGAACCCGGACCGGACCGCCCCGGCGGCTCCGGCAGCGACCGGGCCTGATGCCCGACGGGGCTGACCCGGCCGGCACGGCACCGGAGCACGACGAGCCGGACCGTGCCGAGCACGTCGTGGAGCAGTCGGACTTCGGGCGCACCGTGCTGTTCACCGGCACGGGTGGTGCCGGGCGTACGACTCTCGCCGCCGCGACCGCGCTGGCCAGCGCGCGACGGGGCGACCGCACACTGCTGCTCACCGGCGAGTCGCCCGAGGTGCTGGCGGCGGTGCTCGGACCGCGGGGACAGCAGGCTCCACAAGAGCAGCAGGGACGACAGGGACCCTACGGAAGACCCGGAGAGCCCTGGCAGCTGGCCGCCGAGCCGGGACTGTGGGTACTCCGGGTCGATCCGGACGAGGAGTTCCGCACCCGTTCGACCGCGATCCAGGAGCGGTGTCGTACGGCACTGGAACTGACCGGAGCCACTCCCCTGGCACCGGACGAACTCGCTCCGCTGCCGGGCGCGGAGAGCTTCGCGCTGCTGCGTGCCCTGCGGGCGGTCCGGCCCCCGGGGCAGCGCCCGTGCGGTGACACGCGGCGGCCGTACACCCAGTGGGAGTACACCCAGCGCTCGTACACGGGGCCGGAGCAGGTACGGCACGAGCACGGCCCGGAACTCCCGGAGGGCGGGCCGTGGGACGTGGTGATCGCCGACCTGCCCCCGGTCGAGCGCACGCTGTCGCTGCTCGCGCTCCCAGAGCAACTGCGCAGGTACCTACGTCGGCTGCTGCCCGGGGAGAAGCGGGTCGCACGGGCCTTGCGGCCGATGCTGGCCGAGTTGGCCGGCGTCCCGATGCCCTCCGCCGGGCTGTACCGCACGGCGGCCGGCTGGGACCGCGAACTGACCGCGGTGCAGGACTTGTTCACCAGCCAGCACACCACCGTGCGGCTGGTGACCGAGCCCGCGCCGGTGCCCTGGACGGCGCTGCGGGGCCTGCTGCCGGCGTACGCGCTCTACGGACTCCGCGTCGAGTCGACCATCGCGAACCGGGTACTCCCGAACGATTCCGCCGACCCCTGGCTGGCCGGTCTCAGCGCACAGCAGGAGTCCGTGCTCGCGGAGTTGCGCGGGTGGTGCCGGCAGCACGCGGCGGCCCCCGGGCGGCGGGCGCCAGATCCGGACCCGGATTCGGCCACGGACCCGGACGGCTCGCTGACGGAGGTTCCGCACCTCGGCCATGACCCGCGCGGCCTCGCCGATCTGGCGACCCTGGGTGCCGCGGCCGCCCTCCGACCGCCCGACGTACGGCGCGGGGACCCGCGGGCGGAGCGGGCGGGCGCCGACGCCACGGAAGACCTCGCGGGCGCCGTACTGGGCGGGGTCGAGAACCACCTCGAGGAACACGGCCAGTTGCACTGGCGGCTGGAGCTTCCCGGCGCTGAGCGGGAGCGGCTGAAGCTCGTACGACACGGCGACGAACTCTGCGTCGGGGTGGGGCCGTACCGCCGGATGCTGCCGCTGCCCTCCGCGCTGCGCCGCTGCCGGGTCGCGGGCGCGGCGCTGGACGAGGGAGTGCTGCGCATCCGGTTCGCGCCTGATCCGGGGCTCTGGCCGGCCGGGACGGGGAGCCCCGGATCAGGGGGCTGATCCGCGGGTGCTGGTGCTGGCCCGCCGAAGGCCGGCCGTACGGGCGGGTGGCACGGGGCGTACGGGCGGCTCGGTGGCGGCGCGGAAGTTGTCCACGAGGCGTCGGGAGCCAGCCCACCGAGGACCGCTGTTCGGGTACGGTCGGTGGAAAGAGTCCTTCTGCTAGGAGCCGTCATGAGCGATGCCGCTGAGCGCCCCGCAGCCGAGCCCGAAGTCGACGCCTGGGCGGCGGCCTGTGAGGAGGACCTGGCCGCGGAGAAGGCCCGCCGTCGCGCGGAGCACGGCCCGCAGCCGCTCAGCGCGACCGAGGAACTGCGCCGGTTCGCGGACGCCGTGGCCGACAAGGCCGGGCTGCTGGGGAAGCCGCTCGGCGGCACGGCCGGCCAGGCCGCCGCGCAGGGTGCCGCTCAGCAGCTGTTCGACCAGGCGCGGGCCGTGGTGGAGCCGGTCGTGCAGCGCAATCCGCAGGTCTTCGACCACCTGGCGACCGCCGGCGGCGAGTTGCTCGCCGCCTACCGCTCGGCCGTGCGCGACCAGGAGCGTCGCTGGTCCTCCCAGCTGCGCCCGGAGGACGCCCGGGAGAAGCCCCAACCAGACCACCAGTCCGGCCAAGGCGACCAGAGCCAGAGCGGCGGCGATCAGGACGGCTCGGGGCGTTCGGAGCAGCGGCGGGACGACGGGGACGGGCCGGAACAGATCGACCTCGACTGACTGACTGGTCGTGAGGACGGGTGGTGACTCCGATATCACCGACCGTGTCCCGCGTGACCCGGTCCGGTGAGGGTTCCCTACGTGGCCACACGTGACGACTCCGGTGCCTGGCCGGCGTCGTGCGGTAGGCCCTCACCGCCGTGTCCAGAGTGACGTCGCGCGGTTCCGCCCGTGGCGACCGCGCGGTTGGGCCCCACACCCTGCTCAGCACGCGCCCTCCTCGCGCGAGGAACGCCCTGTGGTGGGCGCCCACACCGCCCGACCTGCTGTCCCGCTCCGGTACTCTCGTCGCGGCGGGGTTCGACCGACAACTGAGGGACTCATGGGACTCACCATCGGCGTCGACATCGGCGGCACCAAGATCGCGGCCGGTGTGGTCGACGAAGAGGGCACGATCCTGGAAACGGCCAAGGTGGCGACCCCGCCTTCGGCTGAGGGCGTCGTGGACGCCATCGCGGGCGCGGTCCGTACGGTCAGCGCCACCCAGCAGGTGGAGGCCGTCGGCATCGGCGCCGCCGGCTACGTCGACGACAAGCGCGCCACCGTGCTCTTCGCCCCGAACATCGACTGGCGACACGAGGCGCTCAAGGACAAGATCGAGCAACGGGTCGACCTCCCGGTCGTCGTGGAGAACGACGCCAACGCCGCCGCCTGGGGCGAGTTTCGCTTCGGGGCGGGCCAGGGCCACGACGATGTCGTGTGCATCACCATCGGCACGGGGCTGGGCGGCGGTATCGTGATCGGTGGTCGACTGCACCGCGGACGGTTCGGCGTGGCGGCCGAGTTCGGCCATATCCGGGTCGTCCCGGACGGCCTGCTGTGCGGCTGTGGAAGCCAGGGCTGCTGGGAACAGTACGCCTCCGGCCGCGCGCTCGTACGGTACGCGCGGCAGCGTGCCGCCGCGACCCCGGAGAAGGCCGAGATCCTGCTCGGCCTCGGCGACGGCACCCCGGCCGGTATCCACGGCCGACACATCAGCCAGGCGGCGCGGCAGGGCGACCGAGTCGCCGTGGACGCCTTCCGGGAGTTGGCCCGTTGGGCGGGTGCCGGCCTCGCCGATCTGGCCTCCCTCTTCGATCCGTCCGCGTTCATCGTGGGTGGCGGCGTCTCGGACGAGGGTGACCTCGTGCTGGACCCGATCCGCAAGTCCTTCCGGCGTTGGCTGGTGGGTGGCCGCTGGCGGCCGCACGCCCAGGTACTCGCCGCCCAACTCGGCGGCGAGGCCGGGCTGGTCGGCGCCGCGGACCTGGCTCGTCAGGGCTGACCCCGGGCGGGCAACCGGTGCCCCGGCCTCCGGTCCTCTTCCGGGTGGTCGGGGCACCCTGAGCCCTCCCGAACTGCCGCCAGTCGGGCCGGCCGACGTACGCGTACGGCATACGGCAGGTCAGGTCCGGCCGTCGACGTGCCGTCGTTCGGATCTCCGCGGGGATCACTCTGACGGCACCGGCCCTGGCACGCGCCCCTGCCGCGTTGTCGTCGGAGCGGGCAGGGGCGCTGTGCTCTCGTCCCCTCGGCCTTCGGCCTCACGACCTGGGGAGGCCCCACCGTAGGCCTGCCGACCTGGCGGTCTGGCCAGACCCCGGCACCCGGACCCCGCTCCTGGATCCACGAAGTTCCCACCGACACGACCTTGCGGCGACCTGCGGCGGCCCGTACTACGCTGCGCCGTATGACACTTGCGGACCTCCCCGAGTCACGAACCGAAGCCGACGGCTCCGCAGTGGTCCGCCTGCTCAGCTACAACATCCGCGCCATGCGCGACGACCGCGAAGCGCTCGTCCGGGTCATCCGCGCCTGTGCCCCGGACGTCGTGTGCGTGCAGGAGGCGCCGCGGTTCTTCCGCTGGCGCAAGTACGCCTCCTGGCTCGCCCGGCGCACCGACCTCTGCTACGTCACGGGCGGCGCCACGGCCTGTGGTCCGATGATCCTGTCCTCGCTGCGGGCGTACGTCGAGCACACCGAGGACATCGTGCTGCCCCGCAGTCCCGGGCTGCACCGGCGGGGCTTCGCCACCGCGCTGCTGCGTTTCGGCTCCTCGGCCCGGTTGTCCGTCACCAGCTGTCATCTGAGCCTACAGAGCGACGAACGGTACGCCCAGGCCGCCCGGCTGGCCGAGCGGTTGCCGCGTCCGGAGACGCCGCACTCGGTGGTCGCCGCCGACCTCAACGAGCGGCCCGGCGGGCGCTCCTTCCGCCTGCTGACCGACTCCGGCCCGCTGCGGGACGTCTGGGCCAGCAAGCCCTGGGGCAGCGAACACACCCACCCCGCCGCCGCCCCCCGACAGCGCATCGACGCGGTCCTGGCCACGGACGGTGTCGAGGTGCTGGGCGGGGGCGTGCCGGTGGGCCTGCCCGGAATCGACGAGCGGATCCTGGGCGCGGCCTCGGATCACCGGCCGGTGCTCACCGCGCTGCGCGTGCCACCCGCGCGGCCCTGAGCCGCCGCACGACGCACGGAAGACGTACGGAGAGGCGGAACAGCGCAGCGACCGAAGGGCCCGTACGCGCCCGTCAGTTCGCTCCGCCGTGCCCCGTCCGGTCAGGATCCCGCTCCCGGCGCAGCTCGATCACGACGAGCCAGCCGGTCAGCAAGGCCACCAAAGTGAACACCAACGTCAGAGTCAGCATGGTCGTCCCCGTTCGTCCGTTGTGTGCGAAGGGTCCATGTTCTCCTTTACGACCCTACGGGCACACCGCACGATCCGGGCGGTCTTCCGGCCACGTCGGCTGCCGGAATCCGTACCGAAGCGCCCGCCTCACACCACGGCGCCACGCCCCGGGTCATCGAAGTCGTCGTCCTCGGAGTCGTCCCGAAGCCTGGTGAGCAGGGTCGCGAAGCCCCCCAGGAAGCCGCCCACTCCCAAGGTCATCACCCACCAGGTCATGTCCACCCGCAGAATGATGCTGCCGATGAGCAGCAGCGGGCCGCCGAGTGCCCCGAGCCAGGCGAACTTCGTGACCATGTCGGCGTTCGGCAGAGGTGGTGGTTCCGGCGGAACGAAGTGGTCCTCGTCCTCGCCCTCCTCCGGGGCGGCCCGCCAGTCCCGCGGCCCTGTGCCGGCGGCGTAGACGGTGAGGCTGCGCACCGCCGGCGGATCGTCGCCCGTCGACCGGTCCGGCCGATCCCGCTCCGCGTCCCGCGTCTCTCCCGGATCGTCCCGGTCGTGGTCGTCCTCGGCGCCGTCGCGAGCACGCCCGTGACCGGGCTTGGTCAGGAGGTCGCCGTCCGGGTCCCCGGGCTCGTCCCGCTCGCCGTCCGCCTCCGACCGCTCCGTCGTGTCCTCCCGCTCCGGCACGGCGTCCGGTTCCTCGCCGTACGCCGCGATGATGGCGGCCCAGGCCGCCTCTTCCTCCGGGGGTAGTACGGGCTCTCGGTCGTCTCCCTGCCCAGCCCCGGCGTTACGCTCCGTCACGTGCCGTCTTCCTCGCCGCGATACGTCTGATGAATCCCTCGCCGTCCGCGAACACCCGCTCCGCGTCATGGTCCAGTGTGACGACGTGGTAGCTGTGCTCCAACACCGTCTCGGTGACGTCCTTGGCGGACACCCGGGAGAGGACCAGTGCCGAGTCGGACGGAGGCGCCACGTGATCGGTCCGGCTGTGCAGCAGCAGCAACGGCTGGGTGACCCGCGGCAGATCGTCGCGCACCATCCGGAACAGCTTCCCGAGGGAGTACGCGGCGTGCAGCGGCACCCGGTCGTAACCCAGTTCGTACGGGGCGTCCTCCCACGCGATGTCGTTGGTCAGCCCCCGGCTCGACGGCACGACGTGGCGGAGGACGGGCAGCGCCAACTCGCTCAGCCGCGGGAGCGTCATCGCGGGATTGACCACCAGCACCCCGCTCACCGCGTCGCCGTGCCGGGCCGCGAGCCGCAGCGCCAGCGCACCACCCATCGACAAGCCGGCCACGAAGACCTGGTCACAGCGCTCCCGCAGGAGGGCCAACTCACGCTCCACGGTGGCGTACCAGTCGGGCCAACCGGTCACCTGCAGGTCCTGCCAGCGTGTGCCGTGGCCCGGCAACAGCGGCAGCGACACGGAGTAGTCCCGGTCGACCAGGTAGTTCCCCCAGGGACGCAGGGACTGTGGCGAGCTGGTGAACCCGTGGCAGAGAAGCACGCCGGTCCGGGAGCCGTCGTGACGCATCGGTTCGGCTCCGGGGAAGATCGGCACGCGGGGCCTCCGTTCAGTGCTGGGCGGATGAGCTGGGCGGATGGGGCTGGGCGGATGGGGCTGGGTGAAGCGGGGCGTACGGAGCGTGCTCGGACGCGACCCGGGCGGGTGCGGGAATGCCGCCACCCTAATTCGTCCCGGGTCGCTCCGGCAGTGCCCCGTCACCCCGGCCGACCGCCGGGCCGACGCGGCGCGGGCCCGGGATAAGCTCGTGCGTATCGGACACAGGAGGGTTGGGTGGAGTGTTCTACGGCGCGATGAAGCTGTCGGTGGGCAGTTCGCTGAAGGTGGTCTTCCGCCCCTGGGTAGAGGGCATGGAGAACATTCCCATCACCGGTCCGGCCATTCTGGCGAGCAATCACCTTTCCTTCTCGGATTCCTTCTTCCTGCCCGCGGTGCTCCCCCGCAAGGTGACGTTCATCGCCAAGGCCGAGTACTTCACCGCGCCCGGCGTCAAGGGCAAGTTGACGGCTGCCTTCTTCAAGGGGGTCGGTCAGCTTCCGGTGGACCGCTCGGGCGTACGCGGCGCGGGCGAGGCCGCCATCCGGGACGGCATGGCGGTGCTCGAGCGGGGCGAGTTGTTCGGGATCTACCCGGAGGGCACCCGTTCCCCCGACGGCCGCTTGTACCGCGGCAAGCCGGGCGGGCTGGCGCGCCTGGCACTGCGCTCCGGCGCCCCGGTGATCCCGGTCGCGATGATCGGCACCGAGCGCATCCAGCCACCGGGGCGGATCGTGCCGAAGCTGCTGCGTCCCGGCATCAGGATCGGCCGGCCGCTGGACTTCGATCGCTACCAGGGCATGGACGCGGACCGGTTCATCCAGCGCTCGGTGACCGACGAGGTGATGTACGAGATCATGAGGCTCTCCGGCCAGGAGTACGTCGACATGTACGCCACCGCCGCGAAGCGCCGGATCGCGGAAGCCGAGAAGGCCGAGAAGGCCGACCGGGAGGCGACCGCCGATCGGGAGGCGACCGCCGACCGGGAGGCGACCGCCGAAGCGACACGGTCCCGGGCCGACGTGCCACGCTTGGCGGGCGAACCACGCGGGGGTACGGATACCGGGGAGGAGGACGGGAAGCGGCCGGACGGCCGGGCGTGATGACATGCTGGTGCCGCGCCGGTCAGGGTTCGCCCGTCGGAGACTTGACTGACGCGGCACCGGGACCGCGGGCGACGCCGGTCCGGGGGACGGAACGGCAGGGGACGCCCAGGACGCGTGGAGGTGGAGGGGCGCGCGATGGCCGGGAAGATGTCGGTGGAGCAGCCGCTGTGGCACGCGCTGCGGGCATACCGGCTGCTGACGCTGTGTTATGCCCTGAGCCTGCACGTACTGGCGTACGACAGGTACGACCTCCCGGTGCTCGCTGGCCTGTACATGGCGGTCCTCACCGCCTGGACGCTCGCCACCTCGCGCAGGGTGCGGTCGGCGGAGACCTGCACCGTCCGCTTCCTGGCCGGCGATCTGACCGTCGCGCTCGCCGGTATCCTGCTGACTCGGGCGGTGGAGACCGCCGAGTCCATCGGCCAGGGCGTCAGCACCCTGCCGTCGGTGTGGAGTGCCGGCGCGGTGCTGGGTTGCGCGCTCAAGGGCGGCTGGCGCTGGGGCGCGGTGTCCGGCCTCCTGGTGGGCGCGGGCAACGTCCTGGAACGCGGCGGGCTGGCCGGCACCACGGTGCACAACGTGCTGCTGGTCTGCGTGGCCAGCATCGCCATCGGCTACGTCATCGAGGTCGCCCGGGCGAGTGAGCGCACCCTGGCCCGCGCGCTGGAGATCGAGGCGGCCACCCGGGAGCGGGAGCGGCTGGCACGGGACATCCACGACGGCGTGCTGCAGGTGCTGGCGATGGTGCAGCGGCGCGGTGTCGCGCTCGGCGGCGAGGCGGCCGAGCTGGGCCGGATGGCCGGCGAACAGGAGGTAGCACTGCGGGCGTTGGTCACCACCAAGGCGACCGTCACCCACGCGACCACCACGAAGTCGGCGACCGTCACCGGTGCCACCGGACACCCAGCCAGCCCGACTGACCCGGACGGCCCGGACGGCCCGGGCGGAACCAGCGGGGCGTACGACCCCGGGCCCGGTCCGGGTCGGCAGGGAGGGGTCGGGGCCGAGCACGCCGACCCCCCGGAGCGGCACTGTGACCTGGCCGAACTGCTGGCCGCCCGGGCCGGCGCGCGGGTGACCTTCGCCGGCCCGGGGAGTCCCGTACGGCTCGCGCGGTCGGCCGCCGGCGAACTGGCGGCGGCCGTCGGCGCCGCGCTGGACAACGTACGGCGGCACGCGGGCGAGGACAGCCGGGCGTGGATTCTGCTGGAGGACGAGCCGGACGCGGTGTTGGTGAGCGTACGGGACGACGGCCCGGGCATCCCGGCCGGCCGGCTGGAGCACGCGGAGGCCGAGGGCCGGATGGGGGTCGCGCTGTCCATCCGGGGACGGCTGCGCGAGTTGGGCGGCACGGCCGAGGTGGTGTCCGTGCCGGGACAGGGGACCGAAGTGGAACTGAGGGTGCCGAAGCATGTCTGAGCAGGAACAGCAGTTGTTGCGGGTGATGGTCGTGGACGACCACCCCATGTGGCGGGACGCGGTGTCCCGCGATCTCGAGGCGGCCGGGTTCGAGGTGGTGGCGACCGCCGGGGACGGCGAGCAGGCAGTGCGCCGGGCACGGGCGACCGGTCCGGAGGTGCTGGTGCTGGACCTGAACCTGCCCGGGAAGCCAGGCGTCACGGTGTGCCGGGAGCTGGTCGGGGCGAACGGCGGGCCGCGGGTGCTCGTGCTGTCCGCGAGCGGGGAACACGCGGACGTACTGGAGGCGGTGAAGTCCGGGGCCACCGGCTACCTGGTCAAGTCCGCCAGCACCGAGGAGTTGGTGGCTGCGGTACGCCGCACCGCGGCCGGCGACCCGGTGTTCACGCCGGGGCTCGCCGGGCTGGTGCTGGGCGAGTACCGCCGGCTGGCCAGCGATCCGCCCGCGACCGCCGCCGAGGACCCCGCGGTGCCGCAGCTGACGGACCGGGAGACCGAGGTGCTGCGACTGGTGGCAAAGGGGCTCGGCTACCGGCAGATCGCCGAACGGCTCGTCATCTCGCACCGCACGGTGCAGAATCACGTGCAGAACACCCTGGGCAAACTGCAGCTGCACAACCGTGTCGAGCTGGTGCGGTACGCCATAGAGCAGGGCCTCGACGAGGGCTGAGCCGCGGCCCGTACGGGTGCCGCCGTACGGGCCGCCGGTGCTCGGCGGCTCCCGCCCTCAGACCAGTGCCCCCGCCAGCAGTCCCGTGATGATCTCCGGGCCGTTCAGTGTCAGCACGGACTCCGGATGGAACTGCACCCCCGCGAAGCCGGGTCCGCGCACCGCGTGGAGGTCGCCGCTGTGCGGGTCTCGGCTCACCGCGATGTCGTGCAGCGCCAGTTCCTCGACGACGGAGGCACCACAGCGGGCAGTGAAGGAGTTGTAGAAGCCCACGGTCTCCGTCTGTCCGAACAGTTCGATCCGCTCCTGCGTACCCTGGTACGGACGCTCCCGACGGACCAGGTCCAGCCCGATCTCGGCCGCGATCAGCTCGTGCCCGAGGCACACGCCGAGCACCCCGTGCCGGTGTCCGGCGAGCAGTTCCCGGGTCAGGCCGCGCAGTGTCCGCATCTTGGGGTCGTCGACCTCCCGCGGATCCCCGGGTCCCGGCCCCAGTACGACCGGGCCCTCGTGCGCCACGGCGGCCTCCCGTACCCCCGGCTCGTCGTACCGGCGCACGGTCACCGTGAAGCCGCTGGTCCGCAGCAGATGGGCGAGCATCGCGGTGAAGGTGTCCTCGCCGTCCACCACCAGGGCGCGGCCACGGGAGTCGGGGGCGATGGCTGCGGCTGGGTCGGCGGCCGGCTGCATCCGCAGCCAGAACGGCGCCAGCGCGCGCCGCCGCCGGGCCAGCGCGTCCCGTACCCGCGGATCCGTGGCCAGCCCCGGCCGCTCCGTTCGGGAGTCGGCGGCGGCCGGGAGCACGCCCAGTGCCGTCAGCACTCCGGCCGCCTTCGCGTGCGTCTCGGCGACCTCGCCGGCCGGTTCGGAGCCGCGTACGAGGGTGGCGCCGACCGGCACCCGGAGCCGTCCGGTGGCGACGTCGATATCTGCGGTACGGATCAGGATCGGCGAGTCCAGGGTCTGACTCGCGCCGTCCGTGGACCGGCCGAGCAGCGCCAGCGCGCCGGCGTAGTATCCGCGCCCGGTCGGCTCGTAGCGGGTGATCACCCGACAGGCGTTCTGCACGGGCGAGCCGGTGACGGTGGCCGCGAACATCGTCTCCCGCAGCACATCCCGCACGTCCAGCGAACTGCGGCCGCGCAACTCGTACTCGGTGTGCGCGAGATGGGCCATCTCGCGCAGCCGCGGACCGACGACGGTCCCGCCACGGTCGCCGATGACGCTCATCATCTTGAGTTCCTCGTCCACCACCATGGACAGTTCCTCGGTCTCCTTACGGTCCCCGAGGAAGTCCAGCAGCCCGGTCACGGACGGCCCTTGCGGCGGATACCGGTAGGTGCCGCTGATCGGGTTCAGCACGACGGTGCCCCCGTTCATCCGCACGTGCACCTCGGGGCTGGCGCCGAGCAGCACCCGGCGGCCGGTGTGTACGACGAAGGTCCAGTACGCGCCGCGCTCCCCGACGAGCAGCCGCCGGAAGAGGGACAGCGCGGCGGCTCGGGAGAAGTCCGGGATGGTTCCCTGATAGTCCCGGCGGAGCACGAAGTTCGCGCCCTCGCCGGCGCCGATCGCCTCGTCCACCACCCGGCGCACCTGCTTCTCGTACGCGCCGTCCGGTACGTGGAACGCGCCGCCCTCGACGCGTACGGACCGTTGGGGCAGCGCGGGCAGCAGTTCGGTCAGCGGGACCTGGTGGGTCTCGTGTGGCACGAGCACGGAGAGCGGAGTGCCGTCGTCGTGGCACTCGAAGCCCCGCTCGCGGATCTGCCGGAACGGTACGAGCGCCAGCGCGCCCCGGGCGTCGACCGGCAGTTCGGCGAGCCGATCCACCTCCCGCACCGCGCCGATCAGCACCTCCACCAGATCGCCGTCCCGACCCGGGGTACGCCGGCGCAGCAGGGCGAACGGTGGAGCGTCGGGGCGCAGTAGGCGCTCCAGGGAGAACGGCCGCCGCGCGCCGTCGGTCCGCCCGGCGGCGGACTGCCCGTCGGGGCGGTGGTCGGAGGAGGTGTCGGAGCGGTCTGGGCGGTCACCGGGAAGGCAGCGGGCCAGCTGGTCGGAACGACTGGGTGGCCCTGGCTGCCCGGGCTGGGCTGGTCCTGCGTGCATCGGACGGTCCTTCCGGAAGGGGAGGGCCGTCCGAGAGGCTGAGCCACGCGGTGTCCGTCCGAGACACGACGAAGGCCGCCCCTCGGGCGGCCTTCGCGTGGTTGGTGAGTGCGCGCGGGTCAGTGGGCCGCCTGGGGAGCGGTCCACCACCAGTTGCCGGTCGTCGTGCGCGCGAACATGCGCTCACCCTACCGGACGGGGCCGTCGCGCCCGCCCGACCCGATGTCCCGACCCGTACCCGAGCGGTTGACCGGCAGCGCCGAGGCAGGGCCTGACCAGCGGCCCGTCCGTCAGCCCGAGCGACGTCCGGCACCGCACGGCCCGCACAGGCTGCTAAAGCAACGCCTCCAGCCGGCGGGTCAGCAGGTCCCGGCGCCACTCCCGCTCGACCCAGGCACGCCCCCGCTGGCCCATCCGCTCCCGCAGCTCCCGGTCCCGCAGCAGCGCGATCACCCGGTCCGCGACCTGTTCCGGCTCCGCGCCGCGTACGACCCACCCGCTCTCCCCGTCCAGCACCGCGTCCGGCGCACCGCCCGAGTCACCGGCGACGACGGGCAACCCGCTGGCGGACGCCTCCAGATAGACGATGCCCAGCCCCTCCACGTCCAGTCCGCCCCGTCTGGTCCGGCAGGGCATCGCGAAGACGTCCCCCGCGGCGTACTGCGCGGGCAGTTCCTCCCAGGCGACGGCGCCGGTGAAACGTACGGCCGAGGACACCCCGCGGGTCTCGGCGAGCCGCGCCAGCTCCCGGCGGTACGGCCCCGTGCCGACCACCAGCAAGGCGGCGTCCGGCACCGCCGCGAGGATCCGCGGCAGCGCGTTGATCAGTGTGTCCTGCCCCTTGCGCGGCACCAGACGGGACACGCACACGACCACCGGCCGGCCGGTCAGCCCGTACCGTTCCCGCACCGCCGCGCCGGCGGTGGCGGCCAGGTCGGGCCGGAACGCCCGCTCGTCCACACCCGGTGCGAGGCGTACCATCCGTGCCGCGGCACTCGGGGACAGCGACTCGGCGATCCGGGAGCGGGTGTACTCACCGAGGTAGGTGACACAGTCCGTCGCCTCCCCGATCCGCCGCAACAGCTGCCGGGTGGCGGGCAGTCGAGCCCAGCCCGCCTCGTGTCCGTGAGTGGTCGCCACCAGCCGACGCGCACCCGCCCGCCGCATCGCGGGCGCCATCAGTCCCAGTGGCGCCGCAGCCCCGAACCACACCGAGCGGCAGTCGTGCGCACGCAGCAACGCCACGGCCCGCCGGGTCGCCCCGGGGGTGGGCAGCAGCGCCGTACCGTGGTCGCGTACGACCCGGAACGGCTGCTCGGCGTCGAAGCGCGCGGTCTCCTCCAGTCCCCGGGGCGTGCGCTTCCAGCCGGACGTGTAGACCACGAGCCGTTCGGGATCGAGGCCGAGCGCCATGTGGTGCAGGAAGGCCTCGATGCCGCCGGGCCGGGGCGGGAAGTCGTTGGTGACGAGCAGGGTCTTCTCCATCGCCCCCGACAGTACGCCCCTCGACCGTACGCACCCTGGCAGTACGCACCCTGACCCGTACCCGCCGCCGAACCGGCGCCTCCCGGAACGGCGCGCGCCGGCCTGTACGCTCGGCCGCATGCGCCTCCCCGTAGCCGTCTGGATCGCGACCCGGGCCGCGCTGCTGCTGTGCGTGCTGAAGGTGTTCACGCTGCCGGGGCCGGACGTCACCACCGACGTCTCGATGATCTACCACGGCTGGTACGAGGTGCTGAGCACCGGCAACTTCCCACAAGACGACGTCACTTGGCAGTATCCGCCCGGCGCGGCGCTCGCGGTGCTCTCCCCCGGCCTGCTGCCCTTCCTGGACTACGCGTCGGCCTTCTTCGCCCTGGTCTGCGCTGCCGACGCGGTGACCTTCGGACTGCTGCTGCGAGCCGGCCGACGGCCGGGCAACAGACTCGCCGGGGCCTGGTGTTGGGTGGTCGGCGTGCCGTTGCTGGGCCCCACCGCGTACGCCCGCTACGACCTGATGGTCACGGCCGTCGCCGTCGTGTCGCTGCTGGCGCTGGCCCGACGGCCCCGGGTGGCGGGGGCGCTCGCGGCCTTCGGGGCGATGCTGAAGGTGTGGCCGGCACTGCTGCTTCTGAGCACGCCGCGTGGCCGGGCCACCCGTAGAGCGTGGTTGACAGCGTGCGGCACCGCCCTGGCGCTGCTGCTCGGCTTCGCGTTGACGATGCCGGGCGCCCTGGACTTCCTCACCGCGCAGCGGGACCGGGGCGTCGAGATCGAGTCGGTGGGCGCGCTGGTGTTCCATATCGCCCGGCAGTTCGGCTGGGAGGGTCAGGTGCTCTTCCACTACGGATCGTTGGAGTTCCTGGGGCCGCAGGTGTCCCTGGTCGGGAATGTCTCACTCGCCCTGTCGGTGCTGAGCTTCGGCTGGCTGCTGGTGTGGCGGCTGCGGTCGGTGGAATGGACGGCGAGCACCCCCGCGGACGCCGCCTTCGCCGGGGTGCTGCTGTTCACCGTGACCAGCCGGGTGATCAGCCCGCAGTACCTGGTCTGGCTGGTGGGACTGGCGGCGGTGGCGGTGACCGCACGGGCCAGCCGGCAGCGGCTTCCCGCGCTGCTGGTGCTGCTGGCGACGCTGGTGACGGTGCTCGAGTTCCCCGTCTGGTTCGCGCACGTGGTAGCCAGCGACAGCCTCGGCGTCACGCTGATGGTACTGCGCAACGGCCTGTTGGTGGCCGCCGCGCTGCTCTCCGCCACCCGGCTGTGGCAGGACACCGTCAGCGGCCCCCGCCCACGCCGGGCGCACCGGGCCGGACACGGCACGCGTACGGCATGGGGCGCGGAACCAGCCGCGGCAGCCGGCACGGCGCCCGACGAGCCGTCCGAGTCGGCCGGTGCACTCGCCGAGACCGGCCGCTGAGGCGGCACGTCGCTGCCGACAGCGCGCTTCCCGGGGGTGGCACAGACACCGCGGCGGGGTGTCAGCCCAGCTCGGACCGCAGGTAGTCGCGCCAGCGCGCGGTGAACTCCGCCCGGTCCAGCCCCAGTACGTCCCCCAGTGCCGCTTCCACGGCCGCCCGCTGGTCGTCGGACTTCCCGCCAACCTTCCGGTAGAACTCCATCAGCCGTTCCTCGCCCCATTCCTCGGCGATCATCCGGCAGGCGAGCCAGCTGCCCTCGTAGGCCATGCCCAGCGTTTCCGCGCCCGCGTCGTAGGCGAACTGCCTGTCCGAGGGCAGTCGTTCCGGCACCCTGCCGTCTCGCACCGCGCTGGTCAGCTTCGGCGCGGCCGTACGCGGTGACCGACCGCTCCCCAGATAGCCGAACCAGTCGCCCAATCCCTCCGAGAGCCACATCGGGGTGGCGTCCGAGGTGTGCTTCCGGGTGGCGACATGCGTAGTCTCGTGTGTCATCACCACCTGCTGCCCGGTGTCGCTCAACTCGCCGTACGCCTCGGGGTTGACGACGATACGGTCCGCGGGCCGCCCGCCCTTGCCCTTGCCCTTGCCCAAGGTCAGCGCCGCGATGCCCTCGTAGCTCTCCGCGGAGGTGCCGAGCCGCTGGCCCACGCCGTACAGGGTGCCCGGCACCTCGACCACCACGCTCCGCGCCCAGCCCCGTGGCCACCGCTCGGCGACCACGGGAACCGCCACGTCCGCGGCGGCGCCGACGCGCCGCAGCATCCGCGCCGTGACCACGTTGGCCGCGTCACCGTCGTCCGCGCTCAGCACCAGGCCGTGACTGCCCTGGTGGACCGACATCCGTCCCTGCTCCCACAGTTGCCGCGGACTGCCGGGCCGCTCCGTGACGAGATACCAGTCACCGTCCCGGTGCGTGAACACCAGCTCCTCGGTGGCGGTGACCGGTTCCGGGTCGAAGCCGCGCAGCTGGTAACGCAACCGCACCTGGGTGTAGGCGAGTCCGTCCTCCCGCAGCTCGAGGTCGGTGACGTGGTACGACCAGTGCGCCAGCGGCAGCCGGCGGAGGTTCTGGAACACCTCGCGCTGGTGGTCGCGTTGCTGCCCCGAGCCGGGGTCGACGACCGCGAGGTAACCGTGCAGGTCGTTGTTCCGCACGGCCACCGCCCGCCGGTCGAGCACTTCTCCGACCCGCTCGCGCGCCCTCTCGTTCCCATCCTCGGAGTCGCCACAGCCGCCGGCCAGCAGCACGATCAGCAGTGCCCCGACACACCACCGGAGATACCCGAACCGTTGAAGCCCCACGGCATGGATCGTACGTGCCGGGGCGCGGCCACGTGTCCCTCGCGGAACGGTCAGCCGACCCGCACGCCGAACTGGTACGGCATGTTGTCCATGGACTCGAAGCGGACGCTGGCGCCCGGCTTGGGCGCGTGCACCATCTGGCCGTTCCCGGCGTACAGACCGACATGGTGCAGATCGCTGTAGAAGAACACCAGGTCACCGGGCTTGAGCTCGTCCCGGCTGATCTGGGTGCCGGCGGAGGACTGGGCCTGGGAGGTGCGCGGCAGGCTGACTCCAGCCTGGCTGTACGCCCAGGAGGTGAGCCCGGAGCAGTCGAAGGAACTGGGTCCGGTGGCACCCCACACGTACGGCGATCCGAGCTTCCCTTTCGCCGCCGCGAGCGCGGCGCCAGCTCGGCCGGAGGCGGGCGGCGCGTCGCCGGCACGCTCGCCGGAGTCCTGGTTGGCGCTCTCCTCCTTCTCCGCCAGCTCGGCGCGCTCCTTCTCGCTCAGCGTGTTGAGCAGTTCGCGCGCCTCGGAGAGCTTGCCCTGGATCTTCTTTTTCTTCTCTCCCAGCGACTTGCGGGTCTCGGAGAGGTCGGAGAGCTTGCCCTTCGCCTCCGTCCGCTGCTGGGAGAGGCTGCGCTGCTTGCTCTGGATCTTCTCGAGCGCGGCCGTCTGTTTGGCGCTGAGCTGGTCCAGCGTGGCCGCCTTGTCGAGGTAGCCGTCCGGGTCCGAGGAGAGGAACAGCTTCACCGAGGGGTCGACGCCGCCGTTGCGGTACTGCGCCGTGGCCATCGTGCCGAGGCCGTCCCGCAGGTCGTTCAGCTCGCCCTGGCCCCGGGCCACGCTGTCCTGGAGGTTGCCGACCTCCTTCTGCAGCTTGCTCTGCTTCGCCTTGGCGCCGTTGTACTTCTCCGTCGCCGCTTCGGCGTCCTCGTAGAGCTTGTCGACCTTCGACTTGACCTCCTCTTTCGAGGGGTCCGAGGGCTCGTCGGCCTGGGCGGCCTGGGTGGTCACGGCGACAGCGGCAGCCGCGGTGGCGGTGATCACGGAAACACGAGCCCGGCTCGGCTGCTTGGGACGACGGTGGGACGCCACGATGGGCGAGCTCCTTCTTCCTCAGCCGCCTGCCGGTCGGTCAGTCCGGCTCCACGTCGGGCGGGACGCGGAACGAGGCGGTACCCCCACTGCCACTCCCGGTGAGTGACCAACGGCGCGAGGGTTCGACGCCAGAGATTAGCCAGCGGGTCCGACCGGATCAAATCCCTCAGACAAAAAACCTTCTCCGGAGACACATTCTTTACACACATCACACCCGCCGCTACGGCCACTTGACACTCCGTGGAAGTCGCGCGTCCGGCGGCAGCCAAGACCCGGGGCGTCAGGCCCGTTCGAGTCGGCGCAGCAGGAGTTTCGAGGCGACCGGTCGCGCTCCCGCGGCGGCGCAGCCGTCGGCCACCTCGCGGTCCGAGGACACCACCACCACCGCCCGTCCTGGCGGTTCGGCACGCACCAGCCGGCGGATCAACTCGTCCGCGGTCTCACCCGGCTTGCTGAAGAGCACGCGCACCCCGCGGGGAGGTGCCAGCAGCACCGGGGTGGAGAGTTCGGCCCCGTCGAAGACACAGGTCATCTCCGCTCCCGACTGGGCAGCCAGCACGGCGAGTCCGCCGAGGAGCCGCAGCCGCTGCTTCTCCAGCGGCAGCGTGGGATACCCGGCCTTGGTGACGTTGTAGCCGTCCACCACCAGGTGGGCCTGCGGCAGCGCCAGCAACTGGTCCAGCAACGCGGGGTCCTCCTCGGACAACGCACGCGCGGCGATGTCCTTCGGACCCATCCGGCCTGGTTCCACGGCGTCCACGGCGTCCGCCGGCCGGCTCTCCAACGGCGGCAACGCCAGCTCCCGGCGCAGGCCCTGAGCCGCGTCCAACACGCTGTCCAGCAGCAACCGCACCCGCATGTCCTCGACACTGCGCCCCTCGCGGGCCGCCCGCCGCCCGGACTCCAGGGCGGACTCCGCTTCCGCGAGACGCCCCTTCAGCCTGCGCACCTCGCCGTCCAGGGCCGCTTTCTCCGCCGCCTGCGCGGCCCGGGTGGACTCCAACTCGCCGCGCACCTTCCGCAGCTCCGCGGCGCCCCGCTTCACGTCGCTCTGCGCGGCGCGCAGTTTGCGATGCGCGCTCTCCGCGTCCTTACGGGCCGCCTCCAACTCCGTACGGGCACGGTCCGCCTCGGCCCGGGTGTCCGACCGGGCACGGGCCAACTCGGCACGGAGCCGGGCGATTTCCTCCTCCGCCTGCTCCCCCGCCCGCTCCGCCTGGGCGCGCTGTGCCTCCTCACCGGCGGCGATGACCAGCTTCACCCAGCCGGGCGGGCGCAGGACGTACGCCACCGCCGCCACCTCGACCGGGTCGGCGGCGGCCGGCGGGTCCCTGC
>NZ_LJGU01000131.1:58466-66518 GCF_001751245.1 Streptomyces oceani
CCACCGCCTCGGCCAGTTCCGGCAGCGACTCGCGCAGCCGACCCGCGATGCGCTGTCGGAAGGCGGCGTCACCGGCCAGCGCGGCGGCCATGGCGTTGCCACCGAACTTGGTGCGCCGCTGGGGCGTGAAGCGGGCGTACTGCCGAAGCGGAACCGGCAGCTCCGCCACGGTCAGAGCGCCGAGCGCGTCCCCGGTCAGGGACACCACACGACGGCGGACCTTCTCCGGCAGCGGGCTGTCCAGCGTCTCCCGCCGCTGGCCCGCCGCGGATTCCGGTGTCGCCTCCGGACCGGACGGCACGTCCGGCGGCTCGTCCGGCGGTTCCCGATCGGGGTCACGCTCACCGCCTGTACGCTCCGCCACCGTTCACACCTGCCCGTTCCGTCCTGCTGCAGACCTACGCGCCCGGCCGCTCCACCAGCTCGACCTCGTCCACCGAATTGCACCAGCGGCAGCGCACGGACTCGATGGTCTCACTGAGCACGTCCTGTTCCTCCACATCCGGTTCACCGGCCAGGTCCAGATGGACGAACTCCACCACCTTGCTGGACCGTGTCACGTCGAACCGGGTCAGATTTCCACACAGGGTGCAGCGCCAGCGTGTCGCGGCCGTGGGCTGGGAAACCGACATGGTGTCGTCCACTCCTTCACGAGGTCACTCGTACTGCGGTTCAGTTGCTCTGTCACTTGCTCTGGTCACACGCTTCGTCACGTGCGAGAGCGTCCGAGGGCCCCATGGGCTCCCCAGGAACCTGCCTCCACGGGGATCGCGACCGTCCGTACGGGCGACCGACCCGTGAGCCCCGGGCACCGACCGGTGGTCACTGCCCCGGTCCACTCCCCGCACGGGCCGGCACGCACTTCCCTACCCGTTCGGCGGCCGGCCACCCTGTGACGGGGTACACCATTCCGTCTCGGAGGCGCACAGCGCCGTCCGCACGCGCCCGCGCGGGCGACTCCTCAGCCCCCTCGTCGTGCGCCGGCGACGGACGCACATAATGAAGGCGGCTCCGCTCCGGGCCGTACCGACGAAGGGACGCACCATGATCACGTCGATCGTGCTCATCCGGACCAGCACCGACCGCATTCCCGAGATCGCCGAGCAGATCGCCGCGCTGGAGGGTGTCAGCGAGGTCTACTCGGTGACCGGCGCGCACGACCTGATCGCCATGGTGCGGGTGGCCGAACACGATGACCTCGCCGACGTGATCCCCGGTCGGATCAGCAAGGTGCCGGGCGTCCAGCAGACCGAGACGCACATCGCCTTCCGTACGTACTCGCAGCACGACCTGGAGGCGGCGTTCGCCATCGGCCTGGACGGCTGACCGACGGGCCGCGCGGGCTCCGGAGTCGCGGATGAGGAAATCTTCATCCGCGATTCATCCTGACGCCACGCCCGCTCCGCAGGCTGTCTCACATGGCCTTCTCCTACCGCATGGCGACGCTGGCCGCCGTCGTGGCGATTCCACTGGGCATCGCCGCCACGAGCTGGGCCCTCACCGACGATCCCGAGCCGCCGCAGCCACCCGCCAAGGTGGACCTGGAGAGCGAGAGTCCCGGACGCTCGCCCTCCGCCTCGACTCCCGGCTCCGAGGAACCGAGCGGTCCCGACAAGTCCGGGCGGCCCTCCGGCTCGCCCAGTGACCAGGTCGTACCACCACCGTCCCCGACGGACGGATCGGATGACGACGACGGGCCGGACGGGGATGATGACGACGATTCGGGCACCGGAGACGACGGCTGAACCGACGGCCACGGCGACTGAACCGACGTCTGACGCCGTACGCCCGTCGGGCGGGCTCGGGCGACGAACCAGCGACGGAATGAGCGAGTGCAGTGTCCAGCAGCGGCGGCACCGGGCCCCAGCGCCCGGAGACGGCGGACCAGGGGCGGTACGACGCTCCGCGGCGCCGGCGCCCGCAGATCACCGCGCGGGTGCGCATCCTGCTGTGGCTGATGGTCGTCATGACGGTCGCGTTGGCCGCCGTCGCCACCACCACCCGCTCCATACTGCAACGCGACGTGGACCAGCGGATCACCCAGGTCCTGGGGCAGGAGGCCAACGAGTTCGGCAATTTCGTCACCCACGGCCAGGACCCGGAAACTGGCCGCTCGTTCACCACCGCCCGCCGGCTGCTCGAACTCTTCCTGCAACGGCAGTACTCCGACCCGGACGAGGAACTGCTCGGCCTCATCGGCGGCTCGGTGCTGCGCCAGCAACGGGACATCCCCAGCGAGCTGCCGCTCTACAAGGACGACGCCGCGCTCCGGCACATCACCGAAAGCGACCGCCGTACGGGCTCCCTCTCCCGCCCGGAGGGTGATATCCGGTGGGCGAAGGTGCGGATCAATCCGGCCGGGGACAGTCCGCGCGGCACCTTCGTCGTGGCCTTCCACACCGGGCGGGAGGAGGCGGCGGCGGACGAGGTGTTCCGCACGTTGCTGGCCATCTCCGCCGTGGCACTGCTGATGATCTGCGGCATCGGCTGGGCCGTCGCCGGCCGTATCCTCGCTCCGGTACGTCTCGTACGCGGCACCGCGGCGCAGCTGACCGAGCAGGACCTGACCCAGCGCATTCCCGTGCACGGTCGAGACGACATCGCCGCGCTCGCCGAGACCTTCAACGCCATGCTGGACCGGCTCGAGCGGGCCTTCGCCACCCAGCGGCAGTTCGTCGACGACGCCGGGCACGAACTCCGTACTCCCATCACCATCGTGCGGGGACACCTGGAGCTGATGGGGGACGATCCGGTCGAGCGTGAGGAGACCGTGCGTCTGGTGACCGACGAGCTGGACCGGATGAGCCGGATCGTCGAGGACCTGTTGCTGCTCACCAAGGCGGAGCGGCCCGACTTCGTCTCGCCGGGGCCGGTGGAGCTGGCCGAACTGACCGCCGACGTCTACGACAAGGCGCGCGCCCTGGCCGACCGGGACTGGCGGCTGGACGCGGTCGCGGAGGGCACCGCGTGGCTGGACGTGCAGCGCATGACCCAGGCGATGGTGCAGCTCGCCGACAACGCCGCGCGTCACACGGCCCCGCACACCACCATCCGGATCGGCTCCCGACGCACGGTCGACGAGGTCGAATTGTACGTGATGGACAGCGGCCCCGGGGTACGGGCCGCGGACGCGGAGCTGATCTTCGAGCGCTTCCGCCGGGGCACCGTACGGCGCGGCGCACGGGGAGCGGGCGGGGCCGGGCTCGGCCTCTCCATCGTGAAGGCCATCGCGGAGGGGCATCCGGGCGGCCGGGTGATGCTGCGGAGGACCCCGGGGGGTGGCGCAACCTTCGCCCTGCTCGTGCCGGCGGCGGCGCAGGCCGAGTCCGGGGAAGTCGAGGAATTCGGGGAACTCGAGGAGTTCGGAAAGTTCGAGGCTGTCGAGGAGTTCGGCCCGCCATCCCCCGCGATCGCGGGGGCGGACGAGAAACGGGAAGGCAGTACGGCGTGAACCGCATTCTGATCGCCGAGGACGAGGAGCGGATCGCCTCCTTCGTCCAGAAGGGCCTGCGAGCCAACGGTTTCGCCACGACGGTCGCCCCGGACGGGGACACGGCGTACGACTACGCTCGCACGGGCGGTTTCGACCTGGTGGTGCTGGACATCGGCCTGCCCCTGCGGGACGGCTTCACCGTGCTGCGGGAGCTTCGCCAGGCCCGGGTGACCGTACCGGTGATCGTGCTCACCGCGCGGGACTCGGTCGGGGACACGGTGGCCGGCCTGGAGGGCGGCGCGGACGACTGGATGACGAAACCCTTCCGCTTCGAGGAGTTGCTGGCCCGGGTCCGGTTGCGGTTGCGCACCGCGACGCGTACGCCGGAGATCACGGTGCTACGCGGTGGCGGCCTCTCGCTGGACCTGCAGACCCGGCGGGCCCGCGCCGACGAACGCACCGTGGACCTGACGGCCCGCGAGTTCGTGCTGCTCGAACTCTTCCTGCGGCACCCGGGGCAGGTGCTCTCCCGCGAGCAGATCCTGTCGCACGTGTGGGGCTACGACTTCGACCCCGGCTCGAACATCGTGGACGTCTATGTCCGGGCGCTGCGCAAGAAGTTGGGCGCCAGCCGGATCGAGACCGTACGCGGCATGGGCTACCGGCTGCCCACCTGACCGGCGGTACGGCACCGGCTACCGGCCCCCGGTTCCGCACCCAGCCACCCAGCTGGCCCGTCACCTGGGCCCTGAGCTGCTACACGACCCCACGAAGGCGGTACGACAGCCGCGCCGGCCCCGGATGAAATCTCCTTCATCATCTCCTCACCAGGGGCTCATGCCGGCCGCCGAGTATCGTTGCCGTGACACTCTCCCTGAAGCAGACCGGCCTGCTATGCGCGGCGTTGAGCTGGTGCGCGCTGCTGGTCGTGCCCGGCAACTTCGCCGGACTGGGTGGCGACGCCCGGATCACTCTCGCCGTCTTCGCGCTGGCCACCTGCTCGTGGATCGCGACGCCGGTCGATGACACGTATATCGCGCTGGCCGCGGGGCTGGCGCTCGCCGCGACCGGCGTGATAAGCACCGATACCCTGTTCGGCGCGCTGGGCGAACCCACCGTCTGGCTGTTGATCTGCGCCTTCGTGCTCGCCGCCGCCGTGTCCCGCACCGGGCTGGCCGGACGGATGGCGGCCTTCCTGGTCAGCGGGGCGCGTACGGCACGCCAGCTGGCGCATCTGAGCACCGCGGCCCTGGTGGTCACGGCCTTCGCGGTGCCGGCCACCTCCGGGCGGGCGGCGCTCGCGCTACCGGTGTTCGTCGCGCTCGCCAAGGCGCTGTCGGACCGCAAGCGGCTGGTGCTGATGCTGGCTCTGCTCTTCCCCACCGTGATCCTGCTGTCCGCCGTGGCGACCCTCATCGGCGCCGGCGCGCACCTGATCACCGTGCAGGTGCTGTGGGAGACCACCGGCCAGCAGGTCAGCTTCACCCAGTGGCTGCTGCTCGGACTGCCGCTGGCGCTGGTCTCCTGTCATCTGGCCGCGGAGGCCGTTTTGTTGACCACCACCCGCCGCGCGGACCGCCGTATGCCCGTACGGATCGGCGCCGAGGACATCCAGCGGCACAGCGAGGCCGCCACCGGATTCCCCACCACCGGACCGCTCTCGCCCGTCGAGACCCGTTGTCTGCTGCTGCTGTTCACGGTCGTCACGCTGTGGTGCTCCGAACCGCTGCACGGGGTGTCCCCGGCGCTGGTGGCCCTCATCGGCGCGGTGATCGCGGCGTCACCGGTGTTGGGCACGGTGACGCTCAAGGACGCGCTGCGCACCGTCCCCTGGTCACTGCTGCTGTTCATGGCCACCACCATGGCCATGGGCATCGCCCTGTCCAGCTCCGGCGCCGCCCGCTGGCTGGTGAGCGGGCTGACCTCCACCGGGGGCGACGGCGTACCGCCCTGGCTGTTCCTCGCCGTGGTGGTGGCGGTGAGCACCGCGGCACACCTGGCACTGCAGTCCCGTTCCGCCCGATCGAGCGTGCTCGTACCGCTGGTGGTGGCCGCGGCGGCCGGGGCGGGTGTCAACCCGGTGTCCGCCGCGCTGGCCTCCACGGCCGCCGCCGGCTTCTGCCACACGCTGCCCGCCTCCGCCAAGCCGGTCGCCCTCTTCTCCGAGGTGCCCGGCGTCACCACCTACACCCCACGCGACCTGCTTCGCCTCTCCGCCGTGCTGGCACCGCTGACCGCCCTGCTGGTGCTGCTCTTCGCCCTTGTCGTCTGGCCACTGCTCGGCGTCCCCGTCCTCTGAGGAGCCCTCATGTCATCCACGTCATCCGTGCCGTCTGTGCCGTCGTATCGTTTCGCCGTGGCGCCCAGCGGTTTCAAGGGCTCGCTGTCCGCGGAACAGGCCGCCGCCGCTATCGCCGAGGGCATCCGTCGTGTCGTGCCAGCCGCCGAACTCGACCTGGTCCCGCTCGTGGACGGCGGGGAGGGTACGGCCCGGTCGCTGGCCGCCGCCACCGGCGGCAGCTTGACGTTCCGTACGGCCACCGGCCCGGTCGGGGATCCCGTACGGACACACTTCGCGCTGCTCGATGAGCGCGACGGCAGCGACGCCGCGCACGCCGGCACCGACGCCGACCCGCCGCAGGCCGGCGACTGGACGAGCGCGCGCGGTGGGGTCCGTCTGCNGCCGCTATCGCCGAGGGCATCCGTCGTGTCGTGCCAGCCGCCGAACTCGACCTGGTCCCGCTCGTGGACGGCGGGGAGGGTACGGCCCGGTCGCTGGCCGCCGCCACCGGCGGCAGCTTGACGTTCCGTACGGCCACCGGCCCGGTCGGGGATCCCGTACGGACACACTTCGCGCTGCTCGATGAGCGCGACGGCAGCGACGCCGCGCACGCCGGCACCGACGCCGACCCGCCGCAGGCCGGCGACTGGACGAGCGCGCGCGGTGGGGTCCGTACCGCCGTGGTGGAGATGGCGGCGGTCGCCGGCCTCTCGCTCGTGCCCGCGGACCGGCGGGATCCGTGCGCCACCACGACCCACGGGGTGGGCGAGCTGATCAGCGCGGCGCTGGACGCGGGCGCCCGCCGCCTCCTGATCGGCTGTGGTGACTCGGGCACCTCGGACGGTGGCGCCGGCGCCCTGCAGGCGCTGGGCGCCCGGCTACTGGACCGACACGGGCGTGAACTCCCCCGGGGTGGCGCCGCGTTGGGCCGGCTGGACCGGATCGACGTGGCGGGTCTGGACCCTCGACTGTGGGACACCGAAATCCTCGTCGCCTGCAACCCGTACAACGTCCTGGCCGGCGAGCGTGGCGTGGCGCGGGTCTTCGGGCCGCAGAAGGGTGCCGGTCCCGCGCAGGTGGCGCGGCTCGAGCACGCCCTGGAACGCTGGGCGGACATCCTCGCCCGCGACGTCCCGGAGCAGAAGGGACGCGACACCGGAGCGCCGCGCATCACGCGGACGCCCGTGGACGACACGGACGCCGTACGTCAGCGGGCGGCCGGCCTCAAGCAGGACCCCGGCACCGGCGCGTCCGGCGGCCTCGGGGCGGGACTCGCGGCCTTGGGCGCACGGCTGTTGCCGCGCTTCGAGGTGCTGCTCGACCACCTGGATCTGGACGCCCGACTGGAAGCCGCCCACCTGGTGATCACCGCGGAGGGCGGGCTCGACCGGCAGACCGTGCGGGGCAAGGTGCCGGCCGAAGTGGCCCGCCGGGCCCAGGCGCTGGGCAAGCCGGTGCTCGCGCTGGCCGGAACCCTCGGCGAGGGCGCGCACACCGTACGGGAGTCCGGGGTGGACGCCTACAGCAGCATCCTGCCCGCCCCCGTGGGGCTGGCCGAGGCACTGGACCGGGGCGCGGAGTACCTCGCGGACGCGGCCGAACACGCCGTGCGCATGGTGCTGCTGGGTACCCGGCTCACCTCCCGGGCCGGTATGCCCGATCCGGCCTCCTCGGGGCCGGCGTCCTCCGGCCCGGTGCCGCGCGTACGGGTCGACGCCCTCGCGGGTCGGGCGACCGGGTGACCGCTGGCGGCCAAGCGGCCAGGCCGCCGGGCGGCCCCCGCCGCTGACGACGCGGCGCGACAGCCGGCCGGCTGACTCAACCGTGCCGGGCGGCGAGTTCCCGTACGGCGCCGAGCAGCCGCTCGATGTGCTCATCCGGAGTGCCGGCGCCGAAGCTGACGCGTACGGCGGCCAGCGTGTCACCGTACGCGTCAACTTCGGCGCCCGGCTCGGCCGCCGTGTCCCGGCCCTCGCCGCCGCTGGGCGGGCACTCCGCCGGCTGATCCCCCGCCTGCCCCAGGAGGACCCGCAGCAACGGGTGCGCGCAGAACAACCCGTCGCGTACGCCGATGCCGTACTCCTCCGCCAACGCCGCCGCCACCCGCCCGCTCTCCCACCCCGCCAGCACGAAGGACACCACCCCGACCCGCTCGGCCCGCTCCCCGAAGAGGGACAGCACCCGCAGTCCCGGCACCGCCGCCAGGCCGGTCAACAGCCGGTCCAGCAGCCGCCGTTCGCGGAGTACGAGCCGCTCGAAGCCGGTGTCCAGCAGCGCGCGGCAGGCGGCGGCCACGGCGTACGCGCCGACGACGTTGGGCGAGCCGGCCTCGTGCCGG
>NZ_LJGU01000131.1:68134-99172 GCF_001751245.1 Streptomyces oceani
GTCGGTTGGGCTGCCGGGGCGCTGGGCGGCGCGACGGGCGCCCTGCGGTGCGGGCGCTGACGTACCGCCAACCGGGCGCGCGGGACCGGCGCTGCTCGATGGGGCCGGCGCGGCGTGCGTACCACGCGGCTCGGGCGGGTCGGGTCTCGACGGTCTCAGTCGACGCGCGTTCGCTGACTCACAGCAAGACTCCCTCAGGGGACCAGGACCCCGGACGGAGGTCCGCGCTTGCCGCGGACCTCGCTGCCCACGGCCTGGTCATCACCCGGGGCACCCCGCCACGGAAGGAGGGTTGCCGGACAGCGGGCCGGGGCCGTGTTCGCTGTCGCTCGTGACCTGCCGGTGAGTATGCCACAGCGGCACGGAGCCGCGAAGGGGGCGTCCACCAGGTGGTCACCGCCCCACGGGAAGCGGGCGGGCGCGACCACCCTCTGGGTCGCGCCCGCCCGTTCAGGCGGTGCTCTCGGCCACCCAGCGGTCCAGCACCATCTTGGCGGCACCCGTGTCGATGGACTCGGCGGCCTTGGCGAGCCCGGCGGCGATCCAGTCGGACAGCTCACCCTGCCGTGGCTGTTCCAGCGCGGCCAGTGCCGCCGCCGCGTTGAGCAGCACCGCGTCCCGTACGGGGCCCGGCTCGCCCGCCAGCAGACGGCGCGCGACATCCGCGTTGTACGAGGCGTCCGCGCCCCGCAGCGCCTCGACGGACACCAGGTCGATGCCGACCGTACGCGGATCGAAGTGCTCCCGACGGACCGCGCCGTCCCGTACGACCCAGACCGTGGAACCGCCGGTCGTGGTCAGCTCGTCCAGGCCGTCGTCCCCGCGGAACACCAGGGCCGACGAGCCGCGCTCGGCCAGCACGCCGGCCACGATCGGAGCCATCCGAGCGTCCGCGACCCCGGTGGCCTGACTCCGTACCCGGGCCGGGTTCGTCAGCGGGCCCAGGAAGTTGAACGCGGTGGCGATACCCAACTCGCGGCGCGCAGCCGCCACATGACGCAGCGCGGGGTGGAACCTCACCGCGAAGCAGAAGGTGATCCCCGCTCGCTCCGCCACCTCGGTCACCCGGCTCGGGCTCAACTCCAGGTTGACGCCGAGCTTCTCCAGCACGTCCGAGGCACCGCTCGCGGAGGAGGACGCGCGGTTGCCGTGCTTCACGACCCGGGCGCCCGTGCCGGCCACCACGATCGCGGACATGGTGGAGATGTTCACCGTCCTGGCCCGGTCACCGCCCGTACCGACGATGTCCACGGTAGGGCCCGGCACCTCGATGACGTTGGCGTGCTCGTACATGGCCCGTACGAGTCCGGAGATCTCGCCCACCGTCTCACCCTTGGCGCGCAGGCCCACCACGAGTCCGGCGATCTGGGCGTCTGTCGCCTCGCCCCGCATGATGTGGTCCATCGCCCAGGCCGTGGCGTCGGCGTCGAGGTCCTGTCCGGACAGCAGGGCACTCAGCAGGTCCGGCCAGGAGCGGGCCGCCGTGAGGTCGCCTCCAGCGGGGTTCACAGCGCTCATGGGTCACTCCTGGCGTGCGTGGTGTTCCGAACGGGACGGTGATGCTCTGGGTGTGTGGTCTCCGGACCGGGCGCGCCTGCCGGTGCTGCCCAGCGTCAGCCTAGAGCAGTGCGGTCGAGGAGGCGTCGCCCGCCCGCGGACCGGACGGTCCCGTACGGCAGCGCACGGCGCCCGTGCCACCGGCGCGCCCCGCGTCGCACCCTTCGCGTACGCCGGCACCACGCCCAAGAGCTCCGGTCCCAGACGGAACCGGAGCCCTCGGTTACGGAACGGAGCCCGGAGGCGGGCTCAGCGCCGGTGATCAGTGGTGGCCATGGCCACTGGTGATCTCCTCGTACTCCTCCACGGTCGGCTTGGCGACCTGGCTGTTCTCACCGTAGAAGCCCTTGGACAGCTTCGCCCGCAGCTTCTCCGAACGGCCGACCTTGCGGCGTACGCCCTGCTCGTCGGTCTCCGGACCGATCTCCTCCGGGGAGTACTGCTCGTGCGCGGTGAGGGTGTGCAGGTCCTCCTGCGAGAGGCGCTCGTGCACCTCGACGAACTCGCCGTGCGGCAGTCGCTTGATGATCCCGGACTCCCGCCCGTGCAACACCTTCTCCTTGTCGTGCCGCTGCAGGCCCATACAGATCCGTTTGGTGATGACGAACGTGATCACCGGCACCACGAAGAAGCCGATCCGGACGAACCAGGTGATGGCGTTGATGGACAAGTGGAAGTGGGTCGCCCACAGGTCGTTCCCGCCGCCGATCAGCATCACGAAGTACCAGGCGATCCAGGCCGCGCCGAAGGCCGTTCGGGTCGGCGCGTTCCGCGGCCGGTCCAGGATGTGGTGCTCGCGCTTGTCCCCGGTCACCCAGGACTCGATGAACGGATAGACGGCGATCGCGCCCAGCACGAGCGGCAACACCATCAGTGGGATGAACACACCCAGCACGAGCGTGTGGTCCCAGATGTTGATCTCCCAGCCGGGCATGATCCGGACGAGCCCCTCGGAGAAGCCCATGTACCAGTCCGGTTGCGCGTTGGTCGAGACCTGGTCCGAACGGTACGGCCCCACCACCCAGACGGGGTTGATGGAGAAGGTGGCGGCGAGCATCGAGATGACGCCGAACACCAGGAAGAAGAAGCCTCCTGCCTTGGCCATGTAGACCGGCAGCAGCGGCATGCCCACGACGTTCCGGTTGGTCTTCCCGGCACCCGCGAACTGCGTGTGCTTGTGGTAGAAGACCAGGATCAGATGGGCCACCAGCAGGCCGAGCATGATTCCCGGCAACAGCAGCACGTGGATCGAGAAGAACCGCGAGATGATGTCGTGCCCGGGGAACTCCCCGCCGAAGAGGAACATCGAGATGTACGTACCGACCACCGGCACGGACAGGATCGCGCCCTCCATGAAGCGGATTCCGGTGCCGGACAGCAGGTCGTCCGGCAGCGAGTAGCCCGTCAGGCCGGTGAACATGCCGAGCACCAACAGCAGGAAGCCGAACAGCCAGTTGACCTCGCGGGGCTTGCGGAACGCCCCGGTGAAGAACACCCGCATCATGTGCACGAACATGGCGGCGACGAAGATCAACGCGCCCCAGTGGTGGATCTGCCGCATCAGCAGACCACCGCGCACGTCGAAGCTGATCTCCAACGTCGAGGCGTACGCCTCGGACATGGTGATGCCGTGCATGGGCACGTACGAGCCGTGGTATTCGATCTCCGCCATGCTCGGCGTGAAGAACAGCGTCAGATAGACACCCGTGAGGATGACGATGATGAAGCTGTAGAGCGCGACCTCACCCAGCATGAAGGACCAGTGGTCCGGGAAGATCTTGCGCATGTTGGCCTTGGCCAGGCTGTAGATGCCCAGCCGGCCGTCCGCCCAGTCCGCGACACGCTCCCCGGCGGGCGCCTTGCGCTGGCGGGGCATCTCACCACCGGACTGCTTCGTGGTGCTTTCGGTACTCATCCACGCTCCCAGAAGGACGGGCCCACCGGCTCCGCGAAGTCGCCCTGCGCTTCGAGGTAGCCGTCCTTGTTGACGCTGATCTTCAACTGCGGCAGCGGGTGTCCCGCCGGACCGAAGAGCACCTTGGCGCCGTCGGCGAGGTCGAAGGTCGACTGGTGGCACGGGCACAGCACGTGGTGCGTCTGCTGCTCGTAGAGGCTGACCGGGCAACCGACGTGGGTGCAGATCTTGGAGTAGGCCAGGACACCCTGATAGCTCCAGTCCAGGGACTGCTTGTCCTTGATGTCGTCCGGCTCGATCCGGACCAGCATCAGCGCGGCCTTCGCGATCTCGGTGTTGTAGTCCTCGCTGTGCGGGTCCAGACCCTCCGGTCTGGCGAAGGCCAGCGAGCCCATCGTGATGTCCTCGGGCCGCAACGGCTCGTCGGTGTTCTCGTTGACGAGCAACTTGCCCTTGGCCCACAGGGTGTGCCGCAGCTTGTCCTTCGGCAACGGACCCAGGTCCCGCAGCAGGACGACACCGGAGAGCGGCACCAGGGCCATCGCCCCGAACATGGTGTTCCGCACCAGCTTCCGGCGCCCCAGCTGGGACTCCTTGGCACCCTGCCGGAAGTCCTCCATGACCTTGGCCCGCACCTCGGGCTCGGCCTCGATGGGGTGCCGATCGTCGGCGATCTCCACGTCCGACATCAGGGTGCGCGCCCAGTGGACCGCCCCCGCGCCGATGCAGAACAGCGCGAGGCCGAGTGTGAGACCCAGCGAGAAGTTCAGCGCGCTGATGTCACCGAGTGGCCAGACGTGAATGATCTTGTCGATCGGGAAGGCGACGTACGAGGCGATGAACCCGACCGTGGCGAGCATCGACACCGTGAAGAACAGCGCGACGGTGCGCTCGGAACGCTTCGCCGCACGCTCGTCGACGTCCTGCACCCGGTTCTCGTGCGGCGGCAGCCCCGGATTGGCGAAGGGGTCCTCCCCCCGAGTGGCCGTCTCGCCATGCCCCTCGTGCGCGCGGGGCAGCTTCTCGTCGTCTGGCACGTTGTCGTGTGATCCCGTCTCGCTACTCATGACTTCTTCGCCTTCGCCGTACGAGCGGCGACCCAGACAGCGACCGCGACCATCACGCCGAGACCGAAGACCCAGGCGAACAGACCCTCACTGACCGGGCCGAAGCCACCAAGACCGTAGCCGCCGGGAGAGTCCGACTCCTCGCTGTTCACGGTCTCCAGGTAGGCGATGATGTCGCCCTTGCCCTTCTCCGTGATGACCGAGTCAGGATAGGACGGCATGCTCTGCGGGCCGGTCTGCATGGCCTCATAGATGTGCTTCTTGCTCACGTCACCGAGGTCCGGGGCGAACTTGCCCTTGGACAGGGCACCGCCCTCGCCGGTGAAGTTGTGGCACTGGGCGCAGTTCGTACGGAACAGCTCGCCACCCGCTGCGGCGTCGGACTCGTTCGGGTCGTACTGGCTCTTGTTGGGCACGTTCGGGCCCGGGCCGAGGGAGGCGACGTACGCGGCGAGCTGGTCGATCTCGGCCTGGTCGTACTTCACCGGCTTCTTCGGCGCCTGCGCCTCCGGCTTCTGGGCGGGCATCCGCCCGGTACCGACCTGGAAGTCGACGGCGGCGGCGCCGACTCCCACCAGACTGGGACCGTCACTGCTGCCCTGCCCGCCGGTGCCGTGGCAGCTGGCGCAGCCGACGGCGTAGAGCTTCTTGCCCTCCTTGATGGCGAGGGATGAGCCGGACCCCTTGGCGGCCTTCGCCTCATCCGCGGGAGCGAGTGCGGTGTACAGCCCCCCGGTGGCCGCCAGCGCGAAGATTAGGACGACGAGCGCCGCCAGCGGATGGCGCCGTCGTGCGGAGAGCTTTTTCACGGATTACCCCGGTGTCAGGATCTTCTGCGTCGATGCTTCTGGATGTGTCTGCGAGTAAGCGGACCGTACCCGAATCACTGGATCAGGTAGATCGTGGCGAACAGGCCGATCCAGACGACATCGACGAAATGCCAGTAATAGGACACGACGATGGCCGCAGTGGCCTGATGGTGGGTGAACCGCCTCGCCATGTACGTCCGACCGAGCACGAACAGGAACGCGATCAAGCCACCCGTCACGTGGAGCCCGTGGAAGCCGGTCGTCAGGTAGAACACCGAACCATACGGGTCGGAGGAGATGGTGAGGCCCTCGTGCAGGACCAGCTCCGAGTACTCGAAGACCTGCCCGCCGATGAAGAACGCGCCCATGATGAAGGTGACGACGAACCAGGCCCGCAGCTTCTTCACGTCACCGCGCTCGGCGGCGAACACGCCGAGCTGACAGGTGAGCGAGGAGAGCACCAGGACCGTCGTGTTCGCCGCGGAGAACGGCACGTTCAGCGCCTCGGCGTGTTCCTTCCAGTAATCGGCACCCGTCACCGATCGCAGGGTGAAGTACATCGCGAAAAGGGCCGCGAAGAACATCAGCTCGGAAGCCAGCCAGATGATGGTTCCGACGCTGGTGAGGTTCGGCCGGTTGACCGACGGGTGCGCGTGCCCGGTTTCTACTGCTGTTGCTGTCGCCACGGTCGTCATTATGTCGGTCGCTTATCCGGGCTTCACTCCGGGGGTACCGTTCGGTGTGTCCCGGCGGTCTGCGCTGCTCACACGTCCCGTCACGAGGAGGGGTGAGCGGTGCCCTTCAGCCGCCGGAAGGAGTAGCATCCGGCCAACAGCGTTGGACGTTCCCTTAGATACCCGCGGAGGAACCATGCAGCCGACGGCCACGGTGCTGGTATACAGCCACGACGCCAACACCCGCGCGCAGGTGCGGCTGGCCGCCGGACGCCGTCCCGCGCCGGACGTGCCGCAGGTGGAGTACGTCGAATGCGCCACCCCCGCCGCCGTGTTCAGCACGTTGAAGGAGCGGGCCGTGGACGTCTGTGTGCTGGACGGCGAGGCCGTCCCGTCCGGCGGCATGGGGATCTGCCGGCAGATCAAGGACGAGATCTTCCGCTGCCCGCCCGTGCTGCTGCTGATCGGACGCCCCCAGGACGCCTGGCTGGCAACCTGGAGCCGCGCGGAGGCCACCGTCGCTCATCCGGTGGACCCGATCGCACTGGCGGACGGCCTCGCCGGCCTCCTGCGTGGTGAGGGCAGCGACGAGGGATCGACGGCCGGCGCCGCCTGACCAGGCTGCTGACGACGCCGGCCGCGGGCGACCGTACGCGACGCCGGTCGGGATCGTCGTACGCGAAACCGCCTGGCCGGCCGACGGACCGCGGCACCACCGGCGCGCTGACCGCGCCCTGGCCGAGCCCCGGCGAACGACCGCCGGCCGTCCGGATCACATCTGCGGACGCAGCCGCGCGGTGTCGTGCCCGGCGCTGTCCGCACGCTGCTGGCGTTCGCCGCGCTCCGGCTTGTCGGCCTGCTCGCCCTTCCCACCCTGCTCGCCCTGCTCGTCCTGGTTCTCGCCCGCCCCGGCCTCTCGCTTCTCCGCCGCGCTGGTGACGAGGGCGCTACCGGCGCGCCACTTCTCCCAGGACATGTTCCAGTCGCCGAAGCCGTTTCCGAAGGCCGGCATGGTGGTGCCGTTGCCGTCGACGAACTTCACGACGTCGCCCCGGTCGACCAGCTCGTAGAACCACTTGGCGTTGGCCGTGCTCATGCCGGTGCAGCCGTGGCTGACGTTGGCCGAGCCGTGCGAGCCCGAGGACCAGGGCGCGGCGTGCAGGAACTCGCCGCTGCGGGTGATCCGGGTGGTCCAGTGCACCGGCAGGTCGTACGACTCCGCGCTGCCGGCGGGTATGCCGATGCTGGTGCCGCGCATCCGCACGAACTGCTGCTTCCCGAGGATGACCTTCGTGCCGTTCCGGGTCTCGAAACCGGACTTGCCGGTGGTGACCGGGACGGTGCGCAGCTTCTCGCCATCCTTCCGCACGGTCATGGTGTAGGAGTCGACGTCCACCAGCGCCTCCACCCGGTCACCCGTGCGGATACGCAGCGGCTGCACGTCGCCGCCCCGCAGACCGTCCCGGATACGCGCCCCGGCCAGCGACGCGGAGGCCGATATCGTGGCGTGCGCGGGCCAGTACTCCTTCGGACGGTAGTGCAGGGTCTTGTCGTCCACCCAGTGCCAGGCGCCCTCGACCTGGGGGCTGGACTCGACCCTGAGCCCGGACTCCACCAGCCGGCGCTGTCCGGGCTCGGACACCCTGTGGCTGAGTTCGGCCACCAGGGGCTGGCCGACCCCGTAGGTGCCCTTCTCCGGGCCGAACGTGACGTCCAGCTTCCTGCCGTCCGCCGGCTTGGTCTCGAAGTGCAGCGTGCGCTGTCCCGGGGCGCCGCTGCCGTCCTCCGTGCTCACCACGACCGTGTAACGCACCCCGGCGGCCAGATCGCCGGTGCTGCGCCAGCGCGAGCCGTCCTCGGAGAGTTCGCCGGCGACCCGACGACCCGCGCCGTCGGTGGCTATGACGTCGGTGATGCGGCCTTCCGTGTCGGTCGTGGTGACTTCCAGGGGCTTCTCGTAGTCCACGGTGTCGCTGTCCGCCTCGGCGCTGACGGCGACCTGGTCGCTGGCGTCGTACGGTTCGGCGGCGAGCGGGCTGCTCCCGGCACCACCGCAGCCGGCGAGCCCGGCGACCAGCGGCAGCAGCGTCAGGGAACAACCGATCGTGGTCCGTCGGTTCGATCGAGGTCTCATGGGCCCACGCTAGAAAGACCGCACGGCTGGGGCGCGTTGAACTGCTGCAAACGGGTCGACCCCCGGAGTGTCCCGGGGGTCGATCCGTCGGTCGTACGGGCCGCCTGGTAGGACCCGGTGCGCGCTACTGGTTCTGCGCCTCACCGTGGTAGTACTCGAACACCCAGCCGAAGAGGCCGATCAGCAGCAGCGGGATGGAGTAGAACACCAGCCACCAGCCGAAGGCCACGCCCATGAAGACGAACGCCGCGCCCAGTCCGAGGCTCAGCGGGTGCCAGCTGTAGGGGCTGAAGAAGCCCAGCTCGCCCGCGTCGTCGGCGACGTCGGCGTCCTTGTTGTCCTGCGCCCCGGTGTCCGTGCGGCGCGCGGTGAAGGCCAGGTAGTACCCGATCATCACGGACAGGCCGAAGGACAGCGCCAGGGCGGTCGTACCGACCGGCTCCTTGGACCAGACGCCGTAGACCACCGCCACGATGAGCAGGAAGAGCGCCAGCCAGTTGAACATGCGTCCCTGGGCCTTCACTTGCTGTCACCCTCTCCTGCGGAGCTGTTTCCGGACGTCTCGCCGGCGAGCACCTTCTCGTCCCGGCCGTACTCCTCCGCCTCCTCGAGCGCGACGATCTCGGGGTGGTGCAGGTCGAAGGCCGGGGACTCCGAGCGGATACGGGGCAGCGAGACGAAGTTGTGCCGCGGCGGCGGACACGAGGTGGTCCACTCGAGCGAGCGACCGTACCCCCACGGGTCGTCGACCTCGACGGGCTTGCCGTGTTTCGCGGTCTTCCAGATGTTGTAGAAGAACGGCAGCATCGACAGGCCGAGCAGGAACGAACTCACCGTGGAGATGGTGTTCAGCAGGGTGAAGCCGTCCGCGGCCAGGTAGTCGGCGTACCGACGCGGCATGCCCTCGGCGCCGAGCCAGTGCTGCACGAGGAACGTGCCGTGGAAGCCGATGAACAGCGTCCAGAAGGTGATCTTCCCGAGCCGTTCGTCCAGCATCTTCCCGGTCATCTTGGGCCACCAGAAGTGGAATCCCGCGAACATCGCGAAGACCACGGTGCCGAAGACGACGTAGTGGAAGTGCGCCACCACGAAGTACGAGTCGGAGACGTGGAAGTCCAGCGGCGGCGAGGCCAGGATGACCCCGGTCAGACCGCCGAAGAGGAAGGTGACCAGGAAGCCGATCGTCCAGAGCATCGGCGTCTCGAAGGACAGCGAGCCCTTCCACATGGTGCCGACCCAGTTGAAGAACTTCACGCCGGTCGGCACCGCGATCAGGAAGGTCATGAACGAGAAGAAGGGCAGCAACACCCCGCCGGTGACGTACATGTGGTGCGCCCAGACGGTCACCGACAGGCCGGCGATGGCGATCGTCGCGCCGATCAGGCCGATGTAACCGAACATCGGCTTACGGCTGAAGACCGGGATGACCTCGGAGACGATGCCGAAGAACGGCAACGCGATGATGTAGACCTCCGGGTGACCGAAGAACCAGAAGAGATGTTGCCACAGGAGCGCGCCGCCGTTCGCGGCGTCGAAGATGTGTGCCCCGAACTCCCGGTCCGCCTCCAGCGCGAACAGCGCGGCGGCCAGCACCGGGAAGGCCAGCAGCACCAGCACACCGGTCAGCAGCACGTTCCACGTGAAGATCGGCATCCGGAACATCGTCATGCCGGGAGCGCGCATGCAGATGATCGTCGTGATGAAGTTGACCGATCCGAGGATCGTACCGAAGCCCGACAGGGCCAGACCCATGATCCACAGGTCGGCGCCGATGCCGGGCGAGTACACGTCGTTGGACAGCGGAGAATACGCGAACCAACCGAAGCTCGCCGCCCCCTGCGGGGTGAGGAAGCCACCCACGGCGATGAGCGAGCCGAAGGAGTAGAGCCAGTACGCGAGCATGTTCAGCCGGGGGAACGCCACATCGGGCGCGCCGATCTGGAGCGGCATGATCCAGTTGGCGAAGCCGGAGAACAGCGGTGTCGCGAACATCAGCAGCATCACCGTGCCGTGCATGGTGAACGCCTGGTTGAACTGCTCGTTCGACATGATCTGGGTGCCCGGACGGGCCAACTCGGCGCGCATGAACAGCGCCATGACGCCGCCGATGATGAAGAACACGAACGACGTGATCAGGTACAGCGACCCGATCGTCTTGTGGTCCGTGGTGGTCAGCCACGCTACGACGACATTGCCGGGCTTCTTACGGCGCACGGGCAGCTCGTTCTCGTTCGAGTCGGTGGCTGCGGCACCCTGAGGTTCGTTGAGGATGCTCACGGGTTATTCGTCTCCGCATTCCTGGCGTCACCTTCGGTCTTGACGCCCGCCGGGATGTAGCCGGTGTTGCCCTTCTCCGCCAGCTTCTCCAGGTGCTTCTCGTAGCGCTCGGGAGAGACGATCTTGACGTTGAAGAGCATCCGGGAGTGGTCCACACCGCACAGCTCCGCGCACTTGCCCATGTAGGTGCCCGACTTCTTCGGAGTCACCGTGAAGCTGTTGGTGTGCCCGGGGATGACGTCCTGCTTCATGAGGAACGGCACCACCCAGAACGAGTGAATGACGTCGCGCGAGGTGAGTACGAACTCGACCGTCTCGCCCTTGGGCAGCCACAGCGTCGGGCCCGGATTGTTGTTCTGCGGATTCCGGTCGGCGGGCGTACCGACCGTGTGCACGCCCTCGGCTCCCTCCGGGAACCTCTCCTTCATCCGGTCCGGGATGGCGTCCAGGGCCTTGGAGTCCGTGTTGGAGGACTTCTCACCGTCGACGTTCTCGATGTAGTTGAAGCCCCAGCTCCACTGGAAGCCGACCACGTTCACCACGTGGTCCGGCTTGTCCGGGGTCTCCAGAAGCTTCGCCTCGTCGCGCGCGGTGAAGTAGAAGAGCACCGACACGATGACGATCGGGACCACGGTGTACAGCGCCTCGAGCGGCATGTTGTACCTGGTCTGCGCGGGCACCTCGACCTTGGTCCTGGAACGCCGGTGGAACACGACGCTCCACACGATCAGACCCCACACGAGCACGCCCGTGGCGATCGCGGCCGCCCATGAGCCCTGCCACAGGGCGAGGATGCGCGGTGCCTCCTCCGTGATCGGAGTGGGCATACCGAGGCGGGGGAAATCCTCGGATGTGCACCCGGTCGCGGTCGCCAGGAGCAGGCCAGACGTCAGCAGATGCGGCAGTTTCCGCCGCATCGGGCGCCGCGACGAGGGGGTACCGCCCCCGCCCTTCGGGCGGTGGGGGAGGTCGGAGCCGTTGGGACTCACGTAGCGCCTTCCCGAGAGTCTCGCCCGCTCAGCCGGGCTCGGCCGTAAGGTGGTCGGGCGCGGCCCTGGCGCGGGCATGGGGTTTGGATGCTTATGCGGACCAAACCCTAACGGACGCTATTTGGCGTCGCGCGGGGAGGGTACGTAACGCGCCGCTCGCGCCCCCGAAGGGACGGAACCAGCGGTCCCGAGGGCCGGGCTGACAGGGTGTGGGGGCGATCCCGGGAGGCCACCGCCGTGGACGCGCCCCGGTCGGGCGCGGGTTGGCCGGGCCGCCGGGCCGGCTGCCTCCGGGATCGTGGGGGCCACGGGTCGGCGGGCCGCCGGAGCCCGGTCCGTGCCGGCGAAGCCCGGCCGATGCCGGACGGGGCGGAAGCGCGTACGGCCGGCTCGGACGAACGCCACGGTTCACGCGTACGAGCGACCCAGACGAGGTGGGTTTCCGATCTCCCTGGCCGTCCCGGCTGTCCCGGCCACCCTGGCTGGCTTGGCCGACTTGGCAGCCCACCGTCCTGCTCGTTCCGGTATCACCCACGACACAGCGCCGCCGGACGGCCTGGTCTACCGTTCCGGCTGTGCCGTACTTCGACGCCGCCTCCGCCACGCCCCTGCATCCGGTCGCACGCGAGGCGCTGCTCGCATCCCTCGACGAGGGGTGGGCCGACCCCGCGCGCCTGCACCGGGAGGGCCGCCGCGCCCGCATGTTGCTGGACGCGGCCCGGGAGACCGCCGCGGAGGCCGTGGGTTGCCGCCCGGACGAGCTGACCTTCACCCCCTCCGGCACCCGGGCCCTGCACACCGGAATCGCCGGCACGCTCGACGCGCGTCGGCGTACCGGCCGCAGGCTGGTGGTCTCCTCCGTGGAGCACTCGGCGGTGCTGCACGCCGCCGACGCGCACCGGGCGGCCGGCGGGCAGGTGACCGAGGTCGCGGTGACGCGTACCGGCCGGGTCAACGACACGGCGTACGCCCGCGCGCTCGCCGACGACACCGCGCTGGCCTGTCTGCAGAGCGCCAACCACGAGGTCGGTACGCGACAGCCGGTCACCGCGGTGGCCGAAGCGTGCCGGGCGGCGGGCGTGCCGCTGCTGGTTGACGCGGCCCAGTCGCTGCCCTGGGGCCCGGTGTCGGGCGCCTGGGGCTTGTTGACCGGCAGCGCGCACAAGTGGGGCGGGCCGGCGGGAGTCGGCCTGCTGGTCGTACGTAAAGGGGTGCGCTTCGCGCCGCCCGCCCCCCGGGACGAGCGGGAGGCGGGACGGTCCCCCGGCTTCGCGGACATCCCCGGTGTGGTGGCCGCCGCGGCCTCGCTGCGCGCGGCGCACGCCGAGGCGGAGGCCGAGGCGGCGCGGTTGCGCGCGCTGGTGGACACCATCCGGGAGCGGGTGCCGGCGCTGGTTCCGGACGCCGAGGTGGTGGGCGATCCGGAGCGTCGACTGCCGCACCTGGTCACGTTCTCCTGCCTGTACGCGGACGGTGAGTCGCTGCTGCACGGTCTGGACCGGGTGGGCTTCTCGGTCTCCTCCGGTTCCTCCTGCACCTCGAGCAGCCTGACGCCGAGTCATGTGCTCCGGGCGATGGGCGTCCTGTCGGAGGGCAACGTACGGGTGTCACTGCCGCCGGGCACGTCCGCGGCGGAGGTGGAGCGCTTCCTGACGGTGCTACCGGGGGCGGTGCGGTCCGTACGCGAGCAACTCGGCGCGCCGGCGGACGGCGCGTCGGACCGGGTGCATGACCGGGATCCGGGTGCCTCGGAAACTGCCGGGGCGGGAGCCGCGGGACGGGCGGGCGTCGACGGAGCGGTCGACGCACCGGCGGAGCGTGTGGAGACGCCGGGCGAGACGCGGGAGGGATCCGGTCCCGCTCATCCGCGGGGCACGGACGAGGCGTCGCAGGTGTCGCAGGCTTCGCCAGCGACGCAAGGGACGTACACCGTGGACGCGTTGGGCACGCTTTGCCCGGTGCCGGTGATCGAACTGGCCAAGGTGATCGACTCGGTGCCGGTCGGCGCGGTGGTGACCGTGCTGGCCGACGACGAGGCCGCGCGGCTGGACATTCCCGCCTGGTGCTCGATGAGGGGGCACGACTATCTGGGCGCGGACGGCAGCGCGTACCGGCTGCGTCGGCGGTAATGCGGCTGGTCCACCCGGGCCGGTGCGGCCGGCCCGGGTGACCAGCGGGATTCGGACCAGCCCGAGCGGGCCGGCCCTGGCGGGTCAGGGCAGGTGCGGGCGGATCTGAGCCGCCGCGTCCTCGCCGTACGCCTTGGTGAAGCGCTCGATGAAGTTGCCGCGCCGCACGTCGTGTTCCTGCGGCCCGTCCGTCTCGATCACCAGGGTGGCCATCATGCAGCCGATCTGCGCGGCCCGCTCCAGGCCGACGTCCCAGGCGAGTCCGGTGAGGAAGCCCGAGCGGAAGGCGTCCCCGACACCGGTCGGGTCGACCTTGGCCTCCTCCTCCGGAGTGCCGACGAGGATCGGCTCCTCGCCCTTCCGCTCGATACGCACACCCTGCGCGCCCAGCGTGGTGACCCTCGTGGTGACCCGGTCGAGAACCTCCGCGTCGGACCATCCGGTCTTGTTCTCGATGAGGCCCTTCTCGTACTCGTTCGTGAAGAGGAAGGCGGCACCGTCCATCAGTCCGCGGATCTCCGGCCCCTCCATCCTGGCGATCTGCTGGGAGAAGTCCGCAGCGAACGGGATGCCGCGCGTCCGGCACTCCTCGGTGTGCCGGGTCATGGCTTCCGGGTCACCCGCGCCGATACACACCAGGTCCAGGGTGCCGACACGATCCGCGACCGCCTTCAGCTCGATCAGCCGGGCCTCGCTCATCGCACCGGCGTAGAACGAGCCGATCTGGTTCTGGTCCTCGTCCGTGGTGCAGATGAACCGCGAGGTGTGCGCCGTCTCGGAGACGTGGATGGATGCGGTGTCCACACCGTGACGGTCGAGCCAGGCGCGGTACTCCTCGAAGTCCTGGCCGACGGCGCCGACGAGGATCGGCCGGGTGCCGAGCTGGCCCATGCCGAAGGCGATGTTCGCGGCGACTCCGCCGCGGCGCACGTCGAGGTTGTCCACGAGGAACGAGAGGGAGACCATGTGCAGCTGATCGGCGACCAGTTGGTCGGCGAAACGGCCGGGGAAGGTCATCAGGTGGTCGGTGGCGATAGAGCCGGTCACTGCGATACGCACGACGAATTCTGCTCCAGAAGGAGTAGGAATAGCGGGCTCGACCAAGCTACCCGCTGAACGCGCGAATACGAACAGGCAGTAACTACCCCATAGTAGGACCTTCCCGAGTAATCACCCGCTGCGTAATGTGACATCCATGACGGAGAGCACCCGGCACGCCGACATCCGCCCCGCCGAGCCAGCCTCCCTCGCGCAGCTGCGCGAGGACTGTGCGCTGCTGCGGAGACGTTGGTCCCCGAGTCCAGGGCAGCCGGACCCGCTCGCCGACAGAGGACCGCGCGGCCACCACGCGACGCCGCCGCGTCCCGGCGGCGTGCGCGTACCGGAGGGGTGCGTACGGCTCCTGGACGACATGCCCGGATACGCCGAGTGACCACGCGCCCGGAGGGAACCGGGCACCCCGGCGCTCCGTCCAACGCGTGTCCCCTCCTCGGGGACCGCACGAGTGAGAACGGAGCCGAAGGAGCGATGCCGTGACCACCCGAGAAACCCCCGAGCCGCCCAGGCGGCGTCGGCGCCTGACCGTCCTCTCGGTCGCGGCCGCCGTGCTGCTGGCCGGAGGCGGTGGCGCGTACTGGGCGTCCCACAGCGCTGATCAGACCACGGACGAGGACCAGCCGCGCGCCAACGCGAAACCCGATCCCGAGCCGCTGGTGCTGGACGGCCACGGCCTGACCACGGCGACGGACAGTACGGACAGCAGCCGCTCCGGGATCGCCCCCGGCGAACCGGACCCGCAAGGCGCCGACTACCGCGTGTCCGGCGAACTCCCCAAGGGCCCGGACTCCGCGTCCGTCTTCCGCGCCAAGGAAGGCGTCAGCGAATCCGAGGTGGCGGCCATCGCGGCGGCCCTGGACGTACGAGGCACGCCGCGGCACTCGGACGGCGGCTGGACGGTCTCCGTGGGCGGAAAGGACGAGAACGGCGAGACGGGCGAGAACGACGCGAAGGACGAGGGGCCGTCCCTGACGGTCGGGGACGAACGGTCCAGTGGCCGTTGGGCGTACTCCCACCCCGCCGGGATCAGTTCCCAGGGAGCGGACGGCTCCGAGCAGCAGGGCGCGGGCGAGCGGCGACCCGTGACCGAGGCGCAGGCGGAGTCGGCCGTGCGCCCGGTGCTGCACGCGCTGGATCTGGGCGGGGCGGACCTGGACGCCTCCTCGGCACACGACGGCCAGCGGGTGGTGAAGGTGCGGCCTCAGGTGGGCGGCCTGCCCACCCAGGACTGGGGTGGTTCCTTCACGGTCGGGCCGGACGGTGAACTGCTGCGCGGCCATGGTCAGTTGGGCCAGCCCACGCAGGGCGACGCGTATCCGGTACTGACCGCCGCGGAGACGCTGAAGCAGGTGCCGGAGCGCGGCCCGATCAGCGTGGCCGGCGTCGAGTGCGCCGACGAGGGATCGCCGCCCACCCGCGGCGGGGGCGGCCAGTCGAGCGCGGAGACCGAGGCCCACGGCAAGCCCCAGACCCAGACCAGCGAGGCTGACGACGCCTCCCGCGCAGACGTCCCCTGTGCCGCGCCCGCCGAGCGGAAGCCGCGCACGGTCACCGACGCCGAGTTCGGGCTGGACACGCAGTACTCCAAGGGGCGGGCGGTGCTCGTACCGTCCTGGACCTACGAGGTGCGCCCGGCCGGCGACGGCGAGTCGCACAAGGTGACCTACCCGGCGGTGGAGCCGGAGTACCTCAAGGGCCCGAACAGCGAATCGGACGGCGGTGACGGCGGCGAGCAGGAGGCGCGGCCGCCCCGGGCCGAGCCGGGCGGCGGGGGCGAGCGCCTGGGCGTGACCTCCTACGCCACCGGGGACGGCAGCGCGGACCGTACGCTCACGCTGACCTTCTGGGGCGGCGTCTGCCATACGTACAAGGGCAGCGTGGACGCCTCCGGGAAGCAGGTGAAGGTGTCGATCCAGGCGGAGAAGCAGAAGACGAAGCAGGCCTGTGTGCAGATCGCGAAGCAGCAGCGGGTGAAGGTGACCCTGGACGAGCCGCTCGGCGAGCGCGAGGTCGTGGACGCGCGGGACGGCGATCCGTTGCCGAGGAGCAAGTGACCGGTGCCGCGGGCGGATGCTCGTGGCGCGAGCGTGAGCGTGCGCGCGTACGCACCCGCCACGGGCGTGCGTGACCACGACCAACGGGCGGCCCGGCAGCGGGCCGCCCGTTGGTCGTGTGTCGCTCAGCTCAGTCGCTCAGCTGAAGGAGTCGCCACAGGCGCAGGAACCCGTGGCGTTCGGGTTGTCGATGGTGAAGCCCTGCTTCTCGATGGTGTCGACGAAGTCGATCGAGGCACCGCCCAGGTACGGAGCGCTCATCCGGTCCGTGACGACCTGGACGCCGTCGAAGTCCTTGACCACGTCTCCGTCCAGCGACCGCTCGTCGAAGAACAGTTGGTACCGCAGGCCGGAGCAGCCGCCCGGCTGTACCGCCACACGCAGCGCCAGATCGTCCCGACCCTCCTGCTCGAGCAGGCTCTTGACCTTCGCCGCGGCGGTGTCGGACAGGATGATGCCCTCGCTCACAGCGGTCTCGTCCGATACGGACATCTGCTTCTCTCCCGGGTTGTACGGACTGCTCTGCCACCGGAGGCAACCGGTGACATCCCGGATTCATTCCAGGGCTGACACGCGTAGTCGCGCCTCTCACATGCTCGCACATCGGGCCGTACGTGGTCATGGTCACCGCGTCCGACGGCGCTCGGGGTGATGTGTCACACCGTCCGGCAGGCATCGTCAAACTGACGTGAAGCGGCTATGATGAATAACGTCAGCACGACGATAAGAGCATCCGGCAGTGGGTGAGTGGGAGAAGGAGGGCGTCGAGGTCCAAGTCCGGCAAGGCGGATGAGGGAGGCAGCCGGAGGCGCTGTCGACCGACGACAACGCAGCCGGGCGCCGGGCATCGGCGACCGACGCCGCTCACCCACTGCCGGACGCTCTCAGTATCCTCCGGCTCAGAAAGGGTGCGTGCCGTGTCCGCCGCCCAACCTCTGGACGTACAACCGACACCGCTCGCGCTGCTGCTGCTCGGCCGGGAGGCCGACACCAGAAGCGAACGCGGCGTGGACTGCCCGGGCGACCTGCCCGCGGCCTCCGACCCCGACCTGGTCCGGCGGGCGCGGGAGGCGAAGGCGGCGCTGGGCGACCGGCTCTTCGTGCTCGGCCACCACTACCAGCGGGACGAGGTGATCGAGTTCGCGGACGTCACCGGGGACTCCTTCAAACTCGCCCGCGAGGCCGCCGCCCGACCGGACGCGGAGTACATCGTCTTCTGCGGCGTGCACTTCATGGCCGAGTCCGCGGACATCCTCACCTCCGAACAGCAGCGTGTCGTGCTGCCCGACCTGGCCGCGGGCTGCTCGATGGCCGACATGGCGAGCGCCGAGCAGGTCGCCGAGTGCTGGGACGTACTGACCGAGACCGGGGTGGCCGAGACGACCGTCCCGGTCTCGTACATGAACTCCTCCGCGGACATCAAGGCGTTCACCGGACGAAACGGGGGCACCATCTGCACCTCCTCCAACGCCCGCCGAGCGCTGGAGTGGGCCTTCGCGCAGGGGGACGGCGGCCCCGAGCGCAAGGTGCTGTTCCTGCCTGACCAGCACCTGGGCCGGAACACCGCGGTGCTGGAGCTTGGCCTGTCGCTGGAGGACTGCGTCGTCTACAACCCGCACAAGCCGGGCGGCGGACTCACCACTCAGCAGCTGCGCGACGCCCGCGTGATCCTGTGGCGTGGCCACTGTTCCGTGCACGGGAGGTTCTCCCTGGACTCGGTGAACGAGGTGCGCGAGCGGATGCCGGGCGTCAACGTCCTGGTGCACCCTGAGTGCAAGCACGAGGTCGTGACGGCGGCGGACCACGTCGGTTCGACAGAGCACATCATCAAGACCCTGGACGCCGCCCCCGCCGGCTCGAAGTGGGCGATAGGCACCGAGCTGAACCTCGTACGCCGGCTGGCCAACCGGTACGCCGACCAGGGCAAGGAGATCGCCTTCCTGGACCGGACGGTGTGCTTCTGCTCCACCATGAACCGCATCGACCTGCCGCACCTGGTCTGGGCACTGGAGTCACTCGTCGCCGGCAACACGGTCAACCGGATCGAAGTGGACCCGGACACCGAGAAGTTCGCCAAGCTGGCGCTTGAGCGAATGCTGGCGCTGCCCTGACCCGTCACCGGTCAGGGCAGGTCAGCCGAGCGACGCCGCCCACACACGGCCCGCCCGGGTTCGTACGGGACGGGGGTTCGTACGGACCCGGGCGGGCGCGCCTCAGGCCTACCAGCCCGGGACGGCGCCCCCTCGCCTCGTCCGGACAACACGCTCAACCGCCGGGAGCAGCACCCCATCGCCCCGGACGGACAACACGCTCAACCGCCGGGAGCAGCACCCCATCGCCCCGGACGGACAACACGCTCAACCGCCGGGAGCGACGAGACCACTCTCATACGCCGCGACCACCAACTGCGCGCGATCCCGTGCGGCGAGCTTGGACATGGTCCGGTTGACGTGGGTCTTCACCGTCAGCGGACTGACGGACAACCGGCCCGCGATCTGGTCGTTCGAAAGACCCCCGGCGACCAGAGCCAGCACCTCCCGCTCTCGGCCGGTGAGCGCCTCCAGCACGCCGACACCGGATTCCTCGGCGGGCTCCCCCGAATCACGCTGCGCGAGGAACCTCGCGATCAGCCCCTTCGTCGCGGCCGGTGACAACAACGCCTCGCCCGCCGCCGCGATCCGGATGGCCGACAGCATCTCCCCGGGCTCGGCGCCCTTGCCGAGAAACCCGGAGGCGCCGGCCCGGAGCGACTCCAGGACGTACTCGTCCTGCTCGAAGGTCGTCAGGATCACCACACGCACCCGATCCAGGGCGGGATCAGCACCGATCTGCCGGGTCGCGGCGATACCGTCCGTGCCGGGCATTCGGATATCCATCAACACCACGTCGGCACCCTGCTCGCGAGTCACGGCGACCGCCTGCGCCCCGTCGGCCGCCTCCCCCACCACCTCCATGTCCTCCTCCGACTCCACCAACACCCGGAACGCGCTGCGCAACAGCGCCTGGTCGTCGGCCAACACCACGCGAATCGTCAACGGGTCCCCTCCGTGTCCGTGACCTGTTCATCGGCTCCCCTGTCATCCGCTCCCCTGCCGGGCGCGCCATCCCGTGTGGAGCGCGCCGGTGTCACGGCGCCCCGCTCCGTCCCGCCCGCCGACGCCGGCAGCCACACCCGTACGTCGAAGCCGCCGTCCGGGGACGGCCCGGCGACACAGCTGCCCTGCACCGCGGTGACCCGCTCCCGCATCCCGAGGAGTCCCAACCCGCTCCCGGTGTCAGCCGCACCAACGGCTGCGGGCCTGGCGGCCTCCTCCCCGCCGGCGCCATCCGTGCCCCCGCCCCCGGCGCCGTCATCGCGCACCCGTACGAACAGCCCGTCAGCCCGCTGACCGATCCGCACCTGAACCCGGGCACCGACCCCCACGTGCTTCTGGACGTTGGTCAGCGCCTCCTGCACCACCCGGTACGCGGTCAGGTCGACCGCCGACGGCAACGCACGGCCCGCCGTCGTGTCCGTCAGCTCGACGGTCAGACCGGCCCGGCGGAAACCGGCCAGCAGTTCGCCCAACATCCCGAGGCCGGGCGCTGGTTCGGTGGGCGAGGCCGGATCACCGGACCGCCGCAGCAGGCCCACCGTGGACTGCAGCTCACCCAGGGCGTGCCGGCTCTCCTCCCTGACGTGCGCCAGCGCCCGCTTGGCCTGATCCGGCTGCCGGTCAAGCACCCGGGAGGCGACACCAGCCTGCACATTGACCAGTGCGATGTGGTGCGCGACCACGTCGTGCAGCTCCCGCGCGATCCGCATCCGCTCCTCCGCCACCTGCCGCCGGGCCTCCTCCTCACGAGTACGTTCGGCGCGCTCGGCACGTTCCCGTATGGCGTCGACGTACGCGCGTCTGCTGCGCACCGCGTCCCCCGCCGCCGCGGCCAGCCCCGTCCAGGCGAAGATGCCGAGGTTCTCCTGGGCGTACCAGGGGTGGGCACCGAACAGCATGCCGGCGGTGGCCACCACCGCCGCCGAGATCGCGCCGACTCGCCAGGAGGTGGTCCGGTCCGTGCGGGCGCACACCGTGTAGAGCGCGATCACCGAGGCCATCGCCAACGGCGCACGGCTGCTGGACGGCGTGTCCGTGGCCGGGTCGGTCACCAGTCCGAGGACGGTCACGAAGGTCGTGAGGCACAGCACGGGCAGCGGCATCCGCCGTCGCAGGACGAGGCTGCCGCAGCCCAGCGCCGCCAACAGCACGGTCTGCGAGTTCACCTCCCGCCCGCCGAACTGGGGGCGCCCGTCCGGCGTGTGCGGCTCGGTCGCGGCGCCGAACAGCACCAGGCCGAAAGCGACGAGCGCGAGCAGCGCGTCCGCCGTCTCCGGATGTGCGCGCAGCCAATCGCGTATCCGCGGAATTCGGGCCGTACCGGGAAACGTCGTCACGAAGGGCAGGCTACGGTGCTGGAGCCACCCGCCGAAGGCCAATCGCCGCCCCGCGGCACGGGTCCGGCCGGCCACTCCCACACGCCGCTTCCACGATCACCGGGACCGTCAGTCGGTCGATCCGGGGATGAGCCCGTCCTCGCTGAGCATGCCGCGCACCTCGGCCAGCGAGGCGTCCGGGGCGGGCAGGATCAGCTCGGAGGGCTCCAGGGAGTCGTCGGGCAGCGCGGTGCCCATGGTCCGTACGGCGTTGAGCAGCGCGCCCAGCGTGTTACGGAAACCCGCCTCGTCCCCGGTCTCCATCTCCGCGAGCAACTCGTCATCGAGCTTGTTCAGTTCGGTGAAGTGGCTGTCGTCCAGCTTCACCTGCCCTTCCCCCATGATCCGTACGATCACGACGCACTCCTTCACAACGGGGCGCTCGGCGGCTGACCACCCGATCCGCCCGCATCCGGTGCGGCCGGTCGTGCGTCCGTCGGTCAGCCCGTCGACCGACGAACCGCCCGCGGCTCACTGCTTGTCGAACCTCGGCGTTTCCTGCGACTGCTGCTGGACCGAGCCCTGCTGGTCACCACCCTCGATGGCCTGCTGGCCCTCGGTGCTCGAACCGGCCAGCTCGGACTTCATCCGCTGCAGCTCCAGCTCCACGTCCGTACCACCGGACAGTCGGTCCAACTCGGCGGTGATGTCGTCCTTCGCCGTGTTCGACGCGTCGTCCAGCGCACCCGAGGCGAGCAGCTCGTCGATGGCGCCGGAGCGTGCCTGAAGCTGCTGTGTCTTGTCCTCGGCCCGCTGGATGGCCACTCCGACGTCGCCCATCTCCTCGGAGATGCCGGAGAACGCCTCGCCGATCTGTGTCTGGGCCTGGGCCGCCGTGTAGGTCGCCTTGATGGTCTCCTTCTTCGTACGGAAGGAGTCCACCTTGGCCTGGAGACGCTGCGCGGCGAGAGTGAGCTTCTCCTCCTCACCCTGCAGCGTCTGGTGCTGTGTCTCCAGGTCCGTCACCTGCTGCTGGAGCGCGGAACGCCGGGTCAGCGCCTCCCGCGCCAAGTCCTCCCGACCGAGCGCCAAGGCCTTCTTGCCCTGGTCCTCGAGCTTTGAGGACTGCCCCTGCAGCTGGTTCAGCTGGAGTTCCAGCCGCTTACGGGAGGTCGCGACGTCGGCGACTCCCCTGCGCACCTTCTGCAGCAGCTCGAGCTGCTTCTGGTACGAGTAGTCCAGCGTTTCGCGCGGGTCCTCAGCCCGGTCCAGGGCCTTGTTGGCCTTCGCGCGGAAAAGCATTCCCATACGCTTCATGACACCGCTCATGGGCCTCGCGCGCCCCCTTCGTTCGGACTCGAGCCTCAGCACGTCTTGGGACCCCAGGGTACGGGGCTTGGTTCCATTACCGCACTGATCGGGTGCCGATCTGCTCATCCTGGAGTACCAAACCCCACCCCGGGCTTCTCCGGCGCAGGGTGTAGGAACACGGCACCGGGAGAGGACATAACGAGGCGTTGCCGGATCGTTCCCCTCCGGACTGTGGGTCACACCTGGTGGCACCGTACTCTTGAGGTGTGTTCCGAAGCCGTTCGAAGGATGGGCAGGCCTCCGCCACCCAGGTGACCGAGCCCGAGCCCACACGCCGTGACCCCGAGGCCCCCAAGGGCCGTCCCACCCCGAAGCGCAGCGAGTCCGAGTCCCAGCGACGGGAGATCGCCAGGATGCCGGCCAATCGCCGGGAGGCGGCCAAGCGCGACCGCGAGGCGAAGCGGCGCGCCATGAACCGCCAGCGCGAGGCGCTGGCGAGTGGCGACGAGCGCTACCTCCCCGCTCGCGACAAGGGGCGGGTGCGCCGGTTCGTGCGCGACTTCGTCGACTCCCGGTGGAGCGTCGCGGAGTTCTTCCTGCCCATCGCGATCTGCATCCTGGCGATGAGCCTGGTGCCCTCGATGCAGGTACGGAACATCTCGCTGCTGCTGTGGCTGTTCGTGATCGTGATGATCATGCTGGACTCGATCAGTACGAGTGTCCGGCTCCGCAAGGCCCTGCGTGCCCGGTTCGAGGACGAGCCCACTAAGGGGGCCACCCGGTACGCCCTGATGCGGACGCTCCAGATGCGCCGGATGCGGCTGCCGAAGCCGCAGGTCGACCGGGGCGACGAGATCTGACCCGGGCGGCCGGCCCGGCGGACCGCCGGGCCTGAGCGCGACGGCGGCGAGGGTACGGTCCGGACGGGACCGGGTCCCGCTCGCTTCCGGGCGGAGCGGGCCGAGCGCCGGAACCGGCCGGTTCAGCCGCGTAGCCGCACCGCCGTACCAGCCACCACCAGCAGCACTTCCTCGCACTCCGCGGCCACGGCCGCGTTCAGCCGACCCAGTTCGTCCCGGAAACGCCGGCCGGCGGGGGTGGCCGGCACCACTCCGGAGCCGACCTCGTTGCTGACCGCGACGACCATCCGCCCGCTGCCGCGCAGCGCGGCCACGAGTTCGCCGGTACGGCGTCTCAGCGCCCGCGCGCCGTCGGCCGCCCAGTGCTCGTCGTCCCAGGCCCCCACGACGTCCATGGCGTCGGTCAGCCAGAGCGCGAGACAGTCGATCAGCAGCGGCTCCCCGTCAGCCTCGGCCAGCAGCGGCACCAGGTCGCAGGTCTCCGTCGTACGCCAGGAGGCCGGGCGACGTTCCCGATGCAGCGCGACCCGCTCCGCCCACTCGGGGTCACCCCGCCGGGAGCCGCCGGTGGCGACGTACTCGACGCCGGGGAAGGCCGCCAGCCGTCGCTCGGCCTCCGCGGACTTGCCCGAGCGCGCGCCCCCGAGCACCAGAGTGCGCCCGGGCAGCCGCGGGGTGTCGTACCAGGCGCCGGTTGTCAGCGAGGCTCCGTCGGCCTCGGCCCGGGCGCCGGCCGAGGCGAGCCGGCGGTGCAGTTCCGGGCCCGGGTGCACGTCATGGTCGATGTGCACCGCGACGACGGCCGTCTCCGGCCCCACGGCACCGATCGCCCGCAGCCGGGCCAGCGCCTCCGGACGCCCGAGCACGTCGAGCAGCACCAGGTCGTACGGCCGGTCCGGGGGTTCGGGTCCCGCCAAAGCGGTCCCGGGCGGCAGGTAGAGCAGCCGGTCCCCGTCCGGTCCGGTCACCCGGTATCCGGTACCGGGCGCGTCCAGCGGCACGGCGCGCACCCGATGGCCGCTGATCAGCGCGAGTTCCTGACCGTCCGGCACACGGACGGGCGCCGGGAGCCCGGCGGGGATCTCCTGGGCGGGCCCGTCGTGCGGGTGGGAGAGCAGCACATGGCGTACGCCCTGCAGGCTGCGGCCGGTCCGGGCGGCGGCGAAGGCGGGGCCCGGGGTGAGGTCGAGCAGTATGGCGCCGTCCACCAGGACGGCCGTCGCCGCCCGTGCCTCGCCGCCCACGGCGACCGCGCACGCCGCGCAGGGGCAGCCGGGTCGGGGCAGACCCGCCGGCGCACCGGTGCCCAGGAGAGTGAGTTCCACCCCCCGATCGTCTCGCGCCCTCTTGCGAGCCGCGCATCGGGCACGCGGGAGCGGGCGGGGACCCGTACGTTCGCCTACGTTCGCCCGCGTGGTGAGGATGGGCGACTAGTCTTCGGGGAGCAGCCCAACGATCTTGGAGGCGACATGGCGTGGACGTGGCGGTTCGAGAAGTCCGACGGCGGCGAGACGGAACCAGCCGTACAGCCCGAGGAGTTCACCACCCAGGGGGACGCCGAGTCCTGGATCGGGGAGGTCTGGCGGGACCTGCTGGACGGCGGGACGGACCAGGTGTCGCTCTTCGAGGACGACACGAAGGTGTACGGACCCATGAGCCTGCACTCCGCGGACGAATGACCCCGTGCCCCTCCCCCGGTGACCTGGACTCCGCCGCCCGGGAACGGGCGGGCGGAGTCCAGTAGGGTTCGCCGCATGCGTGACGGCAGCCTGAACCTGGACGAGTTCGAAGACCTCATCGAGCGCCCGCGGGGCGAGCTGCGTCGCGCGGCCGAGGAACGCCGGGCCCGTACGGGGCTGCCGCCGGCCGGGCTCGGACGGCTGGACGAACTCGGCGAGTGGCTCGCCGCCGTACAGGACGCCGTGCCGGTGCGGCCGGTGACCGAGCCGCGGCTGGTGTTGTTCGCGGGCGATCACGGGGTGGCCGAACTCGACGTTTCCGGCCGCCCCGCCGGCTCCGCCGTCGGGCTCGTACGGTCGGTGCTGGACGGTGAGAGCCCTGGCGCCGTCCTCGCCCGCCGGTTCGGGGTGGGGCTCCGGGTGGTCGACATGTCGCTGGACTGTCCGGAGGACGAGCTGCCGCCGGACGTCACCCGGCATCGCGTACGCCGCTCCGGTGGCCGCCTGGACGTGGAGGACACCCTCACCGCGGACGAGGCGGAGGAGGCGTTCCGCGCGGGCATGGCCGTGGCGGACGAGGAGGCCGACGCCGGCGCGGACCTGGTGGTGCTCGGTGACCTGTCGGTCGGCGGCACCACCGCCGCCGCCACCCTGATCGGCGCACTGTGCGGAACCGACGCCTCCGTGGTCACCGGCCGGGGCGGCGCGGGCATCGACGACCTCGCCTGGATGCGCAAGTGCGCCGCCGTCCGAGACGGACTGCGCCGGGCCCGGCCGGTGCAGGGTGACCAGTTGCGGCTGCTCGCCACGGTCGGTGGCGCGGACCTGACGGCGCTGACCGGCTTCCTGCTCCAGTCCGCCGTACGCCGCACCCCCGTGATCCTGGACGGCGTGGTGACCGCGGCCTGCGCGCTGGTCGCCCAACGCGTGGCCTTCCGCGCCCCCGACTGGTGGCTGGCCGGTCGGAGCGACGGCGAACCCGCGCTGGGCAAGGCGCTGGACCGGATGGCCCTCGACCCGCTCGCCGAGCACGGCTTGGCCGTCGGCGGTGGCACGGGCGGACTGCTCGCGCTGCGCCTCGTGGAGGCGGCGGCCCAACTCGCCCACGAGCTGCCGGAGTCCGTGGGAGACTCGCCGGAGGGGACGGCAGGCCAGGCCGCTGACGATGACACCAGCCTCCCGGACCCGCTGGACGCCACCTGACCAGGAACGGCCGACGTACGGCCACAGCCCGCCGTACGACCCCCGAGTCCCGCGCAGTACGCCCGTACACTCCCCGGGGCCCGTACGGGTGCCGTAGCTGACCGGCGCCCGTACGCGCCCGGAGACCGCGCCACCGAAGGACGGAACCGACCCGGTGCATCCCCCCGACCACACCCCCGATCCGGCTCCTGAGCCCGACCCCGTCCCTGGCCCCATCCCGGAACCCGAACTCGGACCCGTTCCGGAATCCGGCCACGAACTCACGGCCGGCCGGACCGAGCCGAGCACCCAGCCCCGGCCGGCCTCGCTCGGCGACGGGCTGCGCTTCGCCTTCGGCACCCTGACGGTGATGCCCGTACGGGTGCCGCGTTGGGACCGGGCCGCCGCCCGCGTCGGCATGGTGTGCGCGCCGGTCGCCGGCGGCACGGTCGGCCTGGCGGCGGGCGTACTGGGGGCCGTGCTCTGGCTGTTGGGCTCCGGCCCGGGCCTGGCGGCGGTGGGAGGGGTCGCCCTCGGCGCGGCCCTCACTCGCGGACTGCACCTGGACGGACTGGCGGATGTCGCGGACGGCCTGGGCAGCGGCCGGCCGGCGGACGAGGCGCTGCGGATCATGAAGCGCTCCGACATCGGACCGTTCGGCGTGACCGTGCTGCTCCTGGTGCTGCTGGCCCAGGTCGCCGCGTTGTACGAGCTGTACGGGCACGGGTGGGCCCACGGTGGGCTGGCGACCGTGTTGGCCGGGCTCGTCTCCCGCACCGCGCTGACCCTCGCCGCCCGTGCCGGGGTGCCCGCGGCACGGGCGGACGGTCTCGGGGCGGCGGTGGCCGGCGGCGTGCCCGTACGGACCGCGTACGGGGCCGCGGGCACGGTCGTGCTGCTGTCCGGCGCGGTCGGCGCCCTCCTCTCGGGACTGCCGGGGGCCGTGCTGGCGACGGCCGGCGCGGTGCTCGCGCTCGCCGCCGCCGAACTGCTGCTGCGGCACTGCCGCCGCCGGTTCGGCGGGGTGAACGGCGATGTGTTCGGCGCGTTGGCCGAGGCGTCCGGCACCGTTCTGCTCGTCCTGCTCACGCTGGGTTGACGGAGCGCCCGGTCATTCGGCTGCCTCCCCGGTTCCACGTCCCAGGCCCCGTAGCCGGCTGATCACCGCACGCGGATCGCGCGTCGGTGCCGTACGGGCGTAGGGTCGCCGAAAACTCGGGCCCGAGTCGGCATACGACGCCCAAAGTGGCCGCCGCAGCCGTGGACACCCTCCTACGGCCCCCAAGACGAAAGCAGGTCCCTTCCACGTGTCTCCTCTGACTCTTAGTTCCTCGTCCGCCACCACGCTGCGTGCGGACGCCGTCGTCGTCGGTGTCGCCAAGGGCAGCAAGGGACTGGTCCTCGCGCCGGGGAGCGAAGCCGTGGCCAAGGCGTACGGCGGGAAGCTCGCCGACACCCTGGACAGCCTCGGCGCGGCTGGCGGCGAGGGCGAGGTGACCCGGCTGCCGGCGCCCTCCGGCGGACTGCGGGCGCCGCTGGTGCTCGCGGTGGGCCTGGGCAAGGCGCCGAAGAAGAAGAGCGGTACCTACCAGCCGGAGACCCTGCGGTCCGCCGCCGGCAGCGCCGCGCGGGCCCTGGCAGGCAAGAAGAAGGCCGGTTTCGCGCTCCCGCTCGCTGACGCCGAGGCGGTGGCCGCGGTGGCCGAGGGCGCGTTGCTCGGCGCGTACGCCTTCACGACCTACCGCGGCGAGAACGGCGACGGGGCGAAGAAGGGAAACGGCGGCAAGAACGGCAAGAACGGCAAGGACCAGCCGAAGGCCGGCCGGCCGCTGGGGCAGATCGCGCTGCTCGGCGCCAAGCCGCGGGACAAGGCGCAGCAGGCCGCGGTCGAACGGGCCCGGGTGCTCGCCGAGGAGGTGCACCGGGCTCGGGACCTGGTGAACACCCCGTCCAACGACCTGACTCCGAAGACCTTCGCCGCGCGAGCCCAGGCCGCCGCGAAGGAGCACCAGCTCAAGGTCGAGGTGTGGGACGAGAAGGCGCTCGCCAAGGGCGGCTTCGGCGGCATCATCGGTGTCGGTCAGGGGTCCACGCAACCACCGCGGCTGGTCAAGCTGTCGCACACGCACCCCAAGGCGAAGAAGTCACTGGCGCTGGTGGGCAAGGGCATCACCTACGACTCCGGGGGCATCTCGCTCAAGCCGGCCGGTAGCAACGAGACCATGAAGTGCGACATGAGCGGTGCCGCCGCCGTCTTCGGCGCGGTGGTCGCCGCCGCCCGGCTGAGGCTACAGGTCAACGTCACCGGCTGGCTGGCGCTCGCCGAGAACATGCCGTCCGGCAACGCCACCCGGCCCGGCGACGTCCTGCGCATGTACAGCGGCACCACCGTCGAGGTCCTGAACACCGACGCCGAGGGCCGTCTGGTGCTGGCCGACGCGCTCGCCCGGGCCTGCGAGGAGTCCCCGGACGCGGTGCTGGACGTGGCGACGCTCACCGGTGCGATGGTGGTGGCGCTCGGCGACCGTACGTTCGGGATCATGGCGAACGACGACGCGTTCCGTACGGACGTGCACGAGGCGGCTCAGAGCGCGGGCGAGGACGCCTGGCCGCTGCCGGAGCCCGGGCACCTGCGCGCCAGCCTGGACTCGCCGATCGCGGACCTCAAGAACATCGGGGAACGCATGGGGGGCGGGCTGCTCGCCGGCGTCTTCCTGCGCGAGTTCGTGCCGGAGGACACCGCCTGGGGCCATCTGGACATCGCCGGCCCGGCGTTCAACGAATCCGCCCCCTACGGCTACACCCCGAAGGGCGGCACGGGCGTGGCCGTACGCACCCTGCTGACGGTCGCCGAGCGGGCCGCGGCCGGGGAGCTGGCCTGACGAACGCCCGAGCCCGCCACGGCCCCGACCGCGCCGGCGGATCGGGGCCGTACGGCTGTGTGGCACCCCGCGGGAATGTGGACGGCACGACCCGTGCTCTACCGAGCCGAGGCCCGTCCCCGGACCCGAGTCCCGTCCGCCGCCGACAAGTGACAAGATGGGTCTTCGGCAGGACAGGGCCCCCGTGGCTTCAACAGAAGACGAGTCCAGGGCCGAACACAAACAGCGGCCGAACATACAGCCGCCCGGCCGGCGGAGACCGGCCACGGCGCACCCATGCATGGAGGACGTGACGTGGCGAAAGACGCCAGCACCGTTTTCGACCTAGTGATCCTCGGAGGCGGTAGCGGCGGCTATGCCGCTGCCCTGCGCGCCGCACAGCTGGGTCTGGATGTCGCCCTGATCGAGAAGGACAAGCTGGGCGGCACCTGTCTGCACTACGGCTGCATCCCCACCAAGGCGCTGCTGCACGCCGGCGAACTGGCCGACCAGGCCCGCGACAGCGAGGGCTTCGGCGTCAAGGCGAGCTTCGAGGGCATCGACATGGCCGGTGTCCACAAGTACAAGGACGGCGTGATCTCCGGCCTGCACAAGGGGCTGCAGGGACTGGTGTCCAGCCGCAAGGTGACGTACGTGGAGGGCGAGGGTCGACTCTCCTCCCCCACCTCCGTCGACGTCAACGGTCAGCGCTACGAGGGTCGGCACATCCTGCTGGCGACCGGCTCCGTGCCGAAGTCGCTGCCGGGCCTGGAGATCGACGGAAACCGCGTCATCTCGTCCAACCACGCGCTGGTGATGGACCGGGTGCCGGAGTCGGCGATCGTGCTGGGCGGCGGCGTCATCGGCGTCGAGTTCGCCTCCGCCTGGAAGTCGTTCGGCACCGACGTCACCATCGTCGAGGGTCTGCCGCACCTGGTCCCCGCCGAGGACGAGAACAGCTCCAAGCTGCTGGAGCGGGCGTTCCGGAAGCGCGGCATCAAGTTCTCGCTGGGCTCCTTCTTCGAGAAGGTCGAGTACACCGAGAACGGCGTCAAGGTCTCCCTCGCCAACGGCAAGGAGTACGAGGCCGAGGTGCTGCTGGTGGCGATCGGCCGAGGCCCGGTGTCCCAGGGCCTGGGCTACGAGGAGGCGGGCGTCGCCACGGACCGCGGCTTCGTGCTGGCCGACGAGTACTGCCGGACGAACGTGCCCACCATCTCGGCGGTCGGTGACCTGATCCCCACCCTGCAGCTGGCGCACGTCGGCTTCGCGGAGGGCATCCTGGTCGCCGAGCGGCTGGCCGGGCTGAACCCGGTGCCGGTGGACTACGACGGAGTGCCCCGGGTCACCTACTGCCACCCCGAGGTGGCCTCCGTCGGCATCACCGAGGAGCAGGCCAAGCAGAAGTACGGCGCGGACAAGGTCGTGACGCTGAAGTACAACCTCGGGGGCAACGGCCGTAGCAAGATCCTGAAGACGGCCGGCGAGATCAAGCTGGTCCAGGTGCGGGACGGCGCCGTGGTCGGCGTACACATGGTCGGTGACCGGCTCGGCGAGCAGGTGGGCGAGGCTCAGCTGATCTACAACTGGGAGGCGCTGCCCTCCGAGGTCGCCCAGCTCATCCACGCCCATCCGACCCAGAACGAGGCGCTGGGCGAGGCGCATCTGGCGCTCGCCGGCAAGCCGCTGCACTCACACGACTGACCTGGAATCCGGGCGCGACCACACTTCCGCACATTTCGTAAGGAGCAACCGAAACCATGGCGGTTTCCGTAACCCTTCCGGCGCTCGGTGAGAGCGTCACCGAGGGCACCGTCACCCGGTGGCTGAAAGCCGAGGGTGAGCACGTAGAGGCCGACGAGCCGTTGCTCGAGGTCTCCACCGACAAGGTCGACACCGAGATCCCGTCGCCCGCCGCGGGCACCCTGACCTCGATCAAGGTGGCCGAGGACGAGACCGTCGAGGTCGGCGTCGAGCTGGCGCTGATCGGCGACGGCGACGGCGGTGGCCAGCCGGCGGCTCCGGCCGCCGAGGCACCCGCGCAGCCCGCGCAGGAGCAGCCCGCGCCGGCGC
>NZ_LJGU01000131.1:99860-117189 GCF_001751245.1 Streptomyces oceani
GCCGGCGCAGGAGGCCCCCGCGGCACCGGCACCCGCCGAGCAGCCAGCGCCGGCTCCCCAACCGGCGGCTCCGGCCGCCGGTGGCTCCGCCGAGGGCACCGACGTGGTGCTGCCGGCCCTGGGCGAGTCCGTCACCGAGGGCACCGTCACCCGCTGGCTGAAGCAAATCGGCGAGGCCGTCGAGGCCGACGAGCCGTTGCTCGAGGTCTCCACCGACAAGGTCGACACCGAGATCCCGTCACCGGCCGCCGGCACCCTGCTGGAGGTCGTCGTCGGGGAGGACGAGACAGCTGAGGTCGGTGCCAAGCTGGCCGTCATCGGTTCCGGCTCCGCAGCACCGGCAGAGCAGGCGCCAGCTCAGCCGGCGGCACCGGCACCGGCACCCGCGCCGGCTCCGCAGCCACAGCCGCAACCGGCGGCCCAGCCCGCACCGGCACCGGCAGCGCCGAGTGGCGGCGACGGCGCGTACGTCACTCCGCTGGTACGCAAGCTCGCCAACGAGCACGGCGTGAGCCTTTCCGAGGTCAAGGGCAGCGGCGTGGGCGGCCGTATCCGCAAGCAGGACGTCGTCGCGGCGGCGGAGGCCAAGCGGAGCGCCCCGACCGCCTCGGCCGCGCCGTCGAAGAGCGCGGTACCGGAGCCGTCGCCGCTGCGTGGCCAGACGGTGAAGCTGCCGCGGGTACGCAAGCTCATCGGCGACAACATGATGAAGGCGCTGCACGGTCAGGCACAGCTGTCCACCATGGTCGAGGTGGACGTCACCACGGTGATGCGGCTGCGGGAGCGCGCCAAGGCCAGCTTCAACCAGCGGGAGGGCGTGAAGCTCTCCCCGATGCCGTTCTTCGTCAGCGCCGCCGTGCAGGCGCTGAAGGCGCACCCGGGCATCAACGCCCGGCTCAACGAGGACGAGGGCACGGTCACCTACTTCGACTCCGAGAACGTCGGCATCGCGGTGGACTCGGAGAAGGGCCTGATGACCCCGGTCATCAAGGACGCCGGTGACCTGAATCTCGCGGGCATCGCCCGTAAGACGGCCGAGCTGGCGGGCAACGTACGAAACAACAAGATCAGCCCGGACGACCTGGCCGGCGCGACCTTCACGATCAGCAACACCGGTTCGCGTGGCGCGCTCTTCGACACGATCATCGTGCCACCGAACCAGTCGGCGATCCTCGGCATCGGGGCGACCGTCAAGCGCCCCGTGGTGCTGGACCACCCGGAGCTGGGCGAGACGATCGCGGTGCGCCACATGACGTACCTGACCCTCTCCTACGACCACCGGCTGGTGGACGGCGCCGACGCCGCCCGCTACCTCACGGCGGTCAAGGAGATCCTGGAGGCTGGCGAGTTCGAGGTGGAGCTCGGCCTTTGAGCCGCTGACCTCGCCGTACGCTCTCCGATGGCCCCGTCCCAGGTTCCTGGGGCGGGGCCATCGCCGTGTCGGGGTCATCACCGGGGGCCACCACCGGGGCCGCCGCCCTCCTGCGGTCGACTCGCCCGGCGCCGTATCGTCGTGCGTATCGATCCCCTGCTCCTGGAGGAGTGCCCTGCATGCGTCTCAGCCCGTCCCCGCCCGTCGTCCAGTCGCTGCGCGAACAGATCCGCGAGCACCTCGTGGAGGGGATCATCAGCGGACGCTGGCAGCCGGGCGAACGGATCGTGGAGCGGCGCATCGCCGTGGAGCTGCACGTGAGCCAGACCCCCGTCCGGGAGGCGCTGCGCGAGCTGGAGGCGCTGCGGCTGATCGAGTCGGTGCCGAACAAGGGCGTACGGGTGCGGGAGCTGTCCGCCAGCGACCTGGAGGAGATCTATCCGGTGCGTGCCGGCCTGGAGCAGATCGCCGCCGAACTCGCCGCGCCCGTGCTGGCGTTCGACTCCGCGCCGCTGGTGCCCCATGTGACCGCGCTGTACACCGCCGACCGCGAGGGCGACGGTGAGGCGCAGGTGCGGCACACGGTCGCGTTCCATCGCGAGTTGGTACGCGCCTCCGGCAACAGCGTGCTGCTGCACACCTGGGAGTCGCTTGGCATCGAGGTGTGGACGGCGCTGTCCATCCGCTGGCTGGGCACGGTGCAGCAGTCGTACGCGGAGGAACACGAGGCCGTGCTGGAGGCGTTCCGTAGCCGGGACCCGGGGATCGGCTCACTGGTGAAGGAGCACGTCCTGGGCTGTGCGCCCCGGGCCTGACCGGCGCACCGATCACCCCGGAAAGGGGTGTTCGGCACCGTTTTCCCACCCGTCACTGCGTGCCCGATTCCATGGCACGGAATGCCAATTTCAGCCGAAGCTTTGATCGATCATCGATCGTGGACGTAGAGTCGGAGACGGGGTGAACCCCCTGTCCTGCCTGCCAATAGGACACCCCAAGGGCGCACCGCCCATGGAATCCAAAGCTATCCCACGCCGCACAGCACAGCCACAGCTCAATCTGTCCGCCCGTCCGGAAAGGGGCCACCATGCCCGATCCCGTCGACGACGTGATGGCTCGCGCCACACCCCACGCCCCCAGCGAGCTGGACCAGCTCCCGGACCGCGACCCGCAGGAGACCGCCGAGTGGCGCGAGTCGCTGGGCGCCGTCACCGCGCACGCTGGTGAGGAGCGCGCCGCGTACCTCATGCGACGCACCCTGGAGCACGGCCGGAACACCGGTCTGGCCCTGCCCGGCCTCCTGGAGACGGACTACCTCAACACCATCCCCACCGCCGCCGAGCCGCAGTTCCCCGGCGACGAGGCGATGGAGTCCCGCATCACCGCCTGGAACCGCTGGAACGCCGCCGCCATGGTCACCCGGGGCAGCCGCCTCGGCCTCGGCGGGCACATCGCGACCTTCGCCTCCGCCGCCTGGCTCTACGAGATCGGTTTCCAGCACTTCTTCCGCGGCAAGGACGACCAGGCATCCGGCGGCTCCGGCGACCAGCTCTTCATCCAGGGCCACGCCTCTCCCGGTATCTACGCCCGCGCGTTCCTGGACGGGCGGCTGACCGAGGGCCACCTGGACCGCTTCCGGCAGGAGGCGGGTGGCGACGGCCTGCCGTCCTACCCGCACCCCCGACGGCTGCCCTGGCTCTGGGAGTTCCCGACCGTCTCGATGGGCATCGGCCCGATCTCGGCGATCTACCAGGCACGCTTCAACCGCTACCTGACCGGCCGCGGCATCAAGGACACCTCGGGCTCGCACGTATGGGCGTTCCTCGGCGACGGCGAGATGGACGAGCCCGAGTCGACCGCCGCACTGGCACTCGCCGGCAGGGAGCAGCTGGACAACCTCACCTTCGTGATCAACTGCAACCTGCAGCGGCTGGACGGCCCGGTTCGGCCGAACTTCAAGATCGTGCAGGAGCTGGAGGCGCAGTTCCGTGCCGCCGGCTGGCACGTCATCAAGTCACTGTGGGGCACCGCCTGGGACGACCTGTTCCGGCTGGACACCTCAGGCGCGCTGGTACGCCGGCTGCGCGAGGTGCCGGACGCGCAGTTCCAGACGTACGCCACCCGCGAGGTCGGCTACATCCGCGAGCACTTCTTCGGCGCCGACCCGGAGCTGGCGCAGCTCGGCCGACAGCTCTCGGACGCGCAGATCACCGAGTGCTTCCACCGCTCGCGCGGCGGTCACGAGCCGCGCAAGGTGTACGCCGCCTACCGCGCGGCCGTCGAGCACCGTGGCGCGCCGACGGTCATCCTGGCGCAGACCGTGAAGGGCTGGACCCTCGGCGAGGGCTTCGAGTCCCGGAACGCCAACCATCAGATGAAGAAGCTGGACAACGAGCAGTTCCGCACCATGCGGGACCTGTTGGAACTCCCCATCCCGGACAGCGCGTTGGCGGGCGAGCTGGTGCCGTACGTGCACCCGGGCCCGGACTCTCCCGAGGTGCGGTACCTGCGGGAGCGGCGCGCGGAGCTGGGCGGCCCAGCGCCGGCCCGCAAGGTCCGCCCGGTGGCGCTGCCGGAGCCCTCGGCGAAACCCTTCGACGCCCTGGCCAAGGGCTCCGGCTCGCAGGAGATCGCCACCACCATGGCCTTCGTGCGACTGGTCAAGGACCTGATGCGGGAGAAGGAGAGCGGCCGGCGCTGGGTGCCCATCGTGCCCGACGAGGCACGCACCTTCGGCATGGAGTCGCTGTTCCCCTCCGCAGGCATGTACTCCCCGCTGGGGCAGACCTATGACCCGGTCGACCGCGACCAACTGCTCTACTACAAGGAAGCCGAGAACGGGCAGATCCTGAACGAGGGCATCACCGAGGCGGGTTCGGTGGCGGACTTCACCGCCGCGGCCACCTCGTACGCCACCCACGGCGAGCCGATGATCCCGTTCTACATCTTCTACTCGATGTTCGGCTGGCAGCGCACGGGCGACCAGTTGTGGGCGTTCGCCGACCAGCTCGGCCGCGGCTTCATGATCGGCGCCACCGCCGGCCGTACGACCATGACCGGCGAGGGCCTGCAGCACGCGGACGGTCACTCGCCGCTGCTGGCCTCCACCAACACCGCCGCGCTGACGTACGACCCGGCGTTCGCGTACGAGGTCGGCGTGATCGTGCGGGACGGGCTGCGCCGGATGTACGGCCCGGACGCCGACCAGCATGAGGACGTCTTCTACTACCTGACGGTCTACAACGAGCCGAAGGTGCAGCCGCCGATGCCGGAGGGTGTCGAGGAGGGCATCCTGCGCGGCCTCTACCGGTTCCGTACGGGCGAGGCGCCCGCGGCGGACTCGCCACGGATCCAACTGCTGGCCTCCGGCACGGCCGTGCACTGGATTCTGGACGCCCAGCGGATGCTCGCCGAGGAGTGGGGCGTGACCGCCGACGTGTGGTCCGCGCCGTCCTGGAGCGAGCTGCGCCGGGAGGCCCTGGCCTGTGACGAGGCGCAGCTGCGCGGCGAGGACCGAGTCCCGTACGTCACGCGTGCGCTGGAGGGCGCGCCCGGCCCGGTGTTGGCGGTCAGCGACTGGATGCGCGCGGTGCCGGACCAGATCAGCCAGTGGGTGGAGCAGGACTGGTCCTCGCTCGGCACCGACGGCTTCGGGCTGTCCGACACCCGGGAGGCGGCACGCCGGCACTTCGGCGTGGACGCCGAGTCGGTGGTGGTCGCCGCCCTCTCCCGGCTCGCCCGTCGGGGCGAGGTCAAGCGGGAGACCGTACGCGAGGCCGCCCAGCGGTACGGCCTGGCCTGATCCCAGCGCGAGGCCGTCGCAGCGCCCGGGTCCGCCACGGCGGGTCCGGGCGCTCTCGTACGCGCGGCGGACTCGACGCGGGCTCGTCTTCCAGGAGCACGCACACGGCTGTCGGTCCGGAGTCAGCTCGCGCTGCCTCGGACCGACAGCCGCATTCGGATACCGCGGGGAAGCGGTCAGGCGACCGTGCCCGTGGGCTCCTCGTCGTCCGGCTCGTCCGGATGCCCCCGGAGCTTGAGGAGCGCGGCGACGAGCCCGCCCCAGACGATGAGGATGGCGATGGCCATCATGATCACAGCACTGGTGGACATCAGCGACGTCCCTTCCGCGAGTCGGTGGTGGCGCCGTCACCGGGTGCTCCCGGTCCCCCGCTGAGCGAGGTCCCGTCGGAGCGCCACGGGATAAGCGAGATCAGGATGCCGACGACCAGCGCGCCACCGGCGACGCCCCAGCCGTAGGTGACCAGGAAGTCGGTGGAGTACCCCTCGTAGTTCTCCTCGAACTCCGCACGGAGGCTGTCCACCATCATCCAGCCCAGCACGAGCGGGGTGATGATCCCGAGGCACACCAGCCACCACTGGCCGAGTCGTACGGCCGAGGTCTCGTTCGCGTGCGCCTGGAGGTCAGGGAGGCGGCGGAGCAGCCAGGCGACGACGACCACGAAGACGAGCGCGGCCATGGCGATGCCGTACTGGTTGATGAAGTGGTCCGCGGCGTCCAGGAAGTGCACGCCGCTGTCGGAGGCGAAGAGCGCGATCGAGACGACGGCGGTCAGGCCGCCGACCACGATCACCGCCGGGACGCGCTTCATACCCGTACGGTCCTGAACCGAGGCGACGATCACCTGCACGATACTCACCAGCGAGGTGAACCCGGCGATCACCAGCGACAGGAAGAACAACAGGCCGAACAGCCAGCCGGCCGGCATGCTGGAGATCACGGTCGGGAACGCCACGAAGGCCAGCCCCAGTCCGTCCGCCGCCACCTCGTCGACCGGCACGCCCTCGGTGTGTGCCATGAAGCCGAGCGTCGCGAACACGCCGATGCCGGCGAGGATCTCGAACGAGCTGTTGGCGAAGCCGGCGACCAGCGCGGAGCCGCTGAGGTCACTGCGGCGCCCGAGGTACGACGCGTAGGTCACCATGATGCCGAAGCCGACCGAGAGCGAGAAGAAGATCTGGCCGTACGCCGCGATCCAGACGCTGCCCTGGCCGAGTGCCGACCAGTCCGGGCTGAACAGCGCGTCGAGGCCGGTGCCGGCGCCGTCCAGCGTGAGCGCCCGGATGACGAGCACGAGGAAGAAGGCCACGAGCGAGGGAATGAAGAAGAGGTTGGCCTTCTCGATGCCGCGCCGGACCCCCAGCGCCAGGATGATCAGCACGACGACCCAGATGGCCAATAGCGGCCAGAACACCCCGCCGACGTATCCGCCGATCTCCCCCGGCGTCTCGGACGCCTGCAGGAAGTCACCGAAGAGGAACGCCTCCGGGTCGTCACCCCACTGCTCGCCGAAGGAGAAGCCGATGTACCGCACGCCCCAGGCGAGGATCACCGCGTAGTAGGTGGCGATGACGAAACAGATCGCCACCTGCCACCAGCCGATGAACTGCGCCGGCTTGGCCATCTCACGATAGGCGGCGGGCGGCGACTTCCGGTACTTGCGCCCCACGGTGTAGGTGAGGATGAGCAGCGGCAGCCCGGCCGTCAGCAGCGCGATCAGATACGGCAGCAGGAACGCGCCGCCACCGTTCTGATAGGCCACCGCGGGGAAGCGCCAGATGTTCCCGAGCCCGATCGCCGACCCGATCGCGGCGAACAGGAATCCCGCTCGGGAGCCCCATCGCTCGCGGGACTGCCCGGGTCTGGTCCCGTCGTTGGTCATTCTCGTCTCGCTCCTTCTCACGGATGCCCGAACCGGCGTCCGGTACCGCCCGGGTCGCCGGACCGTCACGGTCCCCACGCGACCGGAATCCGGTGTCCGAATACCGTATCGAACGGCACACTTCACCTATGCGCGCCGCTCGACTCATTAAAATGGTGTTGCTGTTGCAGGGACAGGGGTCGATGACAGCTGCCCGTCTGGCGACGGAACTGGAGGTCTCCGAACGGACCGTCTCCCGGGACGTGCTGGCGCTGTCCGAGGCCGGCGTCCCCGTCTACGCCGACCGGGGACGTGCCGGCGGCTATCGGCTGATCGGGGGTTACCGGACCCGGCTCACCGGCATGGCGCGGACCGAGGCGGAGGCGCTGTTCCTCTCCGGAGTCCCCTCGGCGCTGCGCGAGATGGGCATCGAGGACGTGGCCTCGGCGGCACGCCTGAAGGTATCGGCGGCGCTGTTGCCGGAACTGGCGGACGCGCAGACGACCGCGGCGCAGCGGTTCCACCTGGACGCGCCCGGCTGGTGGCAGGAGCCGGAGACGCCCCCGCTGCTGGCGCCGGTGGCCGAGGCGGTGTGGGGTGACCGGCGGATCGAGGTGCGCTACCGCCGCCGGGACGGCGAGGTCACGCGGCGGCTGGAGCCGTACGGCCTCGTGCTGAAGGCGGGGGTGTGGTACGTCGCGGCGCGGGTGGCGGACCCGCCGGACGGCCCGGAGCGTACGAGCGTCCCGGAACGTACGGACCGCCGCGACGGCTTCCGGGTCTACCGGGTGGACCGGCTCACCGCGGTCAGCGAACCGGACGGATCCGATGAACCGGACGGGCTGGGCGGGCCGGAGCCGGGACACACGAGCCGACGCTTCGCACGGGACGAGTTCTTCGACCTGTCCGCCTTCTGGGCCGAGCGGGCGGCGGCCTTCGCCCGCTCCCTCCTGCGCGAGGAGGTGACCGTGCGGTTGTCCGAGGCGGGAGCCCGCCGACTGCGGTACGCCACGGACCGCGAGGCGGCCGACGAGGCCGTCCGGACCGGAGTCCCGGGCCCGGACGGCTGGCTCACCGTGACGCTCCCGGTGGAGAGCCTCGAGGTCGCCTACGACCAGCTGCTCGCACTCGGACCGGAGTGCGAGGTACTACGGCCGCGCGGGTTGCGCGAGCGGTTTCGGCGGGCGGCGGCGCGCACGCTGGAGCTGTACGCGGAACCGGAAGGACGGTCAGGGCGGTGAGGCCCGGCGGCGCCCGGTACGGCTCAGCGGTAGCCGGTGACGTCCGCCGGCTTGCCGGGCAGTTCGACCTCGGCCCGGTACCGCCAGGCGTCCGGGCGGGAGCCGTCGGTGTCCGTGAAGCCGTACTCCCGGGCCAGGCCGCCGCTGGACAGCGAACCGCCCTGGAACCGCGCCCGGTCCGGGTCGCCGGCCAGCGCGACCAGCGCCCGCCCGGTGTAGGCGGGCGACTCGGAGATCGCGAAGTGCGGGTCCTGGGCACAGCCCTCCCGCCAGTTCTCCTCGGTCACCTGGAAGTGCGTGTCCAGCATCGCCTCGGAGCGCAGCCAGCCCGGGGTGAGGCACACCGCCGTGGCGCCGTACTCCGCCAGCTCGGTGGCCAGGGTCCGCGCCATCCGCAGCGGCGCGGCCTTCGCGAGGTCGTAGTAGAACGGCTCGCGGTACTCCCGGTTGGACTCCTCGGTGCCGTCGGTCACCTCCACCAACAGGCCGCCGGGCCGCCGGATCAGCAGCGGCAGGGCGTAGCGACTGGTGATGACGTGTGACTCGACGCCGAGCCGCAGCACCCGCAGCCCATCGTCCAGGTCGTGCTCCCACATCTTTTTGCCCCAGCCGACGAGAAGGTCGCCGCCCCACAGGTCGTTGACGAGGATGTCCAGCCGGCCGCTCTCCCGGTCGATCCGCTCGGTCAGCGCGCGCACCTGGTCCTGCTCGAGGTGGTCGGTCGGTACGGCGACGCCGGTGCCGCCCGCCGCGTCGACGAGTTCCGCCGTCTCCTCGATGGTCTCGGTGTCCCGCCCGACCTCGCTGACCCGCTGCCGGGTGGTGCGCCCCGTGACGTACACGGTGGCTCCCGCCCGGCCCAGTTCGACCGCCATCGCCCGGCCCGTGCCCCGGGTGGCGCCGGCCACCAGCGCGATCCTGTCCGCGAGCGTTCCGTCCTGCTGTCGCACGTGCCTCGCCTCTCGTTCGTGACGTGTTGACGGAGACGACGCTGTCAGCGATACCCGTCATCGAGTGTCCGCTTTTCGGCTGGGCCGTGTGCCGCGCTGACTGTGTGCCGCCGTCCGCTGACCGGGGATTCCCCGGATTCCGCCTGGCCGGCCCGGGCGTACGACGGAAGCACTGGTTCGGCGTACCGGCCGACCGGCGACCCGGCTACCGGGCGGGACGGGCCCGTGCCGTGCTCCGGGTGCGACCAGCCGCGGAAGGGCCGATGCTGGGGGCGTGATGGACGAGCTGGAGTTCTGGGAGCACGTGGACCGTGCCCGCGAGGTCGCCGGCGGCGACCCGGAGGACCACGCCGACGCGCTCGTCGACCGGCTGACCCAGCTGGACCCGGACGCCGTGACCGTCTTCGCCCGGCACTTCGAGTCCCGCTTCAACCGCGCCTGTCAGTGGGACCTGTGGGCGGCGGCCTGGATTCTGCTGGACGGCGTCAGCGATGACGCCTTCGACGCGTTCCGCTGCTGGCTGATCGGCCAGGGCCGGGAGGTCTTCGAGGGCGCGGCACATGACGCCGACTCCCTCGCCACCCTGCTCACGGACTTCGACGCCGAGTCGGAGGGCGACGCGGAGGAGCTGGGGTACGCCGCCGACGAGGCGTACGAAGCGCTCACCGGTGGCGAGCTGCCGGACCTGGAACTGCCGGAGGCACCGGCCGATCCGGAGGGTGTCGCGCTCGACCTGGAGGACGACAGTGCCCTCCAGGAGCGGCTGCCGAAGCTGTGGCAGCGCTTCCGCGCCGCTTGACCGAACCGGTGACGCGCCGACTGTCGCCCGGCACGCTCGGCCAGCGTGGCGTTTCCGCGCCCGCTGCCCTACGGGCCGAGCCAGCGCCCCATCAGGACGTCGTCCACGTAGTCCCCCGCCAGCAGGAACTCGCCCGGCAGCCGGCCCTCCTCGGCGAACCCGGCGGCGGCGTAGAGGCGGCGCGCGGGCTCGTTGGTGCCCAGCACCCGCAGGCCCATCCGCAGTGCCCCCTCCTCCCGGGCGCGGGCACACGCCTCCTCGAGCAGCGCGCGTCCCACGCCGTGCCCGCGGACGGCCGGGTCCACCAACAGTCCCTGGATCTCCCGCACATGGGCGTTCGACGGCAGGGACGTCCGGGGCACCATCCGGATGTAGCCCACCAGGGCGCCCGGGGACGCCGGAGCGGAGCCGTCCTGATCCCCGCCGGTCCACTCGGCGAGCAGGAAGTGCGCGGGGAGATGCGTCGCGTCGAAGAACGGCGGGTACGGCGGCTCCGGCCGCGGATGCACCGCGTACAGCGGCGACCAGTGACTACGGTCCAGCACTGCGAGGGCGTCCTCGTCCCCGGCCTCGGCGACCCGGATGCGGTAGGGCGTGGTCATGGCGTGCAAGCCTGCCGTATCCGGATGGGCGGACATCCGCCGGGGCGTACGGGGCGGGCGAACCCCTGGCTACCGGCGCCGTCCCACGGCCTGTCCTACAGTGGGTGGCCCCTCACGAGGAGTTTGCTGAGTCATGCGTATCGCGGTCTCTGGTTCCGGCGGATTGATCGGCGCGGCGCTCGTCGACTCGTTGCGCGCCGACGGGCACGAGGTGCTGCGGCTGGTGCGCCGCTCCGCCCGTACCGGCGAGGAGGTCCGGTGGGACCCGAAGCGGCGCCAGGTCGACTCCGCGGGGCTGACCGGCTGCGAGGCCGTGGTGCACCTCGCGGGCGCGGGCGTCGCCGACCGGCGCTGGACGGCGGCGTACAAGCGGGAGTTGCGGGACAGCCGGGTGCTCGGCACCTCGGCGATCGCCGAGACCGTCGCCGGCCTGGACCCGGCGCCGCACACGCTGTTGGTCGGTACGGCCATCGGCTACTACGGGTACACCGGCGACCGGGCGGTGGACGAGGGCGCCCCGGCCGGTGACGGCTTCCTGGCCGAGCTGTGCCAGGAGTGGGAGCAGGCGGCGCGGCCCGCGGTGGAGACGGGCGTACGCACCGTGTACGGGCGCACCGGGCTGGTGGTGGCCCGCCGGGGCGGGGCCTGGGGGCGGCTGTTCCCGCTGTTCAAGGCGGGGCTGGGTGGACGCCTGGGCAACGGGCGGCAGTTCTGGAGCTTCATCGCGCTGCACGATCACATCGCGGCGCTGCGCCACATCCTGGACACGCCGTCACTGTCCGGGCCGGTCAATCTCACCGGTCCGGAGCCGGTCACCAACCGCGAGGTGACCGCGGCGATGGGGCGGGTGCTGCACCGCCCCACACTCGCCACCGCCCCGGCGCCGGCGCTGCGGCTGGCGCTCGGCGAGTTCGCGGAGGACGTGCTGGGCAGCCAACGGGTGCTGCCCGCCCGGCTGTTGGAGTCCGGCTTCGACTTCGCCTTCCCGCGGATCGAGGACGCCATCCGGGCGGCGCTGGACTGACCCCGACGCGGCCCGACGCGGCCCGGCCCGGCCCGGCGCGACGCGACCGCGGGATTGCGGGATTGCGGGATTGCGGGCCTACGGCGGACGTACGCACGCCCCGGCACGTGCCTACGTCCGCCGCCGTACCGCGTCGTATCCCCGCCGACACGATCCGCCCGCCATGCCTCCGCCCGCCGCGGCTCGCCGGGGGCACTGGGCGGGCCCGTGCTACGCGTGTGCGCTCTGTGCGCTCCCGTGCACCACTGGCCAACCCCACACTACTGACGGCGATCTCCCCACTGCATAGAGTCGACGCGTCTTGGGTATTCCTCGCGCCTACCCGGGCATGACGTGAGCGGGAGCGCCTGTCCCCGTTCCCGCAACGCCCCGCTGCCGCGCGCCAACCACGGGGAGGGCACGTGCTTACCAGCAGCAGCCACACCGGCCGGAAACACACCGCGGAGAGCGACGTCGCCATCATCGGCGCGGGCACGGCCGGCCTGGCCGCCGCGTGTCATCTCACGGCGGCCGGGCTGACGGTGACAGTCCTGGAGGCGGCCCCCCGGATCGGCGGACGCATGGTCACCGACCAGCTCGACGGTTACGAACTGGACCACGGTGCCGGACTGTTGCCGCCCGACTGCGCCGAGCTGGCCGGCCTCCCCGGACCCGCGCTGGACACCGCCCTGGCGCTGCGCCCCTTCGCGCCCGGCGCGCTGCTGCGCGCGGAGAACCGCTACCTACCAGTGGGGGACCTGCGCCTGGGCTCGGGACGGTACGCACGCGGCAAGCCGCGCGGGCTACCCCGGCAACGCCCGGTGACGGGCGTCGAGTCGGTGCACGCCCCGACCAACTGGCTCAGGTCACGCAGCCCCCGGGGCACGCTCGGGGTGGCCGGAGCCGCCCGCGCGCTGAGCGGACGGCCAGGCCACGGCCGGAGTCGTACGGCGATGAGCGACGCACTGGACCTCGCCCGGCTACGCGCCGGCCTGGCCCGGCTCGCGCACACCTCGCCGGAGCGGTTGAGCGCGCGCGGCGAACTCAGCGCCGCGACTGCGCTGGCGACCCGCGGACTGCCGGCCCGCACGCTCACCACGCTGGTACGGCCGCTGCTGGTGGCCCTGTTGTCGGACCCGGCGCTGACCACCTCCAGCCGGGTCGCTGATCTCACGCTCCGGGACTTCCTGCGCTCGGGACTCTGCCTGCCGGCCGGTGGCGCTGCCACGCTGCCGCGGCTGCTGGCCGCCGGACTGCCGGAGGGCACGGTCCGTACCTCCGTACGCGCCAGGTCGATAGCCACCCATTCCGTCAGCACGGCGGACCACGGCACCTTCGGCTGCCGCGCCGTGCTGCTCGCCACCGGCGCGCACCGGGCCGCGGAACTCCTGCCGGGGCTGCGGGTCCCGGAGCACCACCCGGTGACGGTGCTGCACCACGCCGCCCCGGAGCCCCCGATGACGGCTCCCGCGCTGCTCGTCGACGCGGATCAGAAGGGTCCGGTCACGCACACCTGGGTGACCACGGCGGTGGACCCCTCCCGCGCGCTTCCGGGACGCACGCTCGTCACCTCGGTCGTGCTGGGCACCCAGGCAGCCGCCCCGTCCGCCTCGCTGGACGACGCCGCCCGGGGTCAACTCGCCGAGCTGTACGGCGCGTCCACCCGCCGCTGGGAACTGCTGGCGCTGCACCACGACACCAGGGCGGTGCCCGCCATGCCGGCGCCGCACGACGCACGACGCCCCGTGCGGGTGCTGGGCGGGCTCTACGTCTGCGGTGACCACCGGGAGACCTCGGGCAGCAGGGGAGCACTGGCCTCGGCCCGGCGGGCGTCGTCGGCCATCCTGGACGACTTCGGCCTGCGGCCGGCGGCGCGGGACGAGATGCCGCTGCGGGCGGTGGCCTGACGGGTCGTACGAGCGGCGTGATTGGTCGTACGAGCTGGTGCCTACGGAGCGGGTACGCACGGGCTGGTGTCTACGGGGCGACGCGGCTGTGAAGCGTGCGGCGGGGTGCCCTGACCGCGGTGCTCACACGTTCCGGAACGGAACCGTCAACTCCGCTGCGACCAGGGCTTTTTGTCAGTGCCGGGCGGTATTCTGGAAGCAGTTCTGGAGGAAGTTCCGGACGCAGTCACAAGGGTTCAGCACACCCTGGAGGTCGCTGATGACCGCTGTCCAACCGATGATCCCGTCCGTTTCCACGCCATCCCCAGCGCCAGTCCTTCCCGTTCCCGTGAGGTCCTCCGCCGCCGCTCCCCGGCCGGCTCGCGCGGGCGGTTCCGCGCCCGCGCGACGCGGCCGTCCCGCGACGTCCCCGACCCACCCGGCGGGCAAGGTGCCGCTGCCGGCCGGCCAGCCCCGGGAGTGGTACGAGACGCACAATCGCCGCCTGAAGGCCATGCGGCTGGCCATAGCGCTGCTCGACTCCGGGGTGTACACCCCGGAGCGGGCCACCGACCGACGCATACACAGCGTCGCCGCACGGATCGGCGTGCACCCGCCGTCCCGTACGACCTGCCGGGTGGTGCGGGCGCTGCTGCCGGCGGCGAGTCCGCGCTGACGGACATTAGCGCACGCTGACCGAGACCGGTCGTGCGCTGTCCATGCCGTCGCTCGCTCCGTCGCCCTGCCCACTGTGGCGGGGCGGCGGAGCGTCGGGTCAACCGAGCGCGGCCACCCGCTCCCGGTAGCCACGCACCGGTGCCGCGTCCCGGTAGGGCTCCAACCGGCGCTCGAAGTCCCGGACGTACTCCAGGGCCCGCGCCGAACGCATCTCCGCCGCCTGCTGGGCCGCTTCCGCACCGAGCGCGCACGCCTGCTCCACCTCGCCCAGCCCCAACCGGGCGCTCGCGAGCACGACGCGGCAGAAGAGCCGACTGCGGGCGTAGCCGGCCCCGCGCAGTTGCAGGGAGCGTTCAGCGTGCAGTGCCGCGGCGCGATACTGCTGCAGGTCGCGATGGCAGTGTCCGAACTCGTCGGCCAACTGGGCCTCGTCGAAGAAGCGCGCCCAGGAGGGCACCTCCTCCCCCGGTCGTGCCGCCTCCAGTGCCCGCTCCGCGCGGGACAGCGAGGTCGTGCAGGCCCGCACCTCGCCCAACAGCCCGTGCCCGCGCGCCTCGGCGGCGTGCAACAGCGCCTGCACCACCGGCGCCACCGTGCCCCCGACGCCCTGTTGCGCCACCCNCACCCATTCCGTCAGCACGGCGGACCACGGCACCTTCGGCTGCCGCGCCGTGCTGCTCGCCACCGGCGCGCACCGGGCCGCGGAACTCCTGCCGGGGCTGCGGGTCCCGGAGCACCACCCGGTGACGGTGCTGCACCACGCCGCCCCGGAGCCCCCGATGACGGCTCCCGCGCTGCTCGTCGACGCGGATCAGAAGGGTCCGGTCACGCACACCTGGGTGACCACGGCGGTGGACCCCTCCCGCGCGCTTCCGGGACGCACGCTCGTCACCTCGGTCGTGCTGGGCACCCAGGCAGCCGCCCCGTCCGCCTCGCTGGACGACGCCGCCCGGGGTCAACTCGCCGAGCTGTACGGCGCGTCCACCCGCCGCTGGGAACTGCTGGCGCTGCACCACGACACCAGGGCGGTGCCCGCCATGCCGGCGCCGCACGACGCACGACGCCCCGTGCGGGTGCTGGGCGGGCTCTACGTCTGCGGTGACCACCGGGAGACCTCGGGCAGCAGGGGAGCACTGGCCTCGGCCCGGCGGGCGTCGTCGGCCATCCTGGACGACTTCGGCCTGCGGCCGGCGGCGCGGGACGAGATGCCGCTGCGGGCGGTGGCCTGACGGGTCGTACGAGCGGCGTGATTGGTCGTACGAGCTGGTGCCTACGGAGCGGGTACGCACGGGCTGGTGTCTACGGGGCGACGCGGCTGTGAAGCGTGCGGCGGGGTGCCCTGACCGCGGTGCTCACACGTTCCGGAACGGAACCGTCAACTCCGCTGCGACCAGGGCTTTTTGTCAGTGCCGGGCGGTATTCTGGAAGCAGTTCTGGAGGAAGTTCCGGACGCAGTCACAAGGGTTCAGCACACCCTGGAGGTCGCTGATGACCGCTGTCCAACCGATGATCCCGTCCGTTTCCACGCCATCCCCAGCGCCAGTCCTTCCCGTTCCCGTGAGGTCCTCCGCCGCCGCTCCCCGGCCGGCTCGCGCGGGCGGTTCCGCGCCCGCGCGACGCGGCCGTCCCGCGACGTCCCCGACCCACCCGGCGGGCAAGGTGCCGCTGCCGGCCGGCCAGCCCCGGGAGTGGTACGAGACGCACAATCGCCGCCTGAAGGCCATGCGGCTGGCCATAGCGCTGCTCGACTCCGGGGTGTACACCCCGGAGCGGGCCACCGACCGACGCATACACAGCGTCGCCGCACGGATCGGCGTGCACCCGCCGTCCCGTACGACCTGCCGGGTGGTGCGGGCGCTGCTGCCGGCGGCGAGTCCGCGCTGACGGACATTAGCGCACGCTGACCGAGACCGGTCGTGCGCTGTCCATGCCGTCGCTCGCTCCGTCGCCCTGCCCACTGTGGCGGGGCGGCGGAGCGTCGGGTCAACCGAGCGCGGCCACCCGCTCCCGGTAGCCACGCACCGGTGCCGCGTCCCGGTAGGGCTCCAACCGGCGCTCGAAGTCCCGGACGTACTCCAGGGCCCGCGCCGAACGCATCTCCGCCGCCTGCTGGGCCGCTTCCGCACCGAGCGCGCACGCCTGCTCCACCTCGCCCAGCCCCAACCGGGCGCTCGCGAGCACGACGCGGCAGAAGAGCCGACTGCGGGCGTAGCCGGCCCCGCGCAGTTGCAGGGAGCGTTCAGCGTGCAGTGCCGCGGCGCGATACTGCTGCAGGTCGCGATGGCAGTGTCCGAACTCGTCGGCCAACTGGGCCTCGTCGAAGAAGCGCGCCCAGGAGGGCACCTCCTCCCCCGGTCGTGCCGCCTCCAGTGCCCGCTCCGCGCGGGACAGCGAGGTCGTGCAGGCCCGCACCTCGCCCAACAGCCCGTGCCCGCGCGCCTCGGCGGCGTGCAACAGCGCCTGCACCACCGGCGCCACCGTGCCCCCGACGCCCTGTTGCGCCACCCTGGCCAGCTGCACCGCCTCCCGGCCGTGCCCGAGATACACCGCCTGCCGGCTCATGGTCACCAGGACGTAGCTGCCGTACGCCCGGTCCCCCGCCGCCTGTGCCAGCCGCAGCGACTGCACGAAGTAGCGTTGCGCGAGACCGTGCGCCGCGATGTCGTACGACGTCCAACCGGCCAGCCGGGTCAGGTCGGCGACCGCGCCGAACAGTGCCCGGCCCGTCTGCTCGTCGTAGACACCACGCAGCAGGGGCTCGGCCTCGTGCTCCAGATAACGCACCAGGGCCTGCCGGGCATGGCCACCGCCGTAGGCGTGGTCGAGGGCGCGGAAGAGGTCACCGACCGAGCGCAGCGCCGCGACGTCCCCGGCGCCCACCCGGTGGCCCGGGCCGCGCTCCAACTGGTCCAGCAGCCGCTCCGGAAGCTGCTCGGCCGGCTGTCGCGGGCCACCCGGTGACGGGGTCGCCAGGCCGTCCGCGCCCGCTGGCCGGCCGTGCTCCTCCGGCGACGTTCCCGGGGCGTCCGAGCGCTGCCCGCCGTCACGCGCGCCCTTGCGCGCTTCCGGGTCGCCGGCCCCGTCCACCGTACGACCGGCCGGGCCGCGCACCTGCGCCGGCACCCGCAGCGGCCCGCC
>NZ_LJGU01000131.1:117475-154785 GCF_001751245.1 Streptomyces oceani
CGGGCGGTTCCGCGCCCGCGCGACGCGGCCGTCCCGCGACGTCCCCGACCCACCCGGCGGGCAAGGTGCCGCTGCCGGCCGGCCAGCCCCGGGAGTGGTACGAGACGCACAATCGCCGCCTGAAGGCCATGCGGCTGGCCATAGCGCTGCTCGACTCCGGGGTGTACACCCCGGAGCGGGCCACCGACCGACGCATACACAGCGTCGCCGCACGGATCGGCGTGCACCCGCCGTCCCGTACGACCTGCCGGGTGGTGCGGGCGCTGCTGCCGGCGGCGAGTCCGCGCTGACGGACATTAGCGCACGCTGACCGAGACCGGTCGTGCGCTGTCCATGCCGTCGCTCGCTCCGTCGCCCTGCCCACTGTGGCGGGGCGGCGGAGCGTCGGGTCAACCGAGCGCGGCCACCCGCTCCCGGTAGCCACGCACCGGTGCCGCGTCCCGGTAGGGCTCCAACCGGCGCTCGAAGTCCCGGACGTACTCCAGGGCCCGCGCCGAACGCATCTCCGCCGCCTGCTGGGCCGCTTCCGCACCGAGCGCGCACGCCTGCTCCACCTCGCCCAGCCCCAACCGGGCGCTCGCGAGCACGACGCGGCAGAAGAGCCGACTGCGGGCGTAGCCGGCCCCGCGCAGTTGCAGGGAGCGTTCAGCGTGCAGTGCCGCGGCGCGATACTGCTGCAGGTCGCGATGGCAGTGTCCGAACTCGTCGGCCAACTGGGCCTCGTCGAAGAAGCGCGCCCAGGAGGGCACCTCCTCCCCCGGTCGTGCCGCCTCCAGTGCCCGCTCCGCGCGGGACAGCGAGGTCGTGCAGGCCCGCACCTCGCCCAACAGCCCGTGCCCGCGCGCCTCGGCGGCGTGCAACAGCGCCTGCACCACCGGCGCCACCGTGCCCCCGACGCCCTGTTGCGCCACCCTGGCCAGCTGCACCGCCTCCCGGCCGTGCCCGAGATACACCGCCTGCCGGCTCATGGTCACCAGGACGTAGCTGCCGTACGCCCGGTCCCCCGCCGCCTGTGCCAGCCGCAGCGACTGCACGAAGTAGCGTTGCGCGAGACCGTGCGCCGCGATGTCGTACGACGTCCAACCGGCCAGCCGGGTCAGGTCGGCGACCGCGCCGAACAGTGCCCGGCCCGTCTGCTCGTCGTAGACACCACGCAGCAGGGGCTCGGCCTCGTGCTCCAGATAACGCACCAGGGCCTGCCGGGCATGGCCACCGCCGTAGGCGTGGTCGAGGGCGCGGAAGAGGTCACCGACCGAGCGCAGCGCCGCGACGTCCCCGGCGCCCACCCGGTGGCCCGGGCCGCGCTCCAACTGGTCCAGCAGCCGCTCCGGAAGCTGCTCGGCCGGCTGTCGCGGGCCACCCGGTGACGGGGTCGCCAGGCCGTCCGCGCCCGCTGGCCGGCCGTGCTCCTCCGGCGACGTTCCCGGGGCGTCCGAGCGCTGCCCGCCGTCACGCGCGCCCTTGCGCGCTTCCGGGTCGCCGGCCCCGTCCACCGTACGACCGGCCGGGCCGCGCACCTGCGCCGGCACCCGCAGCGGCCCGCCCGCGCTCCCGCGGGCCCCGTCCTCCGTACGACCCGCGGCGCCGCTGTCCGTACGACCGGCGGCACCACCGTCCGTACGACCCGCCGTACGCGCCCCGGCCGGACCGGTGGCACCCGCGGGCGTCCCTGGGTTCCCCGAGCCCGCCGAGGCGCCCCCGACATCCGGCTTACGGGCCACCCGCTCGTCGGTCCGCCCGATCAGCCAGTCCCGGCTCGGCACCACCAGCCCGGCCGGGGTGAAGGCGATCCGGCGGAGTTCCGCGTGGCTGCCGGAGTCCTTGCGCCACAGGCCGCTCACGATCTCCACGGCCTCCGTCGGTGTGGCCGCGAACTCCAGCCCGGCGTAGACGGGCGTGCACGCGTCCAGGCCGAGATCCTGCGCGGTCAGGCGCCGTCCCAGCCGTCGGGTGAAGACCTCGGCGATCAGGGCGGGGGTCGTGCCGCGCGGCTGCTGCCCCCGCAGCCAGCGGGTCACGGAGGTCTTGTCGTACCGCAGGTCGAGGCCGTGCTCCAGACCCAGTTGGTCCACCCGGCGGGCGAGACCGGCATGCGAGAAGCCGGCCTCGGTGATCAGTGCTGCGAGCTGGCGGTTGGGTGTGCGCTGCTGAGCAGGTCCCCCGGCGTGGTCCGTCGTCATCGGAGTTTTCGGTCTCCCTCACACGGCTTGCGGCAGACGCCGGAGCGCCCTGGGACAACGGCGTGAATGTAACGGCCGACCGCGTGCCACTCGCCGGCTGTGGCACGTATTCATCCTTACGTGTGAGCGGCTGACCTGCTACGCGGGAGTAGCCGGTCTCCCGTGGGCGCTTCCGCCGGTACCCGTAGAGTTGGCACGGTGTTCCGGTCCCGGGGTCACGGCATGCGGAGGACGCCGGGGCCGTCGAGTGACCGGCCCACCGGGGCACCAGCACGCGAGACGATCTGAAGGAGTGGTCATGGGGGCTCCCCCGCGGACTGTCCGTACCAGCGAGCTGAGCTGCGTGACCCTGGGCATCGGCGAGCGGGCGGTGGAGTACGTCGCCGCCTGGGAGGAGCAGCGACGGGTGCACACGGCCCGGTTCGCGGACGAGGTCCCGGACACCTGCCTGCTCTTGGAGCACCAGCCGGTGTACACCGCCGGGCGTCGCACCGAGGACAGCGAGCGTCCGCTGGACGGCACCCCGGTCGTCGACGTGGACCGGGGCGGCAAGATCACCTGGCACGGCCCGGGCCAACTGGTCGGCTATCCCATCCTGAAGCTGCCCCGCCCGGTCGACGTGGTCGCGCACGTGCGCCGGCTCGAGGAGGCGCTGATCGGCGTGTGCGCGGAGTTCGGACTGGAGACCACCCGGATCGAGGGCCGCAGCGGCGTGTGGGTGCTCGGTGATCCCGTACGCCAGCAGACCGCCACCGGCGGCCTCGACCTGGACTTCGATCCGCGGCTGACCGACGACGAGTTCGACGCGCGGCTGCGCGGCCCGGAGTACGCCCCCTCGAACGCCGGTCAGCGCGGCGAGGACCGGAAGCTGGTGAACATCGGCATCCGGGTCGCCAAGGGCGTCACCATGCACGGTTTCGCGCTGAACTGCGACAGCGACAACACCTCGTACGACCGGATCGTGCCCTGTGGCATCCGGGACGCGGGAGTCACCTCGCTGTCCACGGAGCTGGGGCGGAATGTCTCGGTCGCCGAGGCGCTTCCCGTGGTGGAGAAACACCTGCGCGCGGTCCTGGCGGCGGCGGAGCCGATGCCCCGGGCCGACTGAGCCCTACAAGCACAGGCGTAGGCTGGTAGACGCCGTGGAATCGAAAGTAACCGAGGGAGCTTGACGTGTCCGGTGCCGCACCCGACGGGCAGTCGATGCCGAAGCCCGATGGCCGGAAGCTGCTCCGGCTCGAGGTCCGTAACAGTGAGACCCCCATCGAGCGCAAGCCCGAGTGGATCAAGACCCGGGCGAAGATGGGACCGGAGTACAACGCCCTGCAGTCACTGGTCAAGCGCGAGGGCCTGCACACGGTCTGCCAGGAGGCGGGCTGCCCCAACATCTTCGAGTGCTGGGAGGACCGGGAGGCCACCTTCCTCATCGGCGGCGAACAGTGCACCCGGCGCTGCGACTTCTGCCAGATCGACACCGGTCGACCGGCCGAGCTGGACCGCGACGAGCCCCGCCGGGTCGCCGACTCCGTCCGGCAGATGGAGCTGCGGTACGCCACCATCACGGGCGTGGCCCGCGACGACCTCCCGGACGGCGGCGCCTGGCTGTACGCGGAGACCGTACGGCAGATCCACGCGGCCATGCCGGACACCGGGGTCGAGCTGCTGATCCCGGACTTCAACGCGGTGCCGGAGCAGTTGGCGGAGGTCTTCTCCGCGCGGCCGGAGGTCCTGGCGCACAACGTCGAGACGGTGCCGAGGATCTTCAAGCGCATCCGGCCCGCCTTCCGCTACGAGCGCTCGCTGGAGGTGCTCACCCGCGCCCGCGAGGACGGGCTGGTCACCAAGTCCAACCTCATCCTCGGCATGGGCGAGACCCGGGAGGAGGTCAGCGAGGCGCTGCGGGACCTGCACGAGGCGGGCTGCGAGTTGATCACCATCACGCAGTACCTGCGACCCTCCGCGCGGCACCACCCCGTGGAGCGCTGGGTGAAGCCGCAGGAGTTCGTGGAACTGCAGCAGGAGGCCGAGGAGATCGGTTACGCCGGGGTCATGTCCGGCCCGCTGGTGCGCTCCTCGTACCGCGCCGGGCGGCTGTACAAGCAGGCGGTCGAGGCGCGTGAGGTGCGGGCCGCCTGACGTCCGTCCGCGGGGGGACGAAGGACTGGCCGGGGTCGGCCGGGTGAGTCGTGGATGGCACGGCGTCGGCCGGTGCCGTCCCGGCTTGCCCCTCGGAATCTCGACTGGTAATACCATTCTGTGACGTTGTGGTCACGTTTCGCTACTCTTGATCGCCGCTCGCTCCCGACGCGATCGCTGTTCCGAAGGAGAGCACCACATGCGAACGACGTTGCGCACGCTCGAGGGTCTGCTGCTGAGCGGGGGCCACCGGACCGCGCGCCGCAACGCCTGGACCGCGGTGCTCGCGGACCGGCGGCGGGCGACGGCCCGGGCGCAGGCCCAGCAGATGCTGGACTCCGGGGGCGCCGGGCCGACCGGGGTCGCCGGTCCGACGCCGGAGGTCGTACGGACCGGGGGGCACCGCCAGGCCACCTGAGCCGGCCCTGCGAGCCCGGACGCCCCGCACGCCCCCGTACGACCGCTAACCAGCCGCGGGGGCCCGGAACCGGTCCCACACCCGGTGTCCCGTGAGCAGGTCCCTGACCTGCTCGAAGGCGGCCTGCGCGGAGTCGTGGACGACCACGCCGGCGGCGTCCGGCGGACATCCCGCGGCCCGCAGCAGCTCCGCGCCGCCACCCCAACAGCCCAGCGGCTTGGCGTGGCTGTACGCCTCGGCGAGCAGCGGCAGCAGCCGCGGATCGGCGTCGAGGTCGGTGCCGCGCTGCACGGCCTTCGCGTCACGCGCTCCGTACGCGTCCGCGGCCCGGTCGGGCACGCCCGCCACCAGGAGGGCGTCGAACTCCACGGAGCGGGCGTTGGCGAACGTCCGCTGCACGACGACCGGTTCGGCGCTCGTGGCACCCAACCGCCCGCCGTGCGGGGCGATGACCAGCGGCACCATGCCCTGCTCGTGGATGCTGGCCCGCAAAGCGCCGACGGACCGCAGGTCGCTGTTCTCGTCCGCGATCACGCCGATGACCCGGCCGGTGGTGGGCCAGCTGTGGCCGAGCTGGGACAGCGCGGGGCTGGGCTCCACCTCCGGGAGTTCGCCGCTGGCCTCCGGCGCGGGCAGGCCCAGTCCGGCGGCCACCTGGGCGCACAGTTGGGCGTCGATGTCGGCGAGCACCCGCAGGTTGCGTTCCTTGACGGTGTTCTCGTAGCACTTGCTGAGTTCGAAGGTGTAGGCGGCGATGAGGTGTTCGCGCTCCACCGGCGTCATGCTCAGCCAGAACCGGCGGGGCTGACTGAAGTGGTCGTCGAAGGCCGCCGGTGCNCATCCCGCGGCCCGCAGCAGCTCCGCGCCGCCACCCCAACAGCCCAGCGGCTTGGCGTGGCTGTACGCCTCGGCGAGCAGCGGCAGCAGCCGCGGATCGGCGTCGAGGTCGGTGCCGCGCTGCACGGCCTTCGCGTCACGCGCTCCGTACGCGTCCGCGGCCCGGTCGGGCACGCCCGCCACCAGGAGGGCGTCGAACTCCACGGAGCGGGCGTTGGCGAACGTCCGCTGCACGACGACCGGTTCGGCGCTCGTGGCACCCAACCGCCCGCCGTGCGGGGCGATGACCAGCGGCACCATGCCCTGCTCGTGGATGCTGGCCCGCAAAGCGCCGACGGACCGCAGGTCGCTGTTCTCGTCCGCGATCACGCCGATGACCCGGCCGGTGGTGGGCCAGCTGTGGCCGAGCTGGGACAGCGCGGGGCTGGGCTCCACCTCCGGGAGTTCGCCGCTGGCCTCCGGCGCGGGCAGGCCCAGTCCGGCGGCCACCTGGGCGCACAGTTGGGCGTCGATGTCGGCGAGCACCCGCAGGTTGCGTTCCTTGACGGTGTTCTCGTAGCACTTGCTGAGTTCGAAGGTGTAGGCGGCGATGAGGTGTTCGCGCTCCACCGGCGTCATGCTCAGCCAGAACCGGCGGGGCTGACTGAAGTGGTCGTCGAAGGCCGCCGGTGCCTCCCGTACCTTCGCGCTCTCCGGCACCCGGACAGGCGTCTCGACGTAACCCCCCTGACCCGGGCCGGCGAGGAACGGGCAGCCGCCGTCCAGGGAGTTGGGGTGGTAGGGCGCGACCCCGGTGTGCACGGCCGTCTGGTGCATGCCGTCCCGCAGCATGTCGTTGACGGGCGCGTGCGTGCGGTTGACCGGTAGCTGGGCGAAGTTCGGCCCGCCCAGCCGGCTGATCTGGGTGTCCAGGTACGAGAAGAGCCGGCCGGCGAGCAGTGGGTCGTCGGTGAGGTCGATGCCCGGCACGAGGTGCCCGGGGTGGAAGGCGACCTGTTCGGTCTCCGCGAAGAAGTTGGACGGATTCGCGTTCAGCGTCAGCACCCCGATGGGCTGGACCGGCGCCAGCTCCTCGGGAACGATCTTGGTCGGGTCGAGCAGGTCGATGTCGGCGAAGGTCTGTTCCGGGGTGTCCGGAAAGGTCTGGATGCCCAGCTCCCACTCCGGGTAGGCGCCGCTCTCGATCGCGTCGGCGAGGTCGCGCCGGTGGAAGTCCGGGTCCATACCGTTGATCAGCTGGGCCTCCTCCCAGAGGAGCGAGTGCACGCCCGCCTTCGGCTTCCAGTGGAACTTCACCAGCGTGGTGCCGCCGTGCGCGTCGACCATGCGGAAGGTGTGGACACCGAAGCCCTCCATCATCCGGAAGGAGCGCGGGATGCCCCGGTCGGACATGTTCCACATCGTGTGGTGGGTGGCCTCGGTATGGAGCGAGACGAAGTCCCAGAAGGTGTCGTGCGCGCTCTGCGCCTGCGGGATCTCCCGGTCCGGGTGCGGCTTGCCGGCGTGGATGATGTCCGGGAACTTGATCGCGTCCTGGATGAAGAACACCGGGATGTTGTTCCCGACCAGGTCGAAGGTGCCCTCCGAGGTGTAGAACTTCGTCGCGAAGCCGCGGGTGTCCCGCACAGTGTCCGCGGAGCCGCGGGAGCCGAGCACCGTGGAGAAGCGTACGAACACGGGCGTCTCGACGTCCTTGCCCAGGAAGGCGGCCCTGGTCACCGAGGCCGCGGTCCCGTAGCCGCGGAACGTCCCGTGCGCCGCGGCGCCCCGCGCGTGCACCACCCGCTCCGGGATGCGCTCGTGGTCGAAATGCATGATCTTCTCACGCAGATGGTGGTCCTGCAGCAGGACCGGACCACGCTCCCCCGCCTTGAGGGAGTGGTCGGTGTCCGGCAGCCGCAGCCCCTGCGCAGTGGTCAGGTGCGCGTCCGTCTGCGCCCGCGCGTCCCTGTCAGCCGCGGTGCGCCGGCCGGTCGGCGAGTACGCCTCGGGGCGGGTCTGGTCGGACTTCGGCGCCAACGGCGGCCGGGGCGCGGCGGGCTCCTCCAGCTCCGGCCGCTCGGGACTTGGACGGCCCGGGATCTGCGGGTTCTCGTCCGGGACGTGGGTCGCGTCTTCCACCGCTCCTCCAGCAACATGCGTACGGTCGAGCTTGCTCGGTTCGCCTCCGACGTACGGGCCCGGCATCGGCTCCGGCGCGGACGCACGCCGCGGAAGCACGCCGGCGTACGGCACGGGGCAGAGCGCGACGATCACGACCGCACAGCCGTGCACCGCGACCCCCGGAGGCTCAGCAGGTGTAACCCCATCCCAGCGGCGCGAAACACCCGCGACGGTCAGCCGGGCGGACCCGGGCGCGCCTCGAGCACCCCGTCGTCCCGGACGCGCGTCTCGAAGACCGGCTGCGGGGCGGTGGCCGGCCCGGCGATGTTCCAGCCGTCGGCCAGCCGGAACACGCTGCCGTGCCAGGGGCAGGTGACGCAGCCGTCCGCGATCTCACCGTCCGCCAACGGTCCGGCCTGGTGACTGCACTGCTCGGCCAGCACCCGCACCTCGCCGTCGCCCTCCCGCAGTACGAACAACGGCACCGCGCCGAGCTGGACCCGTACGGGCTCGCCCGCCGGGAAGTCCGCCAGCGGACCGAGTTCCCGCCAGTCCGCGCCGGCCAGATGCCGTACGGGCTCCGCCTTGTTGCCACCGACCGCCTGCCGGTAGGCCAGATGCCCGCCGAGCACGCCGCCCGCCGAAGCGGCCGTCAGCCCGGCGAATCCCAGGGCCCGCCCCCGTACCCCCCGGCCACGCAACCGTGCCGCCAGCGAGCCGGCGTACAGCCCCACCGCCACGGTGTTCGCCAGCGCGTGTACCAGACCGGTGCGTTGCTGCTCCGGATGCTGCTCCGCCCAGTCCACCCAGCCGGCCAAAGCCGCCGGTCCGGCCGCCAGCACGCCGAGGGCGACCAACGCCGCGCTGTCGCGCCGCGCGCCGGGGAACAGGTCCAGTACGGCCGCCGAGGTCCAGGAGCCGATCGGCACCTGGACCAGCACAGGATGCAACGGATGGCCGAGCCACCGCCCACGCAGTACGTCCCGGTACGCCCCGAGCGGCAACCGCCGGATGCCCCGCCGCAGCGAGGCGTTGACCCCGTCCAGCGTCTCCAGCCGGGCCAGCCTGTCCAGCGGGCCGGCGAGCGGGACGCGCGCCAACGCGTCCGGCAGCCCGCGCGCCTGCGGGTGGCCGGCCGGGGCGCTTCTCGTGTCCGAACTCCACACCATGAACCGCCGGTTACCACGGACAGCGGCGCCCAAACGCCCCGGTTGTCCCGCCTCCTCACGGTTGTACGCACCTCGCCCGATGCCCGCACCCGTGCCGTACGGGCCTGGTGCTGGCCTCGTACGGGCGGGAGAAACGGCGACCCGAGGGACACGTAAACTTGCTCCCATGGCGAGGAAGGAAACAGATTCCGAGAATCCGGGGCGGCTCAAGCAGATCGCCCTGACGTACAAGATGACCCGGCGCGCGGACCGGATGATCGGCTGGATCCTGGCCGGCGTGGGGCTTGTGACCTTCGGTGCTGTCCTCGCGATCGGCTTCTGGCTGGGATACCCGATCTATCTGGGCATCCTGGGGTTCCTGCTGGCCTTCCTCGCGATGGCGATCGTCTTCGGGCGGCGTGCGGAGCGGGCGGCCTTCGGGCAGATGGAGGGGCAACCGGGGGCCGCGGCCGCCGTACTGGACAACATCGGCCGGGGGTGGAACGTCACGCCGGCCGTGGCGATGAACCGGAACCAGGACGTGGTGCACCGCGCCGTGGGCAAGGCGGGCATCGTGCTGGTAGCCGAGGGCAGTCCGAACCGAGCGCGGTCCCTGCTCGCGTCCGAGAAGAAACGGATGTCACGACTCGTCTCGGACGTACCGGTGCACGATCTGATCGTGGGCGACGACGAGGGCCAGGTCCCGCTGAAGAAACTGCGTACGAGGATCATGAAGCTTCCCCGGACGCTGTCCGGGGGCCAGGTGACCCAGGTAAACGACCGGCTGCGGGCGATGGGCGACCTGATGAGCAACATGCCGATGCCGAAGGGACCGATGCCGAAGGGCATGCGGATGCCGAAGGGCCAGGGCGGTCGCTGAGGAGCGCCTCTCCGTCGCACGGTGCTCGGTGCCCGGCGCCCGGTGCTCGGTGCGCGTACGCGGCGACGCGTCGCGAGTGCCGGGCACGACAGGGCGGCGGGCGACGGGGCAGGTACGCGCCGGAGCGGACCCGTACGACCGCACGACGAGCCGGGACTCGGCCGGGGGTGGTCAGCTCCGGACCTGCACCGCTCCGGAGAACTGGTCGTGCAGTCCGCGGCCGTCCCGGTCCCACACCAGCGCGGGGATGGCCAGGCCGAGCAGGGCCGTACGCACCAGGACCCGCCAGGCGACCAGGCGGCCCAGTCCGTCCAGGGCGACCACGCGCAGCCCGAGAAGCCGCTTGCCGGGGGTACTGCCGACGGTGCCCACCGTGAGCAGGCTCATGATCAGGAACACCGCCAGGGCCCAGGTGTTCGTCGCGCTCAGGTCCCTGCCGGACAGCAGCCCGTACGCGATGAGGGCGGCCATGGCCCAGTCGATGAAGATGGCTCCGAAGCGGCGACCGACCGAGGCGACGGAGCCCGGGCCCTCTTCAGGCAGGCCGAGCCGCTCGCCGCGGTAACCGAAGTCCGCGCCCATGTCCTCGGCCGTGGCACGCGGGCCGGAGAGCCACGACCCGATCGCTTCCCTTTTGTCCACGCGCCTCACCGTACCGTGCGGGCGGTTCGCGTACGGACACGGCCCGGCGCTCCGACGAGCGCACATGGCCGTACACCGTGTCTGGCCGCACCGGGAGGCGGCGCGAGGGAGGGATCACATACCAGCAACCAGCCCCGCTGGTTAACATCAGCGAAACAAATGGGTCATGCTTGAGAAATGCCCCCTGCTTATGGTCGGAGGGCAGCGCAGCTCGTACGGGTGCGTTCCGAGGCAGCAAGGCCCGTCCCCTGGGGGCGGGAGTAGGAGGAGTGGATGTTCGAGAACGCCGACGAGGCCCAGCGTTTCATCGTGGACAACGACGTGAAGTTCGTTGATGTCCGTTTCTGCGACCTGCCGGGCATCATGCAGCACTTCACGATTCCCGCCGAGACCTTCGACCCGACGGAGAGCCTGATGTTCGACGGCTCCTCGATCCGCGGGTTCCAGGCCATCCACGAGTCCGACATGGCACTCGTGCCGGACCTCTCCACGGCCCGGCTGGACGACTTCCGCAAGGACAGCACGCTCAACCTCAACTTCTTCATCCACGACCCCATCACCGGCGAGCAGTACAGCCGTGACCCGCGGAACGTCGCGAAGAAGGCCGAGGCGTACCTCACCTCCTCCGGTATCGCGGACACCGCCTTCTTCGGCCCCGAGGCGGAGTTCTACGTCTTCGACGACGTGCGCTTCGAGACCAAGGCGAACGCCGGTTACTACCACATCGACTCCGAGGCCGGCGCCTGGAACACCGGCACCATCGAGGACGGCGGCAACCGCGGCTACAAGGTCCGCTACAAGGGCGGCTACTTCCCCGCGCCGCCCGTCGACCACTTCGCCGACCTGCGCGCCGAGATCTCCCTGGTACTGGCCCGCAACGGCCTCCAGGTCGAGCGCCAGCACCACGAGGTGGGCACCGCAGGGCAGGCCGAGATCAACTACAAGTTCAACACGCTGCTCGCCGCCGCCGACGACCTGATGCTCTTCAAGTACATCGTGAAGAACGTCGTGTGGCGCAACGGCAAGACGGCCACCTTCATGCCGAAGCCGATCTTCGGGGACAACGGCTCGGGCATGCACGTGCACCAGTCCCTGTGGAGCGACGGCACGCCCCTCTTCCACGACGAGCAGGGCTACGCCGGACTGTCGGACACCGCCCGCTACTACATCGGCGGCATCCTCAAGCACGCACCGTCCCTGCTGGCCTTCACCAACCCGACCGTAAACTCGTACCACCGGCTGGTGCCGGGCTTCGAGGCGCCGGTCAACATGGTGTACTCGCAGCGGAACCGGTCGGCCGCGATGCGCATCCCGATCACCGGGCCGAACCCGAAGGCCAAGCGCGTCGAGTTCCGTGCGCCGGATCCCTCCTCGAACCCGTATCTCGCCTTCTCAGCGCTGCTGATGGCCGGGCTCGACGGGGTGAGGAACAAGATCGAGCCGGCCGAGCCGATCGACAAGGACCTCTATGAACTCGCCCCCGAGGAGCACGCGGACGTCCCGCAGGTGCCCACCTCGCTGCCGGCCGTACTGGACGCGTTGGAGGACGACAACGAGTACCTCCAGTCGGGCGGGGTCTTCACCGAGGACCTGATCGAGACCTGGATCGACTACAAGCGCACGAACGAGATCGCGCCGATGCAACTGCGCCCGCACCCGCACGAGTTCGAGCTGTACTTCGACATCTAGAAGCTGCGGGTCAGAGCACTATCTCGCTGACCTGGGCCGCACGGGCCGTGGGCCGTGTCTTCCACGCTCGGAAGGCACGGCCCACGGCCCGCTTCGGTGTGCGGTCGTCTGACCGCGTCCAGGGCCGTCCCCTCGTCCGAGGCGAACCCGGCATCGATGGCCCGCCTGGCGCGGTCTCGGCTGTTCGGCGTCAGAGGCGTGTACGTCCACAGCATGATCAGCATCGATCTCTTCCCAGTGGCACAACCGCCCAACTTCACGGCCTTGTGCTGTGGGCAGCCACCAATGGGGGAAGGCTCACGGCCTCTGATCTCTCGCCCCATGGCAGCTCCAGCCAAACCGCTCCATCGACCTTGCGTCCCCGGTCACGTCTCGCCAGGCTGGACCTCATGGGTACCAAGGTCAACTTCGATGACATGCTCGACAGCTTCGCGGACCACTGGTCGCCGAAGCTCGCGGGGCGACTCAACGACTACGAGATCAAGCTCGTCAAGGTTCAAGGTGAGTTCGTCTGGCACACGCACGAGGACACCGACGAAGTGTTCATCGTGCTCAGCGGCGAGTTGACCATCCAGTTGCGTGACGGTGACGTCGTTCTCGGACCACACGAGATGTTCACAGTGCCGCGTGGCGTCGAGCACTGCCCCAAGGCGGAGGAGGAAGTCAGCGCTCTCCTGATCGAACCTCGCGGCGTGGTCAACACCGGCGACGCGGGAGGCGAACTGACCGCGACCGTGGAGTCGTTGATCGACTAGAACGGCTGGGCGTCCGTGTCGTGTCAGGGCACTCGACGGCGCCAGACGACGCCAGCGGCCGACCGCTGACCGCGGGTCACATGGTCGGCCGCTGTTGGATCTCCAGGCCAGGAAGACGCCGTATCCCTTCGTCGACATCTCGTAGTCGGCTTCTCCGACCTGAGGCTCAGGGTCTGTCCGAGGGATCCTGTGACCGATGGCGGCTGGGCTCGTTGTCCTGGCAGTGGGGCGAGCGATCCGACGAACGACGAATGCGCCCGGCTGTTTCCGCATCTGCCAGCGGTCGGCGGGCGATGCGGGCGGTGGAACAGTCACCGACGGATGATCAGATGGTGCTCACCGACCTGTGAGGCGATCCCCGTCCTCCACCTGCTTGGGAGAAGACGCATGACGGATGCGAGCACCGGAGAAGTGGTGGTGAACAGGGTGATGTCCCTGGACGGGTTCATCGCCGGTCCCGGCCACACCATGGACTGGATCTTCGAGCACATGACGTCGGCGACGTTCCCGGAGGTCATGGCGGCCACGGGCGCCATGCTCATCGGCCGGGGCACGTACGAGGTCGGAAAGCGCATGTCCGACGAGAACCCCGAGTACGACGGCGGGGCGCAGTTCGTCCTCACCCACCGCCCGCCCGACGAGCCGGACCCCCACGTCACCTTCCTCACCTGCGACATCGAGGAGGCCGTGGCCACGGCGTGCCGCGCCGCCGGTGGCAGGAACCTGGAGATCCTCGGCGCCGACGTGGCTGCCCAGTGCCTGCGGCGCGGCCTCGTCGACGAGATCCTGGTGTACGTGCTGCCGGTGCTGCTCGGCGACGGCGTCCGCTTCGCACCGCCGGGCCTCGACCGGATCGACCTGGAGCCGCTCAGCAACATCCAGTCGGGCGGAGTCACCATGCTGCGCTTCCACGTGCGCAGGTAGCGACCTGGTGTCGCTCTGGGCCATTGCCCGCGGAGGACGTGTTCAGCGTCTTGAGCGGACGAGGGCCTTTTCCGCACTCGTATGCACCGGATGTGCGCCGGACGACGGGATCCACGGCGTGCCGTTCCAGCCCCAACTCCTGTACCTCACCCACGGTCCGCCAGTACAGCGGCCAAGTGGCCAGCAATCGTCGGGACCGTAGGCAGCGTCAAGACCCGGACCGTCAACGCCGCTGCGCTAGACAGCCACGGCTGGCACCGTTCCGCCAGTGCGGACAACCCGGTGTCGGTGGAGAGCTGCCCCGGGATCGCGGGTCCGGTCTGCGGAGTCGCGCCGTTGTGCGTCCGTGACGTCACCCCCAACGAGGACACCGCCGTCATCCATGGCGCCCGCGCGAGAAGTTCGCCCACGGACTTCGGGTCGGTCCATTCACTCCGGGTGACCGATGTGACATGCTCATGCTCCCCCACACCGGAAGGGACATCCTCATGCGACGAAGAACGTTCTTCGGTGCTGTCGCACTCACCACCGGCGGCGCCGCTCTCGCCCCGGGCCTCGCACACGCGGCGGCCGGCCCGGCCGGCCGGCCCGACAACGGCGTCTCGCCGGTCCCGCCAAAGCCCGCCCACCCCAGAGGCGTTCAGGTTGCCACCGAGGTGGTCACCGGTGCGCGCGGCGAGTTCCCCACACTGCGCACCAAAAGGGTGGACACCAAGGTCGAGAAGGTCGTCTCCGTCGACTACCAGGTCCAGGAGACCGGCTACTGGTGCGGCCCGGCCGCGACCCGGATCGCGCTCTCGGCCCGCGTCGCCGCCCCCAGCCAGGCCACCCTGGCAGCGGAACTCGGCACCCACACCGGCGGAACCGACCACATCAGCCAGGTCACGACAGTGCTGAACGCGCGGATCGACTCCGGCACGTACTACACGTACGAGATGCCCAACGACCCGCCCACGCAGGAACAGTCGGACCAACTCTGGTCCCGCGTCGTCGACAACATCGACCACACCCACACGGTCGTCACCAACATCGTCGCGCCTCCCGGCAACCAGCCTCCCGGTTATCCGCCGGACCAGACGATCTACCACTACTTCACCGTCATCGGGTACAACTCCGACAACAGCACCGTGTGCATCGCCGACCCAGCCTCCTTCAACGGCTGGCAGATCTACTGGCTGAGCTTCTCCCAGCTCGCGAGCCTCGTCCCCCCGAAGGGCTACGCCGCCTGATCCACCCGCGAGCAGATCGTGGCGCCGCCGCCGGCAGCCGCAGCAACTGCGCCAACTCGCCGGCGGCGGCGCGAACTCGCGCGGCAGCGGCCCCGGGCGACGAAGAGGCAGCCCCGCAGCAGTCCCGTCAGTCGGGCCGGCTGCGACCCGGTCGCTCGTACGGCCCGCCGCAGTCGGCGACGTCAGCTGGCAGTGGCGGGCTCTCCCCGGCCGGCGGGGCGGGCGGACCTACCTCGACGTCCTGCTCCAACCGGCGGATCTCCCGATGCAGGTGCGAACTGCGGCGCTGGCGGTCCTGGGGCGTGGGCGGCGGGCTGGACGTGATGGTCCTGGTCGCGACTCGTTTCAGCGCGTGCGCGGGCAGGACGATCGGCCACAGGAACCCACCCAGGCACGAGGCGTTGGCGGTGGACGGCTGCTCGATCTCCTCGAAGTGTTCGACCGGGTCTCCTTCCGGGTCCCGGTGTTCTTCCTTCTCGATCAGCTTACGGCGTTGGCTGGCGTACAGCATCCGGCCACACAGCAGCCCCAGCGCCAGGTACCCGGCCAACCCCACACATATCTGCCAGATCAATGTCATTGGTGCACCTCGGCCCCTTCTACGGGGAGGCCCGGACGTGTTGGCGGATACGCGAGCGGAGCGGTGTCCCGGTGTCGTATCGCTGTGACGGGCGGGCTCGGGACCGTTGGAGGGCGGGTTCCCAGAGTGCCGTGCCTCAACCGAGTGCGAACGCCCATGTTCCGGCCAGCGGACGCCCACCCCCTTCCACTTGAGCGCGCCCGCCGATGCGGCATGGGCGGGGTGCGCTCCGGCCGCGCACGGCAGGTGACCTGGTGGCCAAGTGACCGGATCATCCGATGATTTGATGGCGGTGAGACGGATCACGTGGCCGGTTCGCCCTTCGCGACCCGGCCGTGACGGACAGGCACTAGGCTCCTGATCCTCCAGCTACTGACCGGGGGGCAGATGGAAGCGCTACGGCACGATGATCCGGAGCAGCTCGGTGGTTACCATCCGATCGGGCGAATCGACCTGACGGACAGCGCGGTTCCCGTACCCGTACGCCGCTTCATCGCTCGCGCCCCGGGAGGTGAACAGACCGTTCTCCTCAGCCTTCCCAGAGCCGAGTTCGACCAGGACGACGGATACGCGCGGCGCTTCGCGGCGGAGGCCGAGCAGATGCGGCGGCTGCGCGGCGGCGGTCACGGCGGCGTGCTGGAGTGGGTCGTACAGGCCCACGGGGCCGTGAACGGTCAACCGCCGTGGTACGTCTCGGCGTACGCACCCGCCCTGCCACTGCCAACGGCAGTGGCAGGGCACCATGGGCACTGCGGACTCGGCGAACGTACGGTGCGTGCGCTCGGGCTGGCCTTGGCCCACACCCTCGCGACCCTGCACGAGCAGGGCTTCGTACACGCCGGAGTGGCTCCCGGAACAGTCCTGCTGGGCACGGACGGGCCACGACTCACCGGCTTCGGCAGCGTACGTGCCGCCGCCCCGGCCGACCCCAACCTAGCGGTCGTGCCCGGGATGTCCCGGACGGCGCTGGCACCGGAACAGCTCTCCGGCGGCCAACCACGCCCGCCGGGTGACGTGTTCGGGCTGGGGGCGGTACTGGCGTACGCGGCGACAGGCCAACAGCCCCCTGGCTCGGGGCTGGAGGCACACCCCGACACCAACCGATTGTCTCCGGCCCTGAGCGAGGTGATCGGCTCCTGTCTGTCCACCGACCCCTCAGCGAGGCCGCCCGCAGTCGCCGTACGCCACGCGTTGACGGCCGCTGGTCGCAGCCAACCGACCGCACAGCCCGTGCCGGTCTCGTCAGGTGAAGCGCCCGCGTCACCGCCCGCCACGGTGGTGGACGGCGAGGCCCTGCCCGCCGGCGCCACCGCCTCCTTCGGTGGCGGTGGCGCTGCGGGCAACGGTCACGGCTGGTCACCCGGCTGGTTGTCCGGCCGTGTGGTCGCCGCGCTCGCTCGGCAGTCCGCCGACGCGTTGGCCGCGCGCGGCCCGTGACGTCCCCACCTTCGCCCACGCGCCCACGTCCCATCCCCAGACGCCCCTCGCCCGTGCCTCTCCCGCACCGTGGACTGACAACCCGATGCCACCTTCTGAGACACCACCCGCCACGCTCGGATTCCCCCTCGCCTACGACGATCCCATGGCCCTCGGTCCTTTCCGCCTGGTCGCGAGGCTGGGTGGCGGAGGCATGGGCACCGTCTATCTCGGCCGGGACGCCGGCGGCCGTACGGTAGCGCTCAAGACCATGCACGCACGGATCGCCACCGACCCGGAGTTTCGCCTACGTTTCCGTCTGGAGACGGACGCGGCACGGGTCATCGGAGGACAGCACGGAGCGGAGGTCGTCGACGCCGATCCGCTCGCGCCCACCCCGTGGCTGGCGACCGAGTACGTGCTCGGTCCGCCCCTGGACGAGGCCGTCGAACGGTGCGGGCCGCTGCCGGAGCGGTCCGTACGCGCCCTGGGTGCCGCGCTGTGCGGGGCGTTGGGGCAGTTGCACAGCTCGGACGTGGTGCACCGGGACCTGAAGCCGTCCAACATCCTGCTGACCGCCTTCGGACCGAAGGTCATCGATTTCGGGATCGCCCGGGCGATCGGCGACGAGCGACTTACCCGTACGGGTACGGCCGCGGGAACGCCCGCCTACATGTCACCGGAACAGGCCACCGGCGGCGAGCACACCGCCGCCGGCGACGTGTTCGCGCTCGCCGGGGTGCTGGTCCACGCACTGTCCGGGCACGGGCCGTTCGGCGGCGGGCAGGCCGCCGACCTGCTCTACCGGGTGCGCTACGGCGAGCCGGACCTGTCCGGCGTGCCGGAGTCCCTGCATCCGGTGCTACGGCGGTGTCTGCTCAAGGAGCCGCAGCACCGCCCGGACACCACACGGTTGGGCGCATGGCTACACGACGGGCACGGCGAGTTCGCCGATCAACTGCCCGAGTGCGTACTGACCCTGATCGCGTGGCGGGCCGGCGCCGTGTGGCGGATCAGTCCGCGACGGGAACCGGCTCCGCCGGGCACTTCGCATCCGGACTCCACGGGCCGCGGCCCGCTCGCCGGCCCGGGTGCGGACCCGCCGTACTCCCTGGGAAGCGCCGACACCCGAGACGCGCACTCTCCCAAGTCCGGGCCACCTCGGCACTCACGCCGACGGGTGCTGACGATGCTGAGCGGCGCCGCGCTGAGTGTGAGCGCGATCGCGGCCGGTGGCGCGTGGGCGTGGTCCCGGTTCGGCGAGGACGGCTCCCCGGGCGAGGGCCCCGGCCACGGTCCCGGGGGCAGGCCGAACGTCGCCTGGGAAGCCGCGACGCTCAGCGAGAACGAGGGCTACGACCTGCCGCCGATCGCGGCGTCGGGTCTGGTCCTCTGCATGGACGAGAAGGGGTTGGTGGCCCTGGACGCGGCAACGGGAAAGCGCCGTTGGGACGATCCGGAACTCCACGCCAAGCGGATCAGCACCGACGGAGAGCGTGTTTGCGCCATCCTGCCGGAGCCCGGCGGGCCCCGGCCGACGGACCCCCGGGAGAAGGAGAGCGCCGGTGGCGACGCCGGGGAGGGACTGACGCTGTACGAGCTCGACCCGCTCTCCGGCGCCCGGCGACGATTGCTCGGCGGTCTCCCCGACTTCGACGGTCGGGACATCACGCGGGATGACGAGGGCACCATCCCCGCCGCTCCCACCGTCCAACCACTGCGCACCCACGGGGACCTGCTCTACCTGGCTGCCAGGAAGCGCGAGTCTAACCTCGCGCGGGAGGAGATCAGCCGCGGCTGGTATCTGGTCGCCTTCGATCTGCGCGCGGGTCGCGAACTGTGGCGTGAACCCCTCGCGGACTACCTGTTCGCGGGCCGCAGTGCGCAGGCCAGCGCGTACGTCGTCACACACCGCGGAGAACACGTGATGCTGACTCGCTCGGCTGAGGGCGAGTCGGAGAGGGAACTCTGGTTGGTGACGCTCGCGCGGAAGGCCCGTACCGGCGGGAAGCAGTGGGACACGAGAGTGCGGCTCGGCGTCTCCGACAGTCTCGGCACCTCGCTCGCGCCGATCCCCGCCGACAACGACCGCCTGTACTTCGCCTCCCGGCAGGTGACCGCGCGGCGCCTCACGGACGGCGGGGAGGACTGGTCGTACGTCAGCTCCCGAACCGGTCAGGAGGAGACGGACGACAACGGCTTTCCGGTGGCCCGCTACGGCCCTCCGGCACTGCGGGACGGCGTGGTGTACGCGGTGGAGCGCGGGCGGGGGCTCGTCGCCCTGGACGCCTCCGACGGCCGACTGTTGTGGCGCGAGAAGGGGTCGCCGGCCGAGGGCCTGCGTCACTCACTGGGCTGCGCGCCACTGGTGGGTGAGAAGTACGTCCACGTGGTGCTGGAGGACAACCGGCAGCGGACCGACCTCAGCGCCGTCAGCCGCGAAACGCACCGCTCCGAGTGGACGTTCACCCGCGGGGGCCCGGACGGGGTCGGTAGCCGGCTCGTCGCCGACGAGGAAGCCGGCCGCATCATCGGCACCACCACCCTGGGCACCTTCGCCATCCCGCTGGAGTGACCCCGGCATACGGACGGCGGAACGCCGACACCGCACCAGGCCGCACGGCGACGGCACCCGCATCGCGACGACATCACGAGAGGTATCCGATGGACCCCCTTGGCTACGGCGATCCGCTCCGGCTCGGCCCCTTCCGCGTGCTCGGGGTACTCGGCGAGGGCGGGATGGGGAAGGTCTACCTCGGCCGCGACAACGCCGGCCGCACGGCGGCCGTGAAGGTGCTCCGCCCGGAACTCTCCCATCACACGCAGATGTCGCGGCGCTTCGTACGGGAGGCGGAGGCGGCCCAGGCCGTACGGAGCGAGGGCGTGGCACGGGTGCTGATGGCACGGACCGAGGCCGGACGACCGTTCATCGCCACGGAGTTCCTCGCCGGCCCGACGCTCGACTCGGCGGTCGGCCGGCACGGCGCGCTACGGGAACCGTACGTACGCGCGCTCGGCGCGGCGCTCGCCCGTACCCTCGGCGACATCCACGCGGCAGGACTGGTGCACCGGGACCTGAAGCCGTCCAACATCGTGTTGACCTCGACCGGGCCACGCGTCATCGACTTCGGCATCGCCCGGCCCGAGCACGGACTCACCCTGACCACCACCGGGCAGGCACCCGTCACCCCGGGCTACGGCGCTCCGGAACAGGTACTCGGACAGCGCACCGGCCCGCCCGGGGACGTCTTCGCGTTGGGCGCGGTGCTCGTGTACGCGGCGACCGGGGCTGCCGCGTACTCCGCCGGACACGTGGCAGCCGTGCAGTACGAGGTGGTGCACGGCCAGCCCCGACTGGACGGTTTGCCGGCCGGCCTACGGCAGTTGATCGAACCGTGCCTGAGCAAGGACCCGGCGCTGCGCCCGTCACCGGCGCGGATCAGCTCAGCCATGGCTCCCGCGCCCGGTGCGGAGGAGCTGTGGAGGCGAGGCCCGGTGGCCGCGGACATCGACGCCTCCGAGGCACGCGTACGCCAGTGGGCGACCTTCCCGGGCCGGAGCGCCCACACCGACGGGGACACCACTGGTGGCATGGGGCGGACCACCGGGGGGACGCTGGGCAGGCCGTCCCGCAGGCGGCTGATCACCGGACTGGCGGCCGGCGGAGTCGTGCTCACCGCGGGTGGCGGCGCCTGGTGGACGACGACGCGTGACGAGGATACGCCGGCACGCGAACACCCCTGGGACGCGGAACCGCTCGCCGAGGGCGACTACCAGCGGGGGAAGGCGCCCGCTCCACTGTGGGGCCCGAAGGAGACTCCCGAGGGCAGCGGCGGCGGCCTGCTGACGATCAAGGACATGGTGATCCAGGACAGCGCCCAACCTGATCTGATCGGCTACGCGGTCACCGACGGGAAACGGCGGTGGACGGCCAAGAGCGTGGGACACCGGGCGCTGTACTCCGGGTCGGTCGACCTGATCCTGGCCAGGGACATCGACAACCTCTACGGGATCTCACCCAGGACCGGGCGCCGGAAATGGAAGGAGCCCGTGGGCATCGTCACCGAACTGGCGGTGGACGGCGACACATACCTCTACCACGACATCGCGGCGCACCACTCCGATCCCGGCGAGGTGGTGGCGCTGCGCGTCACCCGAGCGGGGTCGAGGGAGGTGTGGCGCAAGCGGATGCCGTTCTCCCCAGACGCGGACGACATCGAGGCCGCCGCCGGCCAAGGCCGCCTCGTGCTCACGGACCCGAGGTACGGCGCCATCGTGCTGGACACCTCGGACGGCAGCGAGGTCTGGAAGCTGCCCAAGTCGGCCAGCCCGAGCGGTCCGTACGTCGACGGTGGCACCGTCTATCTCGGCGGCCCGACGCTGCGCTCTTTCCGCTTGGATGACGGCGAGCCCGGATGGACCCGGAAGGCCGCGACAAACAGCGGGCTGTCGGTCGGGGCCGTCGACGACGATCGCCTCTACGTCGTGAGCGGCAGCGAGCTGCGCTGCCACGGCCGGGAGGACGGCGAGGAGAAGTGGGTCGGTCGGATGACGTACGCGATCGAGGGGGAACCCGCCGTCGCCGGCAACACCGTGTGGGTCTCGTCCGAGCGGTCTTCGGAGGGGGTCCGGGCCTTCAGCCTGGAGGACGGCGAGGTGCTGTGGACCTGGCGCGGGACGGGCGGGAGCGAGCAGGACGGGGGCGAGCGGGGGACGGAGGCTCTCGGCGGTGTCACGCTGGCGGGGGCCGGCAACCGAGTCTTCGCCCTGGGCGGTGGCAGGATCACGGCGCTTCCGGTCATCTGAGCCTGCCCGGGTTCCGTCCCCCGTCCCGCCCTGCTGTCAGCCGATTCGAGCGGAATTCGAGCGGAGTTCGAGCAGAGGTGAGCAGAAGCCGGGCCGACCCGAAGCCGGTCTGGTGCGGGGGTACGAGGCGCGGCGAGCGTCGCCGGGCGGGCCGAGCCGGGGGCTGGCTCCGCGTAAGCCACTCCGACGGGATATCTTGATATCGAGACGACGTTAGACGTGAGCGGAGTAGCGGTGACTGACTCGACCATCATCTACACGCAGACCGACGAGGCCCCGGCCCTCGCGACCTATTCGTTCCTGCCGGTGGTCAAGGCGTATGCCTCGACCGCCGGGGTGGCCGTGGAGAGCCGCGACATCTCGCTGGCGGGCCGGATCATCGCCGGCTTCCCGGAGCGTCTGGAGGAGGGCCAGCGCGTCGAGGACGCCCTGGCTCGGCTGGGTGAGCTGGCCCAGCAGCCGGAAGCCAACATCATCAAGCTGCCGAACATCTCCGCGTCCATCCCGCAGCTGAAGGCGGCCATCGCGGAGCTTCGGCAGCACGGCTACGCCCTGCCGGACTACCCGGACGAGCCGAGGACGGACGAGGAGCGGGACGTACGCGCCCGTTACGACAAGGTCAAGGGCAGCGCCGTGAACCCGGTGCTGCGCGAGGGCAACTCCGACCGCCGTGCGCCGGCCTCGGTGAAGAAGTACGCCAGGGCGAACCCGCACCGGATGGGCGCCTGGTCGGCGGACTCGAAGACGAACGTCGCCACCATGAGCGGTGACGACTTCCGCAGCACCGAGAAGTCCGTGATCGTACGCGAGGACGGCGCGTTGCGTATCGAACTGTCCGGGGACGACGGCAGCACCACCGTGCTGCGGGAGTCGGTGCCGGTGCGGGCGGGCGAGGTCGTGGACGCGGCGGTGCTGCGGGTGGGGGCGCTGCGCGAGTTCCTCACCGCGCAGGTCGCCCGCGCGAAGGCGGAGGGCGTGCTGTTCTCCGTGCACCTCAAGGCGACCATGATGAAGGTCTCCGACCCGATCATCTTCGGACACGTGGTCCGCGCGTTCTTCCCGAAGACCTTCGCGGAGTACGGCGACGTGCTCGCGAAGGCCGGCCTGACCCCGAACGACGGGCTCGGCGGCATCTACACCGGACTCGAGTCGCTGCCGGAGGGCGCCAAGATCAAGGCGTCCTTCGACGCGGAACTCGACGAGGGCCCGGGCCTGGCCATGGTCGACTCGCACAAGGGCATCTCCAACCTGCACGTGCCCAGCGACGTGATCGTCGACGCCTCCATGCCGGCGATGATCCGCACCTCCGGCCACATGTGGAACAAGGACGACCAGGAGGACGACACCCTCGCGGTCATCCCGGACAGCAGCTACGCCGGCATCTACCAGGTGGTGATCGACGACTGCCGAGCCAACGGCGCGTACGACCCGGCCACCATGGGCTCGGTGCCGAACGTCGGGCTGATGGCGCAGAAGGCCGAGGAGTACGGCAGCCACGACAAGACCTTCGAGATCCCGACCACCGGCACGGTCCGCGTACTCGACGCCGACGGCGACGCCGTGCTGGAGCAGGCCGTCAGTGCCGGCGACATCTTCCGGATGTGCCAGACCAAGGACGTGCCGATCCAGGACTGGGTCAAGCTGGCGGTCACCCGTGCCCGCGCGACCGGCGATCCGGCGGTCTTCTGGCTCGACGAGAGCCGGGCGCACGACGCGAACCTGATCACGAAGGTCCGGGCGTACCTCGCGGAGCACGACACCGACGGGCTGCGGATCGAGATCATGGCCCCCACCGAGGCCATGGCCTTCTCCCTGGAGCGCATCCGCCGAGGCGAGAACACCATCTCGGTCACCGGCAACGTCCTGCGTGACTACCTCACCGACCTGTTCCCGATCCTGGAGCTGGGCACCAGCGCCAAGATGCTCTCGGTCGTCCCGCTGATCAACGGCGGCGGACTGTTCGAGACGGGCGCGGGCGGCTCGGCCCCGAAGCACGTGCAGCAGCTCGTCAAGGAGAACTACCTGCGCTGGGACAGCCTCGGCGAGTTCCTCGCGCTGGCGGTCAGCTTCGAGCACCTGGCGCAACGTACGGGCAACGGCCGCGCGCAGGTGCTGGCCGACACCCTGGACCGGGCGACCGGGACGTTCCTCACGGAGAACAAGTCGCCGAGCCGGAAGCTGGGCAGCATCGACAACCGGGGCAGCCACTTCTACCTGGCGCTGTACTGGGCACAGGAGTTGGCGCGGCAGACCGAGGACCCGAAACTGGCGGAGGCGTTCGGGCCGCTGGCCAGCACGCTGACCGAGCAGGAGTCGACCATCGTCGAGGAACTGCTCGCCGTGCAGGGCTCGCCGACCGACATCGGCGGCTACTACCAGCCGGACGACGCCAAGGCCGGCGCCGTCATGAGGCCGTCGAAGACCCTCAACGACGCGCTGGCGACCCTCGGCTGAGAGCCCCCGGGTGCCGCTGGGCACCCGCGACCGACGCCCACCGGCCGCCGGTCGCGCCACGCCCGTACGGACTCCCCGTACGGGCCGGCACGACCGGCGGCTTCGTGCGTTCCCGCCCATCCTGACGTGGTGCGTCTCCCTCACGCTCGGGCAAGCGCCTCCCGCCCGGAAGGTGAAGCCCTGTGCTGGACACCCACGTACGCCCCGCGACAACCGTGTGTGAGGCTTTGCGGCACGGCTGACGCGTACGAACTGCTCATCAACGCCAACCCGCCCGACGACCTCTCGGAGGCCGAGGTGCGCGAGCTGCGCTGGCACCTGGGGTTGGGGCCGGAGCCAGCGGAGTTCACCATCGTGACGGAGTTTCCCACGGAGTTCGTGGACGAGGAGGGCCTACCGGCGGAGTACGAACCCGGAGCGGCCGGCTCCTGGGTCGAGGAGAAGGCACCGGCCCTGGCGCAACGCGGGCCGGCATGGCGGATCGGCGGGGTGGCCTTCGCCTCGTTGGAACGTTGCGAACCCGATCGCCCGGGCTGGGCGTTGACCTGCCGTCAGGCGCTGCACCCCGATGGTTTCGACGGGCCGTCCGACCGCGTCAGGTGGCTGCAACGCCGGATTCCGGAACCAACCTTCGACCTCCGCGTCTACTGGCGCTTCTACGAAGACCCCTTCCTCGAACCGACCTTCGTCGGCGAGGAAGGCTTGGCCGCCGGAGAGACCTCTGTCACGCCGCCCTCGTCCCAGGTGCTACGCCTGCTGGCGGACGGCAAGGACAGGGAAGCGGTGGTCCAGGTGCGCAAGGACTCCGATCTGAGCATCAAGCGGGCGCGCAGTTACGTCGAGGCAGTGCGGGCAGGTCGTCTCCTCCTCCTGGACTGAGACGGATCAGTTCCCGATGACCGGCCGGGCCGGTGACAGGAACGGGTCATTCCAACCAACCGTGAAACCCATACATCTTCCACCCCAGCACACTGAGGCCGTACCCGGAACCGAGCGGGCCACGGAGAGAGCTATCCAGGATCCAACAAGTCGTCAACATACTCCAGCAGGACTCCCGGAGTATGAGCCCTGTCGATTTGCTCCAGGCAGGCCAGGTGCTCCGTTCTCAGGAATCCACTCCCACCGAGGTTCAACAGCGCGCTGAGTTCTGCCTCCAGAGCATCCATGTCTTCCTCAACCGCAGCCACCGCCGAAATGACACCGGCCAACGTGATCACTTCTGCCCGGCTGTAAGAGCCAACGAGGTCGACGACCGTGTCAGCGTAACGCTCTCGCTGGGCTGATTCCCCGGACACCAGTCCACGGACCAGGAGCAGGATCCACTGCGCAGAGACAGCCATGTTGCGCAACACTTCCAGTATCGGCGGTGCGGCGCGAGGTACGGACCGTGACACGCGGTGGTGATGGGCTCAATGACCTCCGAGGTCATGGCCACCGATAAGCGAAGCGCTAGCCTTGCCAGCATGGTGATGGCCGGCGAGGGTACGTCGCGGGCGGGGGCGCTGCTGCGGGAGTGGCGGCGGCGGCGCAAGCTCAGTCAGCTCGATCTGGCGCTGCTCGCGGACTCCTCCGCCCGGCATCTGTCCTGCCTGGAGACCGGGCGCGCGCGGCCGAGCCGGGCCATGGTGCTGAAGCTGGCCACCGCCCTGGACATCCCGCTGCGTGAGCGCAACACCCTGCTGGTGGCGGCGGATCACGCCCCGGCATACCCGGAGCGCGACCTGGCGGACACGGACATGTCCTCGGTGCGTGCCGCGCTGGAGGTCATGCTCGCGGCGCACGAGCCGTATCCGGCCGTGGTGGTGGACCGCTGGTGGAACGTCGTGAGCGGCAACCAGGCCATGTCCGTGTTCCTGGAGGGTGTGCCTCCGGAACTCCTCCTCCCGCGGCCCAATGTCTTCCGGCTGACGCTGCATCCGGACGGGCTGGCCGCCCGGCTGACCAACCTGGCGGAGATACGCGCGTACTTCCTCGACCGCCTGCTGCGTCAGGTGCGCGCCACCGGGGACGCGGACCTGCGGGCGCTGTACGAGGAGGTACGAAGCTACCCGGTGCCTGCCCGGGAGGAAGCGGCCGGAAGCGGCAAGACCGCCGGGAGCCAGCCCGAGCCGTCGAGTCCGATCCAGGTACCGCTACGGGTCCGTACGCCGACGGGCGAACTGTCGATGTTCACCACAATGGCCACCTTTGGCGCGCCGGCGGACGTGACGCTGTCTGAGCTGGCGATCGAACTCTTCTATCCGCTCGACGAGTTCACCACCCGGCTGCTGCGCGACCGGGCCTGAGCGGCCGTGCGTGGCCGCCGCGGCGCGGCGTGGCGCCACCGGGCCACGCGCGTCACTGGCCCACCCGTCCGTCGACGCGTTCGCGCAACAGGTCGGCGTGTCCGCAGTGACGGGCGTACTCCTCGATCCTGTGCACCAGCAGCTCCCGCACCACGATCCCGTCCCTACCCAGCCGTTCACCCAGATCCGGGTCGTGTCCAGCGCGGTGTCGGTCGCGGCCTGCTCGCGCGCCAGGGCGGAGTAGGCGGCGTCGACCACGGTCTGCTCGGCGACAGCTCCGTCAAAGTCACCGTCACCTTCGCCGTACAGCTTCGGCAGCGGATCGCCGCCGCCGATCCAGTTGCGCCAGTCCCGTTCCACCTCGGCCAGGTGCCGGACCAGGCCCAGCAGGGACATCGTCGACGGCGGAACGGACCGACGAGCCAGTTTCTCCGCGTCCAGGCCCTCGCACTTCATCCTGGCGCTCCTTCGTGGATACCCCGTCCTTTAGGGCGGGGAGGAAACGCAGCTCCTGCGGAGCAGGGCAGGGAAAGCCGGTTCGCCGCCAGGGCGGACCGGCGTCCACCGTTCACCGGCCAACAGCCGTTTCTTACACGGGAGCTGATCCAATGTGAGGCATGACGCAGCAGGCTAAGCGGGCTTTCACGTACCGCTTCTACCCCACGGACGAGCAGGCAGCGGAGCTGTCGCGCACGTTCGGCTGCGTCCGCCTCGTGTACAACAAGGCGTTGGAGGAGCGCACTCGCGCCTGGTACAGCGAGCAGCGCCGTGTCTCCTACGCGCAGTCGTCGGCCGCGCTGACGGAATGGAAGAGGACCGAGGACCTGACCTTCCTGACGGAGGTGTCCTCCGTGCCGCTCCAGCAGGCACTGCGGCACCTTCAGACGGCGTTCGGGAACTTCTTCGCCAAGCGCGCCAAGTACCCCCGGTTTAAGAGCCGGAAGACGTCCCGCGCGTCCGCCGAGTACACCCGCTCCGGCTTCAGGTTCCGGGATGGGCAACTCACGCTGGCGAAGATGGCGGAGCCGCTGGAGATCCGTTGGTCGCGTCCGCTCCCTGAGGGTGCGGTACCGACGACGGTGACCGTGTCCCGCGACGGTGCCGGGCGCTGGTTCGTCTCGATGCTGTGCGACGACCGTATCGCTCCGGCTCCGGCCACGACGAACGCGGTCGGCATCGACGCCGGGATCACCTCCCTCGTGGCCCTCCACCGGGGAGAAGGTCGCCAACCCCCGGCACGGGCGGCGCGATCGTGCCCGGCTCGCCCGCGCGCAGCGTGAGCTGTCGCGGAAGGCTAAGGGGTCGAACAACCGGGCCAAGGCCCGTCTGAAGGTCGCCCGCTTGCACGCCCGTATCGCTGACCGGCGCCACGACCACCTGCACAAACTGTCCACTCGACTCGTCCGTGAGAACCAAACGGTCGTTATCGAGGACCTCACCGTCCGCAACCTGCTGAAGAACGGCAAGCTCGCGCGCGCCATCAGCGACGCGTCGTGGACGGCCCTGCGCTCCATGCTGGAGTACAAGTGCGCCTGGTACGGGCGTGAACTCGTCGTGATCGACCGCTGGTTCCCCAGTTCGAAGCTGTGCGGGGCATGCGGCACGGTCGCGGCGAAGATGCCGCTCAACGTCCGCGAGTGGACGTGCGACTGCGGCGCCGTGCATGACCGCGACGTGAACGCGGCACGAAACACTCTGGCCGCCGGGCTGGCGGCAGCAGCCTGTGGAGACGGTGTAAGACCTCAACGGGAGTCCTCCCGGACGGGGCGGTCGTCGGTGAAGCAGGAACCCCAGCGGGTGACCGCTGGAATCCCCCGCCTTTAGGCGGGGGAGGAAGTCAACACCAGGGTCTTCCGGTATCCGTCCAGGAAGCCGTGAGGCGTCGCGAGTTCGCCCTCCGGGTCGGCGCCCGCGCTCTCGCGGGGGTCGTCGTCCGGGTCGGCCCACATGTCGGGGTGGGTGGTTGCCTGGCTCCATCGTGCTGGCTCGTCACTCATGCCTCGCATCCTGCTGGCAACCGGCTGAGCCCGCGAGTTGACTTCGGGCGCCGGAGCTGTCGCGGCGGGTTGGAATCGGCTGACTGGCGGCTGACTGCCGGAGGTGTCCCCAGAGCCTGTCCGTGTCTCCCGGATACAGCTCGATACGGGCGTGTGGGAACGACTGTCGCGCTTGCCTGGCCCTGGGCGAGAAGAAGTCCGCCATGACGACCTTGTCGAAGCCGGGCCGGTCACTGGCGAGGGGACGTTCGGGCGTCCCCCCGATCAGCACCGCGCCCTCCAACGGCTGCCAGCCCGCGTCCTCGTAGAACGCCTGAAGCACGCGGTCGCAGCTGAACAACCCCAGGTCCAGCCGCTCGGCCAGCCGCTCCCGGGCCGCTGACACCAGGTGCCGGCCCAACCCACGGCGACGTGCTCCCGGTCGTGTCACGACGGTGCTCAGTCCGCCCACGGCGAAGCGTTGACCGTCGTGCGTGAGCTGTTTGGAGAGCAGGTCCAGCGCGGCCAGCACGCTGGTGTCACCGCCGTCACCGTCACTGTCGACCAGCAGCAGCGACAACGGCCGCAGTGCCGGGTCGTGGGTCAACGCCTCAGCGCCGCCGACGCCGCTGCCGGTGGTGCCGCCGTCATCCTCGGACGGCCACGCCTGGCGCTGGAGTTCCACCACCTGGACACGCAGTTCGGGTGGTGTGGCCGCCTCCGGGAAGGACAGGATCCGCATGCCCCGATTCTTCACCGTTCGGGCGCCACCGGCCCCGTGTCGGCGCTCGCGGCTTCGGGCTCGGCCGCTGTCCGACGGCGTGGCTTGGCCCGTACGTGCATCCGCTCGCCCTGCCGACCGAACAGGCTGAGCAGCTCGACCGGGGCCTCGCCGGTGCTGCCGAACCAGTGCGGGGTGCGGGTGTCGAACTCGGCGGCCTCGCCCGAGCCGAGTACCAGGTCGTGCTCGGCCAGCACCAGACGCAGCCGGCCGGCCAGCACGTACAGCCACTCGTATCCCTCGTGGCCGCGCGGGTCCGGGACGTTGCGGCTGGCCGGGATGACCATCTTGTACGCCTGGAGCGGGCCGGGCTGTCGGGTCAGGGGCAGGACGGTGCCGCCGTGCACCTGCTGGGGCGTGAGCCGCACCCGGGGGTCGCCGACCTCGGGCGCGCCGACGAGTTCGTCCAGCGACACCTGGTGGGCGTGTGCGAGGGGCAGCAGCAGTTCCAGACTGGCGCGGCGCTGCCCGGACTCCAGGCGCGAGAGGGTGCTCTTGGAGATGCCGGTGACCTCGGCCAGCGCCGTCAGCGTCACGCCGCGCTCGGCGCGTACGCGTTTCAGGCGCGGACCGATCCCGGTGAGGGCCTCGGCTATGGCGGATGCGTGGTCGTTGGCGTCCATGCCCCTCATTGCAGCGGTCCGTCCCGGGATCGGCAACGCGGGTTGTCACTCCTCCCGGTCGGTGGCGGTCGGACCCGCGCGATCGTCGTCCCACAGCCGGGTGCTGTGGGCGTCGACGAGCGCCTGGATACGGGCGAGGGCCTCGGCGGCGGGCAGCGGGGGAAGCCGTCGGCCGTCGCGCAGCCGCGCGGAGACCTGTGCGTCGGCGGCTTCCCGGGCGCCGAGGACGCCCTGGTACGGGACGAGGCGGGCCTGCCGGATTCGCGCGCCCAGGCTGCCGCGGCCGGGTTCGGCGACCTCGACGCGCAGACCGCGGGCGCGTCCGTCCCGGGCGAGCGACTCGGCGTACGGCGACTCGGCCTCGGTGACCGGCAGGAGGACCAGTTGGGTGGGGGCGAGCCAGGCGGGGAAGGCGCCGCCGTGTTCCTCGATAAGCTGGGCGACGGCGCGCTCGACGCTGCCGATGACGCTGCGGTGGATCATCACCGGGCGGTGCTTCGCGCCGTCCGCGCCGATGTAGCGCAGGTCGAACCGCTCGGGCTGGTGGAAGTCGACCTGCACGGTGGAGAGGGTGGACTCGCGGCCGGCGGCGTCGGTGACCTGCACGTCGATCTTCGGTCCGTAGAACGCCGCCTCACCCTCGGCGGCCTCGTAGGGCAGACCGGCGTGCTCCAGGACCTCGGTGAGGAGTGCGGTGGAGCGTCGCCACAGCTCGGGGGCGGCGACGTACTTCCCGCCCGGACCGGGGAGGGAGAGCCGGTAGCGGGCGGGGCTGATGCCGAGCGCGTCGTACGCCCGGCGGATCATCGCGAGGGCCGCCCGGACCTCGTCGGCGAGCTGCTCGGGGGTGCAGAAGACGTGGGCGTCGTTCAGCTGGATGGCCCGTACGCGGGTGAGCCCGCCCAGCACTCCGGAGAGTTCGGCACGGTACATCCCGCCCAGCTCGGCCATCCGCAGCGGCAGTTGGCGGTAACTGCGCGGGCGGGAGCGGTAGATCACGGCATGGTGCGGGCACAGGCTGGGCCGCAGTACGAACTGCTCGCCGCCGACGTCCATGGCGGGGAACATGTCGTCGCGGTAGTGCGCCCAGTGCCCGGAGAGTTCGTACAGCTCGCGTTTGCCGAGGACCGGCGAGTAGACATGCTGGTAGCCCGCCCGTCGCTCGGCGGTGCGGACGTACTCCTCCAGGGCGTGGCGTACGACCGCGCCGTCGGGCAGCCAGTACGGCAGTCCCGCGCCGATGAGCGAGTCGGTGTCGAACAGGTCCAGTTCGCGGCCGAGTTCACGGTGGTCTCGCATAGTGGGCTCCTCACGGGCGGCGGGCGAGTGAGTCGCCCCGGGCCCTGATCGGAGGTTGACCACGACGAAGCCCCGGGCGCTCGCCCGGGGCTTCGGATCAGGTCGTCTGTCAGCGCGCCGGGACACTCTCCGGCGTCGTCGTCATGGCAGCGCGCTTCATGCCGGACATTCTACGGGCTGTCGGACGCTCTCAGGCCCATACCGCGTAGATCTTCCCGGTGGGAGAACTGAGGTAGATCGTGTCGTCGACGACCACCGGCCGCTGCCGGGCGAGGGTGTCGAGGGACGCTCGCCACGCCGTCTTGCCGGTGTCGACGCGCAACGCGTACAGCGAGTCGTCGGCCACGAGGTAGACCTTGTCGCGGACCGTGGCCGGTGGTGAGAGGACGCTGGCGTCGAAACGTCGCTCCCACCTCACCTCACCGTTCCTCGTGTCCAGCGCGCGGATACCGGCGTCGGACGAGTTGGGGCCGGTGTACAGCAGGGCGACCCCGCCGGACACGGCCTGAACGCCCTCGTGGTCCGAGTCGACGTCCATCCTTCCGGCGAAGCGGACCTTCCACTGCTCCTCGCCGGTCTTCGCGGACAACGCGTACACGAAGCGCTCGTCCAGGCCGGAGGCACACGCGAAGCATCTGCCGTCAGCGACGACGGGCGCCTTCTGGAGGGTGTCCTCGACGTCGCTCCGCCAGCGAACCCGGCCATCGTCCGCCTGGCGTGCCTGCAGCTCGCTACCGTTGTGGAGATAGGCGGTGTCGCCCGGCACGGCCACCGTGACGCCGTACCAGCCGGCGAAGCGCACGAGGCTCTGCTCGCTCCTCTTCCACTCGACGTCGCCGGTCCTGGCGGACACTCTGTAGAGCGTGTGGTGGTAGGCGCGGTAGGCGAGGGTGTAGAGCGCGCCGGCCCGCAGGACCGGCTGTCCCACGCCCAGGTCGTCGTCATCGGTGGGCAGCGTCCACAACCGTTCGCCCGTGCTGGCCCGCACCGCGTACACGGAGGAGTCGGCCCCGAAGTAGACAGCACCCCGGGCCACCGTCGGTGGCGTGCTCTCCGCCGCGTCGGTGCCCAGTTCGTACGTCCACTCCTTGGCGCCCCGGTCGGCCGACAGGGCGTAGAGGGCCTGGCTGTCGGTGGCGCACACCAGACCGTCGGCCACCGTCAGCGGCGCACTGCGGTCCTCGCGCCAGGACTGGGTGATGAGGCGGCCGGTCTGCCACCGCAGGGTGCCGGACCGTCGCTTCCCGGACGCGGGGCTGTCGGAACGACCGCCGCCGGAGCGACCGCTGCCGTCGCCCCTGCTGACCATCCAGCCGCCGATGCCCAGACCGGCGGCGGTGGCGGCTCCGGTGAGGCCGATCAGGGCGCGCCGCCGGCTGGTTCCCGCTGGCTGGACGGTCGGCGCCGTCGCTCTCGGCTCTGTGGCGTCCGGGCCCGCCGACCAGCGGTCGAGCCCCGCGTCCGTCGCGGACTGGGCGGGCCCCGGGCTGGATCGCGGGGGCTCCGGGGAGGCTCCGGAGGCCGGTACGGGCAACTGCCGCTCGGGGCGTGACGCGTCCTCGGCGATCGACTGGACCGTCCGCACGACCGGCGACGGCAGCCAGCCCCCGCCGCCGACGAGATCCAGCGTCCCGCTCCGTCCGCTGGCGTGGTCGCCAGCGTCCCCGGCGTCCCGTGACAGCAGTGCTTCCAGCACCTGGCCCACGCCCGGCCTCCGCACCGGGTCCTTCTCCAGGCAGGCCGCCACCACCTCGCGCAGTCCTCCGGGCACCTCTCCGATCACGGGCGGCTCGTAGACCGTACGGTAGGGCACCGCGTGCACCGATCCGGTGCCGAACGGCCCGTACCCGGTGGCCGCGTAGGCGAGCACCGCGCCCAGGGCGAAGACGTCGCTGGCTGGACCGGTCTCCTTGCCGGTGAGCTGCTCCGGCGCCATGAAGCCGGGGGTGCCGATCATCGCGCCCGCCTGGGTCAGCAGGCTGGCCTCGCTGACCGCCGAGATGCCGAAGTCGATCACCCTGGCGCCATCCTGGGAGAGCAGGATGTTCGACGGCTTGAGGTCCCGATGCACCACCCCGACCGCGTGGATCTCGGTCAGTGCCTCGGCCAGGCCCCCGCCGAGGGTCAGCACGTGCCCCGGAGGCCACGGCCCGTGCGTGTCAACAGCCGTGTTCAGCGTCACCCCCGGTACGTACGCGGTGGCCAGCCACGGCACCTCGCCGTCCGGGTCGGCGTCGACCACCCCCGCGGTGAAGGCGCCGTTCACCCGCTGGGCCGCGGCTATCTCCCGGCCGAACCGGCGTCGGAACCCCGTCTCCTCCGCCAGCTCCGGGCGCACCACCTTCACCGCGACGGTCCGGCCGCCTCGCGACCGCCCCAGGTAGACACTGCCCATCCCGCCCGAGCCCAGCCTGCCCACCAGCCGGTACGGCCCCACCTGGCTCGGGTCAGTCGCCCGCAGCGCCGCTAACGCCTCCACCCGTAGCGCTCCTCCCCCGTCGCGATCCGGCACGGCAGATCGACTCGTACGTCAACTGGCGTGTCTCCGTGACATGTTGGCCTCACACATCCTGCCATCCAGGCCGTGTTCGCTCGGACGATCGCCCGACCCGGGACCGCGTGCCGAGCCACGCGAGGCGTGACCAGTGTCATGCGGTTACGGGCGCGGGCGCCGGAGAAGCGCCGGCGGGCCGGCCGGAGCATCCGACCGGCCCGCCGGGGTGGCAGCCGTACGTACCGCGCGTACTGGCTGGTCAGTCGAGCGTGTCGCAGTTCGAGGACGCGTCCTCGCCTGCGAACCGTCCCTCCAGCCACAGGAACACCCGAGGGAAGGAGGCGATCGCTCCGCCGACGTGCGTCGGCGCGGCGAGTGGGGAGAACGTGACGTCCGGCGCGCCCTTCTCGCACCAGCTGGCCGCCATCTCCCGACCCACCTCGTACGGGATCACGTCGTCCGTGGTGCTGTGCGTGACCAGGGTGGGCACGCGGGGCGCCCGTTCGCCGATGCGCTGTTCCTCGGCGATGGACTGGAAGGGCTCCTCCTCGAGGTAGTCGGTCAGCGGGCGGCCGTCCTCGGTGAGGGTCTCGGACTTGGTGAAGGGCAGCTTGAACAGCGCCTCCTCGGTGCAGTACTCCTTGGCGTCGGAGACGAAGCGCTCGCCCTTGTCGTTGAGGATGGGCTTCAGGTCCACGTCGTATCCGGCCGCGAGTCCGGCGACGGCGTAGCCGAGGAAGGGCGAGTAGAGGGTTCCGTCCAGCTTCGCGGCGACCTTCTTCAGGTCGGCGGGCGGTGCCCCGGCGGCCACGCCGCGGAGCTCCATGTCGGGCGCGTAGTCCGGGGCGAGTTCGGCGGCCGCGGCCGCCGCGCCACCGCCCTGGGAGTAGCCGGTGACCGCGACCGGTCCGCCGTCCGGCACCTTCGCCTCGGGGAGGCGCTGGGCGGCGCGTACGGCGTCCAGCACGACGTGCCCGGACACGGCACGGTTGACATAGGTGTGGGTGCCCGGGGTGCCCAGGCCCTCGTAGTCGGGCAGGGCGACGGCGTACCCGCGGGCGAGCAGGCCCTTGAGGAACAGCCCTTCGTACTCGGTGCCGTTGGCCAGCCGTCGGGAGGGGGCGCAGGAGTCGCCGAGGCCCTGGGTGCCGGGTGCGTAGCCGACCACGGGGCGCTCGCCGTCGCCGCTCCACGCCTGCTTGGGGGTCAGGACGGTGCCGGTGGTGGCGATGGGCTCGCCCTGGCCGTCCGTGGACCGGTACATCACCCGGTTCACGTGGGCGCTGGTCACCTTGATCGCCTTGAGCGGGTCAAGGTAGTAGTCGCTGGGCTCGGAGCGGATCACGTCGCCGTTCCGCTCGGGCAGGGCGGCCGGTGGCTCGTAGAACGGCGGCCGGTCCTCGTTCGCTTGAGCGGTCGGGGCGGGCGAGGCGGTCGGGGCGGGCGCGGTCTTCGGCGCCTCCGGGGCTGGGGTCGCCTGGGCTGACGGCACGGCGACCACGCCGAGGGAGGCAGCCGTGGTACAGGCGAGCAGGAGGGTGGCGGTTCCGCGATACGGGCGGGCTTTCACGGGCGACTCCTCGTCGGAGTGTGGGCGGGGTGGTCTCACGCTTGCCGGGGCTCCCTCGTCATCTCGGTGGTGGGCGGGGGACGTTGCGACCTAGTCATTACTCAGGAGTAATAACTAGAGTGAGAATGCGCACTCTTGACGCTGGCGTCAATACCCTGGAGTAGGTTCTCTGCCGCCCGCCCGCCGCCGGCGCCAGCCCCGCAGCCGTACGGTGGATCGGTCGAGCGTGAAAGGGGAACGGCATGCAGATCGGCGAACTGTCCGAACGCACCGGCGCGAGTCGTCGGTCGATCCGCTACTACGAGCAGCACGGGCTGCTCACGGCCCAGCGCACCAGCAAGGGTTGGCGGACGTACGAACCACTGGACGTCACCCGGGTGCGGAACGTACGCGAACTCCTCGCGGCCGGGCTGACCATGGAGGACATCCAACTGGTGGCGCCCTGCCTGGAGCTGAAGTCAGCCGAGTTCATGGCCTGCGACCGGCCGGAACAGGCGCTGGAGATGTACGAGAGCCGACTGGCCGTGGTCGAGAGCCGGGCCGCCGAACTCGAGCGTCATCGCGCCCAGTTGATCAGCCGGATAGCCGGGTTGCGAGCGAACGCCGAGGCTGACCCGGACAGTGGGGACTTCGCCGAGCTGCTGCGTCAGGCGGCGGAGGCCGACACCAGCACCGAACGGCCCCAGCGGGCTTGACCCTGACACCCGTGTCACTACCTAGCGTGCGGCGCACGCACCAAGGAGGTAGTGCCACATGTCATCCACCGGACCCAGCACCCGTACGGAGCCGCCCGCCACCCGGGAGCGGAACACCCTGCCAGGCTGGTTGTACGTCCTCTTCCTCGCCCTGCTGGCCACCGCCACGGACGAGTTCATCATCGCGGGCGTGCTGCCCGCCGTGGCCGCCGATCTGGGGGTGAGCGTCGCGGCGGCCGGCCAGTTGGTGACCGTGTTCGCCATGGTCTACGCGCTCGGCGCGCCCACGCTCGCGGTGCTGTGCGAGCGGTTCCCCCGACGCACCGTCATGCTCGCCGGACTGCTGCTGTTCGTACTGGCCAATGTCGCGGCCGCGGTGGCGCCGGGTTACTGGGCGCTGCTGGCGGCCCGGGTGGTGGCGGCCCTGTGTGCGGCCGTGGTGACCGCCGCGGCCTTCACGACCGCCGCGACGGGTGCGCCGGAAGGGGCACAGGGCCGCTACCTCGGGGTGGTGACCGCGGGTATGACGGCCGCGCTGTTCACCGGGGTGCCGCTGGGCTCCTGGCTCGGCGGGGCCTTCGGCTGGCGGGCGACCTTCTGGCTCATCGCCGGTGTCGCGGCACTCGCGGCGGCCGGGTTCGCGGCGTTGGCGCCCGCCGTACCGGCCGGCTCGCCCGCGCCGTTGCGGCAGCGGCTGTCCCCGCTGCGCGACCGCGCGGTGCTGCGGGTGGTGACGGTGACCTTCCTGGCGGCCAGCGGCGGGCTGATGTTCTACACGTACCTCGGCGCGTACGCCGCCGAGGTCGCCGACGGCTCCTACGGCCTGCGGTCCCTCCTGCTGCTGCTCGTCGGACTCGCGGGCCTGGCGGGCGCGTTGCTGTCCGGACGGCTGACCGACGCGCGCGGTCCGGTCCGCGGGCTGCGTCTGGTGCTCGGTGGTCACGCGCTCGCCCTGGCCCTGGCGGCGGTGCTGGTGTTCGGCGGGCCGGGTGGTCCGTACGCGCTGCTGGCGATCGTCACGGTATGGGGGATGTTCGCCTGGGCACTGACCCCGCCGGTGCAGGGCAGCATCCTGGCGGTGGCGGCGCCGGGAGCCGGGATGACCGCGCTGTCGCTGAACATCGCGGGACTGTATCTGGGTACGGGCGTCGCGGGTGCGCTGGGCGGGATGGTGATCGAGGCCGCGGGGGTGCCGTACGTACCGGTGGTCGCCACGGGGTTGGTGGCCCTCGCGTGTCTGCTGGCGCCGTGGAGCCGGGCACCGCGGCTCGCGGAGTCGGCGGAGTCGGCGAGTACCGCCGTGGCTGGTGACCCGACGAGCCGCACCGCTCCGGAGACGCGGCAGACCGACGACACCCGCGGCGGCCGCGGCTGAGCACGCGCGCGACCC
>NZ_LJGU01000159.1:0-14125 GCF_001751245.1 Streptomyces oceani
GCGCCGCCACCTCCTCCCGGCGCAGGCCGGGCGTACGGCGCCGGGTGGCCGTACGCTCCGGGAGCCCCACGTCGGACGGGCGCAGCCGTTCGCGGTGGCTGCGGAGGAAGTGGGCGAGCGCGGGACGGTTCACAGGCCGAGTGTGCCGGAACGGCCGACGACCAGCCAGGGACCCCTGGTCCGGGGCTCGGCCGGGCCTGCCACCGAGCGCCGAGGCCGCGCAGGCTGGCGGCATGAGTCAACGAACGACGAAAGAGCCACAGTTCACCGCACGCAGCCCGCGCGAGCTGTTCACTCACGCGCTGACGCTACTACGCGCCAAGGAGATGGACCGGTTCGTCGATCTGTTCACCACCGACGCCGTATGCGAGTTCCCGTTCGCACCGCCCGGCGCGCCCCGTCGCCTGGAGGGTCGGGAAGCGCTGCGGTCCTATCTGGACGGCTACACCGAACTGGTGGACCTCACCCACTTCCCGTCCGTGCTGACACACGAGACCAGCGACCCCGAGGTGCTCGTCGTGGAGTTCACCGCGGAGGGTACGACCGTGGCTACCGGGGAGCCGTACGAGCTGTCGTACGTCGTGGTGCTCCGGGTGCGCGACGGCGAGTTCGTCGGATACCGGGACTACTGGAGTCCACTGGCCGCGGCCTCGGCGACAGGGCAGCTCAAGCCACTACGGGACGCGCTGGACGGCCTGGACACGCTGGGCACCCGGGACTCGGACGGTGCGGCGTGAGGGGCGGGCCGACGGACGACGGGACGGGACCGGTGCTGGTCACCGGTGCGAGCGGCAAGACCGGTCGGCATGTCGTCGCGGGTCTGCGAGCCGAGGGGGCCGCGTTCCGTACGGCGGGCCGAACGGCGCCGCCGGGAGGGGCGGTGGAGGGGAGCACCGGGCACGTACGGTTCGACTGGGCGGACCCCGGCACGTACCGCCCCGCGCTGGCGGGCGTGACGAGGGTCTACCTGGTCGCGCCGGTCGGGGTGCTCGACCCGGCGCCGCAGATCGAGGAGTTCCTGTCGGTGGGGCGGGAACTCGGCCTGCGTCGGGCCGTGTTCCTGAGCAGTGACGTGACCCCGTCGCAGGCCCCGGGTCTGGATCGGGCCCGCGAGGCGGTGCGCGGCATGCCGGAGTGGGCGGTGCTGCGGCCGTCCTGGTTCATGCAGAACCTCATCGATCCGTACCACCACATGGGCGTCGCGCTCCGCGAACGGGACGAGTTGCCCAGCGCGACCGCCGGGCGCGGCATCGGGCTGGTCGACGCGGCGGACATCGCCGCGGTCGCGGTCCGCGCGCTGCTGGACGAGCGGGCCAGTCGGGAGACCAACCGGGAGTACGTGATCACGGGTCCCGAGGTACTGACGTACGACGAGGTGGCCGCGCGGATCGGCACGCTGCTGGACGGCGGGCGCCGGATTCGCCATGTGCGGTTGTCTCCGGTCGAGTTGGCCCGGCACATGACAGCCTCCGGGGTGCCGCCGGAGTTCGCCCGGATGCTGGCCGAGGTGGAGGAGCAGATCGCCGCCGGTGTGGAGGAGCGGGTCACCTCGACAGTTGCGGAGGTGACGGGCCACCCGGCCAGGACCTTCCGGGACTTCGTACGGGGCCACCGGGAGCGGTTCGCGCGCGCCGGGCGGTAACGGCGAGCCGCACGAGCGTGCACGACGGTGCGGGGCGGCCACCGGGACGGGACCGGTGGCCGCGCCGCAGCGGAGGAACTCTCCGCGTTGGTGGTCACCTGGAACGGATCAGCAGACCGGCAAGGGCGTTGGTCGCGGATGAGCCATGTGGTCACGGCCGCGATGATCGACCACCGGAGACTCCTACCGCGCCTGCCAGCCAGCGCCTTCTCGGCAAGGGCGTCGGCGTCGGACACCGGTGAGTCACAGCAACCACCGGCAATACAGGCGTGTCCGACAGCCCGGTGCCGTACACCATCCGACACACGCGCACCCGCGCAACCACCCGACGCGCATCGACCGGTGCGTCGGCCACCGTCCGCGGGTGACAGCTGTGCAACCGAGCCGTCTCCGCCCCGTATCCCGGGCACATCATCGCGCTCTCGAGCGTCCGCGCCCGCAATTGAATCAGCTCGCCCTCGTCGACCGCCTCCTCGATCGGCAAAGGCGACAGCCCTAAAAACCAGGTGCTCACAAGCTTGATGACATCCTGCGTGCGACATCCAACGAAGCCGATCACATCTCGTCACCAGCGAAAGTGCGACAGAGCCGTTCCCTTTCTCACTCCCGCCAAGCGTGCACGCCGGTCCGTCAGCGCGCCAGGCGCTTCTCCAGCCAGTCCCCGATGGCGGGAAGGGCCGCGCTGGTGGCACTCGGCACAGCGGCCGGTTACCGGGTCTGGGTGACCAGCCGCAGCGCTGTGCGCCGCGAACGCGCATCGCTGGAGGGCGCGGAGAGGGCGTTCGCGCCGGGCGCGCGGCTTCCGGAACGGGCCGACGCCGTATTCGATACGGTAGGTAGCGCGACGTGGGAGCACTCCCTGAAGGCACTGCGGACCGGCGGGCGGGTTGTGCTTGCGGGCGCGACCAGCGGCTCCGTCGCGGCCACCGATCTGACCCGGTTGTTCTACCGGCAACTGACTGTCGTCGGCTGCACACCGGGGACGCAGGCGCAGCTGACGCGACTCGCCGCTCTGTGTGCGCGGGACGGACCCAGGCCGCTCATCGCCCGGGTGCTACCTCTGGCCGAGGCCCGCGAGGGCTTCCGGGCGATGACGCGGGGCGAGTTGTACGGGAAGGCCGTGCTCATCCCATGACGGCACCGGGCCGCGGCTCACCCGGTGGCGGTGACCGTCGTCAGGAGTACCCAGACCTCGTCCGCCACCTCCTGGGCGTGCGGAGGATCGTCCGCCTCCAGCCATGCCGCGACGGTGCCGAGGAGTGCGCCGGCCAGGAACGCCGCCCGCGCCGCCCGCGTCACGACGAGGCGGCCCCTGCCCGACGGCGCGGGGACATCGAGGTCGGCGAGTTCCTGTGTGATCTGCTCGGTCACCGCGATCCGGACGCGATGCGCGAGCCGTGCGCTGCCGTCGGGGCCGAACAGGACGCGGTAGAGACGGATGTTCTCGTGGAAGTACACGAAGAGGCTGACGAGAGGCTCGGGCGTACCCACCGCTCCAGCGGTGAAATGTGTGGGGCAGCACTGGGCGGCACGGCGCGCGACCTCCGCGACGGACTCCTCCACCGCCGCGAGCAACGCATCGTCGCGGTCCTTGTAGTGCAGGTAGAAGGTGGCCCTGCCGACCCCGGCGCGGCGGGTGATGTCCGCGATCGTGATCGACTCCAGGTCGCGCTCTCCCACCAGGTCGAGGACCGCGATCTGCAGCGCCCGTTCACTGCGACGCACCCGGGGGTCGGCTGCCCGGGCATTGAGCTGCTTCGACTGCACGAGCCCACCCTCCTCTCCGCTTGGTCCACTGCTTCGACGACGTCATCGCGGAGACCTTACATTCTAGACACGCATCCATTATTAGACAGTTGCCCATTACTGGACATGTGTCTATCATCTGGCGATGGCCCTGGCAGGTACGAACCTGTGCAACGCGGACCTCCGAACGACCCGCACCGACAGAGCCGGGAAACAAACGGAAGGGGGAAGCGGTGATTATCGAAGTCTGGTCGGACGTGGTGTGCCCGTGGTGCTACCTGGGCAAGCGCCGCCTCGATCGCGCGGTGCGCCAGTGGGAGGAGCAAGGGGGGCAGCCACTCATCGTGGCGCTGCGCCCCTTTCAGCTCGCGCCGGACGCGCCCTTGGAGAGCCGGCCGCTCACCACCGAGCAGCTGGCCGCCATCGAGGCGTCCGCGCAGCACACCCCGGAGACGGTCTCCGGCTACCTCGCCGAGATCGCCCAGGGCCACGGCCCCGGCTTCACCTGGCGTCCCGCCTGGTCACCGAATACCTTCCAGGCGCACCGCCTGCTGGCCCTGGCCCTGGAGCAGGATGGCCCCGGACTCCAGTGGCAGCTGTCCGAGCAGCTCTTCCGCGCACATTTCCAAGCGGGCCGGGACCTCGGCGACCGCTCGGTGCTCGCCGAGGTCGCCGAGCGCGCCGGGGTGCGTGACGCCGCCGCGTTCCTGGCCGGCGGCCGGCTCACCGGCAAGGTGCGCAGCGCGCTCACCGAAGGTGTGGTTTCCGGCGTACGGGCCGTGCCCACCTTCGCCGTCCGTGGCCTGGCACTGACCGGCGCCCAGTCCGTGCAGAGCCTCCTCGACCACTTCGAAGCCGCCTCCCGGCTCTCACCGCAGGACAAGGCGGACGAGGATGTACGGCGTTACCGCCTCGCCCACGCCATGCTCTCTGTCGGCGACCCGCTGAGCGCCGCTGACACGCTCCGGCCGCTACTGCACGGACGGCTTGTGCCCTCGGACGTCCGGCTGCTCGCGGCCCGTGCCTACTTCTCCTCCGCGCAACTCGACGCCGCGCGAAGGGAACTGGAACTCTTCCTGGACGCCCAGCCGACGGACGACTTCGCCCACTTCCTGCTCGGGCGCACCCTCGAGCGCCTCGGCCGGGACGACGCGGCACTACGTGCGTACCGCCTCGCCAGTGGACTCAACGGCGCCCCGCAGTACCGCGCGGCGGTCGACCGCCTCGCGTGCGCGGCCTCGTGAGCGCCGCACCCGCCACTCGCTCGTCTCACTCCTCCTCCGGCGCCTTCTCGATCCGATCCGCAGAGGAAGCGTCCCAACCCACAGAGGCAGACCTCATGTTGCTCGATCTACCGACGGCCTCGGCCCCCCTTCTTTCCTGTGCCTCCCCCGGGCCGCCCGACGCCCTCGCCCTCGTCACCGCCCCCGACCCGAAGGTCCCTCCAGCTCTCCCTCACATCCTGGTGGCCCTGCGCAGCGAGATCGACCGCCAGGGCACACTCCGGATGCTGGGGAACGAGGGCAGCGCCCGTTCGGTGACCAGCTGCGCCGAGCCCACCACGCAGGCGCTGGCCGACGCGGCGGCGAGCCTGGCACGGTCGTGATCGTCGAGGTCGGGGCGTTGCGCGGGGATGATGGCGCGCAACTCCTCGCGCAGGCTGAGCAGTACGGCCTGAAGGTGCTCGCCGTGTTCGACTCCGCCCTCGTGGACGACCTGTCGCTGGCCGCCACCTTGACCTGCCACGGCTATGTCGACCGTCGCACCCTGGGCTGCTCGGGCCTGGGAGACGCGGTGCGCCGGGTGACAGCCGGGGAGATCCCCATGCCCGCGCCGCTCGTACACCGGCTCAGGGTGCAGGCCGCCGCCTCCGGCACCTCCGGGAGCGCCGCAACCACACCCGGCGCGCACCTGACGCCCCGTGAGACGGAGGTACTCGCCCTGCTCGTCGAGGGACTGAGCAACAAGCAGATAGCCCGCAGGCTGCAGCTTTCCCTGCACGGGGTGAAGCGGCTTATCGGCGTGGTCCTCGCCAAGCTGAACTGCCCCAACCGCACCCGCGCGGCGGCCAAGGCCCTACTCGAAGGGCTGTGTGAGCAGCCCACCGCACGCAACTAAACGCCCGGCGCGGAACGGACGCCGCGGCTGAGGGAAGCACGGCAAAACACGTCACGTGCGGCATTTGTCACGCGCGGCAGGCACAAGCGGAGTTACGGAGTATCGCACCCATGGGAATCTGGCTGGTCCCCCTCGTTTTGGCCCTGTTCACCTTCGGCACAGGTGACTTCGTCGTCGCCGGGCTGCTGCCCGAGCTAGCCGAGGGCCTGGACGTCAGCGAGTCCGCCGTCGGCCAGTTGGTGACCGTCTACTCCCTCGTCTACGCGCTCGCCGCGCCCACAGCCGTGGTGTTCACGACGCGACTACCGAGGCGCACCCTGGTCACCGTAAGCATGCTGCTCTTCATGGGCGGCAACCTCCTCGCCGCGTACGCCCCTTCGTATTCGGTGATGCTCGCCTCGCGCGTCCTGTCAGCCGCTGCGGCCGCCGCGGTGACCCCGCTGTGCTTCAGCACGGCCGGCACGCTTCCGCCCGAGCAGCACCGGGGCAAGGCGCTCGGCATGCTCAGCGGCGGGATCATGCTGTCCCAGCTGGTGGGCGTGCCGGCCGGGACCTGGCTTGGCGGCCTGTTGGGCTGGCAAGCCGCGTTCTGGCTGGTGACCGCGCTCGGCGCCGTCGTCCTCGTCACCATGCTCACGCTGCTGCCGCCGCTGCAGTTGCCACCCGCCAACCGGTTCCGCGACCGCATGGCGCCACTGACGAGCGGCGCCGTGGCGCGTGGGCTGCTGGCCATGCTGACGCTGTCCGCGGGCAGCATGATGATGATGACGTACATCGCGCCGGTCATGTCCGCCGCCGGCGGCGTCACCACCAACGGAATCGCGCTACTGTTCCTGTCCGCGGGCATCGCGGGCGTCGTGGCCGCGCAGCTTGGCGGCGCCCTGAACGACGCGCTCGGCCCGCTGCGCACCGTGTGCATCGGCGCGGCCGTCCTCGCCCTGAGCATGGCCGCGCTCGCCGGGGCAGTGGTCTGGGGCCAGGCGCCCTTCTGGCTGCTGATCATCCTCGCCGTGTTCATGGCCCTGGCCATCGGCCTGCTCAATCCGCCGCTCGCGGTGTGGCTGCTCGGCCGAGCTGGCCCTTCGAGCAACGAGGTGATGGCCCTCAACACCAGTGCCACATACATCGGTACGTCGGCCGGCAGCGTGCTAGGCGGTCTCCTGCTCTCCGGCTTCGGCCCCACCGCGCTGCCGGTACTCGCGGTCGTCGAAATGATCGTGGTGGTCCTGCTCATCGCCACCGCCCGAACCTCCGCGCCCGACTCGGGACAACAGCCGTCCGCAGCGGTGGAGGAGGAGGTACGGCATGCCTCGGACTGAGCGCGCCGCGCGGAGCTTCGGGAACGGAGGTTCGGCACGAGACCCTGGCCGACCTGCGGAGGCCGCACAGGCATGTCCCCCATGAGGTCAACTGCTCGGCCCCTAAAGGGACCAAGCTTGGAAGCTGAGTCCCTGTGAGGGCTTTGCTTATGCTCCCGACTGCCCCCTACGACAGGGCGGTCACGGGGCACATCTGCCGGTTCCCGCTATGCGGGTTCCGGGTCGGGCATGTTGACGAATACCCACGCCGAGCGTGCGCGAGCGCGCACGTTGACCCCGGCGACGTGGTCGGCTGGTCCAGCGAGGCCGCACCGACGACAGGAGAAGTGGTCCCGAGTGGGGCGGTTGCCTCGCTCGGTGTGGCCGCAGCGCGGGCAGCGCTGCGAGGTGTAGGCCGGGTCCACCTCGATGAACGGCACCCCAGCGCGGTGTGCCTTGTACTCGACGAAGGCGCCGAGCTGGTGGAAGGGCCAGGAGGACTGGCGCGCTCGCTGGTCGCGTCGAACCGTGACCCGCTCACGGATGCCCCTCAGCTCCTCCAGGGCGATACCGCGTTCGGTGCGTTGGGCGACAGCAACGACAGTCTTGGAGATCTTGTGGTTGACGTGCGTGGCGTGCCGGGTTTCCCGGCGTGCACGCTTCTTGAGGAGCTGTTTTGAGGACCGTGTGCACCTGGCCTGGATTTCTGCCTTCTTGCGGGCCTGCCAGCGCCGGTATCGCCCGAGGCGGCGGCCGGAGTAGTTGTCCGCGTCGGACGTGGTGGCGAGGTTGGTGATGCCCCGGTCCACCCCGATCCAGTCCTTCGGCTCGAACACCTCAGGCGCGGGCAGGTCGATGGTGGCCACCAGGAACAGCTTTCCGTCGCGCTGGATCAGGTCGGACTCGCCCTTACGGGACTCGGTGAGCTGCTTGAGCGCCTTCGGTGAGCAGGTGAACCGTACGTTCTTGATCCGGCCGTCCAGGGTCCAGATGCTCACGGTCTGGGCGTCGTAGTTCCACGACAGGCAGCGATCGTCGTAAGTGTGTGCCGCATCGGGACGGAAGGCGATCGGTTTGGACTCCGCCTTGCGGCGCCGCTTCGACTGCTCGGGGCCGAGGTTCCCGGCCTTGATGTTCGCTCGCAGCGTCGTGTACGCGTCGGCGACGCGTTTGATGATGTGCTGCGCGGCCTGCGCCCCGAAACCGCGGACCTTCAGCTCGCCGTAGCACAGCTTTCGCAGCTCACGCACCGAGCCCTTGAGCCCGAAGTACTCGAAGGAGACGGCCGACACCCAGCAGGCTGCTTCGTTCGCCGCGTGCAGGGTGCGCTCAACTGCCGGCGCCTGCGCGGCATCCGGTGTCAGCTTGACCAGCACGACGATCTTCATACGAGCATCGTAGCATCGTGTCTATGTCACCCCGATGGGAACCAAACCCCGACATTCGCAGGGGTCGTAGCGTTGTCTTCACCCTGCACGCACATCTGGTCTTCACGCCCAAGTACCGGCGGAAGGTGTTCACCGACGCCATCCTCACCAGGTGCGAAGAGATCATGCGCGAGGTCTGCGCCAAGGCCAATGTGGAGCTGCGCGAGTTCAACGGCGAGAGCGACCACGTGCACCTGCTCGTGCACTACCCGCCGCAGGTCAAGCTGTCCACCCTCGTCGGCAGCCTCAAGGGCGTCTCCGCCCACTACCTTCGCAAGGAATACCCCGACCACATCAAGCGGTACCTGTGGGGCGAGCGCTTCTGGTCCCCGTCCTACTTCGCCGCATCCTGCGGCGGGGCACCGCTCGCTGTGGTCAAGGAGTACATCGAGAACCAGAAGCGCCCGGACTGAGCGCGGGCATCGTCGTGGGAGCCCTCGAAGCGATGCGGCGGCGCTCCGCGCCGCCCTACTCAGGATGCAATTCCTCCCGAGCCCCTAAAAGGGGCAAGATCCCGCTGAAGCCTTCTGAAAGTTCCCCATCTGGTTTACCGTGCGGCGATCGAGCGGTCGCCGCGCACCGTCAAGGCGTACGCCCACGACCTGAAGGGCTGGTGCCGCTACCTCCACGGCCGTGGACGGGCTGAAAGACAGTCGACCTGGAGGCAGCGGCTGAGTTCGTGGCCTGACTGCGGCTGTCGTCCTGGGCCCGGAACGGGGCGGTGGCGGTGTTGCGCAGTACGGCGCTTCGCCGAGGGTTCCCCCTGCGGCGTGCCCCGGCGGCCCCGTGCGGGAGTGCCGGGTCGGCGGCACTCCCGCAGGGCTCAGTCACGCAGCGAGGCCAGCCAGTCCGCCGCCGTCTTGGCGGTGGTGCCGGCGTGGCTCTCCATCATGGTGAAGTGGCTGCCCGGCACGTCGATGACGTCCCCGGCCCGGTCCCAGGAGGTCTGCCACTCGGCCGGGTCCGGGTCCGCGCCCATGATCTCCGCCGGCAGCGGAGGTTCCGAGGAGCGCAGCAGCAGGGTGGGTGCCCGGAGTTCCGCCGGTTCCCACTCCCCGATCATGGAGATGTACCAGCTCATCGCGGTCAGTCGGTCGCTGTCCATCTGCGCGAACATCGACTCGCGCGCGAACATGCCGCGCAGCATCTCGTCCGAGAAGCGCACGAACGGCGAGTCCTCCCGCGGCATGTACGTGTCCAGCAGCAGCACCGCCTCCGGCCGTACGCCCGCCCGCTCCATGTGCAGCGCGGCGGCGAGCGCGAGGATGCCCCCGGAGGACGAGCCCAGCAGTACGGGCGGAGCTCCGCCGTCGACCGCCGCCAGCGCGGCCTCCGCCTGCAACCGGGCGACGGCGTCCAGCGACTCCGGCAGCGCCTCACCCCTGCCGAAGCCCTGGGTGTGCAGGGCGTGCACGTCCCGCTCGGTGCGGAACGCGGAGGCGAAGCGGGCGTACTGGTGCACGCCGGCCAGCGCGACGTACGAGCTGAAGCAGATCAGCGCCGGGGTGGCCGAATCGCCGTCCCCACTGGCGAGCTTGACCGGCGCCGCGACGCCGTCCAGCTCCTCGGGGGAGGCGAAGGTGGGGCGCAGCTTGGCGGCGGCCAGCAGCAGTTCGAAGCCCTGGTCCGTCCGGCCGGACTCGGTGGCCTGCCGGAACAGGGCGCCGAGGGTGTCGCCCGCCGGGGAGTTCGCCGGTTCCCCGGCGCCGTCCTGGGCTGGTACGGGCGCGTGCGCGGACTCGCCCAGCAGTTCGTCCAGGTGGGTGGCCAGGGCCCTGGCCGTGTCCAGGTCGAAGACGAGGGTGGGCGGCAGCCGCAGCCCGGTGGCCTCGGCGAGCTGGTTGCGCAGCTCGACGGAGGTCAGCGAATCGAAGCCCAGCTCGGTGAAGGGTTGTTCGGCTGCCAGGTCCGAGGCCGAGTCGTGTCCGAGGACGGCCGCCGCCCGGGAGCGTACGAGGTCCAGCAGCACGGCCTGCCGCTCCTCGGCGGAGTGGCCGGCGAGCCGGGCACGCAGGCTGTTCGGGTCGGCGGCGCCGGTGCCGCCGGCGGCCGAGCGGCGTTCGACGGGCCGGCCGGTGCGCGGGGCGTGTTCCGGGCCGTGTTCCGGGCCATGAAGGAGCACGTGCAGGGCGCGTTCGCCGGTGACGCCGAGGGCCACCAGGGCTGGGTGCTCGGTGGCCAGCGCCGCGTCGAACAGCGCCAGTCCGTCCGGCACCGTCAGCGGGCGCATCCCGCCACGGGCCAGGCGGCGCCGGTCGGCCTCCGCCAGGCCGCTGGTCATGCCGCCGGTGGCGCCGCCGGAGTCCGTACGAGCCGCCGGCTCGGCCTCCGACGGCTCCTCCCACATGCCCCAGGCGAGCGCGGTCGCGGGCAGCCCGAGGCCGCGCCGGTGGCTAGCGAGGGCGTCCAACCAGGCGTTGGCGGCGGCGTAGTTGGCCTGGCCGGGCGAGCCGAAGGTGGCGGCGGCCGAGGAGTACAGCACGAAGGCGGACAGATCCAGGTCGCGGGTGAGTTCGTGCAGGTGCCAGGCGGCGTCGGCCTTCGGCCGGAGTACCCGGTCGTACTGCTCCTCGGTGAGCGAGACCGCGACCCCGTCGTCCAGTACGCCCGCCACGTGCACCACGGCGGTCAGCGGACGCTCGTCCGGCACCTGGTCCAGGAGGCCGCGCAGCGCCGTGCCGTCGGCCACGTCGCAGGCGGCCAGTCTGGCCTCGGCTCCGGCCGCGCGCAGTTCGTCGAGCAGTTCCTCGGCGCCCGGCGCGGCCGGGCCCTGCCGCGCGGCGAGCAGCAGGTGGCGTACGCCGTGCTCGGTGACGAGGTGGCGTGCGACGGCCCGCCCCAGGGCGCCGGTGGCGCCGGTGACCAGGACTGTGCCGTGTGGAGGCGAGCCGGGAGCCACCGAGGCGGCCCCGTCACCCGGCGCGTCGGAAGGCACGGCCGGGGCGGTGGCCAGTCCGGGAACCAGCGGTTCGCCCCGCCGTACGGCCAGCAGCGGTCGCGCGCTGGACACGGCGCGCAGCGCGGCCGTACGGGACTCCGGGGCGCCGTCCAGGTCGATCAGGTGCACCCGGTCCGGGTTCTCGGCCTGTACGGACCGGATCATGCCCCAGAGGGCCGCGCCCGCCAGGTCCCGCACCGGCTCGTCCGGCAGCGCGGCGACGGCTTCCCGGGTGAGGAGGAACAGCCGCGCGTCCGCGAAGCGTTCGTCGGTGAGCCAGCGGCGGCACAGCTGGCGTGCCTCGGCGAGCAGCCCGCGCAGCGCCTCGGGCGGGCTGCCGGCGCGGGCGCGGCCGTCCAGCGCGACCAGCACCGCGTCCGGTACCGCCATGCCGGTGTCCGCGGCCCGCGCGACGGACTCCAGGTCGGCGTACGTCTCCAGGTGTACTCCGGCGTCGTCCAGGGCCTCGCCCACGCCGTCGTCCCCGGCGCCGAGGAGTATCCAGCGCAGCCCGGCCGGATCGGGCTCCGGCACGGGACGGGGCGGCCGCCAGTCAGCGCGCAGCAGGGCGCGTACGGGCTCGGGCCCGCCGTTTCCCGAGCCGCTGCCGGGCTGGTGCAGTTGTTCGGCGGACAGGTTACGCAGGGTCAGCGCGTCGGCGGAGGCCACCGGTTGGCCGGTGGGGTCCGCGACGAGCACGGCGAACTCGTGCGGCCGGTCGGTCGGGGTCAGGCGTACGCGCAGGGCGGTGGCGCCCTCGGCGTGCAGGGTGAGGTTGGTCCAGGCGAACGGGAGCAGGGCCTCGGCCGGGGGCCGCCCGTCGGTCGGAGAGCGGTCCGTGCCGTCCGGGGAGCCCGCGCCGTCCGGAGTGTCGGGCGCGTCCGCGGGCTGGGTGAGCAGCGCCTGCACGGCCGCGTCCAGCAGCGCAGGGTGCAGCGTGAACCGGGTTGCCTCCGCCCGGCGTTCCTCCGGGAGCGCCACCTCGGCGAAGATCTCGCCGTCCCGCCGCCACACGGCCTCCAGCCCGCGGAAGGCCGGGCCGTACGCGAAACCGCCGTCCGCGAAGCCCTCGTACAGCCCCTCGGTGTCCACGGGTTCGGCGCCGGCCGGCGGCCAGGCGGTCAGGGCGGCCAAAGCCTCCGGAGCCGACGGGCCGGCCGCGTCGGGGGCGCTGCCGACGGTCGGCGCCAGTGTGCCCTGGGCGTGCTGTTGCCAGGACGTGTCCGGTTCGGTGCCGTCCGCGCGGGAGTGCACCGCGAAGGTACGGCCGCCGGTCTCGTCCGGGGGTCCGAGCAGCAGTTGCAGCTGTACGCCGCCGCTGGCCGGCAGCACCAGCGGGGCCCGCAGGGTGAGTTCGGTGAGTGTCCCGCAGCCGACCCGGTCACCGGCGTGCACCGCGAGGTCCAGATACGCGGTGGCCGGCAGGATGACCTGGCCGAGCACCGCGTGGTCGGCCAGCCAGGGGGTGCGCTGGGTGGAGAGGCTGCCGGTGAGGATCACGCTGTCGCTGCCGACCGGGGTGACCGCCGCGCCCAGGAAGGGGTGCCCGGCGGGCTCCAGTCCGGCGGCGTGCAGGTCGCCGTACTGCGGCGCGGAGTCCAGCCAGTAACGGCGGCGCTGGAAGGCGTAGGTGGGCAGCGCGGTCGTACGTGCCCCTGGGTAGAGCCGGGGCCAGTGCGGCGACATCCCGTCGGCGTGCAGCCGTCCCACGGCGCCGAGAGCGCTGGCCGGCTCCGGCCGGTCGGTGCGCAGCAGCGGGACGAGCAGGGCGGCGCTCGGCTCGGGTTCGGTCAGGCAGGAGCCCGCCATGGCGGTGAGCGTGCCGTCCGGGCCGACCTCCACGAAGCGGGTGACGCCGCTCGCGACGAGCGCGTCGACGCCGTCGGCGAACCGCACCGCCTCGCGCACCTGGCGCACCCAGTACTCCGGCGCGGTCAATTCCCCGTCCGTGGCGAGGCGTCCGGTCAGGTTCGCCACTATCGGGAGTGTCGGCTCGTGGAAGTCCACGCCCTCCAGCACCCGGCGGAGGTCGGTGAGCATCGGCTCCATCAGCGGCGAGTGGAAGGCGTGCGACACGGACAGCCGCCGGGTGCGGCAGCCCCGCGCGCGGAAGTGCTCGGCCAGCTCGCGTACGGCCTCCTCGGTGCCGGAGAGCACCACGGAACGCGGCCCGTTGAGCGCGGCGAGGGACACCTCGACGGCACGCTCGGCCAGCAGCGGTCGTACCTCCGCCTCGGTCGTCTCCACCGCCACCATGGCGCCGCCACGCGGCAGCGCCTGCATCAACCGGCCCCGGGCCGTCACCACCGCGCAGGCATCCGGTAGCGACCACACCCCGGCGACGTACGCCGCCGCCAGCTCGCCGATGGAGTGCCCCAGCAGTACGTCCGGACGCAGCCCCCAGGACTCCAGCAGCCGGTAGGCCGCCACCTCGAAGGCGAACAGCGCCGGCTGGGTCGTGCCGGTCTCGTCCAGGACCCCGGCGTCCAGTGCTCCGGATTCCGGTGCCTCGGCGTCCGTGCCGAGGACCACCTCGCGCAGCGGTCGGTCGAGCACGGGTTCCCGCTGGCGGTCCCGCTCCGCGTCCAATTGCGCGCACACCTCGTCGAAGGCGTCCGCGAACGCGGGGAACGCGGCGTACAGCTCTCGCCCCATCCCCGGCCGCTGCGCACCCTGGCCGGTGAACAGGAACGCCGCCCGGCCCACGCCGCTCGCCTTGGCCTCTCCCCCGCCGTGCAGGCTCGGGGCGGTCTCGCCGGCGGCCAACGCCCGTGCGCCCGCGAGCAGTTCCTGGCGATCCGCGGCGACGAGCACCGCCCGGTGCTCGAAGTGGGCACGCGCGGTGGCCAGTGAGAGCCCGAGGTCCGCCGACGGCGCCTCCGGTTCCGCCTCGCACCAGCGCAGCAGCCGCTCGGCCTGCGCGCGCAGGGCGGCGGGCGTACGGCCGGACAGCGCT
>NZ_LJGU01000159.1:14550-15934 GCF_001751245.1 Streptomyces oceani
GCGCGGCGACGGGCTCCGGGAGGCCGGCGGCCGGGGAGCCGCCGGCCCCCGGCTCGTACGGCTCGGCCTCCTCCAGAATGGCGTGCGCGTTGGTGCCGCTGATCCCGAACGACGAGACGCCGGCCCGGCGCGGACGGTCCGCGCGCGGCCAGTCGACCGGCTCGCTCAGCAGCCGTACGTCGCCCTGGGACCAGTCGACATGCGAGGTCGGCGCCGAGACGTGCAGGGTCCGCGGCAACCGGTCGTGCCGCAGCGCCAGCACCATCTTCATCACCCCGGCGACTCCGGCCGCCGCCTGGGTGTGGCCCAGGTTGGACTTCACCGAGCCCAGCCACAGCGGCCGTTCGACCTCCCGGTCCTGGCCGTACGTCGCCAGCAGCGCCTGCGCCTCGATCGGGTCGCCCAGGGTGGTGGCGGTGCCGTGCGCCTCGACGGCGTCCACCTCGCCGGCGGTCAGGCCGGCGCGCGCCAGCGCGGCCCGGATGACCCGCTGCTGGGAGGGGCCGTTGGGGGCGGTCAGCCCGTTGGAGGCGCCGTCCTGGTTGACCGCCGAGCCACGCAGCACCGCCAGCACGGGATGCCCGTTCGCCCGCGCGTCGGACAGCCGCTCCACCAGCAGCATGCCGACGCCCTCGCCGAAGCCGGTGCCGTCGGTGTCCTCGGAGAACGCCCGGCACCGCCCGTCCGCGGACAGGCCGCCCTGCCGACTGAAGTCCAGGAACAGCCCGGGCGTGGACATCACCGTCACGCCGCCGGCCAGCGCCAGGTCGCACTCGCCGTCCCGCAGCGCCTGCGCGGCCATGTGCAGCGCGACCAGTGAGGAGGAGCAGGCGGTGTCGACGGTGACGGCCGGACCCTCCAGGCCCAGGGTGTACGAGACGCGGCCGGACATCACGCTGGCGGAGTTGCCGGTGCCGAGGTGCGCCTCGGCTTCGGTGCCGGGGGCGATCGGACGGCTGGAGTAGTCCTGGTAGTTGGTGCCGGCGTACACGCCGGTACGGCTGCCCCGCAGGTCGTACGGGTCGATGCCGGCGCGCTCGAACGCCTCCCAGGAGGTCTCCAGCAGCAGCCGCTGCTGCGGGTCCATCGCCAGCGCCTCACGCGGGGCGATCCCGAAGAAACCGGCGTCGAAGTCGGCCGGGCGGTCCAGGAAGGCGCCACTGCGGGTGTAGCTCTTGCCGGGCAGGCCGGCTTCCTCGTCGTGCAGCGCGGCCACGTCCCAACCGCGGTCGCCGGGCCAGTCGGTGACCGCGTCCCGGCCCTCGGCCAGCAGCTCCCACAGGTCCTCCGGGGTCTCCACCCCGGCCGGGAAGCGGCAGCTCATGGCGACGATCACGACCGGGTCGGGGGCGGCCGAGGCGTCCGCGAGGCGCGCGTCCGGGCC
>NZ_LJGU01000159.1:17047-28705 GCF_001751245.1 Streptomyces oceani
GGCGCGGCGCCGCTGCGCCAGCGCGTCCAACAGGGCGTTCCCGGGGGCGTAGTTGGCGTGTCCGGGGCCGCCGAGCACGCCGGAGGTGGAGGAGAAGAGCACGAAGGCCGACAGGTCCAGCTCGCGGGTGAGCGCGTCCAGGTGCAGCGCGCCGCCCACCTTGACCCGCAGCACCGCCTCCAGCCGGGCGGGGTCCATGGTGCTGATGACGCCGTCGTCCAGCACGGCGGCGGCGTGCACGACGGCCGTCAGCGGGGCGGTGTCCGGAACCGTCGCCAGGGCCTCCCGCAACTGCTCGCGGTCCGCGATGTCACAGGCGAACGCCTCCGCCTCGGTGCCGGACTCGGCAAGCTCGTGTACGAGTTCGGCCACGCCCTCGGCGTCCGGGCCCTGCCGGCTGAGCAGCAGCAGGCGCGGCGCGCCGCACGCGGCGAGCCAGCGGGCGACCTCCCGGCCGAGCGCCCCGGTGCCGCCGGTCACCAGCACGGTGCCGCTCGGGGTCCAGTGCCGGGCGGGCGCGAGACCGCCGGTGCCGGCCCGTACGAGCCGCCGCGCCAGCACGCCGGCCGAGCGGACGGCGAGTTGGTCCTCGTGCCCGATACCGGCCAGCGCGGCGGTGAACCGGGTGGCCGCGCGCTCGTCCCAGCGCTCCGGCAGGTCGATCAGGCCGCCCCAGCGCTCCGGCTGTTCCACGGCGACGACCCGGCCGAAGCCCCATACGAGGGACTGGGACAGCGAGTCGACGGGAGTGTCGGGCTCGGTGGCCACCGCGCCCCGGGTGGCGAACCACACCGGCGCGCGCACGTCCAGCTCCTCCAGGGCCTGGACGAGGAGCAGCGAGACTGCGTAACAGACGGGCAACTGGCCGTCTGCATACGGGCGTTCGTCGGTGCTCAGCAGGGAGAGCACGCCGGTGACGGGGGGCACGTCGGCGCCCGTGTCCGCCGCACCCGTGTCCGCCGCGCCCGTGTCCGCCGCGCCCGGGTCGGCCGCACCGATGTCGGCCGGGTCAGCCGCGCCTGAGTCGGCCAGCGCCGTACGCAGCGCCGCCACGGTCGCCTCCCGCCCGGCGCCGTGCGGCAACGGGACGAGGACCGGCCGGGCCCCGGCAGTCCGCAGCGCGTCCAGCACGGCCGCGCACCGCTCGGTGTCCGTACGGTCCTCGGCCACCGGCACCAGCCAGCGGCCGTACGGCAGCGGAGCGGCGCCGGAGGCACTGACCGGCCGCCACACGACGCGGTAGCGCCAGGCGTCCACCTCGGCCGTACGGACGCCGCGCTCGCGGTAGCCGGAGAGCGCGGGCAGCAGCGCCGCCACGGTGGCCGGGTCGGCGTCCAGCGTGCGGGCCAGGGCGTCCGGGTCGCCCTCGCTCACAGCCGCCCAGAACGGCTCGTCGGCGGCGGCCTCGGCGGCGCCGGTCCCGGCGGATCCGGTGGGCTGGCTGAACGTCGGCCAGTAGGTGCGGCGTTGGAAGGCGTAGGTGGGCAGCTCCACGCGGCGGCCTGCGGTCCGCCCGGGCCCGTGCGCGGCCGGCCCGTACGCCGCGTGCACCGCGGCCCAGTCCACCGGGCCGCCGTGCGCGAAGAGTTCGGCCAGCGAGGCGAGGAACCGCTCGGCACCACCCTCGTCCCGGCGCAACGTGCCCACCACGGCGGCGTCGAGGATGCCGGCCGCCTCCAGGGTGTCCCGTACGGCGGGGGCCAGCACGGGGTGCGGGCCGGACTCCACGAAGACCCGGAAGCCCTCGCGGGTGGCCAGCGTGTGCACGGCGTCCTCGAAGCGGACGGTGCCGCGCAGGTTGCGGTACCAGTAGTCGGCGTCCATGCCCTCGCCGTCGGCCCAGTCCGCGGTGAGGGTGGAGAAGAAGGGGATGGCGGCGCGGCCTGGTTGGACGGTCGCCAGCTCGGTCAGCAGGGTCTCGCGGATACGCTCGACGTCGGAGGAGTGCGAGGCGTAGTCGACACTGACCCGCTTGGCGCGTACGCCCCGCTCGGTGAGGTCGGCGCCGAGTGCGTCCAGCGCCGTCGCCGCGCCGGAGAGTACGACGGACCGCGGGCCGTTGACGGCGGCGATAGCCAACTCGGCGCTTTCGCCGGACTGTTCGCCCGACCGCTCGTCGTGCCGGTCCGGCAGCAGCGCCTCGACCTCGGCGCGCGGCAGCGGCACCGAGAGCATGCCGCCGGGGCCGGCTATCCCGGTGATAGCGCGGCTGCGGTGCACGACCACCCGGGCAGCGTCCCGCAGCGAGAGCACGCCCGCCACACAGGCCGCGGCGATCTCCCCCTGGCTGTGCCCGACCACGGCGGCGGGCCGTACGCCACGGGCCTGCCACAGCCGGGCCAGCGCGACGTTCACGGCGAACAGCGCCGGCTGCACCACGTCCACCCGGTCCAGGCCGGGCGCGCCCGGGGCGCCGGCGAGCACCTCCCGCACCGACCAGTCGGTGAACTCCTCCACCGCACCGGCGGTCTCGGTCAGCGCCGCGTCGAACTCCGTGTCCTCCTCCGCGAGTCGGGCCGCCATGCCGTCCCACTGCGGGCCCTGGCCGGGGAAGACGAGGACCGTGCGGTCGTCCGAGGCGCTGGCGCCCCGCACCACGCCCGCGGTGGGCGTGTCCTCGGCCAGGCCGTCCAGACCGCGCAGCAGTTCCGGCCGGTCGCGGGCGAGCAGCACGGCGCGGTGGTCGAAGGCCGTACGACCGGTGGCCAGCGACCAGGCCAGGTCGCCGAGCGGCGACCGCTCCTCGGCGGGCGTGCCGCCCAGGGCCGTACGCAGCCGGGCGGCCTGGGCGCGCAGCCCGGCGGCGGTGCGGCCGGACACCGGGAAGGGCAGCACCGGCGGCTCGGCCGTACGCGCGGTCGGTTCCGCCGCCCGCTGACCCGCCTGGGACTCGGCGGCCGGAGCGGGGGCGGGGTCCGACGACGCTGCCTCCGGCTCCGGCTCCGGCTCCGGCTCCGGCTCCGGCTGTTCCAGGATCAGGTGCGCGTTCGTCCCGCTGACCCCGAAGGAGGACACCGCCGCGCGGCGCGGACGCTCCAACTCCGGCCACCGCTCGGCCTGGTCCAGCAGGCGTACGCCGCCCGCCGACCAGTCGACATGGCTGGAGGGCTCGGTCAGGTGCAGGGTGCGCGGCAGCGTGCCGTACCGCATGGCCAGCACCATCTTGATCACCCCGGCGACGCCGGCGGCGGCCTGGGTGTGGCCGAGGTTGGACTTCACGGAGCCCAGCCACAGCGGCCGATCCGCCGGCCGGTCCTGGCCGTAGGTGGCCAGCAAAGCCTGCGCCTCGATCGGGTCACCCAGGGTCGTGCCGGTGCCGTGTGCCTCCACCGCGTCGACGTCGCCGGGCGCCAACTCCGCGCCGTCCAGCGCCTGCCAGATGACCCGTTGCTGGGAGGGGCCGCTGGGCGCGGTCAGCCCGTTGGAGGCGCCGTCCTGGTTGACCGCCGAGCCGCGTACGACCGCCAGCACCGGGTGCCCGTTCGCCCGCGCGTCGGACAGCCGCTCCACCAGCAGCATCCCGGCGCCCTCGCCCCAGCCGGTGCCGTCCGCGTCGTCCGAAAACGCCTTGCACCGGCCGTCCGGGGCCAGCCCACGCTGCCGGCTGAACTCCAGGAACACCCCCGGCGTGGACATCACCGTGGCGCCACCGGCCAGCGCCAGGTCGCACTCGCCCGACCGCAGCGCCTGGATCGCGAGATGCAGCGCCACCAGCGAGGAGGAGCAGGCGGTGTCCACGGATACCGCCGGCCCCTCCAGACCCAGGGTGTACGAGATGCGGCCGGAGACCACGCTCGGCGAGTTGCCGACGCTGTCCTGCGCCTCCGGGTCCTGGGCGGCGGCCAACAGGCTCGGGTAGTCCTGCAGGTTGGTGCCGGCGAACACGCCGGTGCGGCTGCCCTTCAGGCTCGCCGGGTCGATGCCGGCCCGCTCGACGGCCTCCCAGGAGGTCTCCAGCAGCAGCCGCTGCTGCGGGTCCATCCCGAGCGCCTCGCGCGGGGCGATCCCGAAGAAGCCGGCGTCGAACTCCCCGGCTCCCTCCAGGAACCCGCCCATCCTGGTGTACGCCTTCCCGGGGGTGCCCGGCTCCGGGTCGTACAGCCCGTCCAGGTCCCAGCCCCGGTCGGCGGGCCAGGGGGACATCGCGTCGGTGCCGGCGGCAAGCAGCCGCCACAGCTCCTCGGGGCTCTCGGCACCGCCGGGAAAGCGGCAGCCCATGGCGACGATAGCGACCGGCTCCCGGTTGCGGGCCTCCGCCGCGGCCAGCCGCTGCCGCGTGCTGTGCAGGTCGGCGGTGACCTTACGGAGATAGTCGAGGATCTTCTCTTCGTCGCGCATGTCCGCTGTCCGCTCCTGTGTGTCCCGGTGTCTCGCGTGCTCACGTGCCCACGTCCTCGCTCGCCCGCGGGCAGGTGAGCACGAGGGCACGTCCTCGCGGCTACGAGATGCCGAGGTCGTTCTCGATGAAGTCGAAGATCTCGTCCGCCCCCGCGGAGCTGATCCGTTCCTGGACGTCCCGGGAGTCCCCCGCCGGTGCCTCCCCGCCGGCGGAACCGCCCGAGCCACCAGGGATCTCGCCGTTCCACTGGGTGAGCAGCGTACGCAGCCGGGCGCCGATCCGGGAACGCTGCGCGTCGTCCTCCGGGACCGCCGCCAACGCCTCCTCCAGCCGGTCGAGTTCGGCCAGTACGGGCTCGCCGCCGGTGCCGTCGGTCACCAGCTGGCCGCGCAGGTGCGCCGCCAGCTCCTGGGCGGAGGGGTGGTCGTACAGCAGGGTGGCGGGCAGTTGCAGGCCGGTGGCCAGTCCCAGCCGGTTGCGGAGTTCGACCGCCATCAGCGAGTCGAAGCCGAGCGAGCTGAACGGCTTCCGCGGCCCGATCTCGTCCAGTTCCTGGTGACCCAGCACCCCGGCGACCTGCGTACGAACCAGCCGCACCAGGACCCGCTCCTGCTCCTGCGGGCCCCCGCCGGACAGTTCGGCACGCAGCTGGTCGCCGCCGGCCTCGCCGTCCAAGCCGTCCCGGGCCGAGCCGAGCGTGCCGAGCGCGGCCACCTCCGGCAGCGCGGACAGCAGCGGGCTGGGCCGCAGCGCGGTGAGCCCTGGGGCGTACCGGGACCAGTCGAGGTCCGCGACGGTGCGGGCGGTGGCCCCGCGGCGCAGCGTCTCCTCCAGCGCCGCCAACGCCCGCTGAGGGTCGAGGGGATTGGTGCCGGCCCGGCTCATCCGTTCGGTCACCCGGGGGTCGGTGGCCATGCCGCTGCCGGACCAGGGGCCCCAGGAGACGGTTGTGGCGGGCAGCCCCTCGGCGTGCCGCAGCTGGGCGAGGGCGTCCAGGCAGGCGTTGGCCGCGGCGTAGTTGGCCTGCCCGGCGGAGCCGACGGAGCCGGCGATCGAGGAGAACAGCACGAAGGCCGACAGCTGCCGGTCCCGGGTCAGCTCGTGCAGGTGCCGCGCGGCGGTCTGCTTGGCGCGCAGCACGGTGGCCAGGCTGTCCGGGGTGAGCCCGTCGATCGGCCCGTCGTCCAGCACCCCCGCGGCGTGTACGACCAGGTCGACCGGGTGCTCGGCGAGCAGCGCGGACAGCGCGTCGCGGTCCGCGGCGTCGCAGGCGGCGAGGGTCACCCGGGCGCCGGTGGCGGCCAGTTCGGCCTCCAGCTCGGCGGCTCCGGGCGCCGCCGAGCCGCCGCGACTGACCAGCAGCAGGTGTTCGGCTCCCCGCTCCACCAGCCAGTGCGCCACCCGCGCGCCGAGGGCGCCCGTACCGCCGGTGACGAGGGCCGTACCGGAGCAGGTCCAGGGCTCGTCCCCGTCCCCGCCGGCCGCTGGTGCCGCGACCCGCTCGAGCCGGCGGGCGAAGAGGCCGGCGGACCGTACCGCCAGCTGGTCCTCTACGGCGCCGGTCGGCTCCGCGCGCAGCCCGTCCAGGGCGGCGCACAGCCGCTCGGCCGTACGCTCGTCCAGCCGCGGCGGCAGATCGACCAGGCCGCCCCAGAGCCGGGGGTGTTCGAGCGCGGCGACCCGGCCGAGACCCCAGACGGCGGCCTGTGCGGGCGCCGACACGTACTCCCCGGGATGTACGGCGAGCGCGCCGCGGGTGACGCACCACAGCGGGGCGTCCACACCGAGGTCGGACAGCGCCTGCAACAGCGTGGTGGTGGCGACAGCCGGACCGGCGTCAGCCGCAGCGAGGGCGGCCGACGCCTCGATGCCGGTGTCCGTGTCGTGGCCCGGTTCGGCCAGCGCCAGCAGCGACAGCACCCCGGCGGGGGCGCCGTGCTCCTCGGTCAGTTCGCGCAGCAGTTCGGTCAGCGCCGTACGGTCCGTGGCGACGCTCGCGTCCAGCGGTACGGGGCGCACCCGCGTCCCGTGCGCGTGCAGGGCGCCGGTGACGGTGGCGACCCAGTCGGTGTCGGCGAGCGCAGCCGGCACCGGCAGCAGCCAGTCGCCGGCCAGGGTGGACCCGGTGGTCCCGCCGGCTGGTCGCCAACTGATCTGGTACTGCCAGGAGTTGAGCGTCGCGCGGTCCTGCTCGCGACGGCGCCAGGAGGCGAGCGCGGGCAGCAGCCGACTCAGCGCGGCGTCGCCGTCCGCCGGCTCGTCACCCGCGACCGGCGGCGCGCCGAGCGCCAGCTGGGCCGACAGCCCGGCCACGTCGGCCCGCTCGACGGCCGACCAGAACGCCTCGTCCGCCGCCGAGCCCTCCCCGGACCCACCGGCGCCGGCCGGCGTCGGGGTTTCCGCGGTCTCCGGCTCCAGCCAGAAGCGGCTCCGCTGGAAGGCGTACGTGGGCAGGTCGACCCGACGCGTCGGGATGTCCGCGTACGTGCCGGCCAGGTCCGTCTCCGCGCCCCGCGTGTGCAGGGTGGCGACGGCCAGCAGCGCCGTACGGGCCTCCTGCCGGTCCCGGCGCAGCAGCGGCACGGCGGTGCTGGGCGCGCCGGTAGCGGCGAGGTTGTCCAGCGCCATGGCGGTCAGCGCGCTGTCCGGGCCCAGCTCCACGAACGCCCGTACGCCGTCCTCGGCCAGCGTGCGTACGCCGTCCCCGAACCGCACGGCCTCCCGCACCTGCCGGACCCAGTGGTCCGGCGAGCACAGCTCCTCCGCGGTGGCGAGGGCGCCGGTGCGGTCGGAGACCACCGGCAGGACGGGCGCGGCGTAGTCGACGCTGGCGGCGACCCGCGCGAAGTCGTCCAGCATGGCGTCCATGCGCGGCGAGTGGAAGGCGTGGCTGACCCGCAGCTCGCGCACCTTCCGGCCCTGGGCGGCGAAGCCGCCGGCGATCTCGGCGACCACTTCCGCGTCACCGGAGAGCACCGTGGCCATCGGGCCGTTGACGGCGGCCAGCGAGACCCGCTCGGTGTGGCCCTCCAGCGCCGCCAGCGCCTCCTCCTCGGTGGCCTGTACGGCGGTCATCGCGCCGCCCTCGGGCAGCGCCTGCATCAGCCGGCCGCGCGCGGCGACCAGCCGGCAGGCGTCCGGCAGCGTCCACACCCCGGCGACGTAGGCGGCGGTCAGCCCGCCGATGGAGTGGCCGAGCAGCGCGTCGGGGCGTACGCCCCAGGAGCGTACGAGGGCGTACAGCGCGGTCTCCACGGCGAACAGCGACGCCTGGGTCCAGGCCGTACGGTCCAGCAGCGCGGCCTCGTCGGTGTCCGGCTCGGCGAGGACCACCTCGCGCAGTGGGGGGCCGTCCAGTTCGAGGTGCCGGTCGAGCTCGGCGCACACCTCGTCGAAGGCGTGCGCGTACGCGGCGAAGCGGGCGTGCAACTCGCGTCCCATACCGGGGCGTTGGGCGCCCTGCCCGGTGAACAGGAAGGCGGTGCGGGCGCTCGCGGCACCGTCGCCCCGCACGACCTGCGGCAGCTGGGCGAGCCGCGCGGCGTCGGCGCCCTGGTCTTCCTGGGCGAGGGCGTCCAGGGCGGACCGCAGCTCCTCGTGGTCCGCCGCGACGACCACCGCGCGGTGGTCGAGCACGCCGCGGGTGGTGGCCAGCGACCAGCCCAGGTCCGGGAGTCGGGGGCGCCCCTCGGACGCGCTGAGGTGGGTGCGCAGCCGCTTGGCCTGGCCGCGCAGGGCCTCGGCGGTGCGGCCGTACAACGGCAGCAGCACGGCGTCGCCCGGCTCAGCAGCCGGTTCGGCGCCCGGCTCGGTGGACGCGTCGGCCGGCGCGGTGGCGGGCTCGACCGCCACGGCGGCCGGCCCCTCCTCCAGCACCACGTGCGCGTTGGTGCCGCTGATCCCGAAGGACGAGACACCGGCGCGACGTGGCAGGTCCGTACGCGGCCAGGCGCGCGCCTCGGTGAGCAGTTCCACCCGGCCCGCCGACCAGTCGATGTGTTCCGAGGGCTCGTCGACGTGCAGGGTACGCGGCAGCTCCTGGTGCTCCATCGCCTGCACCATCTTGATCACGCCGGCCACCCCGGCCGCCGCCTGGGTGTGCCCCAGGTTGGACTTCGCCGAGCCCAGCCACAAGGGCTGGTCCTCCGCCCTGCCCTGCCCGTAGGTGGCCAGCAGCGCCTGCGCCTCGATCGGGTCGCCGAGCGAGGTGCCCGTGCCGTGCGCCTCCATCGCGTCCACCTCGGCCGGTTCCAGCCGGGCCGCGGCCAGCGCCTCACGGATGGCGCGCTGTTGGGACGGCCCGCTGGGCGCGGTGAGACCGTTGGAGGCACCGTCCTGGTTGACCGCCGAGCCGCGCAGCACGGCCAGTACGCGCTGCCCGTCCCGCTCCGCGTCGGACCGGCGGCGCAGCAGCAGCACGCCGACCCCCTCGGAGAAGCTGGTGCCGTCCGCGTCCGCGGAGAAGGCCTTGCAGCGCCAGTCGCCGGCCAGCCCGCTCTGCTTGCTGAACTCGCCGAAGGTGCCGGGGGTCGCCATCACGGTCACCCCGCCGGCCAGCGCCATGCCGCTCTCGCCCTGCCGCAGCGACTGCGCGGCCATGTGCAGCGCGACCAGCGAGGAGGAGCAGGCCGTGTCGACGGTGACCGCCGGGCCCTCCAGCCCGAAGGTGTACGCGACCCGGCCGGAGATCACGCTGCCGGACACGCCGGTGCCGAGGTAGCCCTCCATGCCGTCCGGGATGCTGGTCAGCCCGGCGCCGTAGCCGGAGCCCATGGCGCCGACGAACACCCCGGTGCGGCTGCCCTTGACGGACTGCGGGTCGATGCCGGTGCGCTCGAAGACCTCCCAGGAGGTCTCCAGCAGCAGCCGCTGCTGCGGGTCCATCGCCAGCGCCTCGCGCGGGCTGATGCCGAACAGCGAACGGTCGAACCGGCCCGCGTCGTACAGGAATCCGCCCTGCCCCTCGGGCATGCCGGAAAGGTGCCAGCCACGGTCGGTGGGGAAGGCGGAGATGGCGTCGCCGCCCTCGGCGACCAGCCGCCACAGGTCCTCGGGGGACTCCACGCCGCCCGGGTAGCGGCAGGCCATGCCGACGATGACGATCGGGTCGTCGTCCTCGACCGCCCGCGGTCCCGTCACCGTGGGAGCCGCCTCGGCGACGGTCTCCACGAGTTGGTCGCGCAGGTGCCGGGCCAGTTCCACCGGCCGGGGGTGGTCGAAGACCAGGGTCGCGGACAGCCGCAGCCCGGTCGCGGCGCCCAGTTGGTTGCGCAGTTCGACGGCGGTCAGCGAGTCGAAGCCCAGGTCCTTGAACGCCTGCTCGGCCCCGACCGCCTCGGCGTCCGGGTAGCCGAGGATCGCCGCGGCCCGTGCGCGTACCGTACGGCTCAGCAGCCGCTCCTGCTCGGCGGCGGTCAACCCGGCGAGTGTGCGTGCCAGTTCGCCGCCCTCGGCGGCTCCGCCGGCGGCGGCCGTACGGCGCGCCGTGACCCGTACCAGGCCACGCAGCAGCGGCGTGAGCCGCCCGGCGGTGGCCTGCTTGCGCAGCGTGGGCAGGTCCAGGCGTACGGGCGCGAGCACCGGCTCGTCGGTGACCAGCGCGGTGTCGAACAGCCGCAGCGCGTGCTCGGTGCTCAGTGCGGGCAGTCCGGAGGCGGCGATCCGCGCCAGGTCCTCGTCCCGCAACTGGCCGGTGATGCCGCTGTGTTCGCCCCACAGGCCCCAGGCCAGCGAGACCGCCGGCAGGCCCAGGGCGTGCCGGTGCTGGGCGAGCCCGTCCAGGGCGGCGTTCGCGGCGGCGTAGTTGGCCTGGCCGGCGCCACCGAGCAACCCGGCGATCGAGGAGAACAGCACGAAGGCCGTCAGATCCTGGTCCCGGGTCAGTTCGTGCAGGTGCCAGGCCGCGTCGGTCTTCGGCCGCAGCACGCCCGCCAGCCGCTCCTGGCTGAGCGCGCCGAACACGCCGTCGTCCAGCACGCCCGCGGTGTGCACCACCGCGCGCAGCGGCCGGTCCGCCGGGATGTCCCCAAGCAGCGCGGCCAGCGCGTCCCGGTCCGCGGCGTCGCAGGCGGCGATCCGCGCCTCGGCGCCCATCTCCCGCAGCTCGGCGGTCAGTTCCGCCGCCCCGGGCGCGTCCGGGCCACGCCGGCTGGTGAGCAGCAGGTGGCGTACGCCGTGCCGGACGACCAGGTGCCGGGCCAGCTGTGCGCCGAGGGTGCCGGTGCCGCCGGTGACGAGCACCGTGCCCTCCGGGTCCCAGCCGGTCGGGAGGGTGAGCACCAGCTTGCCGACGTGCCGGGCCTGGCTCATGTGCCGGAACGCCTCCGGGGCGTGCCGGATGTCCCAGGCGCGTACGGGCAGCGGGCTCAGGTGGCCCGCGTCGAACAGTTCGGCCAGCTCCGCCAGCATGCCGCCGATCCGGTCGTGCCCGGCCTCCCACAGGTCGAAGGCGCGGTACGCGACGCCCTCGTGGTCCCGGGCGACCTGCTCGGCGTCGCGTACGTCGGTCTTGCCCATCTCCAGGAACCGGCCGCCACGCGGCAGCAACCGCAGCCCGGCGTCGACGAGTTCGCCGGCGAGCGCGTCCAGCACGACGTCGACGCCCGCGCCTGAGGTGGCCTCGCCGAACCGCTGCTCGAAGCCGCTGTCCCGGGAGGAGGCGAGGTGCTCCTCGTCGAGTCCCAGCTCGCGCAGCACCTCCCACTTGCCCTCGCTCGCGGTGCCGTAGACCTCGGCACCGAGGTGTCGCGCGAGCCGTACGGCCGCCATGCCGACGCCGCCGGCCGCCGCGTGCACCAGGACGCGTTCGCCGGGCTCCAGGGCGCCGAGGTCGCGCAGCGCGTAGTAGGCGGTGAGGAAGACCATCGGGGTGGTGGCGGCCTGTTCGAAGGTCCAGCCGTCCGGCACCCGGGTGACCAGCCGCCGGTCGACGACGGCCAGCGGCCCGAAGGCGCCCGGTATCAGGCCCATCACGCGGTCTCCGACGGCGAGTCCGGTGACGCCGGGGCCGGTCTCCAGCACCGTACCGGCGCCCTCGTTGCCCATGTTGGCGGCACCCGGGTACATGCCCAGGGAGATCAGCACGTCCCGGAAATTGAGTCCGGCGGCGCGCACGGCGACCCGTATCTCACCCTCCGCCAGCGGCTCGCACGCGTCCGGGTGCGGCACGAGGGACAGGTCGTCGAGGCTGCCGCCCGCACCCTGGGCCAGCAGCCAACCGTCCGTACCCGCCGGCGGGACGAGCGCCTCGCCGGTACGGGCCGAGGCCAGCCTGGGCAGCAGCACCGTGCCGGCGCGGAGGGCCAGTTGGCCCTCTGCTG
>NZ_LJGU01000159.1:30383-36027 GCF_001751245.1 Streptomyces oceani
GTACAGCCCCGCCCGCCGACCGGCTGGCCGGCGAAGACGGCCGACCAGTCCAGCCGCGCGCCACAGGCGTACGCGCCCGCGAGCCCGGCGAGCAGCGCCGCCGCCTCCGGACGCTTCCGGCGCTGCACGGCGACCGCCGTCCGCACGGTCTCGTCCTCGGCCTCGGCGAGGCAGCCGCGCGCCATGGCGGTGAGGGTGCTGTCCGGCCCGACCTCGACGAACCGGGTGACGCCCCTGGCCACCAACGCACTCACCCCGTCGGCGAAACGCACGGCCTGCCGCACGTGCCGCACCCAGTACTCCGGGTCGGTCAGCTCCTGCGGGGTGGCGAGGGCGCCGGTGAGGTTGGAGACCACGGTCAGCTTCGGGGCCTCGTACGTCAGTCGCTCCGCGACCTGCCGGAACTCCGCCAGCATCGGCTCCATCAGCGGCGAGTGGAAGGCGTGGCTGACCGACAGCCGACTGGTCTTGCGGTCGAGCCCGCGGAAGTGCTCCTCGAGCGCGGCGACGGCCGTCTCGGTGCCAGAGACGACGGTGGCGCCGGGCCCGTTGAGCGCCGCGAGGGACGCCTCGGCCTCCCGGCCCTTCAGCTGCGGCAGCACCTCGTCCTCGCTGGCCGCCACGGCGAGCATCGCGCCGCCCCGGGGCAGCGCCTGCATCAACCGGCCGCGCGCGACGACGAGTTCGCAGGCATCCGGCAGGGACCAGACGCCGGCGAGGTAGGCGGCGGTGAGTTCGCCGAGCGAGTGCCCGAGGAGGTACTTCGCGCGCAGGCCCCAGTGGGTCAGCAGCCGGTACAGGGCGACTTCCACGGCGAACAGCGCCGGCTGGGTGCAGCCGGTCTCCCGCAACTCGCCGGTGTCCTCCCCGAACATCACCTCACGCAGCGGCCGGTCCAGCTCCATCCGCCGGTCCAGCTCGCCGCACACCTCGTCCAGCGCGCTCGCGAACACCGGGAAGGCGGCGTACAACTCGCGACCCATTCCGGCCCGTTGCGCGCCCTGCCCGGAGAACAGCAGGGCGGTGCCGCCGGTGACCGTACGACCGGTGACGACGCCGGCCGGGGTGGCCGCGTCCGGGTCGGCGAGCGCGGCGAGACCGCGCAGCGCCTCCGCGCGGTCCTCGGCGACCACGGCCGCGCGGTGCTCGAAGGCGGCGCGGGTGCTGATCAGGGAGCGGCCGATGTCGGTGAGGGCCGCCTCGGCCGGCGGCAGGGTGCCGAGGGTGACGTCCGTACGGGCAGCCGCGTCCGGGTCCGGGGAGCCGTCCCGCAGTCGCTCCAACAGCCGGGCGGCCTGTTCCCGCAGCGCGTCCTCGCTACGGGCGGACAGCAGCCACGGCACGGCGGGCAGCGGCGGTGTACCGGCCGGGCCCGCGGCGGCGTCCGCCGCGCCGTCGGCCGCGCTGTCGTCCGCACCGCTGTCCGTCGCCGCCTCCGGGGCCGGCGGCTCCTCCAGGACGGTGTGCGCGTTGGTGCCGCTGATGCCGAAGGAGGACACCGCCGCGCGGCGCGGCCGGTCCTCGGCCGCCGGCCACTCCCGTGGTTCGCTGAGCAGCCGTACGGCGCCCGCCTCCCAGTCGACGTGCCCGGACGGCTCGCTGATGTGCAGGCTGCGCGGCAGGCTGCCGTGCCGCATCGCCATCACCATCTTGATCACGCCGGCGACGCCCGCGGCGGACTGGGTGTGGCCGAAGTTGGACTTGAGTGAGCCGAGCCAGAGAGGCGTTTCGGCTGCCTTCTCCCGGCCGTAGGTGGCCAGCAGCGCCTGTGCCTCGATCGGGTCGCCGAGGGTCGTACCGGTGCCGTGCGCCTCCACCGCGTCCACGTCGCCCGGGGTGAGGCCGGCGTTGTCCAGCGCCTGTCGGATGACGCGCTGTTGGGAGGGACCGTTGGGGGCGGTGATGCCGTTGCTGGCGCCGTCCGAGTTGATGGCGCTGCCCCGGATGACGGCGAGCACCTGGTGGCCGTTCCTACGCGCGTCCGCGAGCCGTTCGACCAGCAGCAGCCCGGCGCCCTCGGACCAGCCGGTGCCGTCCGCGTCGTCCGAGAAGGGCTTGCAGCGGCCGTCCGCCGCCAGCCCGCGCTGCTTGCTGAACTCCGAGAACATGCCCGGCGAGGCCATCACGGCGACGCCGCCGGCCAGCGCCAGGTCGCACTCACCGCTCCGCAGCGCCCTCGCCGCCCAGTGCAGCGCGACCAGCGAGGAGGAGCAGGCGGTGTCGACGGTGACGGCCGGGCCCTCCAGCCCGAAGTGGTAGGCGATCCGGCCGGAGGCGACCGAGGTGGCGTTGCCGACCAGCAGCATGCCGTGCAGGTCCTCCGGGATGTCGGTCACGCCGACGCCGTAGCCGGAGGTCGCGGCGCCGACGAAGACACCCGCGTTGCTGCCGCGTACGGTCGCCGGGTCGATGCCGGCCCGCTCGAACGCCTCCCAGGCGGTCTCCAGCAGCAGCCGCTGCTGCGGGTCGGTGGCGAGCGCCTCACGCGGGCTCATCCCGAAGAACGCCGGGTCGAACCGAGAGGCGTCGTGCAGGAAGCCGCCCTCCCGGGCGTAGAACGTGCCTGGATTGTCCGGGTCCGGGTCGTAGCCCGCCTCCAGGTCCCAGCCCCGGTCCTCGGGGAAGCCGGAGATGGCGTCGCCGTCCCCGGCGACCAGCTCCCACAGGTCCTCCGGGGAGTCGACACCGCCGGGGTAACGACAGCTCATCGCCACGATGGCGAGCGGCTCCGCGTCCTTCTCCTCGGCCTCCCGCAGCTGCTTCTTGGTGTCCCGCAGTTCGGCCGTGACCCGCTTGAGGTATTCCAGGTACTTGTCGTCGTCAGCCACAACTTCACTTCCTCGGGGACGAGCGGGCACGACGGACCGCACGCGCGTGTGCCGTCATGAGCCCAGCTCCTTGTCGATCAGGTCGAACAGCTCATCCGCGCTGGCGACCGAGTCCAGTTCGGTGTCCGCCGGCCGCGACCCGGTGTCCGTAGCGCTCTCCTGGCCGCCGTCGCCGCGCACCCGGGCGAGCAGCTCCTGCAGCCGCGCGGCGATCCGGTCCCGGTCCGCGTCGTCCACCGGGACGCCGGTGAGGGCGCTCTCCAGCCGGTCGAGTTCACCGGTGACGGACTCGGCGACGGAGACCTCCGGGGGCGCGATCTCGGCGAGCAGATGACGCACGAGCACCAACGGGGTCGGGTAGTCGAACACCAGGGTAGCGGGCAGCCGGATACCGGTCGCCGCGCCCAGTCGGTTCCGCAGCTCGACGGCGGTCAGCGAGTCGAAGCCCAGGTCCTTGAAGGCCTGTTCCGGCTCGATGTCCTCCGCGGAGGCGTGCCCCAGTACGGCCGCGGCCTGGGTGCCCACCACCTCGATCAGCAGCTGCTCGCGGTCCGGGGTGGACAGCGGGGCCAGCGTCTCCACCAGGGAACCGCCGCCCGCCGAGCCGCCGCCCGCGGACGCGTCGACGGTGCGCCGCTGTGTCGTACGCACCAGGCCGCGCATCATCGGGGTGACCAGTTCCGGCCGCTCCCGCAGCACGCCGACGTCCAGGTTCATCGGCAGGAACACCGGGTCGGGCAGCCCGGTCGCGGTGTCCAGCAGGGCCAGGCCCTGTGCGATCTCCAGCGGCAGCATGCCCGTACGGGCCATCCGCTGGAGGTCGGCCTCGCTGAGGTCGCTGGTCATGCCGGCACCGGGCGCCCAGGCGCCCCAGGCCAGCGAGGTGGCCGGCAGGCCCTGCTGGCGGCGGCGGGTGGCGTACGCGTCCAGGAAGGCGTTGGCCGCCGAGTAGTTGCCCTGACCGGCGCCGCCGAAGGTGCCGGCGATGGAGGAGAAGACGGCGAACACCGCCAGGTCGTCCTCCCGGGTCAACTCGTCCAGCCAGGCCACCGCGTCCGCCTTCGGCCGCAGCACCGTCGCCAACCGCTCCGGCGACAGCGAACCCACCACCCCGTCGTCCAGCACGCCCGCGGTGTGCACCACACCCGTCAACGATCGTTCCGTACGCACCCGCCGCACCAGCTCCGTCAGGGCGGGGCCGTCCGAGGCGTCGCAGGCTTCCACCGACACCGAGGCACCGTGCTCCCGCAGCTCGGCCGCCAACTCCTCCGCACCCGGCGACTCCACACCACGCCGCGAGGCCAACACCACATGCCGCACCCCACGCTCCACCACCAGATGCCGCGCCACCACCGCACCCAACCCCGCCGTGCCACCGGTCACCAACACCGCACCCGCCGGATCCAACGGCACCGGCACCGTCAGCACCACCTTGCCCACATGCCGCGCCTGAGACAGGAACCGGAACGCCTCCGGAGCCTGCCGCACATCCCACGCCGCCACCGACAACGGCGCCAACACACCCGACTCGAAGAGCCCGACGAGTTCCCGGAGCATCGCGCCGATCCGCTCGTGGCCGGCCTCCCAGAGGTCGAAGGCGCGGTAGGCGACGCCCTCGTGGTCCACCGCCACCTTCTCCGGCTCCCGGATGTCCGTCTTGCCCATCTCCAGGAACCGACCACCGCGCGGCAACAACCGCAACGACGCGTCCACGAACTCCCGCGCCAACGAGTCCAACACCACATCCATCCCACGACCCCCGGTCACCCCAAGGAACGCGTCCTCGAAATCCAGATCCCGAGACGAGGCGATGTGCTCCTCATCCAACCCAGCCGCCCGCAACGCGTCCCACTTGCCCACACTCGCCGTACCGAACACCTCCGCACCCAGATGCCGCCCCAACTGCACCGCCGCACTCCCCACACCACCCGCTGCCGCATGCACCAACACCCGCTCACCCGCACGCACCCCACCCAGATCCACCAACGCGTAATACGCCGTCAGGAACACGATCGGCACCGACGCCGCCTGCGCGAACGACCAGCCGCGCGGCATCCGCGCCAGCAGCCGGTGGTCGGCGACGGCGGTCGGCCCGAAGGCGGCGAAGAACATGCCCATCACCCGGTCGCCGACCGCGACATCGGTGACGCCGGGACCGGTCTCCAGGACCACCCCCGCGCCCTCGCTGCCGAGCGCGCCGGCCTCGCCCGGGTACATGTCCAGGGCGTTCAGCACGTCCCGGAAGTTCAGGCCGGCCGCGCGCACCGCGATCCGCACCTCACCCGGCGCCAGTTCGCGGGCCGCCTCCGGGGCCTCGGCCAGACGCAGGTTCTCCAGCGTGCCCTTCTCGTCGATGTCCAGTCGCCAGTGGGTGTCGCCCTCCGGCACCGACAGCGTCCCGTCGGTGGCGACCCGGGCCAGCCGCGGCACCAGCGCCACGCCGGTACGCAGCGCCACCTCCGGCTCGCCGCCGGCCAGCACGGTCGGCAGCAGTGCCAGCGACTCCACGGCCCGGTCGGTGTCCAGCAGCGTGCACCGGCCGGGGTTCTCCGTACGAGCTGCCCGCACCAGCCCCCACACGGCGGCGGTGGCCGGGTCCGGGCTGTCGGAGCGTGGACTGACCGCGCCCTCGGTGACGAACACCAACCGGGCGTCGTCCAGCCGCCGGTCCTCCAGCAGCCGCTGGATGGCGGTCAGCGCCAGGCTGGTGGCCCGGTGCGCGCCCTCGGCCAGCGCGCCGGCCTGGGTACCGGGCTCAGCGCCGGCCCGGTCGTCGCGCTCAGCACCGGGCTCGGTGCCGGCCGGGCTCGGGCAGG
>NZ_LJGU01000132.1:0-1777 GCF_001751245.1 Streptomyces oceani
CGCGCTCGCCGGGGTGGCCCAACCAGCCGCCGCGCCCAGCCCGGTGAGGGCGCCGGCGGCCACCACCGTGCGCCGCCCGAGCCCTCGCTCGTGCCGTTCGGGCCGTTCCGGGGACTGGGGCCGTTCCGGGGACTGGGGCTGCTCCGCCATGACCGCTCCGCTCCTTCACGCGCCGCGCTGCCTTCAACGATCAGCGTGTGTCGGGAGGTCGGCGGTCGCCATGGACAAACGACACGTGACTGTTGGATCAATGCGTCGCGACCGGCCGTACGGTTCGCCTACGGTCGTCGGCCCAGGTACGCCAGCAGCCGCTCCTGCTCGCCGGCGCCCTCGGGCGCCGCGATCTCCGGGCCGAACCCGCCGGGGCCGCGGAACGCGGCGCCGAACCCCTCCGCCTGGGCCCGCAGACGACGCACCTCGGTCAGGTCCATCCGTTCGTCGCCGCCGGTGGCGCGGGCGATGTCCCAGGCGTGCACGACGAGGTCGAAGCACACGAAGTCGTCGACGGCCCGCTCCAGGCTCGTACGCCCCAGCATGCCGTCGAACTCGAGCCGCGCGGTGGCGGGGTCCTCGAGGAGTCGCCGCATGGCGTCCCGAGCCGCGCGCCAGGCGGCCACCGGGTCGTCGGCGGGCGCGTCGCCAGGAGCGTCGGCGGGGTCACCGACGGGGGCGTCAGCCGACGTCGGGTCCGGCGGCCCGGGCAGGTCGCGGCTGACGTATCCGGCCGTGCGGTGCTGTGTCTCGATGACGTGGTCGAGGACCTGGCGGGCGGTCCAGTCGGCGCAGGGCGAGGGGTCGTCCCAGCGCCGTGGCGGCACCGCCTCGACCTGGCGGGTGAAGGCGTCGGACAGCTGTCGGTATCGAGCGGAGATGTCAGTCACGGGGACATGCTGCCAGCCGCCGTCCTGGTTCTCCGGGAGTTTACGGAGAAGGAGCACGGGCTCGGGGAAGCGGGCACCAGCCTCTCCGCCGCGCCCGGACGGCGGGTCGCCGTAAAGTGAAACGGGGGACTGACCGGGCGGGAGTGGATGGATGGCTGTACGGCACGGCGGCACCGCGGACCCGGTGGAGCGGGGATTCCCGCACCTGGAGACCGTGCGGGCCGCCGTGACCGCGCTCTACCGGCGGCTGACCCCGGAGACGGTGCGCGCCTTCCAGCTCAGCGTCGCCCCCGTGGACGTCGGCTTCGACGCGCGGGAGGAACTGTACCTCGGCGTGCAGCGGGTGGCCGGCGTGATGGTGCGGCACCTGCGGCTGCCGGACGCCCGTATGGTGGTCAACTTCCGTGACATGACGGATGCCGCGCATGTCGAACTGGAGTCGGGCCCGGAGTACTTCGTGGAGCTGAACACCCGGTTCAAGACCCACCGCCGGGACATCGGCGCGGCCCTGGCACACGAGGTGATGCACGTCTACCTGCACCGGGTGGGGCTGGCCTTCCCCGGCGTGCGGGACAACGAGATCCTCACCGACACCGCCGCCGCCTACCTCGGCTCGGGCTGGCTGCTGCTGGACGCCTTCCGCCAGGACGCGCTGTCCTCCCAGAAGTTCGGCTATCTCACCCCGGAGGAGTTCGGCTACGTGCTCGCGAAGCGGGCCCGGCTCTTCGGCGAGGACCCGGCCGTCTGGTTCACCAGTCCGCAGGCGTACGAGGCGTACACGCTGGGCCGTACGCTCGCCGAGCGGGACGAGGCGCAGCCGCCGCTGGCCTCGGCGCGCTGGTCGGACAGGCGGCGGTACGCGCGCGACCGGCGCCTCGCGCAGGCGGGCGGCGCCG
>NZ_LJGU01000132.1:1869-33089 GCF_001751245.1 Streptomyces oceani
CGGGTACCCGTACGCGGGCGGGTACGGGCCCGCTGCGGGCTGTGTCACACGGTGCTGGACTGCGACACCTGATTCCGGCCCCGAGCCTGGCTCCGGCGGTCACGGCTCCCGCCTACCGGAACCGCCCGTGCGTGCCGTCGGTGCCGCCCGTGCTGCCGTCCCTGCCGTCCCTGCGGGACCCGCCGCCCCCACCTTCCGCGCGGACGCGTCCCACCGCGTAAGCGACCGCCCCGAGCCCCAGTACCCCCACGCCGGGCAGCACGGCGGACAGCGGCAGCGCGCAGGCCAGCACCAGGCAGCCGAGCAGGCCGACGACGGGCACGAGACGCGGCGGCCGGCCCTCGGCCCGAGTGAGGGTACGGGCCGAGGCGTTGGCGAGGGCGTAGTAGACCAGCACGCCGAAGGAGGAGAAGCCGATCGCGCCCCGCAGGTCCACCGTCAACACCAGCAGCACGACCACCGCCCCCACCAGCGCCTCCGCCCGGCGCGGCACCTGGTGACGCGGATCGACGACGGCCAGCGCCCCGGGCAGGTGCCGGTCCCGCGCCATGGCCAGGGTCGTACGGGACACCCCGAGAATCAGCGCGAGCAGCGAGCCGAGCGCGGCCACCGCGGCGCCGGCCCGTACGACGGGCTCCAACCAGCCGGCGTCCGCGACCCGTGCGACCTCGGAGAGCGGCGCGGTGGCGCCGGCCAGCGGGCCGGGACCCAGCACCACGAGCACGCAGACCGCGACGGCGGCGTACACCGCGAGCGCGATCCCGAGCGCCAGCGGGATGGCCCGCGGGATCGTACGCGCCGGGTCGCGCACCTCCTCGCCGAGCGTGGCGATCCGGGCGTACCCGGCGAAGGCGAAGAACAACAGGCCCGCGGCCTCCAGCACGCCCCGGAAGCCGCCGCCCGCGCCACCGGCGAGGTCCAGCCGCGCGGGGTCCGCCGCCCCGGAGGTCAGGCCCACGAGCACCACCATCGCCAGCACCGTCAGCACCACCGCGACGATCACCCGGGTCAGCCGGGCGGACTTGTGCACCCCCGCGTAGTTCACCCCGGTCAGCGCCAGCACCGCGAGCACCGCCACCCAACGCGCCTGCCCGGGCCACGCGTACGAGCCGACGGTGAGCGCCATAGCCGCGCAGGACGCCGTCTTGCCGACGACGAAGCCCCAGCCAGCGAGGTAGCCCCAGAAGCCGCCGAGTCGTTTCCCGGCGTAGACGTACGTGCCGCCGGAGGCGGGGTAGCGTGCGGCCAGCCGCGCGGAGGACGTCGCGTTGCAGTACGCCACCACGGCGGCCAGCGCGAGTCCTAGCAGCAGCCCGGAACCAGCCGCGCGGGCCGCCGGGGCCAGCGCGGCGAAGATACCGGCACCGAGCATCGAGCCGAGCCCGAGCAGCACGGCGTCGCTCACGCCCAACCGCCGCCGCAGCCCGTGCGGTTCGCCGCCGGATGTCCCGGACCTGCTCATGGTTCGCTCCTCGGCCCCGCGCGCCTGGCCGGTGGCGTACGTCTCGCTCGGGTCAGCCGGGACGACCGTATCCGTACGCGCGGCCGGCGAACCGTCGGGCGGGCCGGTGATGTGGCGTCAGGAAGTTCGTGCAGCACCAACGCCCGGATCGGCGGTACGTGAGAGGGTGTCAGCACAGGGTGAGGCGGGCGGCGAGCGGGAGGACTCGGGGCTGTGCCGGAATCGTTTGGGATGGGCGTTTTCGACCTGAGTGGCGAGTTGCGTCAACTCGGGCCGTACCGACTGCTCTGCCAGCTGGCCACCGGCGGCATGGGCGTGCTCTACCTCGGACGACATCCTGGCACGGGTCGAATCGTCGCCATCAAGACGCTGCTGGCCCCGGCTGGGGTAACCGAGGAGGCCCGCAAGCGGTTCGGTCGGGAGGTCAAGCTCGCTCGTCGGGTCAGGAGCCAGCACACCGCCAAGGTGCTGGACTCCGATGTCGAGGCCGAACGGCCCTGGATGGCCATGGAGTACGTCCCGGCGCCCTCGCTCGAGGCACTCACGGTGCAGAAGGGCCCGCTGTCCCACGAGAGCGCGGTGCGCTGGATCGCCCTCGGGATAGCGCGGGCGCTCAAGGAGCTGCACCGTCAGGGCATCGTGCACCGGGACGTGAAGCCGCTCAACATCCTCCTGACCACCGACGGTCCGAAGGTCATCGACTTCGGCATCTCCCACGCCAGCGACCTCACCAGCACCAAGCTCACCCTCGGCACCGTCGCCTTCGCCGCGCCGGAACAGGCCGACGGGCAGCCCAGCGCCCCCGCCTCCGACATCTACGCGCTCGGCGTCACCCTCTTCTACCTGGCCTGCGGGAAGCTGCCGTACCCGGAGACCCAGGAGCCGCTCCAGCAGCTCAACTACGTACGACAGGCCGCCACCAACCTGGACGGACTGCCCGAGGGCCTCACCGAGTTGGTCGGCGACTGCCTCGCGGCACGACCCGAGGACCGACCGACCGCCGAGCAGCTCGTACGGCGCCTCGCCGAGAGCGGCGCCCAGGTGCTGCCGAGCGGTTGGCGCGCGATGATCGACCAGTATCTCGAGGAGGGCAAGCGCCTCCAACGAGCGACCGACCAGGCGGAAGCCGAGACGGTCACCCGCGACTGGACCTCCGACACACCGGGACACACCAGGCGGGTCACCGACCCGACGGGCGGCTCGGGCGGCGCACGGCGACAGGCGTCGGGGAACAACCGGCGGGGCGGGGGCGCGGCACCCCCCACCCCGGCCGGCGGCACGGGCCCGGGCGGGAACCCGGGCTCCGGCGGGAACTCGTCGGGCAAGATCGGCGCGCTGGTCGTCGCCCTGATCGCGGCGGTGGTCGTCGCGTCGGCGCTGGCCAGCGAGAATTCCGCCTCCGACAGCACCGACACCAGCTCCGACACCGTGCCCACCTCCACCGACACCTCGAGCCCGCCCGACGACGACCCGACCTACGACCCCCCGGACCCGGACCCGATCGAGGAGGAGCCGGAGGACACCTATGATCCCGACCCCACGTACGACGAGCCCGAGCCCGATCCGACCTATGACGCCCCCGAGCCCGACCCCACCTATGACGCCCCCGACCCGACCCCGACTCTGAACGAGTGGGGCGCGATAGCCGTGGGACAGGACGGCAGCAACGGACGATCCTGGGACTACGACACGGAGAGCGCCGCCAAGTCAGGGGCGTTGAGCCAGTGCTCCGGCACCAACTGCAAGGTCGTCACGACCTTTCACAACGGCTGTGGAGCCGTCGCCTACAACGAGAGCACCCGCTACTACCACGGCGGCAGCGGCGACACGGCCGCAGAGGCGAAGCGAGACGCGCAGAACAACGTGGGTGGCGGGCGCGTGGTCACCTGGGCGTGCACCACCAGATACGAGTAGGACCTACTCAGCGGCCAGGTCACGCCTCCCCGTCCACCGGGTGTTCGACCTCGGCGGACAACCGCTCGCCCGGCTCTCCGCGACCCGCAGCGCGTCCCGTAGCGCCTCGCGGAGTCGAGAGGCCAGGAAATGGAGCTGGTGGTTGGTGACCGTGTGGTCGGCCAGCATCTCCCGGGCATGGTGGAGCAGTTCCTCCCCCATGGCGAGCTGCGTGTGCTCCATGTCGTCCGCGAGCCGGGACAGCATGCCGGTGCCGTCGCCGCTCAGGTAGCACGGTTTGCCCTCGGGTCCCGACCACGGCAGCAGCCGTAGGGGACGGTCGCCCGCCCGCATCAGGCGGCTCCGTCCATGCTGACGCCGTTCGCGCGGGTACGGACGGGGGGCGGGTGCTCGCCGGAAGACGTGCATAGTGGTGCTTCCTTTCCTGGATCGCGGCCTCGACAAGGTGAATTCCCGACACCGTGCCGAGCCGCCGACTACCGTGGGTGTTTCGATGATCGCCCTCCGGATCAGTCGTCAACAACGGGATCGCGTCCCGTCGTTACTGGCGGGACGGGCACCGTCGTCCCAAACCCGGACCCGGGACAGGACAGGGAGAGACCGATGAAGTTCCAGCCACAGGCGCTCACCCCGACACGCTCGGCACGGCACTTCTACGGCGCGGAGCTGCGGCTGCAACGCGAGCAGGCCGAACTGTCGCTCGTCCAGCTGAGCCAGATCGTCAACTCCAGCAAGAGCGCGCTGGCGCGCGTGGAGACCGCCGAACTCCTGCCCGCGCCGGGCCTGTCGGAGGCTGGACGCGGCCTTCGGTGCGGAGGGCCTGTTCCAGCGGCTGTACGAACTGGTTCGGCGCGAGGTGCATCCGGACCAGTACCGCCGCTACATGGACTTCGAGGCGGAGGCGCGGGTCATAGAGCATTACGCCGCTCATGTCGTGCCGGGGCTGCTGCAGACGGAGGCGTACGCCCGGGCGTTCTTCAGCTACGCACCCGACGCGACGGAAGCCAGAACAGAGGAACGGGTCTCCGTCCGTATGGGGCGTCAGCAACGGTTGCGTTCCGCTGCGGCGCCCCGCCTGTGGGCCGTCCTGGATGAGGCGGTGGTCCGTCGCCCGGTCGGAGAACCGGAGGTGATGCGCGAACAGTTGGCGGCGCTGTTGGCGATCGTGGACACCGCTGGCACGAAAGTCCAGGTTCTGCCCTTCAGCCATGGCGGTCACGCCCTGATGGAAGGACCGTTGACTTTGCTCAAACTCACCGGCGGCCGTTCCGTGGCCTACGAAGAAGGTCGAGAAGCCGGACGACTACACGAGGACCCGGAGGACGTCGAGCAACGCCGTGGCCTCTACGACGCGTTGCGGGCGTACGCTCTCCCACCAAAGGAGTCCGGAGTCATGATCGCCGCTGCGATGGAGGAGTACACGTCATGCACACAGGCCAGGAGATGAGCATCAGGGCATGGCGCAAGAGCAGCCACAGCAACATGAACGGTGGGGAGTGCGTCGAGGTCGGCGAGGGCGTACCGGGCCTCGTACCCGTACGGGACAGCAAGACCCCCCACGGCCCCACCCTCGGCTTCCCCCGCGCCGCTTGGATCTCCTTCGTCACCACCCTGAAGAGCGCGGACGATCACCCACGTTGAGCCGTACCCGCCAGGGCCTCCGCGACGCCCTCGCGCACCGCCCGCCAGGTCGGCTCGACGGAAGCGGCCGGAAGCCTGGGGTGCAGACGGTTGGTGAGCAGGACGACGATCAGCCCGTCGCGGCGGTCGACGGCGAACTCCGTGCCGGTGAAGCCGCTGTGCCCGACGCCGCCGTCGCCGAGTCCCGGCACGTCCTCGAAGCGGTGTGTCCAGAAGCCGAGCCCCTGCCCGAGCTCGTACGCGTCCCGGGTGAACTCCTCGACGGTGGCGTCGGCGAGGACCCGGCGGTGCCCGTATCCCCCGCCGTTCGCGAGGGTCTGCGCGAACACGGCGATGTCCCGCGCGGTACCGAAGAGTCCCGCGTGGCCCGCGACGCCGTGGAAGGAGTAGGCGGCGTTGCCGTCGTTCACCTCGCCGACGAGGGTGTGCTTCCGCCAGCCGTCGAAGTCCTCGACACCTCGGTCGCCGAGGATCGGGTACGGGTCCTCGGTGTCGATCATCCGCCGCTCGTACGCGTTGCCCAGCGAGGTCGCCGCTGTATTTCCGCGCCGCCCCGGCCGGTAACCGGTGTCGCGCATCCGGAGCCGGCGGTGTACCCGGTCGTGGACGTACGCCGGCAGGGATCGGCCGCTCGCCCGGCGCACGATCTCCCCAAGCAGCATGAAGCCCAGGTCGGAGTAGTGCCTGCCCTCGCCGACGCCGTATCGCAACGGGAGTCCGGTGATGTACGAGACGGCCTCGGCGGGGTCTTCGGCCCACAGGTAGGTCGGCTGCCACTCCCACAGGCCCGCGGTGTGGGTGAGGAGCCGCCGCACGGTGACGGCCCGGGGCACCCCCGGAACCCAGCGGGCGGCGGGCGCGTCCTGGGACACCAGGCCGTCGTCCACCAGCGCCATGATCGCGGCCGTCGTGGCCAGCACCTTCGAGCAGGACGCCAGGTCGAAGACGGTATCGGGCCGCATCGGACGAGGCCGGTCCAGCCGCTCGCCGTCCCGGTGGGTCTGCGCGTGCCCGTAGGCCGTGTGCTTGACCACCACACCATGCCTGGCGACGAGCAGCACGGCACCTGGGTACGCCGCGTCCTGGCCTGGTCCCATGCGCGCCGTGACCGCCTCATCGAGCGCCGCGAGCGGGCCCTCGGCCATGCCGGCCTCCTCGGCGCGGCCGGGCCGTAGCACCGGGAACCTTCCGCCCGCCTGGGCGGTGGCGGGCACGAGCAGGCCGGCGGTCGCGCCTCCCGCGAGGGTGAGCGCCGTACGACGGCTGATGCTTGGGGACATGCCGGCCACCTAACGCCAGGCCCGGCGTCGGCGCAAGCGCGGTGCGCCGATAGACCGGGCCGGGTACGTTCTCCAGTCGTTATTCCAGTCCCCAGAAACGCGAGGCGAGCAAGGAAGCAGCCCACGGGCATGCCGAGCACGGAGCCAGGGATAGCGACACGGCCGAGAGCGTTCCGCCACCGCCGAGGGTACGGCGTGCGGGACGTAGCTCGGTCACGGAACGCGTCCGCCTTGCCGATGACCTCGCCGATGCCTTCGGAGCGCGCTGACACGGCTGCCGAGCGACACGCGCGCGTACCAACGCCACGGCCCGTACGCTCGCCGGCATGAGCCCTTCCGTCGCAAGCAACACCACCGTCGACCGTGCCGCCCTGCTGGACTTCGTACGCCCCCGGCACCGTGCCCTCCTCCTCACCCGCCGCTCGGACGGCGGCCCGCAGGCGTCCCCGCTGACCTGCGGCGTGGACGACGAGGGACGGATCGTCGTGTCGACCTATCCCGAGCGCGCCAAGACCCGTAACGCCCGGCGGGACTCGGCGGTCAGCCTGGTCGTCCTCTCCGACGACTGGGACGGTCCCTGGGTGCAGGTCGACGGCGAGGCGGAGGTGATCGACCCGCCGGACTCGGTGGAGCCACTGGTCGAGTACTTCCGGGTGATCTCCGGGGAACACCCGGACTGGGACGAGTACCGCGCGGCGATGCTCCGGCAGGGCAAGTCCCTGATCCGGGTCACCCCGAAGCGTTGGGGTCCGATCGCCACCGGCGGCTTCCCGGCTCGGCTGGCGGAGGACTCAGCGGACTGAGCCGGGCGGGGCGGGTTCCGCCGGTTCGACGCCGGCCGTCGGAGAGCAGTTCCGCCGATGCCCCAGGTCGTAGTCGAAGTCCCAGATCGTCCAGGCGACAAACAGCAGGTACAGGACGAGCACCACGGCGGCCAGCACGAGCAACAGCTTGAGGCACGAAGCCGCGGACCGTCGGTCTGCGAAGGGTTCCGGCGAGATCGGCCTCACCCGCCTCGGTGGGTCGCCGGGCCGGCTTCGGCCGTGTCGCTGGACGGAATCCGCCGGGCGCTTGGCGCTGGGTGTGTGCCGGCCCCCGGCCATCGTCCCTCGCCCCGTCGCGTCCCGGCGTAGTGCCTTGCCACCCTGTCACGCTGCGGGCAGGGTCGGGCCGTTGGAGCGGCGCCGCAAGGTCCTGTTACGGAGCCACCCCAGCATGCCCGGCCGGCGACGGTGGCGGTCCGTGACGGCGGCTCAGAGTGGCTCCCAGCCGTCCCCGACGTGGTGTACGAGCAGCCGCTCGGCTGGGATGGACTCGCTTACGGCGGCGTTGTGCTCCTCGAAGAACCGAACCGCGCGGTCCTTGTCCTCGAACCACGGGCCGGGCCCGCGCTCCTGGAGCAGCCCCCAGAACTCGTGCCCGTCCTCCGTTGGGGCCTCGCCGCTCTTCACACCCTGGTAGATGGTGTCGTAAACGCTCTTGTACCAGCGCTCCGGATCGCGCACGGTCAGCAGCACCTTCGCCGTCGGGTACGCCTCGCTCAGTTCCCACCAGTAGGCCGCGGCGGGCCGGTCCAGGGTGGACCGGAAGCCGTCGAAGATCCCCTCCCAGTCCGAGGTCTCGCCCTTCATCACGTCGACCCAGCCGGGCATCCGTCCGGGATCGGCGATGTCGCTATGGCCCGTGCTGCCGGCCCGGTGTGGACGGTGGAGACGTCCTCGACGAAGGTGACATCCCCTGATTGTGCTGCGAGGAGTTCTCCACTCCCCGGTGCACGCGAATCGCGGCGGCCAGTTCGGCTGGGACGGCCTGCTGGGCGTCGAGGCTGGTGACCGCGTAGACACTCTCTCGGGCCTCGCGCTCGCCGGTGAGATGCGGCGGCGGTGGATTCCGGGACTCCTGCCTACACGCGGGGCTTGTACTCGACCAGCTGGATGCGGCCGTCGAAGGTGCGGTGCTCGATCATCTCGAGGGCGACGTCCGGATATCCGTCGTAGATGCGTTCCGCGCCCGTGGCCCCGGTGATCACCGGGAACATCACGACCCGGAAGCGGTCGACGAGTCCGGCCTTGAGCAGGGACCGGCACAGGCTCAGGCTGCCGATCGTGCTGAGGAGCCCCGAGCCGTTCTCCTTCATCGCGCGGACCGCCTCGACGGCGTCATCGCGAACGAGCGTGGAGTTGGCCCACGTGAGTGGTTCCTCGAGTGAGGAGGAGAACACCAGCTTGGATGCTTGCGTGAGCTCGTCCACGGACGCCTCTTCCTCGGCCCTGAACTCGTCTTGACCATCCGGGACCTCGCCGGCGGAGAAGCCGGACATCTGGCGGTAGGTGGCCTCGCCCCCAAGTCCTGGCCCTGGATGAGCGGATCAAGGACAACGACCGGGAGATCCACGCGACCTCACGCACCGACGACCGCGCCGAGATCATCGAGTCCATGCCCGGCATGGGCCTCCCGGCCGTCGCGAACCACATATACCGGCCTACGCGGTGGCTCCCTGCGGGCCTCGACTGCCATAGGGGTCGCACGCTCACGCAGTCCGTCAGAGTACTCCTTAGGGGCAGCCATGCTCGGCATCCTTCCGAGTCTTCGATGGCTCCATCAAACCCGGGTGCGGTTCACTCTCGTGCAGGGGTGCACGCCCCAACCGACGGAGACGAAACCTCGGTAGCGCATGCCACACCAGCAGGCCAGTCCAGACAGCAGACGTCCTCACACACCCACCGTCACGAAACGGTGGTGAGGCCCTGACCGCAGGAGCTCGCGTGACCGATCAGCAACCGCTCGACCTCACCCAGCACGAAATCGAAGCGCTCAAGACTCGGCACAACCTTGTCACGCCCACGCGCATCAGCAGCGGTCCCCGACACAGCGCAAGATCGTCGACGCCCTCCCTGAACTCCGGTACCACGCCGAGCGGAAGCGACAGGCCAACCTGAAGGACCGCTTCAAGGAGGTCTTCTTCAAGCTTCACTGCCAGCACAGCGTCCGGTCTGACTCCACCATGCTTTCGTATGCGGCCTCGATTCGCGCTCCGGAATCGACGTGTCCGAAGTAGGTACGTTGGGGGTATTTCCATGCACGTGGAAACCTTGCTTGATGGGGATGAGCCTGAGATAGCGGCGCTTGGGCCACGCATCCGCGGTCTCCGCCGGCGTTCTGGTCTCTCCCAGAAGCAACTCGCGGACTTCAGCACACTCAGCGTGCGCTCGATTCGTGACATCGAGAATGGACGAGTCAAGACTCCGCGCCGAGATACCATTCGCCTGCTAGCCCAGGCACTGCACCTCAAAGCGGACGATCAAGATCTCGTCGAGGTCTTCGGACCGTCTGACTCGGTGCAGAGACAACTCCAGCCACGGGACATGGTGCATGTGCCACCTCCGGCTGCTGACGGGCCGCTCTTTGGACGGGACGATGAACTCGCCGTTCTTCGCCGGCTCTTAGCCCCCAGGGGCCGCCGCCTGCTCACCATTACGGGAATTGAGGGCGCGGGCAAGACCCGACTGGCACTTGAGTTCGCGCGAACCTGGCACATGCGAGAAGCAGGATCGGTCCTTTGGGTGCCGTTGATGCCGACCCCGTTTCCGGGGAGTAGCCGGGAGGAGGTTGAGGAGTTCCTCTTCGAGCGCATCGGCGACCTGCTCTCAGGCGAGGCACACTTCCCGGGGCACGCGGCAGACCTCATTGGAGGTCGACGTGCGCTACTCATTCTGGACGGAGCACCCGCGGCCAGCACGTTGGCGGCTGCGGTAGCCGACCTTCTCTCTTCATGTCCCGGGCTGACGGTTCTCTGCACCGCGCGGAGCACGCCCGACGCCCCCATAGAAGAATTGTTTCCACTCGCCCCGTTGCCGCTACCCAGGGTGGAGGGCGCAACTGACCCTTCCCATTTGGAGCAAGTCCCCTCGGTGCGCATGCTATTGACACGTGTGCAGCAGATACGTCCTACTTTCGAACTCAACAGCCGGAACGCGGAATACATCGCCAACATCTGCCGCGCGTTAGATGGACTGCCGAAGGCTCTGGAACTCGCCGCGCGGTGGATTTTGGTCTACTCTCCTCAACAGCTGGCCCAACAGCTCGCTCATGACCCTGCCATGGTGGCGCGACGTCCGGTACCGCTTGCCACCCAGGAACCCGAGGCGTTCGATTCGGTCCGGCACTCTGTCCGAGCACTCACTTTCCGGCAGCATAAATTACTCTCGACTATGGGGCAAACCTCAATATCCTGGTCGATTTCCGACATAGCAAAAGAGCAGAATACGGATTTCGCGCAGGCCGCGGACGACGTATACAACTTGTTCATCCACGGCCTGCTCCGGCGAACCGACGAGACCGACGCGTCGTTGTTTGCCACTCTAAATATCGTGCGCCGATTCGGTGAACTTTGGGTGTGAAATACCTCCTGCTATCGTGCAGATCCCTATGCTTGAACCCTTCTTCCTGCTGCCGATCTGCACACTAGGTGCACAGCAGGCATGCCATTCAGATTCCCAACTGTAATGATAGGACGTGAACTCAGTGCGTTTCTGCAGCCTCAGGTTCGACAGGGGCGAGGATGTCGGCATCTCGACAGACGCCGGAATGGTCCTGGTCAGTTCAATCAACAAGGTCACTGGGGGAAACTTCGGACCCACGCTCCTCGACGTTGTTCTCAAAAATCAGCTCGACGGACTCAAAGAAGTGATAACGAGCGCTCCGAAGCTGAAAACAGCCATTCCGATTGAATCTGCACCGTTTGCGCCCATTTACAGGAACCCGCCCAAGCTGTGGGGTGTTGGCCTAAACTACCGCAGGCATGCCGATGATCTGGATGCGGTACAACCAACCGGAGCCCCCGGGTCCTATTTGCGTCCGAGCAGTACCATTATTGGCTTCGGGGACGACATCGTGCTCCCAAGCCAGTCAGAGCGCATCACCGCTGAAGCCGAACTCGGCGTCGTCATAGGAAAGACGTGCCGAGATGTATCTGCGGAGGAGGCGCGTTCTGTAGTATTCGGGTTCACCAGCGTGCTGGACATGACCGCGGAAGATGCAATCCGAACCAATCCCCGCCACATTCCATGGGCAAAAGCGTTTGACACCTTTTGCAGTATTGGCCCGTGGGTGGTAACGCCTGATGAAATCCCCGACCTGTCTCGCGTACGTACTTCGACGATCGTGAACGGGGAAACCATAGCGTCTAACGACGTTTCTGCCATGATGCGTGATCCCTATTGGCAAGTCAGTTACTTTTCCGGGGGGATGACACTGGAAGCTGGCAGCATCGTGGCAACTGGAACTCCGGGGGCCGGGGTCATCAGGGACGGGGACACGGTCGAGGCGCGCGTGGAGGGGGTTGGTCACCTCCGGAACCGTGTACGGCGTGCTTCACGCGAAGGATGAGAGGTACCTCTAGTTCAAGGCTGCGAGTGGAGGGCGATTTCTGATGGACATGGGTGTGGAGGGGAAAACCGCCCTCGTGTGCGGTTCCACTTCTGGGCTCGGGAGAGCCACGGCAGAGGCGCTCTCCCAGGAGGGCGCACGTGTGGTCGTGTGCGGTCGGCGGAAATCACTGGCGGAAAGTGTCGCCGCAGGCCTACCGAACGCCATAGCCGTGGGAATAGATCTCTCAGCACCGAAGGGCGTAAGCACCCTGATAGCGGAGGCTGAGACGGCGTTCGGCTCTGTGGACATACTTGTACTCAACGGACCAGGACCACGCCCTGCAAAGGTGACGGAGATTGAAGAAGAAGAGGTGGGTGACGCCATCGAATACTTGGTGACGGCGCATCACCGCCTAATCTCCTTAGCCTTACCGTACATGAGGAAGCAAAAATGGGGGAGAATTCTCGCTATCGGTTCGAGTTCCGTTGTCACTCCCATCGGTGACCTGGCTCTCTCTAGTATCGGACGTTCCGCCTTTGCGGCCTATCTCAAGATGCTTGCAACAGAAGTTGCGGCAGACGGTGTGACTGTCAATATGCTACTCCCCGGCCGCATCGCCACCGACAGAGTGCTGCAGCTTGACGCAGCACGGGCTGCCAGAACTGGGCGCAAGGAGGGAGAAGTTAAAGCTGCGTCCATAACAGAGATCCCAGCCCACAGGTACGGCGACCCCTCAGAGTTTGCAGATGTCGCAGCGTTCTTGTGCGGCAGTAGAGCCTCATATATCACCGGAAACACCGTGCGGTGCGACGGTGGGCTTTCACCTGTGCTCTAGCAGGCATCCGGCCTTCGTGACCGCGACGAGTAGTGCTGAGGCCGGCCCCCTGTCCGATGTTCAGACACAACCCGAGCACCGGTCAGGGGGAGCCGACTGATCAGGACGCGGCCAGAGCGCTGGCAGTCGCAGCGACGAGCTTCTCCGTCGGATGGACCCGATCCACTTCAGCCACCGCTGCCATGAGCGAGAACACGTCAACTCCCTCTGCTTCGGCGCACCGCGTGATCAGGGGGAACAAGCTGGAGTGAGTCCGCGTCAGTCCACCGACCACCTGATAGATCCGGTCGTCGTGGAGACGTGGCACGACGCGAATCGTACTCTCACTCAGGTGCGCCAGACGCTGGTAGTCCGGGGCTGTAGGCGCTCCTTGGCGGTGCAGGACCGTGGCAAAGCCTTCGGTGCTGGTGTTGCCAGCCCCCCTGCCAATGCCATCGAGTGTGGCGTCGATGTAGTGAGCTCCGCTAGATGCCGCTGCAAGAGCGTTTGCATTGGCGAGTCCGAGGTTGTCGTGCCCGTGAAAGCCCAGGGGTACGTCTACGGTGTCGCTAACGACGTGGAACAGTTCGCTGACCTCGAAGGGCAAGTAGCTGCCCGCTGAGTCGACCAGATAGACGCTGTCGGCCCCGTACGAGACGCACTGTCGCACGGGGTCTACCACGTCTTCGGTCTCAAGCACGTTCGTCTTCATGAGATTGACGAAAGCAGTCAGTCCGAGCTCCTTCGCCAGCGGGATGAATTCCTCCGCTGGGGAAACGTCTGTGATGTCCACGCCGATACGAACGAACTGCATTCCTGCAGCTGCCGCTTGCTTGAGATGCGAAGTGTTCGCGACCCCGGGAATGCAGAACATGCCCCATGCGGCATTTTGCAGAGATTCACGTGCAATGTGGAAGCATTGTTCATCGGGTACCGCCGCCGGCTTGTTCAGTGCCTCCGATGCGTTGAGGCCGAGTCCGTGCCCGAGTTCGACGAATTATATGCCGGATTCCTCGAGCCCGATCAGGGTATTGCGGATAGTTTCTTCCGTGAACTGAAATCCGACGGAGTAACTTCCATCTCTGAGAGTGCAGTCGAGGATTTCGATGTTTTTCGGCTTCAGGGCGCCAGTGGCGTCGTGTCGAGAAATAGTCATGAGACCCCCAAGGGTAGAAAACAACATAGCGAGGCGACGGATACCTGCATCCGGGGAAACTCTTCCGGAGTCTGCTCGTGCGCAGCTGCTGAGAAAAGTCCCGGAGTGAAGTCGCACCTCGGTGAGTCTAGTCTCGTGTGCGGGTTTTGGGCGGCAGTTGGACCGGCAGAAAAGCGGCAGTCGAGAGAGGGGAGCTGCCTCTCATTTTTACCCGTTCCCTCTTGCAGTCGGTGGCGGCTGGCGTTCATGCTCAGCACTGCGGCAACTCTATGGTCAGCGGGACTGTGAGAAACCTGTTCTTCCGGTCGCTGCCTGATGAGCCGCTGTGACCTGCACTTCTGACAGAGGAGATATCCGTGGGTAATGTACTCACCAAGAGTCAAGTCGATTTCTACAAGGAGAACGGTTTCCTTGTTGTTGAAAAACTCGTCAACGCAGGTGTTGTCGCGCAGGCGCGCGCGGTCGTAGATTCTTTGCTTTCCTCTCCCAGTATAAGTGAGGTGGCCGAGGTTGAGCCGGGATATGACGCCAAGGCTCGACGCATCTGGGCTCCTACATCGCGGGACAAGATTTTCGCCGGAATGGCGGAAGATCCTCAAGTCCTTGATGCCACGGCTCAACTGATTGGCGAAGACATCGTCCTGCAGTACTCCAAGTTGAACGTGAAGCCGCCAGAGGTAGGCAGCGTCGTCGAGTGGCACCAGGACTTCGCCTACTACCCCCACACCAATACGGATCTTGTAGCATGCCTCATCTACCTCGATGACGCGACGCGCGAGAACTCCTGCCTGAGGGTGGCAGCCGGATCCCACCGTCGAGGCATCCTCAGTCACGAGGTCGGTGGCCACTTCGGCGGAAAGATCACTTCGCTGGACCAGGTGGGTGTGGACGATTCCACAGTGGTCGACTGTGAAGGCCCGGCAGGAACAGCTGTTTTCATCCACCCGCTGGCGGCGCATTCATCTGAGAAGAACACATCCGACCGGTATCGGCGTGTGTTCATTCCTGCATACAGGGCAGCGGACGCATTCCCCATATATTATGGGCCTCACGCTGCCCACAATGAGCCCACCGCGAAGCTGGTGCACGGCAAGCCCGCTCGCATGGCCCGCTGCGAGGGGGGAGTCTGGCAACTTCCCCTTGCGGCAGCCGAGTTCAACTCGCTCTATCAGATTCAGGAGGGCTCACACCTGGAATCAGATGGTAAGAACAAGACAGGCTACTTCGCCCATGAAGCAGAGTCAGCCACTGCGTAACAACTGGGTAGAGGTCTGCGAATTGCTTTCCCGGCCCGCTCGGTTCCAGGAGCTGATCACAGACCTCACAACGCCCGGCGATTGCCGGCCCGCTGGGTGTCCCGGGTGCATGTGGTGAGGTAGCGGGCCAGTGTGGCCGCGGAGATGACAGGCGCTTCATGATTGGGTGGTTGCAACCTCCCATCGGGTGGGGCCGGCTCGAAGAAAGGCCCGAGACATGAGGCGAATGGCCCGAGAAGTTGACAGGGAGGCTGACGACGGCTCAGCGGATCCGCTACACCGTCAAGGAGATCCGCCCCGAGGCGTGCTGCCTGCCCTGTGCGCGACTCAGATCACCAGCTGGGGTGTGCTGTACTACGCTTTCCCCGTGCTGCGGCCTGGCATCGTCGCTGACACCGGGTGGTCCTCATCCCTTGTGACAGCTGCCTTCTCAGCTGCCCTGCTCCTCTCCGCAGCCGTTGGCGTCCCCCTTGGTCGACTCTTAGACCGTAATGGCCCCCGAGCTGTAATGACCAGCGGTTCGGTTCTGGCTGCGGTCTCGCTCCTCGTCGTGGCCATGGCTCCGAACCTCCTGGTGTTCTTCGCCGGTTGGATCGCTGCTGGGGGTGCTATGGCCGCCACTTTCTACCAGCCCGCATTCGCTGCAGTAGCTCGCTGGTGGGGGGAAGATCGAGTCAAGGCACTGACCGCTGTAACCCTCGCGGGAGGTCTCGCGTCCACAGTCTTCGCTCCTGTCACGGAAGCACTCACAGACACGTTCGGATGGCGAGGCTCCTACGCCCTACTTGCACTCAGCCTCGGAGTCATCACTGTTCCCGTTCATGCCCTCTTCCTGCGGGCACCTTGGCCGCCAGCCGTATCCGGCCCGGCTACGACAACGACGGACGAGGCGGGCAGTGTGGGGCGTATAGCCAAGTCGCGGCCTTTTGTACTACTGGCCGGGGCCATGCTGATGGCGGGATTCGCGGGCTGGGGCGTTCTCATCTCACTGATCCCTCTGATGAACGAGCGCGGCGCGGATTCGTCAACAGCCGCCTGGGCGCTGGCCCTGTGCGGTGTCGGCCAGATCGTCGGCCGGATCCTGTACGGGCGGCTGGCTCGTCACACCGGCATCGCCGTACGGACAGTGCCCGTCTTCGGTGTCGGTGCCGGCGCCATCGGAGCGTTCGCTCTCATTCCCGGCCCAGTCTGGTTGCTGCTGGTACTCGCAACATTGGTCGGTATGGTACGAGGCAACTTCACGCTCCTGCAGGCCACGGCAGTCGCCGACCGCTGGGGAACCCACGCCTACGGACGCCTCTCAGCCGTCCTAGCCGTGCCAGTAACCGTCACCACAGCGATCACACCCTTCGCCGCCACCGCCCTTGCCAGCATCCTCGGCGGCTCCCCTTCCCTCTTCCTGGTCCTCGCGCTCTGCTCCGCTGTCGCAGCTGTACTTGCCCTCGGTACCTCTACACAGCGAACCGAGGCACCGTCGTCCGGCCAGTCGCGGTCCGCTTCCGGCGATGCACCCGACTCGCCGTAGCCACCACACCCAGCCGGGGTCTCATACTCCTTCGAAGACCTGGTAGGGCCCGACCCACGGAACGAGTCGTGTTGACCCATCTGCCCTTGTTTCTCACCACTACCTGGCTCTTGGCGATGCTTCCAGGAGCTGGGCAGGCGCTCCTCATTCGGCAGGCCCTGGAGGGTGGCAAGCGCGTGGCTGGTGCCACAATCCTGGGCAACGCCACAGGGCTCGTTCTCTGGTCCGCCGCTGCCACAGCCGGACTGTCAACACTGCTTCTTGCTAACCCGCGCATCTACACAGCACTTCAGATCGCCGGCGGCATCGTGCTCTTCCTCATAGGCAGCAGCACCCTCGTGAGCGCTCTGAGGACCCCACTTGAGCGGGTGACGCCGTCCGACAACTCAGGCGACACGGATCGATCAGAGCTGCTGAGCGGCTACACCGCTGGGCTCGGTACCAATCTCGGCAACCCCAAGGCCGGAGTCTTCGCGGTGTCCATACTGCCTCAGTTCATGACAGCGCAGGGTCCGGCACTCGTGTCCGGCATTGCCTTGGGCCTCCTGTGGGCCCTGGTTACGGCTTCCTGGAACTTCCTGCTGACTTGGGCCGTCGCCAGAGGGCAGAGCCTCATATCCCGGCCAGCCGTGTATCGAGGGGTGCGTCTCGCGACCGGGGTCGTACTGCTGTTCCTCGGCGTGACCGTAGCTATCGGCTTGTGACGGGTCACTGAGGAATCGGGTCGAGGCAGGCGTGCCCAGGGCCCGCAGTACGAGACCGGCCGGGAAGCCATGCGTGTCGATGAAGCTCATGTCCACCTCCGGGTCAGGCCGATCTCGCTGGCGAAATAGACACTCGCCGCGCGCAGGACCTCGTTGCCGCGGCGCAAGCTCGGCGTTCTCCGCCGCCAATCTGCGATTCGCGGGCAGTACGTCCGTAGTCAGGCGATCATCACGCTCACCGACGTCGGACTCGGCCTGACGGACGCCAGGCCAGCTCCGCGCCGCCGGCACGCGCCCGCTGCCACAGTCCCAGCCGCGCCGACCCCGATCAGGCCTCCGACATCCTCACCGACTACACGAACCGGCAAGCGATGGACGGGCTCAAGTTGGGCAATCACCTCCTCGATGACATTCTCAGTACGTCACGCGCCGATGCCCGCGATGTCGGCGGCGGTTGGGCCGACGGATCCCACCCTCGACCGGGCAGGGGACTACGGCGATCCAGCCCACGTGCCCGACCACTCCTCCGCGGATGTCTCCGGTCACCGGACCGCGTCGGCTGATGATTCCGACTCCGCGTCGGCTTGGCAGACCTGGGTGCCCTGGACTGGGCGACGGTGTCGCTCCTGGTCGGCGCGACGGCGGTGTGGCGGTCTCGACGGCGCGCGTAGGCAGGCGCTCAGCCCGCGCGGTTCCGGGCTGGGAACCACCGCGCAGTCACGTCGACCGGTCCATGGTCAGCGTACGCGGGGCCGGTTGGCCCGGCCGGCAACCCCCTCGGCTGCCGGCCGGGACTGCCGGCGCACGCCCCCGGTCGGGGTGTGGGGCGAGCGCCGGATGACCGCACGACGCTGTGCGGCACGCTGCGGGCCGTAGGAGGCTACGGCGGTACACGGGCCACGGACCTACACCGACAGCGCGCGGTCCGTGGGTCGTACGGGCGCCTGGAGAGTGCTGGCGCCGCTCAGGTACTCGTCCACCGCACGGGCCGCGGCCCGACCCTCGGCGATGGCCCAGACGATCAGCGACTGGCCCCGGCCGGCGTCACCGGCGACGAAGACACCGGGGACGTTGGTCGCGTAGTCGCCGTCCCGAGCGATGTTGCCGCGCTCGTCCAGCCGTACGCCGAACTGGGCGACCAGGCCGTTCTCCTGGTCGACACCGGTGAAACCCATCGCGAGGGTGACGAGCTGGGCGGGGATACGGCGCTCGGTGCCGGCGACCGGTTGTGGCCTGCCGTCGACGAAATCCACCTCCACCAGGTGCAGCCACCGCACGTGCCCGACCGACTCCCCCTCCTCGGGGGCGGACCCCTCGAAGTGGGTGGTGGAGACGGAGTAGACCCGCTCGCCGCCCTCCTCGTGAGCCGAGGTGACCTTGTAGAGCATCGGGAACATCGGCCACGGCTGCTGCTCCGACCGCTCCTCCCCCGGCCGCGGCATGATCTCCAACTGGGTGACGGAGGCGGCGCCCTGGCGGTGCGCCGTGCCGACGCAGTCCGCGCCCGTGTCGCCACCGCCGATGACGACGACGTGCTTGCCCTCCGCCGAGATCGGCGAGGTCACCAGGTCGCCCTCCCGCACCTTGTTGGCCAACGGCAGGTACTCCATCGCCTGGTGGACGCCGTGCAGCTCCCGGCCCGGCACGGGCAGCTCGCGGGAGGTGGTGGCGCCGGCCGCGACCACCACGGCGTCGTACCGCTTGCGCAGCTTCGCCGCGTCGACGTCCCGGCCGACCTCGGTCTCCGTGCGGAACTTGGTGCCCTCCGCGCGCATCTGCTCGATACGCCGGTTGATGTGCACCTTCTCCATCTTGAACTCGGGGATGCCGTACCGCAGCAGGCCACCGAGCCGGTCCGCCCGCTCGTACACCGCGACGGTGTGCCCGGCTCGGGTCAGCTGCTGGGCGGCGGCCAGCCCGGCGGGCCCGGAGCCGATGACCGCGACGGTACTGCCGGACAGCCGGTCCGGGGGCTGCGGCGTGACGTCGCCGTGCTCCCACGCCTTGTCGGCGATGGTGACCTCGACGTTCTTGATGGTCACGGCGGGCTGGTTGATACCCAGCACGCACGCCGACTCGCAGGGCGCCGGGCACAGCCGCCCGGTGAACTCCGGGAAGTTGTTGGTGGCGTGCAACCGCTCGCTGGCGGCCGCCCAGTCCTCGCGGTAGGCGTAGTCGTTCCACTCCGGGATGAGGTTCCCGAGTGGGCAGCCGTTGTGGCAGAACGGGATGCCGCAGTCCATGCAGCGGCCGGCCTGCTTGCTGATGATCGGCAGGAGCGAGCCGGGGACGTACACCTCGTGCCAGTCCCGCACCCGCTCGTCGACCGGGCGGGTCTCGGCGACCTCACGGTCGGTGGTCAGGAAGCCCTTGGGGTCAGCCATTGAGTGCCGCCTCCATCATCTTCTCGTGCGTCTCGTTCTCCGGTAGGCCGGCGGCCTCGGCGGCGGTCCTGGCGGCGAGCACCGCCTTGTAGGTGGCCGGCAGCACCTTGCGGAAGCGGGTGACCTCCGTGTCCCAGTCGGCCAACAGCCGCTCGGCGACGGTGGAACCGGTCTCCTCCCTGTGGCGGCGGACCAGTTCCCGCAGCAACGTCCGGTCATCGGCGTCCAGCCCCTCGACCGCGTCCCGCAGCGCGGCGTTGACGTGGTCCGGCGCCAGGTCGATGACGTACGCCGTGCCGCCGGACATGCCGGCGCCGAAGTTCCGTCCGGTGCCGCCGAGGACGACCGCGGTCCCGCCGGTCATGTACTCGCAGCCGTGGTCGCCGACGCCCTCGGCGACCACCGTCGCGCCGGAGTTGCGTACGCAGAACCGCTCGCCGACCCGGCCGCGCAGGAACAGCTCGCCGCCGGTCGCGCCGTACGCCAGGGTGTTGCCGGCGATGGTGGAGTACTCCGCGAGGTGGTCGGCGGCCCGGTCGGGGCGTACGACGATCCGGCCGCCGGAGAGGCCCTTGGCGACGTAGTCGTTGGCGTCGCCCTCCAGCCGGAGGGTGACGCCGGGTGGCAGGAAGGCGCCGAAGGACTGGCCGGCGGAGCCGGTGAAGGTGAGGTCGATGGTGTCGTCCGGCAGGCCGGCGCCGCCGAACTTCCGGGTGACCTGGTGGCCGAGCATGGTGCCCACCGTCCGGTTGATGTTCCGGATGGCGACCTGGCCGCGTACGGGCCGGGCCTCCTCGGGGGTGTCGGCGAGCAGCGCGTCGGCGGACAGCTTGATCAGCTGGTTGTCCAGCGCCTTCGCCAGCCCGTGGTCCTGCTCGACGGCCTGGTGGCGTACGGCGTCCGCGGGCAGCTCCGGCACGTGCAGCAGTGGCGCCAGGTCGAGACCCTGGGCCTTCCAGTGGTGCTCGGCGCGGGAGGTGTCCAGCAGTTCGGCGTGGCCGATGGCCTCCTCGAGGCTGCGGAAGCCGAGTTCGGCCAGCAGCTCGCGGACCTCCTCGGCGATGAACTCGAAGAAGTTCACGACGAACTCGGCCTTGCCGGCGTAGCGTTCGCGCAGCTTCGGGTTCTGGGTGGCGATGCCGACCGGGCAGGTGTCCAGATGGCACACCCGCATGAGGACGCATCCGGAGACCACCAGCGGCGCGGTGGAGAAGCCGTACTCCTCGGCGCCGAGGAGGGCCGCGATCAGCACGTCCCGGCCGGTCTTCAGCTGCCCGTCGGTCTGCACGACGATACGGTCCCGCAGCCCGTTGAGCAGCAGCGTCTGCTGGGTCTCGGCCAGGCCCAGCTCCCACGGGCCGCCGGCGTGCTTGAGGGAGGTCAGCGGTGCCGCGCCCGTACCGCCGTCGTGTCCGGAGACCAGCACGACGTCCGCGTGGGCCTTGGACACGCCGGCGGCGACGGTGCCGACGCCGACCTCGGAGACCAGCTTGACGTGGATGCGGGCTCGTGGGTTGGCGTTCTTCAGGTCGTGGATGAGCTGGGCGAGGTCCTCGATGGAGTAGATGTCGTGGTGCGGCGGCGGGGAGATGAGGCCGACGCCCGGGGTGGAGTGGCGGGTGCGGGCCACCCAGGGGTAGACCTTGTGGCCGGGCAGCTGGCCGCCCTCACCGGGCTTGGCGCCCTGCGCCATCTTGATCTGGATGTCGTCGGAGTTGACCAGGTACTCGCTGGTCACGCCGAAGCGGCCGGAGGCGACCTGCTTGATGGCGCTGCGACGGGCCGGGTCGTGCAGCCGCTCGGCGTCCTCGCCGCCCTCACCGGTGTTGGACTTGCCGCCGAGTTGGTTCATGGCGAGGGCGAGGGTCTCGTGCGCCTCCTGGGAGATGGAGCCGTACGACATGGCGCCGGTGGAGAACCGCCGGACGATCTCGGAGGCCGGCTCGACCTCGTCCAGCGGTACGGGGTCCCGTTCGCCGTGCTTCAGTCGGAAGAGGCCGCGCAGCGTCATGAGCCGTTCGGACTGCTCGTCGACCCGGCGGGTGTACTGCTGGAAGATGTCGTACCGCCGCTGCCGGGTGGCGTGTTGCAGCCGGAAGACGGTGTCCGGGTCGAACAGGTGCGGCTCGCCCTCACGCCGCCACTGGTACTCCCCGCCGATGTCCAACGCCCGGTGTGCGGGGGCGGTTCCGGTGGCCGGATACGCCTTGGCGTGCCGGGCGGCGACCTCCCCGGCGATGACGCCCAGGTCGACGCCCCCGATCTTGGTGGTGGTGCCGTGGAAGTACGTCGCGACGAACTCCTCGTCCAGCCCGACCGCTTCGAAGACCTGCGCGCCGCGGTAGGAGGCGACGGTGGAGATGCCCATCTTGGACATCACCTTCAACACGCCCTTGCCGAGTGCTCGGATGAGGTTCCGGATGGCCGTCTCGGGCTCCGTGTCCGGCAGGAACGTACCGGCGCGCACGAGGTCCTCGACGGACTCCATCGCCAGGTACGGGTTGACCGCGGCGGCGCCGTAGCCGATGAGCAGCGCGACATGGTGTACCTCGCGTACGTCGCCCGCCTCGGCCAGCAGGCCGACCCGGGTGCGCTGCTTGGTGCGGATGAGGTGGTGGTGGACGGCCGAGGTGAGCAGCAGGGAGGGGATCGGGGCGTGCTCGGCGTCGGAGTGGCGGTCGGAGAGCACGATCAGCCGGACGCCGGACTCGATGGCGGCGTCCGCCTCGGCGCAGATGTCCCGTATGCGGGCGGCCAGCCCGTCGCCCTGTTCGGACACCCGGTAGAGGCCGGAGAGGGTGGTGGACCGGAAGCCGGGCAGGTCACCGTCGGCGTTGATGTGGATGAGCTTGGCCAGCTCGTCGTTGTCGATCACGGGGAACGGCAGGGTGACGCTGCGGCAGGAGTCCGCGGTCGGTTCCAGCAGGTTGCCCTGCGGGCCGAGCGAGGAGTGCAGCGAGGTGACCAGCTCCTCCCGGATGGCGTCCAGCGGCGGGTTCGTGACCTGGGCGAACAGCTGCGTGAAGTAGTCGAAGACCAGCCGCGGGCGCTCGGAGAGCGCGGCGATGGGCGAGTCGGTGCCCATCGAGCCGATGGGTTCGGCGCCGGTCTCGGCCATCGGGGCGAGCAGGACGCGCAGTTCCTCCTCGGTGTAGCCGAAGGTCTGCTGTCGGCGGGTGACCGAAGAGTGGGTGTGCACGATGTGCTCGCGCTCCGGCAGTTCGGTCAGGTCGATCAGGCCGTCCCGGAGCCACCGCGCGTACGGCTGCTCGGCGGCCAGGGCGGACTTGATCTCGTCGTCCTCGACGATGCGGTGCTGTTCGGTGTCGACGAGGAACATCCGGCCCGGCTGGAGCCGCCCCTTGCGTACGACCCGCGCCGGGTCGATGTCCAGCACGCCGACCTCGGAGCCGAGCACCACCAGGCCGTCGTCGGTGACCCAGTACCGCCCGGGACGCAGGCCGTTGCGGTCCAGTACGGCGCCGACCTGGGTGCCGTCGGTGAAGGTGACGCAGGCGGGGCCGTCCCAGGGCTCCAGCATGGTGGAGTGGTACTGGTAGAAGGCGCGTCGGGCCGGGTCCATGGAGTCGTGGTTCTCCCACGCCTCAGGCACCATCATCAGCACCGAGTGCGGCAGGGAGCGTCCACCCAGGTGCAGCAGCTCCAGCACCTCGTCGAAGGTGGCGGAGTCGGAGGCGCCCGGCGTGCAGATCGGGAAGATCCGCTCCAGGGTGTCCCGTTCGCCGCCGAACAGGTCGCTGACCAGCTGGGACTCGCGGGCGCGCAGCCAGTTCCGGTTGCCCTGCACGGTGTTGATCTCACCGTTGTGCGCGACGAAGCGGTACGGATGGGCGAGCGGCCAGCTGGGGAAGGTGTTGGTGGAGAACCGGGAGTGCACCAGGGCGATGGCGCTGACCAGCCGGCGGTCGGACAGGTCGGGGAAGAACGGCTCCAGCTGTCCGGTCGTGAGCATCCCCTTGTAGACGAGGGTGCGGGCGGACAGCGAGGGGAAGTACGTGCCGGTCTCCCGCTCCGCGCGCTTGCGCAGCACGAAGGCCAGCCGGTCCAGCCCCGTGCCGTGCCGCTCGCCGGCGCTGTCGGCGACGAACAGCTGCCGGAGCACGGGCATCGTCGCGCGGGCGCCCTCCCCGAGGAGTTGCGGGGCCACGGGCACGTCCCGCCAGCCGAGGACGGCGAGCCCTTCCTCCACGGCGATCGTCTCGATTTCTGAGACGGCGGTCTCCCGCTCCGGCGGAGAGGTCGGCAGGAACGCGATGCCCACGGCGTACGCCCCGGGGTCCGGCAGCGGGAAGGTCACGCTCTCCCGCAGGAAGAGGTCCGGGACCTGGAGCAGGATGCCGGCGCCGTCCCCGGTCTCCGGGTCGGAGCCGGTGGCGCCACGGTGTTCCAGGTTGCGCAGGACGGTCAGGGCCTGTTCGACCAGCTCATGGCTGGGAACTCCGGTGAGAGTGGCCACGAAGCCGACGCCGCAGGCGTCATGCTCGTATCGGGGGTCGTACAACCCCTGCCGGGCAGGGTGGGCCGCCGGGGATGCGATGCGCATCGGGCTCTCCCGTCGTCGTCGGTGGCAAGTGCGAGTGCCGAGGGACGACGTTGGCCCTCAGGAGGCTGATCCGGGTGGCTTACAGCATGCGGCATCCGCTCAGTAGACGGATAGAACGTCCCAGGATACGGACATGGTGCCGGTCACGGTCCACGGGCCAGGTTCACCAGCCGCGGAAGGGGGTGCTCATCGGCCGGATCAGGCCGGGCGCCACGGCATCGTTGCGCGTGGGCTTCTCCCTTCTGCCCCCGAGGGACGGCGCTGAAACCCGTCGGTAACCATGAATCCGCCCACGGCCCCTGCCAGACACCCGCGCGGAGGTACGACACGTACCCGCGGCGGGGACGTCCGGTCAGGACACCGCCGTACCGAACAGCGCCCCGAGTCCGTACGTCACCCCCGCCGCCGCGCCACCCACCGCGAGCTGCCGCAGACCGCTGTACCACCAGGACCGCGCCGTCACGCGGGCGACCACCGCCCCGCAGCCGAAGAGCCCCAGCAGCGCCACCAGCACCGCCGGCCACAGCGCCGTCGCGCCGAAGAGGTACGGCAGCACCGGCAGCAGCGCCCCCAGGGAGAACGCCGCGAACGAGGAGGCGGCGGCGAGCAGCGGCGAGGGCAGGTCTCGCGGGTCCACTCCCAGCTCGTCCCGGGCGTGGATCAGCAGCGCCTGTTCCGGGTCCCGGGAGATCTCCCCGGCCACCTGCCGGGCCAGCTTGGGTGTCACGCCGAGCGCGACGTAGCGCGCGGTCAGCTCCTCCAGCTCGCCGCTCGGATGCCGACGCAGCTCGCCGCGCTCCAGCTCCACCTCGGCCTGGGCCAGTTCGCGTTGCGAGGCGACGGAGGTGTACTCGCCCGCGGCCATGGAGAAGGCCCCCGCCGCGAGGCCGGCCAGCCCGGCGACGGCGATCGCCGAGGCGGCCGCCGAGGACCCGGCGATCCCGCTCATCAGCCCGAGGTTGGACACCAGTCCGTCCATGGCGCCGAACACCGCGGGACGCAACCATCCGCCTGTCACGTCCCGGTGCGTGTGGCCCTCGACGTGGGTGGCGGCCCGGCCGTCCGTACGACCGGTGGCGGGCTCTGGCGATTCGCGGCCAGAGAGGTCACGGCGGCAGGAGTCACGGCCGGACGGCCCGTACTCCGAGGGGTCGCCCGCCGGCGGGTCGGGCCGGTCGGCCGTCACGGACACCCACCGGCTCGTACGAGGCGCCGGTCCCGTCCGCGTGCACCAGCAGCTTCCCCGGTCATTCTTCGACGGTAGGCATCCGTAGGGGCGCTCGCCAGCGCACGGGCGGCGAAGTCCGGGTCCACCGACGCGTCCCGTCCCGGCCCGGTCAGGGAGACCAACGACACATCCCATTGACCCGCCGGCGACCTTCGAGCAACATACCGGCAACCACACGTTTCTCCGGCCGCGTATGCGGCGGAGCTTTCTGTAAACGTTTCCAGTTCGACGCTCGAGTGAAGGGACACCACTTGTGGTGACGACAGGCGGGACACCCACCGTCGAGACCATCGCCGAGCACGCCGGGGTCTCGATCGCCTCCGTGTCCCGGGTGCTGAACGGCCACGGAGCACGAGCCGACACCGTACGGCGGGTCGAGCGGGCCGCCGCCGAACTGGGCTACGTCCCGAACGCGGTGGCCAGGTCCCTGCAGGGCGGCCGATCGATGCAACTGACCTTCGCCATGCAGGACATCGGCAACCCGGTCTACGTCTCGATGGTTCGCCAGATCCAGTCCCTCGCCAAGGCACAGGGCTATCGCCTGCTGCTGCACTCCACGGACGCCGTCCTCGCGGACGAACTGGCCGTCCTGCGCAGCCTGGCGGACCGTACGAGCGACGGGCTGATCATCTGTCCCATCCGGATCACCCCGGAACACCTCGAGGCGCTGCGGACCGCCGCCCGCCCCGTGGTGGTGATCGGTTCGCTGCCCTCCGAGGCGCCGGTGGACAGCGTGCGCACGGACTCGGTGGCGGGCGCCCGCCTGGCCGTGCACCACCTCCTGGACACCGGGCGTCGACGTGTCGCCTTCATCAACGGTCCGGCCGACACCGTGCCCGGCGCCAACCGGTACGCCGGCTACCGGTCGGCGCTCGAGGAACGCGGACTGAGCGTGGACCCGGCGCTGGTGCGTACCACCGAGTTCACCATCGAGGCGGGCGCGGCGGCCCTGCACGCGCTACTGGACGAGGCACCCGCCGCGGACACCGCGGCCGACCATACGGCTGACGCCGCGGCCGAACCGCGCCTCGACGCGGCGGCCGTCGACGCGGTGTTCTGTGCCAACGATCAGCTCGCCCTCGGCGCCGCCCAGGCGCTGCACTCCCGTGGCCTGCGCATACCCGAGGACGTGGCGGTCGCCGGCATGGACGACAGCACCCTGACCCGGGCCAGTTGGCCACCGCTGACCAGTGTCGACCTCGGTTCGGCCGAACGCGGCCGGATCGCGGCCCGGATGCTCCTGGACCGGTTGTCCCAGGACGGCGGCGACGCGCCCCCGCCCGCATCCGCCCGTACGGAGACGGTCACGCCACGACTGATCGTCCGCGCCTCCACCACGGCGGCACCGACCGCACCGGCTGCCGAACGGCTCCCGGAAGAGGCCTGCCGATGAGCGCCACGACCACGACCGAACGGCCCGCGCCCCGCCGCGGCACGCCGCCGCCCCGGACACCGAGCACCCGCAAGCGTGCTCTCGGCCTGGACCGGGACGCCTGGTTCCTGCTGCTGCCCGCGCTGCTGCCGATCCTCGTGCTCAGCGTCGGACCGCTGCTGTACGGGCTGTCGCTGGCGTTCACCGACGCGCAGGCGGGACGTACCGAGCCCACGCAGTGGATCGGCCTGGACAACTTCGCGTCCCTGCGGTTCGACTCGCTCTTCTGGGACTCCTTCCGGGTCGGACTCGTCTGGGCGGTGAGCGTGACCGCGCTCCAGTTCCTGCTGGCGCTGGGTCTGGCCCTGCTGCTGAACCAGAATCTCCGCTTCCGCTGGCTTGCCCGCACCCTCGCGCTGGTGCCCTGGGCGATGCCCGAGGTGGTGATCGGCATCATGTGGCGGCTGGTCTACCACCGGGACGCCGGCATCCTGAACTCCACGCTCCGCGACCTGCAGTTGATCTCGGAGAACGTCAACTGGCTCTCCAGTCTCTCCCTCGCGCTGCCCGCGGTGATCGTCGTCGGCGTGTGGGCCGGCATGCCGCAGACCACCGTGGTGCTGCTGGCCGGGCTGCAGAACGTCCCGCACGAGCTGCACGAGGCCGCGGCCCTGGACGGCGCCGGCACCTGGCGCCGCTTCCGGGCGGTCACCTGGCCCGCGCTCAAGCCGGTCGTCCTGGCCATCACCTCGCTCAACTTCATCTGGAACTTCAACTCCTTCGGCCTGGTCTACGTGCTGACCCAGGGAGGGCCCGGCGGTGAGACCCGGCTGCCGATGCTCTTCGCCTACGAAGAGGCCTTCCGCTACGGCCAGTTCGGCTACGCGGCGGCGATGGGGATGGTCATGATCGCGGTGATCGCCGTGCTGCTGACCGTGTTCCTGCGCAACCGCCTGAAGGAGGCCGACCAGTGAGCTCACTCTCACGCACCTGCGGACGCGCGGGGCAGTACCTGGCGCTCCTGTGCTATCTGGCCTTCCTGGCCTTCCCGCTGCTCTGGCTGCTCTCCATCGCCTTCAAGGCGCCCCAGGAGTTGGGCACCACCGATCCGACCTGGCTGCCCCGACACCCCTCGCTGGACAACTTCCGGGACGCCTTCGACCAGCAGCCGCTGTGGGGCTCCGCGCTCAACAGCCTCCTCGTGGCCACGAGCGCGGCGTTGATCTCCGTCCTGGTGGCGGTGCCGGCGGCGTACGCGCTGGTGCGCTACCGCTCGGCGGTCAGCAAGGCGGCGACGGGGTGGATCCTGGTCAGCCAGATGTTCCCCTTCGTGCTGGTGATCATCCCGCTGTTCCTGGTGCTGAAGAACTTCCAGCTGATCAACTCGCAGTTCGGGCTGATCCTCGTCTACGTGGTGTGGAACCTGCCGTTCGCCCTGTGGATGCTGCAGGGCTACGTACGAGCCGTACCGGCCTCGCTGGAGGAGGCGGCGGCGATCGACGGCTGCAGCCGGCCCCGCATCCTGTTCAGCGTGGTCCTCCCGCTCCTCACCCCGGGCCTGGTGGCCACCCTGATGTTCTCCTTCGTCACCGCCTGGAACGAGTTCTTCTTCGCCCTGGTCCTGCTCAAGTCCCCGGAGAAGCAGACGATGTCCGTGATCCTCACCCACTTCCTCGGAGCGGAGGGCGCCGCGGACCTCGGGCCGCTCGCCGCCGCCGCCTTCCTGGCGACCATCCCGAGCCTGCTCTTCTTCGCGCTGCTCCAGCGCAGGCTGGTCAACGGCATGATGAACGGGGCGGTGAAGGGCTGATGCGACGCCGGAACTTCCTCGCCACCGCGCTGGCCGCGGCCCCGGCCGCGAGCCTGCTCAGCGGCTGTGGCGACGACGGTGACGACGGCACCCTCGACTACCTCAGCCTGGCCTGGCAGAAGGAGTCGATGGAGGCCAACAAGGCGCTGGTGGCGGAGTGGAACAAGCGCAACCCCCAACGGCCCGTGCGCTACGTACAGGGCAGTTGGGACTCCGTACACGACCAGTTGCTGACCTCCTTCGAGGGAGGTGAGGCGCCGGACGTCATCCACGACGAGGCGAACGACCTCACCGACTTCGCGCACGGCGGCTACCTCGCCGACCTCGGCGAACTGCTCCCGGACGGACTGCGAAACCAGATACCCGAGCGCACCTGGGACATGGTGCGGTTCGGCGGTGGCACGTACGGCGTGCCGTTCCTGCAGGAGCCCCGGGTGCTGGTGGCCAACCGCAGACTGCTGGACGACTCCGGCGTCCGGGTGCCGGACACCGAGGACCCGTGGACCTGGGACGAGTTCGAGGCCGCGGCGCGGAAGCTCAGCGGCAAGGGTTCCTACGGGGTGGCCTGGTCCATGAAGGAGCCGGTCAACCAGTCCGTGAACCTCTCCCTGACCACCGGTGGCGCGGTGTTCTACCGGGAGGACGGCAAGGACGTCGTCCGCTTCGACCGGCGGGACTCGTACGTCGCGGAACTGATCCACCGCCAGGTCAACCGGGAGCGTACGGCTCCGCGCGGCAGCCTGGGCATGTCCGGATCGGACACGCTGCCCGGCTTCTTCTCCGGTCAGTACGCGATGGTGCCGCTCAACTTCTCCTATCGGCAGCAGGTCGAACAGCAGGCCCCGGACGGCTTCGAGTGGACGGCGCTGCCCATGCCGGCCGGTGACCTCGGTCCGGGCAGCGGGCCCACCCAGGGGATGAGCCCGCAGACGCTCTCCATCGCGCAGGACACCAAGCGCAAGGAGGACGCGATGGCCTTCATCGCCTTTCTGACCCAGCCGGACCACATGGCACGGCTCGCGGCGGGCGACTGGATCGTGCCGACCGGCAGGAAGGCGCTGCGGGACCCGGCGCTGAACACCCGGAAGCACGACTGGCGTACCGGCATAGGCATGTCCGAGGACCTGCGCGCCTCCCCCGTACTGGGCGTGCGCGGTTACGCCGAGTGGAAGGACAAGATCGCCACGCCGGCGTTCCAGGAGTACTACAGCGGCAGCATCGGACTGGACGACCTGCGCGGCAAGCTGGTCGAGGACGGCAACCGCATCCTCGCCCGCTACCAGCGTTGAGCCCGGGACCGACCTCCCACTACCGACGCCCCACCGATCCCCCGACCCGTGACCGAACGAGCAACGCCCAGCACAGCGCAGCACAGCACAGAACGGCACTCACATGAGCGCAGTCCACGCCGCCCCCGACCCGGATCCCGCCCGTACCTCCCGCCCTAGGCTGCATCCCGTACCGCACGCCGGCGACCACGCCGAGCCGCCTCAGACCGACCACACAGAGCCCGACCAGCCGGACCACACAGGGCCCGACCAACCCGACCGGGCCGCCGGCCAGCACAGCGCCGCGCTGCGCGAGCGGGCGCGCGGCGGCATGCTCGGGCTCGCGGTGGGAGACGCGCTGGGCGCGCCGGCAGAGAACATGAAGCCCTCCCGGATCCGGGAGCGCTGGGGCCGGATCGAGGGCTTCGTCGCGGACGAGCCGGCCGGCACGGACGACACCGAGTACGCCCTCTTCTCCGGGTTGCTGCTCGCCGAGCACGGCTCCGAACTGACCGTCGCACACGTGGAGGCGGCCTGGCACAAATGGATCGCCAACCTGGATGAGGGACCGTTCCGCGGTGCCGGCTTCAGCGAGCGCGGCACCCTGGAGAACCTGCGCCGGGGCCTGACCGCGCCGATCTCCGCGCAGCACCGGCACGCCTGGAGTGACGGACTGGCCATGCGGGCGGCGCCGTTCGGCATCTACGCGGCCGGGCGACCGGCCGAGGCGGCCCGGCTGGTCGCGGTCGACGGCACGGTCAGCCACGACGGCGAGGGTATCTACGGCGGGCAGGCGGTCGCGGCCGGTGTCGCCGCGGCGATGGTGGGGCGCGGTACGGACGCGGTCATCGCCGCGGCCCTGTCGGTGGTACCGGAGGACTCCTGGACGGCGCGTTCGCTGCGCCGGGCCGTGTCGGCCGCGCAGCGCGCGCTGTTCGACCCGGATGCCACCCGGCTGAGTCGGGAACGCACGGTCCGGTCCGGTGTCGTCGTGGGCGGGTATCCGTGGATGGACCTCGCTCCGGAAGCGGTCGGGCTGGCCTTCGGCGCCTTCGCGGTGGCGCGCGGGGACTTCCGGAACTCCGTGCTGACCGCGGTGAACATGGGGCGGGACGCCGACACCACGGCCGCCGTCGCCGGGGCACTGGCGGGAGCGCTGGGAGGCGTCGCGGCGGTGCCCGCGGAGTGGGCCGCCGCCATAGGTCCGGCCCGGGGCAGTTGCCTGCCCTCGATGGCCGGTCAGCACGTGTTGGACGTCGCCGACCTACTCAGCCCCGACACGGAAGGGGAGACCCCGTGACCTCCGCCCGTACCAGCTCCGCCGACCCGGCTGATCGGCGGGCGTCCGTCGAGGGCGGGTCTCCGAACGAGGTGACCGGGTCCGCGCCCCGTTCCGCCGCCGAAGCGGCCGGACCAACCAGGTCAGCCGGACCGGCCGAACCAGCCGGGAGCGCCGCAACGACCGCACTGGC
>NZ_LJGU01000132.1:33641-55275 GCF_001751245.1 Streptomyces oceani
GTGTACGGCGCGCGCGCCCTCGCGGCGGCCGTCGCGGCCGGGCTGGGCGGCGCGTCCGTGGACGACTCCGTCGCGGCGGCGCTCGCCCAACTACCGGCCGACACGGAGATCCGCCGCAACGCGGAGCACGCCGTCGCCCTGGCCCGAGTCGCCGTCGCGGACCGACCCGGCCAGCCGGGCAACGCCTTCGCGCTGGTCCCGTCCCTGGAACACGAGATCGTCGACCACATCTACAGCTACGGCATCGCCGCGGCGGAGACCGTGCCGGTCGCGCTCGCGGTGACGGTCGCCGGTGCCGGCCGGATCGCCGAGGCGGTGCCCGCCGCCGCCTGCCTGTCCCGGGTCGCCGACTCCGCCCCGGCCCTCGCGGGCGCGCTCACCGGCGCGCTGGGCGGTGTCGGTGAACTGCCCGACAGCTGGCGTACGGCCTGCCGCGTCCTCTCCGGCTGCGCGCTGCCCCGGCTGGCCGGCACGGATCTCGTCGAACTCGCCGCACAGCTCAGCCGTACCGATCTCCCCCTGCCCACCCACACCACCCCGGAAGGAATCCGATGACGCTCACCCTGGAGGACCGTACGACCGGCTGCCTCGTCGGAGCCGCCGTCGGCGACGCGCTCGGCGGGCCGGTGGAGGGCTGGTCGCCGGAGCAGATCGTGGAGCGGCACGGCGGCCGGGTGACGGGCGTCGTCGGCCCGTTCTACGAGGAGTGGCGCACCGCCCGGCCGATCGCTCCGTACCACAAGGGCGACGGGCACGTCACCGACGACACCCTGATGACGCACGCGCTGATCCGGGTCTACGAACGGGTCCGGGACCACCTGGACGCGTACTCCGTCGCCGAACACCTGGTGCCGGATCTGATGGGGAACCCTCGCTGGATTCCGGAGCTGGAGGCCGAGGCGCTCCCGCTGCAGCGGATCTTCCTCGCCGAGAAGTGGATCGTGGCGCGGCTGCACTACGGGCACAACGACCCGCGCGAGGCGGGCGTCGGCAACATCGTCAACTGCGGCGCGGCGATGTACATGGCGCCGGTCGGCGCGGTCAACGCCGGTCATCCCGCCGCCGCGTACGCCGAGGCGCTGGACGTCGCCGGCGCCCACCAGTCCTCGTACGGGCGAGAGGCGGCCGGGGTGTTCGCGGCGGCCGTCGCGGCGGCACACTGCCCCGGGGCGACGGCGCGCTCGGTGGTGGAGGCTGCGCTGTCGCTGGCGAAGGACGGCACCCGGGACGCCATCGAGGCGGTCTGCGCGGAGGCCGAGCGGCACGACGACTTCGAGAGCGCGCTGCGGCCGTTGCGGGAGGCGGTCGCGCCCTTCGACACGGTCGGTCCGGAGTACCGCGCCCCGTCCCTCGGCGCCCGGCGGCCGTCCCGGCTACACGCCATCGAGGAACTCCCGGTGGCGCTCGGGATGCTGCTGGTCGGTGACGAGGACTACCGGCACACCGTGCTCGGGTCGGTGAACTACGGCCGGGACTGCGATTCCATCGCCACCATGAGCGGCGCCCTCGTGGGCGCGCTGCGCGGAGCCGGTGCCGTACCGGCGGAATGGAGCGACGAGGTGGCCCGGGCCAGCAAGCTCGACCTGCACGCTCCCGCGGCGTCCCTGGCGGACGTCACCCGGGAGGTCTTCACCCTGGACCAGGGTCGCAGGGCGCGGCACGAGGCCGCCTTCTCGGCGATCGCGGGGCTGTGATCGCGATGACGCGGCGACCGGAGCAGACGGAACGACCGGATGGGGCGTCGTCCGCGGACGAGGACGCGGCGCCGCTGCGGCTGAGCTGGGTGCAGCCCGAAGACCTGGTGGGTCACGAGCTGCGGCAGGCGGACGAGGACGGCCGGGACGCCACCGCCGTACGACGCCGCTGGCAGGCGGCCGGTGGCGCCCCCGCGCCGGCACGGGCCGGTACGTCCGCGCCGGCCGCGGGTCCCGAGCTGCGCGCGCTGGCCGGCGAGCTGCTGGACGAACTGGCCGCGCTGCCCTCCCCGTTGGCCGGGGACGAGCCCACCGAGCTGGACCTGCTGCGGGCCGGCTGCCCGAACTGGCCGGAGTCGGACCGGGCGGCCCCTGGTGAAGCGGCTCCCGGCGGTACGCCTCGTACGGAGCCGGCCGCCCGGCTGGAGGCCGGCTGGCTCGGCCGGGCGGCCGGCTGCGTGCTGGGCAAGCCGGTGGAGAAGCTGCCGCTGGCCGGCATCCGGGAGATCGCCCAGGCAACCGGCAACTGGCCGCTGAACGACTGGTTCACCGAGGTCGGGCTGCCGGCCGAGGTCGCCGAGCGCTGGCCGTGGAACCGCCGCAGCCGCGCCACCTCACTGGCCGAGAACATCGACGGCGCCCCGGAGGACGACGACCTCAACTACCCGCTCCTCGGTCTGTTGCTGCTGGAGCGGCACGGGCCCGGCTTCCGTACCGCCGACGTCGCCCAGCTGTGGCTGGACGAACTGCCGGCCGGCCGCACCTTCACCGCGGAACGCGTCGCCTACCGCAACCTGCTAGCGGGCGTCGAGCCGCCGGAGACCGCACGACGGCACAACCCCTTCCGCGAGTGGATCGGCGCGCAGATCCGAGCCGACGTCTTCGGCTGGACCCGCCCCGGCGACCCGGCCGCCGCGGCCGAGGCGGCCTGGCGGGACGCCACCCTGACGCACTCCGGAAACGGCGTGTACGGCGCCATGTTCGCCGCCGCCCTGGTGGCCGAGGCCGCCGGCGGCCGTACCGACGTGCACGGCTGTCTACGCGCCGGGCTGAGCGTCGTCCCCGCGCGCTCCCGGTACGCGACGGCCGTACGCACCGGCATCGAGCTGGCACGCGCCGAACCGGCCGGCGACGCGGCGGGCTTCGCCACGGTGGTGGACGCGCTGCACGAGCGGTACGGCGCGCACCACTGGGTGCACGTCCTGCCGAACGCCGCCCTGCTCGCCGCCGCGCTCACACACTCCGACGGCGACTTCACCGGCGCCATCTGCCGCACCGTCTCGGGGGGTTGGGACACCGACTCGAACGGCGCCACCGCGGGCTCCGTGACCGGGCTGCTCGCGGGGCACCCGGACGCCCTGCCGGAGCGCTGGATCGCGCCGTTGGCCGGACGGCTGGCCAGCACCGTCGGCGACTTCGACGGCATCGGTTTCGACCGGCTGGCGGAGCGTACGGCGGCCCTCGCCCGGAGCGGCAGCGGCGCGCGTACGGACAGCACCGCGCGTACGGGCCGACCCGAGGGGGCCACCATCGACCCGAGGAGTGACACGTGACCAGCCACCCCACCCCGCCGCCCACGGCTCCCCGGATCGCCGTGTTCGGCAGCGCCAACATGGACCTGGTGGCGTACGTCCCCACCGCTCCGCGACTCGGGGAGACCGTCACCGGCAGCGCCTTCCGCACGGTCCCCGGCGGCAAGGGCGCCAACCAGGCCGTCGCCGCGGCGCGGGCCGGCGGCGCGGTCACCATGATCGGCGCCGTGGGCGCGGACGCCTTCGGACCGCAGCTGCGCACCTCGCTGGCCGAGTCGGGGGTGGACACCTCCGGCCTGCGCACCTGTGACGAGGCCAGCGGTATCGCGCACATCGTGGTGGACGGCCAGGGAAGCAACTCCATCATCGTGGTGCCCGGGGCGAACGGCACCGTGACCGGGCTGTCGGCCGGCGACGAGCAGCGTCTCGCGGCGACGGACCTGCTCCTGCTCCAGTTGGAGATCCCACTGCCCGGGGTGCTCGCCGCCGCCCGGGCCGCGCGGGCGCACGGCGTACGGGTGGTGCTCACCCCAGCCCCGGCCCAGCCGCTGCCGGCGGAGATCCTCGCCGCCACCGACCTGCTCGTGCCGAACGAGCACGAGGCGGCGGCACTCACCGGCCGGTCCGACCCGGCCGAGGCCGCGGCCGAGCTGCTGACCACGGTGCCCGAGGTGGTGGTGACCCTCGGCGCGGCCGGCAGCCTGTACGCGACACGGGGTGCCGAACCGGTTTACGTACCCGCGCGGAAGGTAACCGCCGAGGACACCACCGCGGCGGGCGACACCTTCGTGGGAGCGCTCGCCGTCGCCGCCGGCGAGGGTCGGACCATGCCCGCGGCGCTCGCCTGGGCCTCGGCCGCCTCCGCGCTGTCCGTACAACGCCGGGGCGCCTCCGCCGCGATGCCCCACCGCGAGGAGATCGACGCCTCCACCGCCACGCCGGCCTCCGCCACTCCCGCCGAAACCGACTGACCCCGCGCCATCTCACGAAAGCCCGGCCCTGATGAACGACATGGCTCCGTCGCCCGAACCCGCTCGCTCCGACCCCACCGCCGTCCCGGCCGCCACCACCCCGCTCCGGGGGCTACGGGTGCTGGACCTGGCTACCCTCTTCGCCGGACCGCTCGCCGCCACCATGCTCGGCGACTTCGGCGCCGAGGTGATCAAGGTCGAGCACCCCGAACGGCCCGACCCATCCCGCGGCCACGGCCCCGCCAAGGACGGCGTCGGCCTGTGGTGGAAACTGCTGGGCCGGAACAAGCGGAACGTCACCCTCGACCTGTCCACCCCGGGCGGCCGGGACGTACTGCTGCGGATGGCCGCCCAGAGCGATGTGATCGTCGAGAACTTCCGCCCCGGCACCCTGGAGAAGTGGGACCTGGGCTGGGAGGAGCTCTCCGCCGTGAACCCGCGGCTGGTGCTGGCGCGGGTCACCGGCTTCGGCCAGTTCGGGCCGTACGCGCGCCGGGCGGGCTTCGGCACCCTGGCCGAGGCGATGAGCGGCTTCGCGGCGGTCACCGGGGAGCCGGACGGGCCGCCCACCCTGCCGCCGTTCGGCCTCGCCGACTCGGTGGCGGCACTGTCCACCGCGTACGCCGTGATGACCGCGCTCCACCACCGACGGGAGAGCGGACGCGGACAGGTGGTGGACATGGCGATCATCGAGCCGATGCTGACGGTCCTGGGTCCGCAGCCGATCTGGTACGACCAGCTGGGCTACGTCCAGCCGCGCACCGGAAACCGCTCGGCGAACAACGCGCCGCGCAACACCTACCGCACCGCGGACGGCAGTTGGCTGGCAGTGTCCACCTCCGCGCAGTCCATCGCGGAGCGTGTCATGCGCCTGGTGGGCCGGCCGGAGTTGACCGAGGAACCGTGGTTCGCCACCGGCGCGGGGCGGGCCGCGCACGCCGACGAGCTGGACGAGGCGGTCGGCGGCTGGATCGCCCAACGTGACCGGACCGAGGTGGTGGCCGCCTTCGAGGAGGCTGAAGCCGCGGTGGCTCCGATCAGCGACATCCGCGAGGTGATGGAGAACGAGCAGTACCAGGCACTCGACTCGATCACCCAGGTCGAGGACGAGGAGCTGGGCACCCTACGGATGCAGAACGTCCTCTTCCGCCTCTCTGAGACGCCCGGCGCGATCCGCTGGGCCGGCCGACCGCACGGCGCGGACACCGACACGGTGCTGACCGAACTGGGCCTGGACGAGCGGGACATCGCCGGGCTGCGTGAGGAGGGGGCGCTTTGAACGGCGTACTGGACGGCGGAGAGGCGCGCGGGGAACCAGCCACCGGGCCGCAAGGCGCCGGGCCCAGCGCAACGGTCCCGCTCACCTGGCTGTACGTGCCGGGAGACCGGCCCGAGGTGGTGGCCAAGGCGCTGCGCTCCGGCGCGGACATCGTGCTGGTCGACCTGGAGGACGCCGTCTCCCCGGAGCGCAAGGGGTACGCCCGAGACGCGACGGCTGAGCTGCTCAGCGAGCCGGCGCCGGGTCCCGTTCCGGTCCACGTCCGGATCAACGGTCTGGACGGGCCGCTCGCCGCCGCCGACACCCGGGCCCTGGCGGGACTGCCGGGTCTGAGCGGGCTGCGGCTGCCCAAGGTGGACAGTGCGGCGGCGCTCACCCGGGTCGTACGGTGGACCGCCGGCAGCGGCCTACCCGACGTACCGCCGCTGTACGCGCTGCTGGAGTCGGCGCTCGGCATCGAGAACGCCTTCGCCATCGCCACCGCCCATCCGGCCGTGCACGGCCTCGCGCTCGGCGAGGCGGACCTGCGCGCCGCGCTCGGGGTCACCGACGACGCCGGGCTGGCCTGGCCACGCGGACGGGTGGTGGTCGCCGCGCAGGCCGCCGGGCTGGCCCCGCCGGCCCAGTCGGTCTATCCGGACGTACGCGACGCCGAGGGCCTCGCCCGCTCCTGCGCCGAGGGGCGTGCGCTGGGATTCGTCGGCCGCTGCGCGATCCACCCCCGGCAGTTGCCGGTCATCGAGCGGGCGTTCCTGCCGACCGAGCGGGAGGTGGCGAACGCCGAGGCGATCCTGGGAGCGGGCACCGGCAGCACGGGCGCGGCCGCGCTGCCGGACGGCACCTTCGTGGACGCCGCGGTGGTGGCGGGCGCACGGCGCACGCTGGCGCTCGCCCGGCGACGCTGAGGCGTGCGGAACGGGCGGCGAGGCGTTGGGAGCGCCGGCCTCGCCCGCCCGGTCGGTGTCAGGCCTTCTTCGTGGTCCGGCGAGTGCCGTCCGCCGTGGACCGGTCCGCCCTGGTGTCGTCGTCCGCGTCGGACGCGACGTCGGCTGACGCGTCCTCCCCGGAGGGTGTGCCCTTCGCGGAGGCGCTTCTCGCGGAGGCGTCCTTGGCGGCGGTCGGGTCGGTGTCCGCCGCCTCCGCCGACTCGAGGGCGGCCGGTTCGACGACCTTCTCACGCCCGGGAGCGCGCCGGTGGGAGACCACGATGTACGCGACCGCGCCCAGGAAGACCACGACGGAGGTCCAGTTGTTCAGGCGCAGCCCCAGGACCTCGTGCGCGTCGTCGATCCGGAGGTACTCGATCCAGAACCGGCCGACCGTGTAGACCGCGACGTACAGCGCGAACACCCGGCCGTGGCCCATCCGGAAACGCCGGTCCGCCCACATGATCAGCGCGGCGGCCCCGAGGCACCACAACGACTCGTAGAGGAACGTCGGGTGGTACGTCGCCAGGTCCGGAGACTCCAGCGGACGGTTCCCCGGCGCGATCTCCACCGCCCACGGCAGGTCGGTGGCTCGGCCGTACAACTCCTGGTTGAACCAGTTCCCCCAGCGGCCGACGGCCTGGGCCAGCGCGAGGCCGGGAGCGAGGGCGTCCGCCCAGGCCGGCAGCGGGATGCCGCGACGGCGACAGCCGATCCACGCGCCGACGGCACCGAGCGCCACCGCGCCCCAGATCCCGAGTCCGCCGTCCCAGATGCGGAAGGCGTCAACCCAGTTCCGCCCCTCGCCGAAGTACAGCTGGTAGTCCGTGATCACGTGGTAGAGCCGGCCGCCGACCAGTCCGAACGGCACCGCCCACACCGCGATGTCGGCCACGGTGCCGGCCTGGCCGCCTCGGGCGACCCACCGCCTGCCGCCGAGCCAGACGGCGAGGAAGACACCGAGGATGATGCAGAGCGCGTAGCCACGCAGCGGCACCGGACCGAGATAGATCTCGCCGGCCGAGGGGCTGGGAATGAAGGCAAGGGTGTTCATGGCCCCTCAGACGCTACCGTGCCGAGCGCCGTCGTGGGCACTCCACCCGTGACTCGTTCCCAGGACGGCCGCCACCAGGGCCGTACGACCCCGATACGCGTCCCTGACCAGCTGGTCCTTCGCAGCCGCCTTCCGCTCCCGCCCGTCTGGTCCGTCGTACGCGGCGTACGCCCACGCCCGCCCCTACGCCTTCGCCTTCTCCTCGACCAGCTCCCGCAGCTTCTCCGGGGTCAGCGGCTCGTCCTGGTCGGCGTAGATGTTCTCGCCGTCCAACAGCACGGTCGGGGTGGCGTTGTGCCCGGACTTCAGGAAGGCGTCGTTGGAGCGCTCCACCCAGGAGGCGTGCTCGCCCTTCTCCACGCAGGCGCGGAACCTCGCGCTGTCCAGCCCCTCCACCTGACCAGCCAGGTCGAGCAACCGCCCCTTGTCGCCGTACGCGTCGTCCTGTTCCGCGGGCTGCTTGCTGAACAGCAGGTCGTGGTACTCCTGGAACCGGCCCTCGTCCTGCGCGCAGGCGGCGGCGTTGGCGGCGTACGTCGAGCCGTTGCCGCCCATGTTGTCGTCGATGATGGTGACGAGGTGGTATTCGGTGCGCAGCTTCCCGTCCCGCCGCAGCTGCTCGATGGTGTCCCGGAAGCCCTCCTCGAACTGCTTGCAGGCCGGGCAGCGGAAGTCCTCGTAGATCGTCAGGGTCGCCGCCCCCTGACCCTTCGGGTCACCCTGGGCGATGGGCTTCGCCTCAGCGGCGTCGCCACCGCCGCCCGCGTCCTGGTTCGCCGCCACGAAACCACCGACCCCGACCAGCGAGAGTACGGCGATCATGGCGCCGGCCACCTTCAGCGTCCGGTACCGCTTGCGGCTGTTCTGCTGCCGTTCCTGCTCCGCCCACAGCCGCTCCCGGGCCGTGCGGTTCTCCGCGCTATCACTCTGACTCATCACACCCTGGGAACGAGCCGGGGGCCGCGCTCGCGCGGGCCCACGGCCGTTCTTCCCCCGAAATGATGACCCCGGCGCCCGGAGCGCGTGCGCGCCTACCCCGCGGGCGCCTCCCGGGCGGCGGTCCGTACGCCGTGCGCCAACTCGCCCGCGAGTTCGCGCACCTCGGCCAGCCCGGCGTCCAGGTCGTCCCGGGCCTCCAGGAGCCGCTTGACGAACGCCGAGCCGACGATCACGCCGTCCGCGAAGGCCGCCACCTCCGCGGCCTGCGCGGCGGTGGACACGCCCAGCCCCACGCACACCGGCAACTCCGTCACCGCCCGGGTGCGGCGCACCAGTTCGGCGGCCTCCCGACCGACCGACTCCCGGGTGCCGGTCACGCCCATCAGCGAGGCGGCGTAGACGAAACCGCTGCCCGCCCGGGTGATCCGCGCCAGCCGCTCGTCCCGGCTGGCCGGGGCGACCACGAACACCGTGGCCAGTCCGTGCCGTTCGGCCGCCTGCCGCCAGCCCTCGGACTCCTCGACCGGCAGGTCCGGCAGGATGCAGCCGGCGCCTCCCGCCGCGGCCAGCTCGGCGGCGAACCGCTCCACGCCGTAGCGGTCGACCGGGTTCCAGTACGTCATGCACAGCACCGGCGCGCCGGTGGCCGCGTGCGCCTCGCGCACCGTGCGGATGACGTCCGCGATACGTACGCCGCCGCCCAGTGCGATGGTGTCCGCGCTCTGGATGACCGGCCCGTCCAACACCGGGTCGCTGTGCGGAAGCCCGACCTCCACGATGTCGCAGCCGCTCTCCAACAGCGTCGTGCAGGCGCGGATGCCGCCGTCGACCGTGGGGAATCCGGCGGGGAGATAGCCGATGAGGGCGGCCCGTCCCTCGTTCCTCGCCCTGGCCAGGGTGCCGCGCAGTGCCTCGGCGTTGCCGAGGGGGTGCCCGGTGCCGGGCTGCGTGTCCTGCGGACTGCGCTGCGGCGTCTCCTGGGCCGGGTTCTGGGCACCGCCCTTGGCCCCGTCCCGGGCCGCGCCGTGCGTCGTGTCGTGCGCCACGGGCTGCTCGATCCGCTCCGTCATGCGTCCGCTCCTTCGTCGTCCTGGGCCCCGGACCGCCCGGTCCCGGCGGTGCGGCCGCCGGGCTGCTCCTCGGCGCCGTCGTACAGCCCGAAGTAGCGGGCCGCGGTGTCCATGTCCTTGTCGCCGCGCCCGGAGAGGTTGACCACGATCAGCCCGTCCGGCCCCAGCTCCCGCCCCAGGTCCAGGGCGCCGGCCAGCGCGTGCGCGCTCTCGATGGCCGGGATGATCCCCTCCGTACGAGCCAGCAGCCGCAACGCGCGCATGCTCTCGTCGTCGGTGATCGGCCGGTACTCGCCGCGCCCCGACTCCAGCAGGTACGCGTGCTCCGGCCCGATACCCGGGTAGTCCAGCCCGGCCGAGATCGAGTACGGCTCGGTGATCTGCCCCTCCTCGTCCTGCAGGACGTACGACCGCGAGCCGTGCAGCACCCCGGACTCGCCCGCGGTCAGGGTCGCGGCGTGCTTGCCGGAGTCCACTCCGTGCCCGGCGGCCTCCAGCCCCACCAGCCGCACGCCCTCGTCCGGGAGGAAGGCGTGGAACAGGCCGATCGCGTTGGACCCGCCGCCCACGCAGGCGGCGACCGCGTCCGGCAGCCGGCCCGTACGCTCCAGGACCTGGCGGCGCGCCTCGACCCCGATCACCCGATGGAAGTCCCGCACCAGGAGTGGGAAGGGATGCGGGCCGGCGACCGTGCCGAAGAGGTAGTGCGTGTGGTCGACGTTGGCCACCCAGTCCCGGAAGGCTTCATTGATCGCGTCCTTGAGGGTACGGCTGCCGGAGGCGACCGGGATGACCTCGGCACCCAGCATCCGCATCCGGGCGACGTTCAGGGCCTGGCGCTCGGTGTCGACCTCGCCCATGTAGATGGTGCAGTCGAGTCCGAAGAGCGCGCAGGCGGTCGCGGTGGCGACACCGTGCTGGCCGGCGCCGGTCTCGGCGATGACCCGGGTCTTGCCCATCCGGGCGGTGAGCAGGGCCTGGCCCAGCACGTTGTTGATCTTGTGTGAGCCGGTGTGGTTCAGGTCCTCACGCTTGAGGAAGATCCGCGCGCCACCCGCGTGTTCGGCGAAGCGCGGCACCTCGGTCAGTGGGCTGGGCCGGCCGGTGTAGTGGACCAGCAGGTCCTCCAGTTCGGCGGCGAACGAGGGGTCGCGTTTGGCCTCGGCGTACTCCGTCGCGACCTCGTCGACGGCGGCGACCAACGCCTCGGGGATGAACTTCCCGCCGAACCCGCCGAAGTAGCCCGCTTCGGTGGGCACCCGCCCCTCGGGGTCGGGAAGGAAGAAACCAGACATCTGGGGTGCTCCTAACAGTTGCGCGGACAGGGTGACTCGATTTCGCGCACGGCGGCGGCACGGACAGCCAGCCGTGCTGGTACGGCGGCGTCCCGGGCCGGCCCGAGGCGAACGGCACGGGACACGCGGACGGCACGGCTCGTACGGCCAGCCGCGCCGGCGTGGGGCGACCGGCCCGCGGCGGGGGTCCCGTGCCCGCGTACGGACGTACTCATGTGTCAATGTGACGACGTGTGGGCACGCGCCGGGCGCGTCCCCGGCGGTCAGCCGACAGGATGGCTCAGCGGGCCGCCGTGCCGCGGCGCTTCGGGGTCACCGACCATCGGCGACCGCTGACCTGTCCCGGCTCGCAGCCGATGTGGTAACGCACCCGGCGACCGTGCACCCGCCGCGCGGGCGCGCGACAGCCGCGCGGTCGGCAGCCGGGCCGCAGTGCGGCGTACGGGTCGCGCACGGGCGCCCGGAAGCCCGAGCGGACGTGCCCGGCGTGGACGATCACGACCTCGTCGCGAGGGTCCAGGGGCCGGCGGGCGGACGTGCTCATCGTTCAGCCACGTCCGTGCCGGAGGGCGGGGTGCGCGCCGGCGGCGACCAGATCGGCGACGGCCGACCGCGGGTCTCGACCGGTCACCAGGGACTCGCCGACCAGGACGGCGTCGGCTCCGGCGTTGGCGTAGGCGATCAGGTCGTGTGGTCCGCGCACGCCCGACTCGGCGACCCTGACGAGGTGTCCGGGGATCTGCGGGGCGATCCGCTCGAAGTTGTCCCGGTCCACCTCGAGCGTTTTGAGGTTCCGGGCGTTGATCCCGATGACCTTCGCCCCGGCGTCCAGCGCCCGCTCGGCCTCCTCCTCGTCGTGCACCTCGACCAGCGGCGTGAGTCCGATCGACTCCGCGCGCTCGATCAGCGAGACCAGCGCTTCCTGGCCCAGCGCGGCGACGATCAGCAGGGCGAGGTCCGCGCCGTGGGCACGGGCTTCCCACAGCTGGTACGAGCTGAAGATGAAGTCCTTGCGCAGCACGGGGATGTCGACCTTGGCGCGAACCGCTTCCAGGTCCGCGAGCGAGCCGCCGAACCGACGCTCCTCGGTGAGCACCGACAGCACGGCGCCACCGCCGGCCTCGTAGTCGACCGCGAGCGCGGACGGGTCGGCGATGGCCGCGAGCGCCCCCTTGGACGGGCTGGAACGCTTCACCTCGCAGATGACCCGGACACTCTCACCCTTGAGCGCCGCGATCCCGTCCCGGGCCGGTGGGGCGCTGGCGGCGCGCTGCTTGAGGTCCTCGAGGCTGACACGCGCCTGCCGCTCGGCAAGGTCCACGCGGACGCCTTCGATGATCTCGTCGAGCACACTCACGCGAGCGGCCCCCCTTCGTGCCTTCGTGGCTGAGAGCATGGGTTCGGTCAGGCACCCTGATGGTATCCGGCCGCCGGCGGAGCCTCCGCATCCGATTCTAAAAGTTCCACATACTGGACAGAACCCCAGAAAGTCGGGGGCGTTTTTCAGCCAATGCTCCAGTCATCGACTCAGGGAGCCAAGGCCGCCCCGAACGGCAGGTTCCGGATCACCGAGAACACCGCGACTGCCGCGCCGAGCGCCCACCAGTGCGCGGCCCGCAACGGCCACGGCGGCACGGGCCCCCCGCGCCAGGCCGGCAACACCCACCGCAGCCACAGGGCGCCGGCCGCCACGAACCCCAGCACCGCCACCGCGTTGGCGCTCAAGGCCGCGCCCAGGTCCGCCGTCGCCACCGCGTGCGCCGTACGCAGCCCGCCACAGCCGGGACAGTAGAGACCGGTGAACCGCAGCAGCGGGCAGACGGGATAGTGCCCCGGCTCGTTCGGATCGACGAGACCCACGAAGGCGAACGCCGCCGAGGCGGCCAGCAGCGCCGCGAGCGGGGCGACGAGCCGCGCCGCCCGACCACGGGTGGACACCCGGTCGCCCGCGGCCGGCGAACCGCCGGGGGACCGCGGCAGCGAACGCCAGGGACCGGGATACGGCGAATGCCGGCGCGGGCGCGGACGCGGTGGACGTTCTCGTGGAGTCACGTCTCCAGCATTCCCCCCGCCCCGCAGGCTGACCAGCGCGCCCGAGGTGGTGTCGTACGAATCGCGCGCCTAGGCCAGCGGCGACCTACGCGCCCATCATCCGCTGCGGCTTGCCGTGCCCCTTGGGCTGTCCCATCCCGGCCGCGCGCATGGCCCAACCGACCACCGCGCCCACGGCGATCACCAGCCCACCGGCCAACACCCCGAGCGGCTGGGCCGCCACGGTGAACACTCCCCCGACGCAGAACCCGACGAACATGATGATGACCGCTGTCCAGGCGGCCGGGGTGTTTCCGTGATGACTGGCGGCCATTGCTACTCCTCGTCCCTCAACCTCAACTGCGCGGGCATACCCGCCCGCACGACTCATTGTCCCTGGTGCCGGCCCGTCCCGATCCCAGGGGTGTCGTACGTCGGGTCCTCGCCCCGGTCGAGTGCCTTCCACAGGTCCTCCGGCCGGTCCGGGTCGACCGTCGGCGCCGTGTTCCGGGCGCGGGAGGACGGGCGGGGGCTGCGCTCGTACCGTGCGCTGCCGGACATCGAGGGCCACCGCCGCCCGTACCGCAGTGCCAGCACGCCGGCCAACAGCAACAGCGCCCCGCCGGCCACGGAGACGTACGGCCACAGGCTGTGGCTGACCGCTCCGATGTCGCTTCCGGCCAACCCGCTGGTCTCCGCGGCCTGCTCCTCGAGCGCTTCGGTGCTGTTGGTCGCGAAGAGCGCGATCGCCACGGTGCCCGCGCCACTCAGCGTGAGCAGCGCGGAGACCACCACCCGGGTGGTTCGGCGTACCGCGAAGACGGCGACCAGCGCGGCCAGTCCGACGAGGGCGAGTGCGCTGGGCAGGCCGCTGATGTCACCGCCCTCGGCCCGCAGCGGTACCGAGCCCTGTGCGAAGCGGACGCTGCTCTCGCTCCACACCTGGCCCGCGGACACCAGCACCAGGGCCGCGCCCAGCGCACCGGCCAGCAGGGCCAGCGCGAGCGCGCGCCGAGGCGCGCGGGACGGTTCGGTGGCAGGCTCGGAAGTCACGCCCCCACGCTACCGCCGAGCCGTTCGGCCGCGTGGACCGCCCTCAACACCGCCGCGGCCTTGTTGCGGCACTCGGTGTCCTCCGCGACCGGGTCCGAGTCGGCCACGACGCCGGCGCCGGCCTGCACGTAGGCGGTGCCGTCCCGCAACACCGCCGTACGGATCGCGATGGCGGTGTCGGCGTCCCCCGCGAAGTCGAGATAGCCGACGCAACCGCCGTAGACCCCGCGCCGGGTGGGCTCCACTTCCTCGATGATCCGCAGCGCGCGTGGCTTCGGCGCCCCGGAGAGGGTGCCGGCCGGGAAGCAGGCGGTGAGCGCGTCGAAGGCCGTACGGTCCTCGGCCAGTTGGCCGGTGATGGTGGACACGATGTGCATGACGTGGCTGTAGCGCTCCACGGACATGAAGTCCACGACCTCCACGCTGCCCGGTTCGCACACCCGCCCCAGATCGTTCCGCCCCAGGTCGACGAGCATCAGGTGCTCCGCGCGTTCCTTCTCGTCGGCCAGCAGCTCCTCGGCCAGCTCGGCGTCCTCCCGCGGCGTCGCGCCACGCGGCCGGGTGCCCGCGATCGGGTGCAGCAGTGCCTGGCCGTCCTCGACCCGGGTGAGCGCCTCCGGGCTGGAGCCGACCACGTCGAAGCCGCCCCGCTCGTCCTCGAACCGGAAGAGGTACATGTACGGGCTCGGGTTGGTGGTGCGCAGCGCCCGGTAGACCTGGAGCGCGCCGGCGGCGCAGGGCGTCTCGTACCGCTGAGAGGGGACCACCTGGAAGGCCTCACCGGCGTGGATACGCTCTCGGATGTCCTCGACGGTGGCCTGGTACGCGGCGGCGCCGGTGCGGGCGGTGAAGTCCGGCAGCTCCGAGGGCGGAAGCTGCGCGACCGTCGGCGGGGCGGATCGGCTCAGGTCCGCGGTCATCGCCTCCAGCCGGGCCACGGCGTCGGCGTGCGCCTCGTCGACGCCCGTGGCCAGGTCGTTGTGGTTGATGGCGTTGGCGATCAGCAGCACCGTGCCGTCCCGGTGGTCGAGCACGGCCAGGTCGGAGGCGAGCAGCATGGTCAGCTCCGGCACCCGCAGGTCGTCCCGGGCGCGGTCCTCGAGGTGCTCCAGCCGCCGGACGACGTCGTAGCCGAGATAGCCCACCATGCCGCCGGTGAACGGCGGCAGCTCTCCGGACTCGTGCAGGTCACGCGGGGTATGCAGGGCCGCCACGGTCTCCCGCAGGGCCACCAGCGGGTCCCCGTCGGTGGGTACGCCGACCGGCGGGGTGCCCAGCCAGTGCGCCTCCCCCTCCCGGACCGTGAGGGCGGCGGAACTGCGGACCCCGATGAAGGAGTACCGCGACCACGTACGGCCGTTCTCCGCGGACTCCAGCAGGAAGGTCCCGGGCCGCTCGCCGGCGAGCTTGCGGTACAGGCCGATCGGGGTGTCGCCGTCCGCCAACAGCCGCCGGGTGACCGGGATGACCCGGCGGTCCTTCGCCAGCGTACGGAAGGTGTGGAGGTCCGGAGTCGTCATGGGGCGACCCTACTCAAGGTTGCGCGCCCTTCCTGTCGAGTCAGCGAGCGTCGGCCTACTCGGCGCCGCTCGCTGAGCCCTGATCCGTCCCGCGGCCGGGACGGGCCCGGGATGGTGGGGACAAGTGCCGCGGTCGGGGTGGGAGTTGGATCGGTACGATCCCCCGCATGGCGATACCGGAACCAGGCATGCCGCATCCCGGCTGGGTGCCACCGACGGATCTCGAACGGGTACTGGCGGAGGCCAAGTCCAGGGGCGACTGGGACGGTTACCTCCTGGTGTTGCTGAGCACCGACGTACTGGCCTACGTCCTGGTGGACGGCGCCGAGAAGCACGGCGCGACGAGCGACTGGCCGCTGCACCACATGCCGGACGGACGCGCGTACGTCCCGCTGCACACCCGGGGCGAGCTGCTGCCCCGGCGGCCCGAGGTCGTACCGCAGGTGATTCCGCTACCGATCAACCCCGAGATCCGGCTGGGGGAACCGCTGCACGGCGTGATCGTCAATCCCGGTACGCCCACCGAAGCCGTCTTCCCCGACCTGCGCAAGCTCGAGGAGCACTGGAGCCGGCTGCGGAAGGACGCGCTGCGCCCCGGGCACGACGACGACGCGGTGATCACGCAGTACACCGGCCCACGCCAGGGCCCGCTGGCGCACGCCCTCGCCTGCGGGGCCCATCTGGCCGTGCACAACCAGGTGCCGTGGAACTCCCTCGACGACGTCTTCAACGACCACGACGCCGACACGGACGTGCTCTCCGACTCCTGGGACGTACACAGCCAGGACGACTGGGTGCATGAGGTGGACGCCCTGATACGGGCGCAGAACAGCCCTCCGGAGCCGGAGTTCCTGCTCTCCGTGCGCTGGCGGTACGGCGAGCGGGTGTCCGGGCTGACCGAGGACCCCTTCGTCTGGCGGGCGCTGGTCGCCCGAATCCTGCGGCACAACGGCGCGACCGAGGAGGAGGTCGCTCTTCATCAGCGGTTGATCGACCGGATCGTGCGGTACGAGACGCGGTTCCGCGCCGATGGCCTGTTGTCGGCGGACGAGTACGTCGTCTCCGCCCGGGCCTACGACTACGGCCGCGCGGTGCCGTTCGCGCGCTGGGGGCTGGGCGCTCGGCTCGCCTCCCCGGAGCAGGCGGAGTTCGCCGTGCTCAAGGCGGGGGAACGCAGCCGGGAGTGGTACGACTCCTGGGGGGAGTTCTCGGCGGGATACACGCTGGGCCGGGCGCTGCGCTTCGACGACGGTTCGTTCGGGCACATGTACGGCTCCGCGCTCAGTCCGCACCGACTGCTCATGGGCGAACCGCTGAGTCCCTGGCGAACCATCCCGTTCGCTCAGGACGAGGACGAGAACGAGGACGGGGACGAGGGCTGAGCGCTCGGCGGCCGGAGCGGCGCGTACCGCTCGGAGTCGCCGAGCGGGTCGCCGGCCGGCCTAACCGTCCCGCTGGTCGCCGCCGGAGAGCGGGAGGGGCCGCGCGTCGAAGCAGGTGCGGTCGCCGGTGTGGCAGGCCGCGCCGGTCTGGTCGACCCGGACGAGCACGGTGTCGCCGTCGCAGTCGAGCGCCACCGAGCGCACGCGTTGGACGTGGCCCGAGGTGTCCCCCTTGGTCCAGTACTCCTGGCGACTGCGCGACCAGTACGTGCAGCGACCGGTGGTGAGGGTGCGGTGCAGCGCCTCGTCGTCCATCCAGCCGAGCATCAGCACCTCACCGGTGTCGTACTGCTGGGCGATGGCGGCGACCAGTCCGTCGGCGTTCCGGTTCAGGCGGCTGGCGACGGCGGGGTCCAGGGCGGCGGAGGGCTGCTGTGACATACTCCCCATTCTGCCGCCGGCCAGGGGACGTACGAGAAGCGGGGAGCCGACCGAAACCGCTTGGCGCATACCAGGTCAAGACGGTACGAAAGGTGCGTTCAGCGTCACAGGTGTGTCCCGTTACGTGCTTCCGACACCTCCCGGAGACCCGCACGTCAGTGTCATGGGGCATCCTTTCGCGCATGAGCTTCCCACCGCCGAACGGTCCGCACGGTTCCGACGCTCCGGGCCCCAGCGGATTCGGACCACCGCAGGGCTTCGGCCCGCCTGAACCGCCTGGACCCCCCGGATACGGACCGCCGGCGCCGCCCGGCGGCTTCGGACAGCCCCCGGGCGGCCCGCCGAGTCCGTACGGCCCGCCCGCTCCCGGAGGGGGGGGCGGCGNGGGGACGTACGAGAAGCGGGGAGCCGACCGAAACCGCTTGGCGCATACCAGGTCAAGACGGTACGAAAGGTGCGTTCAGCGTCACAGGTGTGTCCCGTTACGTGCTTCCGACACCTCCCGGAGACCCGCACGTCAGTGTCATGGGGCATCCTTTCGCGCATGAGCTTCCCACCGCCGAACGGTCCGCACGGTTCCGACGCTCCGGGCCCCAGCGGATTCGGACCACCGCAGGGCTTCGGCCCGCCTGAACCGCCTGGACCCCCCGGATACGGACCGCCGGCGCCGCCCGGCGGCTTCGGACAGCCCCCGGGCGGCCCGCCGAGTCCGTACGGCCCGCCGCCTCCCGGAGGTGGGGGCGGCGGCAACGGTGGCAAGATCGCTGCCGCCGTCGTCGGCGCGGTGCTGGTGGTGGGCCTGGTGATCGGCGGCGTGCTGATGCTCGGCGGAGGCGACGACGAGGAGGACAAGGCGTCCGACGACACCTCGCAGAGCGCCGACCCCGAGGACGGTTCCGAGAGCGGAAGCGACCCCTCGAGTGACCCGCCCAACGAGGCCCCCGGACCCAACGAGCCCGCGCCACCGGACGCGTCACGGGCTCCAGACGCGCAACCGACCGGCAGCGAGCCGTTCCCGTTCGTCGTGCTCGACCCCGGGCAGTGCTACGACCATCCGGCGCTGAGCAGCGACGTACAGAAGATCGAGATCCGTTCCTGCTCGGAGCCGCACAACGGCGAGGTCATCTCCAACGCCACCCTGACCGGTGACTACTCCACCGAGCAGGACCTGCAGCAGGAGGTGCTGAGGCTGTGCAAGGCGGATGCCAGCGAACGGCTCAAGGAGATGTCGCCGGACGGCCGCACCTACTACTTCTACGCGATCTACCCGCAGCTTTCCACGTACGAGAACCGGGGCAAGGACACCATCTCCTGCTCCATCACCCTCAGCAACGCGGAGGACGGCCCGAAACTCAAGGAGCCGCTGCCGGAGTGACCCGCGCCGGCCCGCGGGCCCCCGCCGGCAGCGCCGACGCGGGCCCGCAAACCGGGCTCAACGCGGACCGGCGACGTACCCTGACGGTATGTCGACTCATGCCAAGCGTGAACGCCTACTGCTCGCAGACCTGCTGGAAAGCGCGGGCCCGGAGGCCCCGACCCTGTGCGAGGGGTGGAAGGCCCGCGATCTCGCCGCGCACGTGGTGGTGCGCGAGCGCCGTAGTGACGCCGCGGGCGGCCTGCTTCTGAAGCAACTGGCCGCCCGACTGGACAGGGTGCAGGCGGAGTTCACCGCCAAGCCGTACGAGGAGCTGATCCAGCTCATCCGTACGGGCCCGCCCCGGATGTCGCCGTTCTCCGTCAAGCAGGTGGACGAGGCGGCGAACACCGTCGAGTTCTTCGTGCACTCCGAGGACGTACGCCGTGCCCAGCCGGACTGGACCGCGCGGGACCTGGACCCGGTCTTCGCGGACGCCCTGTGGCGCCGGATGGAGAGCACCGCCAAGATGTACGGCCGCAAGTCCCCGGTCGGCCTCGTGTTGCGGCGTCCCAACGGGCAGACCGTGGTCGCCCGCAAGGGCACGCCGGTCGTCACCGCCACCGGCGAGCCGGCGGAGCTGCTGCTGTTCGTCTCCGGCCGACAGGACTCGGCGCGGCTGGAGTTCGAGGGTGACAAGGACGCGATCGTACGCGCGCAGGAGGCGGAACTGGGGCTGTGAGGCCGGCGAGGTGCGGGCCGGACGGGCCACAGCGCGGCGGCCCTCAACGAACCTCGATCCGCCGGCTGGCGGCTCACCCGCTGACGGGCCCCGACTGGCGGGTCAGATCTTCGCGATCACGACATCCGGCCCGCACAGCAAGCCGAGATCTCCCGGATCGGAGGTGAGCACGGTCACGGGCGCGAGCGACGCACGGGCGACGGCGGCAAGCACCGCATCGATGGCGTACCTGTGGCCACGCATACGATGGCTACGCAGGAGAACGGCGGCTTCGTCCATCCGACACCGGGTGACCTCGTGCACGTCGATACGGGAGAGCACCCACGTGATACGAGCGGGGTGAACTCGCTCGGAGTCGGCTTCGAGAACGGTCATCGCACTCGTGCCCACCCGTGTTCCCTCCCGTTCGGCCGCCTGGATCAACGCGGCTACCGACCGCTCCTTTCGGAAGAGCTTGGACAGTCCCTCGCTGTCCAAGAGCAGCGTCCCGGGCATCAGGCTGCGGCACCGCCCGCGTCATGTCGCTCGTGCCGCAGGAGCGCCCGGGCCTCCTGCACTTCTTCTTCGGTCAACGGATCGTTATCGGTTTCGAAGTCCGCGACGATCTCAGCGAGCTTCTCCATCGCGAGGCGTTGCTCGAGGGCTTCCGCCACGTAGGCCGAGAAGCCACCCCGTCCAGCCTGCGCCCGGACAGCCTCAGCGAGGCCCTCCGGAAGGCTTACCGAGTATTTCTTGCTACCAGACATGGTCTCAATACTACCGGCCGTACTACCGTCTCGGCCTGCCGCGCGCCGGAAACTCGGATGCCCCGGCGAGGACACCTTGCTAACCTGCCCGCATGTCCTGCCCCAAGTCCTGGAGAGCCTAGCCACCGGTCCGGCACCGGTGGCTTTCCGTGAGGTACGCGTGTCCGAGCCGTACGGCCCCCGTGGCCGTAGGCTCCGCTGACCGTAGCCACGCCGCGCCCGTACCCACGCCGCGCCCGTGCGCCGCCGAGCAGGCGGTCGGCCGCGCATCCGCATCGCCACCGGACCGCCGTGCCGTCACGGACACGTGTCACCACCCGGGTGCCCACGACGCATCACGGGTTTTCCTCACGCGAGCTTCCTTGCCCGATCCGGGGTTGGTCGCCCATGCCGCCGGACGGGGCGGGGGCTCGCGCTCTGATCCGTCACGAGGCGCGGAGCTCTCCCATGCCCTTTGCTCTCTACCTGCTCGCACTCGCCGTCTTCACCCAGGGGACGTCCGAGTTCATGCTGTCCGGACTGATCCCGGACATCGCCGCCGACCTACGGGTGTCCGTACCCGACGCCGGGTTGCTGACCTCGGCGTTCGCCGTCGGCATGGTCGTCGGCGCGCCGCTGCTGGCGATGCTCAGCACGCGGTGGCCACAGCGCGGCGCGCTGACCGGCTTCCTGACGGTGTTCGTGCTCGCCCACGTCGCGGGCGCGCTCACCAGCGACTTCGCCGTGCTGCTCGCGACCCGGATCGTCAGTGCGCTCGCCAACGCCGGCTTCCTGGCCGTGGCCCTCACCGCCGCCACCGGGATGGTGGGCGCGCGGGCCAAGGGCCGCGCCACCTCGATCGTGGTCAGCGGAGTGACCGTGGCGTGCGTCGCGGGCGTACCGGCTGGTGCCGTGCTCGGCCAACTGTGGGGCTGGCGCTCGGCGTTCTGGGCGGTGGCCCTGCTGTCCCTGCCGGCGATCCTCGGGATTCTGCGCTCCGTCCCGAACACGCCACCGCCGGCCGCCGGCACCGGCGTACGAGGGGAACTGCGGGCACTGCGCGGCCCCCGGCTGCCGGTCACGCTGCTCCTGGGCGCTCTGGTGAACGGCGCGACCTTCTGCACCTTCACCTATCTCGCGCCGCTCGCCACCCGGGTGGCCGGGCTCGGCACCGCCTGGGTCCCGGTGCTGCTGGCGCTGTTCGGGGTGGGTTCCTTCCTCGGGGTCACCGTCAGCGGCCGGTTGGCCGACGTACGGCCGATGCCCTTGCTGTACGGCGGCGGCACGGCGCTGTTGCTGGGCTGGCTGCTGTTCGCGGCCGTGGCGGGGAACGCGGCGCTCACGGTCGTGTTGGTGCTGGCGCAGGGGGTGCTGTCCTTCGCGGTGGGGTCCACCCTGATCTCCCAGGCGCTCTACGCGGCGGCCGAGGCGCCCACCCTGGCCGGTGGCCTGTCCACGGCGGCCTTCAACATCGGCGCCGCGGCGGGCCCCTGGCTGGGCGGGCTGGTCATCGCCACCGGCTACGGCTACCGCTCGCCGCTGTGGGTCAGCGCCGTACTGGTGGCGGCGGCACTGGCGGCGGGCGGCGCCACGGCACTGGCACGCGGGCTCCGGGCGGGCGGGCGC
>NZ_LJGU01000132.1:55859-116386 GCF_001751245.1 Streptomyces oceani
GCGCCGGCGGTCCCGCGCGGACGGCCGAGGAGGCGGACGCGTAGGCCGTACCCGCGCGGGATGTGAGCCTTGCGCGGGCGGGTCAGCCGCCGTCCGTGGCCAGCGCGAACAGCTGGTCCAGTACGGCGGTGTCGACCCGTACCCCGTCGTGCGCGTGATCGTCCGTGACCCAGGTACGCAGTCCGCGGACGGCGCGCGCGGTCTCCAGGGACTGCCGCCGGTCCACGAACATGTCGTTCGCGTACACGGCCGCCGTCACCGGCACCTCGTTGGCCGCCAGTCGGTCCAGGTCGTAGAGCGCCGGCCAGTCACGGCGTGCCGCCAGGGTCTCGGCCGCGCCGCGCAGCGGCACCAGTGCCGGGTCCTCCTCAAACTGCCAGGGGTAGATCATCTCACCGGTGAACCGGATCGGACCCGCGCCCTGAGCGTCGAACGCCGGGAACTCGGCCCGCACCCGGTGCGCCGACCAGGCGGTGGGACGCCCGCCCTGCGCGTAGATCGGCTCGTGGAGTACGCCGTACAGCGGCCGTTCGGCGTACGACACGAGGGCGTCCACGCCCCGCAGGAAGACGTCGGACAGTTCGGTGCCGGAGGGCCCGGTGGTGAACGCCGTCTCCAGCAGGTAGTGCAGGCTGTCGAACCGATCCGCGGTGCCGAAGGTGATCCCGAGTGTCTGGAAGCGGCGTACGCTCAGCCGTTCGCCGCCGGGCAGCCGCACGTCGTGTTCCGCGAGGTGGGCGGCCACCGCGTCGGCCAGTCGCTGGTCGTCGGGGTAGCGGGCGAAGAACCGTTCGTTGTGCGCCAGCGTGCGGGCGTACGCGGCCCGGTAGACGTCGTCCGCGTGTCCGGTGAGGGTGGGCAGCCCGCCGGTGACGTACGCCTGTACCAAGCCCTCGGGGGCGAGGCTGAGGTAGGTCAGGGTGACGAATCCGCCGAAGCTCTGGCCCAGCACGGTCCAGGGCCGATCGCCCTGTAGGGATCGTCGCAGCAGTTCGGCGTCCCGGACGATCGAGTCGGCCCGGAAGTGCGCCAGGTGATCCGCCACCCGCTGGTGGTCGTCGCCGAAGCGGGCGAGCGTACGCCGGTCGGCCGGCGCGCTGCGGCCGGTGCCGCGCTGGTCGAGCAGCACCACCCGGAAGTGCGGGAGGGCGCGCCGCAGCCACGCCCCGGGCGCGTTGGGACGCTCCGCGCGGTTGCCGGGGCCGCCCTGTAGCCACAGGAGACGGGGCAGCTCCTCGTGTTCGTGGCCCTCCGCGACGATCTCGCGGGCGAAGAGCCGCAGGCTGGGGCCCTCGGGCACGGTGTGGTCGAGCGGCACGTCGAGAGTGTGGTCGACGCATACGAGGCCGTTGTGCCGGTAGGTCACCGGGCTTTCCGGCGATCCGGAGGTTGATCCGGGCAGGGGCACGGTTTCGGTTCCTTCCTTCGGGGCCAAGGTCGGGTCTCAGGGGGTTCAGGCGCTCGGGACCGGTGCTCCGGGCAGGCACCCGGAGCACCGTGGTGGGGCCGCCGTTCGTACGACGGGCCGGCCCCGCGGGATCCCGGAAGCACGCGGATCAGTATCCGGCGACGCCGAGGTCCCGGCAGATCTCGATCAACTCCGGGTGCACGTAACGCCCTTCCTCCTCGATGGCCACCCCGTCCAGGTAGATGCTGGGGCCCAGGACACTGCCGTCGGTGTGCGCGGCGGCCACCCACGGCTCCCCTCCGATCCACGCGCCCTTGGTGCCGATGCCCAACTCGACGCAGCCGAAGACACGTTCGTCCTCGACGATGCGGCCGGTCGGGGCCGGCACTCCCGGATTGAAGCCCAGCGACCAGTGGGCGACACGGAACATGTTCGGGTCCTCGAAGGACTCCATCCATCGGCGGAAGGTGTCCGCGTCGCCGCCCTCGCCCGCTATCCTCGTCACCACGCCCCGTTCGACGGTGCAGCGGACCGGCGCGCGCAGCAGTCCGATCTCGTCCGGCGGCCACAGCGCCCCGTCGAAGACCAGGACGCCGTCCTGGGTTTCCTCCAGCGGGTTCCAGGAGATCTGTCCGGAGAGCATGACGCTCTCCCCCGGCTTCTCGGCCGGCTTGCCGCGCAGGTTGATCGGGCGGTCGCCGTTCCGGCCGACCAGGTCGGTGCCGTTGGCGGAGGTGATGCGCACCTCGTCCGCCGCCTCCAGCAGGCGTACCAGCGCATTGCCGAGGCGCATGACCCCCTGGAAGTCGGGCCGGCCCACGGTGGCGACCAGCATCTGTACGTCCATGGCGGTGAGGTTGGTGTAGCGGCAGCCGTTCGCCATGGCTCGGCGGAAGGCGTCGGAGTGCATGACGTAGGAGACGGCGAACTCGATCCACACATCGGCGTCCGCGATGGCGCCGGCCACCGGACGGGGCGGCTCCATCGAGGAGCCGGGCCGGGTCTCGTACCAGACGATGACGGGGTGTGCGCCGGCGGCGGCCACCGCGTGGGCGGTGGCGTCCAGGACGCGCCGGTCGCTGCTGGTGTCTCCGGTCAGCACGACGTGCTCGCCCTCCTTGACCAGCATGACCTCCTCGACGAGCTTACGGGCGGCCAGGGCGAGTTCGAAGCCGAGGTACTCCGGGCGGGGCTCCAGCCTGCTGTACATGTCCATGGTGATGACGCTCCTTATCGGATGGGGGGTTCAGGGAATGTCGGGGTCAACGACACGGCCACGGGGACCGGGGAGGGTAGGAGGAACGTTTCCGCGCCGCATGGCTCCTGATGGCTCACCCGGACTTGAGGATCTGCGCCGAGTCGCCGAGCGAACTGCCGGCGATCAGGCCCGCGCCCACCAGATTGAGGTCACCGTCGGCCTTCGGGCCACGGAGCCGGCCGTACCCCCAGCGGATCAACAGGGCGCCCAGCACCAGCCAGCCAGCCTGCGGGCTGAGGATGAGCAGGCCGGTGGCCAGCATCACGCCCAACTGCCGCTTCGTCCCGCCCAACAGTTGGATGAGCGCGCCCGGTACGGCCCACAGCAGCATGGTGCGCACGGTCTCCGAGTCGTCCATGCCGCCCCGGATGGTGTCCGCGAACACCGTGGCCACCGGCGGGATCAGGCCCTCCTCGAAGTAGGAACGCCAGGCGAACGCCACCACGGTCAGCGCCACCGCGAATCCGACCAGCGCGGCGAGGAACTGCTGCCGGCGTCCCGCACGTTCGTACGGGTCCCACGGCCGGTGGTCCCGTCGCAGTAGCCAACCGGCTTTGAGGTCGTATCCCATGTCCGCGAAGGCCGGGCCGGTGGCTGACACGTACCCGACGAGCAACGCCAGTGGCACCGAGGGAATGCCCATCAGCAGGCCGGCGATGAGGAAGATCAGGGTGACCGCGAAGGAGGGGAACCAGCCGGCCTGCATGGCCGCGAGCCCCACGATGAGTTCGTGCACCACCGCCGCGAAGGCGGCGAACAGCACCCAGCCGACGATCCCGGGCACGCTCATGTCGCCGACGATCCCGCCCAGCGTGGCGAGCACCGCGGCCCCGACGGTGAACAGCGCGTACCCGTGCAGCAGCGCGCGGCGCAACGCCCGCTCGTCCACGGTGAACGCGTCCGGGTCCTCGCCGGTGACCGATCCGGGCCGCGGCCTGTCCGAGCACTCCGTCCGCTCCGGGGCGCACGTGTCCGTACGGTGCCGGTCGGGGCCGCCCCCCGTACGGTCCCGACGTCGGAGCAGCAGCAGCACGGCCTGGACGAGCGCGACCAGGCCCGCGCCCACCATGACGCCGTGCGGGATGTATCCGGTGCCCAGATCCGTGCCGAAGAGATCCACGCCGTACTGGCGCAGCAACAGGCCGATGCCGAACATCAGCAGCGCCCACATGTTGCCGAGGAACGCCACCCCGGCCGCGGACAACGGCAGGCTGAACACGGTGGCCCCGACGATCCCGGTGACGGTGCCGCCCGCGAGGACCAGGGCGCGACGCCCGCCCCGGTCGCCGGCCTTGATGGTCTCGGCCGCCGCGATGCCGGACGGCCAGGCCGCGGTCGCCGGCAGCAGGCGGGAGCCGAAGGCGCGAAACAGCACCCAGGCGTCCACCACCAGCCCGATGCAGGAGCCGGCCAGCATAGGCCACACCAGTTCGTGTCGGCCGAAGGCGTACGGCACCGCCACGGACGTCAGCAGGACGTTGGAGGCGGCGAACGTGGCGGCGGAGATGGCGCTCTGCGCGAGGTTCTGCCGGTGCACGGAACGCATCCGGCGCAGCCAGGACAGCGGGACGCGCCCGATCAGCATCGCCACCAGGGCACCCACCACGGAGGTGTTGGCGGAGATTCCCAGCTTGGAGATCAGGTCGATGCCGATGACGGCACCCACCGTGGACAACAACACCAGCAGCAGGAGCGTCATCGGCTCCCACACCCGCGGGTGGCTGGTGCCCGGGCCCTGTTCGCCGGGGCCCCGTTGACCGGTGCTCGGCCGGCTCCCGGGCGGCTGCGCACCGGACGGCGGCTGACCGTGCGGCGGCTGTGCGCTCTGTGTCGGGCCCGCCCGGTCAGGTGGTGAGGTGTGGTGCCCCATGGCACCCCCTTTGCTTGGTTCGGGGCCGGGTTACCGCGAGGCGGCGGTTCGACCGGTAGGTGAGTCGCGCCGCGACCGGTCGTACGGCGCGCGGCGGGCGGAGCGGGCGGCCGGCTCAGCCGCCGAGCGCGGCGGTGAGGTCGGCCGCGCCGGCGAGGACCCGTCGCAGATGTGCCTCGACGTCCCGGTCCACCCGGTGCGCCGGCCCGATGGCCGTGAGGGAGGCGGCGACGTTCCCGCCCTGGAAGACCGGCGCCGAGATCGCGGTGACGGCCTCGTCGTACTCACCGTGGCTGACGCAGTAACCGTCGGCGCGCACCTGGGCGTAGCAGGTGAGCAGCGCCTCCAGGTCGGTGATCGTGTGCTCGTTGAAGCGCTGGAGTCCGGAGCTGCCGAACATCCGCCGGGTCTCGTTCTCGGGCCGGTACGCGAACAGCGCGTGCCCGGAGGCCCCCGCGTGGCCCGGCATGACGGCACCGATTATCGCGGTGTACCGCACCGGGCCGGTGCCGTCGACCGCGGCCTCGCAGCGGTAGCTGCTGCCGTGCGCCACGTTCAACACGACGCTCTCGCCGATCTCGCGCAGCAGCCGGGCCAGCACCGGTCGGGCCAGCGTGGACAGCACGCCGCTGTGTTCGGCCACCCGCGCCAGTCGGGAGAGGGTGGGGCCGAGCCGATAGCGTCGCGTGGCCTCGTCGCACAGCAGGAAACCGCGCGCGGTCAGCGTGGTGAGCAGCCGCTGTACGACGGCCTTGTCCCAGCCCTGGTGCCGGGCCAGTTCGCTGACTCCCCACTCCGGCCGCTGCTCGGTGAAGGCGAGCAGCACCACCAGGGCGCGGTCCACTGTCCGCAGCCCGCCGTTCGCCCTCTCGGGGGTGTCGCCCGGACTGGGTGGTGGGGAGTCGTTCCACGCCATGAAGTGCTCTCCGTCATCCGTCACGCCCGCTGATCGGTGCGCAAAACGCAACACCGTTGCTATTTGCGGCGCACAGCATGATGACTCGTGTCTCGACCCGTCAAGGGGTCACCGACGGAAACAGCGGCGGACGGGTCGACGTACGAGGGGGCAGCGAGCAGCTCTGGAGAGGCGCGAGTGCTCCGCGACCGGAGCTACGGCGCAGGGAGGCCGGGGCGCTCACCCCCTCCGGCGGGTGAGGTCGGAGACCTGGTCGGACAGCACGGTGGCCTGGCCGCCACACCACGCCACGAGGTGGCCGAGGTGGCACGGCCAAGGCCCGGAGCGGCGAGCGTCGTAGCACAGAGCATGGCGTGTGGCCGCGCGGGAGACGACGCGCGCGGCCTTCGCGATGTCTCGGGGCACGGTGATCGACCCGTGGGCTCGCTCCTGCCCCTCACGTCACCGGTTTCCGTCGAAAGTCAGCCCATCAGGCGGGAGGCCGTACGGGCCTGCGGACTGGTCGCGCGCAGGGCCTCGCACAGCGCCGCGCCCGCCGCCTGGAGCGCCTCGTCCGTCAGTGGCTCCAGGGCGTCCAGGACGAACAGGGCGCGGGTGGTCTCGTGCGTCAGCCGGGTGCGGACGCACTGGCGCCAGTTCCAGCGGCGGCACGTCACGCCCGCGTCGTCCCGCCACACCACCTCGCCCGCACGGGGGTGCTCCACCGCCGCCTCGCCGCCCTTGGTGACCTCGAACGGCTCGGTGCCGTCGGCCCTTACGAGTCGCGCCGGCCCCGCGTACCGGTCCAGGTCCTCGCCACCCAGCGGCAGGGCGTGGGCGACCGAGACCGCGTTGTACGCGTCGGTCAGCCGATCCACCCGGGGCAGCCCGTCGTCCAGCCGGTACAGCAGCGCCTCGGCGCTGGGCCGAGTGCGCTGCGGCTTAGCGCCGAAGGCGCGGAAGGCCGCGCGCCAGGCGGCGAGATGCGGGTGTTCCTCGGGCGGGGTGTCGGCGAAGCGGACACGGGCTTCCGCCTCCGCCACTGCGAGCAGCTTCTCGCTGGTCTCGTCACTGGGGCCGGGTTCGAGGCCCTCCGCCACGATGAGCAGGGCCCGGTAGTCGGGACGCAGCTCGCGTACGGACGGATCGATGGCGGCGGTGTCCAGCCAACGCTGGAGGTCAGGATGCACGGCTTCCCCTAGAGACAACGAGATGAACTTCCTCGTTCATCATAGTGGACCACCGGCGACCGTCGGGCCGAGCCGAGACGCGTACTCACGGCACGAACGCACGCCAGGCGCGCTGTCGGTACTCCCGCGGGGACATCCCGTGCGCCGCCCGGAAGCACCGGGTGAAGTACGACTGGCTGGCGAACCCGCAGCGCTGCGCTATCGCCGTCACGGGCTCGGACGTCGCGGAGAGGAGCTCCGCCGCGCGCCGCAACCGTAGTTCGGTGACGTACTCGGTGGGCGTGATGCCGAAGTGGGCCCGTACGCTGCGGGACAGGTGAGCGGGGCTGACGGCCGCCAGACTCCGCATGGTGGGCAGGCCACCGCGCAGGTTCTCCTCACGTCCCATCGCGGCGCACACCTCGTGAAGCCAGTCCGACTGGCGACCGGCGCCGCACTCCTGGCCGGCAGCCGGTGCGGCGGTCTCGGAGACGCCGGGCATCGTCCCCGCCTCCCGTGTCACCAGCTCCGTGACGTCCGTCCAGAAGCGCATCAGGTCGAACATGGCGGGCTGATCCTGATAGCGGTCAAGCGCACGCTGGAACACCTCGGCGGCCACACCAGCCGGCTCGCCGCGCAGCCGCCAGATCGGCGGTACGACCGGCTCCTCCCAGCCGCCGACGGTCTCCGCTCCCACCAGCGCGCTGAATCCCCGCCACAGCACCGTCGGAAAGGCGATGTTGACGAACTCCATGCCCCCGGGTGCGGCTCCCTGCAGGGCGTGCCGGTCGCGCGGGCGCACCAGCACCACGTCACCCGCGGCGAGCCGCTGCTCGCCGTCCGGCGACAGCTGCCGGCCCGACCCCGAGATCAACGCCATGAACTCGAAGAAGTCGGCGTGCCCGTGTTGTTCGGAGATCCGGGAGGACTGCATCACGAGTGCCGCGTGGTAGGGCAGCCCCGGCGCGTGATCGGCGAACTGGAGGAGGTCGTCGGACACATCAACACAGTACATATTCGTGCAAGCCCATTGCTATTCAGCCGTTGGCTCACGGCACACCATGGTGGCGACGAGACGGCGGTCACCACGCGGGATCACCGACGCGAATCACCGAGGAGCGCCATGTCCACCACGAACGGAACCACACACAGCCCGCTGACGGAGTTCGAGCGGGACGGCTACACGATCTTCCGGGACGTCCTCGACCCCGAGCTGATCGGCGAGGTCCAGGGCCATGTGGACTGGCTGGGCCGGCAGCATCCGGAGATACGACCGGAACAGCTCGGGCACGAGTTCCTGCGGGACGACCCCTTCTGGGTGCGGCTGGTCTCCGACGACCGGTTGCTCGACATCGCGGAGCTGTTCGTCGGTGGCGACATCGCGCTGTTCGCCTCGCACTACATCAGCAAGTCGCCGTACTCCGGCCAACCGGTGCTGTGGCACCAGGACAGCGCGTTTTGGCCGCTCGACCCCATGCGGGTGGTGACCCTGTGGCTGTCCGTCGACCACTCCACCACGGAGAACGGCTGCCTGCGGGTGATCCCCGGCAGCCACCGGCAGGACATCGCCGCAGTACGGGACAACATTGAGGTGGAGAACGTCCTCGGGCAGGAGATCGCCACCGAAGTCGACGAGTCGGAGGCGCACGACATCGTGCTGCGCCCCGGTGACGTGGAGGTCCACCACCCGAACATCGTGCACGGCAGCCAGGCCAACACCTCCCCGCACCGCCGCTGCGGCCTGACGATCCGCTACATCCCCACCTCCACCCGCATCACCGCGCCGGAACAGCCCTATCCGAGCGCGTTCTGGCTGCGCGGCGACCCCGGCGAGGTGAACACCTACCAGCCCCGACCGAGGTACGCGCCGGAGCGGCACTACGCCTTCCGCGACGCGGCGGGCTGGGCCTGAGCGCGTGCGCTGGCCCGCACACCCACGATGGCTCGCGGCGGTACGGTGGCGCCGCCGCTGCCGTACCGCCGCGACCGCGCTGCTCGCGCTCACGCTGACCGCCGCGCTGGCCTCCTGCGCCGGCGGCGACGACCGGGACGGCAGCACTCTGCGGGTCTGGCTGGTGGAGGCCAACATCCCGCAGGTGGCCGAGGGTTACGACGCCCTGGTGGCGGACTTCGAGCGCCGGCACCCAGACGTGGACGTGGAGCTGACCCAGGTGCCGTACCAGCAGTACCGGGACAAACTGGTGCTGGCCGTGCAGGGTGGTGCCGGTCCGGACGTGATGGCGCTGGACCAGATCTGGTCCCCGGAGTTCGCCGCCGCGAAGCTGATCGAACCGCTCGACCGCCGGACGCAGCGAGCCGGCGTCCGTGAGAAGGACTACTTCCCGGCCGCGTGGGCCTCGAACCGATGGCAGGGGCGGATCTACGGCCTGCCGTTCAACGTCGGCGCGTGGCAGCGGATGTTCTACAACGCCGACCTGTTCCGCGAGGCGGGTCTGGACCCCGACGAACCGCCGCGTACCTGGAGGGAGTGGAAGCGGGCGGCGGAGCGGATCGACAAGCTGCCGGCACACTCCGGGATCTCGCTGATCGGCTGCCGGGACGAGGCGTCGTCCGTGCTGACCGACTCCTTTCTCTACTCCGCCGGTGGTCACCTCACCCGGGACGGTCGAGCGGACTTCGACACCCCGGCCAACCGCCGGGCCTACGGCTTCTTCCAGCGGCTGGCGGAGCACACCCCCAACGGTGTGGCAGGCGCGTGCGCCGAGGACACCATGGCCCACTTCACCGCCGGAGAGACCGGCATGCTGCTGGACGGCGGCTGGCAGTCGGGCAGCATCGGCGAGCAGGTGTCCTTCGACTGGCGCGTCACCACACCCCCCTCCCCCACAGGGCGGGACTTCACCGGGGCGATGGGCGGCTACAACCTGGCGGTTGGCTCCGAGGCGCCGGACAAGCGACTGGCCTTCTCGTTCGCGAGACTGGCGACGGCCTCCGTCCCGCACCAGCTCGCCACGAACGACTCGGTGCCCGCGCTGCGGAAGGCCGGCGAGCGGTTCGTACGCGAGCACCGGGAGCGTCCCGAGCAGGTGCTCCGTCTCCTGGAGACCGCCGAGCCCCGGCCGGTCTCCCCCGTTTACGTGCGGATCTCCCGCGCGCAGCAGGGCGCGCTGCAGTCGATCCTGAGCGGCGAGGACATAGGCGGCGCCCTCGCGGAGGCGGAGCGGTCCATGCAGCAAGCGATCGACCGGCCGTGAAGGGACGTGCGCCGATGCCACCGAGACCACCGCAGACCAGCGAGGCGTCAACCGCGACGAGCCCAACGGCTCGTACGGGCCGGGCTGCCGCCCGTACGGACGCACCCGACGCGGCGACCGCACGCGCCCGCGTGGGACGAGAACGCCGGAGCCCGCTCCGTCTCCCGTCGCTGCCCCGCGGCCGGGCGCGGCGCCGGGAGACGCTGCTGCGGTTGGCGTGCCTCGCCCCTCCACTGCTGCTACTCGGCGTGCTGGTCCTCTACCCCGTGTTGGACGTCGCCTGGCTGAGCCTCACGCACAGCAGCCTGATCAACCCGGACCCGGAGTTCGTCGGTGGGCGGAACTACGCCGAGGCGTTCGGCGACCCCCAGTTCCGCGCCGTGCTACTCAACTCCCTGGTGTGGACGGTCGTCGTGGTGGTGGCGCAGTTCGTACTGGGCATGACGGCCGCCGTACTGCTCAGCAAGCGGTTCCGTGGCAGTGCCGTGTTGCGGGTGCTGGTGGTGGTGCCGTGGATCATGCCGGGCATCACGGCCGGCCTGGTGTGGAAGATGCTGGAGGACCCGTATCTCGGCCCGGTGAACGCGCTGTTGAGCGGCCTCGGGTTGGTGGAGGGCAACCCGGCCTGGCTCGGCGAGGAGAGTACCTCGCTGTACGCCGTGGCCGTGGCGGCGGCTTGGAAGGGCTTCCCGATGTCGGCGGTGATGTATCTGGCCGCCTACCAGGGCGTCCCGGAGGAGCTGCGGGAAGCGGCGCGGATGGACGGCGCCCGCCCGTGGCAGGTGTTCCGGCACGTCACCCTGCCGGGCATGGCACCGACGATCCGGGTCACGCTGCTGCTGACGACGGTGTGGACGTTCAACAGCTTCGACCTGATCTACGTGATGACCAAGGGCGGCCCGGGCGTCTCCAGCGAGGTACTGTCCAGCTTCATCTACCGCACCGCGTTCGTGGACGTGAACCACGGCTCGGCGGCGACGTACGGCATGGTCTCGGTGACCGTCCTGACGGTCTTCTCCGTCTTCTACCTGCGCCAGATGCGGCATACCGGGGGGCTCCGATGAACGCACGCGCACGGAAACAGTGGCGGGCCACCGGCCGCGCCACCGGGCTGTACGCGGGCGCGCTCGCACTCGCCGCGTTCGTCCTCGGCCCCTTCGTGTGGATGCTGCTGACCGCGCTGAAGACACCGCGGGAGGTCTTCTCGCGACCGCCCACCTGGTGGCCCCGGGAGGTCACCCTGGGCAATCTGCGGGACGCCGCCACGGGCGAGTTCGGCCGATCCCTGTTGAACAGCGCGCTGGTGTGCGCCGGCACCACCGTGCTGTGCCTCGCCTTGGCGCTGCTGGCCTGCTACACCCTGACCCGGCCAGGGCTACGCGGGCGCTCCGGGATGCTCGGCGCCATCCTTGTGTCCCAGCTCCTGCCGCACGCCGTGCTGCTGGTGCCCATCTACCGGATGGCCGGCGATCTGGGGCTGCTGAACACCCGTACCGGACTGATGGTCGCGATGCTCGCGTTCAACCTGCCGGTGGGCATCTGGTTGCTGCGCGGCTACCTCTCCGCGGTACCGATCGAGGTGGAGGAGGCCGCGCGGATGGACGGGCTCAGCCAGTTCCGCGCGTACTGGACGGTGGTTGTGCCGCTGTCCGTGCCGGGCATCATGGCGGTGGCGGTGTTCGTGTTCTTCACCGCCTGGCAGGACTTCATCTTCGCGATGGTCTTCCTCACCGACCCGGACCTGGGCACCACGCCGCTGGCGCTGCTGGGCTTCGTCGGCAAGCACTCGGTGAACTGGGGGCTGCTGATGGGGGCCTCGACCGTGATGATGATCCCGGTGCTGCTGCTCTTCGCCGCCGTCCAGCGGCATCTGGTGGGCGGTCTGGCAGCGGGCGCGGTCAAGGGCTGACCGGAGGCGACGACACGTCTTTGGCCTACCTGAGCAGCGGCGGGCGAGGTCCCAGCCCGGAAAGTCCACGCGGCCGCGACCAAGAGTCCATGCGCGACTTCTTGTCCCTTGCGGAGGGCCACGTCAGGGTGCTGCTGACGGACACGCACGCTCGTCACTCGCACGCCTGATACCGGGAGTTTCAATGAACGACCATGGTTTCAGCCGCCGTTCGGCGCTGCAGGCCACCGGCGTCGTCGGCGCCGGGCTGGGGCTCGGCACCTTCGGCGCGACGTCCGCCTCGGCGGCGGCCCCGGACGCCGCGCGCGCCGCGCGGTCGGCTCCCCCGAGCAGCGCCGAGACCATGATCGGCGTCCCCTTCGAGGGCCGCGACACGATCCGGCTGGGCATCATCGGGCTGGGCAACCGCGGCACCGGGATGCTGGAGGTGTTCCTCGCCCTGGAGGGCGTGCGGGTCACGGCGCTCTGCGATCCCGTACGGGAGAGCGCGGAGGCGGCGGCCAAGAAGGTGACCGACGCCGGCCAGCCGAAGCCCACCCTCTACACCAAGGGCGAGCGGGACTTCGAGAAGCTGTGCCAGCGCAACGACCTGGACCTGGTCTACGTCGTCACGCCCTGGGGCTGGCACTTCGAGATGGCCAAGGCCGCCCTGGAGGGCGGCAAGCACGTCGGCGTCGAGTGCCCCATGGCGATGACGATCGACGAACTGTGGAAGCTCGTCGACCTGTCCGAGCGCACCCGCAAGCACTGCATGCAGTTGGAGAACTGCGCGTACGGCAAGAACGAGATGCGGGTGCTGCGGATGGCGCACGAGGGGCTGTTCGGCGACCTGCTGCACAGCGCCGGGGCGTACATCCACGATCTGCGTGAGCTGATGTTCGACCCGGACTACTACGAGGGGCCCTGGCGCCGCCGCTGGCACACCCGGCTGAAGGGCGATCTCTACCCCAACCACGGCTTCGGGCCGGCCGCGAACTACCTGGATGTCAACCGCGGCGACCGGGCCACCCACATCTCCTCCTTCGGCACGCCCGCGCTGGGGCTGGCCGCCTACCGGGAGGAGAACATGCCGAAGGGGCACGAGAGCTGGAAGGAGAGCTACGTCAAGAGCGACATGACGATGAGCCTCGTCCAGACGGCCAGGGGCCGGGTGATCCGGTTGGAGCAGAACGTCTCCAATCCGCACCCGTACGACCGGCTGAACGTGCTCGCCGGCACCAAGGGCGTGTTCGAGGACTACCCGGAACGCATCTACCTCGAGCCGGACATGAGCGGCCACGAGTGGGGCGACTTCGCCGACTACGCCAAGTGGGACCACTGGCTGTGGAAGGAGCACTCCAACCCGCCGGGCGGGCACGGCGGCATGGACTACATCATGCTGTTCCGGCTGGTGCAGTGCATGCGGCTGGGGATCGTGCCGGACTTCGACGTGTACGACGGCGCGACCTGGAGCACGCCCGTACCGCTGAGCCACGCCTCCATCAAGGCGGGCGGCGCCCCGCAGGAGATCCCGGACTTCACCCGGGGACTGTGGGAGAAGGAGCGGTCCGGGATCGACTCGGAGAAGCCCAAGTAACCAGCCTGGCCGGTCGGTCGGTTGCCGTACGGGTGACCGACCGGTCAGATCGTCCCGGCGCGCAGGCCCGCTTGGAACGCGGCCCACTCGGGCCCGGTGAAGCGCAGGACCTTCCCCTCCGGACGCTTCGAGTCGCGTACGGCCACCCGACTGTCGGCCAGGTCAGCTATCTCCACGCACTCGTGCTCTCCGGCGCTAGAAGAGGACTTTCGCCACGTCGCAGGGGCGACGTCGAATCCGTACAGCGTTGCCCCAGAGTCGGTCACCTGCCCTGCCCTTCCGCCAGTTGCCCGATGCGGACCATGGTGTCCTCCACCGAAAGCGCGGCAGCGCGGATGCGAGCGAGCGCGCTGGCGAAGGGACCAGTGTCCTCACCTTCAACGTACGTCGCGCCGGCCACGTTCTCCAAGAGCGCCGCTTCTGGAGTGGGACCCGGAAACGTCGCGAGGAGGAAGCTTCCCAACAGTCCGGGATGCGCTGTGGAGTTCAGCGGCATCAGCTGCAGGGTGACATTCGGGAGCTCACAAATCTCCGACAGGCGACATAGTTGGTCCCGCATGGTGGCAGGCCGGGCAGCAAAGCGTTTGCGCAGCGCCGCCTCATGGATGACCGCCCAAAGGTCGAGCGGTTGGCCGGGACGGGAGAGTACGGCCTGCCGCGCCTGCCTCACCTCCACAAGGGCGTTGATCTCGTCCGGAGTTCGGGTGGTGGTGGTGCCCGAGATCGTTTCTCTGGCGTACCCGGGTGTCTGCAACAGGCCGGGGACGAGCAGTGGAGACCACGAAATGATCCGGTCCGCGTCCGACTCAAGCGAGATGTAATGGGTGTGCGGCGATCACGTGCCGCTCGTCGTCGACGTGCACACCGCTCCCACCGGCGTGTGGGTCAAGGTGCACGACCCGGAGACCCTCCGCATGCCCCGCCGTGTCGGCGTCCCGACCGAGGACGCGGAGAGCGAGTCGGGGCGGGGTCTCCCGCTGATCGACCATCTCGCTCCCGGCTGGCACACCACCTTCACCGCCGTCGGCAAGCAGGTCCGCCGCCTGCTCGATCACCCGCGCTAAGCAACCGCTCGTCACACGGTCCGGAAGGCCGCCGCCTCAGGTGAAGCCGCCACCACGCTGATCGGCCTCCAAGCCATCGACCAGTTCGGCCAACCGCGCGCTGACCTCCGCCGGTTCGGTGAGCATGGCCAGGTGGTGGGACGGGTGCTGAGCGACCCGCCAGCCGGCTCGCTCGGCCCGCGCGTTCTCGTCCGCGTACCCCTCACTCAGTCGCAGGTACGCGCTCCCGAAAACCGGCACACCGGGAACCTCGGGGGCCGTCTCCTCGAAGTACGCCAGCGGCAACCGCGGCAGCTCCGCGCAGAACCGGGCACGTGTATCGGGGTCCGGCAGCAGTTCCTCGACCGTGCCGGGCGGGAACCACTCGTTCCAGGGAGGCAACAGCCCATCCTCGGCGAGACCGCGCAACTGGGCTGTCATCTCCTCCGGGGCCGTCTCGAACCAGCAGCGACCGGGGTGCGGCAGCAGCGCGTCGACGTACAGCAGGCCCTCGACCGCTTCCGCGGTCGCACGGGCGGCGGCGGGCAACAGGGCGCCGGCACCACTGTGCCCGACGAGCACGACCCGTCCGCCATCCGCGTACCGATCGATCTCGTCCACGACGGCGGCGGTCAGCCGCGGATAGTACGGGCCAGGCCCCCGGAACACCTCCGTCAGCGAGGGCACGATCGTCTCGTGTCCTCGGGCTCGCAGTGCCCCGGCGACCCGCTGCCAGGTCTCGGCTCCCACCAACGGGCTGTGTACCAGGGCGAGTACGGGTCGTCGCGATGCCATAAGCGACATCGTACGAGCCCCGCCGGACCGGTGGTCCCACCCTCCGCGCCGCTTCCTCTCACCCACGCACCCCCGCCGTGCCCACCCGCTCGCGCAGGATGCGCTGCAGCTCGCGCGCCGCGCGCGGCGGGGAGACGTCGCCACGGTGGGCGACCGAGATGGTGCGGTGCAGCCCCGGCGACGCGAACGGTGTCGTACGCAGCCCGGAGCGGGCCGCCACCATCCCGGGCACGACGGCGATCCCGAGCCCGGCCCGTACGAAGCCGAGCACCGCGTCCATCTCGCCGCCCTGCACCCCGAGGGTCGGCTCGAAGCCGGCGTTGCGACAGGCGGCCAGGGTGAAGTCCCGCAGGTCGTAGCCGCGCCGGTACATCGCGAGCGGCCGGCCTCGCAGGTCCTCGATACGGATACGGTCGCGGCGTACCGGAGACGGCGCCGCCGGGTCGGAGACGACCACCAGCTCCTCGCACAGCAGCTCGGCGGTGGCCAGCGCCGGGGCCTGGGCGACCAGCGGGGTGATGACCAGGGCGAGGTCGAGTTCGCCGGCGGCCAGGACGCGTACGAGGTCCTGCGAACCGTCCTCGTGCACCACCAGCTCCACGCCCGGATAGCTGTCGTGGAAGGCCCGCAGCACGCCCGGCACCATGCTGGCGCACAGGCTGGGCGGTGCCCCCAGCCGCACCCGGCCGGCGCGCAGCTGGGCGACCTCCTGCACCTCGCGGCGGGCGGTCTCGGTGTCCGCGAGGATACGGCGGGCCAGCGGCAGCAGCGCCTCGCCCGCGTCTGTGAGTGCGATGTGGCCCCGCGCGCGGTGCACCAGCTCGGCGCCCAACTCCCGCTCCAGCGCCCGGATCTGCTGGGAGAGCGAGGGCTGTGCGACATGCTCGCGCTCGGCGGCGCGGGTGAAGTGGCGGGGGGCGGCGACGGCGGTGAAGTAGCGCAGCTGCTGGAGTTGCATGGGCCCCAGGGTCACACAGCTCCATAGGACACGACTATGGAGATCAGCGGAACCATGTCTTGGACTGATGGAGACCGCGCTCCCTACCGTCTTGGGCATGGCACTGGCGACCCGTACCGACCGGCGGCCGTCCCCGGCCCGGCTGCTCTGGCGCTCCACCATCGGCAAGAAGGCGGTGATGGCGGTCACCGGGCTGATCATGCTGCTGTACCTGGTCAGCCATCTGCTGGGGAACCTGAAGGTGTTCGCCGGCCCGGACGAGATGAACGGCTACGCGCACTGGCTGCGCACCGTCGGCGAGCCCTTCCTGGGTCACGAGTGGTTCGTCTGGCTGGCGCGCTGCGTGCTGCTGGCGGCCGTGGGGCTGCACGGCGTGAGCGCGTACCAGCTCAGCCGGCGTGATCTGGCGGCCCGCCCGGTGCCGTACGCGGCTCGGCGGCGGGCCACGGCACGGGACAGCTACGCGACCCGGACGATGCGCTGGGGCGGGGTGATCCTGGCCCTGTTCCTGGTGTGGCACATCCTCGACCTGACCACCGGCACGGTGAATCCGCGGGGTCGGGCGGGCCACCCGTACGAGAACATCGTCGCCACCTTCAGCACCTGGTACGGCAACGCGATCTACGTCGTGGCGATGCTCGCCCTCGGGCTGCACGTACGGCACGGCTTCTGGTCGGCCGCGCAGACCCTCGGGGTGAACCGCCCGCGACGCGAGCGGGCGCTCAAGGCCACCGCGAACGCGCTGGCACTGGTGCTGACCGCCGGATTCCTCTCCATACCGCTGGCCGTGATGACGGGAGTCGTGAGCTGACATGGCCGCAGACGACGTGGACGACGTACGAGACGCAGCCGACGTACGAGAGGCAACAACGACCGCCACGAACCCCGAGGCCATCGGCTACACCCTCGGCGAGCCGCTGGTCGACACCGCCTCCCCGGACGGTCCGCTGGCCGAGCGTTGGCGTCGGCGCCGCTTCGAGGCGAAGCTGGTCAGCCCGGCCGGCCGGCGGGAGCGCACCGTCATCGTGGTCGGCACCGGGCTGGCCGGCGGCGCGGCGGGCGCCTCGCTGGCCGAACAGGGCTACCGGGTCGTGCAGTTCTGCTACCAGGACTCGCCACGCCGCGCTCACTCCATCGCCGCGCAGGGCGGCATCAACGCCGCGAAGAACTACCGCAACGACGGCGACTCCGTCCGCCGCCTCTTCTACGACACCGTCAAGGGCGGCGACTTCCGCTCCCGCGAGTCCAACGTGTACCGGCTGGCCGAGGTGTCGACGGAGATCATCGACCAGTGCGTGGCACAGGGCGTGCCGTTCGCCCGGGAGTACGGCGGGCTGCTGGACACCCGTTCCTTCGGCGGCGTGCAGGTCTCCCGTACGTTCTACGCGCGCGGCCAGACCGGGCAGCAGCTGCTGCTGGGGGCCTATCAGGCGCTGTCCCGGCAGATCGCGGCCGGGCGGGTGGAGATGCACCCGCGCACCGAGATGCTGGACCTGGTCGTGGTGGACGGGCGGGCGCGCGGCATAGTGGCGCGCGACCTGCTGTCCGGCCGGGTGGAGACGTATCTGGCGGACGCGGTGGTGCTGGCGACCGGCGGCTACGGCAACGTCTTCCACCTCTCCACCAACGCGAAGAACTCCAACGCGACCGCGATCTGGCGCGCGCACCGGCGAGGGGCGTACTTCGCCAACCCGTGCTTCACGCAGATCCACCCGACCTGCATCCCGCGTTCCGGCGCGCACCAGTCGAAGCTGACGCTGATGAGCGAGTCGCTACGAAACGACGGGCGGATCTGGGTGCCGAGAGTGCCGGGCGACGACCGGCCGCCGGCCGCGATCCCCGAGGAGGAGCGGGACTACTACCTGGAGCGGCGGTATCCGGCCTTCGGCAACCTGGTGCCGCGCGACATCGCCTCCCGCGCCGCGAAGCAGGCGTGCGACGAGGGGCGGGGGGTCGGTCCGGGCGGGCAGGGCGTGTACTTGGACTTCGCGGACGCGCTCGCGCGGCTGGGGCGCGCGACGGTGGCGGAGCGCTACGGCAACCTCTTCGAGATGTACGAGCGGATCACCGCCGAGGACCCGTACGAGGTGCCGATGCGGATCTATCCGGCGATCCACTACACCATGGGCGGGCTGTGGGTCGACTACGACCTGCAGACGACCGTGCCCGGCCTGTTCGCGATCGGCGAGGCCAACTTCTCCGACCACGGCGCCAACCGGCTCGGGGCCTCCGCCCTGATGCAGGGTCTCGCCGACGGCTATTTCGTGCTGCCCGCCACTCTGGGCGACTATCTGGCGCGACAGCCGCGCGAGGACGTACCGGCGGATCACCCGGCGGTGCACGAGGCGGTCGGCGCGGTCTCGGACCGGCTCTACGCCCTGCTGTCCAACAACGGCGACCGCACCCCGGACGCCTTCCACCGGGATCTGGGGGAGCTGCTCTGGGAGGAGTGCGGGATGTCGCGTACGGAGGCCGGGTTGCGCAAAGCTCTTGAGCAACTTCCGGCACTGCGCGAGGACTTCTGGCGACGGGTCCGGGTGCCGGGCGAGGGCCGGCAGCTGAACCAGTCGCTGGAGAAGGCGGCCCGGGTCGCCGACCACCTGGAGCTCGCCGAGCTGATGTGCCTGGACGCGCTGCACCGCGGTGAGTCCTGCGGCGGGCACTTCCGGGAGGAGAGCCAAACCCGAGGCCGGGAGACCGGCGAGGACGGCGGGGGCGAGGCGTTGCGCGATGACGCGGGCTTCTCGTACGTCGCCGCCTGGGAGTACGCGGGCGCGGGCGAGCCGCCCGTACTGCACCGGGAGCAGCTGCACTTCAAGGACGTACACCCCACCCAACGGAGCTACTCGTGAACCTGCGCTTGCGGATCTGGCGACAGCCGGGGCCGGCCGCCGAGGGCGCGCTGACCTCGTACGACATCACCGGCGTGAGCCCGGACATGTCCTTCCTGGAGATGCTGGACACGCTCAACGAACAGCTCGCGGAGCGCGGTGAGGAGCCGGTCGCCTTCGACCACGACTGCCGTGAGGGCGTCTGCGGCGCCTGCGGCATGGTCATCAACGGGCAGGCGCACGGGCCGGAACGCACCACGGCCTGCCAGTTGCACATGCGGCACTTCGCCGACGGGGACACGATCGTGGTCGAGCCGTGGCGGGCGGCGGCCTTCCCGGTGCTGCGGGACCTGGTGGTGGACCGTGGCGCCCTCGACCGGATCATCGGCGCCGGCGGCTACGTCACCGCGCCGACCGGCAGCGCGCCGGAGGCGCACGCCACGCCCGTACCGAAGGAGTCGGCCGAGACGGCGTTCGAGAACGCCGAGTGCATCGGCTGTGGCGCGTGCGTGGCGGCCTGCCCGAACGGTTCGGCGATGCTCTTCACCGCGGCGAAGGTCGTCCATCTCGGCGAACTGCCGCAGGGGGCACCGGAGCGGGATAGCCGGGTGCTGGACATGGTGGGGCAGATGGACACGGAGGGCTTCGGCGGGTGCACGAACACCGGCGAGTGCGCGACCGCCTGTCCGAAGGGCGTCCCGCTGCCGTCCATCGCCGCGATGAACCGGGACTACCTGCGGGCGGTACGGCGCGGCGGCGGGCGTTGAGCGTACGCCGTTCCAGCATGCTCCGCCGGAGGTGGCTGGCGTAGCGAGAGGCGCGCGCTCCGGCGCGATGGGGCCTTAAGAGGCGGTCCGCTCAGGCGCGTTGCGGGCGGAGTCAGTCGGTCCGGCGTCCCGTTCGGGCTGACTGATCTCGGCCCACACCGCGTCGAGGGAGAGGCCGAGGGCGTCGGCGATCGCCGCGACGGTCGAGAAGGCTGGCGTGGCCACGCGGCCCGACTCGACCTTCCGGAGGGTTTCCGGCGAGACACGTGACGCGAGCGCGACATCGAGCATCGAGCGCTCTCCCCTAGCTCTGCGGAGAAGGGCTCCGAGGCGCTGTCCGCGTTCGACCTCTGCGGGGGTGAGCGGATATCTGACCATGCCCCTATTCTAATGCCGGTATAGTAATCCCGGTATAGTTATTGGTGGACGACGAAGAGGTGCCGCATGATCGAGATCCTGAACCCCACTCTCCTGGCCCGGGCGAGAGGCACCGGCTCCCTGGTCGCCGACATCCTGCAGACGCTGAAGAGTCGGAGCACGATCGGCACCAACCTTCTGGAGATCGACCAGTGGGCCAAGGCCATGATCGTCGAGGCGGGGGCGCTGTCCTGCTACGTCGACTACGAACCGTCGTTCGGACGCGGCCCGTTCGGCCACTACATCTGCACGGCCGTCAACGACGCCGTGCTCCACGGGCGACCGTACGACTACCGGCTCGGCGACGGCGACCTGCTGACGCTCGACCTCGCCGTGTCCCTGGAAGGCGTCGCCGCGGACGCCGCCATCAGCTTCGTCGTGGGCGACGCGCGGCCCCCGGAAAGCCTCGCGATGATCAGTGCGACCCAACGCGCACTGGCCGCGGGCATCGCCGCCGCCGGGCCCGGGGCCCGTATCGGCGACCTCTCACACGCCATCGGCGGCGTGCTGCGCGAGGCCGGCTATGAGATCAACACCGAGTTCGGCGGTCACGGCATCGGATCAACGATGCACCAGGATCCGCATGTTCCGAACACCGGACGCCCCGGCCGTGGATACCCACTACGCCCCGGGCTGCTGCTGGCGCTGGAACCATGGGTCATGGCGGACACCGCCAAGCTCGTCACCGACGCCGACGGATGGACGCTTCGCAGCGCGACCGGCTGCCGGACCGCGCACAGCGAACACACCATCGCCATCACCGACGACGGAGCCGACATCCTCACCCTGCCGACCGAAGCGCGGCACTGAACTCGCGGCCAGAGCGTGCCCGTCCGCTCGTGGGCGCGTACCCTGCCGCCTCAGGGCTTGCGCCCGACCGCGCCCCACCCAGCCCGGTCGGTGGTGCGGCCGGTGTGCTCGTCCGGCCGCCAGTTGGGCCAGGAGACCATGCCGGGCTCGACCAGCTCGAGACCGTCGAAGAAGGCGACGGTCTGCTCCGGCTCCCGGAAGATGTACGGGATCGCGCCGGAGTTGTTGTACTCCTCCTGCACCGCCCGGTGCTCCTCGTCGGAGGCGGTGGAGTGGCTGGCGGCGAGATAGCTGCCCGAGGGCAGTCGCTCCATCAGCCGGTGCACCAGCGACAGCGCCTCGTCCCAGTCCTCGATGTGCCCCAGCACGTCGTTGATCACCAGGCCGACGGGGCGGGTCAGGTCGAGTACCTTCGCGGCTCCCTCCAGGACCGCGTCGGTGTCCCGCATGTCCGCCTGTACGTAGTCGGTCGCGCCCTCGGGTGTACTGGTCAGCAGCACGTGGACGTGCAGCAGGACCAGCGGGTCGTGGTCGACGTACAACACCCGGCAGTCGGGCGCGATGCGTTGGGCGATCTCGTGCGTGTTGTCGGCCGTCGGGAGGCCCGCGCCCAGGTCGAGGAACTGCCGGACGCCCGCCTCCCGGGCCAGATAGCTGACCGTGCGCCGCAAGAAGTCCCTGGACTCCCGGGCGAAGGTGGTGATCAGCGGGTATTTTCCGCTGTACGCGTCACCCGCGTCGTGGTCGGCGGGATAGTTGTCCTTCCCGCCCAGCCAGTAGTTCCACACCCGCGCGGAGTGCGCGACCGACGTGTTCATCTCGGGGGGCAGGTGCTGTTCGCCGGTCATGGACTTCCCATCGCAGACGTCGGTGTGGGGTGTGGGCCGGCGAACGCCGCGGACACGCCGCGTACTCCGCGACCGTCGCGGGCACGGTCCCGCCCACCGGGGTCCGTGTCGTGCCTCCGGAACCAGCCACCGCTGGCCGCTCCCGGTCGCACGTCAGAAGCCCTCCCTCGATGCCTCACGCTAACAAACCGTCACGTGCCCCGCGTACGGCGTTCGCCCCCGGTCGAGGCGTCCCCTCCTCCCCCCGCGCGGTGCCGCCCCGCCGGCGGGAGCACCTGGGTCAACCGCCCTGCCACGCGGCATGTTTGGCGTGCTTCCCCAGGACCGTGTCCGGCGTCCTCAGCACGGACTCGTCGAACGCGCTCGGCCTCGGCCGCTCCGGCGCCGCACGGACCTGTCGGAGCCCGCGTCGTACATTCGCCACGGACAACGGAGGGCCACGACGGGTGTGCGTCGCGGCCCTCACCAGCGACCCGGCCACACGGCCCGCACGCGCGGCCCGTAAGGCGGCGGCCTCAGGCCTGGGGACCGCCGGGGATCACCTCGTCGGCCGGTGGCGGGGGCGGCGGAGTGCCGTCACCGAACGGGCTGCCGCCGAGCCGCTCCCGGCCGTGCGGCTCCAGCCAGCCGGACAGGTCCGGGCCCGCGGGCACGATCTGGGTGGGATTGATGCCGGTGTGCACCTCGTAGTAGTGCCGCTTGATGTGGTCGAAGTCGACCGTGTCGCCCACCCCGGGGGTCTGGTAGAGGTCACGGGCGTACGCCCACAGCACCGGGTCCTCGGTGATCTTGTTCCGGTTGCACTTGAAGTGGCCGTGGTAGACGGCGTCGAACCGGACGAGGGTGGTGAACAGTCGGATGTCCGCCTCGGTGAGGTGGTCGCCGACCAGGTAACGGCGGTCCGCGAGCCGGGCCGAGAGCGCGTCCAGCCGGCGGAAGACGTCCTCGTACGCCAACTCGTAGTCGTACTGGGTGGTGGCGAAACCGGCGCGGTACACGCCGTTGTTGACGTCCCGGAAGACGCCCTCGATCACCTCGGCCATCTCCTCGCGCAGCGCCTCCGGGTAGAGGTCCGGGGCACCTTCGCGGTGCAGGGCGGACCACTCGGTGGCGAAGTCCAGCGTGATCTGCTGGAAGTCGTTGGTGACCAGCTCACCACTGGGGATGTCCACGATGGCGGGCACGCTCACGCCGCCCGGGTAGCCGGTCTCCCGCTTGTCGTACGCCTCGTGCAGGAAACGGATGCCCAGCACCGGGTCGCGGTCGTCCGGGTCGAGCGTGAACCGCCAACTGCGGTCGTCCTGCAGGGGGTCCACGACGGCCAGTGAAATGGCGTCCTCCAGCCCCAGCAGCCGGCGGGAGGCCAACGCGCGGCTGGCCCAGGGGCATGCGCGGCTGACGACAAGACGGTAGCGGCCCGGCTCCACCGGCCACCCGTCCCGCCCGTCCGCCGTGATGCGGTCGGCGAAGTGGCTCTTGGAACGCTTGAAGGGCTTACGGCCGTACTCGGTGTTGCCCTCCGGGGCGCTTTCCGTGGTGCCGCTCATGGCTCTCGTTCCTCTCTTCGCGGGGCTAGATCCGTTCCTACCCGCATCCGCTCCTCCAGCATGCCCCACCGGGCCGGCGTCCTCGGGGAAAGATCAGGACACCGGATAACCGGGTGGTCCGTTTGGCGCCACCCTGGCTGACCCGTACGGTCGCCGAACGGTCATGTGCCCCCGTCGCCGGGCCTCCGCTCCGCAAGCCGGTCCCGGTCCTCGGCCCGCGCCGCCCGCCGCGCGCGGTCCGCCCACGTCTCCGGGGACACGGCCTCGGCCGTACGTCCCTCCCGGCCGAGGGTCGTCACCGCCGCGCACAGCGCGTTCAGCACCCCTTCCTCGGCGAGGTCCAGGGCCGCCTCGAACAGCGGGTCCAACAGCCGGTCCGGCGGCGCCGGCGCCTCGTGCCGGGTGCTGAAGGCCAGGCCATAGTCGCCGCTGCCGTTGCCGTACGCCGCGCCGGTACGCGCCAGCCCGAAGACCGCGCGGCGGGCCAATCGGCCCAACTGCCGGGCGTCCAGGGGCGCGTCGGTGGCCAGGACCAGCATGCAGGAGCCGTTGTCCGGCGGCGGAGAGCCGCTGTCCGCCGCCGGCGACTCGGCCGGCTCCGACGGACGGACCGCCATCCCCCCGACCCGCAGCGTGCCGCCGTGGTTGGCCTGCACCAGCAGCCCGAGGGTGAACCGCTCGCCCGCCAGCTCCACCCGCCGGGACGCGGTGCCGACGCCCGCCTTGAAGCCCAGCGCTCGGGTGCCCGTGCCGGCGCCCACGCAGCCCTCCGCGACCGGGCCGGCGTGCGCGCCGTCAATGGCCTCCCGTACGTGTGCCGCGGTGACCGGGCGGGCCCGGATGTCCGAGAGGTGACCGTCGTTGCACTCGCCCACCACCGGGCTGAACGACTCGACCCCGGCGAACTCCGGCCTCTCCAACAGCCAGCTCACCACGGCGTCCGCCGCCCGGAAGACGGACAGGGTGCTGGTGAGCACGATCGGTGACTCCAGTTGCCCCAGTTCGGTCAGCTGGGTGGCCCCGACCAGCTTGCCGTAGCCGTTGCCGGCGAACAGCCCGGCGGGCAGCGTGACTCCGGCCGGAGCCGGCCCGATGCCGTCCGGCACGATCGCGGTGACCCCGCTGTGCACCCGTGGCGGATCAGTCACGGTGGTGTGCCCGACAGCCACGCCTGGTACGTCGGTCAGCGCGTTGTCCGGCCCGGGCTCACCCGGCGGCAACGGCAGCCCCAGGTCCCGCGCGCGGGGGCGGTTCGGCTTATCCGGCATGGCTCGTACCTCCTCGTACCCCGCCACCGACCAGGGGCGACCCTACCGGCCCCCACGCGGAGGGCCCACAGCGAGTGGTGGCGCCGACAACCGCGCCCGATTCATCACTCCAGGAAACGAATGGGGCACCCAAAGCAATGTTCCTGTGAACTGTTGACAGTTGTCAGTTGGCGGTTGGAAGGTGGCTCCTGCCCGAGCATCGCGTACTCCCCCCCCGCCGGAGTCAGCGTGCCGGCAGTCCCCAAGCCTGATCAGCGACATGGTCAGCGCCACAGGACGTAAGCACCCAACTGTCAGCAGCCAGGCGTGACAACACCGCCGCCGCTCCGGTCCTCCCCTCTCACTCACGGTCGGCAGCTCGCGGCCGCACGTACAAGGAGGCCAGCCATGGCCGAACTCACCAGCACAGCCGACAGCCAGGACAGCGAACGCATTTCCCCACGGGTGGTCGCGGCCGGCGCTGTGGGCTCGATCGTCGAGTACTTCGACTTCGGGGTCTACGGCTACGTGGCCACGATCCTGTCGACGCACTTCTTCGTCAGCGGAGACGACACCGCCGGGTTGCTCGCCACCCTGGCGACCTTCGCGGTGGCCTTCGCCCTGCGCCCCGTGGGCGGAGTCATCTTCGGCCACCTCGGTGACCGCTACGGCCGTAAGGACGCCCTGGCCGGCACCGTCGTGCTGATGGCCGTCGCCTCCGGCCTCATCGGTCTGCTTCCCACCTACGCGGCGATCGGTGTCGGCGCCACCGCCCTGCTGGTGCTGGCCCGCTGCCTTCAGGGCGTCGCGGCCGGCGGCGAGCTGGGAGGCGCGGCGTCCTTCGTCGCCGAACACTCCCCGAACGGCAAACGCGGCCTCTACTGTTCCACCACCCAGACCGGGGCGCTCGCCGGCGCCCTGCTCGCCGCGCTGTGCGTGTCCCTGCTCAACACCACCCTGGGCGAGGAGACGATGCGGGACTGGGGCTGGCGAGTGCCGTTCCTCATCGCCATCCCGCTCGGCGTCGTCGGGCTGCTGATCCGGGCCCGCCTGCACGACACTCCCGCCTTCCAGCAGGTCAACGAGGAGAAGGAGACGGCCAGCGCCCCGCTGCTCGAAGCACTGCGCACCCACCGCAAGGCCCTACTGCAGTGCCTCGGCCTGTCGATCCTGCTCTTCTCCGCCTACTACGTGTTCTACGTGTACGTGAACATCCACTTCCAGGAGGTCCTGGGCATCTCCTCGGGGGTGGCGTTCTGGTCCACCGTGGCCACGCTGGGCGTCTCCACCGCCTGTATGCCGCTGTTCGGCGCCCTCACCGACAGAGTCGGACGCAAGCCGGTGCTCCTCGGCGCCTCGATAGCCGCGATCACGCTGCCGGTACCCGGCTTCGTGCTCTTCGAGGTGAGTACGGGATGGGCGGTCGCCTCGCACATCGTGCTGGGTCTGATCGACTCCGCGCTGATGGGCGCGGCCTTCGCCACCTTCGCCGAGATGTTCCCGACCCGGGTGCGCTACACCGGCATCGCCCTGGGCTTCAACCTCGGCAGTGCCGCGGCCGGCGGCACCGCACCGTACATCTGCACCTGGCTGGTGGACCTCACCGGCTCGTCCCTCGCTCCGGCGTGGTTCGTCGTCGGCACCGCGCTGATCACCCTGGGTGCCGCGGTGGCCCTCAGGGAGACTGCCGGCACACAGTTGCGCGACGCCTGAGAGAAAGGTAGGGACTTCGTGTCCGAATACAGCCAGAAGCGGCTGCTGTCGAGGAACACCTTCTCGGAGGCGACCGAGTCCGTCCTGCGCGACATGGTCCTTGGCGGCTCCCTCCAGCCGGGTGAACGACTCAACGAGGTCTCGCTCGCCTCCTCGCTCGGGATCAGCCGCGGTCCGCTGCGGGAAGCCATCCAGCGGCTGGTCAGCGAGGGCCTGCTCACCGTCATAAGTCACCGGGGAGCGTTCGTCCGCACCTTCTCCCGGCCGGAGATCGTCGAGCTGTACGAGCTGCGCGGCGCACTGGAACTGCACGCGGTGCGGCTGGCCTGTGCCCGAGCCACCGACGCCGAGCTGGAGGACCTGGAGACCATGCTCGCCGACACCGCTGACCGTATGCGGGACACCGACCCGGCTTACCCACAGGAACCGGACTTCCACCTGCGGTTGGTGCTGCTCGCCGGCAACCAGGCACTGATGCGCAGCGCGCTGGAGGTGCAGCGGCAGCTCTCCCTGGCCCGCTCGATGTCCGCGCAGCGCCCGACGCGCGCCCGCGCGGCCGTGGTCGAGCACGGAGACCTGGTGGCGATGCTGCGCCGGCGCGATGTGGAGGAGGCCACCGCGCTGATGACGCGGCACCTCGACCATTCGATGGACAGCGCCATCGCGGCACTAGGCCTACCTGGGGGGGACGGGAAACCCGAGGGGGACACGCGACAGAACCGGAGTGAGAACGACATATGAGAGCGACTACCAGGCTGCGGCGGCTCATCGACCGCGAGGACCGGCCGCTGATGCTGCCCGGAGCCCCGAACGCCCTCACCGCGCGCGTGGTCGAGGAGGCGGGCTTCGAGGCCGTGTACGTGTCGGGCGCGGGAGTCTCCAACACGCAGCTCGGCATGCCCGACCTCGGGCTGCTCAGCCTGCCCGAACTCGCCGGCCAGGTCGCGGCGATGGCGGACGCGACCGGTCTGCCGCTGGTCGTCGACGCCGACACCGGCTTCGGCAACGCGCTGAACGCCCAGCGCACGGTGCGTAGCCTGGAGCGGGCCGGAGCCGCCGCCGTACAGATCGAGGACCAGGCCAGCCCCAAGAAGTGCGGGCACTTCGCCGGCAAGGACGTCATCAGTACGGGCGAGATGCTCGGCAAGATCCACGCCGCCGTCGACGCGCGCCTGGACGACGATCTGTTGGTCATCGCCCGTACCGACGCGCGCGCGATGGAGGGCATCACGGCCGCCTGCGAGCGCGCCGCCGCCTACGCCGAGGCGGGCGCCGACGTCCTGTTCGTCGAGGCGCCGGTCAGTCGCGCGGAGATGCGCCAGATCACCCGGGATGTTCCCGGCCGTCACATGGCCAACATGGTCGAGGGCGGACTCACCCCGCTGCTGCCCCGCGAGGAGCTTGGCGACCTCGGTTTCTCCGTGGCTCTCTACGCCAACGCCGCCATGCGCGGCGCCGTCCTCGGCATGCGAACGGTGCTCGACCACCTCCGGAAGCACGGCGACACCCGGGACGCCGAGGACCTCATGATCAGTTGGAGCGAGCGCCAGAACCTGGTGCGCAAGCCGCACTTCGACGCCCTCGACGAGCGCTACGCGGCGACCGAACGTACGGAGGAGTCCCCATGAGCGAGTTCGACCTGCGGCTGCGTGGTGGCCGCGTCTTCCTGCACGACAACGGGCTCACCACGGCCGATCTGCTCATCCACGACGGGCGCATCGCCGGCGTCATCGACCCGAGCGCCCCCGCCCAGGCCATCGAGACGGTGGACCTGAACGGCGCCGCCGTGCTGCCCGGCGCCATCGACCCGCACGTCCACCTCGGCAAGGACATCCGGGTCCCGAGGGACCGCGAGGACGCCGAACGAGAGACCGCCTCGGCGGCGGCCGGCGGCGTCACCTCGATGCTGATCTACCTGATGAGTTCCGACCCCTACGACGAGGTGCACCACTCCGCGCGGGCGGCCATGGAGCTCGGCACACACACCGACTTCGGTTTTCACTACGTCCTCGGCACCGACGAGCACGTCCGGGCCGTTCCCTCCTACGTCAGGGAACTCGGCGTCTCCAGCTTCAAGTTCTTCATGAACTTCCGCGGTGACGAGGGTGCCTACCTGGGCATGCCGGGGAACGACGACGGCTTCATGTACGACCTGCTGGGCACCACCGCCGACGCCGGCGCCATGGTCAACCCGCACCCCGAGAACATCGAGATCGTCTGGCGGCTGCGCCAGGAACCCCGCGACGAGTCGAAGGGTCCGCTGCACGCCTGGCACCTGACCCGCCCGCCGCTGGTGGAGGCCGAGGCCGAGCAACGGGTGGCCTACCTGGCCGCGGCGACCGGCGCGTCCGCGTACGCCGTGCACACCTCCAGCTCCGCCGGGCTCGACGCCATGCGGATGCAGCGCTCCGCGTACCCGAACCTCTTCGTGGAAACCTGCACGCACTATCTGACCCTCACGACGTCCGCCTGCTGCGGCACCTACGGCAAGGTCAACCCGCCGTTGCGCCCCGAGTCGGACCTGGAGGCGCTGTGGGCGGGAGTCGCCGACGGCAGCGTGGACACCGTCGGTTCCGACCACAACGCCCGGCACCGCTCGTTCAAGGAGAAGGACATCTGGTCGGCCAGCGCGGGCTTCCCCGGCACCGGAGTGCTGCTGCCGCTGACCCTCGGCGAGGGACTGCGGCGGCACGTGCCGCTCGCCCGCCTGGTGGACGCCACCAGCACCCGTTCCGCAAAGCTCTTCGGCCTCTACCCCCGCAAGGGCGTCATCCGGGTCGGCTCCGACGCCGACCTCGCCGTGGTGGACCTCGACGGCGAGACGACCATCGCCGCCGAACAGCAGCACTCAGCCGCCGACTACACCCCCTGGGAGGGACGTCACGCCCCCGTACGGATCGTCCACACCCTCGTACGCGGCCACTTCGCCGTACGCGACGGGCAGCTCTCCGAACAGCCGCGGGGGTCCTACCTGCACCGTGAACGCAGCGGCGCGAGCGCGCTGGCCGCCGCCGAGAAGGAGGAACTGTGACGACCGCTGACCAGCCCTGGACCGTGGGCGGCGCCGGGGTGATCGACGAGACCACCCGGCGACGCTACGAACTGGCCGGCTTCGGCCGGCCGGCGGGACTCGGCACCCGACCCGCACTGCTCATCATCGACGTGCAGTACCGCACCGTCGGGACCCGGCCACAGCCGTTCGAGGAGGCCACGAAGGAGTTCACCACCAGCTGCGGTCAGGCGGGTTGGGACGCCGTGGGCCGGATCAGCACGCTGCTCGGGGTCTTCCGGGACACGGGATGGCCGGTGCTCTACCCGCACGTGGCGCCGAAACGCAGCTACGACGCCGGACGGCTCGGGGCCAAGGTCCCCGGCATCATGGACATTCCGGAGCACGGCTACGACTTCGTCCAGGAGGTCGCTCCCGCCGACGTCGACGTGCTGCTGCCCAAGCGGCACCCGAGCGCGTTCTTCGGGACGCCGCTGACCAGCTACCTGGTGGAGGCCGGCGTGGACACCCTGGTGGTCGCGGGCTGCACCACCTCGGGTTGCGTCCGCTCCAGCGTCACGGACGCCTTCTCCCTCAACTTCCGCGTCGCCGTCCCCAGTGACGCGGTGTACGACCGCAGCCCCGTGGTGCACGAGGCCAACCTCTTCGACATGGCGCAGAAGTACGCCGACGTCTCCACCACGGCGGAGCTGTTGCCCCGGCTGGCGGAGCTGCGTACCCGAGGAACGGACCGATGAGCGTGGAGAACACCGACGTGGACGTCGTGGTCGTCGGCGCGGGCGGCGGCGGCCTGACCGCCGCCATCGCGGCGGCGGAGACCGGCGCCAGCGTGGCTCTGCTGGAGAAGCTGGACCGTCCCGGGGGCAACACCTTCGTCTCCACCGGCTCCATCCCGGCCGGGGGGACCCGCTACCAGCGAGCCGCCGGTATCGAGGACGACGCCGAACGGATGACGGCCGACCTGCTGCGGCAGAGCGGCGACCACGAGGCGGAGCACCTGGTCCGCTTCCTCGCGGAGGAGTCGGCGGGCCTGGTGGAGTGGCTGGTGGAGCGGCACGACGTCGACCTTCGGATCATCACCGACTACAAGCACGTCGGACACAGCGTGCAGCGTCTGCACGCCCCGCCCGACCGGCGCGGTGAGTCCCTGATCCGGGACCTGTCCGCCGCCGCCAGGCGGCTGGACGTGGAGATCGTGGTGGGGAATCCGGTGGCCGGCCTGCTCGTCGAGGACGGGCGGGTCTCGGGAGTACGCGTGGCCGGCGAGCGAAGCGGCAGTTACGAACTGCGTTCGCACGCGGTCGTACTGGCGGGGAACGGCTTCGGCAACAACCAGCAGATGATCGACCGGTGGCTCCCGGAGGCGAGCGCCGCGCAGTACTTCGGTGCCGACGGCTCCACCGGGGAGAACATCACCTGGGCCACCGACCTCGGAGCCCGGCTGCTCAACATGGGCGCCTACCAGGGCTACGCCGCCGTGGCGTACCCACACGGATCCATCGTCAGCTGGACCTCGGTGGAGAAGGGCGGCTTCCTGCTGGCCCCGGACGGCCACCGTATGGGCGATGAGAGCGTCGGCTACTCCGGCTTCGCCTCCGAGGTCGCCAAGGTCGCCGAGGAGAGCTGGGTGGTCTTCGACACCCGTATCCGGGACTTCATCGCCGGAAACGAGCCGGAGTTCGCCGAGTTGGTCACCATCGGGGGTGTCAAGGAAGCGACCAGTGCCACCGCGCTCGCCGAGATCATCGGCTGCTCGGCGACGGCCGTCGAGGCGGCGATCACCGACCAGCAGCGGGCCGCGGCGTCCGGCACCGCCGACGCCACCGGACGCCGCGACTTCCCCATGGGACCGCTGAAGGAGCCCTACTGCGCGGTCCGTTCCGTACCGGCGCTCTTCCACACCCAGGGCGGAGTGGACGTCGACCGGTACGCCCGGGTCATCCGCCAGGACGGCACCACCGTCCCCGGCCTCCACGCGGTCGGCGGTGTGACCGGAGGGCTGTCGGGGCGGTCCGGAGGCCGCGGCTACTCCTCCGGCAACGGCCTGCTCTCGGCCGTCGGACTCGGCCGGGTGGCGGGCAGCACGGCGGCGCGACGCCCAGGACGTCCGGCGCCGCACGCCGACCGCGACCCGGACGGTCCCTGACACACGGTTACGTCCCCAGCCGTGCCGTACTTGCCGGGGAGCGCGGTGCGCGCTCCAAGCTCCTGCCGTTTCTCGCCACTTGACCGACGAGCACGTTCATCGGTAACCATGACGGCTCACCACCATGGTGGTTACGATTCCGGTGATCACTCGCGGCGGTTGTCATTACTATGGCGCGCGCACTCCTCTGACGCACGGAGCATTCGCCGAGAACTCCACTCCCCGGGAAGGCGGCACAATGCCGATCAGCGACGCCAGCAGCGGTCAACCACGCGATCTCCGCCTCGACCGCCCGCACTCCGCCCGTATGTACGACTACTACCTCGGAGGCAAGACCAACTACGACTCCGACCGCAAGGGCGCTGAGGAAGCTCTCAAGGCGTGGCCGGCGGCCCGCAGTGCCGCCCGTGCCAATCGCTCCTTCATGCACCGCGCCGTCCAGGTACTCGCCCACTCCGGGTTCAGCCAGTTCCTCGACATCGGGACCGGCATACCCACCAGCCCGAACCTCCACGAGGTCGCCCAACAGATCAACCCCAAGGCCCGTGTCGTCTACGCCGACAACGACCCCATCGTGCTCGCGCACGCACGGGCGCTGCTGAACAGCACGGCACAAGGCCGTACCGCGTACGTCGAGGGCGACATCACGGAGCCGGACAGCATCCTGGGCGCGGCGGACCTGGTCCGAACCCTGGATCTGACCCAGCCGGTGGCGCTGTCCATCAACGCGGTCATGCACTTCGTGCCCGACGCACGTGACCCGTACGGCATCGCCTCGCATCTGCTCTCCGTGCTTCCGGCCGGTTCGGCACTGCTCCTGTCCCACGTCACCACCGACATCGATCCGCGCGGGGTCGGGCATTTGGTGCAGGTCTACACCGAGAAGGGCGTCCCCACCCAGGCACGCAGCCGCGACGAGGTCATCGCCTTCTTCGCCGGACTCGAGCTGCTCGACCCCGGCGTCGTCCTCGCCCACGAATGGCGGCCTGACATCACGGTCCCGTCGCCCGCGCACGCCCTGGGGACGACGCCCCAGCGGACGCCGACCGACGCTGAGGTCAGTCTCTGGGCGGGCGTAGCGCTCAAGCCCTGAGGCGTCCGGGCGCCACTACGCCCCGCGTTCCAGCAGGTCGACCTGGAGGGGGTACGGCACGGTCGGCTGCTCGAAGCGCCGCGCGCACCGCTGGCACACGGCCGAGACCGCGCCCCGAAAGCCGCCTCCGGTACGTCGGTCGGCGCGCGTACGGACCGGGCTCCTGCCCATGACCGAGCAGTACGGACGCGGGGTGCCCGTATGGATCCCACTCGCCTCCGGCTGGCTCTCGGACGCGACACGCGCGGGCCGGGCGGTCACCACCAGCCGCTCGCCCACCAGCCCCGGGGCCGACGAAACGGCCAGCACGGCGCTTCACCCGTCCGTGTAGTGGCCGGAGCACTTCCCCCTCGGTATGGTCGCTGGTATGACCACGAAGAAGTACACCGTGACACTGCCCGAGGAGCTGGCCGAGGCCATTCGGGCCGACGTGGGGCCAGGGGGGTTCAGCCGCTACGTCGCGCAGGCCATAGAGCGCAAGCGGGAACAGGAACGACTGGGCGAGGCCATCGACTGGTGGGAGTCCGAGTACGGACCCGTCAGCGAGGCCGAGATGGCCGAGGCCGCCGCGGAACGCCAGGACATCGAGCGCAGGCATGCGGAGCTTTCCCGGGAATCGGACCAGGAAGGCGCGCCGAAGCCCGCTCGTGACGACTCCCAGCGCGCGGCGTGACCGGGGCGATGACCTACCTGCTCGACAGTGAGGGTCTGTCCCAATGGGTGCGCGGTGACCGGCGGATGGGATTCCGGCTCAAGGAGGCTTTTCGGCTCGGTCTCCGCGTCATGACCACCTCGATGACTCTCATCGAGGCCTATGACCGCACGGCGTACCGACCCGCGTGGCACTGGGCGCTCTCCCGGGTCCACGTCGAAGCGGTGACCGAGGACGTCGCGAAGGAGGCGATCGTCCTGCTTCGCGAGGCGGGACTGCACGGGCACAAGTACGCCATCGACGCATCTTTGGCAGCCATCGCCCTGCGGCAGCCCGCGCCGGTCACCGTCCTCACCTCCGACGAGGACGACATACGCGCGCTGTGCGGCGGTCGCGTCGTGACCGTGAAGCTCTGACCGGCTCCCGCCCCCGGTTATCCCACAACCTCGCCCGCCGGCCACCCTCCCGCCGGTGGCGCCGGAACCGGTGGTACGCAGGCATGGCACCACTCGGCACCCGGTGACAGCTCCGGAGCGTCCGCGTGCCGCGCCACGCCCCGCGGAGCGCTCACCGCACCGGGTGGCCGGCCGCCCGCAGGGTGTCCTTGACCTGGCTGATCCGCAGGTCACCGAAGTGGAACACGGAGGCCGCCAGCACCGCGTCCGCGCCCGCGTCGATCGCCGGCGGGAAGTCGGCGAGCCGGCCCGCGCCGCCGCTGGCGATCACCCTGCTGTACGGCCCAGGCNGCATGGCACCACTCGGCACCCGGTGACAGCTCCGGAGCGTCCGCGTGCCGCGCCACGCCCCGCGGAGCGCTCACCGCACCGGGTGGCCGGCCGCCCGCAGGGTGTCCTTGACCTGGCTGATCCGCAGGTCACCGAAGTGGAACACGGAGGCCGCCAGCACCGCGTCCGCGCCCGCGTCGATCGCCGGCGGGAAGTCGGCGAGCCGGCCCGCGCCGCCGCTGGCGATCACCGGGACGCCCACGCGCGCGCGTACGGCGGCGATCATCTCGGTGTCGTAGCCGTCCTTGGTGCCGTCCGCGTCCATGGAGTTCAGCAGGATCTCCCCGGCGCCCAGATCGGCCGCGCGGTGTGCCCACTCGACCGCGTCGGTGCCGGTGCCGCGCCGGCCGCCGTGCGTGGTGACCTCGAAGCCGGAGTCCGTACCAGCGGTACGGCGGGCGGCCACCGAGAGGACCAGCACCTGGCGGCCGAAGCGTTCGGCGATCTCCCGGATCAGCTCCGGACGGGCGAGGGCAGCCGTGTTGACGCCGACCTTGTCGGCCCCGGAACGCAGCAGCTTGTCGACGTCCTCGGCGCTGCGCACCCCGCCGCCCACGGTCAGCGGGATGAACACCTGCTCCGCGGTACGCCGCACCACCTCGTAGGTGGTGGAGCGATCCCCCGAGGAAGCGGTGATGTCCAGGAAGGTCAACTCGTCGGCGCCCTCGGCGTCGTAGAGCTTGGCCATCTCCACCGGGTCACCCGCGTCCCGCAGGTTCTGGAAATTGACGCCCTTGACCACACGTCCGGCGTCCACGTCCAGACAGGGGATGACGCGTACGGCCACGCTCATGCTGCTTCCCTCACCTTGCTTCTCTCACGTCACGGCTCTCGTAGGAGAGGCCGAGCCCGCCTCAGGCCCCGCGGAAGGCTTCCACTTCCACCTCGACCAGGATCCGGGGGTCGACGAACCCGGACACCACGAGCATGGTGGCCGCGGGCCGTACGGCGTCGAACAGTTCCTTGTGCGCCCGCGACACCTCGTCGATGTCCCGGGAGTGGGTGAGGTACATGCGGGTACGCACCACCGCGTCGGCGTCCAGGTCGAACCGCTCCAGCGCGGCCAGGGCGTTGCCGAACGCCGCCCGGGCCTGCTCGTACGGGCCCTCGGCCTGGAGCACCCCGTCCGAGAACGGCGTCGTGCCGGACACCAGCACCCGGTCTCCGGCCGCGACCGCCCGGGCGAAGCCGATGCTCTCCTCCCACGGATTGCCCGAACCCACCCGCTGGACACCGTCCCCAGCGCCGCTCATCGTGACACCGCCTCCAATGCCTCCTCCAGGGTGAACGCCCGGGCGTACAGGGCCTTCCCGATGATCGCCCCCTCCACGCCCGCTGCTACCAGGGTGGCGAGCGCCCGCAGATCGTCAAGGGAGGAGACACCGCCGGAGGCGACGACGGGGCGGTCGGTGGCCGCGCAGACGTTCCGCAGCAGCTCCAGGTTGGGTCCGCGCAGCGTGCCGTCCTTGTTGATGTCCGTGACGACATAGCGGGCACAGCCCTCGGAGTCCAGCCGTGCCAGCGTCTCGTAGAGGTCACCGCCGTCCCGGGTCCAGCCGCGTCCGCGCAGCGTGCTGCCGCGTACGTCCAGGCCGACGGCGATTCGGTCGCCGTGCTCCGCGATCACCTTCGCGACCCACTCGGGGGTCTCCAGCGCGGCGGTGCCGAGATTGACCCGACGGCATCCGGTGGCCAGCGCGGCCTCCAGCGAGGCGTCGTCCCGGATGCCGCCGGACAGTTCCACCTGGATCTCCATCGCGGCGGTGACCTCGGCGATCCGCTCCCGGTTGTCGCCGGTGCCGAACGCCGCGTCCAGGTCCACCAGATGCAGCCACTCGGCGCCGGAGCGCTGCCAGTCCAGGGCGGCGCGCAGCGGGTCGCCGTAGGAGGTCTCGGAGCCCGACTCGCCGTGCACGAGGCGTACGGCCTGCCCGTCGCGTACGTCCACGGCGGGCAGCAGCTCCAGCCGCTGGTCGGACCGGGAGGCAGGGGTGGCGTGCGCCGGCGGGGACACGGGCGGTTGCGCGGGCATCAGAGGGTCTCGATCCAGTTGGTGAGCAGCTGGGCGCCGGCGTCGCCGGACTTCTCGGGATGGAACTGGGTGGCCCACAGCGGGCCGTTCTCCACGGCGGCGACGAACGGGCTGCCGTGCGTGGTCCAGCTGACCGTGGGCGCCCGCATCGCGGCGTGGGTGACCTCCAGTTCCCAGTCGTGGGCGGCGTAGGAGTGCACGAAGTAGTAGCGGGTGTCGTCCGGGAGGCCGCGGAACAGCCGGGAGTCGGCGGGGGCGTCCACGGTGTTCCAGCCCATGTGCGGGACGACGTCGGCCCGCAGCGGGCCGACGGTGCCGGGCCACTCGTCCAGGCCCGCGCTCTCGGCGCCGTGTTCCACCCCGCGGGCGAACAGGATCTGCATGCCGACGCAGATGCCCAACACCGGGCGACCGCCCGCGAGTCGACGACCGACCAGCCAGTCGCCACGGGCCTCGCGCAGCCCCGTCATGCAGGCGGCGAACGCGCCCACGCCGGGCACGAGCAGGCCGTCCGCGGCCATCGCGGTGTCGTAGTCACCGGTGATCTCCACCTGCGCGCCGGCCCGTTCGAGGGCGCGCTGGGCGGAGCGTACGTTTCCGAAGCCGTAGTCGAGGACGACGGTCCGCTTACTTGGGAGAGTGCCGCTCATCGCTCAGAACTCCAGCCGCAGGATGCCGCCGAGCAACGCCATGGCGGAGGCGAGGCCGAGCAACGCCACGACGCCCTTGGGCAGTTGCTGCTTCCAGAAGGACACGGCGCCGCCCGCGAGGAACAGGCCGACGAAGATCAACAGGGTGGACAGCCCGGTCACCGGCACCTCCCGGGGACGCCGGCGGCGGACGGCTGGCGAGTCGGGACGGGCCGGTTCACAGCGCCCCCTTGGTGGAGGGGATACCGCCCTGCCGCGGGTCGATCTCGCTGGCGTAACGCAGCGCCCGGGCGAGCGCCTTGAACTGGCACTCCACGATGTGGTGCGCGTTCCGCCCGTACGGCACGTCGACGTGCAGCGCGATCTGGGCCTGGGCCACGAAGGACTCCAGGATGTGCCGGGTCATCGTGGTGTCGTACGCCGGCCCGATCATCGGCGCCATCCCGGCCGGCTCGCTGTGCACCAGATACGGACGCCCCGACAGGTCGACGGTCACCCGGGCCAGCGACTCGTCCAGCGGCACCGAGGCGTCGGCGAACCGCACGATGCCCCGCTTGTCGCCGAGCGCCTGCTTGAAGGCGGCGCCCAGCGCCAGCGACGTGTCCTCGATGGTGTGGTGGCTGTCGATGTGCAGGTCGCCGTCCGTCTTGACGGTCAGGTCGAACAGGCCGTGCCGGCCGAGCTGGTCGAGCATGTGGTCGTAGAAGCCGACGCCCGTCGACACGTCGACCGTCCCGTTGCCGTCCAGGTTGATCTCGACGGCGACCGAGGTCTCCTTCGTGCTGCGCTCGGCGCGCCCTATGCGGCTCATGCTGGGTCCTCCGACATTCTGCCGGTCGTGCTGTCCGGCGTGCTGACCGTCATGCTGTGTTCCTTCGTGAGGGTGCGTACGGCGTCCAGGAAGGCGTCGTTCTCCTCCGGGGTGCCCGTGGAGACCCGCAGGTGTCCGGGCACGCCGTTGTCCCGTACGAGTACGCCCTGGTCCAACAGCCGCCGCCAGGCCGCGGCGGCGTCCGCGAAGACGCCGAACTGGACGAAGTTCGCGTCCGAGGGGGTCACCGCGCAGCCGGCGGCACGCAGTTCGGCCACCAGCCGGTCCCGCTCGCTCCGGAGCTGCGCCACGTACGCCAGCAGCGTGTCGGTGTACTCGAGCGCGGCCAGGGCGGTGGCCTGGGTGACGGCGGAGAGGTGGTACGGCAGCCGTACCAGCTGCACCGCGTCCACCACGGCGGGTGCGGCGGCGAGATAGCCGAGCCGCAGGCCGGCGGCGCCGAACGCCTTGGACATCGTCCGGGAGAGCACCAGATGCGGCCGGCCCTCGAGCAGCGGCAGCAGCGAGGGGGCGTGGCTGAACTCGCCGTACGCCTCGTCGATCACCACCAGCGAGGGGCGGGCGGCCTGCGCGGCGTCGTACAGCGCGCGAACGGTGTCCGCGTCGACGGCGGTGCCGGTGGGGTTGTTGGGCGAGCAGACGAAGACGACCTGCGGGCGCCGCTCGGCGATGGTGCGCACGGCCGCGTCCAGGTCGATGGTGAAGTCGGCCCGGCGCGGCCCGGCGATCCAGCCGGTGCCGGTGCCTCGGGCGAGCAGCGCGTGCATCGAGTACGTCGGCTCGAAGCCCAGCGCCGTGCGCCCCGGGCCGCCGAACGCCTGGAGCAGTTGCTGCAGCACCTCGTTGGAGCCGTTAGCCGCCCAGACCTGGTCGGTACGCACCGGGTGGCCGGTGGAGTCGGTGAGGTATCGGGCGAGTCCGGCGCGCAGCTCGAGGGCGTCCCGGTCCGGGTAGCGGTTCAGCCCGCGGGCCGCCTCGGCGACCCGCTCGGCGATCCGGGCGACCAGCGGCTCGGGGAGCGGGTACGGGTTCTCGTTGGTGTTCAGCCGCACCGGCACGTCCAGCTGCGGCGCGCCGTACGGCGACTGGCCGCGCAGTTCGTCGCGCACCGGCAGGGAGCCGCCGTCGTCCAGGGCGCCGCCGGCCTCCCGGGGGTCACGGGTGTCGCGGGTCACTTACTGTGGCACCTTTCCGTCGAACCTCGCCTTGAGGGCCGCCCCGTGCGCGGGCAGGTCCTCGGCTTCGGCGAGCGTCACCACCTGCTGGGTGACCTCCGCCAGCGCGTCCCGGGAGTAGTCCACGACATGGATGGCACGCAGGAAGGAGCGCACGGACAGTCCGGAGGAGTGGCAGGCGCAGCCACCGGTGGGCAGCACGTGGTTGGAGCCGGCGCAGTAGTCGCCCAGCGAGACGGGGGCGTACGCCCCGACGAAGATCGCCCCGGCGTTCCGCACCCGGGCCGCGACCGCCGGGGCGTCCGCGGTCTGGATCTCCAGGTGCTCGGCGGCGTACGCGTCCACCACCGCGAGGCCGTGCGCCAGGTCCCGCACCAGCACGGTGCCGGACTGCCGGCCGGCCAACGCCTCGGTGATCCGCTCCTGGTGTCGGGTGGCGGCGACCTGATTCTTCAGCTCGGTGTCGACGGCGTCCGCCAGCGTCTCGGAGGGGGTCACCAGGACGGCGGCGGCGAGCGTGTCGTGTTCGGCCTGGCTGATCAGGTCGGCGGCGACATGGACGGGGTCGGCGGTGTCGTCGGCGAGGATCGCGATCTCGGTGGGCCCGGCTTCCGCGTCGATCCCGATCCGGCCCTTGAGCAGCCGCTTCGCCGCCGCGACGTAGACGTTCCCGGGCCCGGTGACCAGCTGGGCGGGCACGCACTCGGCGGTGCCGTACGCGAACATGGCCACCGCCTGGGCGCCGCCGACCGCGTGCACCTCGTCCACCCCGAGCAGCGCGCAGGCGGCCAGCACCGTGGGGTGCGGCAGACCGTCGAAGTCCGCCTGCGGCGGGGAGGCGACGGCGAGCGAGTCGACCCCCGCTTCCTGGGCCGGCACCACGTTCATCACGACGGAGGACGGGTAGACGGCCCGGCCGCCTGGTACGTACAACCCGACCCGCTCCACCGGCACCCAGCGCTCCGCGACGGTGCCGCCCGGCACGACCCGCACCGAGGAGTCCGCGCCGCGCTGCTCCCGGTGCACGACACGGGCCCGGCGGATCGACTCCTCCAACGCCGCGCGCACCGCGGGATCCAGCTCCGCCAGGGCACGTCGCAGTGCCTCGGCGGGGACGCGGGTCCGCTCCAGCGCGCAACCGTCGAACCGCGCGGCGTAGTCGACCAGCGCCGCCGTGCCACGATGCCGCACGTCCTCGCAGATCGGCCGCACCTTCTCCAGGACGGCCTCGACGTCGAGTTCGGCGCGGGGCAACAGGCTGCGGTCGACTCCGTGCGCGCGCGTACCGTCGGTGACGGAGGGGGCGGAGTCCCGCAGATCGATTCGGGAGATCACGGACCCATTCTCGCAGACCCCGCGCGCGAGCCCGGCGCGCGTATCAGCTGGTGATACGGCGCGTGGTCGAGCGCCGCGCGCGGTCGCCACGAGCCGAGCGCCACGGTACGGCCGACCGTCGGCCCGCTCGGCCACGTGTCCGAAAGCTGATCGCCACGAGGGGCGTTCAACCGGTCACCCGCGGGTAAGAGCGTCCGGCAGGGGGTGGCCGACTCCACCTCCCGCCGGACGTCCCGCGGGACTGCCGGACCGGCAAGGCGCCTTGGGGGGGACACACCGTGAGCGAACCATCGGGCTCGGACGATCCGCCCGCCTGGCTCCAGCCGACCACCGCGGAGTGGGGCATGTGGCAGGCGTTCCGGAACGGCAGCGCGTACGACCTGCGCTGCGGCGAGCCGGAGCTGGACGATCCGAGCAGCGAACACGACTGGGGTCCGGAGCGTACGGTGCGGGCCCGGGTGATCAGCACGCTGCTGCTGCCGGACCACAGCCCGGCCGCGCTGCCCGGCCGGGTCGCCTCGCTGCACCTGACCGGCGCCTACATCATCGGGACGCTGAATCTCGCGGGCGGCAGCGTCGAGTCGTACGTCGAGCTTCGGCACTGCCGCTTCGCGGAGGAGCTGCGGATGCCGGAGACCCAGCTGTCCACCGTACGCCTGGTGCACTGCTACTTACCGCGCTTGGAGGCCACCCGCGCCAGTGTCGGCGGTGACCTGCACCTGGCCCGGTGTGAGATCCCGGACGGTGTCCGGCTGACCGACGCCGGCATCGGCACGGACCTGGTACTGAACGAGTCGCGGATCGGCAGCCGCCGGCGGTCCCGGGCGATCGCCGCCGACGGGCTGAACGTCGCGCAGGAGCTCAAGGCCAGCCTGCTTGCCACGGACGGCGAGGTGAACCTGCGCGGGGCGACGGTCGGCGGTTCGCTGTTCATGTACGGCAGCGTGCTGCGCAACGACCAGGGCCGGTACGCCCTCAACGCGCCGCAGCTCACCGTCGACCAGTTCGCACACTTCGCCGACGACGTGCCGGAACGGCAGGCCCTCACCCAGGGGTCCACCCCGGCGACCGGTACGCACCTGCTGCCCGACGGCATGGGCGGCGCCGGGCGGCATCGTACGAAACGCTTCGAGTGCCACGGCGGCGTGAAGCTGGATGATGGACGGTTCGGTAGTCAACTCGTCCTGGACAACGCCCGCTTCCAGCTCGCGCGGGACCAGGAGCTGTCGCTGCGCCGGGTCACCACTCCGGAGCTGTGCTTCACCTCGCAGGCACCGGAGCGCGGCGTGATCGTGCTGTCCGGGGCGAGCGTGGAGAAGCTGGTGGACAAGGTGGGCAGTTGGCCACGCGACGAGCGGCTGTGGATGGCCGGCTTCGTGTACCAGGAGCTGATCCCGCGCGGCCGCTTCTCGCTGCAGCAGCGGCTGGGCTGGCTCGCCACGGCCACTCCGGAGTACTCCCCGAGGCCGTACGAACAGCTGGCGACCGTCTACCGGAACCGCGGCGAGGACGCCCCGGCGCGCCTGGTGCTGCTGGCGAAGCAGCGCCGGAGACGGGAGACGCTGCCGCTGGCCGGGAAGGTCTGGGGCTATCTGCAGGACTGGACGGTGGCCTACGGCTACCGTCCCGCCCAGGCCGCGCTGTGGATGGCGGTGCTGTGGCTGCTGGGGATGCTGCTCTTCTCCGGTGACGAGCCGGACCCGCTGAAGAGCGGTGAGGCGCCGGAGTGGAACGTCGCGCTCTACACCCTCGACCTGCTGCTCCCGGTGATCACCTTCGGGCAGGACCTGGCCTGGCGCATGGACGGCTGGCAGCAGTGGGCGTCGGCCTCGATGATCCTGCTCGGCTGGTTCCTGGCGACCACCGTCGCGGCCGGCGCGACGCGGCTCCTGCGCCGCCAGTAGGCGTACGGGCGGGCCGCGCGGCGGGGCGCTGGCGAGCATCGGTCAGGAATCGAGAAGCGTGCTCTCTCCGAGCGCCCCTAGCGTGATCCACACTCATGGAGCACCGCTCCACACTCGTGGCGCACCGCTCCCGGCGAACCCGAGGAGCCGATTTGACCCTTTCACTGGACACCGTTCTGCTCTCGGCTCCCGACGTGGCCGAGGCACGCACGTTCTACCGGTCCGCCCTCTCTCCCACCGTCACCGACGAGTGTGCCGCGGCCGACCTCGACATGCACGGAGCCGGTCGGTTCGCCGTGGCCCCGGCGGAGACGCTGGCCACGAACGCCGGTGCCGGGCAGGCGACTTCGGGGTTCCGTGGCTATGTCCTGTCCTACGTCCTCACTCAGCCCACCGGGGTCAGAACGGTGCGGGAGGAGGCCGTACGCGGCGGGGCGAACACCCTGAAGCCGGCGAAGAAGGCGCTGTTCGGTTCGTACTCCGCGGTGTTCCGAGCACCGGACGGCTCCGTCTGGAAGCTGGCGGCGAGCACCGGCGAGGACACCGGCCCGGCGGCGACGTCCCCTCGTCCCACCGAGACCACGCTCATTCTCGGGGTCCGCGATCCGAAGACCGCCAAGACCTTCTACGAGGCCCTGGGCATGAGGACGGACCGGGACTACGGCAGCAAGTACGTCGACTTCCATCCCGCCGACGGAGCCGCTGGCTCTGTCTGATGCCTCGCCCGACCCTCAAGAAGGACGCGGGAGTCGGCCAGGAGGGCGGTGGCTTCCCCGCGATGGTCCTGCGGCATCGTACCGAGCAGGCCGACGGCGCCGACGGCGTCGACGCCGTGCTGACGGCCGCCGCGGCTGCCGGCGGCCGGATCACCGCGGAGACCGTGCGGACCGAGCGGGGCGACCACGGGCACTTCGCCGACCCGGACGGCTTCTTCTGGCGGGTCGCCGATTACTGACGCTCGAAGCACTCCTCGGCCGTCTTCATGAACGCCCGGGTGACCGAGAGGTTCCGGCGGTGGCGCAGACACACGGTGAACGCCTCGGTGAAGAGGTCGGCGTCGAGGATGCGCAGCATCCGGGTCCGCTGGTCGGGTACGAACTCCGACTCGGTGGTGACACCGACGCCGAAGCCGGCGACCACCGCGTCGCGTACGCCCTCCCGCACCACCTCGAGGGCGATGTGCGGGGTCACCTCCCGTTCCTGCAGAGCGCGCTCCAGGGTGAGTCGGCAGGTTGAGCCCTGTTCCCGCATCACCAGCGGCTGGCCGGTGAGTTCGGCGAGTTCGACGCCCTCCCGGCTGGCCCAGGGGTGGTCGTCGCGGCAGAAGAGGACGATGTCCTGCTTGCTGTAGGGCAGCGCGTACAGCCTGGTGTCCAGGGCGGTCTGGCCGACCACGCCGACGTCGATCTCCTGGGCCACCAGGGAGCGGATGACGGAGGTGGAGTTGTCCAGCCGCAGCGACAGGTCGACGGCGGGATGGGCCTGGCTGAAGGCGGACAGCAGCCGCATGACGAAGTGCGGCGCGACGCCGCCCACCCGCAGCCGGCCACGCAGGGTGCCGCCGGCGGAGTTCAGCAGTTCCACGGCCTCGCCCTCCAGGGCGAACAGCCGCTGGGTGAGCTCGTACAGCGCCTCGCCCAGTTCGGACAGACGCACTCCGCGTGGCGTGCGCCGCACCAGGTCCACGCTGTAGTGGGCTTCCAGCTGGCGCAGTTGGACCGTCACGGTGGGCTGGCTGACGTGCAGCAGGGCAGCCGCGCCGGTGACGCTCCCGGCGAGCGCGACGGCGTGGAAGGAGCGGAGTTGGTTGAAGCTGACGTACGGGAGGCTGTTCCTCGGTGGCGGAGACACCGAGGAAACCGGAGGCGGCGGAGTGAACTCCCCGCGTACGGCCGCTTCCTCGGGGGTCTCCGACATCGAGCACCCCCAGGTCTATTCCGGAATGTCGGCCCAGACCTGCCCATCCTCGACCCGCGCCGGATACACCCGCAAGGGCTGGGTCACCGGCGCGGCCATCGGCTTGCCGCTGGGCACGTGGAAGACGCCCTGGTGGCGCGGGCACTCGATGGTGTCGTCCTGGAGGTAGCCGTCGGACAGCGACGCCTCCTCGTGCGTGCAGCGGTCGTCGGTGACGTGGTAGTCGCCGTCGATGTGGAACACCGCGAGGTTCCGCCCGCACGCCCGCACGCAGAGCACGTCGTCCTCCTCCACTTCGGCGGCGGCGATCAGTGGGCACCAGTTGTGGCCTGCTTCGGTCACGTTCACTCGCTTCCTTGTGTGGGTGTCGGCGGCGGTGGCCGTCTCCGGGTTCGGGCCGTACGTCGGGCCCACTCGGATCAGTGGTCGCTGCCCGCGCCGCTGATCTGGCTGGGCGCCGGGTCGCTGTGCCGGGCGACGAGGGCGTGGTGGCGGGCCATGCTGTCCTCGAGGTCCCGGTAGAGCCGTTCCCACAGGTCGAAGAACTCGCCGTACATCTCGTGGAGTTCGGGGTCCGGCTCGACCACGTGCCGGATCGGGGCGAGATGCTTCATGGGTTCGGTCATGTCCCGGTAGAGCCCCGCGCCGGAGGCGGCGACGACGGCGTCGCCGAGTGGGGCCGCCTCGTCCACGTCGGGGATCAGCAGGCGCCGTCCGGTGACGTTGGCGGTGATCCGGTTCCACAGCGCGCTCTTGGTCGGCCCGCCGTTGAGCACCATCTCGGAGAAGTCGGCTCCCGCCTCGTCTGCGATCCGTACGTTCGAGTGGAGGTCGAAGGCCACGCCCTCGATGAGTGCCCGAATGACGTGGGCACGGCTGGTGAAGGGCTGGACGCCGAAGAACACCCCGGAGGCGTTGCCGTCCCAGCGCGGTGCGAGGGAGTTGCCCAGGTAGGGCAGGTACAGCAGGCCGTCGGCGCCCGGAGAGACCTGTTCGGCCTGCGCGGTGACGAGGTCGAACACGTTCCGCCCCATGCGTTCGGCCAGGACGCTCTCCGGGTCGGCGAACTTGTCCCGGAACCACTTGAGCGAGGCCCCGGTGAAGGCCATCGGCGCGTCGAACAGCGTCATCCCGTCCAGCACGTGCGGCCACTTGAGGATGCGGTACTCCTCCAGCGGCTGTCCCCGGGGGATCAGCACGCCGAGGTTGGAGCCGGTGCCCATGGAGTAGTACGCCTGTCCCGCCTCGGTCGCCCCGGCCCCCAGCGCGGCCGCCCCGATATCGGTGCCGCCGGCCACCACCGCGGTGCCCTCGGCGAGGCCCGTCTCCCGCGCCGCTTCCGCGGTGACCGTACCGATGACGGTGTCCGAACTGTGGATGTCCGGGTAGATGGCCGGTGGCAGACCCAGCGCCTCGGTCAGCGCGTGGTCCCAGCGGCCCTGCCGGTGGTCGTACGGATAGAACAGTCCGGCGTCGCCGTGGTTGACGGCGTACTCGCCCGTCAGCCGCATCGTGCAGAAGCCGGCGGGCGACAGCAGCTTGTGGGTCCGCTCGAGGACGTCCGGCTCGTGTTCCCGCAGCCACAGGGCCTTCGGCTCGATGAACCAGGGCGCCACCCGGTTCCCGTTGACCTCCTGGATACGCCGCTCTCCCACCCGCTCCCGGATGCTCCGGCACTGGGCCTCCGAGCGGCTGTCCATCCAGATCATCGCCTGCCGCAGCGGCCGACCCGTACGGTCCACGGGGAGGGTGACACCGACCAGTCCGGAGATGGAGACGCCGACCACGTCGGAGGCCGGTCCCGGGTACTGCTCCAGGCAGCCGGCGATGCAGTGGGTGACGGCCGTCCAGTACGCCTCGGGGTCCTGCTCAGCCCAGCCGGGATGCGGGTGATGGAGCGGGTGTTCGGCCGCGGCCGAGGCCAGCACCCGTCCCCGCGAGGTGTCGAGGACGCACGCCTTGACGTTGGTGGTGCCGATGTCGACACCGAGCGAAAGCTGTCCGGGCAACGGATGCTCCTTTGCATCGCGATGGTCACGGGAGGAGGGAGGAGACGCGCCGGCCGGGAAGCAGCGTGCCGGCGAGTCAGGGTGCGGGCGGAAGCCGCAGTACGCCGCTCAGCCGGCGGCCACGCGCGCGGAGGTGCTGCTCGGCACGGTGGACCCGGCGCCGTTGCCGAGGTTCCGGACGATGTCGCGGTGCGCCCGTACGTACCCCTTGCTGACCACGTACTCCCGCTCCTGCGGGGCGTTGGGCAGCGCCTCGTGCAGTTGGCGGAGGCGGTGGAAGGGCACGGACGGCGCGAGGTGGTGCTCGGCGTGGTAGGGCATGTTCCAGTACAGGAAGCGGACCAGCGGATTGGTGAGCGTGGTCCGGGTGTTGGTCAGCGGGTCCGCGCCCTCCGCCATACCGGTGTGCTCGGCCATCCGCACCAGACGGAGGGCGGGCTCGGCGAGGATCCGGGGGATCAGCCAGTACGCGAGCAGCCCGATCCAGGCTCCGCTGAGCACGCCGCCGGCCGCGACGAGGACGTAACCGCCGACCATCAGCCGGGCTTCCCAGCTCACCCTGGAGCGCTGGGACTCCGGGAGGAAGAGCTTCTCCCGTTCGTTGTAGCGACCGGCGCAGCCACGGTAGAGGGTCCCCACCATCTTCGGCCAGAACTCCATCCCGAACACCTCGCCGAGGTATCCGGACAGTCCCTCCGGCATGGGCACCTGGTCGGGGTCACGCGCCGGGTCCTGAGTGTAGGTGTGGTGCGCGGCGTGCCGGTACCGGAAGTAGAGCGCCGGCCGCATCATCAAGGCGCCGCAGAACGTCGCCACGACGCTGTTCAGCCACCGCGTGCGGAAGGCCGTACCGTGGGTGCACTCGTGCATCGGTGCGAACAGGAAGACCAACACCACGCCCTGGGCGAACATCGCCGGAAGCATCCACCAGGTGCCCCAACTCCACGCCACGAGCGCCGTGGTCAGCGCGCCGATGGCCAGGTGTCCCGCCATGTAGCGCAGTGCGGGGCCGTTGCGGCGGCGTTGCAGCCCTTTGAGTTCCTTGCGCGGCAGTGGCGGTTTCGGGGGCTCCGACCAGGGATCCACGTCATCGGGTGTCCGCATGGGCGCCATCGGGTGGCCCTCCTTCGCTCGCAGAGCGTGCACCGACCTCTCGGACACACGATGAACGAGCCGGCAGTCGACGTCGAATCAAAAATCCGAACCCGCGCCATAGACATCCTCTATGCCTCCTCGAGGGCGGCAGCCGGGACCAGCGGCCGGCGCGCTCGCGCCACCCGCCGTACGGCTGCACGCGTCATGTCCGCCACTGACCCCCGGGTACCAATAGGCACGACCGGGCCGGCTCCGCTCTCCTCCGTACGGGCGTCCCGCACCGGCCCGCACCCCCAGGAAGCGCGAACCGTACTACGCTTACCGGTCGTGACTGTCGCGCTTCCGCTCTTCCCGCTCAACTCGGTGCTGTTTCCGGGCCTCGTGCTGCCGCTGAACATCTTCGAGCAGCGGTACCGCGCCTTGATGCACGACCTCCTGGAGCTTCCGGAGGGCACCCCCCGCCGGTTCGCCGTCGTCGCCATCCGGGACGGCCGGGAGGTGGCACCGTCCGCCCCCGGGTTGCCCGATCCCACGGAGCCCACGGGGACGGACCCGACCGCCGGATTCGGGGACGAGCCGATGAAGTCCTTCTATCCCGTCGGCTGTGTGGCCGACGCCTCCACCGTCCGCGAGTCCGGGGCGGGCGACGTGCCGGAGGACGCGGACGGGGACGAGGAGCCGTTGGGCGCACCGCCGGCCGCCGGGGCGGAGGAGGCCGCCGGGGGATACGAGGTGCTGGCGACCGGCACCACCCGATTCCGGCTGCTGTCCGTGGACACCAGCGGCCCGTACCTGATGGCGGAGGTCGAGGAGTTGGAGGAGGCCGAGGGGGACGGCGCGGGAGCGCTGGCCTCCGGGGTACTGCGGGCGTTCCGTACGTACCAGAAGCGGCTCGCCGGCGCGCGGGAGCGCACGCTCGCCGCCGGGCAGGAGCTGCCGGACGATCCAGCCGTCGTGTCGTACCTGGTCGCGGCGGCGACCGTGCTGGACACGCCGAGCAAGCAGCGGCTGCTGCAGGCACCGGACACCGCCACCCGGCTCGCGGAGGAACTGCGGCTGCTGCGCCGGGAGACGGCGGTGATCGGCAAGCTGCCCTCCCTCCCGGCCGCGGAGCTCACCCGCGGGCCGACCAGCCGTAACTGACCGCCTCGGACAACCCGTCCAGCCGGACCAGCAGAACCAGCCGGCGTACGACCGCCGATGGGCGGCACGTACGTGACGGGACCGAGGCGCGTGCGTGGCAGTCCGACAAGGACATGGGAGGGACACCGTGCCGAAGAAGCCGCGGAAGCAGTCGGCGGCCACGCCCGCGACCGTCGCCGCCACCCGGGCCGGGATCTCCTTCAGCACCCGCTCGTACGAGCACGATCCGGCCGCGGAGTCCTACGGTCAGGAGGCGGCCGAAGCGCTCCAGGTGGCTGCCGAGCGGGTGCTGAAGACGCTGGTGGCGCAGGTGGACGGCGCGCTGACGGTCGCCGTGGTGCCGGTCTCCGCCTCCCTGGACCTGAAGGCCCTGGCGGTGGCGATCGGCGGGAAACGCGCCGTCATGGCGGACCCGGCGGACGCGGAGCGCGCCACCGGTTACGTACGCGGCGGAATCTCTCCGCTGGGCCAGCGCAAGCGGTTGGCCACGGTCGTCGACGCGTCCGCGCGGGAGCACCCCACCGTCCTCGTCTCGGCGGGCCGGCGGGGCCTGGAGATCGAGCTGGCCCCGGCCGACCTGGTCGCGCTGACCTCGGCACGGACGGCGCCCATCGCCCGTAGGTGACGCGACGGCCCCGGCGCACGCCACCGGAGTCCGCCGGGGCTCACCACCCGGACGCGGGGGGTGGCTCCGGGTCACGCTCCCCGAAGATCGCGGTGCACAGCAGGTGCACGGCCAACGCGGCGAACGGGAAAGCCAGCAGCACCCCCTTGGCCTGTAGCTTTAGCGGCCCGTCGAAGGTGTTACCGGCACCGACCTCCTTGGCGTGCGCCGCCAGGTCCGCGGTCGGGCCGAGCCAGACGCCGAGCCGCCAGGCGACGACTGAGGCCAGCAGCCCGCCCACCGTCAGGCCGACCACCAGACCCACCCCGCCCTGCCGGCGGCAGAGGAAGAGCACGGCACCCGCGACGGCGCCCACCGCGAGGGACAGCAGGACGAAGGTGCCCTCCGCCCCGATCGCCTCCTCCCCCTCCGGGTTCTTGAGGTAGACCGCCTCGCCGTTGGTGACCAGCGGCACCCGGGGTGCCAGCCACAGCCACAGCAGTCCGAGCAGCACGCCCAGCGCGGTCACCGCGAGTGCGGCGAGCGCCGCCTCCCGGGCCTCCCGCCGTACGGGCAGGCCGGGGCCCGCCGCGTGGCCGGGTTTGCCGGCCGGGTGGTGCGCCCAGGCATCGGCCTGCCACTCGGGGCCGCCCGGGGACTCGTGCCCGTTCGCGGGCTTGTCGTTCCAGGGCTCGTGCGAGGAGCCGTCCCGGGAGAAGGCGTGGCCGTTCGAGGAGGGGTTCGATGCCGTCACCCGGCCATCCTGCCAGTCTCGGTGGCACGTACCGCACGGGGACGCGGCACGGGGCTCCGGCCACAGGCGACGGCCGGCCCGCCGACCGTACGGTACGCGCCGGCCACGGGCCGGTCGTCGGTCGTCACAGGCCGGGGATGCGGCCGTTGCGGAAGAGGTCCACGAAGATCTGGTGATCCCGCCGCGCCGTTGCGCCGTACGTGTGGGCGAAGTCCACCAGCAGCTCCGTGAAGCCGTCCTCGTCCTGGGCGATGGCGTCGTCGATGGCGCGCTCGGTGGAGAACGGCACCAACGAGTGCCCGCTCTCGTCGTCCGCCGCCGAGTGCATGGTCGCGGTCGCCCGGCCGAGGTCCGCCACCACCTGGGCCATCTCCTCCGGGTCGTCCAGGTCGGACCAGTCCAGGTCCACCGCGTACGGCGAGACCTCGGCCACCAACTGCCCCGCCCCGTCCAGCTCCGTCCAGCCCAGCCAGGGGTCGGCGTGCGCCTGCAGGGCACGCTGCGAGATGACGGTGCGGTGGCCGCCGTGCTGGAAGTAGTCGCGGATGGCCTGGTCGGTGATGTACGGGGAGACGGCCGAGACCTGGGCCTGCTTCATGTAGATCACGAGGTCGTTCTCCAGGGCGTCGCTGTGTCCCTCCAGCAGGATGTTGTACGACGGCAGCCCCGCGCTGCCGATCCCGATGCCGCGCCGGCCGACGACGTCCTTGACCCGGTAGGCGTCCGGCCGCCGCTGGGTCGCCCCGGGCAGCGTCGCGAGATAGCCGTCGAATGCCTCCAGCACCTTCCGCCGGGTGGCCGGGTCCAGTTCGATGGCTCCCCCGCCGGGCGTGAAGCGGCGCTCCCAGTCCCGGATCTCCGTCATGCCGTCCAGCAGCCCGAAGCGGGTGTTGGACCGGGCCGCGTGCAGCGCGTCCAGCAGCGGACCCTGCGCGGTGTCCAGGTTGAGCGGCGGCACCTCCTCGTCCTTCGCGCCGGACGCCAGCGCGCCGACGCGCTCGCGGTAGGCGTTGACGTACGACCGCACCAGCGTGGAGATCTGCTCGTCGCTGAGCGCCTTGGTGTAGCCGAGCAGCGCGACGGAGGCGGCGAAGCGCTTCAGGTCCCAGGTGAAGGGCCCCACGAAGGCCTCGTCGAAGTCGTTCACGTTGAAGATCAGCCGGCCGTTGGCGTCCATGTACGTGCCGAAGTTCTCGGCGTGCAGGTCACCGTGCATCCAGACCCGGGAGGTGCGCTCGTCCAGGAAGGGGCCGGCGGAGTTCGCGCCGTCGTCCAGGTCGGCGTAGAACAGGCAGGCCGTCCCACGATAGAAGGCGAAGGCGGAGGCGGCCATCTTCCGGAACTTCACCTGGAACGCCGCCGGGTCGGAGGCGAGCAGTTCACCGAAGGCGCCGCCGAACACCTCGAGAATCCGCTCACCGCGTGCCCCGGTCGCGCCGGCCTGCTGGATCGTCATGAGAAGTTCCCCTTCGCTGCTGGGCTGTCCGCTGTGTCCAAGGCGTGAGGGTACGCCGCGGGGCGCCGGCCTGCCGAGCGCGCTCGGTGGACGTACCGCGCGGACGCCGCGGCCGGGCGGCTCGTACCCTCGCGGTGGGTGACCCGTGCCGCGTGCGACACCGGTTCGAGCGCACCACCACCGGCACGCGTGGGGCGTACGGGGATAGGGTGGAGCACCGCCCCCAGGAGTCCGCTGCCGCCCCTCGAGGAGTCTGTGCCGTGCCCGGAAACTTCGCTCACCTGCATGTTCACACCGAATACAGCATGCTGGACGGTGCCGCCAAGAACTCCAGCCTGTTCGCCGAGGTCGAGCGCCAGGGCATGCCCGCGGTGGCGATGTCGGACCACGGCAACATGTTCGGGGCGTACGAGTTCTTCCAGACCTCGCGGAAGTTCGAGAGCGTCAAGCCGATCATCGGTATCGAGGCGTACGTCGCGCCGGAGTCGCGCTTCCACAAGCAGCGGGTGTTCTGGGGCGGTTCGGGCCGCGGCGCGGACGCCGACGGCGAGGGCGGCAAGGACATCTCGGGCGGCGGCCGGTATCTGCACATGACGATGTGGGCGCGCAACGCCACCGGTCTGCGGAACCTCTTCCGGCTGTCCTCGTTGGCCTCCTTCGAGGGCTACTACATGAAGCCGCGGATGGACAAGGAGCTGATCTCCCGGTATTCGGAGGGGATCATCGCGACCACCGGCTGCCCCTCGGGAGAGGTGCAGACCCGCCTGCGGCTGGGGCAGTACGCCGAGGCGGTGAAGGCCGCCGGAGAGTGGCAGGACATCTTCGGCAAGGAGAACTTCTACCTCGAGCTGATGGACCACGGACTGTCCATCGAACGCGACGTGCGGTCGGACCTGCTGAGCATCGCCCAGCAGGTGGACATCCCCCTGTTGGCGACCAACGACTCGCACTACGTCACCGAGGACCAGTCGGACGCGCACGACAGTCTGCTGTGCGTCGGTGTGGGCAAGAACAAGTCGGATCCGGGCCGCTTCAAGTTCAACGGCTCGGGTTACTACATCAAGTCGGCGCAGGAGATGCGGCAGTTGTTCGACGAGCTGCCGCAGGCGTGCGACAACACGCTGGAGCTCGCCGAGCGGGTGGAGCCGTACGACGAGGTATTCGAGTACGTCGACCAGATGCCGCAGTTCCCGGACGTGCCGGAGGGCGAGACGCAGGCGTCCTGGCTGCGCAAGGAGTGCGAGCGCGGGCTGGAGCTGCGCTATCCGGACGGCCCGAGCCAGGAGGTGCTGGACCGGCTGGAGACGGAGTTCAACGTCATCACGCCGATGGGGTTCGACTCGTACTTCCTGGTGGTCGCGGACATCTGCCGGTACGCCCGGGACAATCGCATCCCGATCGGGCCGGGGCGTGGCTCGGCCACCGGCTCGCTGGTGGCGTACCTCACCCGGATCACCGAGTTGGATCCGCTGGAGCACCAGTTGCTCTTCGAACGGTTCCTGAACCCGGAGCGGTTGAACCCGCCGGACGTCGACCTCGACTTCGACGACCGGAAGCGCGACCAGATGGTCCGCTATCTGACGGACAAGTACGGCGGCGAGTACACCGCGCAGGTCAACACCTTCGGCACGATCAAGGCGAAGGCCGCCATCAAGGACGCGAACCGCATCCTCGGTTACGGCTACGCCCTGGGCGACCGCATCAGCAAGACGATGCCGCCGGACGTGCAGGGCAAGGGCATCCCGCTGGCCGGCATCTTCGATCCCGAGCACCCCCGCTACCACGAGGCGGGCGAGGTCCGGGCGATGTACGAGAACGAGCCGGACGTCAAGAACGTCTTCGACACCGCCCGTGGCCTGGAGGGCCTGATCCGCGGCACGGGCGTGCACGCCGCCGCGGTGATTCTCTCGGCCACTCCGCTGATGGACCTGATCCCGCTGCACATGCGGGACAAGGACGGCACCATCCTCACCGGGTTCGACTACCCGTCCTGTGAGGACATGGGCCTGATCAAGATGGACTTCCTGGGCCTGCGGAACCTGGGCATCATCGATCACACCGTGCAGATCATCAAGGAGAACCGCGGTGTGGACGTCAACACCGAGACGCTCCCGCTGGATGACACCGCGACGTACGAACTGCTGGCCCGCGGCACCACGCTGGGCATCTTCCAACTCGACGGCGCCGCGATGCGCAACCTCCTGAAGCTGATGCAGCCGACCCGGTTCGAGGACATCGCCGCCGTCCTCGCGCTCTACCGTCCCGGCCCGATGGCCGCGAACGCGCACATCAACTACGCCGAGCGGAAGAACGGCCGACAGGCCATCGAGCCGATCCACCCGGAGCTGGAGTCCGCGCTCGAGCCGATCCTGGGCACCACCTACCACCTGCTGGTGTACCAGGAGCAGATCATGGCGATCGCCCGTGAGTTGGCCGGCTACAGCCTCGGCGGCGCGGACCTGCTGCGCCGGGCGATGGGCAAGAAGAAGCCGGAGGTGCTGGCGGCGGAGTGGGAGAAGTTCCACCAGGGCATGATCGACAACGGCTACTCGGAGGAGGCCACCAAGGCCTTGTGGGACGTGATGCTGCCGTTCTCCGGCTACGCCTTCAACAAGTCGCACACCGCGGGCTACGGCCTGGTGTCGTACTGGACCGCCTACCTCAAGGCGAACTACCCCGCCGAGTACATGGCCGCGTTGCTCACCTCCGTGGACGACGACAAGGACAAGGCCGCCATCTACCTCGCGGACTGCCGCAGCATGGGTCTGACGGTGCTCCCCCCGGACGTGAACGAGTCGGTGGCGGACTTCACCGCCGTGGGCGAGGACGTGCGCTTCGGGATGAAGAGCATCCGGAACGTGGGCAGCAACGTCATCGAGGCGATGGTCCGTACCCGCAAGAGCAAGGGCAAGTACACCTCGTTCACCGACTTCCTGGACAAGTCCGAGCTGGCGGCCTGCAATAAGCGGGCGATCGACTCGCTGATCAAGGCCGGCGCGTTCGACTCCCTGGGGCATTCCCGTAAGGGACTCAGCGAGGTCGCCGAGCAGGCGGTGGAGGCGATCGTCCCGGTCAAGAAGCAGGCGGCGATCGGGCAGGACGACCTGTTCGGCGGCCTGGACGCGGAGGACGGCGCGCCCGCGGTGGGGCTGGACTTCCCGATCGGCGAGCAGGAGTGGAACCGGAAGGCGAAGCTCTCGCTGGAGCGGGAGATGCTGGGGCTCTACGTCTCCGCGCACCCGTTGGACGGCGCCGAGCACATCCTCGCCCGGAACCGCGACATGCCGGTCGCCGAGTTGCTGGCCTCCGAACAGCGTGAGGGGAACGAGGTCCGAGTCTCCGGGCTGATCACCGCGATCGACCGGAAGATCACCAAGCAGGGCAACCAGTGGGCGATCGTCACGCTGACCGACCGGGACGGCTCCGTGCCCGTGCTGTTCTTCCCGCAGAGCTACCAGCTGATCGCGCCGGAGCTGGTGGAGGACAACGTGATCTCCGTACGCGGCCGGGTCAAGGACCGGGACGGCGACATCAACCTGATCGGCGCCGAGCTGAACGTGCTCGACATCTCCGGAGCCGAACACGGCGGCAAGCCACCGGTGTTGATCGTGCTCCAGGAGCGCAGCGCGAACCCGGGCACCGTCACCGAGCTGAAGCGCACCCTGCAGTCCCACCCGGGAGAGAACCCGGTGCGGCTGCGGTTGGAGGGCCGGGCGCGGACGACCGTCTTCGAGCTGGGCTACCTGGTGGACCCGGACAACGGCTTCGCCTCGGACATCAAGGGCAGCCTGGGCGCCGCGGCCTGGGCCGGCACGCCCTGAGCCCTGACGACCGGACTGGCCCGTGGCGTGGCCGTTGGACGGCCGAGGCCACAGCCACGCCCGACGGGGCGCCCGTACGGCGCACACCGGTGCCGTACGGGCGCGCCCGCGTCAGTTGTGACCGAAGCTCTTCTTCCGGCCCTTGTGCGCGGTGGCGGTGGGCCCGCCCTCCGGTGTCATGTCGCCCGAGGCGGTGGCCTCCGCTTGGCGCTTGGCGTGGTCCGCGCCACGCTCGGCGGCGCTGCGTGGCTGCTGCTTGCGTTCTCGGTTCTTGTTCTTGGCCATGGTCGTCGTCCTCCTGAGGGACCGTGGAAGGGGACCGCGAACAGCCTCGCACGCACCTATAAAAGCCGCATTCCGGGCAGATACCATGAGTGGGAACACGCTGTGGGAGCCCGCCACACTGATGATCGAGTCCAGGCAGTGGACCCCGGTAGCCTCGGGCAGACTCCAAGGGAAAAGCTGCGAGAGAAGGTGAAACGTGGACCGCTGCGTCGTCCTGGTGGACGCCGGATATCTGCTGGGCGCCGCCGCGAGCCTGTTGGCCGGGGAGCCCGCGCGCTCCCGGATCACCGTCGACCACACGGAGCTGATCCAGACGCTGCGTGAGCGTGCCGAGGCCGACACGGGGTGCTCGCTGCTGCGCATCTACTGGTTCGACGGTGCCCCGGACCGGGTGCCGCAACCGGAGCACCGGCGGCTGCGGGTCATGCCCCGCGTCACCGTTCGCCTCGGTGCCCTCACCAGGAGCGAGGGCCGCTGGGCGCAGAAGGGCGTGGACGCGGCGATGCACGCCGAGTTGACCGAACTGGCCCGGAACCGCGCCTGCTCCGACATCGTGCTGGTGACCGGGGACGGCGATCTGCTGCCGGGCCTCGTGTCGGCCAAGGAGCATGGTGTCGCCGTACACCTCTGGGCGGTCCAGGCCGCGGACGGCGACTACAACCAGTCCGAGGACCTGGTGGCCGAGGCGGACGAACGCCGCGTGCTGGACCGCGCCTGGATCACCCGCGCGGTGCATGCCAAGGACCTGACCGGGGCGTACGCTCCGCAGCCCGCGCCCCGGCCGGAGATCGCGGCGATCCTGGCCGCCCCGCTCCCGGAGTCCGCGAAGAACGGCTCGGCGCCACCCGACGCGCCCGCCGCCGCGGCGCCCGCCACCGCCGAGGACGCCGTCGAACACGCCCCCGAGCCGGCCACGCCGGAGGCCGAGGCCCCCGAGAGCCCCAGCGCCGGACAACCCGCGCGCGGCGAGGGGACGGGCGTACCGACCCCCAAGGACCTGGCCGGCCTCGGCCGCCCCGCACCGGCGGCGCAGGCACCAGCCAGCGCCACCCTGCGCTGGTCCTCGGACAAGGGTTGGGCCGAACGCTCCCCCGGCGAGGCGCCGGAGAGCGCCTCGCTGCCGATGCTCGCCCAGCTCACCACCGCCGAGCAGCGGTGGGCGGACCGCGAGGAGGACATCACCGCGGTCAGCGGTGACCCCTTCGAGGTCGGTCAGGTCTTCGCCCGACGCTGGACGGAACGCCTCGGCTCTCCCACCCAACTGCGACTGCTGTCCGCGGAGTACCCGCGGATCCCGCACCGGATCGACGGCGAACTGCTGCGGTACGCCGCCCGGTTCGGACTGCTGGCGCACAAGGACGACCAGATCGACGAGCACGACCGCTACGCCATCCGCGCCGGGTTCTGGCGCGAGGTGGACAACAGCACCGCCACGGAGCGTACGACCTCACCGGAGTGACCCACCCCCGGCCGACGGACCCAGCGGCCACCCGGCGCGGGACCGCCGGGTGCGGCACGGGCACGGTCCGGATCATCCCGTGCCGCCCGGCCTGACCCCCTTCGCGGGATCGCGGGCACGGCGGCGTAGGCTCGGAGCTCGTGAAATCAGGCACGGGTCAGGCGGTGGGCAGCGTGGAGGCACCAGCACGAGCCGCCGTACGTACGACCGACCTGGTGAAGACGTATCCAGCCGTACGCTCCCGGCGGGGCTCCCCGGCGGCCCCCGCGGTACGCGCCACCGACGGCGTCTCGCTCCAGGTCCGGCGGGGCGAGGTGTTCGGCCTGCTGGGGCCGAACGGCGCCGGGAAGTCCACCCTCGTCCGCCAGTTGACCGGTCTGCTACGGCCGGACTCCGGCGCCGTGGACCTGCTCGGACACGATGTGGTGCGGCACCCGGAGCGGGCGGCCAGGCTGCTGGCCTATCTGAGCCAGGACTCCAGCGCGCTGGACGAGTTGACCGTCTCGCTGGCGATCGAGACCACGGCACGGCTGCGCGGGCTCGCCCCCCGCGCGGCTCGGCGTACGCGCGACGAGGTGCTGGTCGAGCTGGAGCTGGGTGCGCTCGCCGGGCGACCGCTGAACAGGCTCTCCGGCGGTCAGCGTCGACTCGCCTGTGTCGGGGCGGCGTTGGCCGGGGAGCGCCCGCTGCTGGTGCTGGACGAGCCGACGACCGGTATGGATCCGGTGGCCCGACGGGCCGTCTGGGCCGCCGTGGACCGCCGGCGGGAGCGCGACGGCTGCACGGTGCTGCTGGTCACGCACAACGTGATCGAGGCGGAGACGGTACTGGACCGGGTGGCGGTGCTGGACCGCGGCCGGGTGATCGCCTGCGACACCCCCGGCGGCCTGAAGGCCCTGGTGGGCGACGACGTACGGCTCGAGCTGGTGTGGCGCGACCGCCCCCCGCTCGAGGTGCCGCGGATCGCGGAGCTGCGTGCGGAGGCCACCGTGACCGGCCGGCGCTGGACCCTGAGGCTGCCCCCGCGGACCGCCCGGGAGACGGTCACCTCGGTGACCACCGGCCCGGCGTTCGCGGCGCTCGACGACTTCACCCTCGCCACCCCAAGCCTGGAGGACGTCTACCTGGCCCTCGGCGGCCGTACGGAGGGGCTGGTGAAGGCGTGAGCGCTACAGCGGCGGGCGGTGCCCGTACGACGGACGAACGGCACCCGGAGCGGCGCACTGAACCACGCACCGAGCGGCTCCCGGCCGACGGACACCCGGCCGCGGCCCCGCGCCCGGTGCCGCACGGCGAGCCCGGCGCCGAGCGGGAAACCGTCTCGGACACCGAGTCGCGCATCGAGCCGGAGCCGCTGGCCGCGCCCGCCCGCCTGTGGCCGGCGCTCGGCGCGGTCTACCGGGCCCAGCTCTCGCGCGCCCGATTTGCCCGGATTCCACTGCTGTTCGTCGCCACCTTCCAGTCCCTGGGCATCATGATCCTGATGCGGGGCGTCGTCGACGGCGGTGCCGAGGCACGCGCGGTGGTGGCCGGCGCGAGCGTACTGGTCGTCGCCTTCGTCGCGCTGAACCTGCTGGCGCAGTACTTCGGCCAGCTGCGAGCCTCCGGCGGGCTCGACCACTTCGCGACGCTGCCCGTCCCGGCCGCCTCCGTGGTGCTGGGCGCGGCCGGTGCCTACGCCTCGTTCACGGTGCCCGGGGTGGTGCTCACCGCCGTGTTCGGCAGCGTGCTGTTCGGTCTGCCGCTGGGCGGACTGTGGGTGCTGGTGGCGGTGGTACCGCTCGCCGGCGCCGCGCTGGCAGGGCTGGGAGCGACCCTGGGGCTGTCCGCTCCCCGCGCGGAACTCGCCACGCTGTGCGGGCAGTTGGGCATGTCGGCCGCACTGCTGCTGGGAGTGCTGCCGGCGGGACGGTTGCCGGAGCCGGTGCGGTGGCTGCGCGACCTGCTGCCGTCGACCTACGGGGTGGAGGCACTGGCGGCGGCACTGGAGCCCGTGCCGGAGTGGGGCCGGGTGGCGGTGGACCTGGGCGTGTGCGCCGCCGTGGGCCTGGTGTCGCTGACGGTGGCCACCTGGGCGTACCGCCGGGCCGCCGTACGCTGACGGCACGGGCGTCGCCACGGCACGGCTCCGGGCACGGGCCGCTCGGCCAGGCGCGCGCCGTACGGTCGCCGTAACGGTCGGATACCGACCACCCCTCGCGTGCGCACCCCTTAGGTTCCGCTTAGCCACACCCGTGGCACACTCGGGCTGCGATGGGCATTTCCACGGCAGGTGTACGGACGACGCGCGCGGCGGTCTTCACCGCGCTGTGCGTCACGCTGTCCGCCGGCGCCCACGTGCTGCTCACCAGCACTCCGGTGCCGCTGGGCGCGCTGAGCGCGGTTAGCGCGGCCGTCTTCCTGCTCGCCTTCGCCTTCGCCGACCGGGAGCGCGGATTCGTCCGGATAGCGGCGCTGCTCATCCCCCTCGAGCTGTTCGCGGACACCGTCTTCACCACCGGCCAGCACACCTGCTACGGGCAGAACGGCGGGCCGGTGACCGGGCCGTTGCGCTCGCTGGGTGTCGACCTCGTGTGCGCCGGCGAGGTGGGCGCGCCACTGGCCCGGATGCTGCACGGCTCCTCCTCGCTACCGACCGCCTCCGGCGCGTCCGTGGAGGGCTCGCCCTGGCTGCTGCTCGCCGCCCACGTGACCGTGGGGCTGCTCGCCGCCGCCTGGCTGCGCAGGGGCGAGGCCGCGGTGGCGCGGTTGCTGCGCGCGGCGGCGGCACTCGCCTTCCGGCCGTTGTTGCTCGCGGTCGCCGGCTTCGTGCCGGCCGCTGGGCCGTCGGCCCGTACGACCCGGGTGCGGGCCGTACGCGTCCGGCCCGCGTACCCCCTCCTCGACCACTCCGTACTGAGCCGCGGACCTCCGGCCGCCCGGGCCACCGCCTGAGCACCCCGACGTCCCGGATCACTCACACGGAGAAACCGCATCATGAGTAAGCGCAACAGTCAGGAAGCCAAGCGTGCCGCCCGCGAGCGGCTGCGCGCCGAGCAGGAGAAGCAGGCCAAGCGGGACCGTACGCGTCGCCAGTTGGTCGTCGCCGGCTCCATCGTCGCCGTACTGGCCATCGCGGCCGGCATCGGTGTCGCCGTCTCAAGTCTGAGCGGCGACAGCGAGGGGGACACCGACTGGGCCGCGGCGAAGAAGGAGAAGCTGGTCAAGCCGGACAACACCAGCGGCAAGAAGGGCACCGAGGTCGTCATCGGCAAGGACAGCGCCAAGAAGACCCTGCGGGTCTTCGAGGACCTGCGCTGCCCGGCCTGCGCGTCCTTCGAGCAGGCGTCCGGCGACATGCTGCTGAAGGACATCGAGGAGGGCAAGTACAAGGCGCAGTTCACGATGGCCACGTTCATCGATGACATGGCCCAGGGCACCGGCTCGAAGAACAGCCTGAGCGCCCTGGGCGCCGCCCTCAACGTGAGCGAGGACGCCTTCCTGGAGTACAAGAAGGCGCTGTACTCCAAGGAGCACCACCCGGAGGAGTCGGAGGACAAGTTCGCCGAGGACGAGTACCTCATCAAGGTGGCCAAGGACGTCAAGGAGCTGAAGGGGAACAAGTCCTTCGAGAAGGACGTCAAGAAGGGCACGTACGACCGCTGGGCCCTGGAGATGGCCAAGTCCTTCAAGGAGGCCGGGGTCGAGAGCACGCCGACCTTCAAGATGGACGGCAAGGAAGTCAAGGACCCGAAGGCACCGGAGAACCCGGTCATCATGCCGGAGCAGTTCCGGAGCGCGGTCGACGCGGCACTCAAGAAGTGACCGGCGCCGGGTGGGTGGGCGGTGCGCCGTCCCACCCACCCGGAGGCGCTCGACACTCGGGACGGGCCGGGCGCGGCGGCCCGCCGAAGGCACCGAGCCCCGCCGGCCGTCGCGGAAGCGACCCCCGTAACGGCCGCCTCCACAGCGGCACGAACCACCGCGTGAACGGCCGCTGAATTCCGCGCGGTGCCCTGTCCTTTGGTCATACCGACAGGTAACGTACCGACGCGTGACCGCCGAGACCCCGGACTCCCCCGCGCCCGTGAACGCCCCCGACGCCGCCCGGCAGG
>NZ_LJGU01000132.1:116559-119149 GCF_001751245.1 Streptomyces oceani
CGGCCACCGCCGCCTCCGCCGTACTCCTGCCCCTGACGACCGGCGCGACCACCGCTCGCGGCGCCGACCCGGCCTTCGCGCACGGCGTGGCCTCCGGCGATCCGCTCCCGGACGGGGTGCTGCTGTGGACCCGGGTCACTCCTGAGCCGGCGGCCGTGCCGGGCTCCGGCAAGGGCGACCCCGTCGAGGTCAGTTGGGAGATCGCCGAGGACCCGGACTTCCGTACGAGCGCGGGCCGGGGCAGTCTGCGCGCGAGCGCGGACAGCGACCACACGGTGAAGGTCGACGCGCGCGGCCTGCGCCCGGCCACCGACTACTGGTACCGGTTCAGCGTCGCCGGCGTCACCTCGCCCACGGGCCGCACCCGCACCACCCCGGCCGCGGACGCCGCCACCGACCGGCTCCGCTTCGCGACGGTCTCCTGCGCCAGTTGGGAGAGCGGCTGGTTCGCCGCCTACCGACATCTCGCCGAACGTAGCGACCTGGACGCGGTGTTGCACCTCGGCGACTTCGTCTACGAGTACGGCACCGGCGAGTACCCGACCGAGGACGACGTCATCCGGCCCGTCCATCCTCCCGAGGAGGTCCGTACGCTCGCGGGCTACCGCGCGCGGCACGGTCACTACCACACCGACCCGGACCTGCGGGCGATGCAGGCGGCGCACCCGCTGATCGCGATCTGGGACGACCACGAGTTCGCCAACGACGCCTGGACCGGTGGTGCGGAGAACCACACGCCGGGCGAGGAGGGCGACTGGGCGCGGCGCGTACGGGCCGCGAAACAGGCGTACTTCGAGTGGATGCCGGTCCGCCCGGCCGTGGAGGGCACCACCTACCGGCGGCTGCGCTTCGGCCGGCTCGCCGACCTGCACCTGCTCGACCTGCGTTCCTTCCGGGACCAACAGCCGACGTTCGGGGACGGCGACCAGATCGACGACCCGAACCGTACGCTCACCGGGCGCAGGCAGCTGGACTGGCTCAAGTCGGGGCTGTCCGCCTCCGAGGCCACCTGGCGGCTGGTCGGCACCTCCGTGATGATCTCGCCGGTCGCCTTCGGTTCCGTACCGACGAAACTGCTGGGCCCGCTCGCCGAACTCCTGGGCGTGCCGCGGGGCGGACTGGCCGTCAACGTCGACCAGTGGGACGGCTACACCGACGACCGCCGGGAACTCCTCAGTCATCTGCGGGACAACCGGATCGACAACACGGTCTTCCTCACCGGAGACATCCACATGCACTGGGCCAACGAGGTACCGGTCAGCGCCGCCGACTACCCCCAGGAGGAGCCGGTCGCCACGGAGTTCGTCGTCACCTCGGTGACCTCCGACAACGTCGACGACATCCTGCGCGCCCCGCCGAACACCCTCTCCGGTGTCGCGGAGTCGGCGGTGCGCGCCGCCAACCGCCACGTGCGCTGGCTGGACATGGACGCACACGGGTACGCCGTGCTCGAACTGTCCGCCGAGCACGCCCAGATGGACTTCTACGCCCTGTCCGACAAGACCGACCCGGAAGCGACGAGCGCGCATCTCCGGTCCTACCGCTGCCGGTCCGGACACCCCGGGCTGGAACGGACGGATCACCCCGTAAGCTGACTCCATGGCAGGGGGTAGCGCGGGACAGGTCGTCGACGGTCGCTTCGAGCTGCTGGAGCGTCTGGGCAGCGGTGGCATGGGGACGGTGTGGCGGGCCCGGGACACCGCCCTGCACCGCGAGGTGGCGCTCAAGGAGGTCCGGCCGAGAGACCCGCGGTTGGCCCCGGAGGACTCGGACGCCGCGCGGCAGTTGCGCGAGCGGGTGCTGCGCGAGGCGCAGGCGCTGGCCCGGCTCAGCCATCGGCACGTCGTCACGGTGCATCACATCGTGGACGAGGGACCGTACCCGTGGATCGTGATGGAGCTGCTGTCCGGCGGCAACCTGCAGGCCAGGCTGGCGGACGGTCCGCTGCCGGCCCGGGAGGCCGCCGGGATCGGCCGCCAGGTCCTGAGCGGACTACGGGCCGCCCACGCCGCCGGCATCCAGCACCGGGACGTGAAGCCGGCGAACGTGCTGGAGCGCGCCGACGGCAGCGCGGTGCTCACCGACTTCGGAATCGCCGCGCTGGCGGGCTCGACCGCGCTCACCGCGACCGGCGAACTGATCGGCTCCCCCGAGTACATCGCGCCGGAGCGGATTCGCGGCGGCGACGACGATCCAGCGAGTGACCTGTGGTCGCTGGGCATGACGCTGTACGTGTGCACCGAGGGCCACAGTCCACTGCGCCGCGGCACGACGCTGGCGACGCTGGCCGCTGTGCTGGACGACCCGGTTCCCCCGCCCGTACGCAGCGGCGCGCTGGACGAGGTGCTGCGCGCGCTGCTCGTACGGGAGCCCGGCGCGCGGCCGGACGCCGGCACCCTGGAGGAACTGCTGGCGGACGTGGCGGCGGGGCACACGGTGCGGCCGCGGCTGCCCACCCAGACGGCACAGCCGTCCCGCGCTCCCTTCCAACCGCCCGCGCCACCCGACACCGCGCCTCCCGTCGCGGCACCCGGCCCGCTCGCCGGTGGCCCGCCGGAGTCGGCCGTCGGCCCGGACCTGCTGTACGGCC
>NZ_LJGU01000132.1:119327-133609 GCF_001751245.1 Streptomyces oceani
CTCGCCGGTGGCCCGCCGGAGTCGGCCGTCGGCCCGGACGCCGGCACCCGCCCCACGCCCGCGGCACGCCGCGTCCCGAGCTATCTGGTCGTGGGCGCGTCGGTGCTGGTGGCGGCCCTGCTGGGCACGATCGGTTACGTCCTGCTCGGCAGCGACGGGAACGGTTCCGAGCGTGCCGGGAAGACCGGCGAGACGGTCACCGATTCGCCGCGGGCCGGGAAGTCCTCGGACGGGAAGGAGTCACCGAGCGGGGAGTCCTCGGCCACCGACCCCCCGCCGAGCGGGGAGGAGTCCTCCGGCGACTCCCGTCCGACCGCCGAAACGCCACCGGCCGAGCGGGGCGCGGAGCACGCGGACACGTGGATCGCGCAGCTCGGCTCCGTACCGAAGGCGCAGGGCACCGACGAGCGACGGCGGTACGGAGCCGCCCTGCGCTCGGAGGTGTCCGGGGCGCGGTGGCTGGACAGCGACGAGTTCGCCTCGCTGCGTCCCGGCTACTGGGTGTTCTACCGTCCGGGTCCGGACGCCGCCGGCACGGACTCGTTCGCGAGCGGCCAGGCCACCGCGGACTGGTGTGCCGGTCAGGGACGCCCCTCGGCCAACGAGTGCGTAGGCCGCTACCTCAGCGACGAACGGGCCGATCGTGTCTACCTCTGCTCGGCGGAGCAGGGCGAGGGCACGGGGCGCTGCACGCGTCCGGACTGACCGACCGGCGCACGGACGAGACGTACGGACGAGACGTACGGGCGCGGGCCGCGGCACGGGCCGGCGCGGCCCGCGGCAGCCGTACGTACCACCACCGGGGCCGGGGCTTCGGTGATCGCGGGCCGGTCAGACCGTCTCCAGGAATCCCAGCGCGGTGCGCCAGGTCTGCTCGGCCGCGGGCGCGTCGTGGTCGGACAACTCCGGGTCCGTGTAGAGGTGTCCGGCGCCGGGGTAGCGGTACACCTCGGTGTCGGCGCCGGCCCGCTGCATACGCAGATACCAGGCGTTCAGCCAGTCGTGCGGCTCGAACGGGTCCGGGTCGGCGACATGCAACTGCACGGGCAGGTCGGGCGCCGAGGCGTCGTCCGCGAGATCCGAGGTGCCGTGCAACAGCAGCAGCCCGCGCGCCTTCGTGTCACCCAGCGCGAGGTTCTGCGCGAGGGCGCCGCCCAGCGACAGCCCCGCGTACACGAGTCCCTGGTCGGAGTGCGGCGCGGCCGCCCGGACGGCGCGGGTCAGCAGCTCGTCCTGGCCGATCTCGTCCTTCAGCCGCATGCCCTCCTCGACGGTCTCGGTCGTACGCCCGTCATAGAGGTCCGGCACGTGCACGGTGTGGCCCGCCGAGCGGAGACGCTCGGCCGCGGTACTCACGGCGGGCCGCAGCCCGTAGGCGGAGTGGAACAACAGGACATGGGCCACGATGGTGTCTCTTCCCACAGGGTCGGGATTTCGTCCCCACCCATCCTGCCAGCTAGCGTTTCCGGCGACTGTTCACAGGCAGAAAGGCTGGAGGGGTCATGGAGCAGGTCGTGCGACCACTCTTGGTGATCTGCGGCACACTGGCGCTCACCCTGGCGGTGGGTTGGCTGATCGATCGGGTGTTGAACACCGCGGACCGGAGGCACCCGGAAACGCCGCTCTGGGGAGAGCTACGGAACTGCCAGGTGCCGCTGCAGGTGGTCCTGATGTCCGCCGCGCTGCAGGGTTCGTACACCTGGACGGGAATCGACACGTCCAACGACCGGCTGGTCAAGAACATCCTCGCGCTGATCACCGTCGGCGCGCTGGTGTGGCTGGCGGTACGGATCGCCACCGCGATAGCGGAGACCTCGCTGGCCCGGTTCGCCGCGACCACCACGGACCCGGCCCGGGTACGCCGGTTCCGCACCCAGCTGACCATGGTCCAACGGGTCATCACCTTCGTGCTGGCGACCATCGCCGCGGCCGTGGCCATCCTGCTGCTCTTCCCGAGCATGCGGGCGCTGGGCGCGTCGTTGCTCGCCTCCGCCGGGGTGTTCGGGATCGTCGCCGGTGTCGCCGCCCAGTCCATGCTGGGCAATCTCTTCGCCGGCCTCCAGGTCGCCTTCGGCTCCTCCGTACGTATCGGGGACACCGTGGTGGTGGAGGGCGAGTGGGGCACGGTCGAGGAGATCACCCTGGCCTTCCTGACCGTACGCATCTGGGACGACCGCCGACTGACGATGCCGGTGTCGTACTTCAACAGCAAGGCGTACGAGAACTGGTCCCGGGGCGGCCCACAGATCACCGGCACCGTGTATCTCCACCTGGACCACTCCGCTCCGCTCCAGGCCCTGCGGGACCAGCTGCACACCGTCCTACAGGACCGCGAGGACTGGGACCGCCGCAGCTGGAACCTGGTCGTCACGGACAGCACGCCGACCACCATCGAGGTGCGCGCCGCGATGTCGGCGAAGAACACCGATGACTGGTGGACCCTCCAGTGCGCGGTCCGCGAGGAGTTGATCACCTGGTTGCAGCGGGAACACCCGTACGCGCTACCGCGGGTGACCACCGCACCGGCCGCGATCCCACCGGCCCGGCGACCGGCGGAGTCCCAGGATAGGGACGTGAACAGCAAGGACGTGAGCAGCGCGGGCTGACGACCGCTGGTACCCTGCGCCGCCGTGTACAGCGGGGGCGGCGGCACGAGTGGCAGGTGAGGTCCGACGGCACCCGTATGTCCGGCACCATCGCGCCATCAGCACCATCGCGCCATCTTCACCATCGGCAACACGGCCAGCACCCCGCCGAACAGCGTCATCAGCACCGGGGAGGGCGGCCCCAGCCGCCGTGCCGGCGGGACCAGCACCACCGCCGCCACCAACAGGGTGAACAGCGACCCCAGTCGGTCCACGCTCAGGAGCTCTCGCGCACGGCGTCCAGTGCCTGTCGCAGGTCGTCCGGATACTCACTGGTGTACTCCACCCAGCTGCCGTCAGCCGGGTGTTCGAAGCCGAGCCGCACCGCGTGCAGCCACTGCCGCGCCAACCCCAGTCGCCTGGCGAGTGTCGGGTCCGCCCCATAGGTGAGGTCCCCCACGCAGGGATGCCGGTGCGCGGACATGTGCACCCGGATCTGGTGCGTACGCCCGGTCTCCAGCTTGATGTCCAGCAGGCTGGCCGCCCGGAACGCCTCGACCAGGTCGTAGTGCGTCACTGAGGGCTTGCCCTCGGCCGTGACCGCCCACTTGTAGTCATGCTGCGGATGCCGCCCGACGGGCGCGTCGATGGTGCCGCTCAGCGGGTCCGGGTGGCCCTGTACGAGCGCGTGGTAGCGCTTGTCGACCGTACGCTCCCGGAACTGCCGCTTCAGCAGGGTGTAGGCACGCTCGGACTTGGCGACGACCATCAGCCCGGAGGTGCCGACGTCCAGCCGGTGCACGATGCCCTGCCGTTCGGCCGCGCCCGAGGTGGTGATGGTGTATCCGGCGGCGGCCAGGCCGCCGATGACCGTGGTCCCGCTCCAGCCCGGGCTGGGGTGCGCGGCGACCCCGACCGGTTTGACGATCACGACGAGGTCCGGGTCGTCGTGCACGATCTCCATGCCCTCGACGGGTTCCGCCACCACCTGGACCGGCGCCGGCGGCGCGGGCATCTCCACCTCTATCCAGGCGCCGCCGCGCACCCGGTCCGACTTGCCGGCCGCCGCCCCGTCCAGCCGGACCTTTCCTTCCCCGGCCAGCTCGGCCGACTTCGTACGGGAGAAGCCGAACAGCCGGGCCAAGGCGGCGTCGACGCGCTCGCCCTCCAGGCCGTCCGGTACGTGCAGGGTTCGAACTTCGGGAAGCGTGCTCACCTGATCGAGTATGCCGGACCACCCGAGCGCGGTCCGCCGTCCCCGCGCTCCCCCGCGCCAGCGGTACGCGCCCGGGCCGCGGCTCCGCGTGCGATCCGGGTCCGCTCCGACCCGGCAGATGGGGACTCACCCGTGCGGCATCCCCCGCATGCGCCCGAGGCCGGCCGACGTGAGCGTGTGACCACGGTCCGCCACCACCTCGTCGAGGGAGCCCGTATGCCCGCGCCTGCCGTGCCCTGCCGGATACCCGGTCTCCGTACCCTCGCGGTCGGCACCGCCACCACCCTGGCCGCGCTGGGCCTGGCGCTGCTGCCGGACGCGGCGGCCACCGGGGTGGACTACTCCGACAGCTGCGCGCTGCGGGCGGGCCCGGGCCTGGACGAGGGCCCCACCGGGCAGCGGTACGTCCGCCCGGAAGGGCGCGGCAAGGCGACGATGATCATGGTGGACTTCCCGGACCTGCCCGCCGGGGGCCCGGCCGGCGAGCGCGCCTCCTTCTTCGCCGACTACGGTCGGGAGTACCTCTCCCAGGCGTCGTACGGACAGTACGCACTCGACTTCGAGGCCACCGAGGACTGGATACGTATGCCCCGCTCCTGGGCGTCGTACGACATCCGCCGGGGCATCGGACCGGCGGCGATGCGGACGTACGTACAGGACGCGCTGGACGCGGCGCACGCGCGCGGCACCGACTTCGCCGACTCGGACTTCGTCTACGTCGTCGCGGACGACAACGTACCGGCCCAACCGACCGTGTCCCAGGCGAACGTCTTCGACGACCTCCGGGCCGGTGGGCACCCGCTGCGCGGCGCCGCGCTCGTCTTCGGCCACCACAGCGACTCCGCGACATGGCAGCGCGGCAACTTCGTGCACGAGGCGCAGCACATCTACGGCCTGCCGGACCTCTACAACGTCCGGGACGGCGCCTCGGTGGAGTTCACGGGTGGCTGGGACCCCATGAGCATGGCTGGCATATCCGACCTGCTGGGCTGGCACAAGTGGAAACTGGGCTGGCTCTCGGACGGTCAGGTGCGCTGCCTCCCGCACGCGTACGACGGCACGCTCACCCAGCGGTTGACGCCCATCGGCGCACCGGACGGCGCGAACATCGCAGTGCTGCGAACCAGCCCGCGCACGGCCATCGTCGCGGAGGCCCGGACCCGCGTGGGGCTGGACCGCTCGATATGCGCCGAGGGGGTGCTGCTCTACACCGTCGACTCGGGCGTACCCTCCGGCCACGGCCCGGTGCGGGTGGTGGACACCGAGCCGCACAGTGACGGCGGCCCGTCCTGCGCGGACCGCACTCCGGCGCAGCTCGCCGAGTTGGGCGACGCCCCCCTCCAGGCGGGCGAGAGCCACACCCTCGCGGACGGCACGCGGCTCACCGTGACGAAGCGTTCCCGGGGCGAATCCGGAACGGACGAGTACACCGTGCGGGTCAGCGGTTCCTGAGGCGTACGCGCCCGCGAGCGCCGTGGTGAACCCTGGTCAGCGGCTCAGGCTCTCAGTCCCGGTGCACCGTGCCGTCCGGGTCGAGGCCACGGAAGGACAGCACCACGATCAGGACGCCGCCGCACACGATGGCCGAGTCCGCGAGGTTGAACACCGCGAAGTGTTGCGGGGCGATGAAGTCGACCACCGCGCCCTGGAAGACGCCCGGGGACCGGAAGATCCGGTCCACGAGGTTGCCGCAGGCGCCCCCGAGCAGCAGTCCCAGCGCGACGGCCCACGGCGTGCTGTAGAGCTTGCGGGCCAGCCGGATGATCACCAGCACGACGACCACCGCGATCAGCGTGAGCACGACGGTCAGTGCCTCACCGATGCCGAAGGCCGCGCCCCGGTTGCGTACGACCTTGAACTGGAGGACGGTGCCGATCACTTCGATCGCGTCCCGGTGCTCGAGCTGACTCACCACGATCAGCTTCGTCACCAGGTCGAGCACGAACGCGAACAGGGCGACGCCGACCAGCACCGGAATCCGCCGGCGACCCCGACCTTCGGAGTCCGCCCTGTCCGCCGTGTCCGCCGTGTCCGACAGCTGCTCGGCCTGGTCACCGGCTGTCTCGTCCGCCTGATCGTCCGGGGTCCCGATGGCCCGCTCCGCCTCTGTCACGAGTTGAGGGTACGACACATGGGTAACGCCGGGTTCAGCGGCGTTCCTGCTTTTGTTTGCAGTCCACACACAGCGTGGCCCGCGGGAACGCCTGCATGCGGGCCTTCCCGATCGCGTTGCCGCAGTTTTCGCAGAGACCGTACGTGCCCGCCTCGAGCCGTTCGAGAGCGCGCTCCGTCTGGTACACCATCTCGCGGGCGTTAGCCGCCAGAGCCATCTCGTGCTCGCGGGTGATGTTCTTGGTGCCGGTGTCGGCGTCGTCGTCCCCCGCGCCGTCACCGGAGTCCCGCATCAGGCCGGTGAGGGCCTGCTCGGAAGAGGCGATCTCGGCGTGCAGGCGTACCGCCTCGCTCTGCAACTCGGTCCGCGCGTCGGCCACCTCCTCCTCGGTCCACGGGTCCTCGCCGGGCCGCACCGCGAGATCGCCCGGCTCCGCCGGGGTCGTCTGGGCCGTACGGGCGGTGGGTACCGCTGTCGTCTTCGCCGCCGGAGTCTTCTTCGCAGCCACCGTCTGGGCTCCCGTCTTCTTCGCGGCGGATTTCCCGGAACCGCTCGTCTTCCCGGCGGGCGTCTGCTTCGCCGTGGTCCTGCTGGCCGCGGCCTTCTTGGCGGTGGCCTTCTTCGTCGTGCTCCCCCCGGCCGCTGTCTCCTCGGCCGGTGCCTTCCTCGCGGTCTTCTTCGTCGCCGTCTTCTTCCCCGTCGTCTTCTTGGCAGGAGCCTTCTTCGCTGTCGTCTTCTTCGCTGTCGTCTTCTTCGCGGTGGCCTTCTTCGCGGCGGCTTTCTTCGCCGTCGTCTTCCTCGCGGCGGCCTTCTCGGTAGGAGTGCCGCCGGTCGTCTTCCGCGTCCTGCTCGCAGCCTTCCCGTCGGGCTTGTCCTTCTCGCTTGCCGGGGCCTCCGCCGACTCCTCCTCGACGGCGTCCGACTGTCCGCGCGCGGCCTCCTCCTGCCCTGGAGCGGCCTGCCGCGCGGCTGCCGTCCTCTTCGCGGCGGTCCTTCTGGCCTCCATGACCGCGGCCCCTTCAGATATTGTGATCTTGCTCGCGAATCGTGACCGGAACGATAAATCGACTTCGCGCCCGCGGCAACGGGGCACGCCGCCCAGCCGTGGCTCGGCTCGCCGGACGCGTACCGCCACCCCTGCGAAGCGTTGTGCCCCACCCCGGCCTTCGAAAACCGTTCCTGACATCCGACGTCGGCCCGTACACTGGGCGCAGCGACAGGCGTGGATGGGGACGAGTAGCGTCCGTACGCGGCCCAGAGCGACCCGGGGACGGTGTGAGCCCGGGGGCGAGCGCGACGTGAAGATCACCCCGGAGCCGCCGGAGGAAAGCTCCCCGGAGTGAGTAGAACCGGCAGCGCGGCCTCAATGAGGGGGTGGCGGAATCCGCTGCCAAGGAGGGTGGTACCGCGGGTCGGCCGTCACACAGGCGGGCGCTCTCGTCCCTCCGCCGGAAGCAGCCCTGTCCGCCGGAGAGAGACAACCCGATGAGTCCGCATCCGCAGCAGTACCACCCCGTCCCCGCCCAGGTCGATCTGCCCGCGCTCGAGCACGCCGTGCTCGACTTCTGGCGGGAGCACAAGGTCTTCGCCCGCACCCTCGAGCAGTCCGAGGGACGTCCGGAATGGGTGTTCTACGAAGGTCCGCCCACAGCGAACGGCATGCCCGGCGCGCACCACATCGAGGCGCGTGTCTTCAAGGACGTCTTCCCCCGCTTCCGCACCATGCGGGGCTACCACGTGGCCCGTAAGGCCGGCTGGGACTGCCACGGGCTGCCCGTCGAACTGGCGGTGGAGAAGGAGCTGGGTTTCAACGGCAAGCAGGACATCGAGAACTTCGGCATCGCCGAGTTCAACGCCCGCTGCCGTGAGTCCGTGACCCGGCACACCGACGCCTTCGCCCAGCTGACCGACCGGATGGGCTACTGGGTCGACCTGGACGACGCTTACCGCACCATGGACCCGGAGTACATCGAGTCCGTCTGGTGGTCGCTCAAGGAGATCCACGGCAAGGGGCTGCTGGTCGAGGACCACCGGGTGGCGCCGTGGTGCCCGCGCTGCGGGACCGGATTGTCCGACCACGAGCTGGCACAGGGCTACGAGACGGTGGTCGACCCCTCCGTCTTCGTACGGATGCCCCTGACCTCCGGACCGCTGGCCGGCGAGGCCGCGCTCCTGGCCTGGACGACGACGCCGTGGACGCTCGTCTCCAACACCGCGGTGGCCGCCCACCCCGAGGTGACGTACGTCGTCGCCACCGACGGCCAGGAGCGGCTGGTGGTCGCCGAGCCGCTGCTGGAGAAGGCGCTCGGCGAGGGCTGGACGACCACCGGCCAGTCGTTCACCGGTGCCGAGATGGAACTCTGGTCCTACGAGCGGCCGTTCCGGCTGGTGGAGCTGGAGGGCGCGAACGTCGTCGTGAACGCCGACTACGTCACCACGGAGGACGGCACGGGTCTGGTCCACCAAGCGCCCGCCTTCGGTGAGGACGACCTGCGGACCTGTCGCGGGTACGGCCTTCCCGTGGTGAACCCGGTGCGCACGGACGGCACCTTCGAGGAGGACCTGGCTCTGGTGGGCGGTCAGTTCTTCAAGAAGGCCGACGAGACGCTGGTCGCCGATCTGGAGGCACGCGGGCTGCTGCTGCGGCACACCCCGTACGAGCACAGCTACCCGCACTGCTGGCGCTGCCACACCGCGCTGCTCTACTACGCGCAGCCGTCCTGGTACATCCGCACCACCCAGGTCAAGGACGCGCTGCTGCGGGAGAACGAGCGCACCAACTGGTATCCGGACTCGGTCAAGCACGGCCGGTACGGCGACTGGCTGGACAACAACATCGACTGGGCGCTGTCCCGCAACCGCTACTGGGGCACCCCGCTGCCGATCTGGCGCTGCGCCGAGGACCACCTGACCTGCGTGGGCTCGCTGGCCGAGCTGAGCGAGCTGACCGGCACGGACCAGTCCGGGCTTGACCCGCATCGGCCGTACATCGACGCGGTCACCTTCGCCTGCCCGCGGTGTGACGGTACGGCGACGCGGGTGCCCGAGGTGATCGACGCGTGGTACGACTCCGGGTCGATGCCGTTCGCGCAGTGGGGCTACCCGTACCGGAACCGGGAGCTGTTCGAGAAGCGGTACCCGGCGCAGTTCATCTGCGAGGCCATCGACCAGACCCGCGGCTGGTTCTACACGCTGATGGCGGTCGGCACGCTCGTCTTCGACCGGTCCAGCTACGAGAACGTCGTCTGCCTCGGCCACATCCTCGCCGAGGACGGCCGGAAGATGTCCAAGCACCTGGGCAACATCCTGGAGCCGGTGCCGCTGATGGACCGACACGGAGCGGACGCGGTGCGCTGGTTCATGGCGGCGGGCGGCTCCCCGTGGGCCTCGCGCCGGGTGGGCCACGGCACCATCCAGGAGGTGGTGCGCAAGACGCTGCTGACCTACTGGAACACGGTCGCCTTCCAGGCGTTGTACGCTCGCACCACCGGCTGGGCGCCGAGTGCCACGGACCCCGCGCCGGAGCAGCGCCCGCTGCTGGACCGCTGGCTGCTCAGCGAACTGCACGCGTTGACCGACCTGGTCACCGCCGCCATGGAGAACTACGACACACAGCGCGCCGGCAAGCTGCTGTCCACCTTCGTGGACGACCTGTCGAACTGGTACGTCCGCCGCTCCCGCCGCCGCTTCTGGCAGGGCGACCCGGGCGCGCTGCGTACGCTGCACGACACGGTGGAGACGATCACCAGGCTGATGGCGCCCATCGCCCCGTTCATCACCGAGCGGGTCTGGCAGGACCTGGTAGTCCCGGTGACCACCGAGGCACCCGCGTCGGTGCACCTGGCGACCTGGCCCGAGGCGGACCTGGACGCGGTCGAGCCGGAGCTCTCCGGGGACATGCTGCTCGTACGCCGGCTGGTGGAGCTGGGGCGGGCGACCCGCGCGGAGTCCGGGGTGAAGACCCGGCAGCCGCTGTCCCGAGCGCTGGTCGCCGCGCAGGGTTTCGCGACGCTCTCCCCCGACCTGCGGCGGCAGATCACCGAGGAGCTGAACGTCAGCCAGCTGGACTCGCTCTCCGAAGTCGGCGGCTCGCTGGTGGACACCAGCGCGAAGGGCAACTTCCGTGCTCTGGGGCAGCGTTTCGGCAAGGACACGCAGGCGGTGGCGACGGCGATCGCCGAGGCGGACGCCGCCGAGCTGTCCGAGGCACTGCGTGCCGGCAGTGCCTCGGTGCAGGTCGCCGGGGAACGGGTCGTCCTGGTGCCGGAGGAGGTCATCATCACCGAGACGCCCCGGGAGGGCTGGTCGGTGGCCTCGGACTCGGGCGCCACGGTGGCCCTGGACCTGGAGATCACCCCGGATCTGCGCCGGGCGGGACTCGCCCGGGACGTCATCCGGCTTGTGCAGGACGCCCGGAAGAACTCGGGGTTGGACGTCGCCGACCGTATCGCGCTGCGTTGGACGGCGGAGGACCCCGACGTCGTACGTGCGCTCAGCGACCACGCCGAGCTGATCGCGGAGGAGGTGTTGGCCACGGACTTCGCCGAGGGCGACGGCGAGGACGGTCCGGATGGTTTCGGCGAGCCGGTGCGGGACGAGGCACTGGGCGGGCTGAGCTTCCGGCTGCGCAAGGTGGGATGAGACCACGGGGCGGTCCCGGTGCCCACGGGCGCCGGAACCGCCCCCGCTCGGCGGGCCGGTCAGTCGGCGGGCACGAAACGCACCGGCGTCCCCGGTACCGCCTGCGCCGCGGCGGGCAGCGCCTCCTCCGGTACGACTCCGATGACCGGGTAGCCGCCGGTCACGGGGTGGTCGGCGAGGAAGACCACCGGGAGCCCGGCCGGCGGCACCTGCACGGCACCGAGCGCCATACCCTCACTGGGCAACTCGCCGTCGTAGGCACGCTCCAGGGTCGGCCCCTCCAGCCGAAGACCGACGCGGTTGCCGGCGGGTGAGACCCGGTAGTCGCCGGTCCGCAGGGTGCGCCACCCGGCCGGGGTGAACCAGTCGGCACGCGGACCCGGGACCACCGGCAGCACCAACTCACGTGGGGGCGCCGGGCAGGGGGACGGTATCGGTGAGGTGGCGAGCGGATCCCGTCTGCGTCGGGTGCCGAAGGACAGCCGGTCGCCGTCCCGCAGCGGCGCGGGCCCGAGCCCGGAGAGCAGGTCGGTGGCCCGGCTGCCCAGCACCGGCGCGGTGTCGACGCCGCCCGCGAAGCCGACGTAGGTCCGTAGTCCGTACGTCGCCGCACCCGCCTCCAGTACGCTTCCCGCCGGCAGTCGCAGCGGCTCGCCCCAGGGCGCCGGCCGGCCGTCCAGGGTCACCGGGCAGGGGGCACCGGTGACGACGGCGACGGTCGGGAGGTGGCTGCGTACGGCACAACCGGTGAGCGTGGTCTCCAGGGTGGCGGCGCCCTCCGGATTGCCCAGCAAGCGGTTCGCCAGCCCGTGCGCCGGTTGGTCCAACGCCCCGGAGCGCGGGACGCCCAGGTGCGCGTGCCCCGGACGCCCCAGGTCCTGCACGGTGCTGAGCGCGCCGGCGCGTACGACCTCCAGCGCGCCCACCGGTGCGTCCGCTGGTACGCCCGCCGGAGTCACCGCGGCTCCCGGGAACCTGAGGGCGTGTCGGGGATGTCCGGGTCGGGGATGTCCGGGTCGGCGCTGTCACCGATCGGGGTGCCGGCCGAGTCCACCGGCTCGAACCGGACTCGGGTGCCCGGCTCCAGCAGGGCGGCGGGCGTGCGTTCCGGGTCCCAGAGCACCGTGTCCACCGCCGTGCCGATGAGTTGCCAGCCGCCCGGGGAGGAGCGCGGGTAGATTCCGGTGTACGCGCCGGCCAATCCGACCGCACCCGCCGGGACCCGGGTGCGCGGACTGGCGCGACGCGGCACCTCGTACCCCGCTCCCAGCACGGTCAGATAGCCGAAGCCGGGCGCGAAACCGCAGAAGGCCACTCGGTACTCCGCGCTCGCGTGCACAGCGCCGACCTCCTGCTCGCTCAGGCCCCACAGCGCCGCGACCTCCGCCAGGTCCGGCCCGTCGTACCGCACGGGGATACGGACGGCCGTCCCGCCGGTGCGGGACAGCGGCGGCACCCGCCAGTGCGGGAGTTCCTCGGCGAGCCGGCGAGGTTCGGCCAGTCCCTCCAGGAGCACCGTGCGGGCGCCGGGGACGATCTCGCGTACGGGTGGCAGCGTGCCGGTGCGGCGCCGGCGCAGCAGTTCCGCGTGCAGGGCCTCCGCGGCCTCGGCGGTGGGGAGTTCGACCAGCAGGCCGTGTCCGCCCACGGGCAGGACGGTGACCGGGGGCACCGCGGACGGACCGGTCACGCCGTCACGCCCGTCACGCCCGCCGCCTCGGTCGTCTCGGTCACGCGAAGGCCCGTACCGTGACGCCGGCGTCCGCCAGGCCCTGCCGGACCGCGTGGACCAGCTCTGCCGCGCCGGGCGTGTCCCCGTGCAGACACAGCGAACGAGCGCCCAGCCGCAGCCGGGTGCCGTCGGTCGCGGTCACCTCCCCGTCCTCGGCCAGCGACACGGCACGCCGCAGCACCTGTTCGGGGTCCGTGAGGACGGCACCGGGCTCGCCGCGGGGCACGAGGTTGCCGTCCGGCTGGTAGCCCCGATCGGCGAACGCCTCCAGCACCGTGGGCAGTCCCGCGGCCTCGGCGGCGGCGTGCAGCGCCGATCCGGGCAGGCCCAGCACCGGCAGCCTGTCCCCGGCCAGCCGCGCCCCGGAAACGACGGCGGTCGCCTGTGCCTCGTCCGTGACGGTGCGGTGATAGAGCGCGCCGTGCGGCTTGACGTACGCCACGGACGTGCCGGCGGCGCGGGCGAACAGTTCGAGGGCACCGATCTGGTACGCCACCTCGGCGGCCAACTCCGGTGCCGGCACGTCCATCGCGCGGCGGCCGAAGCCGGCCAGGTCACGGTAGGAGACCTGGGCCCCGATCCGTACGCCGTGTGAGACGGCGGACGCGCAGACCCGCCGCATGGTGAGAGGGTCGCCGGCGTGGAAACCGCAGGCGACGTTGGCGCTGGTGACGGAGGCCAGAAGCGCCTCGTCGTCGGTGAGCTGCCAGCGGCCGAAGCCCTCACCGAGGTCGGCGTTGAGGTCGATGGTCCCGTTCATCCCCGGCAACGTAGACGATTGTTCAACGATTGAGCAAGAGGCGTGTTGTCCCGGCGTGGATTCTGGGCTTGACTGTGCGGCATGCCCGCCGACGCCACCGAAACCGACCCCGTCCCGGCCGAAATCGGTGCTGAGCTCGTCGCCGACGAGGTCCGACCGGGGCGCACGATCGGGGCGCACGACACCGCCGAGCGGGCGGCGGCGGTCCTGCGCGAGCACGTCGCCCAGGGGCTCCTCCGGCCCGGCGTACGCCTCTCGGAGGAACGCATCGGACGGGCTCTCGGGGTTTCCCGCAACACGCTGCGGGAGTCCTTCCGACTGCTCACGCACGAACGGCTGCTGATACACCGCCTGAACCGGGGGACCTTCGTGCGTGTCCTGGACGTTTCCGATATCCAGGACATATACCAGGTGCGACGGTTGGTCGAGTGCGCGGCCCTACGCGACCTGGGCGCGGGACCGTACCAACTGACCGACGTACGGGCGGCGGTGACCGCCGCGGAACGAGCCGCTCAGGCACACGACTGGCAGAGACTCGGCACCGCGAACATCCACTTCCACCAGGCCCTCGCCGGGCTGGCCGCCAGCCCGCGCGGGGACGACATGATGCGGGGCGTGCTGGCCGAACTGCGGCTGGCTTTTCACGTCATGGACGAGCCACGGCAGTTCCACGAACCGTACCTGCCGCGCAACCAGGACATTCTGCGTACATTGGAAGCCGGCGCCGGGGAGACCGCCGCACGGCTGCTGAGCGACTATCTGGACGATTCCCGACAGCAGTTGGTGGACGCCTATCCGAAGCAGCCGGCGCACGCCACGCCCTGACCGGCGTCGAGCCGGAAGTGCCCGGCGGCGGGCCACTGATCGCAGCCGCACCCGATCCGCACCACCCGAGCACCGGGGAGACCCGAGCAGGACGCCGAAGCAGGTTGGCACAGCCGAACGGCCGGCCGGAGAGCGGGTCTCCGGCCGGCCGTTCGCCGTACCGCTCGGTGCGTCAACCGGTCAGTTGTCGTCCTCGTCGATCAGGAAGCCACGCATCGGCGACGGCGCCTGCTGCACCGGCTGCTGCGGACCGCCGCCCTGCGGACGCACCGGAGCCATCGGCTGGGTCATCGCCGGGGACATCTGCTGCTGGCCGCCGTAGGTCTGGCCACCACCCTGCTGCGGGCCGCCGGGACCACCCTGCGGACCGACGCCGGGCCCGCCGTTGGCACCGGCGGGCTGTACGGCCA
>NZ_LJGU01000132.1:133654-142480 GCF_001751245.1 Streptomyces oceani
CCGACGCCGGGCCCGCCGTTGGCACCGGCGGGCGAACCGTTGTTACCGCCCATGGAGTTTCCACCGAGCGACTGGTTGCCGCCCATGGAGTTTCCACCCATGGACTGGTGGTTGCCGCCCATGCTGCCGCCACCGTTGGTGGAGGCACCGGCCGTGGCCATCGAGGGAGCCGGAGCCGGCGAGGGGGACGGCGGCAGTGACGCCGTCGCCGGAGTGCGCGGCGGGGCCAGCGAGTCGTCGGCCTGGTTCTCCAGCTGACGCAGCTGGCTCTCCAGGTACGACTTGAGCCGAGTGCGGTACTCGCGCTCGAAGCCACGCAGGTCCTCGACCTTGCGCTCCAACGTGGCACGCGCGGACTCGAGCGAGCCCATCGCCACGCGGTGCTTCTCCTGAGCGTCCCGCTCCAGCGCGTCGGCCTTGGCACGGGCGTCCCGCTCCAGACCCTCGGCACGGCTGCGAGCCTCGCCGACGATCTTGTTGGACTCGGAACGGGCCTCAGCGATCGCCTGGTCGGCCGTCTGCTGGGCCAACGAGAGTACGCGTGCCGCACTGTCGTTGTTCTGCCCGCCACCCTGCGGGCCCCCGGGGCCCTGTGGGGCACCCTGCGGACCGCCGGGACCACCCGGACCCTGCGGACCACCGAGGCCGCCGGGACCACCCGGGCCACCGGGACCACCCGGACCCTGCGGACCAGCCAGCCCGCCGGGACCGCTGGGAAGTTGCTGCGGGCCGCCGGGACCACCGGGGCCACCGGGGCCGCCCGGACCCTGCGGACCGCCCTGCGGACCGCCCGGACCACCCGGACCACCCGGACCGCCGGGTCCACCCGGGCCCTGCGGACCACCCTGCGGGCCACCCGGCCCGCCGGGACCACCGGGCCCGCCGGGGCCCTGCGGACCAGCACCGGCCGGCAGCTGCGGCTGACCGCCTGGCAGTTGGGGCGGGCCACCCATCCCCTGCTGCTGCGGCGGCACCGGCTGCGGTCCTGGTATGGCCGGCGGACCACCGCCGGGCCGGTCCTGCGGCTCAGGCTTGCGCATACCGGCGCCCTGCTGCTGGTTCTGTGCGGCAGCACGGGTCGCGGCGGCCAGCTTGGCGCGCAGGTCCTCGTTCTCACGGAGTAGACGCGTCAGTTCGCCTTCGACCTCGTCAAGGAAGGCATCGACTTCATCCTCGTCGTAGCCTTCGCGCAGACGGACGGTCGTGAACTGCTTGTTCCGTACGTCCTCGGGGGTCAGTGGCATCTCTTCACCTCAACGTATGTCGTCGGCATATCGGCAAGACCGTTTCGCTCGTTCACAGCCTGGCCACGACGCTGATCAGGATGTAGACGATGATCAAGAGCACGAAGAAGGACAGGTCGAGCGCCACGCCCCCGAAGCGCAGCGGCGGAATGAACCGCCGCAGAAGCTTGAGTGGCGGATCAGTGACAGTGTAGGTGGCCTCCAGAACGACCACCATGGCCTTGCCGGGTTGCCATGAGCGGGCGAACTGGAAGACGTAGTCCATCACCAGCCGGAAGATCAACACCAGCAGGAAGCAGTACAACACGATCTGGATCACCTGTAGTGCGATGCCCATGTGTGCTGCACTCCCCTCCGACTCGTTTGGCCTCGCGGCCCGGCTATTCGATCCTGCGTCTCAGCTCTGGTTGAAGAACCCGCCCTCTGCGATGCGGGCCTTGTCCTCCGCCGTAACGTCGACGTTAGCAGGAGACAGCAGGAAGACCTTCTGTGTCACCCGTTCAATACTTCCGTGCAGACCGAAGACCAAACCGGCCGCGAAGTCGACAAGTCGCTTCGCGTCGGTATCGTCCATCTCGGTCAAGTTCATGATCACCGGGGTCCCTTCACGGAAGTGTTCCCCGATCGTACGGGCCTCGTTGTAGGTCCGGGGGTGCAATGTGGTGATCCGGTACGGCTCACGCTCGGACACCACCTTGGGCATGATCACCGGGGCGCTCTTCTCCAGGTTCTGGCGTTCAGGTGTGATGGATGACACGGGGGCAATTCTCCCCGCTCGTCCGCTTTCTGCCGATGCCGGAGTCGCTGAGGGCTCCGGTTCACGCGGTGCCGGTGGTTGCATCACCCGTACCGGCTCCTCGGGTTCGCCCTTCTGCAAGGAGTGCGGCGCTTCCGACTGATGCTGCCGTCGGTGCTCTCGCTCCGGCTCCGGTTCCGGCTCGAACTCGTCATCGGGGTCGAACCCCGGGCCGTCGTACCCGTCGTCCTCCACGAGGCCGAGGTAGACCGCCATCTTGCGCATAGCGCCGGCCATTGACTGCATCCTCCGCTCTGTGGTGGGTCCCCTGCCCCCGTCCGGGAGGCAGCAAGGCCTCAGGCTCCGTCACCGGTGGCCATGGATCCACGTGGTCTGTCCGCTCGGTCCGCTGTAGCGGAAATGACCATATTTTCGGCTCTGGTCCGACTCGTTTGGTGACGTTACCGGAGCCGAAGTCGGTGACCGAGCACCGCACTGCCGACGCGCACATGTGTCGCACCCGCCGTCACCGCCTCCTCCAGATCCGCGCTCATCCCTGCGGACACCATGCTGGCACCAGGATGCTCCGCCCGCAGGCCGGTTGAGATTTCCCGCAGCCGCTCGAAAGCCTCGCTCGGTCGCCCCGCGTACGCGCCGGACAGCGGCGCGACCGCCATCACCCCCGCCAGCCGCAGCCGTTCGGCTCCGGCCACGGCATCGGCCAGTTCCGGCAACGCAGTCGGCGCGACACCACCACGGGTGCCGGAGGCCCCCGCCGCGTCGCCGAGTCCGACCTGAAGCAGTACGCCGATCTCCCGCCCGGACGCCCCGGCCGCTTCGGAGAGCGCCCGCACCAGGCGTGGGCGGTCGACCGAGTGGACGAAATCAGCATAAGAGAGCACAGAGCGCGCCTTATTGGTCTGCAACTGCCCCACGAAATGCCAGTTCAGCGACAGGTCCGCGCAGGCGGCGGCCTTCGGCGCCGCCTCCTGGTCCCGGTTCTCCGCCACGTCCCGTACGCCCAGCTCCGCCAGCAGCCGTACGTCCTCAGCCGGGAAGGTCTTGGTGACGACGATCAGCGTGACGCTCGTGCGGCCACGCCCGGCGGCATCACAGGCCCGGTCGATACGCTCCCGCACCGCGGCCAGGCCGGCGGCGAGTTCGGACTTACGGTCGTTCACGCGCCTACTCCCGAATCAACCATGCCGTTCGACGCGAACCAGACATAGCTCGCGAGCCGGCCGGTGTCCCTGTCCCTGCGGTAGGAAAAGTAGTCCGCGGACTCCCTAGTGCACACCCCCGACTGCTCCAGGAGCGTCACCCCCAGGCCGGCGAGTTGGGCCCGCACTCCCGCGGACACGTCGACCGCCGGAGTGCCCCAGCGGGTCGTGGCGTACGCCTCCGGCACCACCTCGGCGATCTCGTCCCGCAACGACTCCGGCACCTCGTAGCAGCCACCGCACACGGCGGGCCCCGTGCGCGCCCGGACGCGCTCCGGCACGGCTCCGAGGTCGACCATGGCGGCGACGGTGGCCGCCACCACCCCGCGGGCCAGGCCCGGTCGGCCGGCGTGCGCCGCCCCCACGATCCCGGCCGCCGGGTCGGCCAACAGCACCGGCACACAGTCGGCGGTGAGTACGGCGAGCGCCAGACCCGGGCGAGCGGTGACCACACCGTCCACGGGAGCGCTCCACTCCGGACACGGCCCCTCGACCACGGCCACCTCGCGCCCATGCACCTGGTTCATCCAGACCACCCGCTGAGGGTCGAGGTCCAGGGCCGCGGCGGCGCGTGCGCGGTTCTCTCGTACGGCCGCCGGGTCGTCGCCGACCGCGCCACCGAGGTTGAGCGTCGCACGAGGAGCGGCGCTCACCCCGCCCCACCGGTCGGTGGAGGCGAAGTGGGCGCCGCTTACCGTGTCGTGCTGACCTATCACCGCTGAACTTCCCGAGCTTCGGATCGTCCGTTCACTTCAGGAAATCCGGGACGTCCAACTCCTCGGCCTGGCTGTCCTGGTAGGGACGGGCCGGGGGCACCTGCGGGGTCGGGGCCGTCGGAGCCTGGGCCGCGGAGTCGGCGCCCGCCGGGCTCGGCTCGGCAACCGGCGCGGTGGCCTCGTCCTCCCGTGGGCTGAGCACGCCGAGCGTGGGCCGCTCCCGGTCCCGGTCGGTGTCGTCCTCCCCCGAAGCACGCGGCGCCGCCGAGGAGTTCTCCTCCTTGCCGCTGTACGCGCCGAGCACCTTGTCGCGGTTCTTGGAGGGCGGCTGACCGCCGTCGAAGCCGGCGGCGATGACCGTGACCCGGACCTCGTCGCCCAGGGCGTCGTCGATGACGGCGCCGAAGATGATGTTCGCCTCCGGATGGGCCGCCTCACTGACCAGTTGCGCCGCCTCGTTGATCTCGAAGAGTCCGAGGTCGCTGCCACCCGAGATGGACAGCAGCACTCCCCTCGCTCCGTCGATGGAGGCTTCCAGCAACGGTGAGGAGATCGCCATCTCCGCCGCAGCGACGGCTCGGTCGTCACCACGCGCCGAGCCGATGCCCATCAGCGCCGATCCCGCCTCGGACATCACGGACTTGACGTCCGCGAAGTCGAGGTTGATCAGACCGGGGGTGGTGATGAGATCGGTGATGCCCTGCACGCCGGACAGCAAGACCTGGTCCGCGGACTTGAACGCGTCGAGCACGCTCACCTGACGGTCCGAGATGGAGAGCAGCCGGTCGTTGGGGATGACGATGAGGGTGTCCACCTCGTCCCGCAGCCCCGCGATGCCGTCTTCGGCCTGGTTGGCCCTCCGACGGCCCTCGAAGGTGAACGGACGGGTGACGACGCCGATCGTCAGGGCGCCGAGCGAACGTGCGATGTTCGCGACCACGGGGGCGCCCCCCGTGCCCGTACCGCCGCCCTCGCCCGCCGTGACGAAGACCATGTCGGCCCCCTTGAGGACCTCCTCGATCTCCTCGCGGTGGTCCTCGGCGGCCTTACGGCCGACATCCGGGTTGGCACCCGCGCCGAGACCGCGGGTGAGTTCGCGACCGACATCCAGTTTGACATCGGCATCGCTCATCAACAGGGCTTGCGCGTCGGTGTTGATCGCGATGAACTCGACGCCCTTGAGACCGACCTCGATCATCCTGTTGATGGCATTCACACCACCGCCGCCGATACCGACGACCTTGATGACTGCGAGGTAGTTCTGCGGTGCTGCCACGTCGAAGGCCTCTCGCCTCGAGTTACGTATCCCTGGGGGCGGTTCGTGCGCCGACCCAAACCCTAACGCGGAAGTTTAGGGTTACCAGTGCCTGTAGTTCTTGGAGTCTTCGCAACGGACACTAAGTCGCCACGTGCTGGGTGTTCAACGAACACGCCGAACCTCCCGTTTTTCTTTTCACCCTATGTGATCAAGCCCGGCACTGCCCCTCCAGGGTGCTGGCCTGCGTGTATGTACGTCAACTCCGCACCGCCGAGGGAGCCCTGGGCACGCTCACGTCGAAGTGCTCGGCATCCTTCTCGGCTTTCCGCAGCGCGGCGAGCGCCTCCGCCTTCGCCGCGCCCCCGTCGGCGCTACCCCACAGGACCGTACGTCCGTCCGTCAGCCGCAAACTGATGTCGTCGTAGGAACGGACGAGCACCCCCCGGGTCTCCCGCGCGAGGGATTCCGGCAGCGACTCGGCCACCCGAGCCGCCGCCCGGCGCAGCCGGGAATCCGAGAAGTGCCGTGCGTCGGCCGGCGCGCGGGGCTCGAGGGACAGAAGGGGGACGTCTTTCGGTCGCTTGTCGAGGGTGCCGAAACGCACGCCGTCATCGTCCACTTCGACATACGACCCGTCAGCTCGCCCCGGAGAATGCTCGAGCACCAGGACGGGCTTTCGCTCGGTGACTTCCACGCTGACCTCGTGCGGCCAGGAACGCTCCACCCGCACCCGGTCGATACGCCGCAACCGTTCCCGCAGCCGGTGCTCTACCGCGGCCTCGTCGAGAGAGGCCAGCGGCGAACCGACCGGGACGGCTGCGGCGTCCCGGACCTGTTTCTCCGTCAGCGCCCGCGTCCCGCTGACGGACACCCGCTCCGCCCGAAACCAGTCCGAGCCGTAGAGCGCCCAGACGCCGAACGAGGCCACGAGCACCACCGCGAGCAACAGCAGCAGGCGCACCCGCCGTCCTGGCAATAGCAGCCCTGGCACTCGCCGTTCACGCGTCGGCGCACGGGCCCCCTCGTCATCGCGGCGACGCTCGGCCGCGGGGCCGTCGGAGCGCCGAGCACCCGGGGGTGGGGGCTCGGTCCGGGCCTCCGGGCCGGCGGTTCCGCTCGGTCCGGCCACGCTCCTGCCCTCCCACCCCGATCGGCTGCTCGGTCAACTCGGTCAGCCCGCCAGCCCGGACACCCTGTCAGCTCGGGCGGGGCGGACGGGCCGGGACACGCGGTCAGCCGTTACGGCGGTTCGCGATCGCCTCGTGCACCATGCCGACCAACAGCTCGTCGGCGTCCGGCCGGCCGAACTCGGCTGCCGCGCGGGACATCTCACGCAACCGACTCGGATCGGCGAGGACCGGCAGGACGTTGTCCCGAATCCAGTCCGGCGTCAGTTCCGCGTCGTCCACCAGCAGTCCGCCGCCTGCCTTGACCACCGGCTGGGCGTTCAATCGCTGTTCGCCATTGCCAATCGGCAACGGCACGTAGGCGGCCGGCAGCCCGACGGCCGAGAGTTCGGCCACGGTCATCGCGCCCGCCCGGCACAGCATCATGTCGGCCGCGGCGTACGCGAGGTCCATCCGGTCGACATACGGTACCGGTACGTACGGCGGCATCCCGGGCATCTGGTCGACCTGCGGCATTTCGTTCTTCGGCCCCACGACGTGCAGCACCTGGATGCCCGCCCGCTGCAGCGGCGGCACCGCGGTCTGCACCACCTCGTTGAGCCTGCGCGCCCCCTGGGAGCCGCCGGTGACCAACAGCGTCGGCAGCCCCGGGTCCAGACCGAAGGCCGCCCGCCCCTCGGGGCGTGCCGCGGACCGGTCCAGGACGGCGATGGACCGCCGCAGCGGAATGCCGAGGTAGCGTGCGTTCCGCAGCTTGCTGTCCGGAGTGGAGACGGCCACGTGCCGGGTGTAGCGGGAGCCGATCTTGTTCGCCAGTCCGGGCCGCGCGTTCGCCTCGTGTACGACGATCGGCACGCCCAACCGTTTGGCGGCCAGGTAGCCGGGGAGCGCGACGTAGCCCCCGAAGCCCACCACGCAGTCCGCCTTGGTGCGCTCCAGGATCTGCTCGGCCGCCTTGATGGTGCCGCGCAACCGCCCGGGCACGGTGATCAGTTCGGGCGTGGGCTTACGCGGCAACGGCACCGCCGGGATGAGCCCCAGCTCGTAGCCCCGCTCCGGGACGAGCCGGGTCTCCAGCCCGCGCTCCGTACCGAGCGCCGTGATGCCCACTGTCGGGTCCTGCCTACGCAGGGCGTCCGCGAGGGCGAGCGCGGGCTCGATGTGGCCGGCGGTCCCCCCACCGGCGAGTACGACATGCACCGAAATTCACCGCTCTCCGGACGGCCGCCGGTCGGCGCGCCGTCTCATCGTCTTCCTTCTCACCCCAGCCCGCATCCTGCCGAACGCGGGCTGCCGCATGTCCAGTGCCGCTCGCGCGGCCGGCTCGCTGCGCGCGAAGGCGATCAGCAAGCCCACCGCGAACATCGTCGGCAGCAGCGCGGAACCCCCGTAGGAGAACAGCGGGAGCGGCACCCCGGCGATCGGCAGCAAGCCGAGCACCGCACCGATGTTGATCGCGGCTTGCACCGTGATCCAGGTGGTCACGCCTCCCGCGGCATACCTGACGAAGAGATCCTCCGTGCGTCCGGCCACGCGGATACCCGCATAGCCTAGAGCCGCGAACAGCGCGAGTACCGACAGCGTCCCCACCAGACCGAGTTCCTCCCCGGTCACGGCGAAAATGAAGTCGGTGTGTGGTTCGGGGAGTTGACCCCATTTTTCCACACTGGCCCCGAGACCGGAACCAAGCCATCCGCCGGAGGCCAGTGCGTAGATGCCGTGGACGGCCTGCCAGCACTGGTCGTTGGGCCCCGGATCGGTCGCGCCCAGGCAGCCGAGCCGGGACATCCGGTTGGGACTGCTGCGGATCAGCAGAACTCCGAGGATCACCGCCGTGCCCAGCACTCCCGCGAACAACCGGGTGGGTGCGCCGAGCAGCCACAGCAGCCCGAACAGGATCGCTGTGATAATGATCGCGGTCCCCATGTCGCCGCCCAGCATGATCAGGCTGAGCAGCAGGAAACCGACCGGCACCAGAGGCACCAGCATGTGCTTCCACTGGCTGAGCGACCGCTTGTCGGCCTTACGGGCCAGCAGGTCGGCCCCCCACAACACCAGGGCCAGTTTCGCGAACTCGCTCGGCTGCAGTTGGAACGGTCCGCCGAGATGGATCCAGTTCTGGTTGCCGTTCACCGCTCGACCTATGCCGGGCACCTGTACGAGGCACAGCAGGCAGACCGAGACGGCCAGCAGCGGATAGGCCAGGGCCCGGTGCAGCGTGATCGGCATCCGTGCGGCGACAAGCAGCAGCACGGCGCCCAACACGGCCGCGACAAGCTGCTTCTGGAAGAAGTGCGTCGAGGACAGGCCGGACTGAAGGGCCTCGATCTGCGAGGCGGAGAACACCATCACCAGACCGAGCCCGGTGAGCAGCAGACTGCCGCCGAGGATCAGGTAGTAGGCGGTCAGCGGCCGGTCCCAGGCCCGTCGTGCGCGGGTCAGCAGCCGGCGTACGGTCCCCCCGCGCCCCGGTCCCCCCCGCGCGCCGCCACCCGGGGAGCCGTCCCGGCGCGGTCGGCCGGGCC
>NZ_LJGU01000120.1:0-29117 GCF_001751245.1 Streptomyces oceani
CGACGGCCGCACAGCCACGGCACGCCGGCGAGAACGGCAGCGGCGGGGCGCACGGTCATCCCGAGGCGCCGGCGCCGGACCAGGTGCCGACCGCACCCCCGTCGTCCGGGGTCACCGTGCCGGTGGGCCCCAACCGGGTGCGCGCCCTGGGCGGCAGCACGCCGGAGCAGACAGGGCCAGAGGATCCAGGGCCGGGCCAGGCACCGCAGTTCGAGCAGGCGTCGCAGGGACACCAGCAGCTGTTCCTGGAGCCGCAGCAGCTCCAGCAGCCGGCGACATCCGACGCGGAAGCCGCCCACTACGGGCGGTACGAACCGGCTGTCGCGTACGAGCCTGAGGCCCCGCCGGAGCCCGAGATCCCGCCCGCGCCGGAGGTCCCGTACGAGCCGAACGACCCGGACTCCGTCGAACCCGTGGGGATACCGGACGGCGTGCCGCGCGAGGAGGTGTACTTCCGCGCCTACCGGGACTACGCCGCCGTACGGGCCAGCTTCCCCAGCGCCCGCCAGCTCTCCCGCGCGCTGCACGAGGGCTACGGCATCACCGACGCCGACGGCAGCCTGCTCAGCGAGACCTACCTGCGCTCGTACCTGCACGAACTGCGGGACCGCTACAACACCGAGATGGGCCTCGCGGGTTGAGCCAGCGCGACCAACCGGCCGACACCGGGACCACGTCGCGTTCTTCCCTTGCGTCGCCATCCCACAGCCTCATCATGGAGCCGCATGGTCGGCTTGCACGGGGTCTTTACCTTGACGCGCTTGCGGGCGGTTGGTTCTTCGACATCGAACCCGATCAGAGTGGTGGCTCGGGTACGCCATTCTCGTGTGCTGCGGCCTTCGCCGCCCAGGCGTGGTTGAACACCACCGGGCCGTGCCGACGTGATGCCGGCATCGCACGCTGATACGGAGACGGGTCCAGGCAACCGTGTCGGGTTGTCGGGGCTGGTCGAGGAGATCGAACGCGGAGTGGGAGCGGCTGTGGCCGTTTGCTGCCTTCCGCTGGGCGGCATGGCGGGCGGTGGAGTGATCACCCGGAGGGTGATCCATGGGGTCCTCTTCCGGCGCGGACCGGCGTTCCCCGGAGGCATCTGCCCGAACCCTCGGAGCAGGGGAGACGGTTTACAACCGTCATCGGCGCTGTTCTGCTGACGGCACCTGGGGCCGGCTGTCACAGCAGATCCAAGCCACGCAGAATGCCGAAGGCACTTCTCCAGGACGCTCGAGGAAGCATCACGATCTCTAGTTATCGGGAGCAGGAGATGCATCACGCCGAACACGAGGCCGCGCGCGAGAGAGCGGACGCTCCGTACCGCAGAGACGCGGGCGCACCCGCTGCGGGCGGTGGTCCGGACGAGACCGTCTGGGGGATGTTCGAGGCCCGGGCGGCGCGCCAGGGGGGTCGGATCGCCGTCGTGGACGGAGCGGTCGACATCGACTACGAGCGGCTGCGGGCCCGGGCGGAGGTGATCGCCGGGGAGCTGGCGGCACGGGGCGTGGCGCCGGGGGCGCTCGTCGGCGTGTGCCTTGGCCGGACGTGGGAGTTGGTCGCGACCCTGCTAGGAGTACTGCGGGCAGGCTGCGCCTATGTACCCATAGACCCCGCCTACCCGGACGAACGGGTGCGCTACATGATCGAGCACTCCCGGGCGGCGTCGGTGGTCGTCGACGCCGGTACGGCGGCGCTGTGCTCGGCGGCTCCCGATCGCGTGCGCCTCGACGCGGTCCCCGACCGCCCGGCGGTATCGCCGGCGGCCTGCTCGGCCGGTGATCTCGCGTACGTCATCTACACCTCGGGGTCGACCGGGAAGCCCAAGGGTGTGGCGATACAGCACCGCAGCGTGGCGGCGATGACCGCCTCGATGCGCCGGCTGCTGGGCGACGAGGACCTCGCGGGCGTCTTGGCCGCGGCTTCGGTCTGCTTCGACCCCTCGGTGATGGAGATTCTGGGGACACTCGTTCTCGGCGGCACGGTCGTCCTGTCCGAGAACGTACTCGCCCTGCGCGAGCTGCCCGCGGCGCACCGCGTACGCACGGCCATCATGGTGCCGTCCGCGATGAAGGCGCTGCTCGCGACCGGGCCGCTGCCCAGCGGGTTACGGTGCGTGGTGCTGGGTGGTGAGGTCTTGTCCCGTTCTCTGACGGAGCGGTTGCACGCTGATCCCTGTGCGCCGCGGGTCGTGAACGTCTACGGCCCGACCGAGGCCACCGTGTTCGTCACCGCCGTCGAAGCGGGAAGCGGACCGATCACCATCGGCAGCCCGGTCCGGGACGCGCGGGCGTACGTGCTGGACGAGTCCCTGCATCCGGTGTCGGCCGGCACCGCGGGGGAACTGGCTCTCGCCGGCGACCAGCTGGCCAGGGGGTATCTCCATGACGACGAGCGCACCCGGCAGAGCTTCCCGACCCTCGCGCCGGACGGCCCGATCCCGGAGCAGCGGATCTATCGGACCGGCGACCTGTGTCGGTGGACGGAAACAGGGGAGCTCGAGTTCCTCGGCCGCGCCGACCGGCAGGTCAAGGTCCGGGGTTACCGGATCGAACTCGACGAGATCGAGGACATACTGGCCTCGATGCCCGGAGTGGACGAGGCTGCGGTCGTTGCCACCCCAGGCGAAGGCAAGAGCCTCCTGACGGCGTACGCGGTGAGCCGGCAGGAGTCGGTGACCGCGTCGACCGTGCGCTCCTGGCTGGCCGACCGCCTGCCGAAGTACATGATCCCGCACCACGTCATGCTGCCGGCCGAGATGCCGAAACTGCCCAACGGCAAGGTCGACCGGCTTCGGCTCCCCGCCCCCGCGCACCACGGCGACGAGGCGACTCCCGAAGCGAAGGCGGCCGGTGACGGCCCTGCCGCCTCGCGGACCGGAGCCGGCGCGCTGCCCTCGCCGCACGAGCAGCGGCGCTCGGTGCTACTCGCCATGGTGAGGCAGGAGGCGGCGCTGCTCCTCGGCGCCCCCGGCCCCGATGCGGTCCGGCCGGACGAGCCGCTGGCCGCGCTGGGGTTCGATTCGCTGGACACCACGGAGCTCACGGTGCGCCTGTCGCGAGTGCTGGACACTGACCTGCCTTCATCGACCCTGGTGGAGCAGATGACTCCCGAGGAGGCCGTCGACGGACTGCTGGCGGTGCTGGGGCGTGCTTCCGGTGGCGAGGTACGCGGGCGCCCGCAGGGCGTCGGGGCCGCGGATCGGCTCGGTGTGTTCCAGGACCAGGTCCGGTCCGGGCACCCGCCGGCCTTCGCCGCCAAGGCGCCGGCCTGGTCCGCGACCGATCGGGGCGCGCTCGTACAGCATTTCCGGAGCCTCCTGACACGCTCGGGGCTGGACCCGTACGGAAAGGTCGTCCGCACCGGAAGCGCCGAGCGGGGCGTCGTCGCCGACCCGGGTACGGGCGAGGAGCACGAGGCGCTCATCTGGACCACCAATCTCTACCTCGGACTCAACCGCGACGAGGAGGTCATCGAGGAGGCACGCAGCGCGCTGGGCCGGTTCGGTACCGGGATGGGGATATCGGCGGCGGGCTCCGGGCAGACCGGCCTCCACACGGAGTTCGAGCAGGAATTCGCCGCCATGGTGGGCAAGCCGGCCGCCTGCCTGTTCCCCACCGGGTTCACGGCGAGCCTCGGAGCCGTCGCCGGAATCGTGGGGGATCAGGACGTCGTGGTCATGGACCAGCTCTGCCACGCCTCCCTGGTGGACGGGGCCCGCCTGAGCGGCGCGAGGGTACGCACCTTCCGGCACAACGACGCGGCCGACCTGCGGGCGGTCCTCGAAGCGGAGTCCTCGCCCTACCGTACGACGCTGGTGGTACTCGAGAGTGTGTACAGCATGGGCGAGGGGACGGCGCCGCTGCGGGAGATCGTGTCCGCCGCGAAGGACTCCGGCGCCCTCGTCCTGGTAGACGAGGCCCACTCGTTCGGGCTCTACGGAGTGCGGGGTGCCGGACTGTGCGCCGCGGAAGACGTCACCGAGCAAGTCGACTTCGTTCTCACGACCCTGAGCAAGGCACTCGGGAGCATCGGCGGTGTGGTCGCCGCCCAGGAGCAGCACATCGCCTTGCTGAGGGCGTCGGCGAGGTCGTACGTCTTCCAGGCGAACATCTCACCTGCCGACGTGGCGGCGGCCCTCGCCGCCCTGCGCAGGGTCGCCGCGGGCGACGCGCTGCGTGCCAGACTGTGGGATACCGCGCACTACATGAGGAAGCGCTTCTCGAACGCCGGCTACGAACTCGGCACCGGGGACGGGCTTATCATCACCCCCTTCTTCTCCGACGGCGAGAAACTGCATGCGATAGCCCGAGGGCTTTTCCGGCGAGGCGTCCATGCCGCTGCCGTGACCTACCCGATCGTCGAGCGCGGGCGAGGCCGCCTGAGGTTCATCTGCTCGGCCGCCCATACCCGAGCGGACGTCGACGAGACCTTGCAGGCCCTGATCGACGCCGATGCGGAAGCCGCGACAGTTCCCCTGTCGGGGGATGACATGGACCTGCGAGAGGAAAGAGACGAGGAGTCCACACGATGCGACGTGGCCAACTGGGCGGACGCGTTTGCGACCTATCTGGAATCCGTGGTGGCCAACCTTCCCACACCGGCGCCGCATCTCACGGTCACGATCATACTGCCAGGAGGGGAAGAGTATCTTGCAGTTCGGATCAACGAACACGGAGTCAGCCGAGAACCCGACGACACCGCCACGACGCCTGCCTGTTCGCTTCGCCTGGTCGACGATGCGGCAACAGCCGCGCTGTGCTCACGGGACGTGGGGAGCCTGCTTGAGAGCGTGATAGCGGGCACCTGCGTGCTCGCCGGCCAGACGCAGGCGTTCGTCTGGCTCATCGGACGACTTAGTGACTGGCAATGTTCAACGTGATCTAGTCAGGAATCCCGGCCCTCAGGGTTTGGTGGAAGTGATCACCGGTGGCAGTCCGGCTGAAGGGCCAACCCCGCGTGCGCGGGGAGCACAGGTAGCCGACGAACGACTGGTACAGCAGCCCGGGGCCAACCCCGCGTGCGCGGGGAGCACCGCTGGGGCGGTTGGACGGGCCAGAAAATCGGGGGGGCCAACCCCGCGTGCGCGGGGAGCACGTCGAGCTTCGGCAATGCCTTCCGCCCGGAGGGGGGCCAACCCCGCGTGCGCGGGGAGCACCCGCAGGAGATCACCCGACAGCAGGTGGAACAGGGGCCAACCCCGCGTGCGCGGGGAGCACGGGGTGCGACCAGGGGTTTTAGAGCTGCGTACCCCTGATTTTGCTGAGTTTCACTGTCTCGGACATTGCACTCCAAACGACTGGATACCGACACGGAGTGCCCGCGACACTCTACGGTGGCTGACCGTGTCCCGGTTCAGCCGCCCAACAGCTTGCGCACCCGGTCCGAGCCGACCGCGAGCAGCAGCGTGGGCAGTCGCGGGCCGGTCTCCCGACCGACCAGCAGCCGGTAGAGCAGCGCGAAGAACGCCCGCTGCGCCACCTTGAGTTCCGGGGTCGGCTTGGCGTCCGGCGCCAGCCCGGCCCGCACCTTCGGTACGCCGTAAACCAGCGAGGTCAGCCCGTCCAGCGACCAGTTGGCGTCCAGCCCGGCCAACAGGTCACCCAGCGCGGCCCGTTGCTCCTCGTCCAGCGAGTCCAGCAGCTCCACGTCCGGAGACTCCCGCACCCGGGTGCGCTGCTCCGGCGGCACCTGGGTGGTGATCCAGCGCTCGGCGCGGTCCAGCCGGGGACGTACCTCGTCCAGCGAGCGGACCGGGTCGGACGGGTCCAGTTCACCGATGATCCGCAGCGTCTGCTCCTCGGCGCCGGCGGTGATGTCGACGACGGACGCCAGCGTACGGAACGGCAGCGGGCGTGGCGTGGTCGGCAGCGGGCCGGCGGCGGTGCTGGAGGCTCGGGTGTGCACAGCGCGGTCGGCGGGCTGCGCGGAACCGTCGGCGATCTTCCGGCCGAGGGCGTCCCACTCGTCGTAGGTGCGCTGGATCTCCTGGTCGAAGGCGATCTTGAAGGACTGGTTCGGCTTCCGACGGGCGTAGAGCCAGCGCAGCAGCGGCGCCTCCATGATCTCCAACGCCTCGGCCGGCGTCGGTACGCCACCGCGCGAGCTGGACATCTTCGCCATGCCGCTGATCCCCACGAAGGCGTACATCGGTCCGATCGGCTGGGTGCCGCCGAAGATCTCCCGCACCAGCTGGCCACCGACGACGAACGAGGAGCCGGGCGACTGGTGGTCCACGCCGCTCGGCTCGAAGGTCATGCCCTCGTACGCCCAGCGCATCGGCCAGTCGACCTTCCACACCAGCTTGCCGGCACGGTACTCGCTGAGCTGCACCGTCTCGCCGTGGCCGCACTGGCAGGCGTAGGTCAGCCGGGTGCTGTCGTCGTCGTAGTCGGTGACGGTGGTGAGGTCGCGCCCGCAGACCGAGCAGTAGGGCTTGTACGGGTAGTACACACCGCCGCTCGCGCCCGCGCCGTCGTCCTCCGCCGCGGCGCCGGAGCCCTCGGCGGCCTCAAGCTCGGCCTCGTCCGGCTCCTTCTGCTGCTTCTGCTGCTTCTGCTGTGGCTTCGGCCGCTGACCGCCGTCCTTGTCCAGCGTGCGGTAGCGCTCCAGCACGGCGTCGATCCGGGCCCGCTCGCGCATCGCGAAGAGGACCTGCTCGACGTACGCCCCGGAGGTGTACATCTCCGTCTGGCTGATGCCCCGGTACTCCACGCCCAGCTCGGCCAGCGAGGACTCCAGCGCGGCCTTGAAGTGCGTGGCCCAGTCCGGGTACGGGCTGCCGTGCGGCGCCGGCACGGAGGTCAGCGGCTTGCCGATGTGCTCGGCCCAGCTCTCGTCCACGCCCTCGACGCCGGCGGGCACCTTGCGGAAACGGTCGTAGTCGTCCCAGGAGATGAGGTGCTCGCAGGGCACACCGCGCCGCTTGATCTCGTCCGCGACCAGATGCGGAACCATCACCTCGCGCAGGTTGCCCAGGTGAATCGGCCCGGAGGGGCTGATTCCGGACGCGCACACCACAGGTTTCCCCGGGGCACGACGCTCCGCCTCGGCGATGACGTCATCGGCGATACGGGAGACCCAGTCGGCCTCAGGGGTGGTCTGTGCCACGTCCGTTACTTCCTTCGTGTGTGTTGTGCACTGTCCGTGTGTGGGTACGGTCACCGGCTCCGCCGGTCCCGCACGCCCCGGGAGCCGTCCGTCTCCGCCGGGAGCATCCCTGGCCGGCCCGCGGGAGAACCGTCGTACCAGGTCGCGGCGCTCATCGAGAGTGACCCGAAGCGACTCGACGCGAGGGAAGGGGGCGGTATCCGGGGCCGCGCGCCCATTGTCCCATCCGAAATCGGGTTTGCGGTGCGTGGGATACTGGCCGCGTCCGCGCGGAGCTTCCCGAAGCGGACGCCCCCGAACTCCGACGAAACGGTTAGCGATCCATGGCCTCGGTCCCCTCCCTCGCCGCTACGGTCCAGCAGCACCTGCTGGACGCCCTCTCGGCCGCCGTGCCGGAGGCGTCCACCGCGGACCCGATGCTGCGTCGAAGCGACCGGGCCGACTTCCAGGCGAACGGCATGCTGGCGCTCGCCAAGCGGCTGGGCGGCAACCCGCGGGAACTGGCGTCGAAGGTGGTGGCGGCGCTGCCCGCCGGCGAGGAGATCCAGGAGTTGGAGGTGTCCGGTCCCGGCTTCCTCAACATCACCGTCGCGGACTCCGCGCTGACCCGCCAGCTCGCAGCCCGCGCGACGGACGAGCGGCTGGGGGTGCCGTACGCCGAAAGTCCGGGCCGCACGGTCATCGACTACTCCCAGCCGAACGTCGCCAAGGAGATGCACGTCGGCCACCTGCGCTCGACGGTCATCGGTGACGCGCTGGTGCAGATCCTGGAGCACCGGGGCGAGACGGTGGTCCGGCGGCACCACATCGGCGACTGGGGCACCCAGTTCGGCATGCTCATCCAGTATCTGATCGAGCACCCGCACGAGTTGGACCACGCCTCAGACGGCGCGGGCCACAGCGCCGGCGACCGCGAGGGTGACGGTGAGGACGCCGGGGAGGCCGCCATGGCGCGGCTGAACCGGCTGTACAAAGCGTCCCGGGCGGCCTTCGAGGCCGACGAGGACTTCAAGTCGCGGGCCCGCGACCGGGTGGTGGAGCTGCAGGCCGGCGAGCCGGAGACACTGCGGCTCTGGCACCGGATCGTCGACGAGTCGAAGATCTACTTCCAGGATGTCTACGAGCGGCTGGACGTGGAGATCCTCGACCGCGACATCCTCGGCGAGAGCGCCTACAACGACGCGCTCCACGACGTCGTGCGGGATCTCGAGGAGTCCGGTGTCGCGGTCCGCTCGGAGGGCGCGCTGTGCGTCTTCTTCGACGACGTGAAGGGTCCGGACGGCACCCCGAGCCCGCTGATCGTGCAGAAGTCCAACGGCGGTTTCGGCTACGCCGCGACCGACCTGGCCGCCATCCGCGACCGGATCGGCACGCTGCACGCGGACACTCTGCTGTACGTCGTCGACGCTCGGCAGGCGCTGCACTTCCGGATGGTCTTCGAGACCGCTCAGCGCGCGGGCTGGCTGCCCGAGGGCGCGGCCCGACAGCTGCCGTTCGGCACCGTGCTGGGCAAGGACGGCAAGCCGTTCAAGACCCGGGAGGGCGAGACCGTGCGGCTGGTCGACCTGATCGACGAGGCGGTGGAGCGGGCCGGAGCGGTCGTACGGGAGAAGAGCGCGGGTCTGGGCCTGAGCGAGCCGGAGATCCGGGAGCGGGCGGCGGAGGTCGGCATCGGCGCCATCAAGTACGCCGACCTGTCGAACGCCATGACCCGGGACTACGTCTTCGACCTGGACCGGATGGTCTCGCTGAACGGCGACACCAGCGTCTATCTCCAGTACGCCCACGCCCGCACTCGGTCCATCCTGCGCAAGGCGGGCGACGAGCCGCGGCCGGTGGCGCACCCGGAGTTGGAACTGGCCCCGGCGGAGCGGGCGTTGGCACTGCACCTGGACGAGTTCGGGGACACGCTCGCGCAGGCGGCCCAGGCGTACGAACCGCACAAGCTGACGGCGTACCTCTACCAACTGGCGTCGCTGTTCACCACCTTCTACGACCAGTGCCCGGTGCTGAAGGCCGAGGGCGGCACGGCACAGGTGGAGAACCGGCTGCTGCTGAGCGAACTGACCGGCCGTACCCTGCGGCAGGGCATGGAGCTGCTCGGCATCCGGGCGCCGGAACAGCTCTGACCGTGCCCCGGGGCTGGACGGGGCACCCCGCGGAGTTGTCGTACCACTTCGAGACGCCTTCGCAGGGTCAACTGTCCCGATCCCGCTGTCGCGGTCGTGAGGACTCCGGACGCACGCTCACTCGATAGGTTGATATGCCAGCCCTCCCTGTCTGGTTTGCACCGACCTATGCCAGTTCGACCGGCAGTATGCTTGCTGACCCAGCCCTACGATCCAGGTGAGGCCGATGTCCCACGAGGCAGCGAGTAGGAGCGACGACATGACTATTGCGCCCGAACGCCCGCGCTCTGCCGCGACCGAGGAAACGGGGACGAGACTCATGGACCTGGCGGATGCCGCCGCGCAGGCCATGCCCGGCAGCACGGTGGAGGTTCTCGGAGGGCAGCTCATCGTGACCCCAGGACCCGACGGACCACATGGCGAGTCCCTCACCGCACTCATGGAACCACTGATGGCAGCGAAGCTGCATCGCGGCGAGACCCGGGTCATTCAGAACCTCGGGCTCTGGCTCCCGACCGGGGACGACGACCACGCCGTGCCCGATCTCGCCGTCGTCGACGCCGACTACCGCGAACACGAGGTGCGGTACAAGTGCTATGACCCCGCGCCCTTCCGGCTGATCGTGGAGATCACCTCCTCCAACTGGCGCGAGGACCTGGATCGGAAACCGCGCGCCTATGCCGAGGCGGGCGTCCCGGGTTACGTGATCGGTGACCGCCAGCACGAACGGGTCATCGTCTACTCCGACCCGCACGACGGCACGTACCGCACTCGCTCCGACTACAAGCCGGGCGAGACCGTTACGCTTCCCGCCGTCCTCGGCATCGAGGTCACGCTGGCCGCCGGGGCCCTGCTGATCAGCTGATCAGCAGCGGGCAGCGTCAGTGACGCAGTGCCGCGGCCGCCTCCCCGATGTCCGTGACGAGGCTGAGGGCGTGTTCGCCGCCCCATCGCACCGGCCAGGCGAATCGCTGGTCCACCGTCCAGGCGAGCACCGCGTCGAGGTCGGTGCGGCGCTCCTCGGCGGCTATCACCAGGCTCGCGCCCGGGCCCGCGGCCGGCTTCGCCAGAGCGCACCAGGTCGACGCGTCCAGTGGAAACGCGTCCATGCTGAACACGTCCGTGAGCCCTTCCCCGTCCACCACCTGGCCGGTCTTCTCCTCCTCCGCGTCGCCGAACACGAAGTCGCCGAGCACTTCTGAGGTCCTGGCCCGGATGAAGCGCAGGGTGTTGCTGCCGATCGCGGCCAGCACCCCGTCCGCGCCCCAGACCAGTCCCTCGGTACCTTCGGGCACTTCCAGTGACCTCAGACGGCTTGGCTCGTCGTTCAGGGTCCACACCTCGACCCGTCCGTCGACGGTCAGGCAGGCACCGGAACCGCCCTGCGGTTCCCAAGCCCAGGGCCGTTGCAGCCCATCGAAGTGATGGTCGCCGATCCGCTGGGTCGCCGTGATGTCCAGGTGGTACTGGTGGCGGCCGTCCTCCTGGTAGATGTCGACACCACGACTGTCTTCCGCCACAACGGCCAGTCGCGCCGCGCCACCGTGCATGCCCCAATGCAGCGCGCCCGGGACCTGTGCCGCGGGTTCGGCGACCTGCTCTCCCGTGTCGGCGTCAAGGATGATCAACCGGCGCCGTTCATCGACCGACGAGTCCGGTGTGATGGAGGCGGCGAACCGTCCGTCCGGACTCCACACGACGGGGCCGTCGGTCCGGGCGAGCCAGCGCATCCGCCCACCCGGCATATCGACGGCGCACGCCCATGGACCGTTGTGGCCGAGCAGCCGGGTGCCGTCGGGTGACCAGCGCACCCGCCGGAAGGTCCATTCGTCCTCGCCGAGTCGCCGCCGGATGTCCTGGGGCAGCGGCTCGGAAAGCATCTCCGGCTTCACCCCCACGTCGTGGCGGCCGTAGCCGTTGACGTGGAAGATCCTGCCTTGGTCGAGTTCCGCGACGCATCCCATGACCTGATGCTGGCTGCCCATGGACACGTAGGCCCGCCTGTCGTGGGGAGCGAACGCGAAGTCGGGTGCACGGTCCAGCCCGTTCGTCACGTCCGCGGTGCCGAACGGGTTCATGCGCCGACCGAACGGGTCCCACAAGCCGACGGAGTTGGTCCGGAAGGCGAGTGCCACCCGGGTGCCGTCCGCTGACCACTGGATGGTGTCCCGGATTCCCGGCCAGCCAACCCCGCCGGGGATGTGCTCCAGTGCGTTAACGCAACGTCCGGTGCTCAGCTCCCAGACCTGCAACGGGCCCACCCCGTCGTATTCGTCTGCTGGAACCCAGCGCCCGATGGCCAGGTAGCGCCCGCAGGGACTGAGCCCGAAGTCCAGTTGCTCACCACCGCGAGGGTACGGGTGGCGCAGTCGCGCGCCCCGGTCCCGTATCCGCTCGGTGGCCAGCCGGTGCGCCTCCCCGATACCGTGCACCGCTTCGCATGCGGTCAAGCACTCGCGCAGCAGCGGCAGATCCCGCTCCGGTACGAACTCCGCCCAGTCGGCTTTCGCCAGCAGGTCGAGCAGAGCTGCCGGGTCGTCACGGCCGACAGTCAGCGCGTCGTGGTCGACGAAGGAACCAGCCCGGTGCACGGCAGGGGCGGCAGCCTTCTGCTCACCGCGCAGCAGCACCTCGTAGAGATCCTCTTCGGTCAACAACGCCGTCCCGATCCGCTCCGCGTCCCGCTTCTTCTCGCCCGCTCCGTGTCCGGCGAACACCAGGTCCGTGGCGGTGGACAGCGATCCGGTCACCTTGCCGCCCAACGCTTCCAACCGCCGCTTGATCTCACTGCGGGAACCTGCCCGGAAGCTGCCGGTCAGTACGGTTTTCTTGCCGTGAACATCCATGACCGGGCAAGCTACCCGGTGGGTCTGACACGACTGCCCCACCGCGGACCTTCGGGCCCCAGCGGCATGCGGTGAAGAGACGTCACTCGACCTCGGAGGGGGTCACTCCGCCTTCTTCCTCGCGGTCCATAGTGCCGAGGTTGGCCAACGCCCGGCCCTGGCTGCCGAGTCGCCTGAGCAAGGGCCGTTCCGTCGTTCACCCGACCCGGCGCAGCAGGTCCTGGGCGTCGCTCGTGTCGTCCAGCGGCCGCACCCGAAGCGTGTCCTTCCCCCGCAGGTCCAGCCGCATGGCCGGGGCCACGTTCGCGTCGCACTCGCCGGCCGGCTCAGCCTCGGTCACCTTGCCGGCCGCGAACCTCGCCTGGCCGTCCTTGACTCCGGTCAGCACGTTCTCCCATTCGCAGCGCAGGCCCGGGCCCTCCCCCACGACCGTCATGGCGACCGAGCCGACCGGTCGCTCGCGCAGGGTCATCGTCAGCTTCTGCTCCTTCCCGACGTCCTTCTCCCAGTCGCCGACCATCTTCGCCGGCAGTTTCCCGCCGTTCGCCGGATCGTCGCCGCCCGGGCTGACGCTGGGAGCCGAGGTGGGATCTCCGTCCGACGGGCTGTTTCCGCCGTCGTCGGAGACGACCCGCAGCACACCGTACGTACCCGCCCCGAGGGCCAGTACGAGCCCGGCCGCGAGCGTGCTCAGCAGCAGCCGACGAGGCCTACGGGAGCCACCACTGCCCGTGCCGTTCCCTGGCCCGGGATCCGGCTCGGGTCCGGTTCCAGGTCCGGGCCCGGGTACGGGCCCGGGTACGGGTCCGGGTCCGGGAACCGCCTGCCGCGGGGGGACCGGCGGGCCGAACTCGCCCGGGGAGAGGGCGACATGCCCGCCCGGCTCCGGCCAGGCTCCTCGTACCGGCTCCTCGGGTCGCCGCTCCACACGCGGCGGCTCGGTCCGCGGTTGCTCCACTCGCGGCGCCACGGATGGTGGCTCCGAAGGCGGCGGCGGTAGTACGGGTGCGGCCGCCACGGACCGAGCGACCGGCTCGGCCTCCGGCACCTCGGCGTCCAGCAACGCGGCGGCGTGCCGGCCCAGTTGTGCCACCAGGTCGCCGGGCAGCCACGGCTCGTTCCGCCGCTGACCGCCACCCTCCGAGCCTGTGTCCGGGTCGTCCGGGTCGGGGTCCGCCGTACGCTCCAGCAGTTCGCTGAGCGAGGGCCGTTCGTCCGCCGACTTGGCCAAGCAGGCCGCGATCAGCTCCCGCAGCCCCTCGGGCACCTCCGTCAGGTCCGGCACCTCCTGCGCGATGCGGTACATCACGCCGTGCCCGCTGGTGTCCTCCCCGCCGAACGGCGCACCGCCCGCGGCGAAGGCCAACAGCGAGCCCAGGCAGAACACGTCACTGGCCGCCGTCAGCGCCTGCCCCCGCACCTGTTCGGGCGACATGAACGCGGGCGAGCCGATCACCGCTCCCGTACGGGTCAGCCGGCCCGAGAGGGTCTCCACCGCGCGGGCGATCCCGAAGTCGATCACCCGGGGGCCGTCGATGGTGACCAGGATGTTTGAGGGCTTCAGGTCCCGGTGGATCAGGCCGGCGCCGTGTATGGCGCGCAGCGCGAGGGTGAGCCGGTTGGCCAGGATCCGGACCGTACGCTCCGGTAACGAGTGCTCCCGATAGTCCAGCGCCTCGTTCAGCGACAGCCCCGGGATATAGCCGGTGGCCACCCAGGGCTGTTCCGCCGAGGTGTCCGCGTCCAGCACCGGGGCGGTCCACTCGCCACCGACCCGCCGCGCGGCCCGTACCTCCTGCTCGAACCGGCTTCGGAATTCGGGCAGTTCGGCCAACTCGGGACGTACCAGCTTCACCGCCACGGTCCGCCCGCGTGGCGACTGCGCCAGATACACCCGCCCCATGCCCCCGGCACCGAGCCGCCCGAGCAGTCGATATCCACCGATCTCGTCCGCATCCCCCGCGCGCAGCGTCTGCATCCCCCGCCTCCCCGGTCGGACTCGCGGCGCTGGTCACGTTCGCCACCGTCCGGCAGCCGTGCCGAACTACCCGTGCTCCACCGGCGGCGAACCGGCACCGTAGTGACACCGTGCAATACACCCGATAGTAGAACCTCCGAGTACGCGTGGGGACCCGGCGAACACGCGTTCCAGCCAGTCGTGCGCTCCGGGCACGGCGCGCGAGCCGGGCCGCCGACACACACTCCGCCGCTCGGGCCGACTGACGCTCCGCCACCCGCACCGTCCCGGCCGATACGATTCAACAACCTGTGTAGCGCACCGACTTCAGGAGGACGCCATGTCGCAGCCGACCAGACGCAACACCCTCCGGGGGCTCGTGGCCTCGGCGGCCGTGGTGGTCGGGTTCCACCCGGGAGCCCAGGCGTGGGCCACCGAGGACACCCGAAAGGGCGGGCTCGCCGGCGACTTCGAGGACCTGCCACCACTGGACGGCACGCTACTGACCGACGAGGAGTCCCGTGCCGCCGCGGCCGAGGACTACGGGCACATCGTGCACCGCACGCCACGCGCCGTGCTGCGACCCGGCTCGGTCGACGACGTGGTGGCCATGGTGCGCTTCTGCGGCAAGCACGGCATTCCCGTGGCACCCCGCGGCCAGGGCCACGCCACGATGGGGCAGGCGCAGGTCAAGCACGGCCTGGTCATCGAGACGACGCCGCTCGCGGACATCGGCCCGGTGGACGCGGACAGCGACACCGTGACCGTCGGAGCGGGCGTACGCTGGAGCACCCTCACCAAGGCCACGCTCGAACACGGCCTCACCCCACCGGTGTTCACCGACTACCTGGAGCTGTCCGTCGGCGGCACGGCCTCCGTCGGCGGCATCGGCGGCCAGACCCACCAGCACGGCGCCCAGGTGGACACGGTGACCGAGCTGCGGGTCGTCACCGGTGCGGGCGAGCTGGTGCGGTGTTCGACGCGGCGGCACCCGGAGCTGTTCGACGCCGTACGCGCCGGGCTCGGCCAGTGCGCGATCATCGTCGGCGCCACCGTGCGGCTCGTGCGCGCGCCGGAGACCGTACGGCACTACCTGCTGCCGTACGCCGACCTGGACACCTTCCTGACGGACCAGCGGCGGCTGGTGGAGGAGCGCCGCTTCGCGTACGTGGAGGGGCAGGTGGCGCCCGACGACAGCGGCGCCTTCCGGACGTACCTGTTGGAGGCCGTCGCCTACGGGCCGCCCGTCGGCCCGGAGCCGGACGACGAGGCGCTGTTGCGCGGGCTGCGTTTCGAGCGCGGCGGCGAAGAGATCGCGAACCTCGGCTACTACGCCTTCCTGGACCGGCTGGCCGCGTCCGTCGCCGAGCAGAAGGAGTCCGGGGTGTGGTACGACGCGCACCCCTGGCTCAACCTGCTGCTGCCGGGCGAGCACGTGACCCGACTCGCCGAGGACTTCCTGACCAGCCTCACCCCTGATCTGGTCGGGCCAGGCGTGGTGCTGCTGTATCCGCTCCAACGGGACCAGCTGCGCACGCCGTTGCTGCGGACGCCGGACGACCCGGCGCCATACCTGCTGGCGGTGCTGCGCAGCACTCCGCCGGAGGACGAGGCCACGGTGAAGCGCATGCTGGAGCACAACCGCACGGCGTACGAGGATGTGCGGGACGCCGGTGGCAAGCAGTATCCAGTGGGCTCGGTTCCCTTCGACAAGCGGGACTGGCGGGACCACTTCGGGCGCGCCTGGCCGCGGCTGGTCGCCGCCCGGCACCGGTACGACCCGCACGGCATCCTGGTGCCGGGGCAGGGCATCTTCTGACGGGGCGCGCCCGGCACGCACGTTCGACCGATCGCCCGACTCCGTGAACACCCCGCCCGTACGGGCTCGTTGTACGGGCGGGGGCTGGTCGATCGGAGACCGGCCCGGGGAGGGGTGCGGCACGAAGCCGAAGCGGCGGTACAAAGCCTGGAGCGGCTTCCTGACGCGGCTCAACGAGGTGCACGCGGATCACTGAGGCCGCGCCCCACGGCCCGCGGGACGAACCGGCCCCTCCCCCGCCGGACCGAACCGTATCCGGGCATACCCAACCGGTGGCCCGGGCGCCCGCCATGCGCAATGATCGTCCGATGCGAACCAAACTGCGCGGCGCGGTGACCACCCTGCGCCCGGCGACGGCGGACGACGTACCAGCGCTGGTCGCGATCCGATCCACCCCCGAGGTGTACGCGCGCTGGCGGGGCCGCGGGGACCTGACCGCGGAGTTGACCGAGGACCTGATGGACCCCGAAGTCACCATCTACGCGGTCGAGTGTGACGACCGGGTGGTCGCCGGCGCGATCCAGTGGAGCGCCCAGGAGGAGCCGGACTACCGGCACGCGAGCATCGACATCTTCCTGGACCCGGCGGTACACGGGCGTGGGGTCGGCACCGACGCCGTACGCACCCTGGCCCGGCACCTGATCGACGAGCACGGCCACCATCGGCTGACCATCGACCCTGCGGCCGACAACCTCGCCGCGATCCGCTGCTACGCCAAGGTCGGCTTCCGCGAGGTGGGGATCATGCGGCGGTACGAGCGCGGGCCGGACGGTGGTTGGCAGGACGGGCTGCTGATGGACCTGTTGGCGGAGGAACTGACCTGAGCACCCGTGTCCGTAGGGGGAGGAACAACGGCGCTCCGCTCGCTGCCAGCGATCACCCGCCTTGCCGCCCTCCCCGTCTTTCCCGCTGTCCGGCCTCGCCCGGCTCGCCGTAACGAGGCAGACCCTCGGTTTCCAAAGTGACGCCGAGACGTTCCAGACTGATCTTGTCGCCGTACACGCCGTGCAGCGTGCCCTGGTAGGCGCCCGCCCGGGGCGCGGTGTGCAGTGTCCAGTTGCCCTGCCGAGGATCGATGACCAGGTAAGCGGGGACGTCAGCCTCCGCGTACCAACTCACCATCTCCCGAGTGTCCTTGGTGCTGTTGCTGACGGACACCACCTCGACGGCGAGTTCGCTGCTGCCCGCCTCCACCAGCCAGTCATCGGACTCGCCCACAGCCGAGTCCGCCACCAACAGGTCAGGCGTGGCATAGTCCTCCGGGTCACGCGGCAGGGCGAGCGAGGCGACCTGGAAGGTCTCCAGCTCGGCGGGCAGTGCGGGCACCAACTGCCGGTTGATCACATTGATCACCCGGGCATGCTTGAGCCGCGGCGTGGGAGACATCATCAGAACTCCTCGGATGATCTCAGCACGCAGTCCGGTGGCCTCTTCCGCCAGCTCGGCGGCCCTCCGCAGCGAGTGCATGTCTGCCTCCGGCATGATGAGCGTCACGAGATCCCCCTCCACCGTGCTCGTCATTTTACGGAAACGTGTGGCCGGCGCGGTGCGCCGACGTCCGTAAGATGATCGCAGAAAGAACCGCCGTTTTCACTCTGTGTAATCACAATGAGTGAAGACGGCGGTTCTTCCCTGCTGGCCGAGGAGTTGACCTGAGTACGCGGCCACACCACGAAGCGGCCGGCGCTCCGTCAGCCGTCAGCCCCGCTCGCGCAGCAGTCGGGCCGCGTCCATGGCCCAGTAGGTGAGGATCAGGTCGGCACCAGCCCGCTTGAAGCCCGTCAGGGTCTCCAGGATGGCCGCATCCCGGTCGATCCAGCCCTTCTCGGCGGCGGCCTCGACCATCGCGTACTCGCCGGAGATCTGGTAGACGCCGACGGGCACCTCGGAACGCTGCGCGATGTCCCGCAGCACGTCGAGGTACGGCGTCCCGGGCTTGACCATCACCATGTCCGCGCCCTCGGCGAGGTCCAGGGCCAGCTCGCGGCGGGCCTCCCGGCCGTTGGCCGGGTCCTGTTGGTACGTCTTGCGGTCGCCGGTCAGAGAGGAGCCGACCGCCTCGCGGAACGGCCCGTAGAAGGCCGAGCTGTACTTGACGGTGTAGGCGAACAACGACACCTCCTGGTGCCCGGCCGCGTCCAGCGCGGCGCGTACGTGTCCGATCTGCCCGTCCATCATGCCGCTGGGCCCCAGCATGTGGGCACCGGCCTCGGCCTGCACTCGGGCCATCTCGGCGTACCGCTCCAGCGTCGCGTCGTTGTCCACCCGGCCGTGCGCGTCCAGGACGCCGCAGTGGCCGTGGTCGGTGTACTCGTCCAGGCACAGGTCGGACATGACGACCAACTCGTCGCCGACCTCGGACCGTACGTCCCGCAACGCCTGCTGGAGGATGCCGTCCGGATCGGTCCCCCGCGAGCCGACCGCGTCCTTCTCGGCCGGCACCCCGAAGAGCATCAGCCCGGCGACGCCCGCCTCGGCGGCCTCAGCGGCGGCCCGGCGCAGCGACTCCCGGGTGTGCTGCACCACTCCGGGCATCGAGGAGACCGGTGCCGGCTCCGACACGCCCTCCCGTACGAAGGCGGGCAGGATCAGGTCGGCCGGGTGCGGACGGTGTTCGGCGACCATCCGGCGCAGGGCGGCGGTCGTACGCAGCCGGCGTGGCCGGACGGCGGGGAAGCCGCCCAGGCCGCCGACCCGCCCGCCGTCCCCGGTCAGCTCGCCGCTCATGACGTACGCGCCCGCCGCCGGGCCGGCCGCTTCTCGCTGGGCCGCTTCACGGTCTCGCCGGCCTCCACGGCGTCCGCGCGCCGCTTCTGCCCGAAGTCCGCCAGGGCCGCCGCCAGTTTGTGCACCGACGGTTCGGGAGAGAGCACGTCCACCCGCAGCCCGTGTTCCTCGGCGGTCTTGGCCGTGGCCGGGCCGATGCACGCGATGACGGTGACGTTGTGCGGCTTGCCGGCGATGCCGACGAGGTTCCGCACGGTGCTCGACGAGGTGAACAGCACCGCGTCGAAACCGCCGCCCTTGATGGCCTCCCGGGTGTCGGCGGGAGGCGGCGAGGCCCGTACGGTGCGGTACGCCGTCACGTCGTCGACCTCCCAGCCCAGCTCGATCAGGCCGGCGACCAGCGTCTCGGTCGCGATGTCGGCACGCGGCAGGAACACTCGGTCGATCGGGTCGAAGACCGCGTCGTAGGGCGGCCAGTCCTCCAGCAGCCCGGCGGCGGACTGTTCACCGCTCGGCACCAGGTCCGGCTTCACCCCGAACTCGACCAGCGCGGCGGCGGTCTGCTCGCCCACGGCCGCCACCTTGATGCCGGCGAACGCGCGGGCGTCCAGGCCGTACTCCTCGAACTTCTCCCGCACCGCCTTGACGGCGTTCACCGAGGTGAAGGCGATCCACTCGTAACGTCCGGTGACCAGGCCCTTGACCGCACGCTCCATCTGCTGCGGCGTGCGGGGCGGTTCGACCGCGATGGTGGGCACCTCGGCCGGCACCGCGCCGTACGACCGCAACTGCTCGGAGAGCGAGGCGGCCTGTTCCTTCGTACGCGGCACCAGCACCTGCCAGCCGAACAGCGGCTTGGACTCGAACCACGCGAGTTGCTGACGCTGGGCCGACGCGCTGCGTTCGCCCACCACGGCTATCACCGGCTGACCGCTGTCCGCGGCGGGCAGCAGCTTGTTGGCCTTGAGGGTCTGCGCGAGGGTGCCGAGCGTGGCCGTCACGGTGCGCTGTCGGGTGGTCGTGCCGGCCAGAGTCACCGTCAGCGGGGTGTCCGGCTTGCGGCCCGTGGTCACCAGCTCGCCGGCCGCCGCGGCGACCAGGTCCAGGTTGGTGGAGATGACCAGGGTCGCGTCGCTCGCGCCGGCCTCGGTCCAGCATCTGTCGTCGGCCGTACGGGCGTCGATGAACCGCACGTCCGTGCCCTGCGCGTCCCGCAGTGGCACGCCGGCGTACGCCGGCACGCCCACGGCGGTCGCCACCCCGGGCACCACCTCGAAGGTGATCCCCTCGGCGGAACAGGCCAGCATCTCCTGTACGGCGTCCGTGTCCAGCCCCGGATCGCCGACCACGGCCCGTACCACCCGCTTGCCGCTGCGCGCGGCGGCCATGACACTATGTGCCCGATCTCCCGTGCTGGCGGGGCCGGTTGGGCTGTCCGCGACCGGGTCCGTGGGCGTGGCGGTCGGCGCGCCCTGCTCGGCCACCGGCTCGACGGCGGATGGCGCGGAGTGTGTGGGAGTGTCCACACCGGACCGCGCGTGGGGCCGTACGATCCCCTCCACCTGGGGGTCGGCGACCAGCACATCGGCCCTCGCCAACGCCTCCACGGCGCGCAGCGTGAGCAGACCTGGGTCTCCGGGCCCGGCACCGAGGAAGGTGACGTGCCCGTGGGCACCGTAGAGGTGGTGCGTTGTCGAAGTCTGGGCGGCGGTGGGGCTCAAAGTGCTCGCTCCCCCATCAGACCGGCCGCACCCTTGGCAAGCATCTCGTCGGCGAGTTCACGGCCCAGTCGCTCGGACTGGGACACGATCTCGGCGGCGGACGCCGGGACGGGGCCGGTGGTGGACAGCTGCACCAGCGACGCGCCATCGGTCGTGCCGACGACGCCACGCAGGCGCATTTCGGTGGCATCCTGTCCGCTGGCCGGCAGATCGGCCAGCGCCCCGACGGGGGCGCTGCAGCCGGCTTCCAACGCAGCGAGCAGGGTTCGCTCGGCGGTTACGGCGGCCCGTGTGTACGGGTCGTCGAGCTCCGCGAGCTGTGCGGTCAGGTGCGCGTTACCGCTCGCGCACTCGACCGCGAGTGCCCCCTGGCCGGGGGCGGGCAGCACGGTGTCCGGCGCGATCAGCTCGGCGGCTTCGTCGATCCGGCCGACACGGTTCAGCCCGGCGGCGGCGAGAACGATCGCATCGATCTCGCCGGATCGCACGTACCCAATCCGTGTCTCGATATTCCCCCGTATCGGAACGGTCTCCAGCTGCGCGCCATGCGTCCGAGCCCAGGCGTTCAGTTGCGCCATCCGGCGCGGTGCGCCCGTACCGACGCGTACGGGACGCGCGGCACGCAGCAGTTGCTCGAAGTCCCGTCCGTCCCCGGTGACCAGGGCGTCTCTCGGGTCCTCACGCCGTGGCACCGCGGCCATCGTCAGCCCCGGGTGGGGGGCGGTCGGCAGGTCCTTGAGCGAGTGCACGGCCAGGTCGATCTCACCGGCGAGCAGCGCGTCCCGCAGCGCGGAGACGAAGACGCCCGTGCCACCGATCTGCGCCAGGTGCTCCCGGCTCACGTCGCCATGGGTGCTGATGCCGACGAGTTCGACCGGAAGCCCGGTGGCCCTGCGGACCTGCTCGGCGACCAGGCCGGACTGTGCCAGGGCGAGGGTGCTGCGGCGGGTGCCCAGGCGTAGCGGCGTGGCGGCGTCCGTACCCACGGCGGGCTGTGGCGAGGTCATCGGCCCTCCCGTTGTGACACGTGGGTGGGCAACGTCCGGGACGTCGCGGCCCGTTCGGTGGCGGGTTTCGCGCGGGCGGACTCGGCGGGGGCCTCAGCCATGGCGTCGGTCGTTCGCTCGGTCAGGGGCTCGACGGTGGCACCGGCGGACTCGGTGACGGTCGCGGGCTCGATGATCTCGCGCACGGGTCCCGCCGAGCCGTCGACGGCGCCGAGGCTGCCGCCCGTCCCCACCGGGCTGCTCACCGCGGCCACCGCCTGCGGATCCAGGTCGAAGAGTTCCCGCAACGCCTCGGCGTATCCGGCACCGCCCGGCTCCTTGGCCAGCTGCTTCACCCGAACCGTCGGCGCGTGCAGCAGCTTGTCGACCACGCGGCGTACCGTCTGGGTGATCTCGGCCCGCTGCTTGTCGTCCAGTCCGTGTAGCCGGCCCTCCAGGCGAGCCATCTCGGCTCCGACGACCTCCGAGGCCATCGCGCGCAGGGCCACCACGGTCGGGGTGATGGTCGCGGCGCGCTGGGCGGCGCCGAACGCCGCGACCTCCTCGGTCACGATGCGGCGCACCAGGTCGACGTCTGCGGCCATCGGGGCGTCGGCGGACGCCTCGGCCAGCGACTCGATGTCGACCAGCCGCGCCCCGTCCAGCCGGTGCACCGCCGCGTCGACGTCTCGTGGCATGGCGAGGTCGAGGAGGGCGAGCCGGTCCGCACGGGACCGCCGGCCGGCGTCCGGGGTCTCGCCGGCGTCCAGGGCTTCCCGCACCATCTCGGCGGTCAGTACGAGACCGGTGGCACCGGTGCAGGAGACCACGACGTCCGCCTCCGCCAGGCCGGCGGCCATCTCGGCGATGGGCAGCGCCCGCGCGTCGTACGCGCCGGCGTCGGCGAGGCTGAGCGCGAGGCTCCGGGCGCGCTCCAGGGTGCGGTTGACGATCACCAGTTCGGTCGCGCCCCGACGAGCGAGAGTGGTGGCGGCCAGCGAGGACATCGAGCCCGCGCCGATCACCAGGACGCGCTTGCCCACGACCCACGAGGACACGTCCTGGCCGTCGGCGAGCGTTTCGAGTCCAAAGGTGACCAGGGACTGTCCCGCCCGATCGATTCCGGTCTCGGTGTGGGCACGCTTGCCCACCCGCAGCGCCTGCTGGAACAACTCGTTCAGCAGCCGACCGGCACTGTGCTCGCGCTGCGCCACCGCGAGCGCGTCCTTGATCTGGGCGAGGATCTGCCCCTCGCCGACCACCATGGAGTCCAGCCCGCAGGCCACCGAGAACAGGTGGTGGACGGCACGGTCCTCGTAGTGCACGTACAGGTACGGCGTGAGTTCCTCGAGATCCACGCCACTGTGCTGGGCGAGCAGCGCGGACAGCTCGGCGACGCCGGCGTGGAACTTGTCCACGTTCGCGTACGCCTCCACCCGGTTGCAGGTGGCGAGCACGGCCGCCTCCGTTACCGGCTCGACCCCGACCGCGTCCCGCAGCAACAAACCGCTACCGCCGGGCGCCAACGCGGCCCGCTCCAGCACGCTCACCGGCGCGCTTCGGTGACTCAGACCCACGACCAGAACGCTCATGCCGGCATCACCGCGGGCCTGTCCCCGTCCGAACCCGGGTCCGGACGCTTGGTCACCGTGTCGGCCGGCGGGGCCACCGGCGGCTCCGTCTCGTCGTCCGGGATCACGCCCTCCGGCAGGATGTCCTCGCCGGCCTTGCGCTGCTCGTGGAAGGCCAGGATCTGCAGCTCGATGGAGAGGTCGACCTTACGGACGTCCACCCCCTCGGGCACGGACAGCACGGTGGGGGCGAAGTTCAGGATCGAGGTGACTCCCGCCTGCACCAACCGGTCACATACCTGCTGCGCGGACCCGGCCGGGGTGGCGATGACGCCGATGGAGACGCCGTTGTCCGAGATGATCTTCTCCAGCGCGTCGGTGTGCTGTACGGGAATCCCGGCCACCGGACGGCCGGCCATCGCGGGATCGGCGTCGATCAGCGCGGCGACCCGGAAACCACGGGAGGCGAAACCGCCGTAGTTGGCGAGCGCGGCGCCGAGGTTACCGATACCGACTATCACCACGGGCCAGTCCTGGGTCAGCCCCAGCTCCCGGGAGATCTGGTAGACGAGGTACTCGACGTCGTAGCCGACGCCGCGGGTGCCGTAGGAACCGAGATACGAGAAGTCCTTGCGCAGCTTGGCGGAGTTGACGCCGGCGGCCGAGGCCAGTTCCTCGGAGGAGACCGTGGGCACGGAGCGCTCGGACAGGGCGGTCAGGGCTCGCAGATAGACCGGCAGCCGGGCGACGGTCGCCTCGGGAATCCCTCGGCTCCGGGTCGACGTCGCCGGTCGATGGGTGCGGTCAGTTGCCACGGTGCTCCTGCCGGTTGCGCGCAGCGGTGAGCGGCTACCACCCGGCACACACGTCTCGGTGCACCCGGTCGTACCGCTCCGTTCCAGCCAGGCTATGCCTTTGTGAACGCGTGCACAAAGATGATGTCCGTTTTGCGCAGGGAACGTGACCGGTGCCACAGACGCCGTTGGGGACACGCGGCCACACTCCTCGCCTATCCGCCCCCCGACGACAAAACGCCCTCGATGATAATCGAACTCCGGTCGGACAGCCGCCGCGCGCGCAGCCGCCGAGATCCCCGAGCGGTCCGCCGACCCGCGTCGTACGGGACAGCGTCACGCGCCGAGCGCCCGCCGCAGCCGCTCGGGGTCCACCCGCCAGAAGTCGTGCTGCGCGCCGTCCACCAGCACCACGGGGATCTGTTCCCAGTACTTCCGGTAGAGCTCCTCGTCCTGGTTGATGTCCTTCTCCTCCCAGGTGGCGCCCGTCTCCGAGCACACCCGAACGATCGTGTCCCGTGCGGCGTCGCACAGATGACACCCCGGCTTGCCGATCAGCGTGACGTTCCTCATGCCCCTCATTGTGCGGGCGGGGCGGCCACCGACGGTCCCGCGGGGACCCGATGCGCCGTCTCTCCCACGGCCACACCGTCCGCACCGTCGCCGTTCGGCCGCATCGTCGCGCGAAGTGGCGCCCGGCACTGGCTATGCTCGACGGTATGGCCGTCCCCTCCTGGCTCATCCCCCGCCGGCGCTCCGCCACCGCGCGCAGCGTGCTCGCCGGTGAGGCCGCCGCCGAGGCCGCCCGTAAGCAGGAGACCTCGGACACCGAGTCGGCCGCCGCGCCGGAAGCCGAACCGGAGTTCCCGGTCAGCGGCGACACCCGGGCCGCGGCCTTCTTCGACCTCGACAACACCGTGATGCAGGGCGCCGCGCTGTTCCACTTCGGCCGCGGCCTGTACAAGCGGAAGTTCTTCCGTACCGGCGACCTGGCCCGATTCGCCTGGCAGCAGGCGTACTTCAGGCTGGCCGGGGCGGAGAACCCGGAGCACATGCAGGACGTACGGGAGAGCGCGCTGTCGATCGTGGCGGGCCATCGGGTGTCCGAACTGATGACGATGGGCGAGGAGATCTACGACGAGTACATGGCCGGCCGCATCTGGCCGGGCACCCTCGCGCTCGCGCAGGCACACCTGGACGCCGGCCAGAAGGTCTGGCTGGTAACCGCCGCCCCGGTGGAGACGGCGACGATCATCGCACGCCGACTGGGCCTCACCGGCGCGCTGGGTACGGTCGCCGAGTCGGTCGAGGGCAGTTACACGGGCAGTCTCGTCGGCGAACCCCTGCACGGTCCCGCAAAGGCCGAGGCGGTACGGGCACTGGCCGCCGCCGAAGGGCTGGAACTCGGGCGCTGCGCCGCGTACAGCGACTCCGCGAACGACATCCCGATGCTCTCGCTGGTCGGTTATCCGTATGCGATCAATCCTGACAGCCAACTTCGGGCACATGCTGTCGAAATGGGCTGGCGGCTACGGGACTACCGCACAGGCCGCAAGGCGGTACGGATCGGCATACCGGCCGCCGCCTCGGTGGGCGCGGTTGCCGGCGGCACAGCCGCCGCGATGGCGCTGCACCGACGCCGCCGCTAGGCGAGTACGCAGGTCATCGGCCCGACGCGGGAGGCGAATCGGCGCGCGGCGCGGCTTCGGACGAGCTGGCGCGAGCAGGTGGACGAAGTCGCGCGGACATGCCGCCCGGAGGAATCGAGGGCTCCGGTCGGATCGCGCCTGAGTCAAAAATTGTCATCCCTCTGCCAATTCCGCTCAGTGAACTTATCAACATCTCGCGCGTGTTCGATATCTGAGCGAGCTGCATCGCGAAACAGACCGAACCAAATCGGCGAATTCAGCAACTACGGGTAGTTCGACCGACACGAAGCGTTATTCTCCTCAGACGCAATCCGGTACCCCACGTCCCAGCACCGGACGCACGGTCCCGCGCTGCAACCTGATGGAAAGCTCTGCCTTGGGAGTCCCGTGTACCCATATGTCGGGGTTGACACCTCGGGCCCGGCTACGCTGCGCACGACAGTCATCGACCAGCTACGTGCGTTCGTCCCTCGCGCGTACGCCGTCCCGGCCCTCGCCACAGCCACGCCTGTCCCCGTACACCCCTGTTTCACACTGGCCGACAGCACCACCGCCAGCGTCGTCAGCCCGCGAGCCGCGGAGCGACGGCCACGCGCCGCCCGCTCCACGACCACCGCCGCACCCGGTGGGGCCGCCGCACCCGCGCGGAGCGACAGCCCTGCCGAGAGCACCGAATCCGCCGGGCACGCCGGTGCCGACACCCGGACCGCACGCCGGCGCCCCACCGCCAGCGAGGGCGACACCCGGCGGATGATGGAGCTGGTGGAACGCGCCCAGAACGGCGAGCCCGCGGCCTTCGGGGGTCTCTACGACCAGTACAGCGACACCGTCTACCGCTATGTCTACTACCGGGTGGGCAGCCGGGCCACCGCCGAGGACCTGACAAGTGAGACGTTCCTGCGCGCCCTTCGACGCATCAGTACGTTCACCTGGCAGGGACGCGACTTCGGCGCCTGGTTGGTCACCATCGCTCGCAATCTGGTCGCCGACCACTTCAAGTCGAGCCGGTTCCGCCTCGAGGTGACCACCGGCGAGATGCTGGACGCCAACGAGGTGGAGCGCAGCCCCGAGGACTCGGTGTTGGAGACGCTGTCCAACGCCGCGCTGCTGGACTCCGTACGCCGACTCAACCCGCAGCAACAGGAGTGCGTGACGCTGCGCTTCCTGCAAGGTCTGACGGTGGCGGAGACGGCACGTGTCATGGGCAAGAACGAGGGCGCGATCAAGACCCTGCAGTACCGCGCGGTCCGTACCCTCGCCCGCCTCCTGCCAGACAACGTCCGGTGACGGGGGCGCTGTTGCCCCCGACACACCAGGACGTCAGGCCACGTTCGACCACCCGAAGACCGTCCCCCTCCAGGCCGTTTCGTCACGCCACCCGCCCTGACGTGATGTTGACCATCCGTCATGGCACTGGCACTATCAGTAACATCATCGGCACCGCGTAACCCGACTGGCTTTTCGGTCGTTGTGATGGTGCAGGCCCGCCGAATCGTGCCCTCCTCGCCACTCCGCTCCCGTACGCGGCGCCGGGTGGCGAGGAGCACGCCCGCTCCCGTGCGGGGGGCCGACCGTGCTGACGAGAGGATGTGCCGCCGGTGATCGGATACGTGTCCACCAGCCGACGGGCCAACGCCTTCGCCCAGGCTCTGGAGGAGCACGACCAGGAGGGCGCCGAGGAAGCCGTCGAGGGAGACGACCCGGAACACTCCACGCTGCTCGCGTTGACAGCCAAGCTGGACGCCCTCCCGAAACCGGAGCTGGCGGCGGAGGCCAGGTCCGTCCAACGAGCGCAGCTCGTCGCCGCCATGGAACACGCCGTGGCGGACGGTGCGTTGGGCCCCGGGGGTGGCCGGTTCACGACTTCCGCCCCGGCGCCGGCTCCGGCCCCGGGCGAGACCACGGCTCCGGCACCGGTCCCGGAGCAGCGCGACCCCTGTGGGGGCGGGGGCCAGCACCGTGCCCCGGCGCTGAGCGCCATGGCACGGCTGCGCCCGCACTCCCGGCTGGGGAGGGGTATCGCCGCGGGCGGTCTGGGCGTCGGGATGGCGGCCGGCGCGCTCGGCGGCGCCGCGATGGCCAGTACGGACGCGCTGCCCGGCGACAACCTGTACGGCCTGAAGCGCGGCATCGAGGACATCCGCACGGACCTGACCGGTGACGAGGCGGAGCGCGGCCAGCTCTACCTGGACCACGCCGCCACCCGCATGCGGGAAACGCGCCGGCTGATGGAGCGGGCGCGGGGCGGCGACCTCGACTCGGACGGGGTCCGGTCCGTTCGCAAGGCACTGTCCGGGATGCGGCACGACGCCGCCGAGGGCCACCGACTGCTCAGTGCGGCATACGCGGAGGACGGCAGGCTCGGCCGTATGGAGTCGCTCTCGGCGTTCTCCCAGAGGCACCGTGACCGCTGGTCGCAGCTACGTGACCGGCTGCCGGGCCAGTTGTCCGACCTCGGCGCGGAGGTGAGTTCCGTCTTCGAGGCCATGGACGAGGAGGTGCGGTCGTTCCGTGCCCTGCTCCCGCCCGGGCCCGGCGGGCGAGCCGAGGGGGACGACCGTGCTCCCGTCGTCTCCGAGGAGGCCGGGAAGGGCGGCACGAAACGACCCTCGCCCTCCGACTCCGCCAGCGGCGGGGACCGTACGGCGAAACCGGAACGCTCCCCCGAGCCGTCCGAGTCCGACCCGAGCAGCCGCTCCACGGACGGTGGCCTGCTCGGCGAGGACGGCCTCCTCGATCCGGACCTGCCGCCTGAGGTTCCGTCGGGACCGCCTTCCGACGCGGCTCCCGGCTCGCAAAGCGGGGCAGTGCCCGATACGGACGTCCCGGCGCCGCCCGTGCTGCCGGAACTGCTACCAGGGTTGGGGGTGGAGGGCGGCCAGCAGGAGTGACGGCATCCGTCCTGCCGCTGGCCGGTCAGAAGAAGACCGAGCGGCGGCGTACCAACTGCTTGTAGAGCGTGTGCTGAATGGTCTCCCGCACCTGGTCGGTGAGGTTGAACATCAGCATCGGGTCGTCAGCGGCCTCCGGCGCGTAGCCGTCCGTCGGAATCGGTTCGCCGAACTCGATGGTCCACTTCGTCGGCAACGGCACGGCACCCAGCGGTCCCAACAGCGGGAAGGTCGGCGTGATCGGGAAGTACGGCAGTCCGAGGAGCCGTGCCAGCGTGCTGGCGTTGCCGATCATCGGGTAGATCTCCTCCGCCCCCACGATCGAACACGGCACGATCGGCACCCCGGCACGCAGGGCGGTCGAGACGAAACCTCCGCGACCGAACCGCTGCAGCTTGTAGCGATCCGCGAAAGGCTTCCCCACTCCCTTGAACCCCTCGGGCATCACTCCGGCCAGCTCACCACGTGCCAGCAGGCGTTGGGCGTCGTCCGAGCAGGCCAGGGTGTGACCGGCCTTCCGTGCCAGTTCGTTCACCACGGGCAGCATGAACACCAGGTCGGCGGCGAGCAGTCGTAGCGTACGCCCCGCGGGGTGGTGGTCGTGCACGGCGACCTGCAACATCAGTCCGTCCAGCGGCAGGGTGCCGGAGTGGTTGGCCACCACGAGCGCCCCGCCGTGCGCCGGCAGATTGTCGATGCCGCGCACGTCGACCCGGAAGTACTTCTCGTACACCGGCCGCAGCAGGGACATCAGCACCTGGTCGGTCAACTCCGCGTCGTAGCCGAACTCGTCGACCTCGTAGTCCCCGGTGATCCTGCGCCGCAGAAAGGCCAGGCCACGCGCCGCCCGCTGCTCCCAGCCCGCGCCGCCGTCCGCGCGCGGCGCGCGCGACGTCGGCTCCTCGGCCGGGGCGGGCCTGCTGTACGGC
>NZ_LJGU01000120.1:30047-37272 GCF_001751245.1 Streptomyces oceani
CCCGTCGACGGCGCGGGCGAGCCGCTCGGGCGGCAGCAGGGCGGGACCGAGCCCGGGGGCGGCGTCGGCCAGGGCCTGCTCGGTGCTCCGCCGTGGCTCGAAGCCCAGCACCTCCCGCATCTGGGTGGTACGCACCACCCGCCCGTGGACGAGCAACCGGACCTGCTCCGGCGGGAAGTCGGGGATACCCAGGGCCCGCATCGCCGCTCCGCCCCACCGCAGCGCCGGCAGCAACAACGGCACCGTGGGCCGGCCCAGCCGCCTGGCACACTGCGAGAGCAGCAGCACCCCGTCGCCGGCGATGTTGAACGTGCCGGCGTTCAGACTGCCGCGGGACGGTTCGCCCGAGGCCACGCACAGCGCCTCGAGAGCGTCGTCCGCGTGCACGAACTGCAGTCGGGGATCGTAGCCGAGCGCGGTCGGGAGCACCGGCAGCGAGAAGTAGGCGGCCATGGGCGAGTCCGCGCCGGGCCCGAGGACATGGGCGAAGCGCAGCACGGTCACCGAGACGTCCGGACGCCGACGGGCGAAGCCGCGTACGTAGCCCTCGACTTCCACCATGTCCTTGGCGAACCCGCCCCGTGGCAGGGCCTTGGCCTGGGTGCTCTCCTCGCAGACGGCCGGGTCGCGGGACGCGGAACCGTACACCGCCGTGCTCGACTGCACCACGAGGCGTCGCACGCTGGGCACCTTCTGGCAGCCGCCGAGCAGCTGCATGGTGCCGATGACGTTGGTCTCCTTGACCGCGGCCCGGCTGCCGCGCGGGCTCAGCGGAGTGCTGTGCAGGTCCGTGTGCACGACGGTGTCGACGGCGTGGCCGGACAGGACCGCGCCGATGGCGGGCTGCCGGATGTCGGTACGCACGAACTCGGCGGCACCGAGCGGCTGGGCGGGCGCGGCCGTGTCGACGCCGATCACCCGCTCGACACCCGGCTCACGCTGAAGACGGCGGACGAGAGCACCACCCAGCTGCCGGGCGACCCCGGTGACGAGCACCACCTTGCCCACGCCATTCATCCCCTCGTCCGGTCCGTACGGCGGCACGCGCGGTCGTTCGCGACCTCCCGGCCGTCCGTAACGGTGCCACGGCAGCGGCGGTGTGGCGTGCCGCCATACCGCACGACCCCGGTATCGCGTCGGCCAGGCCGGAGCTCTCCGCAACCTCTGGCGGGCTCCAGCGAACGGCGAAACCGCCGCTCACCCACCCCGCTGAAGTGCGGAGACAGGGAACGGCGGCCAATCAGCGGCGCTTTCGCTCACTTCTTGTTGCGACGCTGCACGCGGGTGCGCTTGAGCAGCTTGCGGTGCTTCTTCTTGGCCATCCGCTTGCGTCGCTTCTTGATAACAGAGCCCACGACTACCCTCGCTCACTTCATGTCACTCGGTGCGGGGCGTCCGAGCCCACACGACCTACATGAGCCCAGCTTACCCGTCACCGAGTGATGGTCGTAATCCGAGGGGCCACCGGAACACTGGACTCGTAGCAGTCAGCGATCAGGAAATGCGGGCGCCGAAGCGGGACTACGCGCTCTCCATCCCCACATAGGATTCCTGAAGGTAGTCGTGGACGGCCTTTTCTGGGACCCGGAATGACCTGCCCACTCGGATCGCCGGCAGATGACCGCTGTGCACCAGCCGGTACACGGTCATCTTGGATACGCGCATCACCGCGGCGACTTCCGCCACGGTCAGGAACACGACCTCGTTCAGAGGACTCTCGCCAGCAGCCATGTCACACCTGACCTTCCGCACACGTCGGGCACCGGCTTCCCCTCCGGTGTCTCCTGCTCGCATGTGCGTCCTCCCCAGAATGGGTGCGACTGATGCAAGTGAGAAACAGGAGCAGGGTCAGGCTCACTCAGGGAACCCAAAGGGCATATCAGCACGACTCAGGACATATCGCGCGAGCGGTCCGTAGTGCACCGGGCACACCGCATCGTCCACTGGCACCACCACCGACACCCGACCCTCGGCCTGCCCAACGAACAGCGCAGGATCGTCCGCATCGGCTGGCCCCATTGCCTCAATTCCGAGTTGACCTGCTGCGCAGACCCATCCGTGATCACCGATAACCAATTCCGGTACGGGTCCTCCAGCCGCCGCAGCAGCGGTCAGCGCGGTACGCAGCGGCAGCGGCGAATGGGTGTGCACGCCCGGCGCATCCGACTGTCGGCGTGCGCCCTTCTCGTGGACCAACGCAACACCCCGTACGTACGAAAGGCGGTGCGTACGTACGCCGAACCGGGTCGTTATGTCGACACACCTGCCCTGCGCTGGTTCTAGTACCGGACATCCCACCCTGGCGAGCGAAGCCGCCAACGCGGCGTAGAAACCCAGCAGTCGATCCGGGTGGCCCGTCCCCAGCAGCACCGGCACCCGACAGCGCGCGGCCACCGCCAAGCGGTCAGCGAACGCCTCCAGCGCGCTGATCGTACGATCCGGGTCGATCGTGTCCGGGCCCGTCATCCGCGTCGGGTCGCCGGACACCCCGCACTCCGCGGCCATCAGGGCGAGCACGTCCGGCAGTCGCCAGTCCCGCTCCGGCTCCAGGCCGAGCAGCACGCCGGGGTCCCGCGCTGCGAACTGGCGGTAACGTAGCAGGCTCTTCTCCCGCCTCGTCGCGATCGCCCCGGACAGCCGCGTGGTCACCAGATGCGCCCGAAGCGTGGATGCGTGCTTCACGTGAACCATGCTCGTGTACGGGCCGGGCGGCGGCGCCACAGTTCGAATGCGGATCACCCGGAAGGGCAACAGCCCAGCGAAGCGCCTCCGGTCCACCGTGCCGGTCGCCCGCGATCCCGGACTGCCCCACGCGAGCAGAAAAGTCCGCCATGATGTCGAGAACCCGTGGCTGGCTCCGTCCCCGGGGTAAGCGCGACCACAATGGGTCGCACCCGCACCGAGGAGAGACACCATGGCCAAGTACCTGCTGCTGAAGCACTACCGCGGCGCTCCGGCCTCCGTCAACGACACTCCCATGGAGCAGTGGACGCCCGACGAGGTCGCGGCGCACATGACGTATATGAACGACTTCGCGGCCCGGCTGGAACAGACCGGCGAGTACGTCGACAGCCAGGCCCTCGCCCCGGAGGGGACCTTCGTCCGCTACGACGGTGCGGGGCGTCCGCCGATCACCGACGGCCCGTTCGCCGAGACCAAGGACCTCATCGCCGGCTGGATGCTGATCGACGTCGACACCTACGAAAGGGCCGTCGAACTCGCAGGGGAGCTGTCCGCCGCCCCCGGGGCGGGCGGAGAGCCGATCCACGAATGGCTGGAGCTGCGGCCGTTCCTGACCGCGCCGCCCACCATCACGGAGTGACCTCGCCGATGGACGGGGCCCTGCTGGACGAGGCCCTGCTCCGCCGCCTCACACCGAGCGTGCTGGGCGTCCTCGTCCGCCGAGGAGCCGACTTCGCGGCGGCCGAGGACGCCGTACAGGAGGCGCTGCTCGAGGCGGTCCGCGCCCGGCGGGCCGGCTCCGCCCCGAGCGCTTCCGGCGACGAGCCTCCTGTGCGGGACCCGAAGGGCTGGCTGGTCACCGTGGCCTGGCGCCGGTTCCTCGACGCGAACCGGGCCGACCTCGCCCGTCGCCGACGCGAGGAACTGGTCGACGAGGAGCCCGCTCCCGGGCTGACGACCGCGCACGACGACACGCTCCGGCTCTACTTCCTGTGCGCGCACCCGTCGCTGACGCCGTCGTCCGCGGTCGCGCTCACGCTGCGCGCCGTCGGAGGGTTGACCACTCGCCAGATCGCCCGGGCGTACCTCGTGCCGGAGGCGACCATGGCGCAGCGGATCAGCCGGGCCAAGCGCACCGTCTCCAGCGTGCGGTTCGACCAGCCCGGCGACGTCGCCACCGTGCTGCGGGTCCTCTACCTCGTCTTCAACGAGGGCCACTCCGGCGACATCGACCTCGCCGCCGAGGCCGTCCGGCTCACCCGGCAGCTCGCCGCCGCCCTCGATCACCCCGAGGCGGCGGGACTGCTCGCCCTCATGCTGCTGCACCACGCCCGGCGCGCCACCCGGACCGCGCCCGACGGCAGCCGGGTACCACTCGCCGAACAGGACCGCGACCGCTGGGACACCACCGCGATCGCCGAGGGCGTCGCGATCCTGCAGGCGGCCCTCGCCCGGGACCGGCTGGGCGAGTACCAGGCGCAGGCCGCCATCGCGGCACTCCACGCCGACGCGCCCACCGCCGAGGAGACCGACTGGCCGCAGATCCTCGAGTGGTACGACGAACTCGTACGCCTCACCGACAGCCCCGTCGTCCGACTGAACCGCGCGGTGGCGCTCGGCGAGGTCGACGGCCCGCGCGCCGGACTGGCCGCGCTCGCGGAGCTGGAGGACAGCCCCAGCGCGGAGGCGGGCAAGGGACATCCGCTCCCCCGGTACTCCGCGGTGGCGGCGTACCTCCACGAGCGGGAAGGCGACCTGGCGACGGCGGCGCGGCTGTACGCGGCAGCGGCCCAGCAGGCACCCGACCTGGCCGAGCGCGGCCATCTGACCCGGCAGGCCGCCCGGCTCAACGCCCGGCGGCGAGGCTGACGGTGGCTGCGCCCCGCGCGACGGTTCGGCCGTACGCGGCGCAAGCCGTCCCGGATACGGCCGGTCGGAGGGCGGGACGGCCGGACGGCGGTCTCCTCAGGGCAGCAGGCCGTGTGAGGGGAAGACCGCCCTGCGGGTCGCCCGGACCGCACGGTCCAGCACGTCGCCCGGATCGTAGCCGGACTCCCAGCCGCGCCAGGAGGGTTCACGACCATCGGTCATGCGCTGCGGCGCGGTCGCCACGCCCGTACGCGCGTACACCGCGTCCCGCCACGATGCGGGCACCTCGCTGACGGGATCGACCGGTGCCCCGGCCGCGATGCCCACGAGATGCGTCCAACTGCGCGGCACCACGTCCAGTACGGCGTAACCGCCGCCGCCCAGGGCGACCCAGCGGCCGCCGGTCAGTTCGTGCGCCCAGTCGTGACAGGCCTGCGCGGCCAGTCGCTGGGCGTCCACGCTGACCGCGAAATGCGCCAGCGGGTCCTCCACATGCGTGTCGGCACCGTGCTGGCTCACCAGCACGTCGGGGGCGAAGGCGGTCAGCAGTTCCGGCACCACGCCGTGCAGCGCGCGCAGCCAGCCCTCATCGGTCGTACCGGCCGNCCGTACGCGGCGCAAGCCGTCCCGGATACGGCCGGTCGGAGGGCGGGACGGCCGGACGGCGGTCTCCTCAGGGCAGCAGGCCGTGTGAGGGGAAGACCGCCCTGCGGGTCGCCCGGACCGCACGGTCCAGCACGTCGCCCGGATCGTAGCCGGACTCCCAGCCGCGCCAGGAGGGTTCACGACCATCGGTCATGCGCTGCGGCGCGGTCGCCACGCCCGTACGCGCGTACACCGCGTCCCGCCACGATGCGGGCACCTCGCTGACGGGATCGACCGGTGCCCCGGCCGCGATGCCCACGAGATGCGTCCAACTGCGCGGCACCACGTCCAGTACGGCGTAACCGCCGCCGCCCAGGGCGACCCAGCGGCCGCCGGTCAGTTCGTGCGCCCAGTCGTGACAGGCCTGCGCGGCCAGTCGCTGGGCGTCCACGCTGACCGCGAAATGCGCCAGCGGGTCCTCCACATGCGTGTCGGCACCGTGCTGGCTCACCAGCACGTCGGGGGCGAAGGCGGTCAGCAGTTCCGGCACCACGCCGTGCAGCGCGCGCAGCCAGCCCTCATCGGTCGTACCGGCCGGCAGCGGTACGTTCACGGCCGTACCCTCCGCCGCCTGGCCGCCGGTTTCCTCCGACCAACCGGAGCCCGGGAACAGGGTTTTGGGGTGTTCGTGCACGGAGATGGTGAGGACCCGAGGATCGTCCCAGAACACTTCCTGCACGCCGTCTCCGTGATGCACGTCGACATCCACGTAGGCGACACGCTCCGCACCCGACTCCAGCAGCCGAGCGATCGCGAGCGCCGCGTCGTTGTAGACGCAGAAGCCGGCAGCGGCACCCGGCATCGCGTGGTGCAGTCCGCCAGCGAAGTTCACCGCGTGCAGCGTGTCCCCTCGCCACACCGCTTCGGCCGCGGCGACGGACTGCCCGGCGATCAGCGCGGACGCCTCGTGCATCCCGGCGAACGCCGGGTCGTCCTCGGTACCGAGACCGTACGAACCGTCCGCGGCAGCCGGATCAGCGGAGACGCGACGCACCGCGTCGACGTAGTCCTGCCGGTGCACCAGGCGCAGCGTTGACGCGCCGGCCGCGCCGGGGGCCGTCTCGATCCGTAGCCCCGGCGCGCGGTCCAGGCCGTACGCCTCGATCAGGCGCATCGTCAGGTCAAGCCGGACGGGGTCCATCGGATGACCGGCACCGAAGTTGTAGCCAGTGACCGCTTCGTCCCACATCAAGAGTGCGCCGCCGCTCATGGGGCCACCGTACCGGCCGTCCGGATCCACGGGGCAGACGGCCGGTCTCAGCCGGCGAGCAACTCGGGTAGGGCCGACATGTCGGAGAAGACCCCGGACGCCTGGGCCAACCGGTCGGGAGGGGTCATCGCGACGTAGCCGTACACCTCCATACCAGCGGCGATGGCCGCCTGTACGCCCAGCGGACTGTCCTCGATGACCACACAACGCTCGGGCGGGACGCCCATCGACCCGGCGGCGTGCTGGAAGAGGTCCGGAGCGGGCTTCCCACGCCGTACGTCCTCGGAGCTGAAGATCCGCTGTTCGTCGAAGTACTCGAGGAGACCGGTGTGCTGGAGCGCCACCCGGATCCGTTCGTGGCTGCTGGAGGACGCCAGGCAGTACGGCAGGGCGTCGGCGGCGAGTCCTCGCAGAAGCTCCGATACGCCGTTGACCGGCTGGAGTTCCGCACGGAAGGCATCGAAGGTGCGGGAGTGCAGTATCGAGTCGAAGTCCGCCGGCAGGTGCCTCCCGGTGCGCTCCCTGATGATGTCGTGTACGCGCCGCACAGAACCGCCCATGTAGTCGCGCAGCGCGTCGGTGTAGCTCGTGGGGTGTCCGAGTTCGGTGAGGTAACCGGCGAGGACACGATTCGCGAGGGGCTCGCTGTCCACCAGGACGCCGTCGTTGTCGAAGATCACCAGATCGTAGCGCATGCGGACAGCGTACGAAGCAACGGCGGAGCACACGATGATGGCCCCGTTGGCTGGGCCAACGGGGCCATCATCAAAGATTGTTCGGCGGTGTCCTACTCTCCCACACACTCCCGCATGCAGTACC
>NZ_LJGU01000121.1:0-115526 GCF_001751245.1 Streptomyces oceani
ACCCGGCGGAGTCGCGGCCGGCGTGCTCGCCCGCCGTCCGGGCTCGGCCGCCCGGCGCGACGCCTCTGTCCCGGCGAAGAACGACGCGGCGGAGCGCTCTCCGCTCTCCACAGCCCGCACGGCCGCGAGGAGTTCGGCTGCCTTGGGCTCACTGGTCACAGCTCACTCCAGTCCTGGTCCGGGTAGCGGTGCACCGGGGCCGACACGTCGTCCAGCGCCCGACTGATCTCACTCGGAAGGCTAAGCCCCTCCACTGACAACGCCTCGGTGAGCTGCCACGCCGTGCGGGCACCGACGATCGGCGCCGCCACGCCCGGCCGGTCCCGTACCCACGCCAGCGCCACCTGCAACGGACTGGTGGCGAGCCCGTCGGCGGCGGTGGTGACCGCGTCCACGACACGGCCGGCGGTGTCGTCCAGGTACGGCGCGACGAACGGCGCGAGCTGCTGTGAGGCGGCGCGTGACCCCTCCGGTATGCCCTGACGGTACTTGCCGGTCAGTACCCCGCGGCCGAGTGGCGAGGAGGGCAGCAGTCCGAGGCCGAGATCCCTGGCAGCCGGCAGCGCCTCGCGCTCCACCCCGCGTTGCAGCAGGGAGTACTCAAGCTGCGCGGACGCCAGTCGCGTACGGGTGCCGGGCACCGCGAGCTGCCAGGTGGCGGCCTTCGCGAGCTGCCAGCCGGAGAAGTCGGTGATCCCGACGTAGCGCGCGCGTCCGCTGTGTACGGCGGTGTCGAGCGCTTGCAGGGTCTCGTCGAGTGGCGTGGTCGGATCGAACGCGTGCACCTGCCAGAGGTCGACGTGGTCGGTGCCCAGTCGCTCCAACGAGGCGTCCAGGGCGCGCAACAGGTGACCGCGGGAGGCGTCGAAGCGGTGCGCGGGATCGGGCACACTGCCGGCCTTCGTGGCGATGACCAGGTCCTGGCGTCGTACCAGCCCGTCCAACAGCCGTCCGAGCAGGTACTCAGCCGCACCGTCCGCGTAGACGTCCGCCGTGTCGACGAGCGTGCCGCCGGCGTCCAGGAAGACCTTGAGCTGCTCGGCAGCCTCTCCCTCCCCGGTGTCCCGGGCCCAGTTGAACGTGCCGAGTCCCAGTCGGGAGATCCGCAGACCGGTGTGGCCGAGGCGCCTTTGTTCCATGCCTGTTGAGGGTACTTGCGGCCGCGCGCTAGAGTCCGAGGAAAATTACGTTACTGATGGGTAAGGGGGCCGTATGCGGCTCGGGATCAACCTCGGTTACTGGGGCGCCGGGATGGACGCGGACAATCTCGCCGTGGCCCAGGAGGCCGACCGGCTCGGATACGCCGTGTGCTGGGCCGCCGAGGCGTACGGCTCGGACGCGCCCACGGTGCTCTCCTGGGTGGCGGCACAGACGGAACGGATCGACGTCGGTGCCGGGATCTTCCAGATCCCGGCACGCACGCCGGCGATGACGGCCATGACGGCCGCGACTCTCGACACGCTCTCCGGGGGCCGGTTCCGGCTCGGGCTGGGCGTCTCCGGGCCCCAGGTGTCGGAGGGGTGGTACGGCGTCAAGTTCGACAAGCCGCTGGCCCGTACCCGGGAGTACGTCGAGGTCGTCCGCAAGGCCATGGCTCGGGAGCGGCTGGCGTACGAGGGCGAGCACTGGACGCTGCCGCTGCCCGACGGGCCGGGCAAGCCCATCAAGCTCACCGTGCATCCCGTACGCGAACACGTCCCGATGTACATCGCGGCGATCGGCCCCAAGAACCTCGAGCAGACCGGTGAGATCGCCGAGGGGGCGCTGCTGGTGCTCTTCTCGCCGGAGCACGCCGAGGAGACGACTCTCGGGCCGGTGCGCGCGGGCCGCGCGAAGGCCGGCCTGGAGCTGGACGGGTTCGACGTGTGTCCCACGGTACCGATGGCGGTCGGCGACGACGTGTCGGCGCTGGCCGACCTGTTCCGTCCGTACACGGCGCTGTACGTCGGCGGGATGGGCAGCCGCAAGCAGAACTTCTACAACCGGCTGGCCCAGCGCATGGGCTACGAGCAGGCGGCCGCGGAGATCCAGGAGAAGTACCTGGCCGGCGACAAGGACGGCGCGGGGGCGGCGGTGCCGGAGCAGCTGATCGACTCGACCACGCTCATCGGCCCGGAGGAGCGGATCGCTGAGCGGATGCGGGCTTACGCGGAGGCCGGCGTCACGACCCTCTCGCTCGCGCCGGCCGGCTTCAGCCTGGACGAGCGGCTCGCCTCGCTCCGTGCCGGGGTGCGGGCCCTGGAGCGGGCGGGCCTGGGCTGACCTGACCCGGGCCGGGTCAGGCCAGCGGACTGGCTTGACCGGGTGGGGTCAGAGCCAGCCGCGCCGCTTGAAGAAGCGGAAGAGCAGCGGACAGACCACGACGACCAGCACGAGCACCGCGGGGTAGGCCCAGGCCACCTCCCGCTCGGGCATGTACGCGAAGTCCATGCCGTACACACCCGTGATCAGGGTGGGTACGGCGAACATCGCCGCCCACGCGGAGATCTTCCGCATGTCGTCGTTCTGCCGGACACTGACCTGCGCCAGATACGCCGAAAGGATGTCCGAGAGCAGTCCGTCCAGGGCGTCCATCTGCTCGTTCGTACGGATCAGGTGGTCCTGCACGTCCCGGAGGAACGGCCGCGTGCGCTCCGACACCAACGGCAGCGCGGAGTCGGCCAGCCGGGTCATCGGTTCCGCCAGTGGGCTGGCGGCCCGGCGGAAGGCCAGCGCCTGCCGCTTGAACGCGTAGATCCGCTCGGCCGTCCGCCCGCCGCTCGGGCCACCCGGAGTGAGGACCTGCTCCTCCAACTCGTCGAGGTCGACGTGCAACTCCGCGGCGACGTCCAGATAGTGGTCGACGGCCGTGTCGCTGATGGCGTACAGGACGGCTGAGGGGCCGTGCCGCAGTACCTCGGGTTCGCGCTCCAAACGCTGGCGGACGACGCTCAGGGGGCTCGCCGTGCCGTGGCCCACGGTCACCACGAACGAGTCGCCCACGAACAGCATCAGCTCGTCCGCCGTGACTGACCCGTCCGAGTCGTCGTAGCGCGGCGGTTTGAGTACGAGGAACAGCGACCCCTCGTACGACTCCAGTTTGGGGCGCTGGTGCGTGGCCAGCGCGTCCTCCACCGGCCAGCGGGTGCAGTCGGCACGCCGTACGAACCTCCTCGAACTCGTCCGAGGTCGGCTCATGCAGCCTGATCCACAGGAAGCCGTCCGGTTCCTGCCGCACCTGTTCCAGGGCGGCCGAGACCTCCGCCGGGGCCGGGCCGCGGCGCCCGTGCCGGTACACCGCGGAGTCGACGAGCACGCTGGCATTCTGCCCGTCCGCCGGGCCCCCGCAAGCCGGACACGGCCGCCCCGGCAAGGCGCCCCGGCAAGGCGCCCCGGGAGCGCGCCCCGGGAGCGCCGCCCGGTACCGGAGGCGCTCCCCGTGGGCGGCTTCGCCGTAGGTCGTAGGCTGGCGGCCATGCCCACGCTCCTTCTCCTACGGCACGGCCGCTCCACCGCGAACACCGCGGGCCTCCTGGCCGGATGGACGCCCGGGGTGGCCCTCGACGAGCACGGCCGCGCACAGGCCGCCGAACTTCCCGGGCGACTCGACCAGCTTCCGCTGGCGGCCGTGGTCAGCAGCCCGCTGCAACGCTGCCGCGAGACCGTGGCACCGCTGTGCCGGGCCCGTCCGGACCTGCCGGTGCACACCGACGACCGGATCGGCGAGTGCGACTACGGCGACTGGACCGGCCGGGCCCTCGCCGAGTTGGCGGACGAGCCGCTGATGGCCACCGTGCAGCAGCATCCCTCCGGGGCGGTCTTCCCCGGAGGGGAGGCCATGCGGGACATGCAGGCCCGCGCGGTGGCGGCCGTACGCGACTGGGACGCGCGCATCCAGCAGGAGCACGGCGCGGACGCGTTGTACCTGATGTGTTCGCACGGCGACATCATCAAGTCGCTGGTCGCCGACGCCCTGGGGCTGCACCTGGATCTCTTCCAGCGGATCGCCGTGGGGCCCTGTTCGGTGAGCGTGCTGCGGTACACGCCCTCGCGGCCCTTCCTGGTGCGGCTCGGCGAGACCGGCGAGTTGGGGTCACTGGCCCCGCCGGCCGTGGGAGAGACAGCGGACGAGGCGACGGACGAGGCGGGTGTGGACGCGCGTGCCGACCCGGCCGGCGACCGGTCGGGGGCCGACGTGGCGGGGAGCGTCGCACCGGTGGGGGGCGGCGCGTAACCGCGGTGATCGGGAAGCGCAGTAGGGTGCGGGTGAACCCAGCAGTCAACACAACGGAGCAGGACGTGTCCCGTCAGGTGTTCCTGTACGACCCGCCGGACCGGTTCGTGGCCGGTACGGTCGGTCTGCCTGGCCGCCGAAGCTTCTTCCTGCAAGCCTCCGCGACCGGTCGTACCACCAGCGTCGCCCTGGAGAAGGCACAGGTCGAGGCGCTCGCGGAGCGGATCGACGAGCTGCTGGACGAGGTCGTGCGGCGCTCTGGGGGCAACGCCCCGGTGCCGGCCGTCGCCCCCGCTGAGGTGGACGACACCCGACCGCTGGAGTCCCCGGTGGAGGAGGAGTTCCGGGTCGGCACCATGGCGCTCGCCTGGGACGGCGACCGAGAGTGCATGGTGGTGGAGGCGCAGGCCCTGGTGGAGCTGGAGTCCGACGAGGAGGAGGACCTGGCGGAGGCCGAGGAGCGGCTCCTGCAGGACGACGAGAACGGTCCGCCCATGCTGCGTGTACGGATCAACGGCGCGATGGCTCGGGCCTTCGCCAAACGGGCGCTCGAGGTGGTGAACGCCGGCCGTCCGCCCTGCCCGCTGTGCAGCCTGCCGCTCGACCCGGAGGGGCACGTGTGCCCGCGGCAGAACGGATACCGACGCGGCGAATGACACACCTCGCGGGCACGGGCGCGGATCACGTGCGACGACTGCTGACACAGGGTGAGTTGACGGTACGCGGGCAGATCCGCGGCGCCTCGAACGCCGTACTGCACGGCGTTGTCGGCGAGGGGCCCGAGGCGTTGCCCTGCGTCTACAAGCCGGTGGCCGGCGAACGCCCGTTGTGGGACTTCCCGGACGGCACCCTCGCCCAGCGCGAGGTGGCGGCCTATCAGGTCGCCCGGGCGATGGGCTGGGACGAGTTGGTTCCGGTCACCGTGCTGCGGGACGGGCCGTACGGCGAGGGCATGTGCCAGCTGTGGGTCGGTCCGGTGCCGAGGACGGGAGCGGACGAGCCCGGGGAGCCAGCGGAGCCAGGGGAACCCGAGTCGACCGTCGGGGAGGGCGATCCGGCCTCGGACGCGGGTGATTCCCTCCTGGCGCTCGTGGAAACCGACGAGCCGGGACCCGGCTGGAAGGCCGTCGGCTTCGCGGAGGTCGGCGAGGGGCGTACGGCGCTGCTGGTGCATGCCGACGACCCGCGACTGCGGCGGCTCGCAGTGCTGGACGCGGTGGTCAACAACGGCGACCGCAAGGGCGGGCACCTGCTGACCAGCCGGGAGGGACGGCTCTACGCCATCGACCACGGGGTGACCTTCCACGTCGAGGACCGGCTGCGCACCCTGCTGTGGGGCTGGGCGGGAGAGCCGCTGACCACCGAGGGCCTGGAGGTGCTGCGCCGGCTGTCGGGACAGCTTGCCGACGGCGCCGAACTGGCCGGGCGACTCGCGGAGCTGATCACCGAAGCGGAGGTGGACGCCGTACGCAAACGGGTCGGCGACCTCCTCGCGACCGGTCGGCATCCGCTGCCCAGCGGGCGGTGGCCGGCGATACCGTGGCCGCCGGTGTAGTCGCCGAAGCGGGCGCGGCGCTGTCAAGACGCCCTGGTCGGCCAGGGGGCCACGATCCGGTCAATGCGGATCTTCTGGCCGGGGCTGGCTCGTGGCGGGAACACTCGTGCGGTTAGGCTCAGAACATGTATGCCTGGCCCGCTTCCGAGGTCCCCGCTCTGCCAGGGCAGGGCCGCGACCTCAGGATTCACGACACCGCGACCGGAGGGCGGGTGACCCTCACCCCCGGTCCCGTGGCCCGGATGTACGTCTGCGGTATCACACCGTATGACGCCACCCATCTCGGGCACGCGGCGACGTACCACGCCTTCGATCTCGTGCAGCGCGTGTGGTTGGACACCAAGCGGCAGGTTCTCTACGTACAGAACGTCACCGACGTCGACGATCCGCTGCTGCAACGGGCGACCGAGACCGGCGAGGACTGGATGGCCCTGGCGGAGCGTCAAACCGACCTGTTCCGCGAGGACATGACGGCGCTGCGGATGATCCCCCCACGGCACTTCGTCGGCGCGGTGGAGGTCATCCCCGAGATCGTGCCGCTCGTGGAACGACTGCGGGAGCGCGGCGCGGCCTACGATCTCGATGGCGACGTCTACTTCTCGGTGGAGTCCGACGCGCACTTCGGTGGTGTCTCCGGTCTGGATGCCGAGGCCATGCGGCTGCTGTCCGCCGAACGCGGGGGCGACCCGGACCGTCCCGGGAAGAAGAACCCGCTGGACCCGATGCTGTGGACGGCCGAACGGGAAGGCGAGCCGAGCTGGGACGGTGGCTCACTGGGCCGCGGCCGTCCCGGTTGGCACATCGAGTGTGTCGCGATCGCCCTGAAGCACCTCGGCATGGGCTTCGACGTGCAGGGGGGCGGATCCGACCTGATCTTCCCGCACCACGAGATGGGCGCCTCGCACGCGCAGGCGGTGACCGAGGAGTATCCTTTCGCCGCCAGCTACGTGCACACCGGGATGGTGGCTCTGGACGGCGAGAAGATGTCCAAGTCCAAGGGCAATCTCGTCTTCGTCTCCCGACTCCGCGCGGACGGCGTCGATCCCGCCGCCATCCGGCTGGTGCTGCTGGCCCAGCACTACCGTGCCGACTGGGAGTACACCGAAGCGGCGCTCGGCGAGGCGAACGCGCGCCTGAGCCGCTGGCGGGACGCGGTGTCCCGTCCCGACGGGCCACCGGCGGACGCGTTGCTGGAGGAGATCCGGGTGGCCCTCGCCGATGACCTGGACACCCCGGCCGCCCTCGCCGCCGTCGACCGCTGGGTCGTGGCCCAGCACGGCGACGGCGGTACGGACGAGGGGGCGCCCGGCCTCGTATCGCGCGCGGTGGACGCGTTGCTGGGCGTGGCGCTCTGACAGTTCCGTGACCGTCCGACCCGGTGCCCGGCGGGGTCGCCGTCGAGCACCGGGTCGGAAAGCGCCGGCTGGTCCGACGCGGATGCCCGCGGGCCACACGTCGCCGAGGCCGGCGCGTGGCGTGCGCCCCGGCCGGTCTCGGCGACGGGCGACCGGCCTCGGCGATACGCGGTCGGCCCCGGCGATACGAGTCGCTCAGTCGTTCTCGCCGGGCTCCTCCGTGCCGGTGGACTTCGACGGCCCGCTCCCGGAACTCTCGCTCCCGGAACCGCCGTTCTCCGGGCTCCCGGTGTCGCCGGGGGAGTCGGCGTCCTTCCTCGGACGCTCGCCCGCGTCCTCGCGCCGGTCCTCGCCCGGACTCTCGTCCCCCGGCACGGCCCCCGCTGCCGGCTCGTCCGCACCCGCGTCCCGGTTCGGTCGTGCCTCCGGCGGCCGGGCGCGTCCACGCGCGCCCGTGTCGCGGGCGTACGGGGAACGTCCGCTCCCGGCGGCGCGGCCACGGTCGCCGCCGGAGCCGGGACCGCCGTCCCGGCGACGCAGATAGCGTTCGAACTCCTTGGCGATGGCCTCGCCCGAAGCCTCCGGCAACTCGGCGGTGTCCCGGGCCTCCTCCAGCGACTGGACGTACTCCGCCACCTCACTGTCCTCGGCGGCCAGTTGGTCCACACCCAGCTGCCAGGCACGCGCGTCCTCGGGCAACTCCCCCAGCGGGATGCGCAGTTCGAGCAGGTCCTCCAGGCGGTTCAGCAGCGCGAGCGTCGCCTTGGGATTCGGCGGCTGCGAGACGTAGTGCGGCACCGAAGCCCACAGGCTCGCGGCTGGTATCCCCGCGTGTGTGCACGCCTCCTGCAGGATGCCCACGATGCCGGTCGGGCCCTCGTAACGCGACTCGTCCAGGCTCAGCCCACGCGCCACGTCCGGGTCGGAGGTCACGGCGGTGACTGGTACGGGACGGGTGTGTGGCGCGTCGCCCAGCAGCGCTCCCAGCACGAGCACCATCTCCACGCCCAGTTCGTGCGCGAAGCCCAGCAGTTCGTTGCAGAAGGACCGCCAGCGCATGCTCGGCTCGACGCCGCGTACCAGCACGAGGTCGCGCGGTCTGCCCTTGCCGTCGGAGTCCTCGATCCGCACGACCGAGAGCCGGGTCGTGGGCCACGTGATCTTCCGGGTCTCGCCGTCCAACCACATGAGCGGCCGGTTGACCTGGAAGTCGTAGTAGTCCTCGGCGTCCAGCGCCGCGAACACCTCGCCCTTCCATTCCCGATCCAGATGCCCGATCGCCGCGGAGGCGGCGTCACCGGCGTCGTTCCAGCCTTCGAACGCGGCCACCATGACCGGGTCGACCAGCTCGGGAACCTCCTCGAGCTCGATCACCCAGCGCCTCCTTCCGGCCGGATACGAAGCGCCGCGCTCCGAACCGGCTGCCGTTCCTCGTTCGTGCCGGCACCACCCTACGGCGTGCCGGCCCACGGGTCCGCAGCCCTGGCGTGGGCTGTGGATTACACCAGTGACGGCGGTGCTCCGCCAGTCCCCGCGGACCATGGCGAAGTCGACGTGGAGCGTAGCCCGGAAGCCCGTCCGAGTCGGGCCCGCGTGCCGACGGAATGCGGCGGGGACACCCTGCCGCCCGCCACACGCACGGCACACGGCACACCGCACCGGCCCGTCACGTCCGTACGTTCCCGCCGCCGCGGTGCAGGAGTGCCGCATGCCCCGGCCGGGGTGACCATGGGAGGAGACCGACCCTGGGCCGGGGTGGGCGTGAGCCGGACAGGCGAGTGAGGTGGACATGGCTGTGGCGTGCAAGCGCGTGATCGTGACGGGTGCGGTGCAGGGCGTCTTCTTCCGGGACAGCTGTCAGCGGATAGCCGCCTCACACGGAGTGCGGGGCTGGGTACGCAACCTCCCGGACGGCAGCGTGGAAGCGGTGTTCGAGGGCGAGCCGGACGGGGTCGGCAGGCTGACCGAGTGGACCCGGACAGGCCCGCCGGCGGCGCGGGTGGCGGAGGTGAGGGTGACCGACGAGGAGCCCTCCGGACACTCGGGCTTCGAGGTGCGCGGCAGCCCTTCGACCTGGCAGCCGTGACGGGTACGGGCGACCCGCACCCGGCGGGCGACGGCGTGCCCGAGGGGCGTGCGCGGCACCTGGACATCCGGGTGTCCGACCAGTTGCGGTTCTTCCTTCCCGTCCGCCACCGCGCAGGCCCGTCGGCGGAATCCGGACACGAGGGCGTACGGGACGGCGTGCGGTGGGCGTACGACGAGGAAGCAACCGTCGGCCATCTCGTGGAGGCCCTGGGCGTACCGCTTACCGAGGTGGGGGAGCTGCGCGCCGACGGGGCGCCGGTGCCGCCCTCGTACCGTCCCGCGCCCGGGTCGCACATCGCGGTGGAGAGCGTGCCGCGTCCGCAGCCGATGCCGTCCGCCGCGCCCTGGCCGCCGAGGTTCGTGCTGGACGTGCACCTGGGCGCGCTGGCGCGCCGACTGCGGCTCGTCGGCGTCGACACCGCCTACCGCAACGACGCCGCCGATCCGGAGCTGGTCACCCGGGCGAACGCCGAGCAGCGGATTCTGCTCACCCAGGATCGCGGCCTGCTCCGCCGACGGGCGCTGTGGCTCGGCGCGTACGTCCGCGGCGGCAAACCGGACGAACAGCTGATGGACGTGCTGACCCGCTTCGATGTCCCTCTCGCCCCGTGGACCCGCTGCCCGTCCTGCAACGGCAGTCTGGTCCCGGTGGCCAAGGAGGACATCGCGGACCGCATCCCGCCGGGCACACGGCGTACGTACGACTCCTTCACCCGGTGCGACAGCTGCTCCCGGATCTTCTGGCCCGGCGCACACCACGCGCGGTTGGCCGAGCGGGTCACCGCGGCCCGGCGGATCAGCGCCGCCGCCAACGACGCGAGCGGCGCGGCACGGCGCGTACGACGACGGGGCCGGTGACACGCACCGACCCCGCCCCTACCACCCCAGCACCCACCGTCCCCTTCGCTGGGCGGTCAGTCGGGCCGTTCGGCGAGCATCCGGGTGACCTCGTCCCGTACCGGCTCGGTGTCCAGCCCACGCACGGTCAGCGTGGTCCGGCGGCGCAGCACGTCCTCCACGGTCTCTGCCCACTCCTGGTCCCGGGCGTACGCCACCTGAGCCCAGATCTCCGGCCCGTTAGGGTGGATGCGCTCGCCCAGCGCCGGGTCCGCGCTCGCCAGTTCGGCGATCTCGAAGGCCAGCGAGCCGTAGTGGGTGGCCAGTTGGCGCGCCGTGTGCGGGTCCATCCGGCCGCCCGTCGCCCCGGAGTCGGCGAGCAGCCGATGCGCCACCGCGTCCGGGTTGGCCACGCCGGGCAGCGGCGTACGACGCACCAGCGAACCGACCGGGACCGGAACCGGGCCGCCGTCGGTACGGGAGAGGGCGCCGCTCGGCAGCTTGGCCAGCTTGTCCAGGACCGTACGACCGATGTGGCGGTAGGTCGTCCACTTGCCACCGGCCACCGACAGCATGCCGGCCCGGCCCTCCGTGACGACGGTCTCGCGCCGGGCGGACTCCACGTCACCGGGCCCGCCCGGCAACACCCGCAGCCCGGCGAAGGCGTAGCTCAGCAGGTCCCGGGACAGGTGCTCGGGGCGTACGGACAGCGAGGCCTCGTCCAGGATCTGCTGGATGTCGGCCTCGGTGGCGCGGACCTCGGCCGGATCGCCCTCGTACGCCTCGTCGGTGGTGCCCAGCAGCAGTTGGTCCTCCCAGGGGAGGGCGAAGGTGATGCGGTACTTGTCCACCGGCGTGGCCATGGCGGCGCCCCAGGGCGCGCGCTGCCGGAGCACCAGGTGGGCCCCCTTGGACAGCCGGATGCTGGGCGCGACGCCCGGCTGCTCCAGCTCGCGCAGCCGGTCCACCCAGGGGCCGGTCGCGTTGAGCACCAGCCGGGCGTCCACCCCGAAGTCGGCCTGCTCCAGCCGGTCGTGCAGCTCCGCGCCGGAGACCCGGCCACGGGTGAACCGCAACCCCTGGACCTCGGCGTGGTTGAGGACCACCGCCCCGGCCTCCACAGCGGCCCGTACGGTCATCACGGCCATCCGGGAGTCGTTCATCTGGTGGTCGCCGAAGACCGCCACGGAGCTGAGGTTCTCCGTACGCAGGCCCGGGTTGGCGGCGGCCGCCTTCGAACGCCGGATGACCCGCCCGACTCCGTCGCCGAACCCGGAGAGCGCGGAGTAGGCGAAGACGCCCGCGCCCAGCTTCGCCGCGCCGTGCGGCGCGCCCTTGTAGACGGGGACGTAGAACGGCAGCGGGCGCACCAGGTGCGGCGCCACGTCCCTGGCGAGGACCCGCCGCTCCTGGTGGTTCTCCGCCACCAGCCGGACCGCGCCGGTCTGGAGGTAGCGGAGACCGCCGTGCACGAGCTTGGACGACGCGGACGAGGTGGCGCCGGCGAAGTCGCCCGCGTCCACCATCGCCACCCGCAGTCCGGACTGCGCCGCGTGCCAGGCGACCGAGGTCCCCAGAATGCCGCCGCCGATGACCAGTAGGTCGTACGTCGTACCGGCGAGCCGATCTCTGGTCTCGGCCCGGCTCGCGCGGCTGCCGGCGGCGGGTCGCGCCCCGGGGACGGGGACGCTGTGGGTGGTGCTCAAGCTGATCAGTTCTCCTCTTCGATCCAGCCCATGGTCCGTTGGACGGCCTTGAGCCAGTTGTTGTATTCCCTCTCCCGGGTCTCCACGTCCAGCCGCGGCGTCCATTCCGCGGCACGCTTCCAGTTGGCCCGGAGGGCGTCGGTGTCCGGCCAGAAACCGACGGCCAGCCCCGCGGCGTACGCGGCGCCGAGGCAGGTGGTCTCGGCGACCAGCGGGCGTACCACCGGTGCGTCGAGGAAGTCGGAGATCGTCTGCATCAGCAGGTTGTTGGAGGTCATGCCGCCGTCCACGCGTACGGACGACAGCTCGACGCGGGAGTCCTTCTGCATCGCGTCGACGATCTCCCGGGTCTGCCAGGCGGTCGCCTCCAGGACCGCCCGGGCCAGGTGGGCCTTGGTGACGTACCGGGTGAGGCCGGCGATGACGCCGCGGGCGTCCGAGCGCCAGTACGGCGCGAAGAGCCCGGAGAAGGCTGGCACGAAATAGGCGCCGCCGTTGTCCTCCACGGAACTGGCGAGGGTCTCGATCTCGGCCGCGCTGTTGATCAGGCCCATCTGGTCCCGCATCCACTGCACGAGCGAGCCGGTGACCGCGATGGAGCCCTCGAGGGCGTAGACCGGCTTCTGGTTCCCGATCCGGTAACCGACGGTCGTCAGCAGCCCGTTGTAGGAGTTGACCGCCTCCTCACCGGTGTTCATCAGCAGGAAGGTGCCGGTGCCGTAGGTCGACTTGGCTTCGCCGGGGGAGTAGCAGGTCTGGCCGAACAGCGCCGCCTGCTGGTCACCCAGCGCGGACGCGACCGGGACCCCGGCGAGCTCGCCCCGGGCCTCGCCGTACACCTCCGCGGAGGAGCGGATCTCGGGGAGCACCTCCATCGGCACGCCCATGGAGGCGCAGATCTTCGGGTCCCACTCCATGGTCTGCAGGTTCATCAGCATGGTGCGGGAGGCGTTGGTCACATCCGTGACGTGTACGCCGCCGTCCACCCCGCCCGTGAGGTTCCAGATCACCCAGGAGTCCATGGTGCCGAAGAGCAGCTCGCCACGCTCGGCGCGCTCCCGCAGCCCGTCGACGTTGTCCAGCAGCCAGCGGATCTTCGGGCCGGCGAAGTAGGAGGCCAGGGGCAGACCGGTCTCCCGGCGGAACCGGTCCTGGCCGACGTTGCGGCCGAGCTCCCTGCACAGCGCGTCCGTCCGGGTGTCCTGCCAGACGAGGGCGTTGTGCACCGGCTGCCCGGTCGCCTTGTCCCACAACAGGGTGGTCTCACGCTGGTTGGTGATGCCCAGGGCGCGTACGTCGGACCGTGTGATGCCTGCCTTGTCCAGCGCCCCCGAGACGACGAGCTGGACGTTCGTCCAGATCTCCGCGGCGTCGTGCTCCACCCACCCGGGCTTGGGCAGGATCTGCTCGTGCTCCTTCTGGTCCACCGAGACGATCCGGCCGTCCTGGTCGAAGACGATGCAACGGCTGGACGTGGTGCCTTGGTCGATGGCCGCGATGAACGGGCCGGTGGAGTGCGTGTCACTCATGGGGTGCTCCGGTATCTGGTGGTCGGTCGGTGGCCGCCGAGGACTGTCGGACGTACGCGACCGTACGGGCTGGCTTCCGGGAGGGCGCGGCTCAGGCGAAGGCGATGTTGTAGAGGCCGCCGGCCAGCGCGCCGCCGATCAACGGTCCGGCGACCGGCACCCACGCGTAACTCCAGTCGGAGCTGCCCTTGTTGGGGAGTGGCAGCGCGGCGTGCACGAGTCGTGGGCCGAGGTCGCGGGCCGGGTTGATGGCGTACCCGGTGGGACCGCCGAGGGACAGGCCGATGCTGACCACGACGAGGGCGGTGATCAGCGCGCCGAGGGCGCCGAGGCCGTCTCCGTCCTGGTTCAGGCCCTGCGTGAGGATGGCGATGACCAGCACGGTGGTGGCGATGATCTCCGTGACGAGGTTCTGCCAGGAGTTCCGGATCTCCGGTGCGGTGGAGAAGATGCCCAGTACGGGGCCGGGCTCGTCCCGCTTCGGCGCGGTGGCCGACCCCGCCGGCTCGGCGGCGTCCGACTGCCGTGCGGTGAGGTGGTCGAGGAACTGGCCGTAGTAGGAGAGCCAGACCAGCGTCGCACCGAGCATCGCGCCGATCATCTCGGAGAGGATGTAGAGCGGTACGTCGCTCCACTCGGTGCCGCCCTCGATGGCCAGGCCGATGGTCACCGCGGGGTTGAGGTGGGCGCCGGAGACACCGATGGCGATGTACGCGCCGGTGAGCACCGCGAAGCCCCAACCGAAGGCGATCGCGACCCAGCCGGCCTCGAACGCCTTGGAGCGTTTGAACGTGACCGCGGCGCACACGCCGCCACCGAGGAGGACCAGCACCGCGGTGCCGACCACCTCGCCAATGAATATGTCGGAGCTGGGCACCCGGTGACTCCTTTGTCCTTGGTCCAGAGATGAGGAAGGGTCGAGCGGATCGAGCGGATCGAGCGGGGCGAGTGGATCAGCCCGTCCGATGTTCGACAATGTCGACCGCCGGACGGCAGTCTTGTCCCTGGGGTGTTCCTCGTCAAGGGAAAGAACCGCAGCACTTCCGCGTGGTCATGGGCCGATACCGGCTACGCGCGGGCGGGGGCGGACAGACCCGAGCCGAGATCCCGGGAGACGGCACGCGCGCAGTCCCGTACGGCCGCCACCACGCGCGGTCGGAGGGTGTCGGCTTCCTCACACACCCGCTCCACGGCCCCGGTGATGCCGACCGCCCCGACCGGCATTCGGCGCCGGTCGTGCACGGGCGCCGCGACGGAGGCCAACCCCTCCCAGGTCTCCTCGACATCGCTGGCCCAGCCGCGCGCCCGGGTGGCTTCCAACACCGACTCGAACTGCTCGGCGCCGGTCACCGTGCGGTCCGTGAACGCGCCGCGGGCCTCGTCGAAGGCCTCGCTGTGCGCCACCGGATCGTAGGCACACAGCACCTTGCCCAGCGCGGTGCTGTGCAGCGGCTGCATGGCGCCGACCTCGAGGACCTGCCGGCTGTCGTCGGGCCGGAAGACGTGGTGGACGATCAACACGCCCTGCTGGTGCAGCACGCCCAGGTACACGCTCTCGCCACTGGAGCGGGCCAGGTCATCCGTCCACACGAGGGCGCGGGCGCGCAACTCGTGCACGTCCAGATAGCTGTTGCCCAGCCGGAGCAGCTCCGCGCCCAGGGTGTACTTCCCGGTGTTCCCGTCCTGCTCGACGAAGCCCTCCTGCTGGAGGGTACGGATCAGGCCGTGGGTGGTCCCCTTGGCCAGACCGAGCGCGGAGGCCATGTCGGACAGGCCCAGCCGCCGCTCGCCACCGGCCAGCAGGCGTAGTACCGCCGCCGCGCGCTCCAGCGACTGGATACTCCGGGCCATCGCGGAACCTCCGTGACCTGCTGTGCCTGTGCTGATTCGACAATGCCGAACGTTATCGCTTGACACCGGTCGTTGGAAGTCGGCCCCGGCCCGGCCTGCGGCCTTCCTGCGGCATTCCCGGGGGTGTGTACCCGATGCGCTCTTGCCGTGCCCGCTACGCTTGCACTCGTGCGCTGTTCCACTGAACCGCGCAAAGCCGACAGCCGTCGCACTCCAGGGAGCATTTCCATGGCCTTGCCCAGTAGCTCGTCCACCAGCACGAACGCCCGTGCCGACGCCCTCCGTGAGGCACTCGCCTCCCGAGTGGTCGTCGCCGACGGCGCGATGGGGACGATGCTCCAGGAACAGGACCCCTCGATGGAGGACTTCCAGCAGCTCGAGGGCTGTAACGAGATCCTGAACGTCACCCGTCCGGACATCGTCGCCTCCGTGCACCGCGCCTACTTCGAGGTGGGCGTCGACTGCGTGGAGACGAACACCTTCGGCGCGAACTTCGCGGCCCTCGCGGAGTACGACATCACGGACCGGAACTTCGAGCTGTCCGAGGCCGGCGTGGCCATCGCGCGCTCGGTCGCCGACGAGTTCACCGCCACGGACGACCGGATGCGCTGGGTGCTCGGGTCGATGGGACCGGGCACGAAGCTGCCGACGCTGGGCCACGCGCCGTACGCGCGGCTGCGGGACGCCTACCAGCAGAACGCCGAGGGCATGATCTCCGGCGGCGCCGACGCCCTCCTGGTGGAGACGACCCAGGACCTGTTGCAGACGAAGGCCGCCGTGCTGGGTGCTCGGCGAGCCCTGGAGGCCACCGGCTCGAACCTCCCGGTGCTGTGCTCCGTGACCGTGGAGACGACCGGCACCATGCTGCTGGGTTCCGAGATCGGCGCGGCACTGACCGCCCTGGAGCCGCTCGGGATCGACATGATCGGGCTGAACTGCGCCACCGGGCCCGCGGAGATGAGCGAACACCTGCGCTACCTGGCGCAGCACGCCCGCGTCCCGGTGTCGTGCATGCCGAACGCCGGTCTGCCGGTGCTCGGCAAGAACGGCGCGCACTACCCGCTGACCGCCCCCGAACTGGCCGACGCCCACGAGGGCTTCGTCGCCGACTACGGTCTCTCGCTGGTGGGCGGATGCTGCGGCACGACACCGGAGCATCTGCGCCAGCTGGTGGAGCGGGTCCGCGAACAGCAGCCCGGCGAGCGCACGCCGACTCCGGAGCCGGCCGCGGCCTCGCTGTACCAGAGCGTGCCCTTCCGACAGGACGCGTCGTACCTCGCCATCGGGGAGCGTACGAACGCCAACGGGTCGAAGAAGTTCCGTACGGCGATGCTCGAGGGCCGCTGGGACGACTGTGTGGACATGGCGCGTAACCAGATCAAGGAGGGCGCGCACCTGCTCGACCTCTGCGTCGACTACGTCGGCCGGGACGGCGCCGAGGACATGGCCGAGCTGGCGGGGCGCTTCGCCACCGCCTCCACGCTGCCGATCGTGCTCGACTCGACCGAGGTCGCCGTACTGCGCGCGGGACTGGAGAAGCTGGGCGGCCGTGCCGTGCTGAACTCCGTCAACTACGAGGACGGCGCCGGTCCCGAGTCCCGGTTCGCACAGGTGACCGCGCTGGCCGCGGAGCACGGCGCGGCACTGATCGGCCTGACGATCGACGAGGACGGGCAGGCCCGTACGGCGGAGCACAAGGTGGCCATCGCCGAGCGGCTCATCGAGGACCTGGGCACGAACTGGGGCATCCGGGAGTCGGATCTCCTCATCGACTGCCTCACCTTCACCATCTGCACCGGGCAGGAGGAATCGCGCAAGGACGGCGTCGCCACGATCGAGGCGATCCGGGAGCTGAAGCGGCGCCACCCGGACGTACAGACCACGCTCGGCCTGTCGAACATCTCCTTCGGACTGAACCCGGCCGCCCGGGTGGTCCTCAACTCGGTGTTCCTGGACGAGTGCGTGAAGGCCGGTCTGGACTCCGCGATCGTGCACGCCTCGAAGATCCTGCCGATCGCCCGGCTGGACGAGGAGCAGGTCAAGGTCGCGCTGGACCTGATCTACGACCGGCGTGCGGAGGGTTACGATCCACTGTCCCGCCTGCTGGAGATGTTCCAGGGGGTGGACGCGAAGTCCATGCAGGACTCTCGTGCCGAGGAGATGGCCGCGCTTCCGCTGGAGGAGCGGCTGCAGCAGCGCGTCATCGACGGTGAGGGCAAGGGCCTGGAACAGGACCTGGACGAGGCCATGCTGGAACGGCCGGCCCTGGAGATCGTCAACAACACGCTGCTGGCCGGCATGAAGGTGGTCGGTGAGCTGTTCGGCTCCGGACAGATGCAGCTGCCCTTCGTGCTGCAGTCCGCCGAGGTGATGAAGACGGCGGTGGCCTATCTGGAACCGCACATGGAGAAGTCCGAGGACGACTCGGGCAAGGGGACCATCGTGCTGGCCACCGTGCGCGGGGACGTGCACGACATCGGGAAGAACCTGGTCGACATCATCATGTCGAACAACGGCTACAACGTGGTCAACCTCGGCATCAAGCAGCCCGTCGCCGCCATCCTGGACGCGGCGGAGGAGAACAAGGCGGACGTGATCGGCATGTCCGGGCTGCTGGTCAAGTCCACCGTGATCATGAAGGAGAACCTCGAGGAGCTCAACTCCCGCCGGATGGCCGGGGACTTCCCCGTCATCCTGGGCGGCGCGGCGCTGACCCGCGCGTACGTCGAGCAGGACCTGCACGAGATCTACGAGGGCGAGGTCCGCTACGCCAAGGACGCGTTCGAGGGGCTGCGGCTGATGGACGCGCTGATGGACGTCAAGCGCGGCGTCCCCGGCGCCACGCTGCCGGAGCTGAAGCAACGTCGGGTGCCGAAGCGGGACATCGAGTTCGAGGACGAGCCCCCGAACGACGGCTCGATCCGCTCGGACGTCGCCACGGACGTGCCGGTGCCCGCACCGCCGTTCTGGGGCAGCCGGGTGATCAAGGGTATCCAGCTTGCGGACTACGCGTCCTGGCTGGACGAGGGCGCGCTGTTCAAGGGTCAGTGGGGGCTCAAGGAGTCCCGCAAGGGAGGCGGTCCCAGCTACCAGGACCTGGTCGAGTCCGAGGGCCGTCCGCGGCTACGGGGCTGGTTGGACAAGCTGCAGACGGACAACCTGCTGGAAGCCGCTGTCGTACAGGGCTACTTCCCGTGCCACTCCAAGGGCGACGATCTGATCGTCCTGAACGACGACGGCAGCGAGCGCACCCGGTTCACCTTCCCGCGCCAGCGCCGGGGCCGTCGGCTGTGCCTGGCCGACTTCTTCCGCCCGGAGGACAGCGGGGAGACAGACGTCGTGGGCTTCCAGGTGGTCACGGTCGGCAGCCGGATCGGCGAGGCGACCGCCGAGCTGTTCGCCAGCAACTCCTACCGGGACTACCTCGAACTGCACGGCCTGTCCGTCCAGTTGGCGGAGGCACTGGCTGAGTACTGGCACGCCCGGGTGCGTTCGGAACTCGGATACTCCGGGCAGGACCCGACCGAGATGGCGGACATGTTCGCGGTGAAGTACCGCGGCGCGCGGTTCTCTCTCGGTTACGGCGCCTGCCCCAATCTGGAGGACCGGGCGAAGATCGCGGAGCTGCTCCAGCCGGAGCGCATCGGCGTGGAGCTGTCCGAGGAGTTCCAGTTGCACCCAGAGCAGTCGACTGACGCGATCGTGCTGCACCACCCGGAGGCGAACTACTTCAACGCCCGGTGAGATCGTCGGGTAACCGGGCACCGGGGCCGCGAGCCGTTCGCGGCCGGGTGAGCTGATCGTCGTACACTTGTCGGTCCGGACGCGGCCGGTTGCCCGCTGGTACAGGCCAGTGGGCAACCGGCCGCGGCTTTCTCAGGAGGTGTGTGTATGACCAGCTCTCTACCCGGGGCCGTCACCCGGACCGCGGATGACTCCGCGCTGCAGGCAGTGCTGTTGGACATGGATGGCACCCTGGTCGATACCGAGGGCCTCTGGTGGGACGCCGAAGTCGAGGTGTTCGCGGACCTCGGTCACGAACTGGACCAGTCCTGGCGCCATGAGGTGGTGGGCGGGCCGATGTCGCGGAGCGCGGGATTCCTCATCAGCGCGACCGGCGCCGACATCACGCTCGGTGAGCTGACGGTGCTGTTGAACGCTGCCTTCCTCGCCCGACTGGAGCGCGGTGTGCCACTGATGCCGGGAGCCCGGCGACTGCTCGCCGAACTAGCGGCACACGAACTGCCGGTGGGGCTGGTGTCCGCCTCCCACCGCGAGGTGATCGACCGCATGTTGGTCTCGCTCGGTGCCGAGCACTTCCGCTGCACGCTGGCGGGTGACGAGTTGGCGCGTACGAAGCCACACCCGGACCCATACCTGATCGCGGCCGAGCGGCTGGGAGCCGCTCCGACGCGCTGCGTGGTGGTGGAGGACACCGTCACCGGGGTCACCTCGGCTGAGGCCGCTGGCTGCCGGGTGGTGGCGATTCCCTCGGTGACGCCCATCGAACCGGCGGTCGGTCGTACGGTCTTGAGTTCGTTGGAAGAGGTGGATCTCGCGTTTCTGCATTCGGTGGTGGCGGGCCGCTCATTGAGCGGGTGAATTCGAGGCGGGACGGGCGTGCTGGTGATCTTCCGTATCCGGAAGGAAAACCGAGGGCGAGGGCGTAGCCATTCTCAGTTGCCCGGCAGTGGAACAGGACCGGTGGACTGGAGCCGGTGACTCTTGTCACATGCCGGTGTGTCGACATGTGGAGACAGTCGTGCTCCCGGCGACGAGGGGGTTGTCGGCGCTGGCCTCGTATGTCCGTATTGATTGCTTCCTGGGAAAAATGCGCGGCCGTCCGGGTATCGAACGCATTGCATCTTTCGGTAAAGGGGTGTCGAGCCTGCGCGGAACCCTGTTCAGATATCAGGTGAGACAGCTACTAATGTCTTGCTCTCGGCCACAGATCCACCAGTAGCCGCCCGGGCCGGGCGAGGGAGACCGTCGATAATGAAGCGAAAGACCCTGGCGCTGCCTGCTCTGGCAGGAGTGCTCGCTCTCTTGGTAACCGCCTGTGGCGACAGCGACGGAGGCGACTCCCAGGAGGCCACCATCGCCGTGGGAACGACGGACCAGTTCGAGTTGAGCAAGGAGACGCCGGCTCCCTTCGACCCGGCGGCGGGCTACGACGTCAGCGCCTGGAACGTCATGCGTAGCACCTTCCAGACGCTGCTGAGACCGCCGCGATCCGGCACCGAGCCGGAGATGGAGGCCGCCAAGAAGTGCGCGTTCACCGATGAGCGGGGCGAGCAGTACCGGTGCACGCTGCGGGACGGGCTGGCCTTCTCCAACGGGCACGAACTCACGGCCAAGGACGTCAAGTTCTCCGTGGAGCGCATGCTCGACATCGGCTTCGACTCCGGCCCGGCCGGTCTGTTGAGGAACGTCGACCAGGTCGAGGCGCCCAGTGCCACCGAGGTGGTGTTCCATCTCAAGAAGCCGGACGCGACGTTCCCGTACAAGCTCGCGACGCCGGCCGGGGCGATCGTGGACAGCGAGACCTATCCGCGTAAGTCCTTCAAGAAGGGACACGAGGTGGTCGGTTCGGGCCCGTACGTCATGGAGTCTTTCGAGCCCGGGGCCAACAAGGCCGTCCTGAAGCGGAATCCGGACTACGAGGGCACGCTCGAGGTGCGGAACGCGAAGGTGGAATTCCGCTTCTTCGACGACTCCGCGAAGATGGAGAAGGCGCTCAAGAACGGCGCGATCGATGTGATGAACCGGACCATCTCGCCGGAACAGGTCGAGCGCCTTGAGAACGGTACCAACGACGAGATCGACATCGTCGAGTCGTCCGGGCAGGAGATCCGCTACCTCGTCTTCGACACCGAGGGCCCGACGACCGGGAAGAAGGCGGTGCGGCGTGCCATGGCGCAGGTGATCGACCGCAAGGCGCTCGTACGGGACGTGTACCGCCGCACCGCCGAGCCGCTGTACTCCCTGGTGCCGGCCGGGTTGACCGGGCACCGCAACTCCTTCTTCAACAAGTACGGCGAACCGGACACCGACGCGGCGCGCAGCACCTTGGAGGAGGCCGGAATCACCTCACCGGTCGAACTCACCCTGCACTACACCACCGACCACTACGGCGTCACCACGGAGGAAGAGTTCAAGGCGCTCAAGAAGCAGTTGAACGCCACCGGCCTTTTCGACGTCGATATCAAGGGCACGCCCTGGAAGAAATTCCGCCCAGCGGCCGCGGAGGGTGAGTACGACGTCTACGGTTTCGGCTGGTTTCCGGACTTCGTCGACCCGGACAACTTCATAGGGCCGTTCTTCGAGGAGAACGGCTTCCTCAAGACCCCGTACGTCAGCAAGGAAATCCGGGAGACCATCATCCCGGAAACCCGGTCGGAAACCAACCGCGCCGCCACCGCGGAGAGTTTCGGACGGGCACAGGATATCGTCGCCGAGGACATCCCCGTACTGCCGCTCTGGCAGGGCAAGCAGTACATCGCCGCACGTGACGACATCACCGGTGTGGAATGGGCGCTCAACGACGCTTCCGTGCTGCAGTTGTGGGAGCTGAGCCGGGGCATGGCCGACTGAGGCACGGCTCCCGCCGCCGCTCGCCGTTGACCCGCGGACCCGCCGGTCACGGCGTGTTCGGCCGCACCAGCCCGCTCTCGTACGCGTAGACGGCCGCCTGCACCCGGTCACGCAGGTCGAGCTTCGTCAGGACGTGGCCGACGTGTGTCTTCACCGTGGTCTCGCTGACGAACAGGTCGGCGGCGATCTCGGCGTTCGACAGGCCGCGCGCCACCAGCTTCAGGACCTCGACCTCCCGCTCGGTCAGCGTGCCCAGGGTGTCCGGAACCGGCTCCTCGTTGGAGGGGAGCTGTCCCGCGTACTTGTCCAACAGCCGCCGGGTGATGGAGGGCGCGAGCATCGCCTCACCCGCCGCCACCACGCGAATGGCCTGCACCAGCTCGTGCGCGGGCGCGTCCTTGAGGAGGAAGCCACTCGCCCCGGCGCGCAGCGCCTCGACGACGTACTCGTCCAGGTCGAAGGTGGTCAGCACCAGGACCTTGGCCGCCCCGTCGTTGCTGCCCGACCCGGTGATCTGCCGAGTCGCCTCCACTCCGTCCATCCGGGGCATCCGGATGTCCATCAGCACCACGTCCGGTTGCAGGGCCCGTACCTGTTCGAGGGCCTGGACACCGTCGCCGGACTCGCCCACGACCGCGACGTCGTTCTCCGCCTCCAGGATCATGCGAAAGCCGGTGCGCAGCAGCGGCTGGTCATCGACCAGCAGGACGCGGATCGCCACGGGGGTCTCCTTCACGGGGAGGGGGCGGATGGTGCCCCCATTCTCACCCACGGTGCTGTCCCGCCGAGCAGCGCGCCCCCGGCAGAGATGGCCCGTCGCGCGGTTTCGGCCGGCACAGCGTTCAGGACCCCTCAGCGGGGGGTGATGCGGGCGAATTTTGGGTGGTCGCGGCCTCCGTACGCGGCTCGGGCAGTCGCGGCTGGACGGTGAGCGGATACGGCGGGGGAGTCCCGCCGTACTCCGGGCAGTGCGCCTGGTGGTCGCACCAGCCGCACAGCCTGCTCGGTCGGGGCCGCCAGTCCCCGGACTCGGTGGCCCGGCTGATGGCGTCCCACAGGGCGAGCAGCTTGCGCTCGGCACCCAAGAGGTCAGACTCCTCGGGGTCGTAGCTGACGACGTCCCCGCTGCCCAGATAGACCAGCTGCAACCGACGCGGCACGCTGCCCTTCAGCCGCCACAGCATCAGGGCGTAGAACTTCATCTGGAACAGCGCCTCCGAAGCGAACTCCGGCTTCGGTGCCTTGCCCGTCTTGTAGTCGACGATACGCACCTCACCGCTCGGTGCGATGTCGACCCGGTCGATGACGCCGCGCAGTCGAAGCCCGGAGTCCAGCGTCGCCTGGACGAACAACTCCCGCTCGGCCGGTTCCAACCGTGTCGGGTCCTCCAGCGTGAACCAGCGCTCGACCAGGGACTCGGCCTCGCCCAACCACCTCGACAGCTTCTCCTCGTCCAGCGCGAGCTCCTCGCCGGCCGGCGCGTCGCCGCCCTCCGTCGCCTCGTCCGCCCTTTCCTCCGGGCTGAACAACTTCGCCAGCTCCGGGCGTTGGGCAAGGAGGCGTCGCCATTCCGCCGCCACCATCCCCTTCGCCCGGGGCGCGCTGCGCTCCGCGGCGGGGGAGTCGAAGAGCCGCTCGAGCACCGCGTGCACCAGCGTCCCCCTGGTCGCCGCCACCGAGGGTTCCTCCGGCAGTTTGTCGATCACCCGGAAGCGGTAGAGCAGCGGGCACTGCATGAAGTCACTCGCCCGCGAAGGGGAGAGGGAGGCCGGTGGTGCGGCGGGGCGCGAGCGACCCGCGGGACGGAAGGCTGTCATGGGTCAAGACCCTACGATCCGGGAGGGACAACGGACGCATACCATCGACGGCAGACGTCCTCGCACGGCATGATCGTGATTGCAGCGGTGTGCGAGGGCAGCGGCAGAGAGGAACCCGTGGCGGACACGGACAACGGCGACCGACCGCCCAGCGGACCCGGCGGCCAGGACGGCGCAGGCAGCAAGGGCGGCGAGGACCGCCCCGAGCGGGGCAGGCCGGACACCCGACTCGACACGCCCGAACCGAGCGGTGACGAGCCAGCCGGGGCGTACGGCGAGGACAGCGGGGACCGGGCCGGCCAGAGCCGCGACGACAGTGCGCGTGACGACGGCGACGGTCTCGGTGACCGTACCGAGGCGGAAGCCGCGGACCGGGCGTCGGCCGAGGGGCGTACGCACCAGACGACCCAGACGACCCGGAGTGGTTCGGCCGAGGGTGGTACGAAGAGCCGTGGATGGCAGCTGAGCAGTGGTGGGATCCTCATGGGCCGCCCCTTCGGGGTGCCGGTGTACGTCGCGCCCAGCTGGTTCCTGGTGGCGGCCCTCATCACCTGGGTGTTCGGCGGTCAGCTGGATCGCGTGCTGCCGGAGTTGGGCGGCGCACGGTATCTGATCGCCCTTTTCTTCGCGGTCGCCTTCTACGCCTCGGTGCTGGTCCACGAACTCGCCCACACGGTCGCCGCGCTGCGCTTCAACCTCCCGGTGCGGCGTATCCAACTGCAGTTCTTCGGTGGCGTCTCGGAGATCGAGAAGGAATCCGAGACGCCGGGCCGTGAGTTCGTCCTCGCCTTCGTCGGCCCACTGCTCTCCCTGGTGCTGGCCGGAGTCTTCTACGGTGGCATGCAGCTGGTCGAGCCGGGCACCGTGCCCGGCGTGCTGCTGGCCGGCCTGATGATCTCCAACCTCATCGTCGCCGTGTTCAACCTGCTGCCCGGGCTGCCGCTGGACGGCGGACGGATGCTGCGGGCGGTCGTGTGGAAGCTCAGCGGCAGGCCCATGACCGGCACCGTGGCCGCGGCTTGGACGGGTCGGGCGCTGGCGATCGTGGTGCTGATCGGGTTCCCCCTCGCCACCCACGCCGGTGGCTTCACCGACGAGGGTGTCGGTGGTGTGGACACGCTCACGGACGCCCTGCTCGCCGCCATCCTCGCCGCGATCATCTGGACCGGCGCGGGGAACGCCCTGCGGATGGCACGGCTGCGCGAGCGACTCCCGGATCTGCGAGCACGTACGCTCACTCGCCGTGCCGTGCCGGTGGAATCGGCAACGCCGCTCTCCGAGGCGCTGCGCCGTGCGAACGAGGCCGGCGCCCGTGCGCTGGTGGTCGTCGACGCGCGGGGTGAGCCGCTTTCGCTCGTACGGGAGGCGGCGATCGTCGGAGTGCCCGAGCACCGTCGTCCCTGGGTGGCGGTGAGCACGCTGGCGCAGGAGCTCAAGGCGGGAATGCGGGTGCCGGCCGAGCTGGCGGGGGAGGAGCTGCTGGACCACCTCCGGGCCGAGCCGGCGACCGAGTACCTGGTGGTCGAGGAGACCGGCGAGATCTACGGCGTGCTGTCCACGGGGGATGTGGAGAAGGCGTTCGTCGCCGCGATGGGCAAGCCGTCCTGACCTCTCGGCCGTGTGGTGGGGGCCGCGGGACGAACCACGTACGGTGACCGGATAGTCTGGGACCATGTGCGAACCGACCGGTGCAGCCCGCCGTCGTGGGCTTTTCAGAGTCGGGGACCAGGTCCAGCTCACCGACCCCAAGGGACGCCACCACACGTTCACGCTCGAAGCTGGGAAGAGCTTCCACACCCACAAGGGTGCCTTCCCGCACGACGAGCTGATCGGCGCGCCCGAGGGCAGTGTCGTCCGTACCACGGGCAATGTCGCGTATCTCGCGCTGCGTCCCCTGCTCCCCGACTACGTCCTTTCCATGCCACGAGGCGCCGCCGTCGTCTATCCCAAGGACGCGGGTCAAGTGCTGGCCATGGCGGACATCTTCCCCGGGGCGCGCGTCGTGGAGGCGGGCGTGGGTTCGGGTTCGCTCAGCACCTTCCTGCTGCGCGCCGTCGGCGACCACGGGATGCTGCACTCCTACGAGCGTCGGGCCGACTTCGCCGAGATCGCCCAGCAGAACGTCGAGCGCTATTTCGGGGAGCCGCACCCCGCCTGGACGCTCACCGTCGGTGACCTTCAGGACAACCTCGCGGAAACCGACGTCGACCGCGTCATCCTGGACATGCTCGCGCCCTGGGAGTGCCTGGAGGCCGTCTCCAAGGCGCTGGTGCCCGGCGGCATCCTGTGCGCGTACGTCGCCACAACCACCCAGCTGGCGCGGGCCGTCGAAGCCCTACGGGAGCACGGCACCTTCAACGAGCCGCAGGCCTGGGAGACGATGGTGCGGAACTGGCACGTCGAGGGGCTGGCGGTGCGCCCCGACCACCGCATGATCGGGCACACCGGTTTCCTGCTCACCGCACGTCGCCTCGCGGACGGGGTGGAGCCGCCACTGCGTCGGCGACGTCCGTCGAAGGGTGCCTACGGCGCGGACTACACGGGCCCCGGCAGCGGCTCCAAGTAGGCGCAGGTGCGGCGCCGGGCCGGGGAGTTGGGCTCCGGCACCGTCGGCCGGGGGTTTCGGGACCGCCGCTTCCGGCCGCTGGTGCCGATGCCCGTCAACGTACGCGACGTCGCGCCGTGTTGCGGGCAGCTGCCACCCTCGGTGTGACCGCGGGGCGGGGCCGGAGCCCGTAAGGGACCCGGCCGTGCCACCTCGATGTGATCTGTGGCACGATGCGGGGCACCTCGTCACCGTGTTCCACAGGAGACCTCCCGCGTGCAACTCTCGGCAGGACCCGACTTCCCACACGCTCGTGGCCGGGTCGTGCCCTGGCTCGCCACCGCGGCGGCCCTCGCGGCCGTGCTGGGGCTGGCCGCGGCCGTACAGCCGCAGGACGCACAGGCGGGGTCGTCCGACGCCGCACCCGCCGGTCCGGACTCGTCGGCGGCCCGCTACCCCCTCGAGTGTCCCGGGACTTCCGGGCAGGGCGTCCGGGTGCTGGACGAGGGAGCGGCCGACTTCGACGGTGACGGTCGTGCCGAGACCGTCGCGCTGGTCCGCTGCGCGAGCGGGAACGGCGCCCCGCCGCACGGCATCTTCGTGCTCGCCCACCCCGCGGAGCCGGCGGAGCCACCACGAGTGGTCGAGACCCTGCTTCCCGCCTCCGAGGGCATGACCACGGAGGATTTCACGGTGGGCGAACGCACGGCCGGCACCGTACGCGCGACGCTGCACGGCTACTCGTCCCCCGACGTGCCCCGCTGCTGCCCGGACCGGCAGCGCGAGGTGAAGTGGGAGTGGCGCGAAGGGAAGTTCGTACTCGTGCCCGCTCCCGTCGCGGGCAGCGTCTAAGGCCGCATCGTCCGCTTCTCTGCGGGCCCGCGGGCCGTGGCAAGCGCATCTGCCGCGCTGTCCTCGTCGTGGCACGCGGTGCCGCCGCGCTCTCCTTCTCCGCCTCGCAGCCGCGCGTCCCAGACCTCACTCCCCGATCCGTGGAGATCCAAACGACACGCCTTACCAGTATGGCCGGTTGGCCGCGCCAGCGGCGGGCCCCCGGCGCTCAGTCAGTACGACAGCCGGTCCGTGCGGCGGCTGCCCCGCACGGCGCCCCGTCGGTGGGACCGGGCGCCGTGCGGATGGGCCGCCCGGGCCGTGTTGGCTACTCCGCGTCCGGACCGTGGACCTCCACACGGTCGGACACACGCCGTACGTGGATGCAGTCGCCGGGACACTCCTTCGCGGAGTCCACGACGTCCTGCAGGAGTGGCAACGGCACCGGCGTGGTGGCCCCCTCCTGCTGAAGCAGCTCGTCCTCGGCGCTCTTGACGTACGCGAGACCGTCGATGTCCAGCTCGAAAACCTCGGGTGCGTACTGCGCGCAGATGCCGTCGCCGGTGCAAAGGTCCTGATCGATCCAGACCTCGAGAGCTTCGTTGCCGGTGCTCATCCTGTTGCCTGCCGTTTCCGCGGTTGAGTCGAAACAAGGGCACCCTGGAAGGGTGTTGACCCGTTCGACGATACAGCCGGCCTGCTTTCCGATGCTGATCGGTGGGTATTCCCCTCAGGTGAGGGGAGCGCGCAAGGGTGAAGATCGGACGTACGCGACCGTCTTTGTGATCTAGGGGTTTCAACCCGCACCGGCCCAGGTAGGGTCAGGAAGCGTCCAGCTCCCCCTGGAGGAGGTGAGGACCGTGGCAGCCCACGACGACGACATCAACCGCGGCATCCAGCCGGACCGGGATTCCGAAGACCCGGACGGTCAGGTCGCCTATCTCGAGCAGGAAATCGCCGTCCTGCGCCGCAAGCTCGCCGACTCTCCGCGACACACTCGGATTCTCGAGGAGCGGATCGTCGAGCTGCAGAACAATCTGGCTGGCGTGTCCGCGCAGAACGAGCGGCTCACGGGCACCCTCCGTGAGGCCCGGGACCAGATTGTGGCCCTGAAGGAGGAGGTCGACCGGCTGGCCCAGCCACCAGCCGGCTTCGGCGCCTTCCTGCAGGCGAACGAGGACGACACCGCCGACATCTTCACCAACGGCCGCAAGATGCGGGTGAACGTCAGCCCCAGTGTCGAGCTCGGATCGCTTCGACGGGGACAAGAAGTCATGCTCAACGAAGCGCTCAACGTGGTCGAGGCCATGGAGTTCGAGCGCGCCGGCGACATCGTCACCCTCAAGGAGGTCCTGGAGGACGGCGAGCGCGCCCTGGTGGTGGGGCACACTGACGAGGAGCGGGTCGTACGCCTCGCGGAGCCGCTGCTGGAGGCCACTCTGCGGGCCGGGGACGCGTTGCTGCTCGAGTCCCGCTCCGGCTACGTCTACGAGGTCGTGCCCAAGAGCGAGGTCGAGGAACTCGTCCTCGAAGAGGTGCCGGACATCGACTACGCCAAGATCGGCGGTCTCGGCGGTCAGATCGAACTCATCCGGGACGCGGTGGAACTGCCGTATCTCTTCCCCGATGTCTTCCAGGAGCACGAACTCCGCCCGCCCAAGGGGGTTTTGCTCTACGGCCCGCCCGGCTGCGGCAAGACGCTGATCGCCAAGGCCGTGGCCAACTCCCTTGCCAAGAAGGTCGCCGAGGTCACCGGGAAGCCCCAGGGGAAGAGCTACTTCCTCAATATCAAGGGCCCGGAGCTGCTCAACAAGTACGTCGGTGAGACCGAGCGGCACATTCGCCTGGTTTTCCAGCGGGCCAGGGAGAAGGCCAGCGAGGGCACGCCCGTCATCGTGTTCTTCGACGAGATGGACTCGCTGTTCCGCACCCGTGGTTCCGGCGTCAGCTCGGACGTGGAGAACACCATCGTTCCGCAGTTGCTCTCCGAGATCGACGGTGTGGAGGGTCTGGAGAACGTCATCGTCATCGGGGCGTCGAACCGCGAGGACATGATCGACCCGGCCATCCTGCGCCCCGGCCGCCTCGATGTGAAGATCAAGATCGAGCGTCCGGACGCCGAGGCGGCCCGGGACATCTTCACGAAGTACCTCACTCCGGTGCTGCCGCTGCACACCGACGACCTCGCTGAGCACAACGGTGACCCGAAGGCCACCGTCGCGGGCATGATCCAGTCGGTTGTCGAGCAGATGTACGCTGAATCGGAGGAGAACCGGTTCCTGGAGGTCACCTACGCCAACGGTGACAAGGAAGTCCTCTACTTCAAGGACTTCAACTCCGGGGCGATGATCCAGAACATCGTCGACCGGGCGAAGAAGATGGCCATCAAGGCGTTCCTCGAGCAGAACCAGAAGGGTCTGCGGGTTTCCCACCTGCTCGCCGCCTGCGTGGACGAGTTCAAGGAGAACGAGGACCTGCCGAACACCACCAATCCCGACGACTGGGCCCGCATCTCCGGCAAGAAGGGCGAACGGATCGTGTTCATCCGCACGCTCGTCACCGGGAAGCAGGGCGCGGACACCGGGCGCTCCATCGACACGGTGGCCAACACCGGTCAGTATCTGTGAAAAGTCCGGGCCGGCTGCGGGCACCCTGCGGGGCGCCCGCAGCCGGACTGTTTCCCCAGCGTTTCCAGCCAGTTCCGGAAGGAAACCCACAGTGATCCTGCCAGTTGGGCGCACACCTCGAGAGGCCCCTTCGACGCACGGCGCCGACGCCTGTCGGCAACCACCCGGGCCGGCCCGCGGTCGCCCGGTGGCGGGTGGCCCACGGGGAGCTCTCGCGCACCACCTGGCACCACGTCGGAGCGGCAGTGGGCTCACAGCGGATCACGGTCGGGCAAGGAGGACGGCATGACCGTACGCCGAGTAATGGGCATTGAGACGGAGTACGGCGTCTCCGTCCCCGGCCATCCCAACGCCAACGCGATGCTCATCTCCTCCCAGGTGGTCAACGCCTACGCCGCCGCGATGCACCGGGCCCGGCGCGCGCGGTGGGACTTCGAGGAGGAGAATCCGCTACGCGACGCCCGCGGCTTCGACCTCGCACGGGACGCGGCGGACTCCAGCCAGCTCACCGACGAGGACATCGGGCTGGCCAACGTCATCCTCACCAACGGCGCGCGGCTGTACGTGGATCACGCGCACCCCGAGTACAGCGCCCCCGAGGTGACGAACCCGCTCGACGCGGTCCGCTGGGACAAGGCGGGCGAGCACGTCATGGCCCAGGCCGCGCAGCGGGCCGCCGAGGTGCCCGGTGCTCAGCCGATCCATCTCTACAAGAACAACACCGACAACAAGGGCGCCTCCTATGGCACGCACGAGAACTACCTCATGCGGCGGCAGACGCCGTTCTCGGACGTCGTGCGGCACCTGACGCCGTTCTTCGTCTCCCGGCAGGTCGTGTGCGGCGCCGGCCGGGTGGGCCTGGGGCAGGACGGCGGTGAGGACGGTTTTCAGCTCAGCCAGCGGGCCGACTACTTCGAGGTCGAGGTCGGGCTGGAGACCACGCTGAAGCGTCCGATCATCAACACCCGGGACGAACCGCACGCCGACGCGGAGAAGTACCGTCGGCTGCACGTCATCGTCGGTGACGCGAACCTCTCCGAGGTCTCGACCTACCTCAAGCTCGGCACCACGGCACTCGTGCTGTCCATGATCGAGGACGGCTTCATCGCCGTGGACCTGGCGGTCGACCAGCCCGTCCAAACCCTTCACCAGGTCTCGCACGACCCCTCGCTGAAGCAGTTGGTCACGCTGCGTAGCGGGCGGAAGCTGACCGGAGTACAGCTCCAGATGGAGTACTGCGAGCTGGCCCGCAAGTACGTCGAGGAGCGGTGGGGGGCGGACGCGGACGAGCAGACGACGGACGTGCTGGCCAGGTGGGAGGACGTACTGGTCAGGCTGGAGCAGGACCCGATGAGTCTGTCCGGGGAGCTGGACTGGGTGGCCAAACGGGAGCTGATGGAGGGCTATCGCCGCCGGGACGGCATCGGCTGGGACTCCTCCCGTCTGCACCTGGTGGATCTGCAGTACGCCGACGTGCGCCCTGACAAGGGTCTCTACAACCGTCTCGCGGCCCGCGGCAAGATGCAGCGGCTGCTGGACGACGAAGCCGTACGCGGGGCCGTGACCAAGCCTCCGGAGGACACTCGCGCCTATTTCCGCGGGCGGTGCCTCGAGCAGTACGCCGATCACGTGGCAGCCGCTTCCTGGGATTCCGTGATCTTCGATCTGCCGGACCGTGACTCGCTTCAACGGGTGCCCACGCTGGAGCCGCTGCGTGGCACGCGTGACCACGTGAAGGAACTACTGGACAACTGCCGTACGGCGGAGGAGCTCGTACGGCTGTTGTCCGGAAGCTGATCGTCGAGCGGCGGCTAAGCGGTCCGGATTCGGGAATGATCGAGGTGGCTTTCGGGCTTGAGGGAAGTGCAGGGCCGATGTCGGTCCCGCCTTGTAGGGTCTGATCTTGTACGTCTCGCGTACGACCGAACCGAGCGGGGTGAGGGAAATGGCGACCAGGGACAGCGGCGGACAGCAGAAGGCGACCCGCCAAACCGAGGAGACCGAGGAACAGTCCGAGGAAACACAGGCTTCCGAGGACCTCAAGGAGCGCCAGGAGGCCCTGTCCGAGGACGTGGACTCCGTCCTCGACGAAATCGACGACGTGCTCGAGGAGAACGCCGAGGATTTCGTGCGTTCCTTCGTCCAGAAGGGCGGACAGTAGTCATCCCGCCCGCACCTCCGGGACCATCGGCACACCACCCCCGCCGGGTGGCCGTGGCGTGCTCCGGGCTCCCGGAGGAGGCTTTGCTCGGACGGCGGTCGGGCGTGCCCCCGGGCGCGCCCGACGCGCCACCGCCGGAGTCACGTCCCCTGGCGCCGGAGCGGGGTTCGTACGCCCGTCGAAGCGCGCGCGGCTCGGCGGTACGCTCGCGGTCAGCGCAACGCGCCGCACACCACTGCGAGATGACCCGGATACGATGCGCCGGGCCAGCTCCTATTCGGAAGGAAACGTGTGGAAGCCGAAACTCGTAGCACCGGGTGTCTACCCGCTGCCTTCCTGACGCCGGGCTCCTCGTCCTTCATGGACTTCCTGTCCACCCACGCACCGGAGCGTCTCCCGAGCAGTCGGCCGCTGCCGCCCGTTCAGGGGGCCGTGGAGGCGCCGCACGGCACGACGATCGTGGCGGCCTCGTATCCGGGTGGTGTGGTGCTGGCGGGGGATCGCCGCGCGACGATGGGCCACGCCATCGCCCAGCGGGACGTCGAGAAGGTCTTTCCCGCGGACGAGTACTCCGCGGTCGGTATCGCCGGGACCGCCGGGCTCGCGGTGGAGATGGTGAAGCTGTTCCAACTGGAGTTGGAGCACTTCGAGAAGGTCGAGGGGTCGCAGCTCTCGCTGGAGGGCAAGGCGAACCGGCTCTCCACCATGATCCGGGGGAATCTGGGCATGGCGCTTCAGGGCCTGGCCGTCGTGCCGATCTTCGCGGGATACGACGTGGACCGGGAGAAGGGGCGCATCTTCTCGTACGACGTCACGGGTGGCCGTTCCGAGGAGTTCGGCTTCACGGCGGTCGGCTCCGGCTCGGTGTTCGCCCGTGGCGCGCTCAAGAAGCTGTTCCGGGAGGACATGACGGAGCAGCAGGCCGCGACCGTGACCGTACAGGCGCTGTACGACGCGGCGGACGACGATTCGGCCACCGGCGGTCCGGACATGGCCCGCAACATCTATCCCATTGTGGCGGTCATCGGTGAGAGCGGCTTCCGGCGTCTTCCGGAAGCCGAGGTCTCCGAGGTGGTCCGGGCGGTGTACGAGGGTCGTCTCCAGCAGCCCAACGGACCGCAAGCACCGCCCCTTTAGGGGTCGCACACCTGTCAGGCCGTTCAGTCGTAGGAAAACAGGAAGGGACGGGAGCCGGTGTCGACGCCGTTCTATGTCTCACCCCAGCAGGCCATGGCGGACCGCGCGGAGTACGCCCGCAAGGGCATCGCGCGTGGACGGAGCGTGGTCGTGCTGCAGTACACCGACGGCATCGTGTTCGTCGCTGAGAACCCCTCCCGGGCGCTGCACAAGGTCAGCGAGATCTATGACCGGATCGCCTTCGCGGCGGTCGGCAAGTACAACGAGTTCGAGAACCTCCGGATCGGCGGGGTGCGTTACGCCGATCTGCGCGGCTACACCTATGACCGGGAGGACGTGACCGCGCGCGGCCTGGCGAACGTCTACGCCCAGACCCTGGGCACGATCTTCTCGAGCGCGGCGGAGAAGCCGTACGAGGTGGAGCTGATCGTGGCCGAGGTAGGCGCCGGCCCCGAGGACGACCAGATCTATCGGCTGCCCCACGACGGCTCCATCGTGGACGAGCACGGCTCGGTCGCGGTCGGCGGCAACTCCGACCAGATCTCCACCTATCTGGACCAGCGCCACCGGGACGCCATGTCGCTCGGGGAGGCCCTCGGGCTTGCCGTCGAGTCGCTCTCCCGGGACAACAACGGCGGTGAACGCAGCCTCACGGCCGAGCAGCTCGAGGTCGCGGTGCTGGACCGTAACCGGCCGCAGGAACGGAAGTTCAAGCGGGTGTTGGGGAGTCAACTGACGCGGTTGCTGGAGGAGCACGGTCCGGCGTCCTCATCCGGCTCGGAGAGCGGCGGCAAGGACACCGACTCGGACGCGGACAGCACCGACTGACCGACCGGCGAGAAGTCCCGTCGCTCCCCGGGCGGTTGGCTCGAACGTGTGCGATGACGGTTCGTGCGCGGACCGGGACCGGCGCCTCGTCGCGGCGCAGGGGCTTGCGTGGATGCGGCGCGACGCCTGCTTCCCCGTACGCGCGGCCTCGGGGCAGCGGCGTGGCCGGTCCTCAGCCGGTTTCCGCTCCCGGGGACCGCTGCCCGGCGGCCGGCCCGGTCGAGCCGCGTCGCGCCAGCGCGACCGGGAGAAGCGCGGTGTCCGGCTGCCGCCCTTCCAACACACCGATCAGTGCCCGCATACCGGTGGCGCCGACCTCCTCGGCAGGCAGCCGGACCGTGGTCAGCTCCGGCTCCAGCGCGGTCGCCAGGTCCAGGTCGTCGAAGCCGGTGACCGAGACGTCCTGTGGGATGCGGTAGCCGTGCCGGCGGGCCGCCTTGCACGCTCCCGCCGCCAGCAGGTCGTCATCGCAGACCAGGGCGCTGGGTCGTGGGTCCGTGGCGAGCGCCCGGGTCGCGGCGCGCAGCCCGCCGGCGACGGTGAGCGCGGACCGTTCCGTGCACACCAGCGAGGCGGAGGTGCCCGCCAGGGCCTGGGCCAGTGCCCGGGCGCGGTGGTGAAAGGTCCAGGAACCCACTGAGGCGGAGACATGGGCGATACGCCGATGCCCGAGCGCGAGGAGATGCTCGGCGACCCGTCGCATCCCGTCCGCGATGTCCGGATTCACGGTCGCTGCGGCCCGCGTGCCGGCCGGGTCGCTGTCCAGCATCACCAGCGGTAGGTCGCCGTGCAGTGCGGCCAGTGCCTCCGGAGCCATCGAGGACGCGATCACCCCGTCCAGGGTGGCCGGCGTGGACTCGAAGGGGTCGGGAGCGGGGGCGATGCCCTCGGGTGAGGGATAGAGCACGAGCCCCAGGTCGTGTTCCCTGGCCACTCGTGCGGCACCGGCGTGCACCCGGGAGAAGAAGTCGTTGCTGAGCGCCGGCACGACGAGCAGCGCCGTACGCGTACGACCGAGGCGCAGATGGCGCGCGGCGAGATTGGGCCGGTAGCGCAGGTCCTCCGCCGCCGCGCGCACCGTCTCCGCCGTACGGCTCGACACCCGGCCCTGCCACTTACCACCCAGCACGAGGGACACGGTCGCCTGCGAGACGCCGGCGTGCCGAGCGACGTCCCGGCCGGTGGGGCGCGCCGGAGTCGATGGGTCGGCCGCCTGCCCGGTGTGCTGTCTCGCGCTGGCCACGCGCGGCTCCTTGTCCTCGGGTGGATTCCACTGGACCCCTGTATTGCCGCCATGGTACGTATGGCCCCGAAGGAGTTATACGTAAAACTTCCCTGTGGGGGACCCCGCGAGAAGGAGTGACGAATGGCGACCGGCTATGCCGAACTGCTGCGTGCCAGATACGCCGTGCGGCTGCTCTGCGGCACGCTGATCGGCAGACTGCCGAACGCCACCGCTCCCTTGGCCATCGTGCTGTTCGTGCGCGCCGAGGGTGGCTCGTACACCCTGGCGGGCGTGCTCTCCGCGGTGTACGGGCTGGCCACCGCGCTCGGCCAGCCCCTGCTGGGGCGCTGTGTGGACCTGTTCGGTCAGCCGCGGGTGATGTTCCCCTCGGCTGTGCTCTCGGCGCTCGGCATGACGGTGTTCGCCATCGGGGGGATCGACTCGGCGGTGTTCGCGGGGCTGGCCGTGTTCGTCGCCGGGGTGTGCACGCCGCCGCTGGAAGGCGGACTGCGTGCGCTCTGGCCCGGCGTGCTGCGGCGTCAGGACCGGGTGCACGCGGCGTACGCCCTGGACGCGGTGGCCCAGGAGGTGATGTTCGCCGTCGGGCCGCTGCTGGTGACTCTGCTGGTGGCGTACGGGAACGAGGCGGCGGCGTTGTACGTCATCAACGCGCTCGGCGTGCTCGGTGCCCTGTCGGTCGTGATCTCCGAGCCCTCCCGTCGCTGGCGGTCCGAACCTCGCGAGGGGCACTGGCTGGGCGCGTTGCGCTCCGGCGGACTGCTGGCCCTGCTCGGCGCGTTCTTCTTCGTGGGAGCCGCGCTGGGCAGTATCGCGGTCGCGGCGGTGGCCTACGCGGACGCCCATGGCGACAGCCTGATCTCCACCTACCTCCTCTCCGCGCTGGGTGCCGGTGCGCTGGTGGGCGGTGTGGTCTACGGCGCCCGGCCGTGGTCCGGTCCCGCCGAGCCGAGACTGCGGGCGCTGGTCACGGCGCTGGCGGCGGGCTACGTACCCCTCGTACTGACGCCGGGGCCGGTGGCGATGACGGTCCTGGCCGGTGTCGCGGGGGTCTTCCTGGCGCCCGCACTGGCGTGTGCGTTCGTGGTGGTGGATCGGCACGCGCCGAGGGGCACGGTCACCGAGGCGTTCTCCTGGCTCGTGACCACCTTCGGGGTCGGGACCGCCGCGGGGACTGCTGTGGTCGGGCCGGTCGTCGAACGGGGCGGAACCGCGGCGGGGTTCTCCGTCGCCGCCCTCGGCGGTTTGGCGGCGCTGTTGGTGCTGTTGGCGACGCGGCGTGTGCTGGACGTGCCGCGCGCGGGCCGTACGGCGACGTCCGCGCCGGTCGCGGGGGCGCAAAATGATCGGGACGCGGTGGGCGATCCCGGTTTCAGATCAGGGCATCAGGCGTAATGTTCAGGCATGGACCGCCGAATCTTCGGGCTGGAGAACGAGTACGGCGTCACGTGTACGTTCCGGGGGCAGCGCCGTCTGTCACCGGACGAGGTGGCGCGGTACCTCTTCCGCCGTGTGGTGTCATGGGGCCGCAGCAGCAACGTTTTCCTGCGGAACGGAGCCCGGCTGTACCTCGACGTGGGCTCGCATCCGGAGTACGCGACTCCGGAGTGTGACAGCGTGACCGAACTGGTCACGCACGACAAGTCGGGTGAGCGCATTCTCGAGGGCCTGTTGGTCGACGCGGAGCGGCGACTGCACGAGGAGGGCATCGCCGGTGACGTCTACCTCTTCAAGAACAACACCGACTCCGCGGGAAACTCCTACGGCTGTCACGAGAACTACCTGGTGGCGCGACACGGCGAGTTCTCCCGGCTCGCCGACGTGCTGATCCCGTTCCTGGTCACCCGCCAGCTGGTCAGCGGTGCGGGCAAGGTGCTGCAGACCCCGCGTGGTGCGGTGTACTGCGTGAGCCAGCGAGCGGAGCACATCTGGGAGGGCGTCAGTTCCGCCACCACACGGTCCCGTCCGATCATCAACACCCGTGACGAGCCGCACGCCGACGCGGAGCGGTACCGCCGACTGCACGTCATCGTCGGGGACTCGAACATGTCCGAGACGACCACGCTGCTGAAGGTCGGCGCCACGGACCTGGTGCTGCGCATGATCGAGGCCGGCACCGTGATGCGGGACCTGACCCTGGAGAACCCGATCCGCGCCATTCGCGAGGTCAGCCACGACATCACCGGGCAGCGCAAGGTTCGGCTGGCCAGCGGCCGGGAAGCCTCCGCGCTCGAGGTGCAGGAGGAGTACTACGAGAAGGCACTGGACTTCTGCGAGCGGCGTGGTCTGCGCTCCGGGATGATCGAGCGGGTGCTGGACCTGTGGGGCAGGGCGCTGGAGGCCGTCCGTACGCAGGACCTGTCCCTGGTGGACACCGAGATCGACTGGGTGATGAAGTACCAGCTCATCGAGCAGTACCGCAGCAAGCACAACATCAGCATGTCGCATCCGCGGATCGCCCAAATAGATCTCGCCTATCACGACATCCACCGTCGCCGCGGGCTCTACTACCTCCTCGAGCGACGCGGCCAGGCAGCCCGCATCTGCGATGACCTGAGGATCTTCGAGGGCAAGTCGGTTCCCCCGCAGACCACTCGGGCCAGGCTCCGCGGTGACTTCATCCGGCGGGCCCAGGAGCAGCGCAGGGACTTCACGGTGGACTGGGTGCATCTCAAGCTCAATGACCAGGCACAGCGCACGGTGCTGTGCAAGGATCCGTTCCGTTCCGTGGACGAGCGGGTGGAGAAGCTGATCGCCGGGATGTGACGCCGGGTCGCGCCGGTCTACGGCGCGTCCGGGCGGGGCCGTAGGCTTGCTGAGCGAAAGCCCGTCCGGACACACCCCCACCCCCGCGAGATGACCCATGACTGCCTCCCCCAGGACTCGCCGCGCCACGGCCGCGCTCATCGTTCCGCTGCTGATCCCGTTCGCCGCGGCGTGCGGCAGCGAGGAGCCCAGCAAGGACGGCGCGATTCCCGCCGTCTCCGCGTCGGCTCAGGACGAGAAGCCCAAGATCGACAAGGGCGAGGGCGACCCGCCCAAGAAGCTCAAGACCAAGGTGCTGAAGCAGGGCAAGGGCCCGAAGGTGCGCAAGGGCGACGTAGTGAACGCCACGTACCACGGCCAGCTCTGGAACGGCAAGGTCTTCGACACCACGTGGAAGAAGGGCGGTGAACCGGTCAGCTTCCAACTCGGTCGGGGCAGCGTCATCCCGGGTTGGGACGAGGGCCTGGTCGGTCAGCGGATGGGCAGCCGAGTGGAACTCGTCGTTCCGCCGGACAAGGCGTACGGCAACAAGAGCCAGGGGCCGATCCCGAAGAACTCCACCTTGGTGTTCGTCGTGGACCTGAAGAAGACACTGCCGAACAAGGTCGACGGGAAGCCCGTCGAGGAGCCGGACCCCGAACTCCCCGAGGTCAGCACCGAGATCACGGACAAGGCGCCGAAGATCGAGGTGGAAAAGGGCGCGAAGGCTCCGAAGGGCGTACGGAGCACCACCGTCCTGGAGGGCGACGGCGAGGAGATCACCAGCGAGAGCACGGTGCTGGCCAACTTCACCGCGAAGCTCTGGAACGGCGAGCCGTTCGCCAACTCCTGGCAGCAGACCGGCCCCCAGGATTACCCGGTGAAGCAGATGGTCGGCTGGGAGAAGGGCCTCGAGGGGAAGAAGCAGGGCAGCCGGGTGGTGATCTCCGTACCACGGGAGGAGTTCCCGAAGAAGGCACGGGCGCAGATCCCCTCGGACGTCGTCTTCAGCGTGGACGTGCTCAGCGTGAAGTGACGTCGTGTCCGGGGCGGCGCGGATCGTACGGCGCGGTGAGAGGGCGGGCGCCCGCGAACGGTGCGCGGAACGCGTGTCCGTCCCGTGAAATACTGTGCACGCTGGGCGGGTGAACAGGCCATCGGCCTGTCGGCGGCCCCTGGAAGCCGCCGGGCCGTCACTCGCCAGTCGTACGGAAGACTCGTCTCTAGGAGCAACACGTGAGAATCGACAAGCCCGAGGTCGACTTTCCCGAGGGTGAGCCGCCGTCCGACCTGGAGATTCAGGAGCTCTGGGAGGGTGACGGGCCCGAGGCCAAGGCTGGGGACAACGTCTCCGTGCACTACGTCGGCGTCTCCTTCTCCACCGGTGAGGAGTTCGACGCCAGTTGGAACCGCGGCAAGCCGCTGCAGTTCCAGCTCGGCGCCGGACAGGTCATCCCCGGCTGGGACAGGGGTGTCCAGGGCATGAAGGTCGGTGGTCGTCGTCGGCTGACCATCCCGGCGCATCTCGCCTACGGGGCGCAGGGCGCGGGTGGTGGCCGTATCAAGCCGCACGAAACGCTGATCTTCGTCTGCGACCTGGTAGCCGTCTGACGGTCACACGGACCATGGCCGAGGGCTCACCCAGCGTGGGCCCTCGGTTTTTGCCATCCGCGGGGTCAGCGGTACGGTCAACAGCCCGAGTGCACGGAGAGAAGGCGGGCTTCGATGGCGATTGTCAAGGCCGAGCGGCTGATGAACGTCGCGCTGTGTCTGCTCGGTGCCCGGCGACCGCTCACCAAGCGCGAGCTGCGCGGCTCCGTCGAGGCGTACATCGAGGCGAGCGGCGACGACTCGTTCAACCGCATGTTCGAGCGGGACAAGGAAGACCTACGGGAACTCGGGCTGGTCATCGACGCGGTGGAGAACCTCGAGGGTGAGACCGGCTATCTGGCCCGTCGGGACAGCAACCGCCTGCCGCCGATCACGTTCGACGCGGCGGAGGCCACCGCGCTGGGGCTCGCAGCCCGGGTGTGGCAGCAGGCGAGACTCGCCGGGGCGGCCTCCGGCGCACTGCAGAAGCTGCACGCCGCCGGGGGCATGCCGGTCCAGGAATCCGGCGAAGGCCCGGACGGGGCCACTGCGCGGCGCGCGTCCGGGGAGCCGGGGCAGGCGTATCCGCACAGCGCGCTGGAGCCGTACATCCCCGCCCGCGAGGCCGCATTCGAGCCGCTGATGCTCGCCTGCCGGGATCGTCGACCGGTGGTCTTCGACTACCGGAAGTCGAACTCCGCCCGTCCGGAGCGCCGCCAGGTCGAGCCCTGGACCCTGGAGTGCTGGCGAGGACAGTGGTATCTCGCCGGGTACGACCGGGACCGGCAGGCCGAACGTGTCTTCCGGCTCTCCCGTATCACCGGCGCGGTACGCTCCAAGGCCGCCGCGTTCACCGCGCCCGTACCGGATCAGGTGACCGTGCGCGAGTCCGTCGAGCGTTGGGCCGGCGAACGGTCCTCGCGCAGTGCGCGTATCCGCCTGCGTTCCGGTGCCGGATACCCGCTGCGGGCCCGGGCCGGCATGGTGCGTGAAGTCGGCGACGGCTGGGACGAGTTGGAGATTCCGTACGGACACGGCCTGGACGCCTGGCTGGTCGAGTTCGGGCCGGACGTGCTGGTGCTGGAGCCGGCCGAGCTGCGGGCGGACGTCGTGGACCGGCTGCGTGCCGTGGCCAAGGGCTGAGGGAGAGGGCTGTGGCGTCACACGCGATCGACCGGACACGCCGGATGTTGTCCCTGGTCACCTACCTGCGGGACCGTCCCGGTGCGCGGGTTGACGAGGTGGCGCGTGCCTTCGGCATCACCACCGACGAGCTGATCTCGGACCTCGACGTGCTGCCCATGTGTGGTACGAGCTATCGCGGCGGCGACCTGCTGGAGATCGACACCGACGGTGAGCACATCTGGTGGCGGAACGCCGACGATCTCGCCGCGCCCCTGCGGATCGCCGCCGACGAGGCCACCGCGCTGCTGGTCGCCGCGCGTGCGGTGGCCACTCTGCCCGGCCTGCGGGAGAGCGACCGGGAGGCGTTGCTGCGGGCGACCGCGAAGCTGGAGACGGCGGCTGGGGAGACGGCGGGCGCCAGCTCCCGGCTGTCGGTGACCTTCGAGTCCGAGAGCGGAGTGTTCGCGGACCTCGACCGCGCGATCGCGGAGCGTCGTCGGGTGTGGCTGCGCTACTACTCGCCGGCTCGGGATGAGGTGACCGAGCGGGAGATCGACCCCGTCCGGCTGTTCGCCATCGGTCACACCTACGTCGAGGCGTGGTGTTGGCGCTCGGAGGCCCGCCGTACCTTCCGGCTGGACCGGGTGGCGGAGATCCGGCTGCTGGACGAGACCTCCGATCCACCGGCGGTGGAGCCCAGGGACCTGTCCGCGGGGCTCGTACAGCCCGCTGTCGACGATCCACAGGTGGTGGTCGAGGTGGCGCCGGGCGGTCGATGGGTGGCGGAGTACTACCCGCATGACAGCGCCGAGGAACTGCCGGACGGCGGCCTGCGCATCACCCTGCGCACCCCGGAGCCCGCGTCGCTGCGCCGGCTGGCGTTGCGGCTCGGGCCGGACGGCCGGATCGTCGCCCCGCGTGAACTGGCCGAGAGCGCACGCGAGGCGGCGCGGCACGCGCTGGCCGCGTACGGGGAGTGACGGGGAACCCGACCGGGGCGCGCGGTGTCGCACCGCCGTCGCCCGGCCCGTACGAGGGGGTGCGCGACGGCACTGGGGGAGACACCCTAGGCTCGGTGCATGCTCTGGCCCATGTTCTTCCTCACGCTGGCCTTCTCCGGCGTCGCGGTGCTCGGCGTGCTCGCCGTCCGGGTGGGCCTTGAGGTCCGCCGATTCTCCCGTGCGGTGGGTGACAGTTCCGAACGCATCACGGAGGCCGCCGAGGATCTCGAACGGGCGGCGGCCTCCTGCGCCCGGGGGTTCGAGCGGTAACCTGAGGGGGCTGCGTCCTGACACGGTGGACGTGCACTGGGAGTTTGCCGTGAGACCCCACATGTGGAGTGTGCATGGGGATTGCCAGGCGGCCACTTCACAGGGTTACGATCGCTGGCAGCATGGCGCAGCCAGTCCGACGCATACGGCAGGCAAGTGATGACGCCGCCCCGGCGAGAAGGTAGTGGCACATGATCCCCAACCTCAGGCCCATGGAGATCGTACTGATCCTCCTCGTGATCCTGCTGCTGTTCGGTGCCAAGAAGCTTCCGGACATGGCCCGTTCGCTCGGCAAGTCGGCTCGCATCCTGAAGAGCGAGGCGAAGCAGATGAAGAAGGACGGCGGGGACGGGGCCGAGCAGGACAAGTCCGACTCGAGCGACGCCCAGCAGTCCACTCCGCGCACGATCCAGGCGGCTCCGGGAGACGTGAGCAGTTCCCGGCCGACCCAGGAGCAGGAGCCGAGCCAGCAGACGAAGCAGACCTGACCCGCGAGGGGAACTGATCTTCCGACCGGACAACTGACCGAGGACGTGGGTTGCTCACATCAGCCCGTAATCAGGGTAAGAAGGAGAAGGACCCCGAGGGCAGGATGCCACTCGCGGAGCACCTGCGGGAGTTGCGTAACCGGCTGGTGAAGGCGGTGTTGGCGGTTCTCGCCGTCGCCGTCCTCGGGCTCGTCTACTACAAGCAGATCGCGGACTTCCTCACGGAGCCGGTGCGCGAGGCCGTCGGCTGCGAGAAGGGTTTCGGCGAGTCGGTGAACGGCGAGGCCTGTGCCGAGCTCACCATCCAGGGACTGGTGGCGCCGTTCACGATCATGCTGAAGGTGGCGCTCACCGTCGGTGTCATCGGCGCCTGCCCGGTGTGGCTCTACCAGCTCTGGGCCTTCCTGGCGCCGGGTCTGCACCGCAGTGAGAAGAAGTACGCCGGGGCGTTCGTGGGAGCGGGGGCCCCGCTGTTCGTCGGCGGCGCGGTGCTCGCGTACTTCGTGCTGCCGACCGCCGCCCGCGCGCTGCTGGACTTCACGCCGGAGGGGACGGGCAACCTGATCCCGTTCGACGAGTTCCTGGACATCATCACCCGCCTGGTGATCGTCTTCGGGCTCGCCTTCGAGCTTCCGCTGCTGCTGGTCATGCTGAACTTCGGCGGCATCGTCACCGGGCGCCAGCTGCTTGGCTGGTGGCGGGTGATGGTCGTGGCCATCGCCGTCTTCTCGGCGATGGCCACCCCCACCGGCGACCCGCTGACCATGGGTGCGTTGGCGCTGCCGATCGTGCTGCTGTACTTCGGGGCGACCGGCGTGTGCCTCACCAACGACCGTCGCCGAAGGCGCGCCAACCCGTACGCCGACCTGGACGACGACGAGGCGTCCACGCTCGACCACGCGCCGGAACCAGTCGCTCAGCCCGCTCCGCCTGACACGGGAGCCCGGTCCGGGGACGAGGGCGGTCCGCCAGATCGCTTCGACGATGCCACGTAGGCACGGACGGCGAGGCGGACCCGGTGACCAGTGAGATCACGATGGTGGTCAACCCCGTGGCCGGCCAGGGCCGTGGGGCCCGGGCCGCCCAGCCCGCCGCCGCAGCGTTGCGCGACGCGGGTTTCGCCGTACGCACCGTGGTCGGTCATGATGCGGACGACGCCCTGACCCGTGCCCATGCCGCCGTCGAGTCGGACACCGGCGCCCTGATCGCGGTGGGCGGCGACGGCATGGCCTCACTGGCCCTGCAAGCGGTCGCGGGCACCGGGGTGCCGCTCGGCGTGGTCGCGGTCGGCACGGGAAACGACTTCGCCCGCGCCACCGGACTGCCCGTACGCGATCCGGCTGAGGCCGGCCGCAGGATCGCCGCGGCCCTGAAGGACGGCACGGGCCGGGACATCGACCTGGGGCGGGTGGCGGACCGCTGGTTCGGATCCGTCCTCGCGAGCGGCTTCGACTCCCGGGTCAACGACCGGGGGAACCGGATGCGCTGGCCCACCGGGAAGTCGCGCTACGACCTCGCGATGCTCGCCGAGCTGGCCACGCTGCGTGCCGTACCGTATCGCCTCACGCTGGACGAGGGCGAGCCCGTCGAGCTGGCGGCGACGCTGGTCGCGGTCGGCAACGGGCCGTCGTACGGCGGGGGCATGCGGATGTGTTCCGACGCGCGCATGGACGACGGGCTGTTCGATATCACGGTGGTGGGGGAGTGCAGCCGTGCCACCCTGCTGCGGGTCTTCCCCCGGGTCTACCGGGGCAGCCACCTCAGCCATCCCGCGGTGACCGTCCACCGGGCACGTACGGTCACCCTGGAGGCGCCGGACACGACGGGCTACGCCGACGGGGAGCCGGTCGGCGCCTTACCGCTGACGGCACGCAGCGTGCCGGCCGCGGTGCGGGTCCTCGCCGCCGAGTGACCGAGCCGCCGGAGCCGCCCAGGGCCGACCGGAGCCGCGCCGACCGCGTACGGGCCACGGGCGCACGGCCACGCGGCTCGTACCAGGCGGTTGAGGCTGGTCAGTGGGGCAGCCGGTGGTGGCCGGCTGGTAAATCACCCGGCGCTGTCGGTGGTGACCGGTAGGCTCGTAGACACAATGACCGAGGAACTCTCCCCCGCAGAGCGTTACGCGGCGGCGCGCAGGCGCGCCGCCGCCGAGGCCACCGCTCTCGCTCCCTTCCGTGACCTGTACGACTTCGAACTCGACGCCTTCCAGCTCGAAGCGTGCGAAGCCCTCGAGGCCGGCAGCGGCGTTCTCGTCGCCGCCCCGACCGGCTCCGGCAAAACCATCGTCGGTGAGTTCGCCGTCCATCTCGCCCTGGCCCAGGGGCGCAAGTGCTTCTACACCACGCCGATCAAGGCCCTGTCCAACCAGAAGTACGCCGATCTCGCCGCCCGGTACGGCGCCGACAAGGTCGGCCTGCTGACCGGGGACAACAGCGTGAACTCCGGAGCACCGGTGATCGTGATGACCACCGAGGTCCTGCGGAACATGCTCTACGCCGGTTCCCGCGCGCTGCTCGGGCTCGGGTACGTCGTCATGGACGAGGTGCACTACCTCTCCGACCGGTTCCGGGGCGCCGTCTGGGAAGAGGTGATCATCCATCTGCCCGCCTCGGTGGCGTTGGTGTCCCTGTCCGCGACGGTGTCGAACGCCGAGGAGTTCGGTGACTGGCTGGACACGGTGCGGGGCGACACCCGGGTGATCGTCTCCGAGCACCGTCCGGTGCCGTTGTGGCAGCACGTGTTGGCGGGTCGACAGATGTACGACCTGTTCGAGGAGAAGGGTGACAAGAAGGAGGTCAACCCCGACCTCGTCCGTATAGCCCGGATGGAGAACAGCCGCCCGGACTCGAACGGCGACCGGCGGCGTGGACGTCCCAAGCGGGAGGCCGACCGGGAGCGTGAGCGACGCCGCCGTAGCCGGATCTGGACGCCGAGCCGCCCGGAGGTCATCGACCGGCTGGACGCGGAGGGGCTGCTGCCCGCGATCACCTTCATCTTCAGCCGGGCAGGCTGCGAGACGGCCGTGCAACAGTGCCTCTACTCCGGCCTTCGGCTGAACTCCACGGACGAGCGGTCCCGGGTTCGGGAGATCGTGGAGGCGCGTACCACCGACATCCCGGACGAGGACCTGCACGTCCTCGGATACTTCGAGTGGCTCGAGGGCCTGGAGCGGGGCGTCGCCGCCCACCACGCGGGGATGCTGCCGACCTTCAAGGAGATCGTCGAGGAGCTTTTCGTACGCGGCCTGGTCAAGGCCGTGTTCGCCACCGAGACGCTGGCCCTGGGCATCAACATGCCGGCGCGCTCGGTCGTGTTGGAGAAGCTGGTCAAGTGGAACGGCGAGCAGCACGCCGACATCACCCCCGGCGAGTTCACCCAGCTGACCGGGCGGGCCGGGCGGCGCGGCATCGACATCGAGGGTCACGCCGTGGTGCTGTGGCAGCGCGGCATGGACCCGGGGGCGCTCGCGGGCCTGGCGGGCGCGAGGACGTATCCGCTGCGCTCCTCTTTCAAGCCGTCGTACAACATGGCGGTCAACCTCGTCGCGCAGTTCGGCCGGCACCGCTCCCGGGAGCTGCTCGAGACGTCCTTCGCGCAGTTCCAGGCGGACCGCGCGGTCGTGGGCATCTCCCGGCAGGTGCAGCGGAACGAGGAGGGGATGGAGGGCTACCGCGAGTCGATGCACTGTGAGCTGGGGGATTTCCAGGAGTACGCCCAGCTGCGCCGGGACCTCAAGGACCGGGAGACCGAGTTGGCCCGACAGGGCGCCGCGCAGCGGCGGGCGGCAGCGGGGGTGGCGCTGGAGAAGCTGAAGTCCGGGGACGTCATCCATGTCCCCACCGGCAAGTTCGCCGGCCTGGCGCTGGTGCTCGACCCCGGCACGACGTCCGGCCGAAGCTCCGGCCGGCGGGGGTACGACCAGCACGACGGCCCCCGCCCCCTGGTGCTGACCGCGCAACGTCAGGTCAAACGGCTCGCTTCCATCGACTTCCCGGTGCCGGTGGAGCCCCTGGAGCGGATGCGTATCCCCAAGTCGTTCAATCCGCGTAGCCCGCAGTCCCGGCGGGACCTCGCCTCGGCGCTGCGCACCAAGGCGGGGCACCACGAGCCGCAGCGGCACCGTAAGCAGCGCTCGACGGCGGTCGACGACGCCGACATCTCACGGCTGCGCGCGCAGATCCGCAGTCATCCCTGCCACGGCTGCGACCAGCGTGAGGACCACGCTCGGTGGGCCGAGCGCTATCTGCGGCTGGCACGGGACACCCGGCAACTGGAGCGTCGGATCGAGGGCCGTACGAACACCATCGCCCGCACCTTCGACCGGGTCTACGCCCTCCTGTCCGACCTCGACTACCTGCAGGGCGACGAGGTCACCGAGGACGGCCGGCGACTGGCGCGGCTCTACGGAGAGTTGGACCTGCTGGCCTCGGAGTGCCTGCGAGAGGGGGTCTGGGAGGGCCTGACACCGGCGGAACTGGCCGGCTGCGTCTCGGCTTTGGTGTACGAGGCGCGTGCCTCGGACGACGCCGTGCCAGACCGGTTGCCGGGTGGCCGGGCGAAGCACGCCCTGGGCGAGATGGTTCGGATCTGGGGCAGGCTCGACGCCCTGGAGGAGGAGCACCGCATCACCGCGGCCGAGGGGGTGGGTCAGCGGGAGCCCGATCTCGGCTTCGCCTGGGCGGCCTACCACTGGACCCAGGGGCACGGGCTGGACGCGGTGCTGCGCGACGTCGACATGCCCGCCGGCGACTTCGTCCGTTGGTGCAAGCAGGTCATCGACGTCCTGGGGCAACTCTCCAGCGCGGCGCCGTTGGAGGGGACCGTCGCGAAGAACGCCCGTAGGGCGATCGACGAGATGCGGCGCGGGGTGGTGGCGTACACCTCGGTGGGATAGTGCCGTCGGGTCTTCTCGTGCGGGTCGGCGCGCGTTGTTGACCGCGTAACGGGCTGGCGGGATGTTGTGGCACGTCGTCAGCGTCCCGAACTCCCACCCAAGCCCGCTTCGTCGATGGCTCTCCGCCGCGATCGCGTGCACCGCGGTCGCGGCGCTCTCGTCCGCGGCCCAGGCCCAGCCGTCCGGGGACACCGGTCCTCCACCGCGGCTGAACGAGATTCAGGCGATGGCCACGCACAACAGCTACCACCGGGAAGTGTCCTTCGCCGAGCAGAAGGTGATGGAGCGACACGCCCCGACCTTTCGTAACCTGCTCTACAGTCACGCCTCCCTGCTGAAACAGCTTGAGCGGGAACGCGTGCGTGGCATCGAACTCGACGGTGAAGGAGGCGGACCCCAGACTGGAGCAGAGGGGCGGCGCCGAGAGTCCGGCCCTGGACGACCGCCAGGCTGGACGCGCTGGACGGGGAGATCCGTCAGGTGAACCGGGGCACGCCCCGGTGACGTCCGCAGCCGAACTCCTCCTCCGCGCCAACGCGGAAGCCGGCACCATCCGGCCGGGAGTGACCGCGGACGATTTCCTCCTGGCCATCGCCGGCCTGTGGCAGCTCGACCCCCGGGGGCAGGCAGCCGCGCGCTACCCGGCTGCTGAACCTCGTCATGGACGGACTGCGCGCGGGAGCCCCGGCGCAGTGAGTGTCGCCGCCCCTCGGGGGCGCGCTGCCCGAGCCTTGTGCCGAGCCCGACGGCGAGTCGAGGTCAGGTCAACACGAGACCAGCCTGGTCTTGCGGCTCTCTTGGAGGCTGAGCCGTGACGATCCCGATCTCGTAGGCGAATATCACGGCGTGCACGCGGTTGCGAAGTTCCAACTTGTTGAACATATTCTGTACGTGTGACTTTACCGTACTGTCGCTCACTGAGAGTTCGGCGGATATCTCTGCATTAGTCAGTCCCTGCGCGATGAGCCGAAGGACGTCCACTTCGCGATGGGTAAGAAGTTCCAGGTGTCCGGTGTCCTGCACTGTGGTAACGGTGTTGCTCTCCACCCTCGGGGCACCCGCCGGGGATATCAACGTGTATCCTGCGGCTATCATGCGCAACGCGGCGCAAATCATCTCCGAGCTTGACTGATTGAGCAGGACCCCGTCGACGCCGATTCCAGGGAGCTGGCGTGTGTGCTGATTGATGCTCTCCACCAGCATCAGCGTGTATCGTGCTCCCTGAAGCGCCACCATGCGGCGTATGGCGGCCAGGTCCATCGCGTAGCTGCCGGAGTCCAGCATCGCTATGTCGGGGCTCTTTGCCGCGGAGACCTTGATGGCTTGCGCGATGTTTTCGGCCTCGTCGATGACCTTGAAGTCCGGGCTACTTTCGAGTAAGGTTCGGTACCCCGCCCTCAAGATGCTCCGGTCGCTCACTATCAGAACCCTTATCGGTTTCCCTTGCTGCGTCATTTCCTCACGAGTCCATTCCGCGCTCAGTGACAGGACGAACTAGTAACTCGATGCACCAGTGAACACAAGGTACTTCTTGTAAAGTGCGCCCCCTCGTGATGGCGCTCTGGTGGAAGCACCTTCGACGCGGCGGCACAATCGAGCCAGGAAGGCGGCGTGCTCCGGAGCCATGGCTTGGCGGTGCGGTCGAGAGTTGCGCGTGCGTGGGGGGTTGGCGTGAGACGCCGGCAATGGCGTCACCTAGACCGTAGCTGGGCGGCTGAAGTGTATGCGTCATAGGGAACTCGGCGTGTTCGTCCAGCCCTTCGGGCTCCATATGGCTCCTCCCTCTGGCACGTCCCACACCGTACGGAAGGGGTGCCATATGCGTGCTACAGAGGAGGTATAGCAGACGGACCGGTGCACGTCAGGGTGGGTGACGTGGATTGAGGTGGGGTACCGGCCCCAAGTCGTGAGGCATATGCCAGTGGGAGCCTACGCGATGCGTCGGCTCCCACTGGCTGCGGGTTGAGGAGATTCCCCATGCTGAGTCAGCGGTATCGCTGTGAATCCCGGCCTCGGACATGGCAGCGCGCCCGGGTCGGGGGTATCCCGGGCGCGCTCTCCTGAACCACAGTGCCGCCGGCGCGGAAGGGTCCAGAAGCTTTGGCCGGTCTAGCGGTGCCTGACTCCATGTGTCGGAGCCTCGGAGGGTTTGGGCATCTGAGCCGGGGTTTCGGCTGTCGGTGCATTCCCCGCCGCGGCGCGCTTGGGCACCAGTGCGAGTGCGAGCACCGCGGTGACGACCGCCGCACCGAGCACCGCGTAGGACGCCGTGGTGTAACCGTCGATGAAGGCGGAGCGTGCCCCGTCGACAAGCGGTCCAGCCACGGGATCCGGCAACTTCGCCGCTACACCCAGCGCGCCGCCGAGCGAGTCCTCGGCCACGGTCTGTGCCGGGGGCGGCAGCGCACCTGTGACCCGTGCCGGCAGCTCATCGGCGTACACGGTGTTGAGTACGCTGCCGAAGATCGCGATGCCGAGGGCCGCGCCGACCTCGATCGCTGCGTCGAAGGTGCCGCCCACCACACCGCCGCGCGCGGCCGGTGCGTTGGCCATCACGGAGTCCGTCATGGCGGGGATGGCCAAACCGGTACCCATCCCGAACAACACGCCGGAAACCATGAGGCCCATGTCGTCGCTGGAGATGTCCGCCGTGGTCAGGACATAGGCACCGCAGGCGGCGAGTGCCGCACCGATCGTGATGGGCCAGCGCGGTCCGACGCGGTGGTACACCTGCTCACCGATGGGCACGCCAGCGATGAGCGCGACGCCAGCGGGCAGCAGCCGCAGTCCCGCCTCCAGCGCGTCATGACCCAGAAACTGGAGCGAGAAGACCGAAACGAGATAGATCATCCCGATCACGATGGTGAAGATCAGTGCGGCGAAGCCGGCCCCGGCGGCGAAGAACTTGTTCGTGAACCAGGTCAGGTCGACCATCGGGTTGCTGATGCGGCGTTCCACGATGATGAAGGCCACCATGCAGACCAGCGAGAGTGCCCATGCGCCCAGGACTTCGGCCGAGAGCCATCCCTTGCTCGGCCCCTCGATGACGCCGTACACCAGTCCGCCCAACATGAGGCAGGAGAGCACCGCGCCCCACAGGTCCAGGCGCCCGGCGTCGCGGTTGCGGGAGGCGGGCAGTAGCGGCGGGGTGGCCAGTAGGAGTACAAGGGCGATGGGGACGTTGAGGTAGAAGCACGCCTCCCATCCGTACGGCTCAACCAGGGCACCGCTCAGCAGCGGGCCACCGGCGAGGCCGAGGCCGGCGGCGGCTCCCCAGAGCGACAAAGCGCGCTTGCGCTCGGAGTCCTCGGTGAAGGTGACGCGTACGAGGCCGAGCGTGGCCGGCATGATTAGCGCACCGGAGATGCCGAGGCCCACCCGAGCGGCGATCACCAGGCCCGGCTCGTCGCTGAGGCCTCCAATTACGCTGAATACCGCGAAGCCTCCCAGGCCCCACATGAGGGCGGCGCGGCGACCGAACTTGTCGCCTGCGGCTCCGAGGGCGAAGAGGAGCGCCGCGACCGTGAGCGGATAGGCGTCCAGCATCCACTGCAGCTCGCTCGACGTCGTCTGCATCTCCTCGGCGACATCGCGTAGTGCCACGGTCAGCGCGATGTTCGCCGTGACCACCAGGAACAAGCTCAGTGCCAGCACGCTCAGTCCGGCCCAGCGGCGTGGATACGGCTCAGCCGGTTGCAGGGATGGAGACGACATTGGAAGCTCCCTTGTGAATCCGATAAGTACGGTACAGTACCGTACCACTCCGGTGACCCTGGAGTAAACTGCTCGCATGTCGACATCGTTGCGGGGCGGGCAGGCCCGCGAAGACCAGCTGCTCAGCGCGACCCTTGAGGTGCTGCGTGAAGTGGGCTACAACCGTCTGACCGTGGATGCCGTCGTGTCCCGAGCGCACGCGAGCAAAGCCACGGTGTACCGTCGTTGGCCGTCCAAGTCAGACCTGATCGTGGCTGCTTTCATGAATGCGACCCGAGACCTGCCCGCCGAGCGTGACACCGGAGCACTGCGTGGCGACCTGCTCGGCGCGCTGGAGGATCTGCTGGATGAGATGGACCGGTTTGGCGATGTGATGATGGACCTGCTCGGGGAGCTGGGTCGCAACCCCGAACTGGCCAGCACGATCCGGGACGGGTACATCGCCACGCGCCGTCAAAACCTCATCGGTGCCTTCGCCCGGGCCAAGGATCGGGGAGAGATTCCGGCCGACGTCGATGTGCAGCCGCTATGGGACCTGGCACCAGCCGTCATCTTCTTTCGGCGTTACAACATGGGCGAGGAGGTCGACGCCGAGGACGTCCGAGTCCTCGTCGATGACGTGGTGCTGCCGCTCGCATTCCGCTTCTCGGCAGGCTGACCGCGTCCCGAAGTGAAGTGGGTGAGGTACGCGCATGGCGCCGAGAGGTACGGTACTGTACCGTTCCAGCTTGCCGGCGCTGCCATATCAGCCTGGAACGTCCCCTCGCTGTGTGCCAGGAGAGGAGTCGCGTGAGGGAAGAGCCGTCCGACGAGGTATTCGACCTGGGGGTCGTCGACTATGAGGCGATCTATCAGGGGAAACGGCCCGTCCCCGGGTCAGATGTGATCTTTGAGGCGGCCCCTTGGGGCGTCGGTGGGCTGCGGTCCATCGTAATCGACGTGGAGGTCGAAGTTCATACCCCTAGACCGCACCCCACGTCCAAGATCTCGTTACGCAGCTCCGTTGGGTCGTGCCCTGGCTCCTGTGCGGTAGGTCAAGGCGGTACGCCGTGAGTGTAGCCAGTTAAGGGTCCGAAGGGGGAAGCAAAGGACCGGCCTAAAACTGCCCGGTCTGGCCAACCGATATGCATCCTGCCGGCTGATCGTTAGTGCTTGACACCAGATGATGAGGCAGTGACGCTTGGCGCGGCGAGGTCGGTTGTCCCTCCGGAAACCGATCGCTTGCCCTCCGATCGATCGTTTACCGTAAAATTAGAATCATAGTGTAATAAATGCTGGGGACGGGGGTTCCTTTCTATGCGATTCTGCAAGAGAGGTTGCAAGTGGGAGATTTTCAGTGTAGGACGCGAAGCTGATCCGGAGCCGAAAGTTGCATCCGGCGGCACTCCACCTCCGTCGCCTCGCCGGCGGGTGAACCATCCGCGGGTGTCTCCGCATCGGACTCTGGCGCTTCCGTTGTTCCATCCATCATGGTCATCCTTGAGTAACCCGCCGGCCATGTTCAGGATTTCTTTATGTATCAGACTCCTCATCGTTGGCATTCCGTGAGTTCGATCGCTTCCTCTGAGTGAAGTAATTCGATTCAACGGAAATTGTCGTATTTTCGCCATTGTCGAGTGGAAAACGATTTCGGTACCTTAGCCAATCTGTTGATGTATGGGCCTGTTGAGTTCCCTCTCGTGGCGTGCGGTACGGCACGCACCTATGGAGCCCCATGGGTCACCGCTATCACTGAAGGGAGTCGCATAGTGGAGATAAATGTACTCGGGCCGTTGAGCGTTGTCGAAGGCGGGATCTCGATTGTGCCAACGGCCACGAAGCTGCGCCAGTTGCTGGCGCTATTAATTCTGCAAGGTGAACGAGTAGTCACCGTCTCCACACTGATGGATGAGCTCTGGGGGGAGTCCCCGCCCAAGAGCGCATCGTCCATTCTCCAGACGTATATACTACAGCTCCGCCAGAAGATGACCCAGGCACTGGTGCACGGCGATGGCCGGAAGGCCAAGGACATATTGGTGACGCAGCCGGGCGGCTACCTGCTCCGCATCGATAGCGGGCGGCTCGATTGCCGTGAGTTCGACCGGCTCGCCGAGGCCGGCCGCAGGGCGACCGAGGCGGGAGATTATCGGCTCGCCTCCGACCACTTCACCGGGGCCCTGGCCATGTGGCGGGGGCCGGCACTGATCGATGTACGTGTGGGCAACGTGCTGCAGTTCGAGGCGCTGCGCATGAACGAGGCCCGAATGTCGGTGCTGCAGCAACGCATCGACGCCGACATGCAGATCGGTAGGCACGCGGCACTCGTCCCGGAACTCAGAGTGCTGGTGGCTCAAAACCCGCTCAATGAGAACCTCTGCGCCCAGTTCATGGTCTCCCTGCAGCGAACCGGTTGTGCGTGGCGCGCACTTCAGGTGTATCAGCACCTGCGCAACGCATTGGCCAGGGAACTGGGTCTGGAGCCTTCCATGGTGCTTCAGGAGATCCATCAATCCGTGCTCGTAGGGGAGCTCGTGTGACATCGCGTCACCACTCCCCACCGCACAGGGGAACCCGCGCAGGGGAGGGCACACACAATCTCCGTGCTTTCCCCCGCACCGAGTGGTCGGAAGAGGCTGACGCATTCCACCGACGACGGAGCGGTCACGAGCCGGGGGCTCGCCCCGGAGTGTCGGTGCGCAAGGACGAGCGAGCCGGGAGCAACGGTCCCCAAGCGGCTGGCAGACAGCACGCGGAGGGGGAATCGGCTGTTCGTGAAGGGCCGGTCGATTTCTTCGAGAGGGACACGTTTCCCCAGAACAGCGACAAGCAGACGTACCGTTGCCGTGTCGACTCTGATGGGCCCCGCCGTGTAGGGAGCCGTTCGCTGGACCCGCTCCGACGAAGAGCGCCGGATGCCCGAACACAAGCATGGAAAGGTCCGCTGTGAATCGGATCGCCATCCTGGAACGCTCCCTCTCGGAGGCGGGCAGCGCCGCGGATGGGGTCTCGCTCGCTCTGCGAGCCTGCGGATTTCCGGCCGAGTTCGTTCCCGAGCGGGTGGGCGGTCGACTACGTCGTGTGGAGGAACTGCACCAAGTGGTGCGCACTGTCCTCCGGATGGACCTTCCGGCCGCCGCTGAGCCCCAAGTCAGCGGCTTTCCCACCGCACTGAGGGTCTGGGCCGGTGGCTGCGAGCGCCAGCAACGACGGGTGGGGAAACTTCTGCTGAGAGGCGGCCGACTGGCTCCGACCGGAGGTGGCGCCGCCGCGCCGCACGACAGCTTCACGGCCCGAATACACGCCGACGAACTGCGGTTGTCCGCGGGACGGACGGCAGAGCCGCCGCCCGACTGTCAGGCGCTGGTGGTCACGGCGCGCCATGATACGGGGCGCCCGGACCGCGATCACACTGCGCTGCTGCTCACCCCCGACGAGATGCCGTCCAGTGGACGGAGTCGTACGGTCAGCTGGGAAACCGTACTGGGCGAACCGGGTAGCGGCCTTGAACTCGCCTTGCGTGCCGCCCGGTTGAGTCATGGTCTGTACGCGTCGACGGTGCTGGCCCGCCTCGATACCTTGCTGCGTGCTGCGGTGGAGTCGTGGTACGCGTCCGAGAAATCCCAACTCGTAGCCCCGCCTGGGGCAGACGTACTGGCCGGGGCCTTTCTGGATCTCTTGGTGAGCGACTGCGTCACGCTCTGCGCTGCGCGGGCGGCTCACCTCGTGCCCGACTGGGCGCCCATCTGCTCAGCAGCGGCCGGATATCTCGCCAAACGGGTGTTGAAGGAGGCCGGACACGACCTGAGCACGGTGTTGGAGGTGGCGAGACGTGACAGCGCCCACCCCTACCGGGGGTTCTCGCGGAGACTGAGCAGGCTGGCATCACCACTGTGGCCCACGGAAGATGAGGTGCCCCCCTACACCGTGCTGGTCGCGCGGCTGCCCGCGCGCACGTGGCGACGGGTGCTCAACAGCGGGGATCCGGGCGAATCGATTCCGGACGCGCTGTACCAACTGGACGCCCCGCTGCCGGCGCTGGATCTGGCGCGGCCGATGCGTTGCTCATCCCGCGCGACGGACGACCCGCTGCTGAGTTCGCTGGCTTTCCACGCGCTGCGCGTCGGACACGCGGGGGAAGTGGCCTCGCACCCCTGCTGCCGCGCCGCGCTGGTCGAGCTGCTCAACCGTCTGGTCTCGGAAGCCGCCGAACTGAGCGAGGCGTGTGCGCCCCTGGAGGCGGCCGGACCTGGGGCGCTGCTTGGCCCGTACGCTCGTTCCCTCGCGGAGCGTTACGCGCTGCTGGTCGCCGCCACCGCCTGCGTCGGGGTGTGGTCGCAGCGACGAGACCGGGGACGGGACTTCCTGGCCGAGCCGTGCTGGCTGACGGGCGCGCTGCACCGCATCGTGGGACTGCTCGGCGCCGCCCGACCCGAGGAGGCCTCGTTTCCCTGCTTGGAGCGCATTCACCGGGAAGTGCTGGCGCGCTATGACGAAGGACTCAGCTACGACCTGCACGCCACGTCGTTGGCCGGGCCGGCGACCCTGGGCGGCTGATGCCTTGCCCACCGCCTCCGACGGCCTGGTACACGTACCCGGACCCGTCGGCCCCTGGTTTCCGGTCCGCGAGAGCCTGCGGCGGTACGGAACGGCCGTGGCGTACGGCTGGGAGCTCGAGTGGTTGCCGCCGTGCCCGGATGAGACCGAGCTGCGCGGCCTTCTGGGTGGGCAGCTGCCCCGCTATCTGGAACTGACTCACCACCGCGCGCGGGAACGCTATCTCGCGTCCCGGGTCTTCTTCCGGCACATCGTGGCCGTGGCTCTGAGCGCCCCTCCGGAGAGCGTGGACATCGGGTACATGCCGCACGGGCGTCCGTACGTCCGTGGCTGCGGCGAACTCGAAGTGAGCCTGAGCCATTCAGGCCCCTTGCAGGTCGCCGCGGTCAGCCGGGTCGGCCGCATCGGCGTGGACGCGGAAGCCGCCGACCGACCGCTGGACGGCAGTGGGTGGGACCAGAGCGTGTGCACCCCGCAGGAGCGCGTCCTGCTGGCCTCGTTACCGCCTGAGCACCGCAGCGCGGAACTGGTGAGGATGTGGACGCTGAAAGAGGCGTACAGCAAGGCGATGGGACAGGGGATGCGATATCCGTTCGAGCGGCTGGGCTTCTCCCGGTCCGGCGTGCCGGAGCGGTCGCTCGGGGAGGACGGCGACTGGCACCCGTTGGAAGGCTGGAACTGTGCCACCACCCTGCTGGAGGGGGCTCGGCCCTACCGGGTGAGCTGGGTGCACCAGCGGCGGGAAGCGGCTGGCACCGCCTCCGCCGGCTGGCCGGCGGAGGCGGTGCTGATGGCGTTGTCACACGGTTCCCTCAGAAGGCAGGCGCGGTGGCGGGCGCCTTGAGATCACCCAGATACGGGTGCCACAAGTGGTTGGGGTCGTTCTCCACTGTCTCGACCACCTCGCGCATGGCGGCGAGAGCCTTGGGCTCCTCGTCGTCGTATACGTCACCCTGCAGCAACTTGAGGACGTCCAGGCGGTACCGAGGGTCCTGGACGAACGCGGTGAAGAGGATGTTGAGCCGGTAGTAGATGGAGATGAACTCGTACCAGTTGCGCACACCACGGCGGAGTTTCGCCTCGTATGTGGCGAAGCGCGCCTTGGAGAAGTCGCCGGCCTCCGCGGCGGCGATGATGTCCTGGCTGGCTATCCGGGCGCTGTTGAGAGCCACGCTCACACCGCTGGAGAAGATCGGGTCGACGAACCGAGCGGCGTCCCCGACGAGCAGAAAGTTGTCGCCGGCGATCTGCGTCATGCCGTAGCTGTAGTCGCCCTCGGTCTTGAATGGTCGCGTCTGCTCGGCGTTCTTGAGTACGTTGAGCAGCGCGGGACGGCTGCCCACGGTGTCCCAGAAGAACTTCTCGCGGTCGCCGCCGGTTTCCTGGAACCGGCGCTTCTGACTGACAACGCCGACCGACGTGATCGTTTCCGTGATCGGGATCTGCCACACCCAGGTGTCGCTGACGGGCAGGAAGTGGACGAAGATGTAGTCGGCCTGTTCCTTGTCGGCCGTGAGAGCTTGGCGGTCGATTCCCTTGAACCACGAGTGCACCGCGTACTGGTTGAACACCTGGTCCGCCACCTTGAACTTCTGCTGCGTTCCCAGGTGCGTACGGCGGCCGCTGGCATCTACCACCATGCGGACGGGAATGTTGACGCTTCTCCCGCCTACTTTGGCCTCGATCTGCGGTATCTCACTGTCGAAGTCGACCTTGCCGGCCCGCACGCCCTGGAACACCTTGGCACCCAACTCTTCGGCGTGCTTGAGCAGGATCTGGTCGAACTTGCCGCGGTCCACGTGGTACGTGTGGTCACGCTCCACCCCCTCCTGACTGCGTTCGTTGAACATGACGCCGGCCCCGCGGAAGTCGTGGGTCAGCCCACGGAATCCCATGTGGTCGATGTCGCGGTCCTCGGCCGAGGTCCAGGCCGCCCCGTACTTCTTGGGGAATCCCGCTTCCTCGACCTTGGACATGGCGTCGATCTCAAGCAGTACGGGGGTGGTAGCCGGTACGAGTGACTCCCCGACGTGCTCCCTCGGGAACACCGCGCTCTCGAAGACGGCCACTGAGAGACCCGCCTTGGCGAGGTAGGAGGCCATGGTCGAACCCGCCGGACCACCGCCGATGATTCCGACGTCGAACTCTGCGTCCACTGTGTTCTCCGTTTCGCTGGGCGCCCTTCGCCCGAGGTGGATGTCCTGTGCTCATTGCCGAGGATTCGAAGCGGGGTTACGCCGCCTCGTCCGTGAGACCGCACACCATATTTGTGATGGCTGTCACGTTGGTGAAATTTTTCGCGGTGAGATGGGTTGGCGGAACGACTACTCCGAGGTCTGTCTGGATGAAATTGATCAGCAGTGAGGTGTTCATCGAGCTGAGTACACCCCATTCCAGCAAGGGGGTGTCGCCGGACAACTCAGAGACATCGCTTCCGTCCAAGAAGTTGTCACCGATGTACTTGCTGATGACCTTGCTCACTACGTCGCGGTCGGTCACGTCCATTGTTCTTCTCCCTGGGTAAGGTGAATTCCCGGATGTCTTCTCGAAATGGTCAGGTGTGTCAGAGTCCGCTGGGTGCCAGGCTCGTCGTGTGCGCGGGTTCAGCGGCCGGCGCGGGTTCCGAAGTGTGTATGAGCCGTCGTAGACGAGCCGCGAGCATGGTTCTGAACTCCTCCTCGTCCAGTAGGAAATGGCCGCTGGAAAGCACCGACATTTGGAATTCCGCCGTTGTCTCGTGTGCCCATTCGAACACCTGCGGTAGCTCGATGAGCTTGTCCCGGCGACCGGCGTAGACAGTGAGTGGAACCCGCATCGCCGGCCCTGGCGACCTGGTGTATGTCTCCGTGAGGCGCAGGTCGTGGCGGATGGCCGGAAGGTATGCCCGCAGTAGTTCCGGTACAGCGAGCAGTTCCGCGGGGAGCCCGCCATAGTGGGCGAGTTCGGTGATGAGTTGGTCGTCCGTCAGTTCGTGCATCGGTCGGTGTGAGAGCGTTCCGGTAGGGGAGTTCCGTCCCGCTACCAGCAGTGCTCGGGGAGGAGTACCCAATCGGCATAGCTGTCGGCTTAATTCGAATCCCAGAATCGAACCGAAGCTGTGCCCGAAAATGGCGAAACGTTCGGTGTCCGCGGACCGGACCGTGGGGAGGAGTCCCGCGACCAGCTGGTCGAGATCCTCGTCCAGTGGTTCTCGCAATCGAGTTCCATGGCCGGGTAACTCCAGTGGCACCACCCGGCACCCGCGCGGAACGAACGATTCCCACAACCGGTACGGAGTCGCACTGCCTCCCGCGTGCGCGAGGCAGTAAAGCGTCAGTTGTTCTTCGGCGGATGATGGCGGCACTTGGGTAGATCTCCTTTCCGATGCCCGTCGACTAACATCGTTGGCAGGCAACAGCGCTGGCATGGGATGCGCACGGCGCTAGGTGTAGGTGTAGAAACCGCGGCCGGACTTCTTGCCGAGTAGTCCGCCTTCGACCATCCGACGCAGCAACGGCGGTGGCGCGTAAAGGGGTTCCTTGAATTCCTCGTACAGGGCGTTGGCGACCGAGGCGATGACGTCCATGCCGATGAGGTCCACCAGTTTGAGAGGACCGATCGGATGACCACAGCCGCGCCGCATGCCCTGATCGATCACTTCCGGCGTGGCGAAACCCGACTCCACCATGCGCACCGCGGACAGGAGATACGGCACGAGCAGGGTGTTGACCACGAAGCCTGTCCGGTCCGTGGAGCGAATCACTTCCTTGCCGAGCGGTCCGGTCAGGAAGTCCGCGGCGCGATCCACCACGGAAGCGTCCGTGTGCAGTGAGGGAATCAGCTCGACCAGCGGAACGGTCTGGGCCGGGCTGAAGAAATGGACTCCCAGCACATGGGTCGGCCTGTTCGTCGTCCGGCCCATCCCCATGATGGAAAGGGACGAGGTGGTGGACGCCAGCACCGCTTCGGGGTCTTCCACGATCTTGTCGAGCTCGGTGAAGAGCTCGGTCTTCACGGCACGGTTCTCGGTGATGGACTCGATCACGAACTGGCGGTCCGCCAGGTCCAGCAGGTCCGTGGTGAAGTGGACCCGTTCCAGACAGGCCAGCACCTCGTCCTCGGTGATCTTCCCCCGGTGCGCGGCGTTCGCCAGGGAGTCCTCGAGGCGAGCCCGGCGCTGCTCGACGGCACTGGGTGAACGCACCGTACCGACCACGTCCAGACCTGCACGTGCGCACAGCTCGATGATGCCGAGGCCCATCAGCCCGCAACCGACGACGCCGATCCGGTGTATGCTCGGGCAAGCGGACAGATGTTCCGTCATGACGCCCCCGACCAGCGCATCAGGCCGGCACCCAGGGACATCCCGCCCCCGAAGGTCCCGAGCAGGACGAGGTCGCCGGCACGCAGGTCACCCGCGCGGTGGGCCACGTCCAGGGTGACCGCGGCAGAGGCGCTGCCCATGTTCCCGTAGCTGTCCAGGGTGCGGTGGGTGAGCGCGGCGCCCAGACCGGCCTTCTCGACGAGCTGCTGCAGCAGGATGCCGTTGGGCTGGTGTGGTACGAAGTGGTGGATCTCTTCAAGGGCGACGTCACAGCTCGCCGCCAACTCCGCCGCCAGTGGTGGGAAGTGTTCCATGACGAAGTCCCGTACCCCTCGCCCCTCCATACGGAAGAAGTGACCGCCCTCCGCCAGGGTCGCCTCGGAAGTGGGGATCCTGCTGCCGCCCGCCTCCACTCGGATGAGCCGCTGCGCGTCGCCGCGGCTGGCGAGGCGGAAGTCGATGAAGCCCGCGGAATCGGGGACCGCGGAGACCACTGCCGCTCCGGCACCGTCTCCGAGTAGCACGGCGGTTCGGCGATCGGAGAAGTCGAGGCAGCGTGAGTAGATATCTGCCGCGATCACCAGGACATGGGCGGCGGGGCGCTGCGCCACCAGGGCGCGCGCCAGCTCCAGTCCGTAGACGAACCCGCTGCAGACCACGTTGATGTCGAAGCACGCGGCGTTCGCGGCGCCGATCCCGTCTTGCACCAGGTAACTGGTTGGGGGTTGGGGCGAGTCACCGGTCGAGGTCGCGAGGATGAGGTAGTCGAGTTGCTCGGCTTCCAATCCGGCTTGTTCCAGCGCGTTCTCGGCGGCCTGGATTGCCAGATCGGATGTCGCTTCGGACGGCGCCGCGTAGCGGCGCCCCCGTATCTGGGTCTTCCGCTCGATCCATTCGGTCTCCACTCCGACCCGGGCAGCCACCTCCTCGTTGCTGATCTCCTCCTTCGGGACGTATGAACCGGTGCTCAGAATGCCGATATCTTGCCTGGCCATTGCCAGTCCCCTCTCTTCCACTGGTGAGGAGGTGCCGCGCGCTGTCGGAAGACGGCTACACGGCATCCCTCAGGGTGGTGAGCCGTTCCTCACCGATGCGGTCCCGCAGGTCGGGGTCGTTGATGCCGGTGCCGTTCCGCGGAGCCAGGCACCGCACCCCGACCTTGCCGATGTGCGCGTTGCGCTGGACCAGCCGCACGGCTTCACCCACTTCCTCCAGCGGGTAGACCGTGGAGAGCACGGGGACCAGCTTTCCGAGGCTGAACAGGCGGCTGCACTCGGCTTGTTCGTGGAGGTTGGCGGCGTGGCTGCCGATGATCCGCTTCAGATTCATCCACAGGTAGCGGTTGTCGTACTCATGCTGGTACCCGGTGCTGGAACCGCAGGTGATCACGGTCCCGCCGCGGCGTACGACGAACACGGAGACGCCGAAGGTGGAGCGTCCGACGTAGTCGAAGGCGATGTGCGGATCCTCACCGACCTCCGCGCGGATGAGCTGGCCGAGGCGTTTGCCCTGCTCGATGGTTCGTTCCGGGGTGAGATCCCCGCCGATGCCGATCTCGGACCGGTTGATCACCACGTCACAGCCAAGCCGGCGCAGCAGCTTCTCCTTGTGCTCCGAGCTGACTACTCCGACGGGGATGCCGCCCGCGTTCTTCACGAGCTGCACGGCGAAAGCGCCGAGTCCTCCCGTCGCGCCCCAGATGAGCACCACGTCACCGAGCCTGACCCGGGCGCCCCGCTCACTGATCAGCATGCGGTAGGCGGTGGAGGCCGTCAGCATGTTGCTGGAGGCTTCCTCCCAGGTCAGATGGCCCGGTTTGGCGAGTAGTTGGCTCGCTCGTACGACTGCGTAGTGCGCCAGTCCGCCGAAGTTCGTTTCGAATCCCCAGGCGCGCTGGCCAGCCCCTAGCATGCCGTCGGCGTGCGTGGCGGGTTCCTGATCGTCGACCTGGATACAGGTCGCGACGACATGGTCACCCACGCGCCAGCGCCGCACCCCCGCACCAGCGCGGACGATCACTCCGGCGGCGTCAGAGCCGAGGACGTGGTACGGCTGGTCGTGGCGTGCCGCGTAGTCACTCTCCTTGCCGAAGCGCCGCAGGAAGTTGAAGGTGGGCAGCGGCTCGAACATCGCGGACCAGACGCTGTTGTAGTTGACGGCACTGGCCATGACGGCGACCAGAACCTCGTCGGGGGCCAGTTCCGGCATGGGTACCCGACCGACCCGCAGTGACTTGCGTACGTCCTTGTCCTCGACCCCGGCGAACATGCCGGTGTCCTCCGCCTGTACGTGCGCGGCGAGATAGTCGCGCGGCACCTGTTCCCGTTCCAGTACCTCAGGTGGCGCACCCGCGACAACGGCGTCGGCCAAAGCGTCCATGGTCCTTCCCTTCTGAGATTCGTCGTCGATCAGGACGAGGTTCGGTTGATCAGCTCGTCCGCCGCGGCGAGCTCTCCCTCAAGCAGAGTGAGCAACTCGTCGTTCGACCCGGCGGTCTTGGCACTCGGCCGGGTGCCGGGTGGTGTGGGGGCGGCGCTGGTGGGGGGAGCAGGCTGTGCCGCTTCCGCCGGGTCCGCCGCGGCCTCCTCCAGGCCCAGCACCTCCGTGGACAGATGGCGTACGACGGCGGCAGAGGTCGGATGTTCGAACGCCAGCGTCGCCGGGAGATCGCAGCTGAAGCGGCGCTCCAACCGAATGCGCATCTCCAGGACGGTGATGGAGGTCATGCCGATCTCGAAGAAACCTTGTTCCGGTCCCAGTTCGTCGGCGTTGTCCAGCCCGAGGACGGCCGAGACCTCCTCGAGGACGTAGTCGAGCAGGAGATCGTCGCGGTCTGGCGTCGATAGCCCCCTCAGCCGGTCGAGCAACTCGCTCTGACTGGTCGGTACGGCGCTCGCCTCGGCCGCCAGCTCGTCGAAAAGAGGCCAGGGCAGCGCCTGCTGATACAGGGGAAGGAGTAGGCTCCAGTCGGCCAGGGCCACCGCCGACAGGGCGTCGTCTCCCGCCATCGTGTGGTCCAGGAGTTCAAGGGCGTCCGAGGGGGCAAACGGTTCCAGGCCGCTTCGGGTCATCAGGCCCGCGCTGGTCTTGTCCAGCAGGCCGGTGCCGTCCCACGGTCCCCACGCGATCTGCCGAACCGGGAGGCCCAGCGAGTCCCGGTGCTCGGCCAGCGCCGCGAGGAGGGCATCCGGTGCGGCCTGCCGGCCGGAGCCGACCGCTCCCCACAGCGAGGCGATGGAACCGAAGATGACGAAGAGGTCGAGTTCGAGTCCCTCGGCGAGGCACTCGTCATGCAACGCCCAGGCACCCAGGGCCCGTTCGCCGATGAGTGCGGCCAGCTCGTCCGGATGCGGCGGCGCGGCGTCGGCAGCGTCCAGATTCCAGTCGGTGCCGATCCAGACCACACCGGCGACGGGGGCGTTCCGTTCCTCCGCCTCCTTGATCAGTCCCGTCACTCGGCCTGGTCCCGATCCCTCGTCTCCCGCTACCGGTGGTCCTGCCGTCACCACGTAACCCGCTCCACGCTCCTTCAGCCAGCGCTCGACGTGTCCAGCCAACTCCGCGCCGTCCCCGAAGACGAGATACGTCCGGTCGGTGCGCAGCGCCTGCTGTTCCAGCAGCGGCTCGGACGGCGCGCAGCGGATGACGCGGGCAGCCAGCCTGCGACCGTTGCGAAGAGCGACGTGGTCCTCGTCATCCGTGGCCAGGAGCTCCGTGAGGATGACCGCAGCGTCCACCCCGGCGTCGTGGACCAGTGGATCCAGGTCGACGGCGCCGCCCCAGACCGCAGGCCGTTCCACTCCCGCGATGCCCGCGAGGCGGATCACGGGAGCACGCAGCGGCGCGGGCAGCTCGCCCCTCTCCGGCCGCGTCCCACCTCGTGTGACGTAGGTTACGCGGGCCGGGTCCGCGCAGGCACCGGTGACCACATGTGCGGCGGCGGCCACGGCGGGCACCGACGCGGCGGTCCGGGCCGCCGCCAGGAGCGACTCGTCATCCGTGACCGCGTGATCGGGCAGGTCGAGCGCGGTCAGGTGCACGATGCCGCGCACCGAGCCCGTCGGCATCCGACGCAGCGTCTCGGTGAGTCGTTCGGATAGTGGCGCTCCTTCCTCCGGTACGAGGGTGTGTACGGTGTGCCCGGAGTGGCGCAGCAGATCCGACAGTTCGTCGGCGACGCCACCTCGGTCGGCCAGCAGCACCCATCCCGCCGCCTCCGTGCGGCTGGCGGGTGGCTCGGCCGGGTGGGGCCGCTCGGGCCAATCGATTCGGTAGCGGCTCTGCGCGGCCCGCTGGCTCTCCTCGGCGGTCGGCACCCGTTGGGGTGCCGGTTCCAGGAGCACGTCCCGCAGTTCGGCCAGCACCTCACCCTCGGGCGTGGTCATACGCAGCTGGGCCTGTGGCCGACCGCCGTGCTCTGAGCCGCGCCAAGCGACGATGCGTACGCGGTCACCCGGCGTCCCGTGCACCGTGACGGAGCCGACGCGGCTGAGCGCCAGTCGTTCCTCGTCGTCGCCGACCACCAGCCGCGGTAGCCGAAGTGCCGTTTCAAGCAGGTCCGGACCGCACAGCCACCGCTGTGTCGCGGGGCGGAGCTCCACCTCGACCTCCAGGGCGTCTTCGCCACGGCGCATGGCGAGGACACGGGGCGCGCGGTCCCCGGCGGTGGCGCACCAGTCGGTGAGCCGCTCATCGGGTTGGGCCCAGGCCGCGGGCAGCCCATCCTGCGGGAACGGTGCCGCGTCGCCCTTGCCGGGCAGCGAACCGCCGGTGGCCGCCGTGCGGAACCGGGTGCCGTCGGCTCGTCTGGTATGCAGCGCGAAGTCGCAGGCACCGGCCGGCCCGGGGGTAAGTACCAGCTGCGCCACCACCGTCTCCTGTGGCGTCACGAAGCACGGATGCCCGAGGTTGACGTCCACGAGTCGGCACGGCTTGCTGCCGTTCCCGGTGACGGCGGCCAGAGCCATCTCGAGCCACCCCGCCACGGGCAACCGTGCGGCCGCGCCCGTCTCGGCCGCGCCGAGCCGTTCGGCCAGGTCGCCGTCGATCTCGGCTTCCATGATCCGGGAGCCCTCTGGACCTGTGGTGAACAGCTCGCGGAGGAGCAACGGGTGGCTGTTCGCCGTACTCGTCGCCGGGCCCACGGCTGGCGCCGTCTGGTGTTCGACCCAGTAGCGTTTGTGCTGCCAGGCGTAGCTCGGTGTGGTGACGAGTCGGCCGCCATCAGGGTGCAGCCGCCGCCAGTTGACCGAGCGGCCTTCGACATGCAGCTTGCCCAGAGCGCTGAGCAGCGCCTCGCGGCCGTCGGTGTTCCGCGTCAACGACGGCACCAGCAGGGCGTTGGTGATCCCTGCGGCGTCCAGCTCGTGCTCGGTCGGCGTCAACTGCAGAGGATGCGGAGACAGTTCGATGAAGGTGTCATAGCCGTCCGCTATGAGCGAGCGTACCGAGTCCGCGTACCAGACCGTCTGCCGTAGGTTGCGGCCCCAGTACTCGGCGTCCGGCGGAGCGTCCATCCGGGAGCCGAGCAGCGACGAGTAGAGCGGGGTGCGCGGGGCGACCGCCGTCAGCTCGGCAAGACGATCCACCAGCCTTGCCCGGAGCGGCTCGACCAGCGGGCTGTGCGCGGGGGCGCCCGCCGCGACCCTCCGGAAGAAGATGTTCTTGCGCCGCATCCGCTCCTCGACCTCGGCCAGGGCGCTGATCTCGCCCGAGATGACCGTGGACCGGTAGCTGTTGACCACAGAGACACAGAGCCGGTCCTCGTAACCGGTGAGCTCCTCGGCGGTGTCCTCGGCGGCTAGGCCGATCATGGCCATGGCACCGGTGCCCATGAGGTCCTTCAGCACCTCGGTGCGGTGAACCATGACGTCCACGGCCTGCGAGAGGTCGAGCGCACCGGCGCACAGTGCCGCGGACACCTCTCCCATGCTGTGGCCGGTGACGGCGGCTGGCTCCACCCCGAGTTGCCGCCAGAGTTCCACCAGCGCGTACTGGACGCTGAACAGCAGGAACTGATGGTCCAGCTCGGCCCCGGGTTCCGCACCCTCGGAGAGGGTGTCGGCGACCGACCAGTCCAGATGGTGACGCAGCTCCGCGTCGCACGCCTCGATCGCGTTTCGGAAGACGGGCTCGTGACGCATCAGGTCCTGGCACATGCCCCGCCAGTACGAGCCATGCCCGGAGAACACGAACACTGGGCCTCGCCGCGGCGGTTCGCCCGCCTGCCCGACGCTGATACCGGGGGCACTCTCGCCGCGCTGGAAGGTGTCGAGCCGCTCGGCGAGCTGTTCCCTGTCGTTGCCCACCGCCACGAGCCGGTGGTCGAGGTGGCCGCGGCGCAGCGCCGTGGTGTAGGTCAGGTCGGCGAGGTCCGGGTGTGGACCAGCGTCGGCCGTGAGCAGTTCGCCGTATGCTCGTGCCTGCGCCTCCAACGCCGTCCGGGTCGCGGCGGACAGCGGTAGGACGAATGTGCCCTCACCGATGACGTCCTGTGCCACCGGTTCCCGTTCACGCCCGTCCCGCGCGGGCTGAGCCGACGGCGCCTCGCCGAGCACCACGTGCGTGTTGGTGCCGCTGAAGCCGAAGGCGCTAACTCCGGCGACTCGCCGCCGGTCGCGGGACTCCCACGCCACGGGCCGGGTCGGCACGTTGAGAGGGAGGCTGTCCCAGGGGATGTCCGGGCTCGGATCCCGGAAATGCAGATGCGGTGGGATCTGGCCGTGCCGCAGCGCCAGGACGCTCTTGATGAATCCGGCGACGCCGGAAGCCGCCTCCAGGTGGCCGAAGTTCGTCTTCACCGAGCCGACCCAGCAATGTTCGCTCTCTCGCCGCTCTCCCAAAACGGCACCAAGCGCCTGCAGTTCGATCGGGTCGCCGAGCGGTGTGCCTGTCCCGTGGGCCTCGACGTAGCCGACCTCGTCGGCGCGCACGTCCGCGTCGGTGAGCGCGGCGCGCAGCAAATCCTCCTGGGCCGGGCCGTTTGGCACGGTCAGGCCGCTGCTCGCGCCGTCCTGGTTGACGGCTGAGCCGAGGATGAGCGCCAGCACGTCGTCGCCGTCGGCGCGCGCGGCCGACAGGGGTTTGAGGACGACGATGCCGCACCCCTCACCGCGGGTGTAACCGTCCGCCGCGGCGTCGAAGGTCTTGCACTTGCCGTCCGGGGCGAGCGCGCCCATGGCGCTGGTGGAACGGTGGATGGTGTCGTTCAGGATGAGGTTGACACCTCCCGCGACCGCCACCTGGCTCTCGTTCGAGCGCAGGCTCTGCACAGCCAGGTGGATGGCGACGAGCGAGGACGAGCAGGCGGTATCCACGGCCAGGCTCGGCCCGTTGAGGCCGAGCAGGTACGACAGCCGTCCGGTGGCGGCTGTGAAGGAGTTACCGGTTCCGTAGAAGGCGTCGATGTTGTCCGGGTGGCGGGTGACGATCTGGCCGTAGTCCGTGGAGTTCATGCCCAGGAAGACGCCCGTGCGGGTGCCCGCCAAGGTGTTCGGGGGTAGCCCCGCATGCTCCAGCGCCTCCCAGGCGACTTCCAGGAACAGCCGCTGTTGCGGGTCCATCACACGCGCTTCGCGGGGCGAGACGCGGAAGAACGGCGCGTCGAACTGGTCCACGCCGTCGATGAAGCCGCCCCGCCACAGCCCGGCTCCTTCGAACCGGTCCTCGGGAATGGTGCGGATGGCGTCCACACCTTCGCGCAGCATCTGCCAGTACGCCTCGGGTCCCGCGGCTCCCCCGGGGAAGCGGCAGCCGAGGCCCACGACGGCGATGGGCTCCGGGGCGACGGAGCCGTCCGGTTCCGGCAGGCGCACGGCGTTAGGCAGCGTCCCCACCTCTCGCAGCGGAATGGCCGCTGAGGACTCGTGCGGCGGGGCGGCCTCGACCTCGGGAAGCCGTGGCAGCAGATGATCGGTGAGCCGGTCGACGGTGGGATGATCCAGGGCCACGGTCTTGGGGAGTTTCATGCCCAAGGCCCGATCCAGGGACCTGGCCAGCTGCACCGCGCCCAGGCTGTCCATCCCCAGTTCGGCGAATCCCTGGCCGCGCTTGACCGCGTCGCCGTCCGCGAACCCCAACGCTCGGGCGACTAGTTCGCTGACAAGTTCGGCCAGTGCCGTGGCGTCGTACGCGGCGGCCGGGCTGCCGGCGGTCGCGGCCGTCGGCTCTGGCAGGGTCTCGACCGGCGGGGGCGCGGTTCGGGGCGCGGCGTCCGTCTCCGATTGCGGGAACCACAGTCGCTCCCCCTGCCAGGGGTAGGTCGGCAGCAGCTTGCTGACCTCCCCATGACGCGGATTGACGTGGGTGAAGTCGGTGCTCACACCCTGCGAGTAGAGGATGCTCAGGGCGGTTCGGGAGGTGCGTACGTCGTCCGTCTCGCGTCGCAGCGACGGCACGATGACGCCCTCGTGTCCCCGCTCCTCCAGCTCCCGGGTGATCGGCTGCGCCAGCACGGGATGCGGCCCGATCTCGACGAACATGCGGTGCCCGGCCCGAATCGCCGCTCCGACGGCGTCGGCGAACCGCACCGGCGCGCAGATGTTTCGTGCCCAGTGCTCCGCACCGAACGGCGGCAGTGCGCCGTCGTGCGGGTCCGGCACCGTGGTGAACATGGGGAGGGCACACTCGTCTGGCTCGAGATCGCTCAGGACGTCGGCCAGCTCCTCGCCGTACGGGGCCAGCCCGGGGGTGTGGAAGGCGTAATCCCCGGGCATCCTGCGGCAGTCGGCACCCCTCTCACGCACCGCCTCGACGAACGCGTCAACCGCGGACGGCTCACCAGCGATCACGGTATTGTCTGGACCGTTGACGGCCGCGATGTGCAACCGCCCGTCGTAGGACTCGAGGAGGCTGACCACCTCCGCCTCGGATAGCGTCGCCGAAGCCATCCGGCCCTGTCCCACGACCGTCTGCAGCAGCCGGCCGCGGTGTACGACGATGCGTACCGCGTCCGCCAGCGACAGCGCCCCCGCCACGTGCGCGGCGGCGATCTCTCCCATGCTGTGCCCCACCACAGCCCGCGGTCGCACACCCCAGGAGTCCCACAACGCCGCCAAGGCGACCTGGACCGAGAACACGACCGGCTGGGCGACCTCGGTGTCGATGAGCCGGGACTCCTGAGAGTCGGCGGTCAGCTCCGCGACGACCGACCAGCCCGCGAGCGCGGAGATCAGCGCGTCGCACTGCTCCAGGCGCTCGCGGAAGACGGGCTCCTGCTCCCAAAGCCGCCGTCCCATCCCCGGCCATTGACTGCCCTGACCGGAGAAGACGAAGCACACCCCGCCCGGCTTGCCCGGGTGCTCGTCGGCCGCCGCGTCGGCCGAGGCGTCCCCGTACCGCAACTGAGCGTCCAGCTCGTCGGCCAGTTCGGCGGCGTCGGCGCCGACGACGGCGAGCCTGCGCTGTGCGTGATGCGTACGGCGCCGGGAGGCGGTGTCGACGTAGGCGGCAAGGATGTTCGCGCTCTCCGCACCGGAATCCTCGGCCAGCTGTGAGAGCCGGGCTTGGTGCGCGGCAGCCAACTGGCGCAGCGCCCCGCCGTCGCGCGCGGACAGCGGCAGCACCAGGTGCCCTCCCGTCCCATGGGCGGGGACCGCGGTCGTGGGACGCGCGGGGGGCTCCTCGACGATCACGTGGGCGTTGGTGCCGCTGAGGCCGAAGGCACTCACGCCCGCGGTCCGCGGCCGGTTCGCGCTGCTCGGCCAGGGCAGTGGCGCCGATGAGGACGAGGCTCGGAGCCCCCACATGTCCCAGGCGATGCCCGGATTGGGCGTCTTGAGGTGGAGTTGCGGTGGGATCTCGCCGTACCGAACCGCGAGTGACGCCTTGAGTAGTCCCGCTACTCCGGCTGCCGCGTCGGTGTGCCCCAGATTGGACTTCACCGAGCCGACCATCAGCGGCTCGTCCTGCGGCCTGCCGCGCCCGAGCACATGGCCGAGCGCGTACATCTCAATCGGGTCGCCCAGGGGGGTGCCGGTCCCGTGGGCCTCGACGTAGCCGATGTCGTGCGGATCCATGCCGGCACTGCGCAGCGCGTCCTGGAGCAGTTCCTGCTGGGCCTCGGTGTTGGGCACGGTCAGGCCGACGCTGTGCCCGTCGTGGTTGACGGCGGAGCCCCGGATCACCGCGAGTACGTCGTCTCCGTTGGTGAGCGCGTCGCTGAGTCGCTTGAGGATCAACACGGCGCAGCCGTCGCCTCGTACGATGCCGTCCGCGTCCGCGTCAAAGACCTTGCAGCGACCTTCCGGGGACATCGCCCCGGCCTGGCACAGGAACATCGTCAGTTCGGGGGCGAGAAGCAGGTTCACGCCTCCCACGAGCGCCGCGTCGGACTCCCCGAGAAGCAGGGACTGCCGGGCCAGATGTACCGCTACGAGCGAGGAGGAGCAGGCAGTGCTCAGCGAGATGCTCGGGCCACGCAGCCCCAGGTGGTGAGAGAGCCGGCCCGAGCTGAAGCTTGGCTCCTTGCCCGACGCGTACCACGGGTCGACCCCGGCGACGCCGGCCTGCTGGGAGTGGAGGAGGAAGTAGTCTGCGCCGAGCCCGCCGGTGAACACGGCGGTACGGCTGTCGGCGAGCGTGTGAGGCTGAATCCCGGCGTCCTCGAGCGCCTCCCAAGCGACTTCGAGGAGCAGTCGCTGCTGCGGGTCCATCTGTCGCGCTTCCCGAGGAGGGATGCCGAAGAAGGCGGCGTCGAACGTGTCCGCCTCCGGCAGGAAGCCGCCCCAGCGGGAGTACATGGTGCCGGGGGTGCCGGGCTCGGGATCGTAATAGCGCTCCATATCCCAGCGGCTCGGCGGTACTTCAGTGATCACGTCAGTGCCGCTGCGCAGCAGTTGCCACAGTCCCTCGACCCCGGTGCCGCCACCGGGGAAGCGGCATCCCGCGCCGACGATGGCCACGGCTTCTGCTTCGTTGGCCCTCATGATTCCTCCGTGTGTGACGGCCCGAGACGGAGTAGCTGCCCGTAGTCGCCGCGCCAGAAGGCCAGGGGCCGGCGTTCCCCTTCGATGCCTCCGCCGACGATCCTGCCGACGATGAGGGTGTGGTCTCCGCTCGTCACGGACTGCGTCAGTAGGCACTCGGCGTGCGCCACCTTGGGTTCCAGCAGTGGCATTCCGGTGACCTTGCCGGGCTCCCAGCCGAGTGCCGCGAACTTCGTCCTGCTGTCGGACGCGAACAGGTTGGATATGCTCTCGCCCTGTTCGCTGAGGAAGTTCACCGCGAACCGGCGGGTCTCAAGGATTGTTCGCAGGGTGCCGCTGCGGTTGCTGACCCCGGACAGCAGCGTCGGCGGTGTGGCGGAGACACTGCAGACAGCTGAGCACGTGAAGCCCTTGGGACCCTCACTGTCTAGTGTGGTAACCACGCTCACCCCACTGACGAAGGAGCCCATCACGGAGCGGAAGGTCTGCCGGTCCACGGAATCGGGCAGCGGATTGCCGTAGAGTCGCTGTCCGGCGGCGGGCGTCCCCATCACAGCTCACCTGCCTTGAGGTCGGCGGCGAGCTGTCGTCGGTCGATTTTGCCGTTGGGTGTTCTGGGTAGGTCGTCGCGGACCGATATCCGGTCCACGATCATGTAGGTGGGAAGACGTTCCGCGCAGCGGCGCTTGACGGTGAGGAGCGAGGGAGCCTGCTCGCCGGAGGAGAGCACGAGGGCGGCGTGCAGCAGCGCGTCCACGCCGGAACCGACCACCACCACCGCGGCATCGGCGACGGAGCCCATCGAGGTGAGTGCCGCCTCGATTTCGCCCAGTTCGATGCGGTGGCCGCGGATCTTCACCATGTGGTCGCGCCGGCCGACGTAGTGGAGCGTCCCGTCCTCGTCCTGGCGCGCGGTGTCTCCGGTGCTGTACGGGCCCTCCTGCCGTTCCCGCCCCCAGTAGCCGAGCATCACCGTTGGCCCGGAGACGACGAGTTCTCCCTCGTCCGCGGCGCCGTCGGCCGCCAGCAGCACCGTGTCACCGGAGCAGGCGTGGCCGATCGGCAGCGGGGTGTCGCGCTCCAGGTCGCTCTCCGTGACCTCGTAGGACGTACACACGTTGGTCTCGGTCGGGCCGTACCAGTTGAACAGCCGTACCTTGGGCCAGCCTCGGCGCAGCTCCTGCACCTGGGGGAGGGCGAAAGGCTCCCCGGCGAACACACAGGCACGCAGTCCGGTGGGCGGGTCGTCGAGGAGTCGGCCGTCACGCATCATCAGGCTGAGCGCCGACGGCACCGAGTACCAGATGGTGATGCCCTCCTCGTGCAGGAACCGCACGAGTTGGGCGGGTGCGTACGCCATGTCCTCAGGTATCAGATGCACTGAGGCACCGGAGAGGAACGCCGCGTAGAGGTCGAAGATCGAGAGGTCGAAATTGAACGGGGCGTGGTTGGACAATCGGTCACCGGGACCGACTTCGAGTTCTGCCGCCGCCCATTCGACGAACGCCAGCGCGTTGCGATGGCTGATGCATACCCCCTTGGGCGTACCGGTGGAGCCGGACGTGTAGAGGATGTAGGCGGGGTCATCGGGCTCGCTCCGGTACGGCGGCGGTGGAGTCTGGGCCGCGTCGTTCGCCAGGAGGTCCGGGAAGCTCGTGAGGCGCTCGCTCCAGTCGGCATCGGTGGCGCGTTCCGCGGCTTCGCCGTCCGCCACGATGAGGGTGGGGTCCGCGCTGTCCACGATCAGCGACAGCCGGGCAGGCGGGTTGGAACCGGTCACGGGGACGTATATCGCGCCGATCCGCAGCGCGGCCTGCATCACGGCGACCGCGGCCACGCACTTATGGCTCCAGATGATCACCCGGTCCCCGGGGCGCACTCCGCGGGCAGCCAGCGCGGTGGCGTAGCGGTCGGCGAGCCTGTCGAGATCGGCGTACGTGGCGCGCTCCTGGGAACTGGCCACGGCCAGGGCTTCCGGCCATGTCCTTGCCGAATCGATGAGCAGCTGGTACAGCCTCATATCCCGAGCTCCCTGGTGATGATCTCGTGTTGGATGTCGGAGGTTCCGGAAAAGAGCACCGAGGGAACCGTGTCCCGCAGCGCGGCCTCGATGCGGTCGGCACGCTGGTAGCCGCGTCCGCCGAAGACCCGTACCGCGTCCAACGCGCTGCTCAGCGCGCCTTCGGAGACGGCCAGTTTCGACAGCGCGATGGACAGCGTGGCGGGCAGGCCCTGCTCCATCTCCCAGCAGGCGCGGTAGAGCAGTAGGCGTGCGCTCTCGGTCCGCAGCTTCATCTCGGCGATCCGATGGGAAACCGCTTGGAAACCGGTCAGTCGACGACCGAACTGACGTCTGGCGCGGGCGTGTTCGACGCACTGGTCGACGAGGCGATCCATCAGGCCCACGTATCCGGCGAACAGGCAGGAGCGTTCCCACCCCATGGAGTGCTGGAAGATCGTTCCGCCCTGCCCAGGTTCACCGAGTGTCTCCGTGTCGGAGACGAAGCAGTCGTTGAACCGCAAGGTGCCCGCGGGGCACTGCAGCAGGCCCATCTTTTCCATGGGCGCACCGACGGTAAGGCCAGGCCTGTCGCGGGTTACCACGAAGCCGGTGATGCCGAAGTGCCCGGCGTTCGGGGCGGTGGTGCCGTACGTCACGAAGAGGTCCGCCTGGGGGCCGTTGCTGACGAAGCTCTTCTCGCCGTTGAGGAGCCAGCCGCCGGAGGTGCGGTGCGCGGTGACGGACAGCTGGGAGACGTCGGAACCGGCGTCGGCCTCCGTCATGGCGTTGCCCGCTATGAGCTCACCGGTGCATATGCCGGGCAGAACCTGATCGCGGAGTGCCTCCGAACCGAAGTCCACGACGGGCATGGCGCAGGCGAACAAGTGGGCGCTCGCCCCGAAGACCAGGCCGGTCTCGGCGCACCCGCGACCCAGCGCCTCAACGTGGTGCGCGGTGTCCAGTGCCCCGAACCCGCCTCCTCCGTAGCGGGTCGGGATACTGAGCCCGAGCAGTCCCAGCTCGCCCAGGCGCAGCCAGTCCTCGCGCTGGTAGTGGACCGTTGCCTTCGACGTGTCTTCGAACGGGAATGCCGAGCGTACGTCGGAAAGTGTCTTCTCGTACCGGGCCAGTTGGTCGTCATTCCAGCCGAAGTCCATGGTTCGTTCTCTCCTGCTCGGCGATTGATGGGAGCGCTGCGCGGTCAGCGTGATCCAGCGGAGGGGACGGTCGTACGTCCCGCTCGCCGGGCGCCGGGCACCGGGCGGGCGGCCGTGGGGCGGCGAAGGGTGCGGGACAGCAGCGGGGAAGTCATGGCGGTGGTGACGAGCGCCATCATCACCATCGCGGTAAACAGTTCGGTACTGAGCAGCCCGAGGCCGAGACCAACGTTGAGGATGACCAGTTCGGTGAGGCCCCGGGTGTTCAGGAGCAGGCCGAGCGTGTAGGAGTCGTGCCAGCTCATGCCCGTCAGGCGGGCGGAGATCAGTACACCGCCGAGCTTTCCCACGCAGGCGACCACGATGATCAGGACCGTGTGCGCGGCGCCGGTGGCGGTGAGGGAGGTCAGGTCCACGGAGAGCCCGGTGACCACGAAGAAGATGGGGAGCAGCAGCTTGCTCGTGTGCTCGATCGGGATCAGCGCCGACTGGCGTAGCAGTTCTTGTTTGTCGTTGCGAGGCATGACGAGGCCGAAGAAGAACGCCCCGAAGATGGCGTGTAGGCCGATGTGCGAGGTGACGTACGCCGAGGTGAGGGCTCCGGCAGCGGTGAGGAGGGGTATTACGGGTGCAGCCGCGGTGCTGGCGCGGGCGGACGCGGAGGCCAGGGCGGGCCGGACCATTCCCAGCATCACGCCGACGTAGACCACGCCCCATCCGATGACGCCCAGGAACGTGCCCGCGCCGGACGCGGAGGCCAGGGCGACGACAACGGCCAGTAGGCACCAGGCCAGAATGTCGTCCAGTGCGGCGAGCGCTAGCGCGCAGTTCCCGACACGGGTGTGGTGCAGCTGATTGTCCGTGACGATACGGGCCAGGACCGGGAAGGCGGCGATCGATATGGCGGTACCGAGGAAGAGGGCGAAGTGCGGGAACGCAACCTGCTCGCCGTCCGCCGTTTGGTAGGAGCTGTACAGGAGAGCGGCCAAGGCGAATCCGAGGGCCATCGGCAGCGCGGCCGCGCTCAGCCAGATGGTGCCGGTCGCGCGGCGTCGGCCTCGCAGAGCGGTGTGGTCGAAGTGCCAGCCGATGGTGAACATGAAGAGGAGCAGGCCCACTTGGGCAGCCACGTTCAGAATTGGCCGGATCTCCGGGGGGAAGAAGTACTCGGGCAGGTTGCCGGGCAACAGCCCCAGCAAGCTCGGTCCCAGACAGATCCCGGCGGTGATCTCACCGATGACCGTAGGCTGGCGCACGAGGCGCGCGAGGGCGGTGAAAGCCGCTCCGACCACGAGCACCAGAGCGATACCACCGAGGGTGGTGAGAGTGATCCACTCCGTGTGTTCAGCGCTCATCATGCAAGATCTCCGCTGGTCAGGTGAACCGGGAAGAAGCCGATGTTCGACAGGACGGACGCGCTTGGGCCTACCAGGCCGAGCCCTCCCCCGCAGGGCGGTGGACATTGAGCGGGCTGCGGAGGGTTCGTCGGTGAACGGCTTCCGCAGCCCGCGGCTCCCTCAGAACTCGGTGATGTCGGCGAGTTCCTTGACCATCGCCTGGTACTCGGGACGGCCGACGACGTTCATCATGATCGGGAGCTGGTCCTTGCCCCCGTCGACCGTGACCTGTCCGGACGCGGCGGCCTCGGGCGGTGTCAGCTCGAGGCGGTGGAGTCGCACGCTCACCTCGTAAGGCATGGTGACGGCGAATGAGGGATCGTCGATGACTCCCTCACGTACATCCGCGATGCGGCCCTGCTCGATGATGAGTCCGTATCGGACCTCGCCACGCTGCGGAACATCCTTCACCAGGTACTGGATCCGCAGATCGGCATCGGGCAACTCCGGAAGCTTCGCGCCGAGCTCCCTTATCATTTGGAATGACTCAGAGGACAGGAACTTGACTTTTTCCACTGATCTTCTTTCCTCTCTATTCGATGTTTCTGCTGGAAGTTCGGTTTGTATTCTCTGCGGATCCGCTCAGAAAAGTCGGCGCCCGCGAGCTCCGGTCTTCGCCATCTCGATGGCAACGCCGCCGATCATGTCCTTGATGTCGGCTGGTGCCTCGCGTGCGAGCCAAATCCCCATGCGGGCGAGTTTAGCCGGTGACGGGCGGAGAAAATGGACGTTACGGTCGGCGAAACCCGGCCCCTTGGGAATGTAGTCGGCGCCCTCGAGTTGACGGTATAGCTCATCCGCTGCCGTGGCGCTCGATATTTCCTGCTTCTCGAACCGCTGGCACTGATCGACCATGGAGTCGAAAAGCTTTCCGTACTCGGCGTGGTCGGGCCACCACAGTCCCACGTTCGGTACGTCTTCGAGCTTTTTGAGGATGTCGACGTTGCCCGTCCTGCGGAACTGGGACAGTGCGCGCTGGAGCCGGAACCCGCCCACAACGGAGCCGAACGACCAGATGCGGAATACCGCGGTCCACAGCTCGTAGTGGTCGAAGGATATGAATGCGCTGTTGACGAGCTTGTCGTTGTAGTCGAGCAGCCCCTGCTCCAGCGTGGAGACGTACTCGAACTTCTCTGCGGAAAAGTCGTTGGTGCGTAGTGCGTCAAGCAGTCGCCAGGACAGCGCGTTGATGACCTCCACCGTATTCGAGATGCCACGGGAGAAGAGCGGGTCCAGGAAGCCGGCGGCATGCGACATCAGGCACCAGCGAGCCCCCACGGAGTGCCGGGAGGAGTACTGCAGTCGATCCGTGGAGATCCAGGGGCGGACCGACTTGGCACTGGAGAACTGGCGCTCGACTGCCGGGAAGCGTGAGGCGAACTCCCGGAACTCGTCCCCCGGACTCAACCCGGTCTTCGGGTACTTGCGCGGGTCCATGGTGAGGCCCACGCTCACCAGCGGGTTCTTCGACCCCGGGTGGTTGTTGAACGGGATCGCCCAGAACCAACCTCGATCGAAGGTGTGGTGCATCGTCCCTGAGTTCCAGGGGATGGGGGGCCGCTCCGCCTTGGCGTGACGCAGCACCTCGTCCGTGCTCTTCACGTCGATCATGTGCGTGAACAGGGAGCGCGAGTGATGCGCGAAGCGGCAGGGGTTCTCACGCAGGTCGAGCTTCTCGGCCAAGGGTGAGCGGAACCCACTGGCGTCCACCAGATACCGGCCGCGGATCTCGGTGCCGTCACCACCGATGACAGCGACACCGTCGTCGGCGATATCGACGTCCTCTACGCGGAAACCGAGCCGCGTGGTGCAGCCATAGCGCACGGCCGCGTTGAAAAGATACGCGTCCGTGTCCTGCCGGAACAGATGACCGGAGCGGTTGAGAATGCCCGGCGTGCTGAACTGGGTCCCCTCGCGCGGATTTGGTTCGTTGCCCTCGGTGTGCCGCAGGAAGCCGAAGTGCCGCTTCTGCCCGAAGGAGGTACCGATGTCCCTGTTGCAGTCCTTGTACGAGGAGAGCGTCGCGATCTCAGGGACGCCGTAACGCTCAGAAAGGATACGCAGTCCGAGCAGGGTGTACGGGATCATGGACTCGCCCACCGCGAAACGTGGGTGCGAGCCGGCATCCACAATTACTACGCGCGCTCCATTGCGTGCAAGAATTGCTCCGAGGATCGATCCGGCAATGCCGGCACCGAGGATTATGACGTCATGCTCCGGATTGTTGAGCAGCGTCGGTGATTTGTTCTCTGGGTCCTGCTCTTGTCGCATGGGAATCTCCTCGAGAGGTCGAAGCGACTGAATGCGAAGCTAACAGGGTCGGCGGATACCCGTCTTCAGTACAACTGATGATTTCGGGTTCGGCACTCAGGGACGAGACTCGTCCTTTGGGACACGTCGGGGCCGGTCCAACCCGCTTCGAAGTCATACCAAAGGCCACTTGTGAGGGTGGTTCGCCACTGTCAGGGTCGAGACCGGAAGTACGGACCGCGCTATCGACCTCACATTTCTCACACCGTGCCACTTCAGAGGAAGGCTTCCATGACGTCCACGGAATCCACCGGGGAACAGGCAGACTTCGGTGACAAGCTGTCCCAGGCGCTGGACATGGTGTCCCGACTCCGCGGCGCGCTGGAGGAGCGTGACCACATGGCGCACGAACCGATCGCCGTGGTCGGGCTGGGTCTGCGTTTCCCGGGGTCCGCGGAAACACCGGAAGCATTCTGGAAGCTGCTCTGCGAGGGTACGGACGCGATACGGCCGTTCCCCGCGGACCGCTGGGACGCGACACCGTACGAGGCCCCCGACCAGGGCGTACCGGGCAAGGCGTACGTGACCCGCGCCGGTTACGTGGAGACGGCCGAAGAGTTCGACGCCCAGCTGTTCGGCATCTCACCGGCAGAGGCACTCGGCATGGATCCGCAACAGCGCATGGTCCTCGAGAGTGCCTGGGCGGCGCTGGAACACGCGGGCATCGCACCGGACTCGCTCCACGGGACTGGGACGGGTGTCTTCATCGGAGCCAGTACCAGTGACTACGTGCGCATGCGGCAGCAGTTCGGTGCCGCCGACGCGATCGACAGCTACCAACTCTTCGGAGAGAACAGTTTCATCGCCGGCCGGGTCTGCCACACTTTCGGCTTTCAGGGGCCCGCCCAGGTGGTCGACACCGCCTGCTCGTCCTCCCTGACCGCGGTCCACCACGCGATGCGCAGTCTGCGTTCGGGCGAGACCCAACTGGTGCTCGCCGGCGGTGTCAACGCCATCCTCGATCCTTACGGTTTTGTGCTGCTCAGCCAGTCACAGGCGGTCGCGCCTGACGGCCGGTGCAAAACCTTCGACGCATCCGCCAACGGATACGGCCGTGGCGAGGGCTGTGGCATCGTCGTACTCAAGCGCCTCTCGGACGCCCGGCGGGACTCGGACCGTGTCCTCGCCGTGATCCGCGGCAGCGCACTCAACCACGACGGCCGGGCCAGCGGAATCTCCGTGCCCAACGGCACTGCTCAGCAGGCCGTGATCCACTCCGCTCTGGCCGACGCGCGAGTGGCCGGCACCGATATCGGTTACGTCGAGGCGCACGGCACCGGCACGGTACTCGGCGACCCCACCGAACTGCACAGTCTGGAGGCGGTTCTCGGCGCGGGGCGGGACGCCACCGACGAGCTCATCGTCGGCTCCGCCAAGACCAACATCGGACACCTGGAGGCTGCGGCGGGCATCGCCGGGCTGATCAAGGCGATCCTCGTGGTGCAGCGCGGCGTGATCCCGCCCAACCTCCACTTCCACAAGCCCAATCCGATGGTGGAGTGGCACCGGCTGCATCTTCGGGTTCCCACCGAGACGGTGCCGTGGCCTCAGGACGGCCGCCCGAGGTCGGCCGGAGTCAGCTCCTTCGGCGCCAGCGGTACCAACGCGCACGTCATCGTTGAACAGCCACCAGAGCCCGATCCGGGCCAGGATCGGCGACAGTTGCCGCAGCACGCACAGTTGCTGGCCCTTTCCGCCCGCACCCCCGAAGCGTTGCGTTCCGTCGCAGCCCGGTACGCCGATTTCCTCCAGGACCTCGGCCGGAGCGCGGACGGCGGAGCCCTGCGGGATCTGTGCCACAGTGCCCACACTCAACGCGCGCATCAGGCCCACCGGCTCGCTGTCGTCGGTGAGTCGCCCGCCGCGATGGCGGAGCAGCTGTGTCGCTTCGCCGAAGGAGCGACCGGTACCCCCCAAGCGGGGAGGGCGCCGCTCCGGGCCCGCCCGAAAGTCGCGTTCCTCTTCAGTGGACAGGGCTCCCAGTATGCCGGCATGGCGAGCGAGCTGTACGCGACCGAGCCCGTGTTCCATGACGCGCTCCAGGACTGCGCTGAACTTCTCCGCGACCACCTGGGAAAGCCTCTGCTGGACATCGTGTTCGCGGCCGATGGCGCCGAGCTGGACCGTACGCGCTGGACGCAGCCCGCGCTGTTCGCTGTGGAGTACGCGCTGGCCCAGCTCTGGCTGTCCTGGGGCATCCGCCCGACAGCCGTCCTAGGGCACAGTGTGGGGGAGATCACCGCGGCGTGCGTCGCCGGCGTGCTGACGTTGGAGGAAGCGACCGCATTGATCGCGGCACGCGCACGGGCCATGGACGAACTATCGGAGCCGGGCGCCATGCTCGCGGTGCCTCTCTCGGAGACCGACGCCCTGGACGTCGTGGGCGACCGCGGCGACAGCGTGGCCCTCGCGGCGGTGAACGGTTCCGAAAGCACCGTACTCTCCGGAGCGTTCGCCGCCATCGAGGCCATCGAGGCCGAGCTGGGGGAGCGCGGTGTCACCGCCAAGCGATTGAAGGTTTCGCACGCGTTTCACTCGCCCCTGACCGAAGCCGCTTTGCCCGAACTGGGCCGCGCCGCCGCCGCGCTCACGCCCCGGGCACCGACGCTTCCCCTGGTCTCCAACGTGACGGGGGACTTCGTGGACGGCGACACCCTGCGGGATCCGGAATACTGGTGCCGTCACGCACGCGGCACCGTGCGGTTCCACGACGGATTGGAGACGCTTCGTAACTCCGGGGTGAGCACCTTCCTGGAGGTGGGGCCCGGCAGAGCACTGCTCGGCATGGGCGCACGCGCGATGCCGGACCACAGTGTGCAGTGGCTGTCGTCGGTGCGCGAGGGCGGTTCCGACGCCGCTGAGATCCGCAGAAGCCTCGCTCGGCTCTACCTTTTGGGAGCGCCGATCGTCTGGTCCCCCGAGCAGGACGGCCCCTGGCAGCGGATCGAGCTGCCGCTCTACCCCTTTGAGCGGCAGCGTTACACCTTCCCGGTGGGGGAGACGTTCACCGGCGCCCCCACCACGTGCGGCGGGGACGATTCGAAGGGAACCGGAGCCTACGACCTCAGCTGGCACCCTGCCCACACCTCCCTTCGGCGAGGGGGCGACGCCCTCGCGCGCCCCGGCCGCACACTGCTGCTCGCCGACGCCTCCGGCATGGCCGAGCTGCTCGCTCAGCGGCTGGAGGAGGCCGGTGACGAGTGCCTCATGTGCTACGCGACTGACGTCGCCCAGACCGGTACCGGCCGGTTGGAGACGGTAGGCGTCGACACCGTTGCCGAGTTCGTCCGGGAGGCGGGCCCGTTGGACAGGATCGTCCACATGTGGGGCCTCGATGTGCCGCACAGTGACGTGGCCGACACCGCGGACATGGCGAGAGCACGCGTCCTGGGCCCGGAGGCGCTCGCACAGATCGTGTACTCACTCGCCCGACCCGTCGAGAACGGCAGCGCTCCCGTTCCCTCGCACGACTCCCGGCTGTGGGTGGTGACGAGGGGCGCTCAGGCGACAGGCGAGGAGAGTGGCCCGCTGACGGTGGGGGCCGCGCCATTGATCGGTCTCGGCAAGACCATCGCGCTGGAGCATCCCGCGCTGTGGGGCGGCAGTGTCGATCTCGACCCGGAGGCCGATACGGACCTGGACGCCTTGGCAGCCATGTTGCTGTACGACATCGCCCCGGCCGAGGACCAGATCGCGGTGCGGGGCGGCAAGTCCCTGGTACCGCGGCTGACTCGGCGTACCGATGCCGATCCGGCGACGACGCGGGTGGCCGGGCCGGATGGCGTCTACCTGGTCACCGGAGGTCTCGGAGGCGTTGGCACACTGGTCGCCGACTGGTTGGTGGAGTCGGGGGCACGGCACCTGGTACTCGTCGGCCGCACCGGGCTCCCGCCCCGCGAAGTCTGGGACGATGGCACCCTGAGGCCGGAAACGGCCGAACGTGTCGCGGCTGTCCGGGCGTTGGAGCATCGGGGTGCAGACGTGCGGGTCGTCGCGGTGGACGTCTGTGACGAGACGGCCATGCGCGGTCTCATCGCCGAATTGCGCGGTGGTTCTCGGCCGCTTGCCGGAGTCGTGCACGCGGCGGGACTCTCCCTCGGCCAGGACCTGACCGAAGCGGAACCGGAGGTCTTCCGCGAGGTACTGCGACCGAAGACCGACGGTGCCTGGCTGCTGCACGAGCTGACGGCGGATCTACCACTCGACTTCTTCGCGCTCATGTCCTCCACGGCCTCCGTCTGGGGAGCCACACACATGGGTGCCTACACGGCGGCTAACCAGTTCCTCGACGCGCTCGCGGCACACCGTCGCTCCCGTGCCCTCCCAGCGACCACGCTCAACTGGGGCCGCTGGGACATGGTCAGCGGGTTGGGCGGGCGCGGAAAGCCGGAGCGGGAGGCCGCCACCGGATTCCGGGCCCTTCACCATGAAAGCGCGCTCGCTCACCTGGGATGCGCGCTCGCTAGTGGCGAGTGGCAGCGCATCGTCGCGGAGGTTGACTGGGAAGTAGTCAAACCGTTGCTGGAATCCCAGCGGGTACGGCCGATCCTGTCGGACATCGATTACCTGGAGGAGTCCGGGCCCGAGCGACAGGAGGAGGTCGACGAAGTTCTGAAGTGGGCACTCGGGCTGACCGCCGACGAGCGCGAGCACGCGTTCGACGACTACGTCTGGAGAGTTCTGGCAGAGCAACTTGGTGTGCCGCGTGCCGAATTCACGGGTGACTTCAACCTGCTGGACTTTGGCTACGACTCGCTGGGCGCGATGCGCACCCTCGCCAAGTTCCGTCAGGAGCTACGGCTCGAGCTCGACACCAGGCAGTTCTTCGAGATATCGGCCGACGGTTGGGGCCGTTACCTCGCCACGTCATTTCAGGAGCAGCACGACTGACTGGCGATGCGTGGCGCTCACAGAGTCCCTTGTGCAACTTCTCGACGCAGGAGGAAATGTCTCCATGGCCATACACAAGGTGCTCATCGCCGACCATGGCGAATCCGCCCTCCGCGTCGCTCGGGCATGCCGGGACGCGGGGATCGCGAGCGTAGCCGTTTACGCGGACCCAGACCGGGACACTCCGCACGTTCGGGCTGGCGATGAGGGGTTCGCGCTGGGCGGTGACTCACCGGACACCACCTACCTGAACATCTCCAAGATGCTGGTCGCGGCCAAGGCCACGGGGGCCGACGCGGTTCATCCCGGCCACGGTCTGCTTTCCCAGAGCGCGGACTTCGCGCAGGCCGTCCTTGGCGAGGGCCTGACCTGGATCGGTCCGTCGCCGCGGGTCATTCGAGCACTGGGCGACAGAGCCACCGCCCGGCGCGTCGCGCGGTGCGCCGGAGGCCCGCTGATAGCGGGCACCTCCGACCCGGTGGCCGGACCCGAGGAGGCGGTGGCTTTCGCCAAGGAGCACGGCCCGCCGATCGTCATCAAGCCGGCCGCCGGTGACGGGTGCGGTCCCAAGGTCGCCCACACCCTGGAGGAGGTTCCCGAGCTGTACGACTCGGTGGCGGGCGAGGCCGTGGCGGCTTTTGGTCGTGGCGAGTGCTTCGTGGAGCGCTATCTGGACCGGCCCCGGTACGTCCAGACCCAGTGCCTGGCGGACCAGCACGGCAACGTCGTCGTCGTCTCCACCCGCGACTGCTCACTGCGACGCCGCGACCAGAAGCTCGTCGAGGAGGCGCCCGCGCCGTTTCTGACGACCGAGCAGAACGCGCGGATGTACGCGGTGTCGAAGGCGATCCTCAAGGAGGTCGGCTACGTCGGCGCGGGCACCGTGGAGTTTCTGGTCGGCGTGGACGGCACCATCTCCTTCCTGGACATCCACACCTGTCTCCCGGCCGAGCACGCGGTCTCCGAGGAGGTCACCCGTCTGGACCTGGTCCGTGAGATGTTCCGCCTCGCGGACGGCGAGGAGCTTGGTTACGGCGATCCCAATCCGCTCGGCCACTCGATCGCGTTCCGCGTCACCAGCGCAGATCCGGGCCGGAACTTCCTGCTCACGCCCGGAACCGTCACCTCCGTCGTAGCGCCGTCCGGCCCCGGTGTACGCCTGGACACCAGTGTGGAGTCTGGCAGCGTGATCGACCCTGGCTGGGATCCGCTCGTAGCCAATCTGATAGTGACTGGTGCGACGCGTGAGCAGGCGCTGCAGCGCGCCGCGCGTGCGCTGGTGGAGTGCACCGTGGCGGGTGTGGCCACCGCTATCCCCTTCCATCGTGCCGTGGTCAAGGACCCGGCGTTCGCCCCCGAACTCACCGGCTCCAGCGAGCCGTTCCGTGTCCACACGCGCTGGATCGAGACCGAGTTCGGCAACGACATCCCGGCCTTCGGCCCGCCCTTCAGGGCCGTCGGAGCGAAGGGGGAACCGGACCGCGAGAGGGTGGTCGTCGAGGTCGGTGGCAGGCGCTTGGAGGTGTCACTGCCGTCCTCACTGGGCGTGAGGACCACGCGGGCCGCGGCGGTTGGCGGCGCTCGTCCCAAGCGTCCCCGACACAAGACTCCGGGCGTTTCCCTCTTCGGCGATACCCTTACCTCGCCTATGCAGGGCCTGGTGATCAGGGTAGCCGTCGAGGAGGGTCAAGACGTCAAGGAGGGCGACCTGGTCGTCGTCCTTGAGGCCATGAAGATGGAACAGCCCCTGAACGCACACCGCGCGGGGACGATCAAGGGGCTCACGGTGGAAGTGGGCGCGAGCCTGACCTCCGGTGGGGTCATCTGCGAGATCAAGGACTAGGTCGCGATGTCTATCAGCGTACATTCCTCTATCGTCGGCGATGGCACCAGGGCCCCGGTGCTGAAAGTCCAGCAGTTGGATCGGGTCATCATCCGGTTCGCGGGGGATTCGGGCGATGGTATGCAGCTCACGGGGGACCGTTTTACCTCGGAGACGGCGTCCTTTGGAAACGACTTGTCGACGCTGCCGAACTTCCCGGCCGAGATCCGAGCGCCGGCCGGGACGCTCCCCGGGGTGTCCAGCTTCCAGCTGCACTTCGCCGACCACGACATTCTCACGCCGGGGGACGCGCCGAACGTGTTGGTGGCGATGAACCCGGCCGCGCTGAAGGCGAACCTGCACGACCTGCCGCATGGCGCGGAGGTGATCGTCAACACCGACGAGTTCACCAAGCGGGCGATGGCCAAGGTGGGGTACGACGCCAGCCCTCTTGAGGACGGTTCGCTGACGGCGTACAACGTGCACGGGGTGCCGCTGACCACGCTGACCGTGGAGGCGCTGAAGGACTTCGAGGTGAGCCGTAAGGACGCCGGCCGGTCCAAGAACATGTTCGCCCTCGGACTGCTGTCCTGGATGTACAACCGGCCGACCGACTCCACCGAGGAGTTCCTGCGTACCAAGTTCGCGAGGAAGCCGGAGGTCGCGCGGGCGAACATCGCGGCGTACCGGGCCGGCTGGAACTTCGGCGAGACCACCGAGGACTTCGCGGTGTCCTACGAGGTGGCGCCGGCCACCAGCGCCTTCCCTCCGGGGACGTACCGCAACATCTCCGGGAACCTCGCGTTGTCCTACGGACTGGTCGCCGTGTCTCAGCAGGCGGACCTGCCGTTGTTCCTCGGCTCGTACCCGATCACCCCGGCCTCGGACGTGCTGCACGAGCTGTCCAAGCACAAGAACTTCGGTGTGCGCACCTTCCAGGCCGAGGACGAGATCTCCGCCATCGGGGCCGCGCTGGGCGCCTCCTTCGGCGGCGCGCTCGGCGTGACCACCACCTCCGGCCCGGGTGTCGCGCTGAAGTCCGAGACGATCGGCCTCGCCGTGTCGCTGGAGCTGCCGCTGCTGGTCATCGACATCCAGCGGGGTGGTCCTTCCACCGGCATGCCCACCAAGACCGAGCAGGCCGACCTGCTCCAGGCGATGTACGGCCGCAACGGCGAGGCGCCGGTGCCGATCGTCGCGGCGGCCACCCCGGTCGACTGCTTCACGGCCGCGCTGGACGCCGCCCGTATCGCTTTGACCTATCGCACCCCGGTCTTCCTGCTGTCCGACGGCTATCTGGCGAACGGCTCCGAGCCCTGGCGGGTGCCCGAGGTGGACTCGCTGCCCGACCTGCGGGTGCAGTTCGCCCAGAGCCCGAACCACGAACTGCACGACGGCACCGAGGTGTTCTGGCCGTACAAGCGGGACCCTCAGACCCTCGCNTCCCGGCCTCGCTTCCGTACTGCCCTCCCGTACGGCTCCGCGCCTGGTCGGAACCTCCACCGAACGGACGGGCCGTACGAACAACCTCCGCGCGGGTGTTCCCGTCTGGGAAGCTGGGTGCGTCACATCAGGGGCGTCACATCAGGGACGTCACATCGGGGGCTGGGCCAGCGTTCCGGCCCGGAACACATGGAGGACAGTGTGCGTGTGGTCGTCGCCGAGGACTCGGTGTTGCTCCGGGAGGGCCTCACGCGCCTCCTCACGGATCGTGGACACGAGGTGGTGGGCAGCGTCGGGGACGGCGAGGCGCTGATCAAGGCGGTCGCCGAGCTGTCCGAAACGGGGACGGCGCCGGACGTGGTGGTGGCCGACGTACGGATGCCGCCGAGCCACACCGACGAGGGCGTACGCGCGGCGGTGCGCCTGCGCGCGACGTATCCGACCCTCGGGGTGCTGGTGCTGTCCCAGTACGTGGAGGAGGAGTACGCGACGGAGCTGCTGGCGGGCTCGACCCACTCGATCGGCTACCTGCTCAAGGACCGCGTCGCCGAGGTGCGCGAGTTCGTCGACGCGGTCGTGCGGGTCGCGGAGGGCGGCACCGCGCTGGATCCGGAGGTGGTCTCCCAGCTGTTGGGGCGCAGCCGTAAGCAGGACGTGCTGGCGGGGCTCACGCCACGGGAGCGTGAGGTGCTCCAGCTGATGGCGGAGGGGCGCACGAACTCCGCGATCGCGGCGACGCTGGTGGTGAGCCACGGCGCGGTGGAGAAGCACGTCAGCAACATCTTCCTGAAGCTGGGGCTGTCCCAGAGTGACGGAGATCACCGTCGGGTGCTGGCCGTGCTGACCTACCTGAACTCCTGAGTCCGCGGAGGCGGGAGGGGGTGGAGGGTCGAGCCACTCGGAATCTACACCGATCGTCTCATGCGATCGTCCACCATGTGGCCGAGGTGCCGGGTTCTCCGCCCCGTAGGATTACGGTGGAGCAGCCGCTTCGAGGAGGTCGGAATTACCGTGACCAGTCAGGTCAGTAGCCCAGCCGGGCAGCCGTCGCCGGACGCGAAGGAAATCCAGCAGTTGGATCGGGTCATCATCCGGTTCGCGGGGGATTCGGGCGATGGTATGCAGCTCACGGGGGACCGTTTTACCTCGGAGACGGCGTCCTTTGGAAACGACTTGTCGACGCTGCCGAACTTCCCGGCCGAGATCCGAGCGCCGGCCGGGACGCTCCCCGGGGTGTCCAGCTTCCAGCTGCACTTCGCCGACCACGACATTCTCACGCCGGGGGACGCGCCGAACGTGTTGGTGGCGATGAACCCGGCCGCGTTGAAGGCGAACCTGCACGACCTGCCGCATGGCGCGGAGGTGATCGTCAACACCGACGAGTTCACCAAGCGGGCGATGGCCAAGGTGGGGTACGACGCCAGCCCTCTTGAGGACGGTTCGCTGACGGCGTACAACGTGCACGGGGTGCCGCTGACCACGCTGACCGTGGAGGCGCTGAAGGACTTCGAGGTGAGCCGTAAGGACGCCGGCCGGTCCAAGAACATGTTCGCCCTCGGACTGCTGTCCTGGATGTACAACCGGCCGACCGACTCCACCGAGGAGTTCCTGCGTACCAAGTTCGCGAAGAAGCCGGAGGTCGCGCGGGCGAACATCGCGGCGTACCGGGCCGGCTGGAACTTCGGCGAGACCACCGAGGACTTCGCGGTGTCCTACGAGGTGGCGCCGGCCACCAGCGCCTTCCCTCCGGGGACGTACCGCAACATCTCCGGGAACCTCGCGTTGTCCTACGGACTGGTCGCCGTGTCTCAGCAGGCGGACCTGCCGTTGTTCCTCGGCTCGTACCCGATCACCCCGGCCTCGGACGTGCTGCACGAGCTGTCCAAGCACAAGAACTTCGGTGTGCGCACTTTCCAGGCCGAGGACGAGATCTCCGCCATCGGGGCCGCGCTGGGCGCCTCCTTCGGCGGCGCGCTCGGCGTGACCACCACCTCCGGCCCGGGTGTCGCGCTGAAGTCCGAGACGATCGGCCTCGCCGTGTCGCTGGAGCTGCCGCTGCTGGTCATCGACATCCAGCGGGGTGGTCCTTCCACCGGCATGCCCACCAAGACCGAGCAGGCCGACCTGCTCCAGGCGATGTACGGCCGCAACGGCGAGGCGCCGGTGCCGATCGTCGCGGCGGCCACCCCGGTCGACTGCTTCACGGCCGCGCTGGACGCCGCCCGTATCGCTTTGACCTATCGCACCCCGGTCTTCCTGCTGTCCGACGGCTATCTGGCGAACGGCTCCGAGCCCTGGCGGGTGCCCGAGGTGGACTCGCTGCCCGACCTGCGGGTGCAGTTCGCCCAGAGCCCGAACCACGAACTGCACGACGGCACCGAGGTGTTCTGGCCGTACAAGCGGGACCCTCAGACCCTCGCGCGTCCGTGGGCGGTGCCCGGTACCCCGGGGCTGGAGCACCGGATCGGCGGCATCGAGAAGCAGGACGGCACGGGGAACATCAGCTACGACCCGGCCAACCACGACCACATGGTCCGCACCCGGCAAGCCAAGGTGGACGGCGTCGAGGTGCCCTCGATCGAGGTCGACGACCCCGGCGCGGAGCACGAGGGACCGGCCCGGCTGCTGGTGCTGGGCTGGGGTTCGACGTACGGACCGATCACCGCCGCCGTACGCCGGGTGCGCCGGGCCGGCGACCGGGTGGCACAGGCTCACCTGCGGCACCTCAACCCCCTCCCGCCGAACCTGGGCGAGGTACTGCGCGGCTACGACAAGGTGCTCGTGCCGGAGATGAACCTCGGCCAACTGGCCACCCTCGTACGCGCCACATACCTCGTCGACGCCGAGTCCTACACCCAGGTCCGCGGCCTGCCGTTCAAGGCGGAGCAGCTCGCGGACGCTCTCAAGGAGGCCATCACAAATGGCTGAGCACCTGTCCGGCACCCTCACAGGGAGCCTTCCCCTCGCCGAGGACGACAGCCAGCAACCGCTGTCCCTGGTCCCGAAGGCCGAGGGCACACAGTCGATGAAGGACTTCAAGTCGGACCAGGAGGTCCGCTGGTGCCCCGGCTGCGGTGACTACGCCGTGCTGGCCGCGGTGCAGGGCTTCATGCCGGAACTGGGGCTGGCCAAGGAGAACATCGTCTTCGTCTCCGGGATCGGCTGCTCGTCCCGCTTCCCGTACTACATGAACACCTACGGGATGCACTCCATCCACGGTCGGGCCCCGGCCATCGCGACCGGGCTGGCCTCCGCCCGCCGGGACCTGTCGGTGTGGGTGGTCACCGGGGACGGGGACGCCCTGTCGATCGGCGGCAACCACCTGATCCACACCCTGCGACGGAACGTCAACCTGAAGATTCTGCTGTTCAACAACCGGATCTACGGCCTCACCAAGGGCCAGTACTCCCCCACCTCGGAGCCGGGGAAGATCACCAAGTCGACCCCGATGGGCTCGCTGGACTCGCCGTTCAACCCGGTGTCGCTGGCCCTGGGCGCGGAGGCGTCCTTCGTGGCCCGCACGGTCGACTCGGACCGCAAGCACCTCACCTCGGTGCTGCGGGCCGCGGCCGACCATCCCGGCACGGCGCTGGTGGAGATCTACCAGAACTGCAACATCTTCAACGACGGCGCCTTCGAGGTCCTCAAGGACAAGCAGCAAGCGCAGGAGGCGGTCATCCGGCTGGAGCACGGCGAACCCATCCGGTTCGGGCTCCCCGCCCAGGACGGTCTGGGCGAGCGCGGTGTCATACGCGACCCGGCGACCGGCGAACTGCGGATCGTCGAGGTGGCCGAGCACGGCACGGACGGCATCCTCGTGCACGACGCGCACGCCGAGTCGCCCGGCACGGCCTTCGCGCTCTCCCGACTGGCCGACCCGGACACCCTGCACCGTACGCCGATCGGCGTGCTGCGGGACGTACGCCGTCCGGTCTACGAGAAGCTGATGGCCGATCAGCTCGAGGACGCTATGCAGCAGCAGGGCAAGGGCGACCTCGGCACGCTCCTGGCGGGCCGGGACACCTGGACAGTCGTCGGNGACCGGGTGGCACAGGCTCACCTGCGGCACCTCAACCCCCTCCCGCCGAACCTGGGCGAGGTACTGCGCGGCTACGACAAGGTGCTCGTGCCGGAGATGAACCTCGGCCAACTGGCCACCCTCGTACGCGCCACATACCTCGTCGACGCCGAGTCCTACACCCAGGTCCGCGGCCTGCCGTTCAAGGCGGAGCAGCTCGCGGACGCTCTCAAGGAGGCCATCACAAATGGCTGAGCACCTGTCCGGCACCCTCACAGGGAGCCTTCCCCTCGCCGAGGACGACAGCCAGCAACCGCTGTCCCTGGTCCCGAAGGCCGAGGGCACACAGTCGATGAAGGACTTCAAGTCGGACCAGGAGGTCCGCTGGTGCCCCGGCTGCGGTGACTACGCCGTGCTGGCCGCGGTGCAGGGCTTCATGCCGGAACTGGGGCTGGCCAAGGAGAACATCGTCTTCGTCTCCGGGATCGGCTGCTCGTCCCGCTTCCCGTACTACATGAACACCTACGGGATGCACTCCATCCACGGTCGGGCCCCGGCCATCGCGACCGGGCTGGCCTCCGCCCGCCGGGACCTGTCGGTGTGGGTGGTCACCGGGGACGGGGACGCCCTGTCGATCGGCGGCAACCACCTGATCCACACCCTGCGACGGAACGTCAACCTGAAGATTCTGCTGTTCAACAACCGGATCTACGGCCTCACCAAGGGCCAGTACTCCCCCACCTCGGAGCCGGGGAAGATCACCAAGTCGACCCCGATGGGCTCGCTGGACTCGCCGTTCAACCCGGTGTCGCTGGCCCTGGGCGCGGAGGCGTCCTTCGTGGCCCGCACGGTCGACTCGGACCGCAAGCACCTCACCTCGGTGCTGCGGGCCGCGGCCGACCATCCCGGCACGGCGCTGGTGGAGATCTACCAGAACTGCAACATCTTCAACGACGGCGCCTTCGAGGTCCTCAAGGACAAGCAGCAAGCGCAGGAGGCGGTCATCCGGCTGGAGCACGGCGAACCCATCCGGTTCGGGCTCCCCGCCCAGGACGGTCTGGGCGAGCGCGGTGTCATACGCGACCCGGCGACCGGCGAACTGCGGATCGTCGAGGTGGCCGAGCACGGCACGGACGGCATCCTCGTGCACGACGCGCACGCCGAGTCGCCCGGCACGGCCTTCGCGCTCTCCCGACTGGCCGACCCGGACACCCTGCACCGTACGCCGATCGGCGTGCTGCGGGACGTACGCCGTCCGGTCTACGAGAAGCTGATGGCCGATCAGCTCGAGGACGCTATGCAGCAGCAGGGCAAGGGCGACCTCGGCACGCTCCTGGCGGGCCGGGACACCTGGACAGTCGTCGGCTGACCGGAGCGTCGGGGCCACCGCACGCCGGGGTGAACCCGTAGCGGATCAACACGGCACACCGCCCGGCTGTCATGACCGTCACAGAAAACGGAAATGACAGCCGGGCGGTCACGCGTTAGCTTCGTCGAGTCGCCTCAGAGCGTCTGGCGGCAGGGTGCCGCTCACCCACAGCCGAACGCGCTTACCCGCAGGAGGTCCCGATGCAGTCCGACAGTCAGGCCCGCACGGGCCTGCTCTTCGGTTTCGCCGCGTACGGGATGTGGGGTCTCCTCCCGCTCTACTGGCACCTCCTCGAATCCACCGACGCCACCGAGGTGCTGGCCCACCGGATGACGTGGTCGCTGCCCACCGCCGCCCTGGTGTTGCTGCTGCTGCGCCGCTGGTCCTGGATACGGCCGCTGCTGCGGCAGCCGCGCAAGCTCGGGCTGATCTTCCTGGCCGCCCTGGTCATCTCGCTGAACTGGGGCCTGTTCATCTGGTCGGTGGCGCACGAGCGGGTGCTCGAGGCGTCCCTCGGCTACTTCATCAACCCGCTGATGTCCATCGCCTTCGGCGTGCTGCTGCTGCGCGAACGGCTGCGGCCCGCGCAGTGGACGGCGGTGGGCATCGGCGCGCTGGCGGTGATCGTACTGACGGTGGGGTACGGCCAGGTGCCCTGGCTGTCGCTCAGCCTGGCACTGACCTTCGCGACGTACGGCCTGCTCAAGAAGCGCGTCAAGCTGGACGGCGTGGAGAGTTTCAGCGCCGAGACCGCCATGCAGTTCCTGCCGGCGCTGGGTTTCCTGCTCTACCTCAGCGCGCGTGGCGACGCCAGCTTCACCACCGAGGGGCTGGGCCACGGGCTGCTGCTCGCCTTCACCGGCCTGGCCACCGCGCTGCCGCTGATCTTCTTCGGCGCGGCGGCCGTACGCCTGCCGCTGTCGACGCTCGGGCTGTTGCAGTACCTCGCGCCGGTCTCGATGTTCCTCCTCGGCCTCTTCGTCTTCGACGAGCCGATGCCGCCCGAACGCTGGACCGGCTTCCTGCTCGTATGGGCCGCACTGACCCTGCTCACCTGGGACGCGCTACGCCGTGCGCAGCGGGGCCGGGCGGAACTGCGGGCCGGCCGTACCGCGGAACGCGCGGCCGTGCGGGCGGCCTCCGCGCGGGGCTCCTCCGACCAAGCCACCTCCGGTGGTCCCACCGGATACGCCGACCGCGCGACCCCAACCGACGCCCCGAGGGAGGAGCGGCCGGAAACCAGCCAGTCCTAGTGCCTCGAGCCGGGTGCCGTTCCGGGCCACGCCGAGCGGTCGTACCCGTGCTTCGGCGGTGACGGTGACCGGAGGTACCGGGCGGTACGGCACATCCGGACGGCGACCGCCGCCGTGGGCGGTGACGGACGGTTCTCGGGAAGGGGGACAACCCCACCACCGATCCGGATGATCACCCCATCGCGCTGACCCGCGCCCGATGGGCAAGGTGCGGGGCACAGGGCGGCTGCGGTCGAGAAGGAACGCCGCGGCCATGATGTCGAGATTCGGGGAACACGTGACGAAGCACAAGCGAGCGCTCGCGAGCGCCCTCACACTCGCCGTGGCGATCGGTGTAGCGGGGGCCACCCTCCCGGGCAGCACCGCCACCACGGCCACCGCCGCGGAGTCCCCCACCACCACCGACGACAGCCGGCTGCATGACCTCCTGCGGCGGCTGACCACCGTCGACGGCGCGCCCGGTGCCCTCGCCGAGGTGCGGGACCAGCGCGGCAGCACCGTGCTGACCAGCGGCGTCGGAAACGTGCGGAGCGAGGAGCCGGTGCACCGCGACAGCAGATTCCGGATCGGCAGCATGACCAAGATGTTCACGGCCACAGCCGTGCTCCAACTGGTGGGCGAGCGTCAGGTGGACCTCGACGCCCCGGTGGAACGCTACCTGCCCGGCGTCGTCCGCGGGCACGGCAACGACGGACGCGAGATCACCGTCCGCCAGCTGCTCCAGCACACCAGCGGCCTGCCCGACTTCCTCGACTACCTGAAGCCGCAGGAGGTCATCGAGGATCCGCTGGCCCGCCACGACCCCCGCGACCTCGTGGACACGGCGCTGGAGCACCCCCCGGTCTTCGAGCCAGGCTCCGACTGGGGCTACTCCAACACGGGCTACCTGCTGGCCGGCATGATCATCGAGAGGGTGACCGGCCACACCTACGGCGAGGTGATCCGCGAGCGCATCATCGAACCGCTGCGCCTGCGCGAGACGTTCGTGCCGCGCGACGCGGAGATCCCCCGCCCGCGCCCCCGCGGATACGCGCAGCCCGGCGAGGACGCGCCGCTCCTGGACATCACGAGGGTCGACCCCTCCGTCGGGGGCGCAGCCGGCGGAATGATCTCCAGTGGCACCGATGTCAACCGGTTCCTGGACGCTCTCCTTCGCGGGGACCTGCTGCGCCCGGCCCAGCTCCGGGAGATGATGACGACCCGGTCCACGGGCAGCGCGGACGGTCGCGCGTACGGCCTCGGCCTGGAGACCCGGAAGCTACCCGGCGGAGACCGCTACTGGGGGCACACCGGTGACTTCCTGGGGTACGAGACGATGGCCGCCGCCACGGTCGACGGCAGGGGGGCGACGGTCATGGTGAACCTCGGCCCGGGCGGTTCGGACGCGCAGAGCGACGACATCGAGGCGGCCGTCCGGACGGCACTCTCCGAGGGTCGCCCCGCGGCCCGTCGGTAGCCCGGGAACGACCCGGCTCGCGTCGTTCCGGCGCCGTCCGCGCGGGTGGTCAGCCAACTCCCCCCGATCGGCGCCGGGTTCCTCCCACCCCGAGCACCGCCTGCCCAGCGTCCGGCCCACCCCGGACGGTCACCCAAGCGTCCCGGGAACGATGACCGGGCAGCCCGCGCACATGCCAGGGCAGCCCGGTCGATCCGTCGTACGCGGCCGATCAGCTGGTGGGCTGCGCCACCTGAACGGGCTTGCCGGTCTGCACCGAGACGTCGGCGGCCGACAGCCCGAGGTTGGACACGGCCTGGTAGTACGTCCAGGCCAGGCTGTCGCAGGCGGTCTTCTGCGCGCCGGAGTAGGTGTTGCAGACCCGCTTCAGGTCGGCGTGGAAGGCGTTGTCCAGCCGGGGCTTGTTGGCCTCGAACTGCCCGACGTCCTTGTAGTTGCGGTAGCCGAAGTCATGTCTGACACAGGCGTTCTCGAAGGGGAAGCCGAACGGGTTGTCCGGGGAGGAGCTGCACTTGTCGGTGCTCCAGTCGAAGCCGTACGCCGCCCAGTCCCCCTGGTTCGCCTGTGCGTTCAGGAAGGCGTCCTGGCTGCTGGCGCTGGTCTGGCTCCAGCCGGACATCACGTCCAGCTTGTCCGCGGGTGCCGCGTTCGCGGGCGCGGCCACGGCGAGCGCCGCCGCCAGGGCCGTACCTGTCGCGAACGCTCCGGTGATCAACTGACGGCGCATGGGGTTCCTCCGAAGTGAGGGGGCCCGCCGGGCGGGCTACGGACGAAGGCCGCGCTTCCATCCGGGACGTCCGGGACGCCCGGTGGAAGCGCCGTCAGTATTCACTTCGGAGCGTGCGGAAGCCACCAATCGCGCGAAAACGTTGGGGTGTTGCGACGAGAGTAGGGTTCTCCCTCGTCCCGCCGGACCGCGCGTTTGAAGCTCAGGCGGTGACGTCCCGGGAGGTCAGCCTGGCCCAGGCGGCCGAGCCGAAGACGACGGCGTAGACCCCCTGCAAGCCGAGGTTCCTCACCAACTGGTCCCAGTAGACCGGATCCCGCAGCAGGTCCCCGAAGGACAGCCAGTAGTGCGGGAAGAGCGCCGGATGCATGACGTCCAACTGCGGGATGGTGTCCAGGATCTGCACGGTGATCAGCAGGCCCACTGTGGCCGCCATCGCCGTGACACCGCTGTTGGTCAGGGTGGAGATGAACAGGCCCAGTGCCGCCAGCCCGACCAGCGAGGCCGCGACCACCACCGCGATAGCGAACGCCCGCAGCAGGCCCTCCCCAAAGGAGACGGTCGTCCCCGACAGCAGCGTGACCTCGCCGACCGGGAACAGCAGCGCGCCGGTGACCAGGGCGGACAGCGCCACCGTGAGCGTCGCGGCCAGGCAGAAGACCAGCGTGGTGGCGTACTTGACGCACAGCAGCCTGGTCCGTCCGGCCGGTGCCACCAGCAGATACCGCAGCGTGCCGGACGCCGCCTCGCCGGCCACCGCGTCCCCGGCCACCACGCCCACCGTCATCGGCAGGAAGAACGGCAGGGTCACGGCCAGCGCCGTGAACACCAGGAACAGGCCGTTGTTGGTGATCTGCGCGATGAAGGCGGGACCCTCGCCCCCGCCTCCTCCGCCACCCACCGAACCGCCGTCGCTGGTCTCGATCTTGACGGCGATCCCGACGACCACGGGCACACCCAGGAGCACGGCCAGCAGCGCCAGCGTGCGCCACCGACGGAAAGTGATGCTCAACTCGCTGCGGAACAGGCTCAAACCTCGCCCCAGCGAGCCCCCCTGTCCGGCCGGGCCCGCCTCCGGTTGAGTCGTCGTCGCACCCGCTTCGGCCGGCGGGGCCGTGCCCGGCACGGGCTCGCGGGCGTCGTCCGCCGATGTGGTGTCAGCCCGCGACATCGAAGCCCTCCCCGGTGAGCGCCACGAACACGTCCTCCAGTGAGGCCCGGGCCAGGCCGAAGGCACGCACCGGCACCTCGGCCCGTACGAGCGCCGCGTTCAGCTCCGCCAGGTCCGGCGGGTCGGACAGCGGCAACTCGCCGGTCACGCCCTCCTCCGTCACGTCCAGGTCCAGCACTCCGTGCTCCTTCAGTACGGCCGCCGCCCGCGCCGGGTCCGAGGTACCGACTGAGAGCCGGCCGCGCGCCCCCGCGGACAACTCGGCGACGGTGCCCTGGGTGATCAGCCGGCCGCGGCTCATCACGGCGGCGTGCGTGCAGACCTGCTCGATCTCGTCCAGCAGGTGGGAGGAGAGGAAGACCGTGCTGCCGTCCTCGGCCAGGTCGCGTACGAGGGTCCGGATCTCCCGCATGCCCTGCGGGTCCAGGCCGTTGGTGGGCTCGTCCAGCACCAGCAACTGGCGCGGCTGCAACAGCGCTGCGGCCAGGCCGAGCCGCTGCTTCATGCCCAGCGAGTACGCCCGCGCCTTCTTGTGACCCGCCGCTCCCAGCCCGACCCGCTCCAGCGCCGCAGCGACCCGATCGGTGCGCGTACGCGGATCGGCGGTCGGGTCCGCCGCGTCGTAGCGCAGCAGGTTGTCCCGACCGGAGAGGTAGTCGTAGAGTGCCGGGCCCTCAATCAGCGCGCCCACCCGCGGCAGCACTCGCCTGGCGGCGTCCGGCATCGGCTCGCCGAGCAACCGCACGTCGCCGCCGGAGGGTTCGATCAGCCCGAGCAGCATCCGGATGGTGGTGGTCTTGCCCGAGCCGTTCGGGCCGAGGAACCCGAAGACACTGCCGCGCGGCACCGACAGGTCGAGGCTGTCGACGGCCAGCTGTCCGCCCCGGTAACGCTTGCTGAGTGCGCTGGTCTCCACCACGGCCTCGGCCGTCCGCGCCATGCTGCTCCCTGTGCCGAAGCGGACCGCTGTCCCGGCCACAGCCGGGGCAGCGGTCCGCGGGTGACGTACCGTCACGCGAACGTGAACGGCTCCTACTTCGCGGCTTCCTCGGCCGCGTCCACCAGTCCGTCCTTGGTCACCGCGCCGGCGTACACCTTGCCGTCCTCCGTGATCAGTGCGTTGACCAGCTCGGACTCGATGACCCTGCCGGTGCCGAAGTCACCCTTCACCTCGTCGGTGAAGCCGTCCAGCAACTTCCCGATCTGCGGCGCGTCGGACCTGCCACCCGATACGAGGCCGCCCAGCGCGTTCTTCGGCAGCTCGACCTCGACCACCGAGTCCCAGCCCTCACCGAGGACGTTCAGTCCGTCGAGCCCAGAGCGCAGCTCCTTGCCCTCACCCTTGAACTTGTCCTGGAACTTCTCCTCAAGCTCGGGGGCCTTCGCACCGAGCTTCTCCCTGGTGACGTCCGTGCCCTCGGGCGGCTGGAAGTCGAACTGGTCCGCGTCCGGCTGCTGGAAGTCCACGTCCGTGTAGCCGATGTCGACCGCCGGCTCGCCACCGCCCCGCGGCATCAACGTGAACTTCAACGGTGTGCCGTTCTCCGCGTCCACGGCGATCCGGACCGACTCGACGGTGGACTTCGCGTCCGCCTTCGGCTTGATCACCAGCTGGTACGCGTCCCGGTCCGCGACCTTGGCGGTGCCGTCGACGGACACCGAGGTGGTGTCGTCGACCGCCGCCAGGGCCTTCTTCGCGGCCTTCTGCGGCGTCAGGTCGGGCATCTTCTCGTGCTGTCCGCCCTTGGCCGCCTTCTCCGGAAGCTCGGTGTGAGAAGCCGAGTCCGAGGCGCTGTCGTACGTCCAGAGGTCCTTGCCGTTGTGGATGAAGCTGTACTCCGCGGTGTCCTCGACGATGGACACCCGCTGCTTCTCCGGGCCGTCGGCCGCCACCCGGAGCGTGTGCTCGCCGGAGGCCAGCTCCATGAGCTTCTGCCGCGGAGCACCGCCGGGGCTCTCGGACGGGCCGCCCTTCGTGTCGCCACGCTCCTCGGCCTGTTCGCCGCCGCCACCGAACATGCCGCCGTGCTCCTCGCCACCGCCACCACCGGCCATGCCCGGGATGGAGGGCAGACCGAGATCCGTGTCGACCTTCACGGTGCCGGTCAGCTGATCCGTCTTCGACTCCGCCATCTTCGCCACCAGCTCCTCGGCGGTGACCTCCGGCAGCTCGGGGTCGCCGGTGTCGGCGAGCGCCGGCACCAGTCCTACGGTCACCGCCGCGACACCCGCCACGGCGACGGGCACGCCGTAGCGCAGTGCCTTTTTGCCCGGTTTCCTCGGTGGGATATGTGCCATGTGTCTGCCTACCTCCGTGGTCGGCGGCGGTTCCGTGGTTCGCACTCGTCCATCCCCTGCCGCCATTATCACCCGAACTGGTGCGGGATGGTCTCTCCATGGGACCAAACCAGCGCCCCATACGCGTCAGACGGCGGGGCCACGTACGACTACTCCCGTAGGAGGATCCACCCCTGAGGCTCGGTACGCCCGCGCCCCCCAGGCGTACCGAGCCTCGGCACGAGGCGGACGTCCGCGCCCCGCGGAGCAGGGGCGACAGCGGCGTCAGGACCGCCTCAGCACTCCCTCTTCACGTGCAGAGAACTCATCTTGTTGTTGTACTTCCTCTTCAGGTTCCCCCCGATGTGCGGATACAGGTCTTTCGGACCCACGACGAACATGCGCTTCTCGCAACCGCGGCGGTTGAACGCCTTGAATCTCTTGTCAGTGCGATTCGCGAGCGAGCTGACGTTGTTGTTCATCCCGAAGTCCTTCAGATTACTGGCTCCCCGCTTGAAGGAAGCCATCGCTCCGGTTCCGTCCTTCCCCGTAAAGACGCAGAAGTAGCCCTTCGGGCATCGCTTGTACCCGGCCTTTTCCGCCGTGCTGGAGTGGGTGACCGACTGGCTGGTCGCCCACTCCGGCTCGCTCGGCGCCGCGTGACCGGCCGCCGGTGTCGCGACTACCGTGGCGACCGCGAGTGAGATTCCGACGATGATCCTCTTCGAGTTCACGAGACTTCTCCCGCCTCCTCACCTGTTACGGACAGGAGCAGAGACGTGCCTCTCAGCCACGCCGGTTCCGGGCCAACCGAAGAATTTTCCCAGAATGCCACCCCGCGTCATTCACCTGCGAATACATGGGAAACGATCGACGGAATGATGTGACACGCGAACACTTCTTCTATTGGAATGGCACGTTCCGAAAGCGCGCCCGGATGGTCCTCTCAGCCCGCGCGATGCACGACGGCCTCGCTCAGATCCGTGAGCGCGTCCTTGGCGGGGCAGGCCGGCAGCGGCCCGAGCATCTCGGCCGCCTCCCTGGCGTACCGGATGGTGTGCTGTTTCGCCTGCTGCAACGCCGGGTGCCCACGCAGTCCCGCGAGCGCCTCCGCGTGCCGCACGGGATCGCTGAGGTCACCGTCGAGCAGCTCGCACAGCGCACGGTCCTCCGGTGCGCCACTCGTGGCCGCGTACTCACGCAGGTACAGCACCGGCAGAGTCGGCACCCCCTCCCGCAGGTCGGTGCCCGGGGTCTTGCCCAGTTCCTGCGAGTCGCTGGCGATGTCCAGCACGTCGTCCGCGAGTTGGAAAGCGACGCCCATACGCTCGCCGTACTGCGTCAGGATCGACACCGCGCTGTCGTCGACGCCCGCCATCATGGCCCCTATACGGCCCGAGACCGCGATCAGCGAGCCGGTCTTGCCGGCGATCACGTTCAGATAGTGGTCGATGGGGCTGCTGCCCTCGGGCGGCCCGGCGGTTTCCAGGATCTGGCCGGTGACCAACCGCTCGAACGCGCCAGCCTGCACCCGTACGGCGTCCTGCCCCAGGTCCGCGAGCAGATGGGAGGCACGGGCGAAGAGGAAGTCACCGGTGAGAACGGCGACCGAATTGTCCCAGTTGGCGTTGGCGCTGGGCACCCCGCGGCGTACGTCCGCCTCGTCCATGACGTCATCGTGGTACAGCGTCGCCAGGTGCGTCAGTTCGACCACGACGGCCGCGGGCACGACGCCGGGTGCGTTCGGGTCCCCGAACTGCGCGCCCAACAACGCCAGCAACGGCCGGAAACGCTTGCCACCGGCTCGTACGAGATGCTGGGCGGCTTCCGTTATGAACGGCACGTCGCTCTTGGTGGCCTCCGTGAGGCCCTCCTCGACGGCCGACAGCCCGATCCGGACCTCCGCTGCGAGGCCCGGGTCGCGCTCGCTCAGCCCGAATGGCCCGTCGACGCTCACGAGGGTTACTCCTGTCTACGCGGCTTGCCGGTTGTTGTCGCCTTCTCTGCCACCTTCCCGGTGCAGGGTAGCCGGTCGCCGAACGATCACTGCGTTCGCGTACCCAAGAACCTCTCAAGCACTCCCCGCCCAGGCGAAGATCACCCGGAGCACGTTGACATTCCGGGCTCCCTCACCTCCCCTTTCGCGGTTGCGCACGCCGGTCCGCCCGACGGTCCGATCGCCTTCCGGGTTCGCCCCCGGCCCGGAACCAGGCACGTTGGGCACACCGCGAGTGAGCATGGGTCTCCCCAGGCCGTAGGCCGAGGGGAAGAGCGAGTGCGGTGTCGAGGAGTGTCGACACCGGGTACGAGCGCCCGGAGGCGAACCGAGCGCATAATGGCCGCGCCCCTGACCGGCGACGACCTCGAAGGCGAGGCACACGATGACCGCAGCCACCGCGCTGGATCTCACCGAAGGCGACCTCTTCGGCCCGGACAACCTCCCCTACGGCGTGTTCACCCCCACGTCCGCGGGGGACACCGCACAGCCCCGGATCGGCGTCCGGTTCGGCGACCACGTGCTGGACGCCGGCGCCTGTGCCCGGCAGTGCGACTCACCACACACGGAGTTGCTCTCCGCCCCGCTGCTCAATCCCCTGCTGGCGGCCGGCCGTACCACCTGGCAGGCCGTACGCGGCGAGTTGCGCCGCTGGCTCACCGACCCGGCGTACCGGGAGACCGTGGCGCGCCACCTGCTCCCGTTGTCGGAGGTGACGCTCCGGATGCCGTTCGAGGTGGCGGACTACGTCGACTTCTACGCCAGTGAGCATCACGCGAGCAACGTCGGCCGCATCTTCCGTCCGGACAGCGCGCCGTTGACGCCGAACTGGAAGCACCTGCCGATCGGTTACCACGGCCGTGCCGGCACCGTCGTCGCCTCGGGCACGCCCGTCGTACGTCCTCGGGGGCAGCGCAGGCCACCCGCCGAGGAGACGCCGACGTACGGGCCCTCCGCGCGGCTGGACATCGAGGCGGAGGTGGGGTTCGTGGTCGGGACGCCGTCCCGGCTGGCGGAACCGGTGGGGCTGGGCGGGTTCCGGGAGCACGTCTTCGGGGTGTGTCTGCTCAACGACTGGTCGGCGCGCGACATCCAGGCATGGGAGTACGTGCCGCTGGGCCCGTTCCTGGGCAAGTCGTTCCTGACCTCGGTGTCCCCATGGATCACCCCGGTGGAGGCCCTGGACGCGGCCCGGGTCGCCCCGCCGGCCCGGGACTTCACGCCGCTCCCGTACCTGGACGACAGCGCGGAGCGGGGTCACGAGCCGGGCGCCTTCGACATCCGGATCACGGTCACGCTGAACGGCGAGGTGCTGTCCGAGCCGCCGTTCGCCTCGCTGTACTGGACGGCCGCGCAGCAGTTGGCGCACATGACGGTCAACGGCGCCTCGTTGCGTACGGGCGACCTGTACGCCTCGGGGACGGTGAGTGGGCCGGAGCCGCACCAGCTCGGCTCGCTTCTCGAAGTGACGGCGGGCAAGGGGCCGTTCCTGCAGGACGGCGACACGGTGACACTGAGCGCGTGGGCGCCGGGGCCGAACGGGGCGCGGATCGGTCTGGGGGAGGTTACCGGCCAGATCGAGCCCGCCCGCTGAGACGACGGCTTCGTTGCGCTATGTTGGCTCGCGTTGCCGAATCAACCTAGGGGGACCACATGCGAACCTCACTGCGATTGTCCGGAACTGTCAGCGCGGTGGCGCTCGCCGGATTGCTGCTGAGTGGCTGCGGTGGCGGAAGCGATGACGGCGGGGACGACAAGAAGGACTCCTCCTCGGACCAGGGTCAGCAGCAGGACCAGGGTCAGGAGGAGACACAGAACGTCGACCCGGCTGACCTGAAGGGCAGTTGGGCCACCGAGGGCAACGCCAAGATCCTGGCGTTCAACCAGGGCGGCGTGGGACTCTCCGGCCAGGACGTCGGCACGACCTGCGCGGGCAAGGTCGGCTCCGGACAGCCGATCAGCTTCAGCCTGAAGTGCCAGGACGGCGGTGCCGAGTTCAGCAAGGGCGAGGTGCGGAGCCTGGAGGGTGACAAGTTGACGGTCGCCTGGGGCAACGGCGAGACGGAGAGCTTCACGCGCGGCCCCGCCGACATGCCCAGTGTTCCGGAGGACCTCCCGACCTCGCCGGAGGACCTGCCGTCGGCGGACGTTCCCACCGACGCCGCGGAACTGCCGTAGGAGCTCCGCACACGGCGCCACGGCCTCGCGCGTCGCGCCCGGCACCGACCACACGACGACCGCCCGGCACCCGCTCCAGGGTGCCGGGCGGCCCCGTCTCCACAAGCGCGGGCCGCCGGACGGCCTGAGGCACCCGGTGGAGCGACGCGGGTGGGCTGTGCAAGCTCACCACACCTCAGCGAGGAGGAACCGATGCGCGGAGTTCTTCGCCTGTGCGGGGCCGTCGGCGCCGGCACGCTCGCGACCGTGCTGTTCAGCGGCCGCGGCGCCGGCGGCGGTCACGGTGAGCGGGCCGACGACGCCTCTTCCGCCCCGGAACGGAGTGGAACCGACAGCGGGGCGGTGAGCCGGGAGGAGTTGCAGGGCGACTGGATACACCCGGCCGCGGACCCGCGGGAAGCGATGACCCTGGCCTTCGACGGACAGGAGGTCCGGACCATTCCGGTAGCCGACGGTCCGGCGTGTACGGGCGGGATGACGGGCGACACCTCGTTCACCCTGAAGTGCCGGCGCGGCGGCACCGACTACGGCAGCGGCAGGGCCGAGAGCCTCGCGGGCGACATCCTCGAGGTCACGTGGCGCTCCGGCAGGACCACCACCTTCACCAAGGTCGTCGCCCCGCCCAGCCCTCCGAGGACAGCGGCCGCGGACACCCCGGTGCCTGATCTGTCACCCGGGTAACGGGGGCAAACGCCCCGGAGCGCCGCTGTCCGGCCCCCAAGGGCTGGACAGCGGCGCTCCGGGGCGCGACGCCGGTCGGGCCTAGCGCACGAACACGCCAGCCTGCCCGGCCAGGTCGAGGAAGTACTGCGGGGCGACGCCCAGCACCACGGTGACCGCGACGCCGACGCCGATCGCCGCCGTGGTCAGCAGGCTCGGCACGGCCACGCTCGGTCCGTCCGCCTTCGGCTCCTGGAAGAACATCAGGACGATCACCCGGATGTAGAAGAACGCCGCGATGGCCGAGGAGACCACACCGACGACCACCAGCGCCCCGGCGCCGCTCTCCGCCGCCGCCTTGAACACGGCGAACTTCCCGGTGAAGCCCGATGTCAGCGGAATACCGGCGAAGGCCAGCAGGAAGACCGCGAACACGGCCGCGACCAGTGGCGAACGGCGGCCCAGTCCGGCCCACTTGGACAGGTGCGTGGCCTCGCCGCCGGCGTCTCGTACGAGCGTGACCACCGCGAAGGCGCCCAGCGTGACGAAGGAGTACGCGGCCAGGTAGAAGAGCACCGACGACACGCCGTCCTCCGAGGTCGCGATGACACCGGCCAGGATGAAGCCGGCGTGCGCCACGGAGGAGTAGGCCAGCAGTCGCTTGATGTCGGTCTGCGTGAGGGCGAGGACCGCACCGCCCAGCATGGTGAGGATCGCGACGCCCCACATCACCGGCTCCCAGTCCCAGCGCAGGCCGGGCAGCACCACGTACAGCAGGCGCAGCAGCGCACCGAAGGCCGCCACCTTGGTGGCCGCCGCCATGAAGCCGGTGACCGGTGTCGGAGCGCCCTGGTAGACGTCCGGGGTCCACATGTGGAACGGGACAGCGCCGACCTTGAACAGCATGCCCAGCAGCACCATCGCGGCACCGATCAGCAACAGGGCGTCGTTTCCGGTGGTCTGGGCGAGCGTGGCGTTGGTCGTGGGCTCGGTGCCGCTGATGACCCGGGCGATGCCGGCGTAGTCGATGGCCCCGGAGTAGCCGTACAGCAGCGCGACGCCGAAGAGCATGAACGCGGAGGAGAAGGCTCCCAGCAGGAAGTACTTCACCGCCGCTTCCTGGGACATCAGCCGGTTGCGGCGGGCCAGCGCGCACATGACGTACAGCGGGAAGGAGAAGACCTCCAGGGCGATGAAGAGCGTCAGCAGGTCGTTCGCCGCCGGGAAGACGAGCATGCCGCCGATGGCGAAGAGGACGAGCGGGTAGACCTCCGTGGTGGTGTAGCCCGCGCGTACGGCCTCGCGTTCGGCCTCGCCGCCGGGTGCGGCGGCGGCCTGGGCGGCGAACGAGTCGACCTGCTTGCCGTGCGCCACCGGGTCCAGCCGACGTTCCGCGAAGATGAGCGCGGAGATCAGCCCCACCAGCAGGATGGTGCCCTGCAGGAAGAGCGCCGGGCCGTCCACCGCGATGGCGCCCATCGCGGCGATCTTCGACTCGCCGGAGCCGCGCCCGGACACGGCGAGTCCGACCACCGCGGCGAAAGCGGAGGCCAACGCGGTCACCGCCACCAGCAGTTGGGCCGTGTAGCGGTGCTTGCGCGGGACGAACGCCTCGATCACGATGCCGATCAGGGCGGCACCGATCACGATGAGGGTCGGCGAGAGTTCGGCGTACTCGATGTGCGGAGTGGGGATCGCCCCCGGCTCCTCCGCCGCCGTCGTCCACAGGCTGTGGAGCGAATTCGTGCTCACTTGGCCGCCTCCACATCCGGAGCAGGGTCGTGTTTCTCCACGTCGGAGAGAGTGTGCTCGACCGCGGGGTTGACGATCTCGGTCAGCGGCTTCGGGAAGACGCCCAGCAGGATCAGCAGCGCGATCAGCGGCGTGACCACGGCGAGTTCCCTGGGCCGCAGGTCCGGCATGTGCTTGACCGAGTCCTTCACCTCACCGGTCATCGTCCGCTGGTACAGGACGAGGACGTACAGCGCCGCCAGCACGATCGCGACGGTCGCGACGACGCCCGCCGCCGGGTAGCGGCTGAACGTACCGACGAGCACCAGGAACTCGCTGACGAACGGCGCCAGTCCGGGCAGCGACAAAGTGGCGAGCCCGCCGACCAGGAAGGTGCCGGCGAGCACCGGAGCGACCTTCTGCACCCCGCCGTAGTCGGCGATCAGCCGGGAGCCGCGGCGGGAGATCAGGAAGCCGGCGACCAGCATCAGCACGGCCGTCGAGATGCCGTGGTTGACCATGTAGAGCGTGGCCCCGCTGTGTCCCTGCGAGGTCATCGCGAAGACGCCCAGGACGATGAAGCCGAAGTGCGAGATGGAGGCGTATGCGATCAGCCGCTTGATGTCCCGCTGGCCGACCGCGAGCAGCGCGCCGTAGATGATGCTGACCAGCGCCAGCACGATCACCACCGGAGTCGCCCACTCGCTGGCCCCGGGGAACAGGCCGAGGCAGAACCGCAGCATCGCGAAGGTGCCGACCTTGTCCACCACGGCGGTGATCAGTACGGCCACCGGCGCGGTGGACTCCCCCATCGCGTTCGGCAGCCAGGTGTGCAGCGGCCACAGCGGGGCCTTGATCGCGAACGCGAAGAAGAAGCCGAGGAACAGCAGGCGTTCGGTGTTGGTCGCCATGTCCAGCTCGCCGGCCGCGCGGGCGTCGGCGATGGCCTGCAGGGAGAACGTGCCCTCGCCGAGCTGGTCGGCGGTGACGGCGTACAGCCCGATGACGGCGGCCAGCATGATCAGGCCGCCGGCGAGGTTGTAGAGCAGGAACTTGACCGCGGCGTACGACCGCTGCCGGGACCCCTCCTCCTCGCCCTGCGAGTGGGCGCGGTCGCCGAAGCCGCCGATCAGGAAGTACAGCGGGATCAGCATCGCTTCGAAGAAGATGTAGAAGAGGAAGACGTCCGTGGCCAGGAAGGAGATGATCACCATCGCCTCGACGGCCAGGATCAGCGCGAAGAAGCCCTGGGTGGGCCGCCAGCGGCGGTCGGACGCGGCACGCTCCTCCGCGGCGTCCGGGTCGTGCCAGCCCGCCAGGATGACGAACGGGATCAACAGCGCGGTCAGCGCCATCAGGACGGCACCGATGCCGTCCACCCCGAGTTCGTAGCGCACGCCGAAGTCCGAGATCCAGGCGTGCGATTCGGTCAGCTGGTACCGGTCGCCTCCGGGGTCGAACCGCACGAGTACGACCGCCGCCAGCACGAGCGTCAGCAGGGACGCGGCGAGCGCCAGCCACTTGGCCGCCGTACGCCGCGCGGCGGGCACGGCGGCGGTGGCGATCGCACCGACCGCCGGGACCGCGGCCGTGACCGTCAGCAGGGGAAATGACATGTCAGACCGCCCTCATCAGCAGGGTCGCGGCGAGGAGCAGCACCGCACCGCCGAACATCGAGACCGCGTAACTGCGTACGAAACCGTTCTGGACTCGCCGCATCCGTCCGGAGAGGCCGCCGAACGAGGCGGCGGTGCCGTTGACGAACCCGTCGACCACCTTGTGGTCCAGGTAGACCAGCCCGCGGGTGAGGTACTCGCCGGGCTTGACCAGCACGACGTGGTTGAAGTCGTCCTGGAGCAGGTCCCGGCGGGCCGCCCGGGTCAACAGGCTGCCACGCGGCGCCTGTACGGGCACCGGCCGGCGTCCGTACTGCGCCCAGGCCGTGCCCACCCCGATCAGCAGGGCGACCACGGTGCCCGCGGTGATGGTCATCGCGGACATCGGCGGATGGCCGTGTTCCAGCGCGGTGACCGGCTCCAGCCAGTGCACGAAGGACTCGTTCAGGTCGAAGACGAAGCCGGCGCCGACGGAACCGACGGCCAGCACGATCATCGGGATCGTCATGCTCTTCGGGGACTCGTGCGGGTGCCGCGCGTCCGGGCCTTCCTTGGACCAGCGTTCCGGCCCGAAGAAGGTGAGGATCATGACGCGGGTCATGTAGTACGCGGTGATCGCCGCGCCCAGCAGCGCACAGCTGCCCAGAATCCAACCCTGGGCGCCGCCCTTGGCGAAGGCGGCCTCGATGATCATGTCCTTGGAGAAGAAGCCGGACAGACCCGGGAAGCCGATGATCGCCAGGTAGCCGAGGCCGAAGGTGACGAAGGTGACCGGCATGTACTTCCGCAGCCCGCCGTACTTCCGCATGTCCACGTCGTCGTTCATCCCGTGCATCACGGAACCCGCGCCGAGGAAGAGGCCGGCCTTGAAGAAGCCGTGCGTGACGAGGTGCATGATCGCGAAGGCGTAGCCGATCGGCCCGAGTCCGGCGGCCAGCATCATGTAGCCGATCTGCGACATGGTCGAGCCGGCCAGCGCCTTCTTGATGTCGTCCTTGGCGCACCCGACGATCGCACCGTAGAGGAGCGTGACCGCGCCGACGGTGACGACCACCAGTTGGGCGTCCGGAGAGGCGTTGAAGATCGCGCCGGACCGGACGACGAGGTAGATGCCGGCGGTCACCATCGTGGCGGCGTGGATCAGGGCGGAGACCGGGGTCGGGCCCTCCATCGCGTCGCCGAGCCAGGACTGCAGCGGCACCTGGGCGGACTTGCCGCAGGCGGCGAGCAGCAGCATCAGGCCGATGGCGGTCAGCTTGCCCTCGCCGGCCGCGCCGGTGGACTCCAGCACGGGCCCGAAGGTGAAGGTGCCGAAGGTGGTGAACATCAGCATGACCGCGATGGCCAGACCGATGTCCCCGACCCGGTTGACCAGGAAGGCCTTCTTCGAGGCGGTGGCCGCGCTCGTCTTGTGCTGCCAGAAGCCGATCAGGAGGTACGAGGCGAGGCCCACGCCCTCCCAGCCGAAGTACAGCAGCAGGTAGTTGTCGGCGAGCACCAGCAGCAGCATGGCCGCCAGGAAGAGGTTCAGATAGCCGAAGAACCGGCGCCGCCGCTCGTCGTGCTCCATGTAGCCGACGGAGTAGAGGTGGATCAGCGTCCCCACTCCGGTGATCAGCAGCACGAAGGTCATGGACAGCTGGTCCAGTTGGAAGGCGACGTCCGCCCGGAAGTCGGCCACCGGAATCCAGCTGAACAGGTGCTGGTGCATGGCGCGTTGCTCGGCTTCCCGGCCGAGCATGTCGATGAACAGGATCAGCCCGATCACGAACGAGGCCGCGGCCAGGGCGGTGCCCAGCCAGTGGCCCGTACGGTCGAGCCGGCGACCGCCGCACAGCAGGACGGCCGCACCGAGGAGCGGGGCTCCGACGAGCAGCCCGATGAGTGCTTCCACTGGTCGTACTCCTTACAGCTTCATCAGGCTGGCGTCGTCGACCGAGGCCGAATGGCGGGAGCGGAAGAACGACACGATGATCGCCAGCCCGACCACGACCTCGGCGGCGGCGACGACCATCGTGAAGAACGCGACGATCTGGCCGTCCAGGTTGCCGTGCATCCGGGAGAAGGTGACGAGCGCCAGGTTGCAGGCGTTCAGCATCAGTTCCACCGACATGAACAGGACGATCGCGTTCCGCCGCACCAGCACCCCGGAGGCGCCGATGGCGAACAACAGCGCCGCGAGATAGAGGTAGTTGACCGGATTCACTTGGCCTTCTCCTTCTCCCCGGACCCGTCGGTCTCCTGGCCCTTGCTCTCCTGGCCGCCGCCGTCCGCGCCGGTCTCGTCCGGCTCGTCCGGATCACGCGGCTCGTCCGACGCGGGTCCGTCGGCGTTCGGCTTGGAACCGTCCTTCGCGGAACCGTCCTTCGCGGAGCCGTTCACCGCCGTGCCGTTGCGGACGCCGGCCCGGCCGTTTCGCGTACGGTCCGCCGGGTCCTGGTCCCGCCCGAGGTGTTCCTCGGTGCGCTGTTCCAGGGCGGCCAGTTCGGCCATGGCCTCGCCGGAGACGTCCCGCACCTGACCACGTCCGCGCAGTGTCGGGTTGATGGTGAGTTCCGAGGGCGTGCCGTCCGGCAACAGGCCCGGGATGTCGACGGCGTTGTGGCGTGCGTAGACGCCCGGGGCCGGCAGCGGCGGCACGTGTACGTTCTCCCGCACCCGCTGCCTGGACTGTTCCGCCTGGCTGACGCGACCGGCGATCCGCTCCCGGTGGGTGAGGACCATCGCGGCGACGGCCGCGGTCACCAGCAGCGCTCCGGTGATCTCGAAGGCGAAGAGGTAGTCGGTGAAGATCAGTCGGGCCAGTCCCTGGACGTTCCCGGCGGCGTTGGCCTCCTCCAGCCCGGTGAAGCCCCGCACGGAGGCGTTGCCGATGCCCCCGAGGAGCAGGGCCGCGAAGCCGAGGCAGCACAGCAGGGCCAGCCAACGCTGCCCCTTGATGGTCTCCCGTAGCGTGTCGGCCGCGGTGACACCGACCAGCATCAGCACGAACAGGAACAGCATCATCACGGCGCCGGTGTACACCACGATCTGGACCATGCCCAGGAAGTACGCGCCGTTGGCCAGGTAGAAGACGGCCAGGATGATCATCGTGCCGCCGAGGCAGAGCGCGGAGTGCACGGCACGCCGCATCAGGATGGTGCCCAGCGCCCCCAGTACTGCCACGGTGCCCAGCACCCAGAACTGCACGGCCTCGCCGGTGGAGGTGGAGGTTGCCGCGAGCGCGTTCGCGGCGAGGGTGGTGCTCACTTCTCGTTCACCGCCTGTCCGTCCGCCGCGGGCGCGACCGTCGGTTCCGGGCCGGGCTCGCCGGCCGGTTCGGCGGCGCCGAAGGTCCGGGCGGCCTCCTGGGGCGGCTCGTTACCAGGGTTCTTGGAGTGCGGTTCCTGCCGGACCGTGCCGGGAGCGGCCTCCGTCACCAGGCCGCTGTAATAGTCCCGTTCGGTCATTCCCGGGTAGATCGCGTGCGGGGACTCGACCATGCCCTCCTCCAGCCCGGCCAGTAGCTCCTCCTTGGTGTAGATGAGCGCGACGCGGGAGGAGTCGGCGAGTTCGTACTCGTTGGTCATGGTCAGCGCGCGGGTCGGGCACGCCTCGACGCACAGGCCGCAGAGGATGCAGCGGAGGTAGTTGATCTGGTAGACGCGGCCGTACCGTTCGCCCGGCGAGTACCGCTCCTCCTCGGTGTTGTCCGCGCCCTCGACGTAGATCGCGTCGGCCGGACAGGCCCAGGCGCACAGCTCGCAGCCGATGCACTTCTCCAGCCCGTCCGGGTGCCGGTTGAGCTGGTGACGGCCGTGGAACCGGGGCGCGGTGGGCTTCTTGTACTCCGGATACTGCTCGGTGAGCCGCTTCTTGAACATGGCCTTGAAGGTCACGCCGAAGCCGGCCACGGGATTCTCAGGCACCGTCTGCACCCCTTCCTTGGGACGTGGCTGCGTTGGCGGAGTCGGCCGCCCTGGTCGGGGTCGCCGCTTTGCCGCCGCCGCTCGTCGAGGACTCGTCCGGGTCGGCGGGGTCGCCGGCCGGATCGACCAGCTCACGATCCGCCGCCCGGGAGCGCCGCCGCGGGGTGGGCGGCAGTGTCTGACCGGGCAGTGGCGGCACCGGGTAGCCCCCGGCCATCGGGTCGAACGACTCGCCCGCGCCCGGCTGTTGCCCGCTTTCCGCCTGTTCCTGGGCGGCTCGTGCCTTCTCGCCGCGCTCCCGGAAGATGTCCACCAGGAAGGACAGCAGCAGCACCAGGATGACCCCACCGGCCACCCAGTAGACGATGTCGGTGAAGGAGTAGTCCTCGTTCCGCATCACCCGCACCGTCGCGACCAGCATCAGCCAGGCCATCGAGACCGGGATGAGGACCTTCCAGCCGAGCTTCATGAACTGGTCGTAGCGCACCCGGGGCAGCGAGGCGCGAATCCAGATGAAGCCGAAGATCATCATCGCCAGCTTCAGGACGAACCAGAGCATCGGCCACCAGCCGTGGTTCGCGCCCTCCCAGTACGTGGAGATAGGCGCCGGCGCGCGCCAGCCGCCCAGGAAGAGGGTGACCGCGAGCGCGGATACGGTGATGACGTGGAGATACTCCGCCATCATGAACATCGCGAACTTGATGGAGGAGTACTCGGTGTTGAAGCCGCCGACCAGGTCGCCCTCGGACTCCGGCATGTCGAACGGGTGCCGATGCGCCTCACCGACCATGGCCACCAGGTAGATCACGAACGACACCGGCAGCAGCAGCGCGAACCAGCGGTCGTCCTGCGACTCGACGATCGCCGAGGTGGACATCGACCCGGAGTAGAGGAAGACGGCGGCGAAGCTGAGGCCCATCGCGACCTCGTAGCTGATCACCTGCGCCGTGGCTCGTACGCCGCCGAGCAGCGGATAGGTCGAGCCGGATGACCAACCGGCCAGCACGTTGCCGTAGGCCGCGATGGAGGCGGTGGCCAGGATGTAGAGCACCGCGACCGGGAGGTCGGTCAACTGCATGGCGGTCTCGGTGCCGAAGACGGACACCTCGTCGGCCGGGCCGAACGGGATTACGGCGATCGCCATGAAGGCCGGGATGACACCGATGACCGGTCCGAGGACGAAGACGAACTTGTCCGCGCCCTTGACCGTGATGTCCTCCTTGAGCATCAGCTTCACGCCGTCGGCCAGGGACTGCAGCATGCCCCAGGGACCATGCCGGTTGGGGCCGATACGCAGCTGCATCCAGCCGAGGATCTTCCGCTCGAAGATCACGCAGAGCAGCATCATCACGAGCAGGAAGGCGAAGCAGAAGAGGGTCTTCAGCCCGATCAGCCACCACGGGTCCGTGCCGAAAGCCGACAGGTCCGCCGCCGCGAGAACGTTGCCGTGCATCACGCCTCCACCTTCTTCGCGCTCGCGTCCGTCGCCCCGGGGACCGGCGCCGCTGCGGGTGCCGGTGCCGGGCCGACCTGAACGAGCTGGCCGGGCAGCGCCCCGAGGTCACGGTTCGCGCCGCCCCCGGTGGAGTTCAGCGGCAGCCACACCACGTGATCCGGCATCGACGTGACGCACAGCGGCAGTTGTACGAAGCCCGCCGGCCCCGTCACACGTGCCTCCGCGCCGTCCACCAGCCCGAACGCCTCCGCCGTCGGGGCGGAGACCCGGATCAGCGCGGCGTGCCGGGTGCCGGCCAACGCCTCGTCGCCGTCCTGCAGTCGGCCCTGGTCCAGCAGCATGCGGTGGCCGGCGAGGACCACCTGTCCACTGCCGGGCTGCGGCGCGGACCGCGTCCGATGCCGCGGTGCCGCCGCCCGGGAGCCGTCCCAGCCACCCAGCCGGTCCAGTTCGCGGCGGGTGGCCCGGACGTCCGGCAGCGCCAGTGACACGTCCAGCGCGTCGGCGAGCATGTGCAGCACCCGGCCGTCCGGCTGTACGTGTCGGCGGGTCATCTGGTCCGGCTTCAGCGCGGCCTCGAACATCCGGGCGCGGCCCTCCCAGTTGAGGAAGGTGCCGGACTTCTCCACCACGGCCGAGACGGGCAGGACGACATCCGCCCTGTCGGTCACCTCGGAGGGGCGTTGCTCCAGGCTCACCAGGAAGTCGACGGCCTCCAGCGCCTCGGTGGCGCGCGCCGGGTCAGGCAGGTCGGCGACCTCCACGCCACCGACGACCAGCGCGTGCAGCTCGCCCGCGGCGGCCGCCTCGATGATCGCCCCGGTGTCCCGGCCCTGGCCGCTGGGCAGGTCGGCGACCCGCCAGGCGTACGCGACCTGTTCGCGGGCGCCCGGGTCGCCGGCGGGCCGGGCGCCGGGCAGCAGATCCGGCAGGGCGCCGGCCTCTACGGCCCCGCGTTCGCCCGCGCGGCGCGGAATCCACGCCAGTCGCGCGCCGGTCGCGGCGGCGGTGCGTACGGCCGCGGTGAGGGCGCCCGGTACGGCCGCGATCCGTTCCCCGACGATCAGCACCGAACCCTCCGCGCGCAGCGCCTCGGCGGCCTCGGCGCCCCGCTCGTCGAGTCCGACGCCGCCGGACAGTGCGTCCAGCCACTCCGTCTCGGTGCCGGGAGCGGCCGGCAGCAGCGTGCCACCGGCCTTCTCCAGGCCGCGGGTGGCGTGCGTCGCCAGGGCGAACGTGCGCTGGCCGTGTTTACGGTGCGCCTTACGCAGTCGGAGGAAGACGCCGGGGGCCTCCTCCTCCGACTCGAAGCCAGCCAGCAGCACGGCCGGCGCCCGCTCGACCGCCGTGTGGCTGAGGCCCGTACCGTCCAGGTCCAGGCCACGGCCCGCGACGTGCGCGGCGAGGAACTCCGCCTCCTCCGCGGTGTGCGTCCGGGCACGGAAGTCGACGTCGTTCGTGCGGAGCGCGACCCGGGCGAACTTGCCGTAGGCGTAGGCGTCCTCGTAGGTCACCCGGCCGCCGGCGAGCACCCCGACGCCGGTGCCGGTGGCGTCCACGGTGCGGACGTCCGCCTCCCGGTCCCGGACCGTGCGCTCGCGGGCCGCCGTCAGGCCCGCGGCAGCCGCCGCCAGCGCCTCCGGCCAGCTGGTCTCGGTCAGTTCACCGGTCTCCGGGTCCCGTACGAGCGGGGTGGTCAGCCGGTTCGGGCGCTGGGCGTAGCGGAAGCCGAAGCGGCCCTTGTCGCACAGCCACTCCTCGTTGACCTCCGGGTCCTCGGCGGCCATCCGGCGCATCACCTTGCCGCGCCGGTGGTCCGTACGGGTCGCGCAGCCGACCGAGCAGTGCTCGCACACACTGGGCGAGGACACCAGGTCGAACGGGCGGGAACGGAACCGGTAGGCCGCCGAGGTGAGCGCGCCGACCGGGCAGATCTGGATGGTGTTGCCGGAGAAGTACGACTCGAAGGGGTCGCCCTCGCCGGTGCCGACCTGCTGTAGCGCGCCCCGCTCCAGCAGCTCGATCATCGGGTCGCCGGCGATCTGGTTGGAGAAGCGCGTGCAGCGGGCGCACAGTACGCAGCGTTCCCGGTCGAGCAGCACCTGCTCGGAGATCGGTACGGGCTTCTCGAAGGTGCGCTTCTTCCCGTCGAACCGGGAGTCCGCGGAACCGGTGGACATCGCCTGGTTCTGCAGCGGGCACTCGCCGCCCTTGTCACAGACCGGGCAGTCCAGCGGGTGGTTGATGAGCAGCAGCTCCATCACCCCGCGCTGGGCCTTCTCCGCGACCGGCGAGCTGAGCTGGGTCCTGACCACCATGCCCTCGGTGCAGGTGATGGTGCAGGAGGCCATCGGCTTGCGCTGGCCCTCCACCTCGACGATGCACTGCCGGCAGGCGCCGGCCGGGTCGAGCAGCGGATGGTCGCAGAACCGCGGGATCTCGATGCCGAGTTGTTCGGCGGCGCGGATCACCAGGGTGCCCTTGGGGACGCTGATCTCGGCGCCGTCGATGGTCAGGGAGACGAGGTCCTCCGGCGGTGGGGCCTCGCCGCCACCGGAGGTCTTCGCGTCGGTTGTCACGGTCACGCTTTCACCTCCTGGTGAGCGGTCTTGGCGTGCGGGCCGTCGGCCCAGGCCGTGGTCGCGGCCGGATCGAAGGGGCAGCCGCGAGCGGTCGCGTCGCCGGGCGAACGCGGTGCGACGTGCTGCTCGTACTCCTCGCGGAAGTACTTGAGCGAGGAGAAGATGGGTGCTGCCGCGCCGTCACCGAGGGCGCAGAAGGACTTGCCGTTTATCGTGTCGGCGATGCTGTCGAGCTTGTCGAGGTCGCCGGGGACACCACGGCCGGCTTCGATGTCCCGGAGCAACTGCACCAGCCAGTACGTGCCCTCGCGGCACGGCGTGCACTTGCCGCAGGACTCGTGCGCGTAAAACTCCGTCCAGCGGGTGACGGCGCGTACGACGCAGGTGGTCTCGTCGAAGCACTGGAGCGCCTTGGTGCCGAGCATGGAGCCGGCCTCGCCCACGCCCTCGTAGTCCAGCGGGACGTCGAGGTGCTCGTCGGTGAGCATCGGGGTGGAGGAGCCGCCCGGCGTCCAGAACTTCAGCTGGTGGCCGGGCCGCATCCCGCCGCTCATGTCCAGCAGTTGGCGCAGTGTCACGCCCAGCGGCGCCTCGTACTGCCCGGGGCGGGCGACGTGGCCGCTGAGCGAGTAGAGCGTGAAGCCGGGGGACTTCTCGCTGCCCATGCCGCGGAACCAGTCCTGGCCCTCGCGGATCAGCGTGGGAACCGAGGCGATGGTCTCGACGTTGTTCACCACAGTGGGGCAGGCGTAGAGGCCGGCGACGGCCGGGAAGGGAGGACGCAGCCGAGGTTGACCGCGACGCCCCTCGAGGGAGTCGAGCAGCGCGGTCTCCTCACCACAGATGTACGCCCCGGCGCCGGCGTGCACGGTCAGCTCGAGGTTCTTGCCCGGGCCGAGGGCGTCCTTGCCGAGGTAGCCGGCTTCGTACGCCTCGCGAACCGCCAGGTGCAGGCGGCGTAGCACGGGCACGACTTCACCACGCAGGTAGATGAAGGCATGGTTGGAGCGGATCGCGTGACAGGCGATCACCATGCCCTCGATGAGCGAGTGGGGGTTGGCGAAGAGCAGCGGGATGTCCTTGCAGGTACCTGGTTCGGACTCGTCCGCGTTGACGACGAGATAGTGCGGCTTGTCGTCGCCCTGTGGGATGAACTGCCACTTCATGCCGGCGGGGAAGCCGGCGCCGCCGCGTCCGCGCAGCCCGGCGTCCTTGACGTAGGCGATGACGTCGTCGGGCGGCATCTCCAGGGCCTTGCGCAGACCCTCGTAGCCGTGGTGTCGCCTATAGGTCTCCAGCGTCCAGGACTCCGGTTGGTCCCAGAACTCCGAGAGCACCGGCGTCAGCAGCTTCTCGGGCGACTCCGTGGTCATCACTTGCCCTCCTCGGTCACCGGTCCGGAGGGGTGTGCCGGATCGGACGGAGCGTTCTGCTGCGGAGCGTCGTGCGAGCTGGGGTGGGTCGCCGGCCGTTCCCCGGCCGGCGGTTCACCCGCCCGCGGGGAGACCACCCGGCCGGCGGGCGTCTCCCCCTTGGCCAGGCGCAGGCCGGCGAGGGACGCGGGGCCGGCCCCGCCGGTCGCCTCGACTGCTGTACCGTACA
>NZ_LJGU01000121.1:115930-126867 GCF_001751245.1 Streptomyces oceani
GCCGGATCGGACGGAGCGTTCTGCTGCGGAGCGTCGTGCGAGCTGGGGTGGGTCGCCGGCCGTTCCCCGGCCGGCGGTTCACCCGCCCGCGGGGAGACCACCCGGCCGGCGGGCGTCTCCCCCTTGGCCAGGCGCAGGCCGGCGAGGGACGCGGGGCCGGCCCCGCCGGTCGCCTCGACGGCGCCGGGCCGCTCGTCGGGGAAGCCCGCGAGGATGCGCGCGGTCTCCTTGAAGGTGCACAGCCGGGCGCCGCGGGTGGGTTCGACGTCCCGCCCTGCGCGCAGGTCGTCCACCAACCGCGTGGCGCTCTGCGGAGTCTGGTTGTCGAAGAACTCCCAGTTGACCATCACCACGGGCGCGAAGTCGCAGGCCGCGTTGCACTCGATGTGCTCGACGGTGACCTTGCCGTCCTCGGTGGTCTCGTTGTTCCCGACGCCGAGGTGCCGCTGCAGTTCCTCGAAGATCTCGTCGCCGCCCATCACCGCGCACAGGGTGTTGGTGCAGACGCCGACCTGGTAGTCGCCGGACGGCTTGCGCCGGTACATGCTGTAGAAGGTCGCGACCGCGTTCACCTCGGCCGTGGTCAGGTCCAGCAGTTCGGCGCAGAACCGCTGCCCGGTACGGGTGACATGGCCCTCCTCGGACTGCACGAGGTGCAGCATCGGCAGCAGGGCGGAACGGCTGTCCGGGTAGCGGGCGATGATCTCCTTCGCGTCCGTCTCCAGTCGGGCCCGGACGTCCGCGGGATAGTCGGGAGCCGGCAGCTCGGGCATACCGAGTGACACGTCCGTCATCGGTCAACGCCTCCCATCACGGGGTCGAGGGACGCGACGGCCACGATGACGTCGGCGACCTGGCCGCCCTCGCACATCGCCGCCATCGACTGCAGGTTGTTGAAGGACGGGTCCCGGAAGTGCACCCGGTACGGCCGGGTGCCGCCGTCGCTCGCCACGTGCACGCCCAGTTCGCCCTTGGGCGACTCCACAGCCACGTACGCCTGTCCCGGTGGCACCCGGAAACCCTCGGTGACCAGCTTGAAGTGGTGGATCAGGGCCTCCATCGAGGTGCCCATGATCTTCTTGATGTGGTCCAGGGAGTTACCCAGACCGTCCGGACCCAGAGCGAGCTGTGCCGGCCAGGCGATCTTCTTGTCACCGACCATCACGGGGCCCGGCTCGAGCCGCTCCATGCACTGCTCGATGATGCGCAGCGACTGCCGCATCTCCTCGATGCGGATCTTGAACCGGCCGTAGGCGTCGCAGGTGTCCTCGGTGGGCACCTCGAAGTCGTAGGTCTCGTATCCGCAGTACGGCTGCTCCTTGCGCAGGTCGTACGGCAACCCGGTGGAGCGCAGGATGGGACCGGTGGCGCCCAGGGCCATGCAGCCGGCCAGGTCCAGATGACCGATGCCCTGGAGCCGGCCCTTGAAGATCGGGTTGGTGGTGGCGAGCTTGTCGTATTCCGTGAGGTTCTTGCGCATCTTCTTCACGAACTCGCGCAGCGCGTCCATGGTGCCGGGCGGCAGGTCCTGGGACAGGCCGCCGGGGCGGATGAAGGCGTGGTTCATGCGCAGCCCGGTGATCAGCTCGTACAGGTCCAGAACCAGCTCGCGGTCCCGGAAGCCGTAGATCATCACGGTGGTGGCGCCCAGCTCCATGCCGCCGGTGGCGATGTAGACGCAGTGCGAGGAGAGCCGGTTCAGCTCCATCAGCAGCACCCGGATGATCTGGGCGCGGTCCGGCACGTCGTCCTCGATGCCCAACAGTCGCTCGACTCCGAGGCAGTAAGCGGCCTCGTTGAAGAACGGTGTGAGGTAGTCCATGCGCGTGACGAAGGTGGTGCCCTGCGTCCAGGTGCGGTACTCGAGGTTCTTCTCGATACCGGTGTGCAGATAGCCGATGCCGCAACGGGCCTCGGTCACCGTCTCGCCGTCGATCTCCAGGATGAGTCGCAGCACGCCGTGCGTGGAGGGGTGCTGCGGCCCCATGTTGACGATGATGCGCTCGTCGTCGCTCTTCCTGGCCGCCTCGGCGATCTCGTCCCAGTCGCCGCCGGTGACGTCGTAGACGGTGCCCTCGGTGGTCTCGCGGATGCCCGCGGTCGCGTGGGTCGCGTCGGTGTTCGGGTGGGGAGACATCAGCTGTACGACCTCCGCTGGTCGGGTGCCGGGATCTGGGCGCCCTTGTACTCGACGGGAATCCCACCGAGCGGGTAGTCCTTGCGCTGCGGGAAGCCCTGCCAGTCGTCCGGCATCATGATCCGGGTCAGCGCCGGGTGACCGTCGAAGATCAGGCCGAAGAAGTCGTAGGTCTCCCGCTCGTGCCAGTCGTTGGCCGGGTAGGTCTCGACGATCGACGGGATGTGCGGGTCCTCGTCGGGCGCGGTGACCTCGAGCCGGATCAACCGGTTGTGTGTGAACGAACGCATGTGGTAGACGGCGTGCAGCTCTCGCCCCTGGTCCTCCGGGTAGTGCACGCCGCTCACGCCGGTGCACATCTCGAAGCGCAGCGCCGGGTCGTCCCGTAGCAGCCGGGCAACCCTCGGCAGTTCCTCCCGCTCGACGTGGAAGGTGATCTCGCCGCAGTCGACCACGGTCTTGCCGATCACGTCCTCCGGCCGCACGCCCTGCTCCTCGAGCGCGCCCTCGAGTTCGTCGGCGACCTCGTCGAACCAGCCCGCCTCCGGGCCCGGTCCGTACGGCCGCTGCGAGCCGCCGGGCAGCCGGACGGGACGTACGAGGCCGCCGTAACCGGAGGTGTCGCCGCCGTCGTTGGCACCGAACATGCCACGACGCACCCCGATGACCTCGCCCCCGGCACCGCGATGACCGGGCAGGTTCTCCGCCTGGAGGTCCTGGTCCGGGTTCACGCCGTTGCTCTGGCCGTTCTCGCTCACCGAAGCAGCCCCTTCATCTCGATCGTCGGAAGCGCGTTCTTCGCCGCTTCTTCCGCTTCCCGGGCCGCTTCCTCCTGGTTCACGCCCAGCTTCGAGCCCTGAACCTTCTCGTGGAGTTTGAGGATCGCGTCCATCAACATCTCCGGACGCGGCGGGCAGCCGGGGAGGTAGATGTCGACCGGCACGACGTGATCGACGCCCTGCACGATCGCGTAGTTGTTGAACATCCCCCCGGACGAAGCGCAGACACCCATGGAGATCACCCACTTGGGGTCGGGCATCTGGTCGTAGACCTGGCGCAGCACCGGAGCCATCTTCTGGCTCACCCGGCCCGCCACGATCATGAGGTCCGCCTGCCGTGGTGATCCGCGGAAGATCTCCATGCCGAACCGGCCCAGGTCATACCGCCCCGCGCCGGTGGTCATCATCTCGATGGCACAGCAGGCGAGTCCGAAGGTCGCCGGGAACATCGACGCCTTGCGCACCCAGCCGGCGGCCATCTCGACGGTGGTCAGCGCGAAGCCGCTCGGCAGTTTCTCTTCGAGTCCCATTTCCTATGCCCCTAGTCCCATTCCAGACCGCCCCGTCGCCACACGTACGCGTAGGCGACGAAGACGGTGAGCACGAAGAGCAGCATCTCCACGAGCCCGAAGATCCCCAGGGCGTCGAACGAGACAGCCCAGGGGTAGAGGAAGACGATTTCGATGTCGAAGACGATGAAGAGCATCGCCGTCAGGTAGTACTTGATGGGGAACTTGCCGCCGCCCGCCGGCTGCGGCGTGGGCTCGATCCCGCATTCGTACGCCTCGAGCTTGGCTCGGTTGTACCGCTTCGGGCCGATGACCGCGGCCGCGGCCACGGAGAAGATCGCAAAGGCCGCTCCCAGGGCCCCCAAGACAAGGATGGGCGCGTACGCGTTCACCGCTCCTCGCTCCTTCCGGTTTCCCCCTGTCGGGGGCCTCTCTCGGGCTGCCGGTCCGGGGGGACCGACGCTGACGTCCGGCTGGCCGCTGGGCCGGTGCCGTTACCCACGAAGATCGCTCCTATGTGAGGCAGTTCACAAGCCCTGGTGGAGCATCTTATGCCCGGGGCTCTGTGACGTGCGACACGGGGTGCTACTACAGCTTTGTGATCTTTGCCACCTGCTGAATGAACATAAGGCAAACTGCATACTCGTCTACACACGCGAAGCGCGTGGACAGTCACCGGTGGTGACCCCTCGGGCATGTTGACCTGCCCGGAAAGCGGTTTCGCTATCAAGCGTAGCGATGCAATGGCAAATTCGCGCTGGACATCACTAGCTGCTAGTCGACGATCTTGGAACAGGGATGGGACACCCTACGGATCAAGGCGCCGCGCTCGTCCGCCGAAGCGCGACGGGCGATTCGCCGGCGAAGGTCGTGAACGGCGGCACAAGGACTATCGCGCGTCGTGTGACCAAAAAACGGGCGTGACCGATGAGTTCGGTTTGTCCTGTGACCTGCGTCACGGCAACTCTCGGCGTCCGACGTCTTCTTTGCCGCCGTTATGCGTACGTGATAAGCCCTGGGAGCAATTCGGTCTTAGCGGACAACGACCAGGACACAGGGCCGTAGTTGGGCATTGCTAACGCGCCGTCAACCCGCTCGCCAAAGATCCAGACCGGGCCAACTGGCCCACAGGCCGCCGACTGTGGCGCATCCCACCTTTATTGAAGGCAACCCAGGACCCCTGATACCCAGTACTCATGTCCCCAACCGCGCACATACCCAGCCACCGGAAGCCCCGCACCCGGTCCAGGCGAAACCTGGCCATGCGGGCCGGAGTTGCCGGTGGCGTCCTCGGCACCATGGCGGTGACGGCCGGGGCCGCACCGTCCTCCTCGGGCGGCCAGGAGTCCACGCCCAACGAGACCACCGCTCAGCTCCCGGCCCTCGACGTCAACCTGCCGACGGCGACCGAGCAGGCCGCCGACTCACTGCAGCGCTCGGCACACCAGTACGAGTTGGACGACGCTCGGGACCAGGCTGCCGACAAGGCGGCCGACGAGGCCCAGGAACAGAAGACCGAGGCCGCCGAAGCCCGCCGGGCCGAGCAGGCGCGGCAGGCCGAGCAGGCACGTGCCGAGCGCGCCGCGGAACGTACGGCGCTCAGCTCGGACGCGGAGACCTCCGCGCCCGACGAGGCGGCGACCGGCAGCGTGGCAGAGGTGCTCAGCTTCCTGCGCGCCCAGGTCGGGAAGGCGTACGTCATGGGCGCCTCGGGGCCCAACGCGTACGACTGCTCGAGTCTCACCCAGGCGGCCTTCAAGCAGGCCGGCATCGACCTGCCGCGGGTTTCCCAGGACCAGTCCACCGTCGGCACCCAGATCTCGGTCGACCAGGCGCAGCCCGGCGACCTGCTGTTCTGGGGCGGGGTCGGCAGCGCGCACCATGTCGCGGTGTACGTCGGGAACGGCAACTACATCGACGCCGCCAACCCGGAGAAGGGCGTCGTGGAACAGCCGCTCTCGGACTACCCGCCGGACTCGGCGGCCCGCGTCCTCTGACCGGGCCGCCACCCGCGAACCCACGTACCAGGGGCCCCACCGTCACGGCGGTGGGGCCCCTGGTACGTGCGCGGGAGCACAGGGTGCTCAGGCGCGCGGAGCCACCTTCGACAGTCCGTTGATGATCCGGTCCATGCTGTCACCGCCGTTCGGATCGGTGAGATTGGCCAGCATCTTGAGCGTGAAGCGCATCAGCAGCGGGTGGCTCAGTCCGCGCTCCGCGGCCAGCTTCATGACCTTCGGATTGCCGATGAGCTTCACGAACGCGCGCCCCAGCGAGTAGTAGCCCCCGTAGGTCTCCTTGAGCACCTTGGGGTACCCGCGCAGGGCCAGTTCGCGCTGCGCGGGACTCTGCCGCGCGTGCGCCTGCACGATGACCTCGGCCGCCGCCTGGCCGGACTCCATGGCGTACGGGATGCCCTCGCCGTTGAACGGATTGACCAGCCCGCCGGCGTCGCCCACGAGCAACAGCCCTCGGGTGTAGTGCGGTTGCCGGTTGAACGCCATGGGCAGCGCGGCACCGCGGATCGGCCCGGTCATGTTCTCCGGGGTGTAGCCCCACTCCTCCGGCATCGAGGCGCACCAGGTCTTCAGGACCTCCCGCCAGTCCAGGTCCTTGAAGGAGGAGGAGCTGTTCAGCACGCCCAGGCCGACGTTCGAGCAGCCGTCGCCCATGCCGAAGATCCAGCCGTAGCCGGGCAGCAGCCGGTCCTCCGCGCCGCGTCGGTCCCACAGCTCCAGCCAGGACTCGAGGTAGTCGTCGTCGTGTCGCGGCGAGGTGAAGTACGTACGCACCGCGACGCCCATCGGCCGGTCGTCCCGCCGGTGCAGGCCCATCTTCAGGGAGAGCCGCGTCGAGTTGCCGTCCGCGGCGACGACCAGCGGCGCGTGGAAGGTCGCCGGGGCCTTCTCCGGACCCGTCTTCGCGTGCACGCCCACGATCCGGTTGGTGCGCTCGTCGAGGATCGGCTCGCCGACGTTGCAGCGTTCGTACAGCCGCGCGCCCGCCTTCTCCGCCTGCCGCGCCAACAACTCGTCGAAGTCGTCCCGGCGGCGCACCAGGCCGTAGTTCGGATAGCTGGCCAACTCCGGCCACTCCAACTGCAGTCGATGCCCGCCACCGATGATGCGCAGCCCCTTGTTACGGAGCCAGCCGGCCTCCTCGGAGACATCGATGCCCATGCCCACCAGCTGTTTGGTGGCCCGTGGGGTGAGGCCGTCGCCGCAGACCTTCTCGCGCGGGAAGGCGGTCTTCTCCAGCAGCAGCACGTCCAGTCCGGCACGAGCCAGGTGGTACGCGGTGGTCGAACCGGCTGGGCCGGCTCCCACCACGATCACGTCCGCCCGTTGCTCGGACGGCGTGGACGACGCTTTGGCGAGGGGCTGCTCGGTCACAACGGGCTCCCGCAAGACTCGGTGGCGCGTGCCGGTCGCCCCGGCGCTGACAGGCACAGTCTAGGAGGCGGGCGGCGGGCGGCCGTGCCGCGGGGGATCGGATGCGGGAAACCGTACGGACGCACCACAGGACGGCGGCACGCCGGTACGGCACGGCACCTGCCTGGCGGGCGGGCGTACCCGGCGGGCGTACGGACGGCTCGGCGCCCGGGCTCGGCTCAGTCCCGCGCGCCCGCGCTCGCCTTCACGCCGCGGTGCAGCGCGACGATGCCGCCGCTGAGGTTCCGCCAGGCCACCCGGGACCAGCCGGCCCGTTGCAGCTGACCGGCGAGGGCGGGCTGCTCCGGCCAGGCGCGGATGGACTCGGCGAGATAGACGTACGCGTCCGGACTGCTGGACACGCGCCGCGCGACCGGCGGCAGCGCCCGCATCAGGTACTCGGCGTACACCGTGCGGAACGGCGCCCAGGTGGGATGGCTGAACTCGCAGATGACCAGCCGCCCGCCGGGGGCCGTCACCCGCAGCATCTCGCGAAGCGCGGCGTCCACGTCCGAGATGTTGCGCAACCCGAAGCTGATCGTGACGGCGTCGAACACGTCGTCCCGGAACGGCAGTCGGGTCGCGTCCCCGGCGGTGAACGGCATCCACGCGTGCCGCTTCTTGCCCTCGCTGAGCATGCCCAGCGAGAAGTCACAGGGCACGGTGAAGGCACCGGCCTCGACGAACGGCATGGCGGAGGTCGCGGTGCCGGCCGCGAGGTCCAGCACGCGCTGTCCCGCACACGGCTCGACGGCGCGGGTGACGGCACGGCGCCAGAACCGGCTCTGCCCGAGGGAGAGCACGTCGTTGGTCAGGTCGTAGCGCTCGGCGACGTCATCGAACATCGCGGCGACTTCGTGCGGTTGCTTGTCCAGAGATGCGCGGGTCACGGCTCCATTGTTCACCGCACGCCGGACACGCGTACGCCGGGGCGTCGGTACGGCGCGTCAGAGCTGGACGAGCGAGGCCAAGTCCACCTCCACCGGGAAGGGCACCTCGGTCTTCAACCGGGTCCGGTGGCGCGGATGGTCCGGCGGGGCCAGGACGCCCATCTCGTGGTGCCGCCAGAACTCGTGCACCTCCGGGACGCCGTCCGCCCCGCGCTCCACACACCAGTAGTACGGCACGCCCCTCTCCCCGAGCATCCCCGGCTTGCGGAACCTGTCCTCACTACGGGAGCCGGGCGAGACGACCTCCGCGACCAGGGCCACGTGCTCCACCGGCAGGCACTCCAGGGTGAAGACGTCCAGCCCGGTCTTGTCGTACACGACGATGTCCGGCTTGATGATGTTGTGCTCATCGACCATCACGCAGCGTTCGACATTGATCCCGCACGGATCGCGCTTGGCCTGTCTCAAGGCCGCGCAGAGGTTGTCCCGCACCTGGTCGTGCCAGAACTTCGTCATGCCTCGAGTCACGATGATCCCGTCCACAAGTTCCCAGTCGAAGGGCAGCTCCAGATCCTTCACCTGGTCGTACGTCCAGCCGTCCTCCGGCGGGCACATCCAGGTGTCCGGGGTGGCCCGCTCCTGCCGTTCGGCGGTCATAGCTACTCCCATGGGCACAAGCGTGAACGGACGTGTGGGTCGTGCTCCAGCGTTCGACCGTACCGTCACTCGAAATGAGAAGCCGCCGACCACGCCGTTGATGGATCGGCGGCCCCTGTCCCGTTCGCCGGGCTCCCGGTACGCCCTCGCGCGCTCCCGCTCAGCCCGCGTCGACCAGGTTCAGTTGCGGATGCGCCGTGCCCCCGTCGATCGCGGTGGAGGACAGGTGCGAGACCGCCCGGTCGTCGACCGGGTCCTGTGCCGGGTCGTCGTGCACCACCAGGTGCTCGTACGTCGTCGCGCGCTGGGCTGGTACGCGGTCCGCCTTGCGGATGAGGTCGATCAGCTCCAGCCGGTTGGAGCGGTGCTTCGCGCCGGCCGAGGAGACGACGTTCTCCTCCAGCATCACCGAGCCCAGATCGTCCGCGCCGTAGTGCAGCGACAACTGACCGGCCTCCTTGCCCACCGTCAGCCAGGAGCCCTGGATGTGAGCGATGTTGTCCAGGAAGATCCGGGCGATCGCGATCATCCGGAGGTACTCGAACACGGTGGCCTGCGTCCGACCCTTCAGCGTGTTGTTCTCCGGCTGGTAGGTGTACGGGATGAAGGCGCGGAAGCCGCCCGTACGGTCCTGCACGTCCCGGATCATGCGGAGGTGCTCGATCCGCTCCGCGTTGGTCTCGCCGGTGCCCATCAGCATGGTGGACGTCGACTCGACACCGAGGCCGTGCGCCGTCTCCATGATCTCCAGCCAGCGCTCGCCGGACTCCTTGAGCGGCGCGATCGCCTGGCGGGCACGGGCCGGGAGGAGTTCGGCGCCCGCCCCGGCGAAGGAGTCCAGGCCGGCCGCGTGGATGCGCCGGATCGCCTCCTGTGGGCTCACCCCGGAGATCCGCGCCATGTGCTCCACCTCGGAGGCACCCAGGGAGTGGATCACCAGCTGCGGAAACGCCTGCTTGATCGCGGCGAAGTGCTCCTCGTAGTACTCCACGCCGTAGTCCGGGTGGTGACCACCCTGGAACATGATCTGGGTGCCGCCCAGTTCCACCGTCTCCGCGCATCGGCGCAGGATGTCGTCCAGGTCCCTGGTCCACACCTGGTCGCTCTTCGGCGAGGCGTAGAAGGCACAGAACTTGCAGGCGGTCACACAGGAGTTGGTGTAGTTGATGTTCCGCTCGATGATGTACGTCGCGAGGTGCTCCGTACCGGCGTAGCGCCGTCGGCGGGCCTCGTCCGCGGCACTGCCCAGGGCGTGCAGCGGGGCCGAGCGGTAGAGGTCGAGCGCCTCTTCCGGACTGACCCGGCCGCCCTGCGCGGCACGGTCGAGTACGGACTGGAGGTCGGCGTTCTCGGGCACCGGGCGTCCCTTCATGGCGGCTACAACGACCGATCCAGCCTACGCCAGCCCTTTGACACCGGTTCGGCAGCGTCCGTGCCGCGGCCCGTGCCCGCCGATCCGCGCCCTGAGTGCGGACCCGATACGGGTACGAACCCCGGGGTACGGACGGCCGCCCCCACGGCCCCGCGCGTTCACTTCACCTTGCGCAGGGTGCCCTCCGTGTTGCCGGCCGGATCATCGTTGGACTCGTAGCGCAGGCTGCCGTCCTGGCGGAGGGAGAAGGTCTCTTCGGCACCGCCGTCGCTGCACCCCGTCTGGCCCTCGGGGACCGAGGCCTCGGTGACCAGCTTCCGCTCGGTGGCGGAGCCGAGCGTCCAGCCACCGTGGCACTCGAGGCTGGCCAGCTTGGTGACGCCGGTGGCGATCCGGTCGCCCACGCCGCCCTCCTTGATGGTGATCGTCATCGTCCCGCCCGGCAGACCGCTGTCCGTCCGCAGGTCGCCACGCCAGGTGCCGACGAACTTCTGGGGCACCGAGGCCACTTCGCCGTCCGAGGGCTCGTCACTGGGCTTGTCGCCACTGCCTCCCGTGCCGCCGCTCGCGTTGCCGCCGTTGCCTTCGCCGCCACCGGAGGGGGACGGCTTCTCGGAAGCGGCCGGAGGCTGGTCGCCATGCTGGGTGTCGCCACCCGTGCCGGGCAGCAGGTCGAAGACGAAGGTCGAGGTGACCAGCCCGGCCACCAGCAGACCCGCGACGGAGAGTACGAGCGTGCAGCTCAGCTTCCTGGCCCTGGTTCCGCGCGGGCCGGTGGTGCCCTCAGCCGCCGCCGAGGCGGACACGGCCAGCCTGCCGCCCGCGCCCTGGCCCGCCGGCTGTCCGGGCACGTCACGCCGCTGGTCCGGGGCCGGTACGTGCGGCGCGCGTTGGTGTGGAAGCGGGGCGTCGGAGCCGCCGGCCCCGGACGGTCCGGGTGGGGGCGTGGCGCCGCCAGCCCCGGCAGCGCCACCGCCGGGCGGGACGATGACGATCACCATCAAGGAGGGCGGCGTGGGCGACCGGATCGCCACCGGCGTCACCAAGCTGGCCAGCCTCGAGTGCCACGGTGGCTGGACGCTCGGCTCCGCCACCGAGCGGAAGCTGGTCACCGAGGCCTCGGTCCCCGAGGGCCAGACGGGGTGCAGCGACGGCGGTGCCG
>NZ_LJGU01000121.1:127204-167313 GCF_001751245.1 Streptomyces oceani
GGCGCCGCCAGCCCCGGCAGCGCCACCGCCGGCCACGCCACCGCCCGCCATGCCGTACGAAGGATCGGGCGGCCCGAACCCGGCGGCGCCCTCCGCCATGGGCCACCCGCGCGCGGCCGAGGGAACCTCGCCCGCCGCCCCCGTACGAACCCTCCCAGCCGACCCCGGGCCGCCATCCGCCGCGGAATCCTCCGCCGCCGCCCCGGAGTCGGCCGCCCCCACAACGCCGCCCTCCGGCGAACGGGAGCCGTGCGTGAAGGGCACCAGCCCGGAGGGCACGCCACTCGGGGTCTCCGAGTTCCCCGAGTCGCCGGAATCGCCCGCTCCGGGCGCCGCCTCCGGTTCCAGGTGCAGCAGTTCCACGGCTCTCCTGCTGACGTGCTCGACCAGCGGGCCGGGCAGCCAGCCCGTACGGATCAGGCCGCTCGCGCCCGCCGGCCCCGCGAGTCCCTCCACCAGGTCGGCCGGCGTGGGTCGCTCCGCGGCCTCCTTGGCCAGGCAGCCGACGACCAACTCCCGCAGTGAGTCGGGCAGGCCGTCCAGCTCCGGTTCCTCGTGCACGACCCGGTAGAGCAACGCGGCCGAGCTGTCGCCGGGGAACGGCGATGCGCCGGTCCCCGCGTAGCCGAGCACGGCGCCCAGCGAGAACACGTCGGTGGGCGGACCGACCGTGCTCTTGCCGAGCACCTGCTCCGGCGACATGTAGCCGGGGGAGCCGACGGTGACGCCGGCGGAGGTGACCACGGAGGTGCCGTCGGTGGCCCGGCTGACGCCGAAGTCGATGAGCCGTGGGCCGTCGAGCGTGAGCATGACGTTGGAGGGCTTGATGTCCCGGTGCACCAGCCCGAGACCGTGCACCGCGGACAGTGCCTCCGCGAGACCGGTGCCGACCGCCCGTACGCAACTCTCGGGCAGCGGGCCGTGTACGGCGACGGCCTCCCGCAGCGTGGGCCCGGCGACGTAACCGGTGGCGACCCAGGGCATCGGGGCGTCCGGGTCGGCGTCCAGCACCGGGGCGGTCCAGTCGCCACCCACCCGCCGGGCGGAGTCGACCTCGCGACGAAACCGTGCGCGAAACTCGTCGTCGCTGGCGAAGTGCGGATGCACCACCTTCACCGCGACCGTACGTCCGCCGGGGCTGCGGCCCAGGTAGACCCGGCCCATACCACCCGAGCCGAGCCGCCGCAGCAGTCGGTAGTCCCCGATCGTCCTCGCGTCACCCGCGTCGAGCGGCTGCATCGAAGTTGACCTCCCCAGGTTCGACGCGCCTCTCAGCTTAGAGAATCCGGCAGCCCGACGGGTTGCCCTCGCCGGGCCCGCTCACCGGTCGAGGAGGTCGAACCGTACGTCCGCGGGGAACCCCTCCCCGCCGTCCAGCCGCCGGGCGAACTCCCGGATACCGGCCAGTTGTTCCTCGGCCAGTCGGAAGTCCAGGGTGGTGAAGTACCGCTCCAGCACGGACGCTTCGAAGGGCTCCCAGCGGGACGCCTGCTCGGCGACCTTGGTGACCTCCTCCATCGCCAGGTCCCGGGAGGCCAGGAACGCCTTGTGCACGGTACGCACGATCTCCGGCTCGCGCTCCAGGTAGTCGCGGCGGACCGCCCACACCGCGAAGACGAACGGCAGCCCGGTCCAGTCCTTCCACAGCTGACCGAGGTCGTGTACCCGCAGGTCGGGCTCGGACAGTCCGCGGAGAAAGGCCCGCAGACCCAGGTCACCGATCACCACCGCGGCTTCGGCCTCACTCAGCATCTGGTTCAGGTCCGGCGAGCTGGTGTAGTACTCCGGCGCGACGCCGTAGTGCTCGTCGAGCAGCAGCCGCGCGAGCCGTACGGACGTGCGCGAGGTGGAGCCGAGCGCCGTGCGCGCGCCGTCCAGGCGCTCGAGCGGCACCCGGGAAACGATCTCGCAGGACATCACCGGGCCGTCGCAGCCGACGGCGATGTCGGGGAGCACGACGAGATCGTCCGCGTTCCGCAGGAATTCCACCAGTGAGACGGGACCGATATCCAACTCCCCCCGCACCAACTGCTCCCCCAGTCTGTCCGGTGTGTCTTTTGACAGCTGCACGTCAAGAAGAGCACCGGTGCGGGCGAGCCCCCAGTAAAGCGGCAGACAGTTCAGGAACTCGATGTGCCCGACTCGGGGGCGGGATCTCGGCAGTGAAGTCACCCTTCGGAGGGTACGCCCGAGCCGCGCCTGCCACCGAGAGACTCCGGGCGGACCACACGACGACCGACGGCGAGCCCGCGACGTACGATGCTGGCCTGGAAAGACGTGCGCGGCGGGGCGGACTCACCGGAAGGCAGCGCTCCGGAAGTGCTCGTGATCGTCGCCACTACCGCGCCTCGAGCTACCGTGCTAGGCTCCGAGCAAGTTGCAGTTTGGTTTCCTTGCAGTACAGAGCCTGCGGAGCATGTGACCGCGGGCTTTTGTCATTTTCAGACTTCTTGCAGGTTCTGGAACAGGGCGACCCTTATAGGCCCAGGGAGGGCTTATGGCTACCGGAACCGTCAAGTGGTTCAACGCCGAAAAGGGCTTCGGATTCATCGCCCAGGACGGCGGCGGTCCCGACGTCTTCGTCCACTACTCCGCAATCAACGCCACCGGCTTCCGTTCTCTCGAGGAGAACCAGCAGGTGACCTTTGATGTGACCCAGGGTCCGAAGGGTCCTCAGGCGGAGAACGTCACCGCCGCCTGAGCGCAGAGCAGCAGATCAGCGGTACCCAAGGAGCCCTCGCCACCGGCGGGGGCTCCTGCCCTTGTTCGGACGGAATCGGGACGCGGGTCGGGAAGGCCGCATTGACAGTCCCCCTCAGCCGTCCGCATCATACCGATATGATCACGCAGCACTCGTCCTTCGCGACCGGCACCCTCGGGGTGCCCTTCCGCGGCGGGTGCGAGCGGTCCGGTCTCTAGCGCCAGAGCCCCCACCAGCCAGGGTGCGCCGTCTCACGGCTCCCGGCACGGCGGCTCACCGCCCGTCTCCTCCAGCAGGCCAAGTGCGCCCGTGACGCACGGGTTCTCGGCTGTCGAGGGACCGGAGGACCGAGCACCGAAGCGTCGACCGCCGAAGCGCCGGACCACGTCCGGGCGTACGGCCACCCTGGCAGGCCCGGCACTGGCTCAACTGCCGCGGCACCTCGCATCCCATGTGCCCGTACCCGTCGCCTTCGCCAGGAGACTTCCATGTCCGTGACCGACACCACCGCTGTGACCGACACCGCCCCTGTGACCGAGACAGCCGAACGAGACGCCGAACCCACAGCCACCGACTCCGCCGTGCCCGCCGACCCGCCCGCGCTGCGTCCGGCTCGGGTGCCGGACGGCGGCCTCTACGAGGGCCGGCGCACCCTGCGGCGGGTGCCCGCGGACTGGACGGACCGTCCGTACGACCGCTTCGAACTCGTCCCGCAGGGGCGGGTCATCGGCGCCGAGGTCCGTGGCGTCGACCTCTCCCGTCCGCTGGACCCCGCGCTGCGTGCCGAGCTGAACCGGGCGCTGCTGGAGTGGAAGGTGCTCTTCTTCCGCGGGCAGCACCTCGAGCCGGCGGCGCAGCGCGACTTCGCGCGCAACTGGGGCGAACTGGAGACCAACCCCCTGCTGGACCGGGGCTCCTCGGCCGAGGTGGTCCGGTTCGACAAGGGCGGCGACGCCGCCCCGACCTTCGAGAACGTGTGGCATGCCGACGTCACCTTCCGGGAACGGCCCGCGCTGGGAGCCGTACTCCAGATCCGCGAGGCGCCGCCGGTCGGCGGTGACACGATGTGGGCGGACATGGCGGCGGCGTACGACAACCTCTCGGACGAGATCAAGGAGCGGATCGACGGGGCCACGGCGGTGCACGACTTCCTGCCCGGCTTCGCCCGCTTCTTCGGCCCGGAGCGCCTCGCTCCGATGCAGGAGGTGTTCCCGCCGGTGGAGCACCCGGTGGTACGTACGCACCCGGAGACGGGACGCAAGCTGCTGTTCGTCAACACCTCCTTCACCACGCACCTCACCGGCATGCCGCGGCGGGAGAGCGACGAACTGCTGCGGCAGCTCGTACAGCAGGCGCACGTGCCGGAGTACCAGGTGCGGTTCCGCTGGCAGGCCGGGGACGTCGCCTTCTGGGACAACCGGGCCACCCAGCACTACGCCGTGGATGACTACGCGCCGCACCGTCGGGTCGCGGAACGGGTCGCGATCGCCGGCGACCGGCCGTACTGACCGGCGGTGCCGGCACGGTGGAGCACGGGCGGCGGCCCGTGCTCCACGCCCGGTCGGTGCCGCCCGGCCAGGTGCCGCTCAGCCGTAGAGCCCTTCGATCTCGTCGGCGAAGTCCCGCTGGATCGCCTCCCGTCGGAGCTTCAGCGAGGGCGTGAGGTGGCCCGACTCCTCGGTGAAGTCCACGGCCAGCACCCGCAGGCGCCGGATGGACTCGGCCTGGGAGACGAGCCGGTTGGTCTCCTCCAGGGCCCGGTTCAGGTTGTGGTTCAGGTCGTCGTCCCGGGTGAGCTGTTCCCGGGTCAGGTCGGCCTTCTGGTGCATCCGCTGCCAGTGCCGCAGCCCGTCCGGATCGAGGGTGACCAGTGCCACCAGGTACGGCCGGTCGTCACCCACCACAAGGCACTGGCCCACCAGCGGGTGCGCGCGCAGCCAGTCCTCCAACGGCGCGGGCGCGATGTTCTTCCCGCTGGAGGTGATGATGAGGTGCTTCTTCCGGCCGGTGATGCTGAGATAGCCGTCCGCGTCGAGGGCGCCGATATCCCCGGTGGCGAACCAGCCGTCCACGGACCGCTCCGGCACGGTGCTCCCCCGCTGCCCGTCCCAGTAACCACGGAACACCTGGCCGCCCTTGAGCAGCACCTCGCCGTCGTCGGCGATCCGCACCGCCGTACCCGGCACCGGCCAGCCGACCGTGCCCAGCCGGGGCCGCTGCGGCGGGGTGACGGTGACCGCGGCGGTGGTCTCGGTCAGGCCGTAACCCTCGAACACCTCGATGCCGGCGCCGGTGAAGAACGCCCCGAGCCGGATTCCCAACGGCGAGCCGCCGCAGACGATGTGCCGCACCCGGCCGCCGAGCGCGGCGCGTATCCGCCGGTAGACCAGCGGCTCGTAGACACCCCGCGCGGCCCGGACGGCCAGTCCGGGGCCCTTGCCGCCGCCATGGGCGTCCACGGCGGCGCCGCCCCAGCGTACGGCGATCCGGGAGGCCCGGTCGAAGGACCGGGCACGCCGCATCCGCTCGGCGGTGGCCCGGCCCTGGTTGTAGACCCTCTCCAGGACGTACGGGATGGCGAGCAGGAAGGTCGGCTGGAACTCCGCGAGGTCCGCCAGCAGTTCCTCGGTCCGTGTGCTGGGCGAATGCCCGAGGCGTACCCGCGCGCGCATACAGGCGATCGCCACCATCCGCCCGAAGACATGCGCGAGCGGCAGGAAGAGCAGGGTGGCGACGCGTTCCTCGTCCCTAGGTCGGAAGATCGGGTAGAGGAGCTCGGTGCAGTTGTCGACCTCGGCGAAGAAGTTCGCGTGCGTCAGGACACAGCCCTTCGCCCGGCCGGTGGTGCCGGAGGTGTAGATGAGGGTCGCGATGGTGTCCGGGGTGAGCATCCCCCGTCGTTCGCGCACCGCCTCGTCCGGGACGTCCTGGCCGGCCGTCACCAGCTGGTTCAGGGCGCCGGTGTCCAGTTGCCACAACTGCTCCAGCGCGGGCAGTCCGCCGCGGACTCCGGTGACCTGCCGGGCCAGTTCGACGTCCTCCACCACGCAGGCCGTCGCCCGCGCGTCCAGCAGGATGTCCCGGGTCTGGGCGGCGGAGGAGGTCGGGTAGAGCGGCACGGTGACCAGGCCGGCGGCCCAACCGGCGAAGTCGAGCAGCGTCCACTCGTAGCTCGTACGCGCCATCAGCGCCAGCCGGTCGCCCACCCGCAGGCCGTACGCGATCAGCCCCTTGGCCACGGCCCGTACCTCGGCGGCGAACTCCGCCGCGCTGACGTCGACCCAGCCGCCGTCCGGCTGCCGGCGGCTGAGCACCGGTTCGTCAGGGGCGTCCTCGGCGTTGTGGAACGGCAGGTCCGCGAGGGAGCCGTGGCGTACGGGCGCCACCAGGGGTGGCACGGACACCTCCCGCACCACCCCGGACTCGACCAGCTTGGTCGGCTCCACGACCGGTGGCGGCGCTGCGGCTTCCGGCCTGACTGACATGGCGGCTCCCTGTGCGGGTCGGCGGCTGTTCCGGTCCACGGCTGTTCCGGTCCGCGGCCGGGTTGAACTGACGGGCCGGTGACCACGTCGGCACCGACGTCCGGGGGCCCGAGGGCAGGTCCGGGCGATCTGGGACGGGGATCCGGGTTGGTGACCCCGGGTTGGTGCGTACGGATCTCCGCGGGTCCGTGGACGGGCTCCACGGACGGGTTCCACGGAGAGGGTCCACGGGCCGTGGTTCACGGACACCACGGAGGCTCGTACGACACGGCCTACGCGCGCTCCAGGATGGCCGTCACCCCCTGCCCGCCGGCGGCGCAGATCGAGATGAGCCCCCGCGCGCCCGGTTCCGCGCCGTCCCGCTCGGCGAGCAGCTTGGCGAGCGTGGCGACGATACGGGCGCCTGTGGCCGCGAAGGGGTGACCGGTCGCGAGCGACGAGCCGGCGACGTTGAGCCGGGCACGGTCGACCGGTGCCAGGCCCTGCTTCTCCCAGGCGGCCATGGTGGCGAGCACCTGGGAGGCGAACGCCTCGTGGATCTCGACCAGTTCGAAGTCCGTCAGGTCCAGCCCGGCGCGTCGTAGCATCCGCGGCACCGCGAAGGCGGGGGCCATCAGCAGGCCCTCCCCGACATCGTCGGTGAAGTCGACGGCGCCGGTCTCGTACGCGGTCAGGTACGCGAGCGGCCGAAGCCCGCGCTCCTCGGCCCACTCCTCGTCGGCCAGCAGTACGGTGGCGGCGCCGTCGGTCAGCGGGGTGGAGTTGCCGGCCGTCATGGTGGCCTCGGACAGCGCCCCGGCGGGGGTGGCGCTCTCCCCGTCGACCGCGGCCTCCGCGGCGAAGCCCGCCGCGTGCTCGCCCCCTGCGCCCTTGTCTCCCTCGGTCCGAGTGCCGAACACCGGCTTGAGTTCGGCCAGTTTCTGCGCGGTGGTACCCGGCCGCAGGTTCTGGTCCCGGGCCAGGCCGTTGTAGGGCATGACCAGGTCGTGCAGGAAGCCGCTGTCGTAGGCCGTGGCGAGGTTGCGGTGGCTCAGCGCCGCGAGCTCGTCCTGCTCCCGCCGGGTGATCCCCCATTCCTTGGCCGTACGGGCCGCGTGCTCGCCCATCGAGAGTCCAGTGCGGGGCTCGGCGTTCCGCGGGATGTCCGGGATCAGGTCGCGCAGTCGGACCCGGGCGAGTTCGCGGGCCCGCTCCTTCTTGTTCCCGGCCCGACGGGCGGCGAGCAGGATGCGCCGCAGACGGTCGTTGATCCCCAGCGGCGCGTCGCTGGCGGTGTCGGCGCCGCCTGCAACGCCCGACCGGATCTGGCCGAGCGCGATCTTGTTCGCCACCGCGATGACGGCCTGCAGGCTGGTGCCGCAAGCCTGTTGGATGTCGTACGCGGGCGTGCGCGGGTCCAGGGCGGTGCCCAGCACGCTCTCCCGGGCGAGGTTGAAGTCCCTGCTGTGCTTCAGCACGGCGCCGGCGACGACTTCGCCGACCGCGCGGTCGTCGTGCAGTTCGAAACGCTGGACGAGGCCGTCGAGTGCCGCGGTGAGCATGTCCTGGTTGGACGTGGTGGCGTACGGCCCGTCCGCGCGCGCGAAGGGGATACGGCTGCCACCGATGACTGCCACCCGGCGTGGCACGTGGGATCGTATGAGGCCGGTGGGGCTCATCCTCGACCAAACTCCTGACTTCTGAGTAACCTTACCCTTTAGTAAATCTACGCGAGCGCCAGGAGTGGGGAAATGGCCGACCGCTACTTTCACTTGACCCGTACGCGTCCCGGCCGATTCCTCTCCAAACGCCTCGGCCTCCCGCGACCCGAGCCGCTGCGCCGTTGGTCGGCGGAGCGGCCCACGCTGCGTGGCGGCCCGCTGCTGCACCTCACCGCCGGCCAGTCCCGCTGCGCCGACGCGGCGCTGGCAGCCGCACTCGACGGATGCGGACCGCACGTACGCACCGACACCGCCGGTATCTCCGGGATATCCGATACATCCGGAACTGACGCCCATCACTCCGCCGTTGTCCTGGACGCTACGGGCATTCGCGCGGTTGCGGAACTCCGTGCGGTGCACGAAGCCCTGCATCCGGTGCTGCGTTCGCTCGCCCCGGGCGGCCGGGTGTTGGTGCTCGGCAGCCCGCCGAGCGCGGAGGACCATCACCAGGCGGCGGCCCAGCAGGCGTTGGAGGGGTTCGTACGCTCCCTGGCCAAGGAGTTGACCAGGGGCCGCACCGCGCAACTGCTGCGACTGCCGGTGGCGTCGGCTGAGCGCCCCCAGCCGGCCGAGGCCGATGTCCGGGCGGCGGAGTCCACACTGCGCTTCCTGCTCTCCCCCAAGTCGGCCTTCCTCAGCGGGCAGGTGATCGAGGTCGCGGGTGCCGCTGATTCGACCAGTGCCGGCCGTGCCAGCGGTCCCACCGGTCCCGACGGCCCCGCCGCGGCCGACGAGCGCCCGCTGGGCGGCCGTACGGCACTGGTCACCGGCGCCGCCCGAGGCATCGGCGAGGCGGTCGCCAGCACTCTGGCCCGGGACGGTGCCCATGTCGTCTGCCTGGACGTCCCCGGCGCCGAGGACCGGCTGTCGGCGCTCGCGGCCCGACTGGAGGGCACCGCGCTCCCGCTGGACATCGCCGCGCCGGACGCGGGCGAGCGGATCGCGGCGGCGCTACCGGACGGCGCGTTGGACATCCTCGTGCACAACGCCGGCATCACCCGGGACCGCCGACTGGTCAACATGTCCGCCGAACGCTGGGAGTCGGTGCTGGAGGTCAACCTCGACAGCGTGCTGCGCTCCACCGACCAACTGTTGCGCGCCGGCGCGGTCCGCCGGGGCGGCCGGATCGTCGCCACCGCCTCCATCGCGGGCATCGCCGGGAACACCGGCCAGACCAACTACGCCGCCAGCAAGGCCGGCGTCATCGGCATGGTCCGCTCGCTGGCCCCCAGGGCCGCCGCCGAACACGGCGTCACCGTCAACGCCGTGGCCCCCGGATTCATCGAGACGGAGATGACCGCCGCCGTGCCGTTCCTCGTACGCGAGGCGGGCCGGCGCATGAACTCGCTCAGCCAGGGCGGGCTGCCCGTCGACGTCGCCGAGACCACGGCCTGGCTCGCGCACCCGGACTCCGGCGGGGTGCGCGGGCAGGTCGTCCGGGTCTGCGGCCAGAGCCTGTTGGGAGCCTGAGATGCTCGCACTCACCCTCGCCAGGGGCGCCGCCGGCTCGCTCTTCAAGCGGGGCCCGTACGACGACGCCCGGCTGCCCTCCGACCGGCTCGTACTCCCCGGGGTCCGGGTGGATGCCGGGCGGTTGGCGGCGTACGCCCGGGTGTGCGGATTCCCCCCGGACACCGGCACGCTGCCGGTCACCTACCCGCACCTCCTCGGCTTCCCGGGCGCCACCCGGCTGATGGCGCGGCGGTCCTTTCCCTTCCCGCTGTTGGGGCTGGTGCACACCGGCGTCGAGATCGTCCAGCACCGCGCGCTGCGTACCGAGGACACCCCGGAGATCCGGGTGTGGGCCGAGGGGCTCCGGGCGCACCGGCGGGGAAGCGAGTTCGACATGCTGACCAGCGCCTGGGTGGCGGGCGAGGAGACGTGGTGGTCGCGCAGCACCTACCTCTGCCGCCACCGGCCCGCCGGCGGCTCCCCGGAGCGTACGAGCGGGGCGGACGCCAGCGGCACTGACAGTGGCACGGGTCGGGACGACGCGGCTGACGCGGACACGCCGCTTCCCGTACGGGCGCACTGGCGGCTGCCCGGTGACCTGGGACGGCGATACGGGGCCGTCTCCGGCGACCGCAACCCCATCCATCTGCACCCGGTCACCGCCCGCGCGTTCGGCTTCCCGTCGGCCATCGCGCACGGCATGTGGTCGGTCGCCCGCTGTTTGGCCGAGCAGGCCGAGCAGGCCGCGGGCAGCGACGGGGACAGCGCGCGGCCGAGCGACCGGCCCGCCGGCCGGACCGCCGAGCGCGTCAGTGTCGGCGCGCGGTTCCGGGCGCCCGTGCCGCTTCCCGGCAGCGTCACCTACGGCGAACGGGACGGCGCCTTCGAACTGCGCGGCGGCTCCGCGGAGCGGCCCCGAACGCACCTCACCGGGTGGGTTTCCAGCGAACCCCGTTGAGGAGGTTCTCCAGACCGGGCCAGCACAGGCTCATCAACGTGGCCGCGGTCTCTTTGGGCGAGGGCGGGTCCGACTGCCGGGAGTTGGCCCACTCCGCCATGCTCTCCGCCGAGCCCACCAGGGCGTGCGCCAGGCCCGACACCTCCCGTGCCGCCAACGCCCCGTCGCAGCCCGCGTCCTGCGCCGCCGACCCGATCAGCCTGGTCACCACCTCCACCATCTCCGCACGCAGCACGGCCACCTGGGTCGCGAACGGCTCGCCCTGGGTGCGTGCCTGTTGATGGAGTACGGCCCAGCCGTGCGGGTGCGCCGCGGTGTGCGCGAAGAAGGCGCACAGGCCGTTCCACAACTGCCGGTCGGCCGGCATCACCTGGCCGGCCTCCAGCCCCGTGGCCTCTCGTATCGCCGAGATCAGCGTCGCGGACTCGCGCCGGACACAGGCGGTGAACAGCTCCTCCTTCGAGTGCAGATACTGATAGACCAGGGGTTTGGAGACCCCGGCCGCCTCCGCTATGTCGTCCATCGACGCCGCGCGGTAGCCGTGTCGGGCGAAGCTCTCGACGGCGGCGTCCAACATCTCCTGTTCCCGTACGGCCCGGGGCACCCGCTTGCGTTCCTTCGCTCCCACCTCTGCGCTCCCCACCTGTGCGCTCTCCCCCTCCGCTCCGCCGGCCCTCGTCGCTAGGACCCAAGGCTACGCCCAGGCGGCGGGCGGTGATCGACTCCGGCGGCGGGCCCGTGGCCGTGCGGCGTGCCTTCGGGCCAACCGGCCTACGGGTGCGCCCAGTTCTTGACAGCGATTTCAGGGGTGGTTCAGCCTGCAGTATGTCCATGACAAAAACGCGGGCGAGAGTCACGGCCACCGCCCTTTTCGCTTCCGGTTGTCTCCTCGTCGCCCCGGCACTCGCACACGCCGCCCAGGCACCCGCCGCATCCCCCGAGTCTGCGTCCTCGGTATCCACGGCGTCCGCTGGCGCCGCGACCTCCGACGCCGGACCGGACGCGTCCGCGGACCACGGACTGACCCGATACCAGCAGGACCACGGCCTCTCGGCCACCGGTGAGATCGATTCCAGGACCGCGCGAAGCCTGCAACAGGCGCCCGACTCCGTACTGCGCCAGTACTTCCAGACAGCCGCCGACCTGGGTCCCGAGCAACTGGCCAACGCCCGCACCGTGATCGGCGTGGGGAAGGGCGCGCAGATCCCGGAACAGGGCCAGGTCATCGCGCTCATGACGGCCATGCAGGAGTCCAAGTTCGTCAACTATCTTGAACCGGTCGACCACGACTCGCTGGGCATCTTCCAGCAGCGCCCCAGCACCGGCTGGGGCACCCCCGAGCAGATCACCCACGTCCCCACGTCCAGCAAGTCCTTCTACGGCGTCGCGCCGTTCGGCAACAACCCGGGCCTGATCCAGATCGACGGCTGGGAGACCATGCCGCCCGGTGACGTGTGCCAGGCCGTACAACGCTCGGCCTACCCCGACCGGTACGCCCAGTGGGAGCAGTTCGCCCGCGACCTCCTCGCCCGCGAGGGCCCGTCCGTCGAGCCCATCCCCTGACGGACCGAGGGCGCGGGCGCGGGCCCCGTCAGCCGCACCGCGCACGGCTGGGCGTCCAACTCCCGGCCGCGCGCGGTGCGGTGCTCGGCAGCTACCGGCCGCCCGCTCCTACGCCGTCGCGGGTCACGCGGTGGCGCCCGCCACCTGAGCTTCCGAGTCGACCCGCCGCGGTTCCGCGTCCAGGGCGCTGATGTCCGCGCCTCGCGCGCTGTCGTACGCCTCCCGGTCGAGAATGCCTTCCCGGGCGGCGACGATCACCGTGATGGCGGCCTGGCCCGCGACGTTCGTGGCCGTGCGCATCATGTCCAGGATCGGGTCAATGGCCAGCAACAGGCCCACGCCCGCGAGCGGCAGGCCCAGCGTGGACAGGGTGAGGGTCAGCATCACCGTCGCGCCTGTGAGACCGGCGGTCGCGGCCGAACCGATCACGGAGACGAAGACGATCAACAGGTATTCGCCCAGGCCGAGTTCCACTCCGAAGACCTGCGCGACGAAGATCGCCGCGATCGCCGGGTAGATGGAGGCGCAGCCGTCCATCTTGGTCGTGGATCCGAACGGCACGGCGAAGCTTGCGTAGTTCCTCGGCACTCCCAGCCGCTCGGTCACCTTCTGGGTCAGCGGCATGGTGCCCACCGAGGAGCGGGAGACGAAGGCGAGTTGGATCGCGGGCCAGGCCCCCCGGAAGAACCGCAGCGGGCTGACCCGGGCGGCGGCGGACAGCAGCAGCGGGTACACGCCGAAGAGCACGAGTGCGCAGCCGACGTAGATGTCGGCGGTGAAGGTGGCGTACTGCCCGATGAGGTTCCAGCCGTAGTCCTTGATCGCGGTGCCGATCAGGCCCAGCGAACCCAGCGGCGCCAGCCGGATGACCCACCAAAGGGCCTTCTGCAACAGCGCGAGCACGGACTCGCCGAGGTGCAGCAGCGGTTCCGCGGCCGGTCCCAGCTTGAGCGCCGCGATACCGACCACGGCGGCCATGAAGACGATCTGCAGGACGTTGAGTTCGGTGAAGGGCGTGATCACGTCCGTCGGGACGATGCCGGTGAGGAAGTCCAGCCAGGAGCCCGACTCCTCCGGCTCCGCGCCGTCCCGCGCGGAGAGGCCACTGCCCGCGCCCGGATCGGTGAGCAGGCCGATCGCCAGGCCGATCGCCACGGCGATCAGCGAGGTGATCATGAACCACAGCAGGGTACGGGTCGCCAGACGCGCGGCGTTCGACACCTTGCGCAGGTTGGTGATGGAGATGACGATCGCGAAGAAGACCAGGGGTGCCACGGCCAGCTTCAGCAGTTGGACGAAGATCTCCCCTATCTCGGTGAGGCTCGTCCCGAGCCAGCCCACCTCCCATTGCCGGGCTATCCAGCCGAACAGCACGCCCAGCACCAGACCCGCCAGTATCTGCGCCCAGAACGGCACTCTGGGTATGTGTCTCCGGCCCTTCGGGGCGGAAGCGGACGGGTCGTTCTGGTCGTTCGGGAGATTCTGGTCGTTGGGGGAGTCGCCGGACGCGGCGGAGGACGACGCAGCAGAGGACACGGAAACACTCCGGTGGGATACGTAACGAGGGCGTGTGCAGGCAGGGCGTGAGCAGCCAGCGGGGCCTACGGCACCAGCGCCGTCGGCTGCGGGTCAGCGGCCGGGACAGACCGCGGACAGGCAGCGGCAGAGATCGACGTGCAGCCGACCGACGAGGAGAGTGCTCCTCGAGTCGGAGCGTACGGCTGCTGTCTTCATGCGCATCAACCTAGCATCGGTTCTTTGGCGGCCCCAAAGAGAATCTTTGAGGTGGCGTACGCCAAGCACAACACCCCGCCACGGACGGTGATTCCGGGCGGGGTGCCGGTGAACCGGTGACACGGCTCACATGTCGCGTGCGCGGCGGGCCACTTCGCCTGGCGGCCCGGGCGGACCGGCCGTTGACCCTCGTTGATCAGCGCGGCGACCGGAGGTCGGGCAACGAGCTAGACGCGCTGCTTCGACGTGGCGGACACGTCGCTGTCCGTCCCATTGTCGGCGGCGGTACCGGACCTCGTGTTGGCGGTGTCCGTGTCCGCGGCGTCGGCGCCGTCCTCGGATGTGCCCGCCGAGTCGTCCGTCGCGGCGGCGGTGTCCGCGGTGCCCTGCCGCTCCGACCCCTCCGCGGCAGTGGTTTCCGCGGCAGTGGTTTCCGTGACGGAGTCCTCCATGCTGCGGTTCGCGGCCAGCTTCCCCCGCGCGCGGTGTACGCCCCCGGCCACCTGTTCCGCCATCGCCTCCCGCTGGCGGCGCAGCAGTACGGTGCTCAGCAGAGCGGAGATGATCAGGGCCAGCAGCACGATCCACAACGGGTTGGACTCGCCGATCCCCTCCGGCAGCACCCCGACGTACGCCAGGACCGCGACGGCGACGAAACAACCGGCGAAGAGGCCCAGCCGAGCGGCGGTGTAGCGCAGGGTTGCGTGCGAGGTCCTGGTCACTGCGTGCTCTTCCTTCTGCTCTGGTACGCGCCCGGCTGCGCCGAGGCCGCTTCCCATGGTGACATCCCCCGAGCGGAGCCGGCCGCCCGCCCCACTCCGACCGGCCGGGCTGCCGGTTGCCCGCCCGCGGCCCGCCTCGGCCGAGTCGGACAACGCCCCGGCCGGCGGGTCCGTACGGGATCGCGCCGGGTCACACCCGCATCGGCTGGGGCGCCTCCCGCCGCTCCGGGTCCGGACCGTCGTAGGAGCGCAGGACCTCGTACCGGGTGTTGCGCTCGACCGGACGGAAGCCGGCGTCCCGGATCAGCTCGAGCAGGTCCTCGCGGGTGAGCTTGTCCGGGGTGCCGAAGTTGTCCGCGTCATGTGTGATCTTGTACTCGACGACCGAGCCGTCCATGTCGTCCGCGCCGTGCTGCAGGGCCAGTTGGGCGGTCTGCACGCCGTGCATGACCCAGAAGACCTTGACGTGCGGCACGTTGTCGAACAGCAGCCGGGACACCGCGAAGGTCTTCAGCGCCTCGGCGCCGCTGGCCATGTTCGTACGGGCCTGCAGCTTGTTGCGTACCTTGCCGTCCTGCATGTCCACGAAGTCGTGCTGGTAGCGCAGCGGGATGAAGACCTGGAAACCGCCGGTCTCGTCCTGGAGTTCGCGCAACCGCAGCACGTGGTCCACCCGGTGCCGGGGCTCCTCGATGTGGCCGTACAGCATCGTGCTCGGCGTCTTGAGGCCCTTCTGGTGCGCGAGCCGGTGGATACGCGACCAGTCCTCCCAGTGGGTGTCGTGGTCGACGATGTGCTGCCGGACCTCCCAGTCGAAGATCTCCGCGCCGCCACCGGTGAGGGACTCCAGGCCGGACTCGATGAGGATGTCCAGGATCTCGCTCGCGTCCATCCCGGAGATCTTCTCGAAGTGCTGGATCTCGGTGGCCGTGAACGCCTTCAGGCTCACGGTCTCCGGCAGCGCCTCCTTCAGCGCGCTGAGCGAGCGCGGGTAGTACCGCCACGGAAGCGTCGGGTGCAGGCCGTTGACGATGTGCAGCTCGGTGAGGTTCTCCCCCTCCATCGTCTTGGCCAGCCGCACCGCTTCCTCGATGCGCATGGTGTACGCGTCCTTCTCCCCCGGCTTGCGCTGGAAGGAGCAGTAGGAGCAGGAGGCCGTGCACACGTTGGTCATGTTGAGGTGCCGGTTGATGTTGAAGTGAACGACCTCGCCGTTCTTCCTCGTACGCACCTCGTGAGCCAGGCCACCCAGCCACGCCAGGTCGTCGGACTCGTAGAGGGCGATACCGTCCTCCCGCGTCAACCGCTCCCCGGAGCGGACCTTCTCCTCCAGCTCGCGCTTGAGTCCAGCGTCCATGCGCACGCGCCTCCCTAGTCTGCGTTGAGCCTCATCGAGCCTACTCCCCGGTCGCCACCCGGTGGCGGCCACCCTGTGCCGCGACGTACGAGCCACCGCTCGGGCCGCTACCGGTCAGCCGCCGCCCGGCCCGTCACCGACCGTCACCCCTCGATGTCCTCCGGCAGCGCACCGACCCGGTTCTCCCACTTGGTGGACAACACGATGGTGGTCCGGGTCCGGGACACCCCCTTCGTCCCCGACAGCCGCCGGATGACACGCTCGAGATCATCGACGTCCCCGGCTCGCACCTTGAGCATGAACGAGTCGTCGCCGGCGATGAACCAGCAGTCCTCGATCTCCGCGAGATCCCGCAGCCGGGTGGCGACCTCCTCGTGGTCCACCGCGTCCGAGAGTTGCACGCCGATCAGCGCGGTCACACCCAGGCCGAGGGAGGGGGCGTGCACCGTGGCGCGGTAGCCGGTGATGACCCCGCCCGCCTCGAGCCGGTTGATCCGGTCGGTGACGCTGGGCCCGGAGAGACCCACGAGGCGACCGAGTTCGGCGTACGACGCCCTGCCGTTCTCCCGCAGTGCCTGGATGAGTTGTCTGTCCACCGCGTCCATGACTACCGGGCCTCCGTTTTCCTGTGATTCACAGACCACTGGATGCGTCAGGTACGAATCCTAGGCGCCAGCTCGTTCGTACCTCACATCCCTCCCTCCATCGGAGGCCGGTCATATCTGCCACCTCCTGACAGTCGGGCCGGAAGCCGCCGGCCGGACCATGTCGTCCACGCGTCGACCGGCGCCCGCGGAGACCCGTCGGTGTCCGTCCGTGCCCTTCCGTGTGATCACGGACCGCGCACGACCGTACGGGCATCACCCGCGGGGGGTCAGTACGTCGTCCGGGTCACGCCGTGCCGTGCAACCCGCCCACTCCGTCGTCCGGGTCCCAGCGCCGGTACAGCTTGTGCGGCACCCCCGCCGCGTCCAGCACCCGGCCGGCGACGAAGTCCACCAGTTCCTGGATGTGCCGGGCGCCCGCGTAGAAGGCCGGCGAGGTGGGCAGCACCACGGCCCCGGACTCGTCCAGGGTGACCAGTTGCCGGAGGGTCTGCGCGGCCAGCGGGGTCTCCCGTACGGCGACCACCAGCGGGCGGCGTTCCTTCAGCGTCACCGCGGCGGTGCGCTGCAGCAGGTCCTTGGACAGCCCGAGCGCCACGCCGGCGACAGCGGCCGTGCTGGCTGGGACGATCAACATGCCGCGCGTCGGGTACGAACCGGAGGACGGACCCGCCGCCAGGTCACCGGCCGGCCAGTGACGTACGCCGCTCACGTCCGGGTCGTACGCCTCGGGGGTGCCGTCCGCGCCACGGGCCAGCCAGCGGCGCAGATCGTCCGTGGCGTGCCCGTCCCGGAAGGGGTGCCCCGTCTCGTCCAGCACGGTGAGCCGGGCGGCCCGGCTGACGATCAGGTCGACCGGCTCCCCGGCGTGCAACAGCGCCCGGAGCACGGCGGCTGCGTACGGCGTCCCGGAGGCGCCGGACACGCCGACCACCCAAGGACAGCGGCGATAGGTCACACCAGGAGCCTACTGGCAGCACGGGGGCGGCTGGCCAACGAGGCAGGTGATGCGGTTGCATCGGGGCATGTACCGCTCCAGATCGCCCCGCCGGGCCAGCCTGGCCGCTGCCCTGAGCATGACGACCGTGCTGCTCGCCCCGCTCGCCACCGGCTGCGGTCTGGCGGAGGGCACGCGAGCGGCGGACTCCTCGAACGCCGCGGACTCCGTGTCGGACTCCGGCTCCGCCGCGCTGGTCCGGGACGCCGTGCACAAGCTGCTGGAGCAGAAGTCGGCGACGCTGGTCGCGGAGTTCGGCGGTTCGGCGGAGCGCGTCGAGGAGTTCCTACGGGAGTCCCGCCTCGGTCTGCCCGGCGGTGGCGAGGCCACCGGGAAGGACGCCGAGTTGCTCGCCCGCGCACAGCTGACGCTGTCCGTCGGCGGCCAGGGCCAACCGCTGAACGAGCTGCCGGACTTCTCCGACACACACCTCGCGGGCGCGCTGAACCTCGGCGACCGGGACCTGGTGGCGTACAAGTCCATAGACGGGAACACGTACCTGCGGCTGCTGGTCGACGAGTTGGCCGAGGAGAAGACGCTGCCGTCCGAGTGGCGCCGGTTGCTGCGGGACCTCAGCGCGACGGCCTCCCAGCTGCCGGACTCCCTGAGCGCGGTCAAGCGGCTGCTGACCGGTGACTGGGTGAGCGCCGACCCGGGGTCGTACGAGCAGTTCGCCTGGGTCGTGCGAAAGCTCACCGGGAGTACCACCGCCGGTGACCAGTCCCGTACGGCCGCGTCGGCGCTGGACAGCGACGCGCAGCGGCGACTGTTGGACGGTCTGCTGAAGCTGCTGACGGAGGACGGCGACTTCGAGCGGATCGGCGGTGCGGGAGGTTCTTCCGGTGGTGACGCCGATGGTGACTCTGGTGACCGCTCTCGTGACCGCTCTGCTGAGAGGGGTCACACCGCGGGGCGCGCGGGCGAGGAGACCCAGCGGGTGCGGATGACGGTCTCCGCGCGGGACGCCGCCCGACGACTGGCGCCGGCACTGGAGCCGCTGGGCATGCGTGTCGAGCCGGCCGAGGTGCCGGACCGTACCGTGCCGGCGGAGGTGACCGTACGCCGTGGCGTACTGGTCGGGCTGACCGTGGACGCGCGGGACCTGACGGGAAGCGGGGCCGGGGGCTCCGGTGCGGCGGAGCGGCTGCCGCTGCGGTTCGGGTTCGGCAGTGGCGACGCGCTGTCGGTCGAGGTGCCTGAGGAGGCGCTGCGGTTGGAGCCGCAGGACGTGCTGGCGGCGCTGCTCTACCGGAAGGTGCCCGGGCTGACGGGGGGTTGACGTCTCCCCCGTCGCTGCGGGGCGGGTGACCGGCGACTCCCCCGGTGTCGCGCACGCGGCACGGCGTTCGTACGGCGGTGTTCGTACGGGGGACTTCCGTACGACGCCACCCGTACGGCATGGCGCCGGCGCGGTCCGGGCAGGGGAACAGGGACGACTGGTTCGCCCGCCGGGAACTGGCGGCACCCCGGTAGCGTTGTTCTCGTACGGGCGCGACGCGGACCGGCTCCCACGGGCGCGGGAGGGGAGGCAGAGACACCATGACGGGCGAAGGCAGCTTCCAGGCGAAGGCCGCGGGCCAGCTCATCCTGCTCTGGGTCGGGTTGCTATGGGTTCTGGAGGCGGTGGACCAGCTCACCGGCAACTCGCTGGACAGCTTCGGTATCCAGCCTCGGCGCACCAGTGAGCTGGTGGACATCGTGCCCGCGTCGTTCATGCACTTCGGCTTCGAGCACCTCATGGCGAACACCCTCCCGCTGCTGGTGCTCGGCTTCATGGCCGCGCTGCGGGGCACGGGGCGGTTCCTACTGGTGGCGCTGACCATCATCATCGTCAGCGGCCTCGGCGTGTGGGTGACTGCTCCGGAGCAGAGCAACACCGCCGGCGCCTCCGGGGTGGTGTTCGGGCTCTTCGGCTATCTGGTGGTGCGCGGCTTCGTGGACCGCCGGATCACGGACGTGGCGCTGGGTGCGGTGGTCGCGGTGCTGTACGGCTCCATCCTCTGGGGCGTGCTGCCGACCACCGCTGGGGTGTCCTGGCAGGGCCACCTCTTCGGGCTGATCGGCGGGGTGCTGGCGGCCTTCATGACCTCCAGTCGGCCGACGGCCGGGGTGGAGAGACCCGCCTGGCGCTGACGAAACCGGCGGCCGGCAGCTGGACATTCCCGGCCCCGGACGTCCGAGGACTGCCCGGATGCCCGAAAGGCGCGAGCGGTCGGGACGCCCGGACAGCTTGGTAGTCCGACAGCCGGTGGTCAGACACCCAGTCCGCGGTTGGCGAGGTCCAGCAGCGTGCAGACGAAGAGCACGATCCCGATCACGCCGTTCACTGTGAAGAAGGCCCGGTTCAGGCGGGACAGGTCCTTCGGGGTGACGATCGAGTGCTCGTACACGAAGGCCACCGCCACGATCAGGAGGCCAATCCAGAAGAGCGCTCCGGCCCCGGTCACCGCTCCGAAGCAGAGCAACAGCGCCAGCGTCACGACGTGGCTGCCCCGAGCGCCGTACAACGCGCCGGCGATACCGAACCGCGCCGGCACGGAGCGCACTCCCTGCGCCCGGTCCGCGGCCACGTCCTGGCAACCGAAGATCAGGTCGAAGCCGCCGATCCAGATGCCGACGGCCAGCCCGAGGACCGCCGCGTCCCAGGACCAGGCGCCGGTCACCGCGATCCAGGCCCCGACCGGCCCGATGGCCTGGGCGAGACCGAGGATGGCGTGCGGGAAGTCCGTGAACCGCTTGCCGTACGGATACACCACCATCGGGATCACCGCGAGCGGCGACAGCGCCAGGCACAGCGGGTTCAGCAGGGCGCAGGTCGTGAGGAAGACCGCGACCGAGACCAGCGCGCCGGTCCACGCCGTACGCACGCTCACCGCGCCGGTGACCAGTTCACGCCCCGCCGTCCGTGGGTTTCGGGCGTCGATCTCCCGGTCGATGATCCGGTTGGCCGCCATCGCGAAGGTACGCAGACCGACCATCGCGACCGTGATCAGCAGCAACTCCCGCCAGCGCACCCACCCGTCGACCTGGAACATCGCGGTGAGGGCGGCGATGTAGGCGAACGGCAGCGCGAACACCGAGTGTTCGATCATGACGAGCCGCAGGAAGGCTCGCACCTTCCCGGTGTCGGGCCCCGCCGCCCCCTGACCGGCCGTGTCCGCCGCCGCGCTCAAAGTCCGTATTCCTTCCAGCGCTTGCTGACGAGCGCCGCCGTCTCCGGGTCGGACTCGATCATCCGAGGCCAGCCGCCGTCTCGCGTGTAGCCCTCCTCGGGCAGCTTCGTGGTGGCGTCGATGCCCGCCTTCCCGCCCCAGAACTGCTGGTACGACGCGTGGTCCAGGTGGTCCACCGGCCCCTCGACCAGGCTCAGGTCCCGGGCGTAGTCGGTGTTGCCCAGGGCACGCCAGGCGACGTCGTGCAGATCGTGCACGTCGCAGTCGGCGTCCACCACCACGATCAGCTTCGTCAGGGACATCATGTGCGCTCCCCAGATCGCGTGCATGACCTTCTGCGCGTGCTTCGGGTACTTCTTGTCGATCGAGACGATCGCGCAGTTGTGGAAGCCGCCCGCCTCCGGCAGGTGGTAGTCCACGATGTCCGGGATGATGATCCGCAGCAGCGGCAGGAAGAAGCGCTCCGTCGCGCGCCCCAGCGGGCCGTCCTCCGTGGGCGGCCGGCCGACCACGATGGACTGCAGCAGCGGACGCCGACGCATCGTCATGCAGTCGATCCGCAGCGCCGGGAAGTCCTCCTGCGGGGTGTAGAAGCCGGTGTGGTCGCCGAACGGCCCCTCCGGCAGCATCTCCCCGGGCTCCAGCCACCCCTCCAGTACGACCTCGGCCGCGGCCGGCACCTGGAGCGGCACCGTCTGGCAGTCCACCATGTCGACGCGCTTGCCCTGCACGAAACCGGCGAAGAGGTACTCGTCGATGTCGCCCGGCAGCGGTGCCGTGGAGGCGTACGTCACGGCGGGCGGGCAGCCGAAGGCGATGGCGATCGGCAGCTTCTCGCCGCGCCGCAGGGCCGCCTGGTAGTGGTTCCGGCTGTCCTTGTGGATCTGCCAGTGCATCCCGATGGTGCGCTTGTCGTGACGCTGCAGGCGGTAGAGCCCGAGGTTCCGGATGCCCGTCTCGGGGTGTTTGGTGTGAGTGAGCCCGAGGTTGAAGAACGATCCGCCGTCCTCCGGCCAGGTGTGCAGTGCCGGCAGCAGGTCGAGGTCCACCTCGTCGCCCCGCAGCACGACGTCCTGGACCGGTCCGTCCTTGACCTTGCGCGGCGGGACGTGCGCCACGCTCCCGAGCTTCCCGAACGCCTCCCGCATGCCGACGAAACCCTGTGGCAGCTCGGGCTTGAGCAGTCCGCCGATCTGCTCGCTGATCTCCTCGTAGCCGCTGAGCCCGAGAGCCTTGAGCAGCCGTCGGTCGGTGCCGAAGACGTTCATGGCCAGGGGGGCCTGGGCGCCTCGCACGTTCTCGAAGAGCAGTGCCGGCCCACCGGCCTTCTGCACCCGGTCGACGATCTCGCCGACCTCCAGTCGGGGATCGACCTCCGCCTTGATCCGCTTGAGGTCACCTTCGCGTTCCAGCGCCCGCAGCAGCGAGCGGAGGTCGTCGTATGCCATGCGGCCCAGTATCGGCCATCGCCCCGCCGCACCGTTACGCTGGGGCTGCACGGTGACCGTCCTTCGGGTTCGCCATCTCCCGACCGCTCAGAACAAGGGGCGTACACATGCTCAGGTATCTGCCGTTGCTACTGATCCTGGCGGTGTGGATCTACGCCTTCATCGACTGTCTGAACACGCCGGAGTCGGAGGTACGCAAGCTCCCCAAGATCGCCTGGGTGTTGATCGTGCTGCTGTTCGGGCAGGTGCTGGTCGGCCCGATCGCCTGGTTCGTGGTGGGGCGCCCCCGGCGGAACGCTCCGTACGGCGCCACCCGCCCGCAGGAGCGGCGCTGGGTCGCGCCGGACGACAACCCGGAGTTCCTGAAGTCGCTGGGCAACGGCCGTACGGACGGCGACGGCAGGACGGACTCCAAGGCTCCCGGCGGGGCGGACGAGGCGACCGGACCGGAGTCGCGGTCGGCCGAGGCCGAGGACGCCGGCGCGACCGGCCCAACCGACGCGGCCGACACGGCCGGCACCGCCAGGGCAGCGGACCCCGGAGACGGCGAACGCTCCGACGCGGAGCACCCGCACGACGGGCGACCGCAGGAGCGGCGTCCGTCCCGGGAGCGGCGCCCGGACGGCACCGAGCAGCGACGCGGAGCGGAGGACGGCGGCCCGGAGGACACTCCGCCCGCCGCCCAATGACCCGGGACCGGTCGTTCCAACGACCCGCCGAAACGACCCGGCCGGTGCCGGGTCAGACTCCCGCGTACGAGTGCTTGCCGTTCACGAAGATGTTGACGCCGTAGTAGTTGAAGAGGAAGCAGGCGAAGGCGATCAGCGCCAGGTACGCCGCCTTCCGGCCCTTCCAGCCGGCCGTGGCGCGGGCGTGGAGGTAGCAGGCGTACGCGACCCAGGTGATGAACGACCAGACCTCCTTGGGGTCCCAGCCCCAGTAGCGGCCCCACGCGTCGCCGGCCCAGATCGCGCCCGCGACGATGGTGAAGGTCCAGAAGGGGAAGACCGCGGCGTTGATCCGGTAGGCGAACTTGTCCAGCGAGTCCGCCGAGGGCAGCCGCTCCAGTACCGAGGTGGCGAAGCCGGAGGGGCTGCCGCCACCGAGCAGCTTGCTCTCGTAGCGGTCCCGGAAGAGGTAGAGGATGGTCGTGACGAAGCCGAGGTAGAAGAGCGCGCCGCAGATGATGGCCAGCGAGACGTGGATCCACAGCCAGTACGAGTCCAGCGCCGGCACCAGCTCGGTGCTCTCGGTGTAGAGGACGGTCACCGCGAGGCCGAGGTCCAGCAACACCGTGGTCACCAGCGGCAGCCCGATCCAGCGGACGTTCTTCCGGGCGATCAGGAAGCCGAGGTAGGCCCCGACGCCCACCATGGAGAAGGCCGTGGAGAACTCGTACATGTTTCCCCAGGGGGCCCGCTCCACGGCCAGCGAGCGGGTGAGCACCGCCGTGGCGTGCAGCAGGAAGGCCAGCACCGTCAGCGAGACGGCGACCCGGCCGTACATGTCGCCCTGGTCGTCGCCACCGGCTGCCCCGGGGCCATCTGGCACGTTGTCCCGTCGACCGGTGGCCGAGCGCACGATGACCTTGGGGCGCTCCAGCACGGAGGTGCCGCCCTCCGCGCGCACGGTCACCTTCGGGGCGGCGCCAGCGCCCGCATCGGTGTCGTTGCCGGCTGAGTCCCCAGAGCCGGACGTGGACGCGGAGCCACCCCCGGACTTCGAGGTGAGCGCCGCGGCCGTACGGGCGACTCGGCTGCGGCTGCCGAAGACCCACTCGGTGATGTGCGCGAAGAACGCCAGGGTGTAGACGGCCATCGCCGAATAGATCAGATAGTTGCTGATCTCGGCGAGTTCCGGATTCTGTACGGCGAGGATGGTCACTTGCCTGCTCCTTCAGCAGATTCCGACGGTTCTGCCACGGCAGGCGCCTCCGCCTGCATGCTCACGGCCATGTCCGACAGTTCCTCGGGCAGCCGGGTGGACTCGCTGCGGCCCAGTCCGGCCATCTCCACGACGGTACGGCCGTCCGGCCCGGGCATCGCACGTACCCACACGCGGCGACGCTGGATGAAGAGCGAACCGGCCAGTCCCGCGATGGCGGCGAGCGCGCCACCGAGTGCCCAGCCGTTGCCCACCTGGTGGGAGATCTGGAAGTTCGCCCACTGCTTGATGCCCTCGAACTTGAGGGAGCCGGCGCCGTTCGGCAGCTTCATGGTCTCGCCGGGCAGGATCTTCTTTGCCAGCGGGCCGCCGTCCTTCGCCTTGAACTGCTTCATGTTGTCGGTGTCGAGCTGGTACACGCTCTGTGGCAGCCCCGAGTTGACGCCCAGGTCGCCGTGGTAGGCCGTGAGGAAGAGCACCGGGTAGTCCAGCTCCGGCGACTGGGAGAACATCGAGCCCGACTCGGCACCGCCGAAGGTCGGCACGAAGAAGCCCTGGAAACCGAGCTGGTCCTTGTTGCCCTGGGCGTCCCGGTAGTCCGTGACCTTCACGACGCCGCTGGAGGTCAGGTTGGTGTCCTGCGGCAGGAACGCCACCGGCCCGCGGTACGCGATGTCGCCCTGCCCGTCCTTCACCGAGACGACCGGGGCGAACCCGTGCGCCAGCAGGTACACCTTGGAGCCACCGACCTCCAGCGGGTGGTTCATCCGGATGGCGGTCTTCTTCTCCTTGCCGTCACCGCCCGTCCAGTACGAGATGTCCGCGCGGTACTCCTTCGGCGTCATCGCGTCCGCGGCGCCCTCGTAGTAGTCCGCGGTGAAGTCCTCCAGCCGGAACCCGAACTCGTCCAGGTCCTCGGAGCCGAAGAAGGTGCCGGACTGGAAGTCGTCGTACTGCGTGAGGGTGTTGTTGAACGAGTCGCCCTGGACGACCAGCTTGCCGCCCTCGGACTTCCAGAGCTGCCCGGCGGCGAAGGCCAGCAGCAGCACGATCAGGGCGATGTGGAAGAGGAGGTTACCGACCTCCCGTAGATAGCCCTTCTCACTGGTGACCGCGTCCCCGCGCAGGTGCGTACGGAACCGCTTGCCACGCAGCATCGTGCGGGCGGCACCCAGCACCTCGTCCGGCGCGGCGTCCGTGTGCCATGTCGTGTACACCGGCATCCGGTCCAGCCGGCGCGGCGCGCGGGGCGGCTCGGCACGCAGCTGACCGACGAACTGCCAGGTGCGCGGCACGATGCAGCCGATCAGCGAGACGAACAACAGGATGTAGATCGCGGAGAACCACACCGAGGTGTAGACGTCGAAGAGCTGCAGCTTCTCGTAGAGGGGGGCCAGCACGTCGTGGCGCTGCTTGAACTCGTCGACCTTGACCGCGTCCACGTTCGTCTGCGGGATGAGCGAGCCGGGGATGGAGCCGAGCGACAGGAGGAAGAGCAGCATCAGCGCGACCCGCATGGAGGTCAGCTGTCGCCAGAACCACCGCAGCCAGCCGGTGAGTTCGCGCAGGAACCAGCCCACCCGTCCGGCCGTGCCCGGTTTCCGGGGGCCGCCCAGGGATCCGGGCACGGTCTGCGAGCGCTCCTCGGAGGGGGCGGTGCTCAGCTGGGACATCGCGGCGCCCAGCTCGACGTCCTCCTCGGCGGGGCGCTCGTCCCCGGCGGACGGGGAGGACCCCGAGTCCGGAGAGTCCGGGGAGTCCGGATCATCCCGGCCTTCCGGGACATCCCCGGCGCCGGAACCTGACGCTTCCTCAGTCTCCGACCCGGCCGCTGATTCGGCTTGCGGGTCGGTCTCCGGATCGGCTTCGGCACCGTTCGCCTGCTGGCTTGGTACGGCCGCCGCCTCGGTCGTCTCGTCCGTGCTCATTGCGCTCAGATCCCCACGGTGAAGTCGGACGACCACACCTGCAACTCGTAAACTATCTGGTCCCAGATCCCCGACACGAGCAGCAGCCCGACGAGCACCAGCATGCCGCCACCGATCCGTGTCACCCACACGTAGTGCTGCTTGATCCAGTCGAAGGCGCCCAGCGTCCGCCGGAAGGCGAGGGCCGCGATGATGAACGGCGTGCCCATGCCGAAGCAGTACGCCACCGTGAGCAACGCTCCCCGGCCGGCGCTGCCTTCCGTCAGCGCCAGCGTGTTGACGGCGGCGAGGGTCGGTCCGATGCAGGGCGTCCAGCCGATCCCGAACATCGCACCGAGCATCGGCGCCCCGCTCAACCCGAGCGCGGGCCGCTTGTGGATGCGGAACTCGCGCGTGGTGAAGCGGGGCATGAACCCGATGAAGGCGAGCCCCAGCAGGATCGTCAGCACCCCGGCCACCTTGGAGATGACCTCACGGTGTTCCTGCAGCGTGCCCCCGAAGCCGCCGAAGAGCGCGCCGCCGGAGACGAACACCGCGGTGAAGCCGAGCACGAAGAGCCCGGAGCCGAGCAGCATCCGGCCGCGCTTGGCCTCCGCCAGGTCCGTGCCGGTGACCCCGGTCACATACGAGAGGTAGCCGGGGACCAGCGGCAGCACGCAGGGCGAGAAGAAGGACACCAGACCGCCCAGCACGGCGATCGGGAGGGCGAGCAGCAGAGCACCGCTGAGCACGGTGTCGTTCATGCCGGTGGCGGCCAAGGCGTTCATGCCGCGCTCACTTCTTCGCCAACAACGGCTTGAGCATGTCGCGGAGTTCGTCCTCGCCGAGTTCCTTCAGCGCTCGCACCGCGATCTTCCCCTCCCGGTCCAGCACCAGTGTGGAGGGGATGGTCTGCGGAGAGAGCGTGTTGTCCGGGAACTTGAGGATGTGCTTGCCGCTGGGGTCGTACAGGCTCGGGTAGTCGATGTCGTAGCTGCGCTCGAACGCCTTCGCGTTGGCCTTGTCCAGGTCGCGGGTGTTGATCCCGACGAACTGCACGCCCTGGTCCTTGGTGTCCTCGGCGACCTTGGCCAGGTGCGGCGCCTCGGCGCGGCAGGGTGCGCACCAGGAGCCCCAGACGTTCAGTACGACGACCTCGCCCCGGTAGTCCGACAGCTTCAGCTTGTCGCCGTCCACCGTCTCGCCGGAGATGTCCGGCGCGGCCTGCCGCTTGCCCTTCGGCACCTTGGTGACCTGGCCGGTGCCCTGGACGAACTGGGTGTCGCCGGACGAGGAGCCGAGTTGGTCGTCACCGCATCCGGACAACACCAGCGCACCGACCACGGCCCCGGCGATCATCAGGGTGGTGCGGCGGTGAGAAGCACGGACTCGGAACATGTGAAAAGTTTCGCATGCGTCATTCGGGGATCTTCCGCACCCCCCTGGGCCGGCGTACCAGCGCAGCGCACGCGCCCCACGGCGGCCCACCACCGCCCGTGCCCGTCGATGCCGACCCGCCGGCTCAGGCGCCGACGCCGCCCGCGCCGCGTACCGGCTTGGCACCCGCCAGCAGATGCGCGGGCACCAGGTCGCGGGCCGGCTCGCGGTAGCCGACCGAGACGATGCGGGAGCCGAGGTAGGTGAAGCTGGTCAGCGAGGCCAGGGTGCACTGCCTGGCCCGCGGGTCGTGCCACAGCCGACGGTGCTCGACGTGGCTGCGCAGCACCCAGATCGGCAGCTGGTGGCTGACGCACACCGCCTCGTGTCCGTACGCCGCGTCCCGTGCCGCGTCCAGCGCGCTACGCATCCGCACCACCTGGTCGACGTACGGCTCTCCCCAGGAGGGGCGGAACGGGTTGCGCAGGTGCGACCAGTTGGCCGGCCGCCGCAGCGCGCCGTCACCCACGCCGAAGGCGCTGCCCTGGAAGATGTTGGTGGCCTCGATCAGGCGCTCGTCGGTGCCGGCGGTGAGGCCGTGGGCCTTCGCGATCGGGCCGGCGGTCTCCTGGGCTCTCTCCAGCGGGCTGGAGACCACGGCGGTGACGTCCCGTTCCGCGAGGTCCTCCGCCACCCGGTCGGCCATCCGCCGGCCGAGGTCGGAGAGGTGGTAGCCGGGCAGCCGCCCGTACAGGATTCCCTCCGGATTGTGCACCTCGCCGTGCCGCACCACGTGTACGACCGTCACGGTCTTGCCGTCCTCGGTGGGGTCAAACGTCTCGGCACTCTGCATCTGGTCGCTCAACTCCCCGCTCCCGCGGTCGTTCCGGTGGTGGCTGGTCATGCTGTCGCTCCCGCTGCGGCGCGGGCTGCGGCGGGCAGGGCGTCCGCGACCCGCTCCAGCGCGCGCTCGTCGTGCGCCGTGGACACGAACCAGGACTCGAAGGCGGACGGCGGCAGGTACACGCCCTGGGCCAGCATCGAGTGGAAGAACGGGGTGAAACGGAAGGACTCCTGGGCCTTCGCCGCGGCGTAGTCACGCACCGGCTGGTCGCTGAAGAACACCGAGAACATGTTGCCCGCGCGCTGAACCCGGTGGGCCACGCCTTCCTTGGTCAGCGCCTCGGTGACCAACTCCCGCAGTCGTGCGGAGACCGTGTCCACCGTCTCGTACGCCGAGTCGTCCAGCAGCCGCAGTTGGGTGACACCGGCGGCCGTCGCGACGGGGTTACCGGACAGCGTGCCCGCCTGGTAGACGGGGCCGGCCGGGGCCAGGTGCTCCATCACGTCCCGGCGGCCTCCGAACGCGGCGGCGGGGAAACCGCCACCCATCACCTTGCCGAAGGTCATCAGGTCCGGAGCGACGCCGTCGAGGCCGTACCAGCCCTGGCGGCCGACCCGGAACCCGGTCATGACCTCGTCCGAGACGTAGAGCGCGCCGTGTTCCCGACACAGGTCCCGCAGGCCCGCGTTGAAACCGTCCAGCGGCGGCACGATGCCCATGTTGCCGGGCGACGCCTCGGTGATCACGCAGGCGATCTGATCCGGGTGCGCGGCGAACGCGTCGCGTACGGCGGCGAGATCGTTGTACGGCAGCACGATCGTGTCCCCCGCCTGCGCCCCGGTGACTCCCGGGGTGTCCGGCAACCCGAGGGTCGCCACTCCGGAGCCGGCGGCGGCCAGCAGGGCGTCGACATGGCCGTGGTAGCAACCGGCGAACTTGACGACCTTCGCGCGACCGGTGAAGCCACGCGCCAACCGGATCGCGGACATGGTCGCCTCGGTGCCGCTGGAGACCAGCCGCACCTGCTCCACCGGGTCGATCCGGTCGACGATCTCCTCCGCGAGCGCCACCTCGTCCGCACCCGGCGTGCCGAAGGACATGCCGTGCCCGACCGCGGCCCGTACGGCGGCGAGCACCTGCGGATGGGAGTGGCCGAGGATCATGGGCCCCCAGGAGCAGACCAGGTCGACGTACTCCCGGCCGTCGGCGTCCGTGAGATACGGACCCGTGCCGGACACCATGAACCGGGGCGCGCCACCGACCGCGCGGAAAGCACGAACTGGCGAGTTGACGCCTCCCGGGGTCACAAGGGAGGCACGGTCGAAGAGGGACTGCGATACTGGGGCATCGAACGAGTACGTCACACGAGCCATGGTGGCAGAGCATCCTTCCGTTCGGCGGACGGGCGTTTCATACACGCCTGTGCGGGGAGGTCTCTGACACGATGATCGGGTTGCGCGGCGCGAGCCGCGAGTGGTCGGGTGGTGACATGAAGCGCGGCGGCGGACTGGGCGAGGGTACCGGGGACCTGGAGCCTGAGCGCGCGGGGGGCCGGCATCGGCGGGAAGCGGCGAGAACGGAGAGCAGCGAGGGTGGCGGCCGAGTGGGGGTGACCTACAAGTACTTCGGTGCGCCGGACGGCGCCACCGCCGCCCGGGTGCCGGTCTCGATGCGCCCCGAGGAGCTGGGTGGGGACGAGCTGGGCCAGGGCATGTTCACCAAGATCAAGCCGGAGACCATGGCCGCGATGGTGCTCACCGGCATCGAGGGCATCCCGCTCTACCGGGTGCCACCACTCGAACTCGTCGTGCTGCACCCGGACTACGCCGTGGTGAAGCTCCCGATGACGGTCGTCGATCCGCTGCGCGGCATCGGCGAGGAGTCGGTCGGCGCGGCGGCCTTCATCTGGTCCACGGTGCCGGACCGCTCCGGGCCGCAGGACGCGTACAACGTCTATCAACTGCTGCACGAGTGGCAGGACTTCTCCGAGCGACTGCACCACGCCGGGCACCAGGCGTACTGCCTGGTCTGGCCCTGAGACCGGCGCCGTTTCAGCCTTGCGGTGACGCTTCGGGGTCCGTGCCCTGGGGGCCCGTTCCTTCGGTTGCGGCCACCGCTGCCGCGTACCGGGCGACAGAGCGGTTGTACGCCGGCAGGTGACGCGCCAGAGAGTCCAACGCCAGCGCCGCGGCGGCGCGTTCCCGCCCCACGTCGATAAGGGCCAGCGCGAGGAAGGCACTGATCGCGTCGTTCATCGGATCGGACGGGTCGGAGCGTTCCGCCGTCAGCAGCTCGATGCTGCGTTCCGGTTGGCCAAGCCCGCGTAGGGTGCTGGCGAGTTGAATAACGGCCTGCCTGCGGTGCTCGCCCGCCAGGCCGGCCCACAGCGCCTCCTGATAGAGCGTGACGGCCTCGGCGCCGAGGTCGGTGGCGTCACAGGCCGAGGCGCGTTCGAAGTACGCCCGCGGGTGGCTGTCCGGCAGCTCCGCGGCCAGTTCCGTCATCCGGTTACGGAAGTCGGCGGGCACGTACTCCTCGAAGGCGGACCAGAGTTCGGCTACCCGCCGCTCCCACCCCGGGTCGGTCTCGTAGGTCATCGGCACAGTCTCGCAGAGAACACCTGGCCGGCCGCCAGCCCCAAAACAAGGGTGGCCGCCGCACTCCTCGCTCAGTGCGAGGAGTGCGGCGGCCACCTACAGCCCAAACCGTTCAACGGAGCGAAGCGTCACGGACTTCGAAACCGCGTCACGTCAGTCGTCCCACTACTTACGACGCGGACCACCCGTCGAGCGGAAGCGGTCAGGGTTTCTTGTCCTCAGCGAACTCCTTGGACCCCTTTGCGGTGCTGGAAGGGTCGTTCTTCTCCAGATTCTCCGCGAGAGCGGCTACGGCCTCGTCGACGATCTGCTCCTGCTCCCGCTGATGCTTGGCCTCCAGGTAAGCGGCACGCTCCGCCCGGAACGCCTTCAGCGTCGAGAAGCACATCGCGACCATGACGAAGCTGAAGGGCAGTGCGATGACGATCGCGACCGTCTTCAGGGTGTCGAGCGAGGCGGTACTGCCGGACCCGGAAGCCAGCAGCAGCCCGATGGCGACCGCGCCCTCAATGAGGGCCCAGAACAGCCGGTTCCACTGCGGCGGTTCCGGGTTTCCACCAGCGCTCAGCATGGTGACCACGAAGGAGCCCGAGTCGGAGGAGGTGACGAAGAACAGCACGATCAGCAGCATCGTGATACCGGAGAACAGCGTGCCGCCGGGCAGCTGGTCCAGCATCTCGAACATCGCCGTATTCGTGTTGACCGCGCCTTCGGCGGCGAAGTCGTGTGTCCCGTCCAACTGTTGCTTCAGGCCCGTGCCACCGAAGACGGCGAACCACACGAAGGTGAGCAGGGTGGGCACCAGCAGCACACCGCACACGAACTCGCGAACGGTGCGACCCCGGGAGATGCGGGCGATGAAGATGCCGACGAACGGCGCCCAGGAGATCCACCAGCCCCAGTAGAAGATGGTCCAGCCGTTGACCCAGTCGGTCCCGTCCTCACCGTACGAGCCACCGGTGTCGAAGCTCATGCTGATGACGTTCTGCAGGTAGCCGCCGACGTCCTGGGCCAGGCCGTTGAAGATGAACAGCGTCGGGCCGGCAAACATCACGAAGAGCATCACGACGGCCGCGGTCGCCATGTTGATGTTGGACAGCCACTTGATGCCCTTGCCGATGCCACTCGCGACGGACAGCGTGGCCAAACCGGTGATCGCCGCGATCAGAATCACCAGCAGGGTCTTGCTGTTCGGGTCGTCGACCCAGCCCAGGAAGCCCATTCCGCTGGCGACCTGCATGGCGCCCAGGCCGAGCGAGGTGGCGACACCGAAGAGCGTCCCCACGATGGCGACGGCGTCGATGACGTCGCCCCAGATGCCCTTGATCTTGTCGCCGAGCAGCGGCTCCAGGGCCCAACGGATGGAAACCGGGCGGCCCTTACGGTGCACCGCGTACGCCACGGCGAGCCCGACGACCACGTAGATCGCCCAGGGGTGGATGCCCCAGTGCAGGAAAGTCTGTTGCAGAGCGAACTCGGACTTCGCCGCGTCGCTGCCGCCCGTACCGGGGCGGGGCCCGTCGAAGAAGCTCATCGGTTCGGCGACGCCGTAGAAGACCAGGCCGATACCCATGCCAGCGGCGAAGAGCATGGCAAACCACGAAGCCGTGCTGAACTCCGGCTTCTCGTTGTCCTTGCCCAGCCTGATGTCGCCGAAGCGACCCACACCCAGCCAGATGACGAAGATGACGAAGAACGACACCATCGTCATGTAGAGCCAGCTGAGGTTGCCCACGATGTTGTCGTTCAACGACTGCACGGCCTCGGCTGCGGACTCCTGGCCGATCATGGCGTAGAGCACGAAGGCAAGGATCACGACCGCTGAGGGCCAGAAGACCCGGGGGGCGATGCCAGCCCGGTTAATCCCTCCTGCGCCTTCCGGCGCGTATGGCTCCACTTCCGGTTCGGGCGACTCAGCCCCATTGGATCTTGGCGATTTTTGCGCACCCACGCAATTCTTCCTTGCTTCGTCGGGTATAGGGACAAGGACCGGGACGACGCGGCCCGATGAGCCCGCCTGCCCCGCTACCGCCCTTATAATCATCACGGAGTTATATCGCTACTTGCTGCGGTGGCATGAACACAATGACGTGAACTTCCTCCGGCTCATACGTCAAACCCCGCCCCGGGCGCCTGAGTTCGGGCGTCCGGGGCGGGGTTCATGAGGGCACGAGGTCAACGGCCCTATCCGGAACCGTTTCGCTCCTGACTGCTGCTGTCGCCGTAGGCGGTCACCTCTGCGTCCTCTTCGGCCTGGGCGGCGAGTTCAGCCTCGTCGGCTTTCATCCGCACCTCGTCGATGGACACGTCGTGGCCGGGGCCGATACGCAGCTCGAAGTCACCGTCGTACTTCTCGGCGCCGGTGATGACCGCCAGCTCCACGGCCTCCTCACCCTTCTCGGTGCGCAGGATGAGCGCATCCCGTCGGAGGTCCTTCATCAGCGCGAAACACAGGCCGATCATCACCAGGACGAACGGCACCGCGACAAGGATCGTGAGGTTCTTCAGCCCTTCCAGCGCCTTGTCCCCACCTCCTCCGACCAGCAGCATGATCGCGGCGACGGCACCGGTGGCGACACCCCAGAAGATGACCACCATGCGGTGCGGCTCCATGGTGCCCTTCTGCGAGAGCGTGCCCATGACGATCGAGGCGGCGTCCGCGCCGGAGACGAAGAAGATGCCGACCAGGATCATCACGACCAGCGAGGTGACGCTGGCGATCGGGTACTCCTGGAGCACCTTGAACAGCTGCCCCTCCGGCGTCGCCTCGTCAGTGATCTTCGCGCCCTGCTCCTCGACGTGCATCGCGGTGCCACCGAAGATCGCGAACCAGATCAGGCTCACGACGCTCGGCACCAGGATCACACCGCCGATGAACTGGCGGATCGTACGACCCCGGCTGATCCGGGCGATGAACATGCCGACGAACGGCGTCCAGGAGATCCACCAGGCCCAGTAGAAGACCGTGTAGCCACCCAGCCAGTCGATGATGTCCATGCTGCCCGGGCCGGCCGCGCTGCTCGCCTCGGTACGCCCGGCAAGCTGGGCGAAGTCACCGAAGAACGCGGCGACGGACGTCGGGATCAGGTCCAGCATCAGGACCGTCGGACCGGCCACGAAGACGAACACGACCAGCAGCGCGGCCAGCACCATGTTGATGTTGGAGAGCCACTGGATGCCCTTGGCCACGCCGGACACCGCGGAGAGGATGAAGCCCACGGTCAGGACGGCGATGATGACCACGAGTATCGTCGTGCCGACCTCGGTCATCCAGTCGAGCTCCTCGACACCACTACCGATCTGCAGCGCACCGAGACCCAGCGAAGCCGCCGAGCCGAAGAGCGTGGCGAGGATCGCCAGGATGTCGATGACTCGACCGAAGCCGCCGCTGGCGTTGCGCTCGCCGATCAGCGGGGTGAACACGGCACTGATCGTCTGGCGACGGTTGCGCCGGAAACAGCTGTAGGCGATCGCCAGGCCGACGACCGCGTAGATGGCCCAGGGGTGCAGCGTCCAGTGGAACAGCGTGGTCGACATCGCCGTTTCCATGGCGGCGCCCGCGTCCGCGGGATCGGTGCCGGGCGGCGGGTCGGAGAAGTGGGTCAGCGGCTCGTTCACGCCGTAGAACATCAACCCGATGCCCATGCCGGCGCTGAACATCATCGCGATCCACGAGATGGTCTTGAACTCCGGCTTCTCACCCTCCTTGCCGAGGGTGATCTTGCCGTACCGGCTGAACGCCAGCCACAGCGAGAAGACCACGAAGCCCGAGGCGGCCAGTACGAAGAACCAGCCGCCGTTCTTCATCACGCTGGACAGCATGTCCCCGGACGTGTTGGAGAGCGAGTCCGTGCCGAGCGCCCCCCACAGGATGAACGCGAGCGTGAGCGCGGCGGCGGTGCCGAAGACGACCCTGTCCGTTTGGGGAGCTGGCTCTGAAGAGTGTGGCACGACGGGCGGATCACCCACCGATTCTCTTCCCTCCCGTTTTTTTGACACGTGTTTCGACCTCTCTCATTCCTAACCGAGATACGTCCTCAGGGCCGCTACCCGGCTTGGTTGTCCGCATGCCTAACGGCATGGCCTCGGAAGCGTTACCACCCGGCAGCACACGCAGAGAATTCAAGCAGTATGGCCCCCTATGGTCGCCCTGGATGCCGTTAGCGCTACTTATCCCTTTTGTTAGGTCAGTAGTGCCTGGCGACTATACGACCGTCGGCACACCCTGCCAAACGTCGCCAGCACGGCACTAGCCTTCGGTCATGTCTGTCGCACGCTCCGTCGTCCTCTTCGTACTCGCCGCGCTGTTCGAGATCGGTGGCGCCTGGCTGGTGTGGCAGGGCGTCCGGGAACACCGGGGCTGGCTCTGGGCCGGTGCGGGGGTGCTCGCACTCGGTGCCTACGGGTTCGTCGCCACGTTCCAGCCGGACGCCCACTTCGGGCGCATCCTGGCCGCGTACGGCGGGGTGTTCGTCGCGGGCTCGCTGGCCTGGGCGATGGTCGCGGACGGCTTCCGCCCGGACCGCTGGGACGTGCTGGGCGCGCTGATCTGCCTGCTCGGCGTCGCCGTCATCATGTACGCCCCGCGTGACGGCTGAAGCGCGCTCCGTGTCTACCGAGTCCGGCGGCGTACCCTCCCCCTCATGACCACACGCACCGCTGTCATCACAGGCGCCAGCAGCGGCATCGGCGCCGCCACCGCACGGCAACTGGCCGAGGCCGGGTTCCGGGTCGTCCTCACCGCGCGCCGACAAGACCGGATTGAGTCCCTGGCAAACGAGCTGACCGAGGCAGGTCACGAGGCCGTGGCACAGGTCCTGGACGTCACCGACCGGGCGGCCGTTGACGCGTTCGCGGCCGGATTGGACCGCTGCGACGTGCTGTTCAACAACGCGGGCGGCGCCCTCGGCACCGACCCCGTGGCGCACGCCGACCCGGCCGACTGGCGCCGGATGTACGAGGTCAACGTCCTCGGTGTGCTGCACATGACGCAGGCTCTGCTGCCGGCCCTGGCCACCTCTCCCGGCGGAGAGGGCACCGTGGTCGTCCTCTCCTCCACCGCCGGCCACGGCACGTACGAGGGCGGTTCCGGTTACGCCGCCGCCAAGCACGGCGCGCACGTGCTGGCGGAGACGCTGCGACTGGAACTGTGCGGCCAGCCCGTGCGCGTCATCGAGATCGCGCCGGGCATGGTGCGGACCGAGGAGTTCGCTCTGACCCGCTTCCGCGGCGACCGCGCGAAGGCGGACAAGGTGTACGAGGGCGTGGCCGAGCCGCTGACCGCCGAGGACGTCGCGGACACCGTGGGCTGGGCGGTGACCCGGCCCCCGCACGTGAACGTCGACCTGCTGGTCGTACGGCCGCGCGCGCAGGCCTCGAACACCAAGGTGCACCGGGAGGGCTGAGCCACCCGGCGAGGTGCCCGTGCCAGCCAGGACACGGGCACCGCTTCACCGCTTCACCGCTTCACCGCTTCAACCCTTCACACACACGAGCTGCTTCAGCTTGGCGACCACCTCGACCAGGTCCCGCTGCCGGTCCAGGACCTGGTCGATGGGCTTGTACGCGCCCGGGATCTCGTCCACCACCCCGGAGTCCTTCCGGCACTCCACGCCGCTGGTCTGATCCGCCAGGTCCTGCGCGGTGTACCGCCGCTTCGCGGCGTTCCGGCTCATCCGCCGACCCGCGCCGTGCGAGGCGGAGTTGAAGGCGTCCGCGTTGCCCAGCCCACGCACGATGTACGAACCGGTGCCCATGGAGCCCGGGATGATGCCGTAGTCCCCGCTGCCGGCGCGAATCGCGCCCTTGCGGGTGACCAGCAGGTCCATGTCCGCGTACCGCTCCTCGGCCACGTAGTTGTGGTGGCACGAGATGACCGGCTCGAAGGTCGGCTTGGCCTTCTTGAACTCCCGGCGCACCACGTCCTGGAACAGCTCCATCATCACGGCGCGGTTGTGCTTCGCGTACTCCTGTGCCCAGAAGAGGTCGTGCCGGTACGCGGCCATCTGCGGGGTGTCCGCGACGAAGACGGCCAGGTCGCGGTCCACCAGCCCCTGGTTGTGCGGCAGTTCGCGGGCCACCCCGATGTGGTGCTCGGCCAGCTCCTTGCCGATGTTGCGGGAGCCGGAGTGCAGCATCAGCCACACGGCGCCGGTGGTGTCCGTGCAGAACTCCACGAAGTGGTTGCCGCTGCCCAGCGTCCCCAACTGCTTGGTCGCCCGCTCACGACGGAACCGCACCGACTCGGCCACCCCGTCGAACCGGCTCCACAGGTCCCGCCAACCCGCAGTCGAGAAACCGTGCAGCCGCTCCGGGTCCACCGGCTCGTCGTGCATTCCCCGCCCGACCGGGATGGCCCGCTCGATCCGCGAACGCAGCCGGGACAGGTCACCCGGCAGGTCGTTCTCCGTCAGCGAGGTCCGTACGGCCGACATCCCGCAGCCGATGTCGACACCGACCGCCGCCGGACACACCGCGCCCTCCATGGCGATGACGGAACCGACCGTGGCCCCCTTGCCGTAGTGCACGTCCGGCATCACCGCGAGGCCCTTGATCCAGGGCAGCGTGGACACGTTGCGCAGTTGCTCCATCGCTCCCGGCTCCACCGTGTCGGGGTCCGCCCACATCCGGATGGGCACCCGCGCACCGGACACTTCGGTGTACGACATCTCACTCAACTCCCCGTCAGGCCGGCTCCAAAGCGGCATATTGGTTCACACCGTCGGTCAAAACGCCCCAACAGGAAAAGCCGGACTTCACGCCACATAATCTGCGCGGAACCGGACGGGCGTACGGTGCGTGCGATAAACATTGTGTTCCGCCCACCCCCAACGACGGCAACGCGTTTTCGAACCCGGGAGGCTACGGTGCAGCGGAGGGCCAGGATGTTCGTCACGAGTGCCACGCTGGTGACGGCACTCGTCGGTGGGCTCAGCGCCTGCACCGGCTCCTCCGGCGCGGGCGGAGACTCCGGCGACCCCAAACCGGGCGACAGCTCCGCCACTCCGGCCTCCGCCCCCTCCGGCAAGTACCGCACCCTGCCCGAGCCCTGTGGCGCGGTGAGCGTGGACACCCTGGAGAAGATGCTGCCCGGCGAGACCGCCGACAGCCAGGACGACGACCCCGGCTCCATAACCGACCCGCCGCCCGAAGCGAGCCCGAGTCCGTACGAGGGCGAGGCGTCCGTCACGTACGACACCGACCGGCGCGCCGGCTGCACCTGGAAGAGCACCACCAGCAAGGGCAGCCACCATCTGAGCATCGACTTCGAACGTGTGGTCTCCTACGACCCGGACATCAGCGACGACGAGCAGAGCGAGGCGCTGTACGCCAAACGCGCCGAGAAGGCCGGCGTCGACCCCTCCGCCGAACCCTCCGAGCTGCCCAGCGACTCCCCTTCCCCTTCCTCGAGTTCCTCTTCCTCGAGCGACTCGAGCGACTCCCCGAAGTCCTCGGAAACCTCCGGCTCCTCGGGGTCCCAGAAGTCCTCGGAGGACACCGAGTCGTCGAAGGGCGACCGCAAGTCCGGTGACACCGGCCAACGCAGCGGCGAGACACCACAGACCGTGCCGCCCTCGCCCGGCACGAGCGCGAGCACCCTGGCCGCCCGTACGCTCGACGACGTCGGGGACGCCGCGTTCATCGACGACGAGCTCACCACCACCGGAAGCGGCGTCGCCACCCGCCGGGACGTCCAGCTGACCTGCCGCACCGCCAACGTGCTGGTCACCGTGAAGTACAGCGAGTCGGCCGGCGACGGACACCGCGCCCCGGACAGCGCCGAACTCCAGGAGCAGACAGAGGACCTCGCGCAGCAGCTGGTGGACACGTTCGACGACTGACCTGACGACGCAGCCGAGCCCCCGGGCCCGTACGCCGTAGGCCCCGCTCGGCTCACGAGACCCGATACCTGGAAGTGAAGGAACAATGCACCGAATCGACCCGCGCCTGGCACGTAAGCTCGTCTGTGCGGCGGTAGCCGTGCCCGTGCTGCTGGCGGCCGGATGCTCCTCGGACTCCGAGGAGGAGACGGACGACTCGTCCAGCCCGAAGCCCAGCAAGTCGAAGTCCCTGGAGCCGGTGAAGTTCAAGCAACTCCCCGACCCCTGCGACGCGCTGTCCAAGGACACGGTCAAGGACGTGGTGCCGGGCTCCGAGAAGAAGAAGGGCAAGAACCTCGCCTCCGACGACACCGAGAGCTACGGCTCCTGCCTGTGGAGCGGCGGCAGCGGCAAGAACGACGCCGAGTACCGCGCCCTGACGGTGTCCCTGAAGCGGTACGACTCCGGCGCCTCGCTCGGCTCCGGCGACAAGCAGGCGGGAAGCTTCCTCAAGCAGGAGGTGGAGTCCGTCACGGGCAACGACGACAACAAGAAGATCAAGAACGAACAGCTCGCGGAACTGGGCCAGGAGGCCACCGCGATCAGCTACGAGACCAAGAAGAAGGACCAGGAGTACCGCGTCAACCGCACCATCGCGCGGGACCACAACGTCGTGGTCACGGTGGACTACGAGGGCACCGGCTTCGAGGGCGCGGACCTGCCCTCGGCCAAGGACCTGCGGAAGAAGGCCCAGAAGACCGCCGAGGAGGCGCTCGAGTCCCTGCGTTGACGCGGCCGTCAGTCGCCGGCGGCTGACGGCTGTCGGGCACGACTGGTCCGCCGGGCGAACCCGGCGCCGTGGCACGTCCGTTCGGCGTCCGGGTCCGGGAGCGCCGCCGGATGTGCCAGGCTGGGCCGGCCAGTTTTCGAGGGTGGCCGGTTTCCGAGGGTGGGGGCAGCACAGTGCAGGCCGTACAACTGACCCGTACGCACCGAATACTGATCGGCGTCGTCGTCGCCGGCGCGGTCGTGATCGCGGCGATCGGCTTCGCCGGGTCGTACGCCGCCGTGCGCGACCTCGCCGAGCAGAAGGGCTTCGGCAGCTTCGCGCCGTTCTTCCCGATCGGCATCGACGCGGGCATCGTGGTGCTGCTGTCCCTCGACCTGCTGCTCACCTGGATTCGCATCCCCTTCCCGCTGCTACGGCAGACCGCCTGGCTGCTGACCGCGGCCACCATCGCCTTCAACGGCGCCGCCGCCTGGCCGGACGCGCTGGGCGTCGGGATGCACGCCGTGATCCCCCTGCTGTTCGTCGTCGCGGTGGAGGCCGCACGGCACGCCATCGGCCGGATCGCGGACATCACGGCGGACAAGCACATGGAGGGCGTACGCCTCTCCCGCTGGCTGCTCGCCTTCCCCTCCACCTTCCGGCTGTGGCGCCGTATGAAGCTGTGGGAACTGCGCTCGTACGAGCAGGTCATCGCGATGGAGCAGGACCGGCTGGTGTACGAGGCGCGGCTGCGCGGACGGTACGGCCGCGGGTGGCGGCGCAAAGCGCCGGTGGAGGCGCTGATGCCGCTGCGGCTCGCGCGGTACGGCGTACCGCTGGCGGAGACCGGCCCGGCCGGTCTGGCCGCGGCGGGCATCGAGCCGTCGGCCGTGCCCGGCGGAGCGGGCGGACGTACGGGGCGTACGGGCGCGGGGGCGTACGGCAGGGCGGGGGCACTCGCAGCGGGACACCGGAACGTCCTCGGTGCCCACCACGACGGGGCCACCACCGGCCCG
>NZ_LJGU01000122.1:0-5115 GCF_001751245.1 Streptomyces oceani
TGCCTCCGGCGCGGGGTGCGTTTGCGCCACGTGGTGCCGGCCGAGGCGCTGCGCCACAGCCCGGTCTCTCGCTACCTACGGGAGATCGCCGCCACGGGCGCGGAGATCAGGACCGCAGACGTCTCCGAGCACCTGCTCGTCTACGACCGCCGCGCCGCGCTGATCCGGCTGGACCCCGAGGACGGCACCCGCGGCGCGTTGCTGGCGCACGAGGAGGGTCTGGTCTCGCACAGCGTCGCGCTGTTCGAGAAGATCTGGGCGGACTCCGCGGAGCTGCCCGGTGTCGCCGACGAACCGTTGAGCGAGGACGCCCCCACGCTCTCCGAGATGGAGCGCCGCGTGCTCCGGTCGCTGGTGTCCGTCGGCAAGGACGAGGCCGGCGCCCGACAGCTCGGCATCTCCGTGCGCACCTACCGCCGCCATGTGGCCGACCTGATGCGCGCTCTGGGAGCGGCCAGTCGTGCCCAGGCCGCCCTGCTGGCCCGGGACTTCGGGTGGCTCTGAGGACCCGTCGGCAAGGCCCCGGCACACACCCGCGCACCGACCGCCGCACACCGGACGCGTACGGCGCCGGCTCAGTCCCCCTGCTGCCGCCAGCCGCGCAACGCCGGGTCCCGCAGTACGGCCGCCACCCGGCGCCGGACCCGACCGCTGCTGCCCGTCTCCTCGTCCAGCAGCACCCGTAGTCGTATCCGGCCGGGGGCGATCTCCGGCACGCACGTCCAGTCCGCCGGCAGCAGACCGACCAGCCGGATAGCGGTGGTCTCCGCGTGCGGCGCCGTGGAGGCATCACACACCGTGACCGCCTCCNGCGTTCGGGAAGCGGGCGCGGAGCGCCCGCGGATCGGCTCCCGCTCGCCTCGAGCTCCGGTTGTTTCCCTTATGACCTGCGCGAACCTCTGTTCGAACGGATTTTCGACATTGGGGTTAAGGTGGAACCAGGACCAACAGCAGGGGGTGCGACAGCGTGGGAGGTGCGTGCGGATGGCCGGCTTCACACATCTGCATGTCGCTTCCGGCTTCTCGGTGCGTTACGGCGCCTCGTCGCCCGAGCAACTGGCGCGGCGCGCCGCCGAGCGGGGCATGGACGCGCTCGCGTTGACCGATCGGGACACCCTCGCCGGAGCCGTGCGATTCGCGAAGGCGACCGCGCGATTCGGCCTGCGACCGGTGTACGGCACGGAGCTGGCCGTGGGGGAGCGAGCGGAACCGGAGAGTGCCGTGCGCCGGCGCCGTACGCCCGTCAAGGGCGGCGCCTTCGTCGACGAGTCGGCCCAGCGCGCCGTCTTCCTGGCCCGTGCGGGCGCCGCGGGCTGGGCCCAGCTGTGCCAGCTGATCACCGCCGCGCACGCCACCTCGGGGGAACGGCCCCGGCTGGGCTGGACCGACCTGGGCGGGGACGGACTGACCGTGCTGCTGGGCGCTGACTCCGAGGTCGGCCGGTCGCTCGCCGCCGGCCGGCCGGACCGCGCGGCACGGCTGCTGCGGCACTGGCGGGAGGTCTTCGGCGACGAGCTGCGGCTGGCGGTGACCGCCTCCGGGCCGCTGCGGGACGCCGCCCGGATGCTTGGCCTGGCCGCCACCGAGGGGGTACGGCCGGTGCTGACGAACGCCGTGCGGTACGCCGATCCGGACCAGGGCCCCGTGGTGGACGTACTGGACGCGGCCCGCCGGCTCGTCCCCATCGACGAACGTGCCGGGCTGGACGACGGCACGCGCTGGCTGCGGGACCGTACGACCATGGCCGAGGTCGCCGAGCGGATCGCGGAGGCCGCGGGCTACCGCCGCGCCACCGCGCACCGACTGCTCGAGGTGACCGAGGAGACCGCAGCCGCCTGCCGGGTCGACCCGGAGGACGACCTGGGAATCGGCAGCGTGCACTTCCCCGAGCCGGAGCTGGTGGGCGCCGGGGCGCGCACCGCCGCCCGGGTGCTGCGTTCGCGCTGTGTGGCGGGCATGGTGAGCCGGCGGTACGACGCCGACCGGGACCGGTGGCGGCGGCTGGCGCAGGAGCTGCGGATCATCGAGGGGCTGGGCTTCTCCTCGTACTTCCTCACCGTCGCCCGGGTCGCCCAGGACGTACGCGAGATGGGCGTCCGGGTGGCCGCGCGCGGCTCCGGCGCCGGGTCACTGGTGGCACACCTGCTGGGGATCGCACAGGCCGACCCGGTGGAGCACGGGCTGCTGATGGAACGTTTCCTCTCCCCGCGTCGCGCCGCTCTCCCGGACATCGACATCGACGTGGAGTCCGCCCGGCGCATCGAGGTCTACCACGCGATCCTGGACCGCTTCGGCCCCGAGCGGGTCGCCACCGTCGCCATGCCGGAGACCTACCGGGTCCGGCACGCCATCCGGGACGTGGGCGCCGCCCTCGGCCAGGACCCGGCCGAGACCGACCGGCTGGCCAAGGCGTTCCCGCACATCCGCGCCCGGGACGCCCGTACGGCCCTGGCGGAGCTGCCGGAGCTGCGGGAGATCCGGGAGGAGATCCAGGGGGCGGCCGACGGCCCGTGGGGCGAGCGCTTCTGGTCGCTGGTCGAGGCCCTGGACGGGCTGCCGCGGGGGGTCGCCATGCATCCGTGCGGGGTGCTGCTCTCCGACGGTTCGCTGCGTGCGCGTACCCCGGTGGTGCCCACCAGTGGTGAGCACCTGCCGATGGCGCAGTTCGACAAGGAGGACGTGGAGGAGCTCGGGCTGCTCAAGCTGGACGTGCTGGGCGTGCGGATGCAGTCCGCGATGGCACACGCCGTGGCCGAGGTCGAGCGGGCGAGCGGGGAGCGGATCGAGCTGGACGCGGTGCCGGCGGACGACCCGGAGACGTACGAGCTGATCCGCTCGGCGGAGACGCTGGGCTGCTTCCAGATCGAGTCACCCGGACAACGCGACCTGGTCGGGCGGCTGCAGCCGCGTACCTTCCACGACCTGGTGGTGGACATCTCGCTGTTCCGGCCGGGGCCGGTGGCCGCCGACATGGTGCGGCCGTTCATCGAGGCGCGGCACGGCCGCCGTCCGGCGCGCTACCCGCATCCGGACCTGGAGCCGGCGCTGCGCGAGACGTACGGCGTGGTGGTCTTCCACGAGCAACTCATCCGGATCATCTCGGTGCTGACCGGGTGTGACCGCGCGCTGGCCGACGAGGCCCGTCGGGCGTTGTCCGACGAACGGCGGCGGGGCCGGGTGCGCGCCTGGTTCGCGCGGGAGGCGGCGGGGCGCGGCTACGCGGCGGAGGTGGTGGAGCGCACCTGGGAGATCGTGGAGGCGTTCGGCAGCTACGGCTTCTGCAAGGCGCACGCCGTCGCCTTCGCGGTGCCGACCTACCAGTCGGCCTGGCTGAAGGCGCATCACCCGGCGGCGTTCTACGCCGGATTGCTCGCGCACGACCCGGGGATGTACCCGAAGCGGCTGCTGTTGGCGGACGCGCGACGGCGCGGAGTGCCGGTGCTGCCGCTGGACGTGAACCGCTCCGGCGTGACCTATCAAATCGAACTGGAGTCTGATTCGGGGGTGCCTGCGGGGAGTTCGGCGGGTGGTCCAGCCGCGCCCTCGCCGTCGTCCTCGCCGTCGTCCTCGTCGGCGAACTGGGGCCTGCGCCTCGCGCTGTACGAGGTACAGGGCATCAGCGAGGCCGACGCGCGGCGGATCGTCGCCGGCCAGCCCTACGACTCGCTCACCGACCTGTGGCGCCGGGCCCGTCCGCCCCGTCCGGTCGCCGAGGCGCTCGCCCGGGTCGGAGCGCTGGACGGCTTCGGCGGGAACCGGCGTGACACGCTGCTGCACATCCAGGAACTGCACCGCCAGCAGCGCGGGCCGGGTGCCCGGGAGGGCCAACTGACCCTCGGCGAGGCCGCCGTGCCGCAGCCGGCCGGACTGCCGGACCTGGATCGGGACGAGCGGCTGGGCGCGGAACTCGGCGTGCTCGGCATGGACGCCTCCCGGCACCTCATGAGCGACCACGCCGCGTTCCTGCGCGAGTTGGGCGCCTGGTCCGCCCGTACGCTCGACGAGGCACGGCACGGTGACACGGTGCTGGTCGCCGGCGCCAAGTCGGCCACCCAGACCCCGCCGATCCGCAGCGGGCGACGCGTCATCTTCAGCACCCTGGACGACGGCACCGGGCTGGTCGACTGCGCCTTCTTCGACGACTCGCACGCCGCCTGCGCGCACACCGTCTTCCACTCCTGGCTGCTGCTGGTACGCGGCGTGGTTCAGCGGCGTGGGCCGCGCAGCCTCAGCGTGGTCGGCTCCGCCGCCTGGGACCTGGCCGAGCTGATCGAGCTGCGGCGTACCGGCGGACTGGCTGCCGTCACCGCCCGGTTGGCCGCGGACGCGGGAGAGCGGGACCCTCGAGAGCGGAACGCGGCAGTCCGGGGCACGGGAGAGCGAGCCGGGGGCGAGGAGCCCGTCGCCGCGGACCGCGCCGATGAGGCGAGCGACCCCACCGGAGGCCGCCGGATCGAGCTGCCGACCGGCTACCGGATGCACCCCTGGGCGGACCTACGACCCGCGGGCGAGCCGGCGAAGTCCCCCAGCCTCCGCAAGATGTGGCACTCCAGCCCGGGGAGCGCGGGATGACGGATCACCCCACACACCTCGCCCGGCACCAGCCACCCCACGTCCTGTACGTCCACTTCGGCCCGCACGCCGAGCCGTACCACGCCCAGCTGCTGGACCTGCTCCGCGACGTCACCCCCGTCGTGCAGGCCCTCCCCCCGGACGCCGCGCTCGCCGACGTACGCGGCGCACAGCGCTACTTCGGGCGGGACGCCACCGGCCTCGCCCAGCTCGTACGGCTGCGCACGCTCGCGCTGCACGGCCGGGACTGCACCATCGGCGTCGCCGTCAACCCGCTGCTCGCCCGGATGGCCGCGCAGGACGGACCGCCCGGGGGAGTCCGGTGTGTGCCGGCCGACGCGGCCTCGACGGCGGAGTTCCTCGCCGGCAAGCCCGTCGCCGCGCTCGACGGGATCGGCCCCGCGACCGCCCGCACCCTGTGCTCGTACGGCCTGGACAGCATCGACCGGCTCGCCGCCGCCCGCCCCGCCACCCTCCAGCGCATCCTCGGCGCGACCACCGCGCGGCGGGTACGCGAACGCGCCCTCGGTATCGACCCGAGCC
>NZ_LJGU01000122.1:5560-63291 GCF_001751245.1 Streptomyces oceani
GGCTGTCCGACGCGGCGTGAGGCCGCGTCGGGGTGCTGTGGCGTGAGGCCGCGTCGGGTGCGGTGGCGTGAGGCCGCGTCGGGTGCGGTGGCGTGAGCGCCCACATGGGGCGCCCGGCGGGGCCCCGAACCGGCTCCCGTCCGGCGGGAATCACGGTCCGTGCCGCTCGGCGGCGCGTAGCATCCGCAGCTGACCGATCTCCGCGACGTTCTTCAACAGTTCGGCGTTCACCCAGGACACCATGTGCGCGACGGTGTGCTCGTGGTCGTGCTGCCACGGGAACGGTGCGGTGGCGGTCAGCTCGTCCTCGGTCAGCTCGTCCAACACCGCCAGCCAGTCCGTACGCAGCCCCCGCAGCCACGCCAGGGTCGGCTCCCCGGGCCCCGGCCAGGTCACGGCCGTGCGTTCCCGTGGTGCCCGGCCGCGCGCGTGGTCGAGGGTCACGCTCCACCACCAGCCGATGTGCCAACTGACCCAGCCGATGGTGGGCACGGGCACCGGGTCCGGTTCCGTCTCCGCCCAGTCCGGCAGCCAGCGGCCCGCCTCCTCCGGACGCATCGTCCAGCACAGGGCGGCGGGCTCCCACAGGAAGTCCTCCGGGGACAACCGCTCCAGGTGGTACTCGAACAGCGACCAGGTGAACTCGAACTGCCAACGCGACAGCGCACACGGTGACTCACGCATCGGGGAAGGCTGCCAGCGGCGGATCGGGCGCGCCAGCGGGTTTCCGGAGCGGCTCGCCCCGGTAGGGCCTCGGCGGCGTCAACCGTAGAGCTTCTCCGCGTACTTCGGCCCGTAGTACTCCTCCAGGAACTCCAGCGAGTCATCCGGCCGGTCCAGGGCCTTGGCCATCCGGGCCCGGTTCGGCAGCGCCCCTGGTTGCCACTGCTCGGGCTTCCACAGGGCGGAGCGGAGGAACGCCTTGGCGCAGTGGTGGTAGATCTCCTCGATGTGGACGACCAGGGCCAGTTTCGGGCGGTGCCGGCGTACGGTCATCTCGTCGAGGAACGGCGCCTCCCGTACGATCCGCGCCCGTCCGTTGATTCGCAGGGTGTCGCCTCGGCCGGGCAGCAGGAAGAGCAGGCCGACGTGCGGGTTGGCCAGGATGTTCCGGAGGCTGTCGATCCGCTTGTTGCCGGGGCGGTCCGGGATCGCGAGCGTGTGGTCGTCGAGGGCCTTCACGAAGCCGGGCGGGTCGCCCTTGGGGGAGACGTCACAGCTGCCGTCCGGAGCCGAGGTGGCGATCAGGCAGAACGGCGAGTGGGCCAGCCACTCCCTGTCCAGCGGGTGCAGGGCGGCGCGGGTCTTGTGCAGCACGTGCTGCCCCGGTTCGCCGACCAGTTCGCGGAGTTCGACCTCGGAGGTGACGTCCACCATGTCGTCTGCCATGCCGCTGAGCTTAGTACCGCGTTGACCGAGCCGCGCGGCGTGTCGGAAGCATTGACCGGTCGGGCGGGCGGTCGTACGTTCCGATTCCTGAAAACGATTTCTCGCGAATGGGCCCCGGATCGGAGACGAGTGACCGTGACGACACAGCACACGCGTGCCCGGTGGGCCACCCCGCCCGTACGGCGCGGCGGCGTACGGCGACGCGGCGGGCACGGCACCGTTGGACTGGTGCTGCTCATCAGCCTGTTGGCCGCCGCCGTGCCCACGGCCGCGGCGCCCGCCGGTGACCGGAGCGCGCGGGGTGAGCGGCCGCGGGAGCGAGTCGCCGGGAGCGGGCCGGAGTGGGTCGGATCCGGCACCTTTCGCAAGGTCTACGACACCTCCGCCGAACAACCGGCCAGGTACCTCAACGACCACAGCCTCATCAAGGGCCCGGACGGCACCTGGCACATGTTCGGAATCACCGGTGAGCAGGCCGCGCCCGGCGAGGTCCCGGACTCGGCCGAGGAGGACACCCTCGCGCACGCCACCGCGCCGGAGCTGGACGGTCCGTGGACCACCCGGGAACCCGCGCTCACCGTCGACCCCTCCTACGGCGAGGACCACCTGTGGGCGCCGCACGTCATCGAGCACGACGGCACGTACTACATGTTCTACTCCGGCGGCGGAGGCGAGACGGACGCCGCCATCAACCTGGCCACCTCGCGGGATCTCCACCACTGGACCCGGGAACCCTCCGGCACGCTCTTCCGGGACGGTTGGGTGGCCCGCGACCCGTTCGTGCTCCGCGTCGGCGACCACTGGGTGATGTACTACACCGCGACCGCCACCAGGGAGGGCGGCGCGCACGTGGTGGCGTACCGCACCAGCACCGATCTGCGGAACTGGTCGCAGCGGCGGATCGCCTTCACCGACACGACGACGAAGGAGAACTCCGCCCCGGTCACCGAGTCCCCGTTCGTGCTGCGGCGCGGTGGCTGGTGGTATCTGTTCATCGGTCCGCGTGGTGGCGGCTACACCGGCACGGACGTCTACCGCAGCAAGGACCCGACGGACTTCGAGTCCGCGGAGTACGCCGGGCACTTCCCCGCGCACGCCCCGGAGGTCGTACGGGACGAGGGGCGCTGGTGGGTCACCCACACCGGCTGGTTCCAGGGCGGTCTCCACCTCGCCCCGCTGAACTGGCGCGGCACGCCGCCCCCGTGGCACACCCGGCGCAGCCCGGCGGTGGCGCGGGAGGCCGACGGACGGCTGACCGCGTTCGCCCTGCGGCCGGACGGCACCGGCCTGGCGCGGCGTACCCAGCGGGCACCGGACGGCGAGTGGGGCGACTGGGCGGCGTTCGGCGACCGGGCCGCCGTGGTGCCCACGAGCGTACGCAACGGCGACGGCACCCTGGAACTCTTCGCCGTGGAGGACGACGGCACACTGATCCACCGCCGCCAGAGCGCGCCGAACGGCGCGTGGGGCCCCTGGCGGAAGCTCGGCGGGCGCGCGGGTGCCGCACCGACCGTGGTGCGCGGCGCTGACGGCCGGTTGGAGATGTTCGGCCTCGCGCCCGGTGGCGCCAGCCTGACCCACCGCGCGCGGACCGATCCCGACGGTGGCTGGGGGCCCGAGGAGAGGTTCGGAGGTCCGGCCGCGAGCCCACCGGCCGTAGCCGCCGACGCCGAGGGCCGCCTCCAGGTGTTCGTGGTCGACCGGGGCGGCGAGCGGGTCCTGCACCGCGCCCAGCGCACACCGGGCGGCGCCTGGGGGCAGTGGGAGAAGTTCGCCGGCCCGGCCAGTGGTCAGCCCGTCGTGGCCCGTCACGCGGACGGCGGTCTCGAGGTCTTCCTGCTGAACCCGTACGGGGACAGCCTCCGGCACCGGCGGCAGACCGAACCCGCGGGAGGCTGGGGCGAGTGGTCCGACTTCGGCGGCTTCGCCGGCGGTGCCCCCACCGTCGGACGCAACGCGGACGGGCGTCTCGAGGTCTTCGCCGTCGGCCCGGGCAACGACTACGTGTCGCGACGCGGCCAGCTCGAGCCCTCGGGGAAGTGGGGGGAGTGGGAGCACTTCGGCGGACCGGCCCAGTGCGCGCCGGTGCCCGCCAGCCAGGCCGACGGTCGGCTCAGCCTGTTGGTCATGCGGCCCGGCGGCGCCGGGTTGGCACAGCGCGACCAGCGCGCTCCGGACGGGAGCTGGTCACAGTGGCGGGACTTCTCGGCCGGCCCGGTGGGCGGTACGGCCTGTGGTGAGGCGAGCTGAGCGGATCTCCTCGCTCCGGGCCCGGAACCCGTACGTACGGCCCCGGTACCCGTACGGCATCGGAACCGTACGGGTACCGGGGGCCCGCTCCGCGAAGGCTCAGCCCGGTTCGTGCAGGAAGTCCCGCAGCGCGGCGGTCAGCTCGGCCGGCGCGTCCTCCTGTACGAGGTGCCCCGCGCCCTCGATGAGGCGCAGCCGGGAACCGGGGATGCGGGCGGCCAGCTCGTGTCCCCGGGCGACCGGGATCCAGGTGTCCGCCACGCCCCAACACACCAGCACCGGAAGCTCGATCTCCGGATAACGGTCCTGGATCTCGTCGGTGTACTTCTGGTCCGCTTGGGCGATCTGCCGGTAGAAGGCGGGCTGGCCGTCCTCGCCCAGCCACGGCTGGGTCAGGCGCTCCAACACCGCCGGGTGCAGGCCGACAGCGGACGCCGAGTCGACGTACTCCCGCACCAGTGCGCGGTGCAGCGCTGGCGGCAGTGCGTCGAACACCTCCGAGTGCTCGCCGACCAGTCGGAAGAAGGGCGATCCCCAGGGCTCCAGCGCGACCGGGTCGACGAGGGCCAGCCGGCGGTAACGGGCGCCGTGCAGCAGGTGAGCGCGGAGCGCGACGGCGCCGCCGAAGTCGTGCGCCAGGACGTTCGGCTCGGTCAGGCCCCAGTGCGCCAGCAGCTCGCTGAACACCCGCCCCTGGGCGGCCAGCGACACGTCCTGACCGGCGTGCTTCGCGGAGGTGCCGTAGCCGGGCATGTCCCAGACCAGGACCCGGTATCGCTGGGCGAGGGCACGGGCGACGCCGCGCCAGACGTACGAGGAGAACGGCGTGCCGTGTAGCAGTACCACCGGCTCCGCGTCCGGATCGCCGAGGCTGTCCCAACGGATCTCACCGTGCGGGCTGTCGTAGCCGCGGGTCAGTGTCCAGTCGCTCGAGGCGGGATGTGCCATCGGGCGCCTCCTTCGGCGGGTGTGTCGCGGGAAGTGTGCTGGACACACGCTACGTCACGGCCTCGGACGTCCCCGCCACGAGGCGTCGTTCTCCGGTCCTCCGAGGCGGCCGGGCGAGATTTCTTCTCCGCCGAATGCCCGCAATCACCCTTTTCGCGTTAGCGTCAAAGTATGGGCACCATGGCGCTGCCAGCGGGAAGGGCGGTGCGGCGGCACGGCCGTCGACGCCTGTCCGGCCTGTTGCTGGCGCTGCTGACCGCCGTGCTGCTGCTGGTCACCGGCACCGGAGCGGCGGCGGCGCCGCCCGCCGAGGGGCTGGACGAGGCCGGGCAGGCGCTGCGTAACGGACCGGTGTACGTCGATCCGCGTGCCCAGGACCAACTCTCGGACCGGCAGGCGGACGCGCTGGCGGACACCATCGAACGTGCCGACGCGCCGGTTTTCGTCGCCGTGCTGCCCGAGGACTCCGACTACGACCCGGCGACCCTCTTCCAGGACCTGCGTGCCGAGGTGGGCTTGACGGGCACGTACGCGGTCGCGCTCGGTGACCGGTTCGACGCCCGCGCCGACTCCTCGGTGCTCTCCCGGGACGCGGTGACCACGCTCGCCGACCAGGCCGAGCGCTCCTCTGACGGTGAGCTCTCGCAGACGCTCAGCACGTTCGTCGACCAGGCCACCGACCAGGCCGCCGGAAACGCCCCCGCCAGTTGGGACGGCGTACGCGGCGAGGAGACGCTTGGCCCGGGCGGGGTGACCGTCCTGGTCGGGCTGGTGGTGATGCTCGGGTTCATCACCACCGCCGCGTTGCTCTCCGGTGGCGCCCAGCGGCGGCGGGCGGCCCAGCGGGACCAGGAACAGCTGGCCGCCCTGCGGCCCGTGGTGGACGAGGACATCACCGCCTTCGGGACGGAGCTGGAGCGGATCGACGTCTCGCCGGCCACCTCGGCGCTGGACGACGAGATGCGGGAGGACTACGCACACGCGCTGGACGCGTACGAGAAGGCCAAGTCCGCCATGGCCGCGGCGCGCCGGCCGCGTGAGGTGCGCCAGGTGACCGAGGCGTTGGAGGACGGCCGGTTCGCGCTGGCCAGGCTGGACGCCCGGCAGCGGGGCGAGCCGCTGCCCGAGCGTCTGCCGCCGTGCTTCTTCGACCCCCGGCACGGCCCCTCGGTACGGCAGGTCGAGTGGTCGCCACCGGGCGGTACGGAGCGGGAGGTGCCCGTGTGCGAGGCGGACGCGGCCCGGCTCGAGGAAGGCGCGGAACCCATGGCGCGCGAGGTGGACACGCCCTCCGGCCGGCGGCCGTACTGGGAGGCCGGACCGACGTACGGCCCCTGGGCGTACGGCTACTTCGGCGGCGGCGTGCTGCCGGGCCTGCTGATGGGCACGATGCTGGGCAGCGCACTCGGCACGCCGTACGCGCACGGGGAACACGGCGGCTTCGACGGTGGCGGGGACGCCGGCGGCGGTGGCGACGGCGGTGACTTCGGGGGCTTCGGCGGCGGAGACTTCGGCGGCGGGTTCGGTGGTGGCTTCGGCGGGGGAGACTTCGGCGGCGGGTTCTGAGCGGGCGTCCCGTACGCACGGCCGGCCGTGGCGGACGACGCTGCGGGGGCGGACCGGGTGCGTGAGCAGGTAACCGCTGCCCAGGGGGATCAGATCCGGGGGAGACCCGTATGGCCTGGTACGAGCGCACCGTGACCCGAGACGCGTGCGACGGGTCTGCCGGGACCGGGGCGGGCCGGGCACGCCCCTCCTGCTGCTGCATGGTCTGGCCGGCCACTCCGGCGAATGGGAGGCGACGGCGCGGCGCCTGAGTGCTCGGTACCGTGTCGTCGCGTTCGACCAACGCGGGCACGGAGCCAGCGAACGCCATCCGCCGGATGTCTCGCGCGCCGCGTACGTCCAGGACGCTGTCTCCGTCATCGACCAGTTGGGATTGCGACGGCCGGTGGTGGTCGGACAGTCGCTGGGCGGGCACACGGGGCCGCTGCCCTTCGCCTCCCGGGAGGCCGCCGCCGGGGTTCCTCGGGGGCGGACCGGTCGGTGCGGGGTGGGCGGCTGGCCTGGAAGAGCGCGACGGTGCTGATGGCCACGGTTCGATCGGGACGTGATGGTCCGCTCGCTGGCGGAGAACGCCCGCCGCTCCTTCTGGGTCGAGTGGGACCAGGTCGGCCTCGAATAGGCCCACTCCGGCGGGCACTTCCCCACTGATCTGGCTGACCAGCAGCGGCTCGCCCGTACGCGCGAGTTGAGGGAGCCCCCGATCCGCCGTCGGACCCGGTGGCCGCGTGCGGCGAGGCCGACTGCCCGCCATGGACACGTCGTGTTCGTTATGTACGCAACGGAGACAGCGCCGTGGCCCGGGGGGAACATGTGGCGCGTCTCACCCCCCACTGCCTCAACCATCTCTACCGAAGGCGGGGTTGCGCGTGCGTCTGCGCTCTCTCCTCTCGCTGCTCGTGGCGGCACTGCTGGTGCTCGTCGGGCCACCGCTGCTGACCACCGGCAGCGGCGCCGACTCCGGCACCAGCATCCCCGGGCTGCGCATCATGGTGCCCAACACACCCGGCGGCGGGTACGACATCACCGCGCGTACGGCGGCGAAGGACGCCGAGGACGCCGGGCTCAGCCACAACATCGAGGTGTTCAACCTGCCCGGCGCGGGTGGCACCGTCGGACTCAGCCGGGTCGTGAACGAGCACGGCAACGGAAAACTCTCGATGCTCATGGGCCTGGGCGTGGTGGGCGCGGTGGAGACCAACCACGCGCCGTCCACGCTCAGCGACGGCACCCCGATCGCCAGGCTGGTGGAGGAGCCGAACATCGTGGTGGTCGCCAAGGACTCCAAGTACAAGACCTTCGAACAGCTCATGCGGGACTGGAAGAAGAAGCCCGGCTCGATACCGGTCGGCGGTGGCTCCTCACCCGGCGGCCCGGACCACCTGGCACCGATGCTGATGGCTCGTGAGGCCGGCATCACGCCGAAGTCGGTGAACTACGTGCCCTTCGACGGAGGTGGCGAGCTCCTCGCCTCGGTGCTCGGCGGGAAGGTCGCCTTCGGCGTCTCCGGAGTCGGCGAGTACCGGGACCAGATCGAGTCCGGCGAGCTGCGACTGCTCGCCGTCACCGGGCCCGAGCGCGTCAAGGGTCTGGACGCGCCCACTCTGCGGGAGGCCGGCCTGGACGTCGAGTTCACCAACTGGCGGGGGATCGTCGCGCCACCCGGGCTGAACGAGCAGGAACGCGAGCGACTGATCCGGTTCTTCACCACGATGCACGACACCGAGCAGTGGCGGAGGTCGCTGAAGCGCAACGGCTGGGACGACGCCTTCCTGCCCGGCAAGAAGTACGGACGCTTCCTCGACGGGCAGGAGCGACGCGTCGACTCGGTGCTGAAGGAGCTGGGCCTGTGACGGAGCGAAGCGAACCACCCCACGAGCCGGCCACCGAGCCCGCGGAGCCGGCCGCCGAGCCGTCGACCGCCGCACCACCCGTCACGGGCTGGCGGGCGTTCCTGCACGGCCGGTCCGAACTCCTCCTGTGTGGCCTGCTGCTGGCCGTCGGTCTGCTCGTGCTCACCGACGCCGTCACGATGAACACCACCTTCGCCCAGCGTGGCCCCGTCGGCCCCAAGACGGTGCCGTACGTCGTCGGCACCGCGCTGCTGGTCGTCGCCGCGCTGCTGGCCGTCGACGTGCTGCGGGGCGGGAAGGGGGAGGCGCAGGGCGGCGAGGACGTCGATCTGGACGATCCGGGGGACTGGCGTACGGTCGCCCTGCTGGTGGGCGTATTCCTCGCGCACGCCGCCCTCATCAACCCCCTGGGCTTCCCGATCGCCGGCGCGCTCCTCTTCTGGGGCGCCGCCCACATCCTCGGCAGCCGCAGTCCCGGCCGGGACCCGCTGATCGCCGCCGTGCTGTCGGTGCTCACCTTCGTGATCTTCAACAACCTGCTGGGCGTACCGCTGCCCGGTGGCCCGCTGATGGGGGTGCTGTAGCCATGGATTCCGTGAACTCCCTGCTCGAGGGCTTCGGTACGGCGATGTCCCCGCTCAACCTGCTGTGGGCCGCCGTCGGGGTGCTGTTGGGCACCGCGATCGGGGTACTGCCCGGGATCGGGCCGGCGATGGCGGTCGCGCTGCTGCTGCCCGTGACGTACGGGCTCGATCCCACCGGCGCGTTCATCATGTTCGCCGGCATCTACTACGGCGGCATGTTCGGCGGCTCGACGACCTCCATCCTGCTCAACACCCCTGGGGAGAGCGCGGCGGTGGTGGCCGCCATCGAGGGCAACCCGATGGCTCGTTCCGGGCGTGGCTCCCAGGCGTTGGCCGCAGCCGCCATCGGCCACTTCACCGGCGGCGTCGTCGGTACGATCGCGCTGGTCGCGCTCGCGCCCGCGGTGGCCGCGCTCGCGGTGGACATCGGGGCGCCGGACTACTTCGTCATCATGCTGCTGGCCTTCATCGCGGTGACCTCGGTGCTGGGCAGCTCCCGGGTGCGCGGGTTCGCCTCGTTGCTGATCGGCCTCACCATCGGGCTCGTCGGGCTGGACCAGATGACCGGACAGCAGCGGCTCACCTTCGGCAGCCTGCAGCTCTCCGACGGCATCGACGTCGTCATCGTCGCCGTCGGGCTGTTCGCGATCGGCGAGGCCCTGTGGGTGGCGGCACACCTGCGCCGTTCCTCCCAGAAGGCGATCCCGGTCGGACGCCCCTGGCTGGGCAGGGGCGAGCTGCGCCGCAGCTGGAAGCCGTGGCTGCGCGGCCCGGCGATCGGTTTCCCGTTCGGTGCGATCCCGGCCGGCGGCGCGGAGATCCCGACCTTCCTCTCGTACGTCACGGAGAAGCGCCTGTCCAAACACCCTGACGAGTTCGGGAAGGGAGCCATCGAAGGGGTCGCCGGACCGGAGTCGGCGGCGTCCGCCTCGGCGGCCGGCACCGTCGGCACGATGCTCACCCTCGGGCTGCCGACCACCGCCACCGCCGCGGTGATGCTCGCGGCCTTCCAGCAGTACGGCATCCAGCCCGGGCCGCTGCTCTTCGAGCGGGAGACCGAGCTGGTCTGGGGCCTGATCGCCTCGTTGTTCATCGGCATGGTGCTGCTGTTGGTGCTCAACCTGCCGCTGGCGCCGGTGTGGGCCAAGCTTCTGCGGATACCGCGCCCGTACCTCTACGCCGGCATCCTCTTCTTCGCGGCGGTGGGCGCGTACGCCATCGGCGGCGAGGCCATCGACCTGGTGGTTCTGCTGGTGATCGGGCTGATCGGGCTGGTGATGCGGCGGTACGGACTGCCGGTGCTGCCGGCGGTGATCGGGGTGATCCTCGGTCCGTCCGCCGAACTCCAGCTGCGGCGGGCGCTCCAGCTCAGCGACGGCAGCCTGACGGGGTTGGTCAACACGCCGTTCTCGATCACGGTGTACGCCCTGATCGCGCTGATCCTCTGCTGGCCGCTGGTGCGGAAGCTGCCGCTTCCGGCGCGGTGGCGCCAGCGGGCGGGCACCAGCGCGCGGTGAGCCGGCCGGGGGCGGGGCGTCGGGCCGTCCCGCCCCCGGTCTTGAATCCGCCGGTTCACACCCGCCGGTTCACACCCGCCGGTCAGAATCCGCCGGACGCGTCCAGCATCCGCCCGGCCGCCCGTACGGAGTCCACCAGCGGATGCAACGCGAGCGCCCGCAGCGCCGCCTCCCGGGAGCCGGCGAGCGCCGCCTCGATGGTGGACCGCTCAACGGCCTTGAGGGTGAGCATCAGCCCCAACTGGTCGGCGGCGACCGTCCCGGTGGCCAGGGGCCGCGCCCCGGCCGCGTCGACCAGGCACGGCACCTCCACCACGGCGTGCGCGTCGAGTCCCGGAACGGCGCCGCGGCCTGGCACGTTGAGGATGAGGGTGGTGCGCTCGTTGTGCGCGATGGCGCGCATCAGGGACAGCGCGACGCGTTCGTAGCCGCCGCCCTCCAGGTCGCAGCTGTCACGTTGCCAACCGCCGGACGCCGCCCGGCTCTCCGCCATGTACGTCTCCTCCCGCTCCCGGCGGGTGCGGTCCCAGGCGGCGTAGGCGTCGGGCGGGTCGGCCGCGCGCAGCTGTTCGTAGAAGCCGGCCTGCTGCTCGTGCAGGAACTCGCCCCGGGTGGCCGGCGCCTCGCGCACGGCGGCGACCGCCTCGCGGTTGAAGTAGTAGTAGTGCAGGTACTCGTTCGGCAGCGCCCCCAGCGCGCTCAGCCACTCGGCACCGAACAGCCTGCCTTCCTCGAAGGACTCCACCGTGTCGGCGTCGGCCAGCAGTTCCGGCAGCCGGTCCCGGCCGGCCACGACGACCCGGCGCAGCCAGCCCAGGTGGTTCAGCCCGACGTAGTCGTAGTCGGCCGCGTCCGGGTCCGCGCCCAGCGCTCGCGCCGCGCGCCGGCACAGGCCCACGGGCGAGTCGCAGATCCCGATCACCCGGTCACCCAGGCCACGTTCCCGGAACACCCGGCTCATCGCCTCGGTGACCATGCCCGCCGGGTTGGTGAAGTTGATGATCCAGGCGTCCGGCGCGAGCTCGGCGACGCGTTCCGCGATCCGTACGGCCACCGGCACGGTACGCAGTCCGTACAGCACCCCGCCGGCTCCCACGGTCTCCTGCCCGAGGACGCCCTCCGCGAGCGGGACGCGCTCGTCCCGTACCCGCCCGGGCAGCCCGCCCACGCGGATCGCGGAGAACACGAAGTCCGCGTCGCGTAGCGCCTCGTCGAGATCCGTGGTGACCCGCACGGCGGGAGCCGGGCCACCACGCAGCTCGGCCTGCCGGTCCAGCACCGCGCGGATCGCGGCCAGTCGGTCCGGGTCGCTGTCGTGCAGGACCAGCTCCACTCCCGGTCCAGCGACGGCGTCCGCGCCGGCCGGGTTCGCGTCCGCCGGGGCGCTGTCGCCGCTGTTGTCGCTGTCCGCCAACAACGCGCGGTGTACGAGCGGCACTCGGAAACCGCCACCGCCCAGTACGGTCAGTCGCATACCTGTACTACCTCCACTTCGGCGTCCCAGAACACGGCGAGGGTGGCCGGGTCCGCCGCCCGGCCGGTGACAAGCAGATCGATCTCGGGCGGCTCGCAGACCCGGGCACTGCCGGTGCCCGGGAACTTCCTGGCGGTGGCCAGGAGTACGACCTGCCGGGCGGCGGCGAGCATCGCCCGCTTCACCGGCACCTCCACGGCGGTGGTGTCCAGCACGCCCCCGTCCCGGAGGACTCCGCTGGTGCCGAGGAAGAGCCGGTCGACGTGCAGCTGGCGCAGGCTCGCCTCGGTCAGGAAGCCCACCAGCGAGTGGTAGTTGCGCCGCACCTGGCCGCCGAGGAGCAGTAGCGTGACCTCCGGGTCACCACGCAGCTCCTCGTAGACCGCGAGGTTGCTGGTGACCACCGTGATCTTCCTGCCGTGCAGCCGCCGGGCCAACTGGAGCGTACTGGTGCCGATGTCCAGCAGCACCACGTCACCGTCCGCCACGAGGCCGGCGGCGTGCGCGGCGAGGGCGTCCTTGGCCGGCAGGTCCGCCAACTCCTCCTCGGCGAACGGCCGTTCGGCGGCGTCCCGGGCCACGGCGCCGCCGTACACCCGGCGCAGCCGGCCGGTGGCGCTGAGGTCGGTGATGTCCCGCCGGGCGGTGGCCGCGCTGACCTCCAGCCTCCGGGCGATCTCGGTGACGGGCAGCACGCCCTCCTGACGGAGTATCCGCAGGAGTTGCTCGTGGCGGGGCTCACGCAGCATGCGGGGAATGTATCCCGACTGAGCGATCCTGCGCGAGTATGACCGAGGTATTGCATTACGCCCGCGGGACCTNACGCAGCATGCGGGGAATGTATCCCGACTGAGCGATCCTGCGCGAGTATGACCGAGGTATTGCATTACGCCCGCGGGACCTGCAAGGTGTCGGCCGAGAGCCGACACGTTCAGGTCTGACCGCGAGGCCGGCCGCAGCAGCCGGACTACCGGGACCAGCGGGACCAGCGGGACCAGTCAGACCAGTCTGAGAGGAGCAGTTCGGTTTGAGCACCACCGGGAGCGCCCAACCGGCACCGGTCCCGGGCACCGTGGACCCGTTGGCCGCCCTCCGCGGGGACGGCTCCCCGGACGTGGACGTGTTCCTGACCGGCACCGTCTTCCTCGACATCATCTTCACCGGGCTCGACCACGCGCCCGTACGCGGCACCGAGTCCTGGGCCCGCGGCATGGGTTCCAGCCCGGGCGGCGTGGCGAACATGGCGACCGCGCTGCGTCGACTGGGCCTGCGCACCTCGTTGGCGGCGGCCTTCGGTGACGACGTGTACGGCGACTACTGCTGGGAGAGCCTCGCGGACAACGAGGGCATCGACCTCACTCCCGCGCACCGGGCGCCCGGCTGGCACTCCCCGGTGACCGTCTCCATGGCCTACGAGGGTGAGCGGACGATGATCTCGCACGGGCACGAGGCGCCGCAGCCGTGCGCGAGCGTGGCGGGACGTCCACCCTCCCGCGCCTGCGTGACCTCGCTGGCCCCCGGCCGGCTGGAACACTGGGTACGGCAGGCGCACGCCGAAGGCAGCATGGTCTTCGCGGATGTCGGTTGGGACGAGACCGGCGCCTGGGACCCGGACACGCTGGCCGACCTGCCGTACTGCCACGCACTGCTGCCCAACGCGGTGGAGGCGCAGCGCTACACCGGCACGGACTCCCCGGAGGCGGCCGTACGCGCCCTCGCCGAGCTGGTGCCGATCGCGGTGGTCACCAAGGGCGCCGGTGGCGCGCTGGCCGTCGACGGCGTGAGCGGGGAGAGCGCGGACGTGCCGGCGCTGCCGGGGGACGCCCTGGACACCACCGGAGCCGGCGACGTGTTCGTGGCCGGTTTCACCACCGGGACTCTGGCCGGTTGGCCGCTGGCCGACCGGCTCGCCTTCGCGAACCTCACCGCCGGCCTGTCCGTGCGGCACTTCGGCGGTTCGCTGTCCGCGCCCGGGTGGCGGGAGGTCGCCGCGTGGTGGCAGTACGCCACCCGCTGCGGCGGCCAGAGCGCCGAGGTGATGCAGCGCTACGGCTTCCTGGACGCGCTGCTGCCCGCGGGCCAGAACCAGGGGGCGCTGCGCAGGGCCACCCCGACCATCGGTTTCCGGGCGTCGTAGGCGGCAGTGGCCGTCGGGTGCCGAGAGGAGTTGCTGTCGATGAGGTTCCGCCGCGCTCGGTCACGTGCGTCCCGCCGGCCGACGACCGTACTGTTGGCCCTGGCCGTCGCGTTGCTCGGCTCGGCCTGTGTGCCCGGCACGGACGGCTCCGGCATGGGCACCGGCGCGAACGGGACGGCGACGGCCGTACCGGACCCGGCGAAGGCCGGAGAGGTGACGCTGCGCGTCTGGGACCAGGAGGTACGCGGCGGGCAGAACGCCGAGATCAAGCGGCTGAACCGGGAGTTCGAGGAGAAGTACCCGAACGTCACGATCAAGCGCGTCTCCCGCAGCTTCTCCGACCTGAAGACCACCCTGAAGCTGGCGCTGTCCGGGAACGACCCGCCGGACGTGGTGCAGGCCAACCAGGGCTACGCGGACATGGTCGCGTTCGCCAAGGCGGGACTGCTCACCCCGCTGGACAACTACGCCGGCCTCTACGGCTGGAACACCCGCTATCCCAAGACCCTCCTGGACCTCAACCGGGTCTCGGCGGACGGCGAGCGTTTCGGCACCGGCCGGCTGTACGGCATCTCGCAGGCCGGCGAGTACGTGGGCGTCTACTACAACCGGCAGGTGCTGCGCGAGGCCGGCGTCGAGCCGCCGCGTACCTGGAAGGACTTCACCCGGAGCCTGGGCGAGCTGAAGGACGCCGGCGAACTGCCCGTACAGTTCGGCAACCTGGACAAGTACCCGGCCATCCACACCTTCGGCGTGCTGCAGAGCCAGGCGGGGAGCGCGGAGGACATCCGGGACACCGTGCTCGGCCGAGGCGGTGGCTTCGAGGACGCGCCCACCAGAGAGGCCGCCCGCACCCTGGCGGACTGGGTCGAGCGCGGATACCTGCCGCAGGGGGCGAACGGCCGGGGGTACGACGACGCGGCGAAGAAGTTCGCCGGCGGCGACGGCGCCTACCTCGTCACCGGCACCTGGCAACTCGCCGACCTGAAGCGGACCATGGGCGACAAGCTGGGCTTCATGCCGCCACCGCCCGCCAAGGCTGGCGATCCGCTGAAGACCACCGGGGGCCAGGGCCTGGCCTGGTCCGTCACCTCCCGCTCCGACCACCCGGATGTCGCCGCCGCCTACCTCGACTTCCTGACCGGCCCGCACGCGTCCGAGGTCATGACCCAGGAGGGCGTGCTGCCCGTCGTGCCCGGCAAGGCCGCCGACCGACTGCCGGAGGGCAGCGCCGAGGCGCGGATGGTCGAGGGCTGGGAGCGGCTGAGCGCGGACGACGGCCTGGTGCCGTACCTCGACTACGCCACCCCGACCTACTACGACACCCTGTCCGCCGACCTCCAGAACCTGATCGAGGGCGGCCTGCCGCCCGACCGGCTCGCCCAGCGGATGCAGAGCGCGTACGCGGAGTTCCGCGACCAGCGGTCCGGCGAGGGGGCCCAGTGAGGGCACGGCAGGCGGTCGGCGACCTCGCCGCCCGGTACCGTCGCCCGCCCGGCGCGCCACGCGCGGTGGCGTACCTCTACATCCTGCCGGCGCTCGCGGTCTACGCCCTCTTCCTGCTCTTCCCGCTCGGCCAGACCGTGTGGCTCTCGCTGCTGCACTGGGACGGGCTGTCCGCGGCGAGTTGGGCGGGACTGGAGAACTACCGGGACCTGCTCACCGATCCGGCGCTGCGCGCGCCCTTCGGCCACGCCCTGGTGCTGCTCCTCTTCTACGCGGGCCTGCCGGTAGTGCTCGGCCTGCTGCTGGCCGCCGTCCTGACCCGCTTCCGGGTGCGCGGCATGACCTTCTTCCGCACGGTGTTCTTCCTCCCGCAGGTGCTGGCGATGGTGGTGGTCGGGGTCACCTGGCGGTCCATCCTGGCACCGGACGGACTGCTCAACGACCTGCTGCGGGCCGTCGGGGCGGACTCACTAACCCGCTCCTGGCTGGGCGACCCCACCTGGGCGCTGCCCTCGGTCGGCGTGGTCGGTACCTGGGTGATGACCGGGTTGTGCGTGGTGCTCTTCCTCGCCGGCGTCCAGCGCATCCCGCGGGAGCTGTACGAGGCCGCGCGGGTGGACGGCGCCGGCGCGGTACGCGAGTTCCGCACCGTCACGCTGCCGGGGCTGCGGGGCGAGACGGCCGTCGCGCTCACGCTCACGATCGTCGCCGGGCTGCGCAACTTCGACCTCATCTACATCACCACCAGCGGCGGCCCGGGGAACGCCACCTCGGTGCCGGCGTACGAGGTGTACCGGCGCGCGTTCGAGATCAACTCAGCGGGTTCCGCCGCGGCGATGGGCGTGGGACTGACCGTGCTGATCTTCACGCTCACCGTCGTGGTGGCCCGACTGGTGGAGGGCCGCAAGTCTTGACCACCCGCGCCGAGCGACTGCTCACCTACGGCATCCTGGCCCTGTTCACCGTCATCTCCCTCACCCCGGTCGTGGGCATCCTGTCCTCCGCCTTCGGCGACCGCGCCACGACGGACGCCGGCTTCTCCTGGCCGGACGCGCTGCACTGGGGGAACTTCGCCGAGGCGTGGACCCGCGGGCACTTCGCGACCTACCTGGGCAACTCGCTGCTGGTGGTGGCGGCCGTCGTCACGGTGACGACCGTGTTGTCCGTGCTGGCCGCCTACGCGTTCGGGGTGATGCGGTTCCCCGGCTCCACGGTGTTGTTCTACCTCTTCGTACTGGGCCTCACACTGCCCCAGGAAGCGGTGGTCGTACCGCTCTACTTCGACCTGCGGTACTGGGGACTCACCGACACCTACTGGGCGTTGATCCTGCCGCAGACCGCGCAGTCGTTGGCCTTCGGCGTGTTCTGGCTGCGCACGTACTTCCGCAACAGCTCGCGGGCGGTGATCGAGGCGGCGCGCATCGACGGAGCCACCAGCTGGACGGTGCTGTGGCGCGTCCTGGTGCCGATGGGGCGGCCCGCGTTGTCCACCATGGTCGTCATCGTCTTCATGTGGACCTGGAACGAGTTCCTGCTGGCCCTCGTCATGGTCAGTGACGAGGCACATCGCACCGTGCCGCTGGGGCTGGCCTTCTTCCAGGGCCAGCACAGTTCGGACACGGCCCTGCTGGCAGCCGCCTCGGTGCTGATCGCGCTGCCGGTGGTCGTGGTGTACATCGCGCTGCAACGCCGTTTCATCGAGGGCATGTTGAGCGGCGCGACGAAGGAGTAGCCGGCGGGAGCCGGGAGTACGGTGTACCCCCCGCGAGCACGGCACACCGCACGGCGGCGGGTGGCGGGGGCGACAACGAGGTAACAGGGGGCGAAGTTGCTACGCGAACGGCCACATGTCCTGATCGTCGGGGCCGGCATCGGCGGACTCAGCACCGCCCTCAGCCTGCACGCCGCCGGTGTCACCGACCGTGTCCAGCTGGTGGACGCCTCGCGGCGGCTCCGGCCGCTGGGCGCGGGCATCAACCTCCAACCGCACGCGGTGCGGGAGCTGACCGAACTCGGCCTCGGCGACCGCCTGGCCGCCGTGTCCGCCGAGCCGCAATCGTTGCTGTTCACCGACCGGCACGGCAACCGGATCGTCGCGCACCCGCGTGGCCGGCACGCCGGATACGCCTGGCCGCAGGTGTCCGTGCACCGCGGTGACCTCCAGGGGGTGCTGCTGGAGGCCGTACACGAGCGCCTGGGCCCGACGGCCGTACGCACCGGGCTGGCCCTGGAGGACTACGAGGAGCGCGCGGACGGCGTCACCGCGCGGCTCCGGGAGCGTACGGCGGACGGTGACCGGGCCGGCGCTGAGGTGCGGCTGGACGCGGACGTGCTGGTCGGGGCGGACGGGCTGTACTCCGCCGTACGCCGGCACCTGCACCCGGGGGAGGGCCCGCCGCGCTGGAACGGCATCCGGATGTGGCGTGGCGTCACCGCCGCCCCGGCGCCACTGGACGGCCGGACCATGGTGGTCGCCGGCAGCTACCAGCCGGCCCGGATCGTCGTCTATCCGCTGGGCCGTGGGCGGGTCAACTGGGTGGCCGAGGCGCGTGCGGCGCGGCCGGCGGCGCTCTCGGACGCCGACTGGTCGCACGAGGGACGACTCGCGGACGTGTTGCCGTACTACCAGGACTGGCGGCTCGACCTGGACGGAATCGACGTTCCCGGGCTGCTGCGCGGGGCGTCGCGCATCCTGGAGTATCCGATGGTGGACCGGGATCCGTTGGACTGCTGGGGCCGTGGGCCGGCCACGCTGCTGGGGGACGCCGCGCACCCGATGCTGCCGGTGGGGTCCAACGGCGGCTCCCAGGCCGTCGTCGACGCCCGCGTCCTCGCCCGGGAGCTGGCCCGACGGCCGGACGACCCGCGGGCCGGCCTGCGGGCGTACGAGACGGCGCGGCGCGCACCGGCGAACGCGATCGCCTCCGCCTGTCGGGACATGGCCCTCGACCGGCTGCTGGACACCGTCGCCGAACGGGCCCCGGAGGGGTTCGACCGGATAGCGGAGGTGCTCACCGAGGCGGAGCTGAGGGTGCTGCGGGACACCATGCGGCGCACCACGGACCAGGACGTCTCGGAACTCAACTCCCGCCCGTCCTGGTCCGTGCGGCCCGGCTGACGGCCGAGGCCGCCGCATTCGCCGCCGCGGTTGCCGCCGAGGTGGCCGTCAGTCGCGCAGCAGCAGCACGACGCCCGCGGTCGCCGCCGCGAGCAGCACGGCGGCCAGACCGTGACCGAGGCGGTGCGCGGGCAGCACGGGCAGCGCCCGATCGGCCGCGTAACGCCCCGGGCCGGTGAGGGTGAGGCCGGCGGCGGCGCAGACCAGCAGCAACTCGTACTCCACGCCCCCGGTCTGGGCGAAGAAACCGTCGCCCCACTTCACCGCGAGGGCGTTGAGCATGGTGCCGAGCACCGCGGCACCGGCCAGCGGAGTGAGCAGGCCCAGAGCCAGCGCGAGGCCGCCGAGGGTCTCGGTGAGGCCGGCGATGAGGGCCATGAGGCCGGCGGACGGATAACCCACCGAGGCGAAGAACTGTTCGGTGCCCTCCAGCCCGCCGCCGTCGAACCAGCCGAAGAGCTTCTGCGCGCCATGGGCCGCCATGGTCAGGCCGAGCGCGAGTCGGAGCAGCAGCAGGCCCGCGTCGGTCGCCGGGCCCGGGCCGTCCGGGTCGGTCCCGGGGGACGTCGGAGTGGGGGCGGTGGCGGTGGCGTGTGGGGGTGCCATGACTGATCTCCCTGGGTCGGTGAGGCGTCGGAGCGTCGGGGCGTTGGCGGGCGGTGCGCTGTCGTTCGAATTCGAACCTCCGGCGCACGCCAGCTGGGGGTCTGGAGCCTAGAGGTTGATTCGAATTTGAACAACCTCCTGCGCTACCGTTGGCCGATGAACGAAAGAGCGTGGCTGGACGAACAGGAGATGGCGGCCTGGCAGGGCTTCCTACGCTCGAGCCACCGGGTCGCGCACCATCTCGAGCAGCAGCTCAAGGAGGACGCCCAGCTCTCCCACCCGCAGTACGAACTGCTGGTGCTGCTCGCGGACGCTTCCGCGGGCGCGATCCGGATGACGGAACTCGCCGAGGCGGCCATCACCTCAAAGAGCGGCCTGACCTACCAGGTCGGGCAGTTGGAGAAGCGTGGCCTGGTGCGCCGCCGGTCCTGCCCCACGGACGTACGCGGCGTGCTCGCCGAGCTGACCGAGCAGGGCCGGCAGGTGCTGGAGAAGGCCGCCCCGGGGCACGTGGCGGCCGTACGCGCGGTGTTGATCGACCATCTCGACCGCGAGGAACTCGAGGTGCTGGCCCGCGCTCTGGGCCGGGTCGCGGCCCGTCCGGGGCACTGACCGGCGGCGCGGCGGGCCGAACGGCACGGCCCGAACGGCACGGCGTTGGCCGCTCTGAGGCAGAATCAGTCCGGCAGGCCGAGCGCGCGGTGTCGTGAGCGCCCGGCGACCCCATCGACCGTCTCGGAGCGTCCGTGCCCACACCCTTCGCCATCGACCCGGCCGCCGACGAGGCCCCCTACGAGCAGTTGCGTGCCCAGATCGTCCAGCGGGCCAGGAACGGCGAACTGCCCGTCGGCCAGCGGCTGCCCCCGGTGCGCGCGTTGGCCTCGGAGCTGGGGCTGGCGGCGAACACGGTCGCCAAGACCTACCGCGCCCTCGAGGCGGACGGAGTCATCGAGACCCGTGGGCGACACGGCACGTTCATCGCCGCCGCCGGAGCGTCCGCGGACCGGCTGCTGGCCGAGGCCGCCCAGACCTACGCCGCCACGGCCCGTCGGCTCGGCGCGGACCGTACGGCCGCGCGCGACGCGGTCGGGGACGCACTGCGCGCGGCGTACGGCACCGCGGAGGCCGGTGACCCGGAGTGACCGGTCGCGGGTCACCGGCGCCGGCTCGTCAGAGCTTGTTCAGGGCGGTGTTGAGGGTCTCCCGGAAGTCCTTGGCCGGGGCGTCGCCGAATGTGCCCATCTGACCCCACTGCACGACGGTGACCTTCCGGCCGTCCATCCCGACGCCGAAGAGATGCACGTTGTGCGAGGAGTTGGGCAGCGCGGTGTGGGTGGCGTACAGGTGCCCGCCGTCCGCGGTGTCCACGGTGCCGTGGTCCTGCCACTCGGCGGTGCCCTCCGGATACTTCTCCAGCCACCTCTCGGTGCACCGTTCCACCGAGTCCCGCAGCTGGCCGGCCAGTTCGGCGGCCTGGTCCGGGGTCTCGGCGGTGGTGCTGACCTGGACCGCCTCGGTGTCCAGACCGGTGCTGAAGTCCCGGTGGTACGTCCTGTCGCCGGCCGGCAGCGTGTCGGCCACACAGAACGGCAACGGATCGGGCAGGCCCTGGGTGACCTCACCCGCCCGCCAGGACTCGGACGGGTGAGGTGGCAGATCCCCTGCCGCCAGGAACCCGGGCCGCGTGGCCGTGGCGTCCGGACTCGCGGTGGCGACCCCGGCCACCACCGCGACGGTGGCGACGCCGGCCGCCGCGGCGGCCATGACGCGCGATGACTTGTGCATGTGTGCGGAACCTTCCCCCTGGAAGAAAACCAACTGGTCACCACAGAAGACACCCGGCCCCCGGAAAGGGTTGTACCGCGTACCGGGTATCGCGTACCTGATCCGGCGTGGTCCGGGCGGACCACGCGCTGCCCGGCGCGGCCCGTTCGGATCAGCAGCGGATGCGGCCCGCCCGCACCACTGGTCAGCTGAGCGGCGACGGGTCGCCGGCACCCGGCACGCCGGCGCCACGGCGACCCCGGGGCGCCGCGGCCGGCAGGCCCGTACGCCGTCGCAGCGAGGAAGAGTTCCCGTGTCCGCGACCTCCGAGCCGGAGGACGTGAGCCCGGCGCCCGCCTGGCACGCCGCCGGTCCGGACGGCACCGCCAGCGAACTTCTGCTGCGCACCGGGCGGCACTTCACCAACGGCACGGTCTCCGAGGACCTGCGGGCGGTGTACCGGAAGGGCGGCCGGGCCGGTGACGTCTTCTACCGGGACCGCTGGAGCCACGACAAGGTGGTGCGCTCCACACACGGCGTCGTGCCGCCGCTGGTGATGGGCGCCATCTACAGCGGCAAGGGGTCTTACGCCATCGGGTTCATGCTGCTGTCCGACCCGGCCCTGGCCGGCTGCGTCCACGCGTACGCACGCATGCGCGGTGGCGGTTCGGACTGATCCACGAACGAGTGCGGGGCGGCGCCGACTCCTCGAACGGCCATGGGTGGGCGAGCCGGGGCCGTGGCGCGGTGGCCGGCCATGGGGGAGGCCGCTCGGCCGCGACCCGGTGACGTACGTGTGTGCGCGCCGCGTTCGCCAACGCCCTTACGGGGTAGGTGAGTCGAGAGCCCGGGATTCCGGAGTGTCGCTCGCAGGCGATAGGGTTACTCTGCCCGGGGCCCGTTGCCCTCGTATGGGTGGGGAGTGACATGGAACAGATAACAGTGCGTGGCAGGGCGCGCGTGCCGGAGGTGAAATGCGGCACAGGCACGACGAGTTCGCGCCTGGACCGGCATCTCGCGGTGCTCGCGGGCCCGGCCGCACCACGGGTGGAGACCGAGGAGGCGACGACGCTGGTGCGCGAGATCACCAGGCAGGACATGGCGCCGAGCCGGCCTGCGACCCGTCGTGCGCGCGTCTCGCTCTTCGCGCCGCTGCGCCGGCTGCGGCGTTCCGTCTTCGGCGGCCGTGGCTGACCGAGGTCGCTGCCGTACCACCCGGTGCCGGCTCGGATGCCGTGCACCGGGTGGGCGGCGTACGGGCCCCAGCGCCGAGGGGGACGGTGCTGGGGCCCGTACCTGCCTGGGCTGAATTGTCATGTCTATGACTCTTCGGCGCCCGCCCTGAGCGCCGAGTCCCGCGTCCCGCCCAGGTCAGTCCACCGCCGCGTCCACGGTCAGCGACAACGAGAAGCGGTCGCCGCGATAGTGAATCCGGGCCACATCCACCACCCGGCCACGATGGTCGTACGTCACGCCCGTGTAGTGCAGGATCGGGCTCAGCAGCGGCACGTCCAGCAGCCTCGCGGTCTCCGGGTCCGCCAGCCGCGCCTGGACGGTGTCGGTGATGCGGCTGATCCGCACGCACGCGCCGTCCCGCAGCACCTTGGTCATCGGCCAGCCACGCACCAGGTCCGCCGGGTCGACCAGCGCGGCGACCTCGGGATGCAGGAGGTTCTCCGCCCAGTTCGTCGGCTCGCGGCTGGCGGGGTCCCGGCGCAGCCTGCGGTAGGTCATGGTCTCCTCGACGCCCGGGAAGTGCTCGGCCAGTTCGGCCGGCACCGCTCCCGGACCGTGCGCGAGCAGTTCGGTCTCCTCACCCGACTGCTGGGCGACGATGGTGTCCACCGAGCCCAGCAGCCGTACCGTACGTTCCCGGTGCGCGTGCGCGGCGATGAAGGTGCCGCGTCGGCGGTACCGGCTGATCAGCCCTTCCGTCTCCAACTCCTTGAGCGCCTGGCGCATGGTCAGCACGCTCACGCCGTAGTGCCGGGCCAATTGCTCCTCGGTGGGCAGGCGCAGCGGCGCGTCGGGCGCGCGGCCGAGTATGGAGGCGCGCAGCGACTGTGAGACCTGATACCAGAGCGGCAGCTTCCGATTGAGTTCGAGCGAGTCCGGCGCGAAGACGGTCACATGGTTTCCCTGGCTTGTCGAACGTGACGGATCAGGATCGGAAATGGCGCTCCAAACCCTGCCACACCTCGTCATAACCCCGCTGTAGGCATTCGGAGTTCATGGCCTGCGTGCTGGTGAGCACCGGCCACCGGGTCTCGAACATGAAGGCCAGGCCGTCGTCCACCTTCTGCGGGACCAGCTCGGCCGTGCTCGCCCGCTCGAAGGTGTCCCGGTCGGGGCCGTGCGCCGACATCATGTTGTGCAGCGAGCCGCCGCCGGGCACGAAGCCCTCCGCCTTGGCGTCGTACGCGCCCTCGATCAGTCCCATGTACTCGCTCATCACGTTCCGGTGGAAGTACGGCGGTCGGAAGGTGTCCTCGCCCACCAGCCAGCGTGGCGCGAACACCACGAAGTCCACACCGGCCAGCCCGGGGGTGTCGGAGGGGGCGGTGAGCACGGTGAAGAGGGACGGGTCCGGGTGGTCGTAGCTGATGCTGCCCAGCACGTTGAACCGGTGCAGGTCGTAGACGTACGGCAGGTGGTTGCCGTGCCAGGCCACGACGTCGAGGGGAGAATGGTCGTAGGTGGCGCTCCAGAGATTGCCGCAGTACTTGTTCACCACCTCCACCGGCCCCTCCGCCTCCTCGTACGCGGCCACCGGCGCCAGGAAGTCCCGTGCGTTCGCGAGGCCGTTGGCGCCGATCGGGCCGAGGTCGGGGAGCTGGAACGGTCGACCGTAGTTCTCGCAGACGTAACCCCGCACGTCCGCCTCCAACGGCTCGACCCGGAAGCGCACGCCGCGGGGCAGCAGCGCCACCGAGCCCGGCTCCACCCGCAGCAGCCCGAACTCCGTGCGCAGCAGCAGGCCACCCTGCTGCGGGACGATCAGCAGCTCGCCGTCGGCGTCGCTGAACACCCGGTCGGCCATGGGGACGTTGGCGGTGTACAGGTGGATCGCCATGCCGGTGCGCTGGGTCGGGTCGCCGTTGCCGCCCAGGGTCCACAGGCCGGACAGGAAGTCGGTGCCGGGGGGTGGCGCGGGCGGCGGGTTCCAGCGCAGCCGGTTCGGGTCGGGCACGGCGTCGGTGAACGGGGCGCTGGCCAGGGCGCCGTTGTCGGTCCGTACGAAGCGCGGGTGGGCGGCCGAGGGACGGACGCGGTAGAGCCAGGAGCGGCGGTTGTGCGCGCGCGGCTCGGTGAACGCGCTGCCGCTGACCTGCTCGGCGTACAAGCCCAGCGGGGCCCGCTGGGGAGAGTTCCGGCCCAGTGGGAGGGCGCCGGGCACCGCCTCGCTGCTGTGCTCGTTCCCGAAACCCGAGAGGTGGTCAAGCTCCTGCGCTGCCTTGCGTGCCCGTTCGACGCTGCTCATCGACATGCTCCCGCCCTGGGTGGATTCCTATGGACAACAATAGGAATCCACCCAGGGCGGGTCAACGACCCTGTGCGAAGGGTGAGTCGACGCGTTCCCGGCACCGCGAGTCCCGCATCGCGCCGGAGTGCAGGGGCGGCGTTGTCGGGTTCACGGTTCCGTGCCCGGCCGCTCGTCAGCCCGCGGGGCGGATCAGCGAGCTCGGGGGATGGCGCTCCTCGCAGTGCTCGGCGAGTGCGGAAACGAGTACTAAGCGTGCGCTCAGCAAGCGAGGTAGGGTGTGCGGCCGGCAGCGGAAACCCCGAGGAAAGCGGGTCGAGCGCGATGACGGAGACGGGCCCGGACGAGGCAGTCCCGGGGGAGTCCTTCGGCGGGGTCACCCCCGACGCCGCTCGAAGGCTGCTATTGGCCGCGGTGGAGGCGTTCGCGGAACGCGGCTTCCACGCCACCACGACCCGGGACATCGCGAGCCGGGCCGGTATGAGCCCGGCCGCCCTCTATATCCACTACCGCACGAAGGAGGAGCTCCTCTACCACATCAGCCGGGTCGGCCACGAGCGCACGGTGTGTCTGCTGACCGCCGCCGAGCAGAGTGGCCACAGCGTGACGGAGCGGCTGGACGGCGCGGTGCGCGACTTCGTGCGCTGGCACGCCGCGCACCACACCACAGCCCGGGTGGTGCAGTACGAACTGGCGGCGCTCGGCGCGGAACACTACGCCGAGATCGTCACCATGCGCCGCCGGACCGAGGAGGTCCTGCGCGGGCTGCTGGCGGACGGGGTGAGTGCCGGGGAGTTCACGGTGCCGGACATCCCGGGGACGGCGGTCGCCGTGCTGTCGTTGTGCATCGACGTGGCGCGCTGGTTCCGTACGGACGGGCCGCGCACGCCGGAGGAGATCGGGGCGTTGTACGCCGCACTGGTGCTCCGCATGGTCGGCGGTGAGCCGCGCGAGGCCGACTACCAGTAGTAGCGGCTCACCGTCTCCGCGACGCACACGGGCTTCTCGCCGCCCTCCCGCTCCACCGTCACCGTGGCGGTGACCTGGACACCCTCGCCCGCCTCGGTGACCTCGGTCAGCGTGGCACGTGCCCGCAGCCGGGCGCCCACGGGGACGACGGAGGGGAAACGGACCTTGTTCACGCCGTAGTTCACGCCCATCCGCATCCCGGTGAGCGTCATCACCTGCGGCACCAGGGCGGGCAGCAGAGACAGCGTCAGGTAGCCGTGCGCGATGGTCGTGCCGAACGGGCCGTCCTTGGCGCGCTGTGGATCGACGTGAATCCACTGGTGGTCGCCGGTCGCGTCGGCGAACAGATCGACCCGGTTCTGGTCGATCTCCAGCCAGTCGCTGACTCCCAACTCCTCGCCGACAGCCGCTCGCAGCTCCTCCGGTGAGGCGAAAATCCGCGGCTCAGCCATCCGTACGACCTCCCAGGAACTTGGCATCCAGCGGCGCCCGGTACCCCTAAGCGCCCGCTCAGCATGCTGTCGGGGCGGCGGTCTGTCAACGTCGGCCGGGGGCAGCGCCCTGCCCGGCTATCGTCCCCCGACTATCCGGCAGCCGAGGCCATCCGGCGCCCTGGCAGCTGGCGGTAGTCCGGGGCGGCGGCGTTCTCCATGGCGGAGATCAGTCGGCGCAGCACGTCAGAGAGGCGGGTGTCCGGCGGAGCCGTCGGGTCGTCACACGGCAACAGGGAACGCCCGCCCCAGACGAGCCGATGCCAGCCGTCGACGTCGGTCGGCTGTCTGATGCCGAGCTGCTTCTCCCGTCGACGCCGATTCGCCACCTCGGCTTCGTAGGCCAGCCAGACCGAACGAGCCTCCTCCAGCTCCTCCAGCGCCACGACCAGTAGCGCGGGGTCCGGGTCCCGCTGGTCCGGTGGGATGCCCGCCCGGCTGCACAGGTGGTGCCAGGTCGCGCGATGGCCGTACGGGGCGAAACGCTCCAGGCACTTGCGCAGCGCTTGGCGGCGCTGGGCTGGGGTCCTCGTCTCATCACGCACCTGCTCGGCGAGTGCTCTGAAACCGGCCAATTATCCCACCTCCGGCGGAGAGAAGCCGACGCGTCGAGGATGTGACGTAGGAAAGGCCGCGTCGGCTCCCTCTTGGGGGTCGTTTCTTTTGCTGGGCAATCTGCCTCATACGGACAACGCGGCAACGGGGGCGGCCGTTCCCCGGTGGCGGACTCTTTTCCGGCGGCATACCGACCGGTTAGTCTGCCGGCTGCGCGCGCACGTCGGCCGTACGCAGGCGAGCGCGACCGTACGGACCGGAGAGGGGAGCGGCGTGGCGGAAGACGGAACGGCGACCGTGCCGGACCTGCGTGACTCGGGAGTCGTCATCACCGGCGCGGGCGACGGCATCGGCGCCGCGCTGGCGCGGCGTTTCGCGGCGGTCGGAGCCCGGGTCGTCGTCAACGACCTGGACGCCACGAAGGCGGCCGCGGTCGCCCACGAGATCGGCGGTATCTCGCTGCCGGGCGACGCCTCGACCATCGTGCCCGCGGCCCGGGACGCGTTGGACGGCCGAGTCGACACCTTCTGCGCCAACGCGGGCGTGGGCACCGAGGGCGGGCCCGAGGCCCCGGACGAGGCGTGGGACACCGCCTGGGAGCTGAACGTCAAGGCACACGTGCGGGCGGCCCGGGAACTCGTCCCGGACTGGCTGGCGCACGGCGGCGGCCGATTCGTCGCCACCGCCTCGGCGGCGGGACTGCTCACCATGGTCGGCTCCGCGCCCTACAGCGTGACCAAGCACGCCGCCGTCGCCTTCGCCGAATGGCTCTCGGTCACCTACCGGCACCGGGGCGTCCGCGTACACGCGGTCTGCCCGCAGGGGGTGCGTACGGACATGCTGCGCGCCGCCGGACACACCGGTGAGCTGGTGCTCGCGCCCACGGCCATCGAGCCGGCGGCGGTCGCCGACGCCGTGCTGGACGCCATCGCGGCCGATCGCTTCCTGGTGCTGCCGCACCCGGAGACGGCCGAGCAGTACGCCGCCCGCGCCGCCGAGCCGGATCGCTGGCTGACGGGCATGAACCGGCTCCAGCGGAAGGTCGAGCGCTCTGGAGTCGGATCGACCCCCGACGGGTCACCGGGAGTCCCGCGGTGACCGCCGGCGCCAACGACCAGCCGGTGCCCGGCCGGCTGCTCGCCGCCGCCACCCGGTTGTTCGCCGAGCGGGGCTACGACCGTACCTCCGTGCAGGACATCGTCGAGGCGGCCGGAGTCACCAAGGGTGCGCTCTACCACTACTTCGGTTCCAAGGACGATCTGCTGCACGAGATATACGCGCGCCTGCTGCGGCTGCAACAGGACCGGCTCGACGCCCTCGTCGACGCGCCCACTCCCGTGGAGCAGCGACTTCGGGAGGCCGCCGCGGACGTGGTCGTGACCACCATCGACAACCTCGACGACGCGATGATCTTCTTCCGTTCGATGCACCAGCTCAGCCCGGAGAAGCGGAAGCAGGTGCGGCTCGAGCGTCGCCGCTACCACGAGCGGTTCCGTGGGCTGGTCGAGGAGGGTCAGCGCGTCGGGGTGTTCAGTGGCGAGACGCCCGCGGACCTCGTGGTGGGTTACCACTTCGGCGCCGTACACCACCTCAGCAGCTGGTACCGGCCGGAAGGTCCGCTGGCGCCGCGGCAGGTCGCGGACCAGCTCGCGGGGATGCTGCTGCGCGCCCTACGGCCCTGAGCACCGGGCGGCGCCACGGCGCGGGCCGGCAACCACGGTGGGGGCGTACGAGCCGGGCCCGTCCCGCGGCGGGAGCGGACCCCGCACCAGGGCTCAGGCGTACTTCGCCAACTCCCGGCGGGCCAGCGAACGCTGGTGCACCTCGTCCGGCCCGTCCGCGAGCTGGAGCGTACGAGCCGCCGCCCACAGCTCGGCCAGCGGGAGGTCCTGGCTCACGCCGCCCGCGCCGTGCAATTGCACCGCGCGGTCCAGGACGTCCACCACGGCACGCGGCGTGGCGATCTTGATGGCCTGGATCTCCGTGTGCGCTCCACGGTTGCCGACGGTGTCCATCAGCCAGGCCGTCTTGAGCACCAGCAGCCGCAACTGCTCCACCCGCACCCGGGCGTCCGCGATCCACTCCCGCACCACACCCTGCGCGGCCAGCGGCTTCCCGAACGCCTCGCGGTCCACCGCCCGTCGGCACATCAGCTCGATGGCCCGCTCCGCCATCCCGATCAGCCGCATGCAGTGGTGGATGCGGCCCGGACCCAGCCGTGCCTGCGCGATGGCGAAGCCGCCGCCCTCCTCGCCGACAAGGTGACCGACGGGAACCCGCACCTCGTCCAGCGTCACCTCGGCGTGCCCGCCGTGCCAGTGATCCTCGTATCCGTAGACCCGCATCGCCCGACGGACCGTCAGGCCCGGCGTGTCCCGGGGGACCAGCACCATGGACTGCTGGCGCCGCACGTCGGCGCCGTCCGGATCGGTCTTGCCCAGCACGACGAAGATCCGGCAGTCCGGGTTCATCGCACCCGAGACGTACCACTTGCGGCCCGTGATGACGTACTCGTCGCCCTCCCGCCGGATACGGGTCCGCACGTTGGTGGCGTCCGAGGAAGCCACCTCCGGTTCGGTCATCGCGAACGCCGAACGGATCTCCCCGGCCAGCAGCGGCTCCAGCCACCTGCGGCGTTGCTCGGCGCTGCCGAACTCCGCCAGCAACTCCATGTTCCCGGTGTCCGGCGCCCCGCAGTTCAGCGCGGCCGGGGCCAACTGCGGGCTGTGCCCGGTCAGCTCGGCCAGCGGCGCGTACTGCAGGTTGGTCAGCCCGGCGCCGTACGCCCGGTCCGGCAGGAAGAGGTTCCACAGCCCCCGCTCCCACGCCTCCGCCTGCAACTCCCGGAGCACCGGCGGCGTACGGAACGGCGAGTCCGACTCGGCGCGCTGCGCCTCGGCGACCGGCTCCGCGGGCCGCACCTCCTCCTCCACGAAGGTCCGCAGGCGGTCCCGCAGTTCCTCGGTGCGCTCGTCGAACGCGAAGTCCATGCCGCTCAGCCCTCCCGTAGCGTGGCGAGTCCGTTGTCGATGAACGCGGGTACGACCGACCCGATCCGGTCGAAGCCCGAGCCGACGGTCTGCCCGAGCGTGGAGCGGTAGTGGATGCCCTCCAGGATCACCGCGAGCTTGAAGTAGGCGAACGCGGTGTACCAGTGGACGTCGGACACCTCCCGCCCGGAGCGTTCCGCGTACCGGGCCACCAGCTCGGCGGGTTCCGGATGCCCCGGCGCGTCCCGCGCCCCGGTGATCGGGGAGTTCGGCGCGTCGCGCTGCTCGCTGTACATCACCAGCAGCCCCAGGTCGGTCAGTGGGTCGCCCAGGGTGGACATCTCCCAGTCCAGCACCGCGGTGATCCGTCCCTCCGGGTCGGCCAGCACGTTGTCCAGTCGGAAGTCGCCGTGTACGACCGCGGGTCTCCCGGAGGTGGGCAGCGACCTGCCCAGTAGCGCGTGCAGTTCGTCCACCCCGGCCAGCTCCCGGTGTCGGGAGGCCGCCAGTTGCTTGCCCCACCTGCGCAGTTGTCGCTCCAGGAAGCCCTCCGGCCGCCCGAAGTCGCCCAGGCCGACCTCGTCGGGACGTACGGCGTGCAGCGCGACCAGGGTGTCCACGAGGCACTCGACCAGCGCCCGGGTGCGCTCCGGGCCGAGCGGCGCCAGCTCGGCGGCGGAGCGGTACGGCGTGCCCGGCATGTGCTCCATGACGTAGAACGGCGCTCCGAGCACCTCCTCGTCCTCGCACAGCAGCACCGTCTCCGGCACCGGTACGGCCGTCCCACCCAGCGCGCTGATCACCCGGAACTCGCGTGCCATGTCGTGTGCGGTGGCCAGCACATGCCCCAACGGCGGCCGGCGCAGCACCCATTGAGCGGCGCCGGCGGTCACCCGGTACGTCAGGTTCGACCGACCGCCCTCGATCACCTCGGCCCGCAGCGGGCCGTCGGCCAGGCCCGGGCGCGCCCGCTCGAGGTACGCGCCCAGCGCTCGTAGGTCGAGTCCGGGCGGGTTCTCCTGACTCATGGCGCGCCTTCCTGCTCCGAGACGTGGTTCGGTGGGCTTCCCCGATCATGCCGACTGGTCGGTATGACGTCCAGAGGTCGGCACGGAGAGCGTGACCACATGTCACACGCTTTCCTCTCGGCTCTCGGCGGCCGCTCACCACAGCAGCACGGCGCCGAGGACCGCCATGACCAGCGCGCACAGGACCGCCCCCGTCACGAACCGCCCCGCCGCGGCGCCGACCGGCCCCCCGACGCCGCCACCCGCCGTCGTCAGGGCGTGAATCCGGCGGTGCGCCACCACCAGGAATCCCAGCCAGGCCAAGGCGGTCAGCGCCGCCGCCATCCGGGCCGGCGGCGTGTTCCCGTCCACCAGCGCCGTACGCACCGCCAGGGCGGTGACCACCGTGTACGCCAGGGTCGTACGCCGCCACGACAGCCGGGTGCGTTCCCGTTGTGCCCCGTCCGCCTCCCCGTCGCGCCCGGCGGTCACGTGCCGGCCCGTCCCAGCACCACGGCCGCGACCACCAGCAGCGCCGCCACCGTGGTCGCCACCGCCAGCACCGCAGGGAACCGCGAGGCCGGCAGGTCCTCGCCGCGTCGCATGGCCCGTTCGCACCGGGTCCAGTGGTTCACCGCCCGCAGCGCGCACAACGCGCCGGCCACCAGCAACGCCAGCGCGATCGCCGTACGCACCCACCAGCGCATGTCCGTCAGGAACTGGTCCACCGCCATGCCGCCGGCGACCAGGGCGAGGGCGGTACGCACCCAGGCGAGGAAGGTGCGCTCGTTGGCGAGGGAGAAGCGGTAGTCGGGCGTGTGGCCCTCCTGCTGGAGCCGACCCGGCACGAACCACAACCGGAGGGTCGCCAGAAGCCGCTTGATCATGAATCGAGCCTATGTCCCTTCCCCCGTGGTCGCCCGGCGCGCCGACAGCACCTGGTACACGGGGTGCCATGTACGGACCGGACAGATTACTCTCCAGTCACTTGTCGTCTTCGAGGCTGCCTCGTCTCCCGGGGCGGTCACTCGTACCGTCCCGACGTCCGGCTCCGGAGGCGGCGCCCGTAGCCCGCACCCGGCAAGCTGGTGGAGGAAGCCATGGCATACGACGCCGACGTGATCGTGATCGGGGCCGGCCTCGCCGGGCTCACCGCCACCGCCGAACTCGTCGACGCCGGGCGTCGGGTCATCCTGCTGGACCAGGAGCCGGAAGGCTCGCTCGGCGGGCAGGCACACTGGTCCTTCGGCGGCCTGTTCCTGGTAGACACCCCGGAGCAGCGCCGGTTGCGGGTACGCGACAGCCAAGCGCTGGCCTGGCAGGACTGGTTGGGTACGGCCGCCTTCGATCGTGCCGAGGACCACTGGCCGCGCCGCTGGGCGGAGGCGTACGTCGACTTCGCGGCCGGCGAGAAGCGGTCCTGGCTACGCCAACAGGGCCTGCGACTCTTCCCCGTGGTCGGCTGGGCCGAGCGTGGCGGGTACGAGGCGACGGGCCACGGCAACTCCGTACCGCGCTTCCACATCACCTGGGGCACTGGCCCTGGTGTGGTCGAGCCGTTCGAGCGGCGGGTGCGCGAGGGAGTGCGGCGCGGGCTGGTCGAGCTGCGCTTCCGGCACCGGGTCACCGGCCTCGCGCGCGGTGGAAGCGGCGGTATCGGCGACAGCGTGGACACCGTGACCGGGCGGGTCCTGGTCCCCAGCGACGCCGAACGCGGTACCGCCAGCAGCCGGGAGAGCACGGGCACCTTCGAGCTGCGTGCCCAGGCCGTCATCGTCACCTCCGGTGGCATCGGCGGCAACCACGACCTCGTACGCGCCAACTGGCCCGAGCGGCTCGGCACTCCACCACGCCGGATGCTGTCCGGGGTGCCGGAGCACGTGGACGGGAAGCTGCTGGGCGTCGCCGAGTCCGCCGGCGGACGGATGATCAACCGGGACCGTATGTGGCACTACACCGAGGGCATCCAGAACTGGAGTCCGATCTGGGAGCGGCACGGCATCCGCATTCTGCCGGGGCCGTCCTCGCTCTGGCTGGACGCCACCGGCCGCAGGCTCCCGGTCCCGCTCTTCCCGGGCTTCGACACCCTCGGCACGCTCGATCACATCATGCGTACGGGACACGAGCACACCTGGTTCGTGCTGAGCCAGAAGATCATCGAGAAGGAGTTCACCCTCTCCGGCTCCGAGCAGAATCCCGACCTCACCGGCCGGTCCGTACGCGATCTGCTCGGCCGGCTCGGTTCCGGGGCACCAGGGCCGGTACGGGCGTTCCAGGAGCAGGGGGCCGACTTCGTCGTCGAACGGGAACTGCCCGCGCTGGTGCGGCGGATGAACGAGCTGGTGGGTCAGGACCTGATCAGCGAGCCGGAACTGCGTCGTGAGATCGCCGCCCGGGACCGCGAGATCGCGAATCCGTTCAGCAAGGACCTCCAGGTCACGGCCATTCACGGGGCGCGGAGGTTCCTCGGGGACAAGCTCATCCGGGTGGCCTCGCCGCACCGCATCCTCGACCCGCGGTCCGGGCCGCTGATCGCCGTACGGCTCAGCATCCTCACCCGCAAGACGCTCGGTGGCCTGGAGACCGACCTGGAGGGACGCGTGCTGACCGAGGGCGGAGAACCGCTGTCCGGCCTGTACGCGGCGGGCGAGGCCGCCGGATTCGGCGGCGGTGGCATGCACGGCTATCGCTCGCTGGAGGGCACCTTCCTCGGCGGCTGCCTCTTCTCCGGACGTACGGCCGGACGCTCGGCGGCCCGGGCGGTCGGCTGACCGGGCCGCACGCCCTACGGGGGCACGCTCGCTGTCGGGCCGTTCGCGGGGCCGTTCGCGGGGTTCGTCTCCGGACCGTTTTCCGGGGCCGCGCGGAGGTACTCGGCACGCGGGGATCGCGAGCACCGCGATCCCCGCGTCGTGACCGGGGAAGGTGAGGACTGTGCCCAGCGGGTCCAGCCGTAAGGGACGGGCGGACCGGTGACCGGCGGCACGGAGATCCGGGCCGGCAGCCACGGGTTCCGGCTCAATCGGCCCGAGAAGGTCCTCTTCCCGGACGACGGGTTCACGAAGCGGGACGTGGTCGAGTACTACCGGGCGGTCGCCCCCCGGATCGTCCCGCAACTGCGCGGCCGGCCGCTGATGATGCTGCGACACCCGGACGGCATCGAGCGGCCCGGTGTCGTACAGAAGAACGTCCCCGACCACTTCCCGGACTGGATCCGACGCGAGCGGCTGCCCAAGGAAGGCGGCTCGGTGCTCCATCCGGTCTGCGACGACACCGCCACCCTGCTCTATCTCGCGGGGCAGGCATGCCTGACCCCGCACCGATGGCTGGCGCGTGCCGACCATCCCGATCACCCGGATCGTCTGGTCTTCGACCTCGACCCCTCCGGGGGTACCGGTTTCGCCGACGTACGCTGGGCCGCGCGGCGGGTGTGCGCGCTGTTGGAGGAGGAACTCCGGCTGCCGGTGGCGCTGATGACAACCGGCTCCAGCGGCCTGCACGTGGTGGTACCGCTGGACGGCCGGACGCCGTTCGACGAGGTGCGCGGCTTCGCCGGCGACGCCGCCCGGCTGCTCGTGGCGCGGCATCCGGAGCGGCTGACGGTCGAACCCCGGAAGGCCGACCGTGGCCGGCGGACCTACCTCGACGTGCAGCGCAACGCGTACGCGCAGACGGCCGTGACCCCGTACGCCCTGCGGGCGCTGCCGGGCGCCCCGGTGGCGATGCCACTGTGGCGCGGCGAACTCGACGGCCCGGACCTGGACCCGCGGGGGTGGACTCTCACCTCCGCGCCGGACCGGGCGCGGGAGGACCCGTGGGCCGGCATGCCGCGCGGCCGGGCGCTGGGACCGGCCCGGCGGCGGCTCGCGACGGTCGAGGAGTGAGGTACGGCCCCCGCCGGCGGGCGACGAACTGCCGGTCAGGCCGCCGAAACCGCCGAAACCCGGTCAGGGACGTGCGGCCAGCGGCGGCGTCTCCATGCCCTCCCTCCCGCGCACTCCGGTGAGGAACTCCTGCACGGCCTCGGTCGCCCGATGCCGCGGACGCCAGTCGAGCTCCTCCCGGGCACGGGCGCTGTCCAGCAGCGGCATGTGCAGCGCCGCGTCGAACAGTTGCGGTGACGCCGGCAACAGGCGCGCGTGCCAAGCGGCGCTCAGACCCGGCCGTACGACACTCGCGGGCACCCGCATGGTGCGTACGCCCAGGAGTTCCGCCAGCACCCCGGCGTCCAGCACCGGATCGGTGGCGAGGTTGAACGCCCCCCGGACGGGGCTGGTGACGGCCAGCCGCACGCCGTCGGCGGCGTCCGCGGTGTGCAGCGCCTGGAGGCGCATGCCCGGCAGCTCGGGGAGCACCGGCAACCGTTCCGGCTGGAACCAGGCGCGCGGCAGCAACTGCCCCGCGAAGATACGCCGTTGCTCGGAGGCCGCCTCCCGCTTGAAGAGGAATCCCGGCCGCACGCGCACCATGCGGACCCAGGGGAACCGCCGCTCGTAGGTGTCCAGGTAGCGCTCCAGATACGCCTTCTCCCGGCAGTAGGCGGCCGCCGGCCAGCCGTGCGTGGGCCAGGACTCGTCCACGGCGCGGTCCTTGGGGCCGGGGGAGTAGGCGCCGACGGAGGACACGTAGACGACGGCGGGAGTCTGGGCCTCGGCTGCGGCCTCGAAGACGCGGATGCTGCCGAGCACGTTGGTCTCCCAGGTCACCTCGGGGTGCCGGGTGGGCTGGAACATCCAGGCGAGCGGGACGATGACGTCGACACTGCGGAACAGCTCGGCCAGTTGCGGCTCCGTTCGGATGTCGGCCCGTACCCAGGTCGTTCGTGGCGGCGACCACGTCGGCGTACGCCGGGCCAGGCCGATCACCCGGCCGATCCGTGGGTCCGTCGACAGGGCCGCCACCACGCTGGTGCCGAGGTTCCCGCTGGCGCCCACGACCGCGACAGTCAAGCCGTCGGCCACTCCCGTACGCGGCCCGGCCGCGACGATCTCCGCGACGTTCGCGACGTGGCCCCAGCCGGCGCCGTGCGGGTCGGCTGCCGGCCGGGTGTTCTTGCTGTCCTCCATGCGGCCACCTCTTCGGTCCGGCCCCGGATCTGTGTCTGCCTGCCGTCCCTCGCCCGGGGCGAGGGACGGCCGTGGGCGGGTACCCCGGCGGACGCCGGCCTAACGGCGTGTGGGCGCGGTCGTACGGGTGACCCGAGGGGCCTAGGCCCCCGGCGTCCGCGTGGTCGGGCGTGGTCGGGCGCTGAGTGGCCCAGGTCGTGGGCACGGCGCAGAATTCTCCGGGGGGCTGTCCTGATTCGTCCGGAGGTGGCAGTCATGAGTGGAAACCGAGCGGTGGCCTACATCGAACCAGGCGTCGTCGAGGTGCAGACGATCGACTACCCCGATCTGGTGCTGCACGACGGGCCGGGTGTCCATCCGCAGAACGCCGGCCGCCAATGCCGACACGGCGTGATCCTCAAGGTGCTGGCGACCAACATCTGCGGTAGCGACCAGCACATGGTGCGCGGACGCACGACGGCTCCGCAGGATCTCGTACTCGGGCACGAGATCACCGGTGAGGTGGTGGAGAAGGGCCCGGACGTCGAGTTCACCGAGGTGGGGGACGTCGTCTCGGTGCCCTTCAACATCGCCTGCGGCCGTTGCCGCAACTGCAAGGAACGCAAGACCGGCATCTGCCTCAACGTCAATCCCGTACGTCCCGGCTCAGCCTACGGTTACGTCGACATGGGCGGCTGGGTCGGCGGCCAGGCGGAGTACGTCATGGTGCCCTACGCCGACTGGAACCTGCTGCGCTTCACCGATCGGGACCGGGCCCGGGAGAAGCTCCTGGACCTGACGATGCTCTCGGACATCTTCCCCACCGGCTTCCACGGGGCGGTCAGCGCGGGCGCCGGCGTGGGTAGCACCGTCTACGTCGCCGGCGCGGGACCGGTCGGTCTGGCCGCCGCCGCGTCCGCGCAGCTGCTGGGCGCCGCCGTCGTCATCGTCGGCGACCTCAATCCGGAGCGGCTCGCCCAGGCCCGCAGCTTCGGCTGCGAGACCATCGACCTGACCCAGGACCCTCCGCAGGCGCAGATCGAGGCCCTGCTCGGCGAGCCCGAGGTGGACGCGGCGGTGGACGCGGTCGGCTTCGAGGCTCGGGCACACGGCCCGGACGCCGGCGAGGCGCCCGCCACGGTCCTCAACACCCTGATGGAGGTGGCCAGGGCGGGTGCCGGCATCGGCATCCCCGGGCTGTACGTCACCGAGGACCCCGGCGGCGTGGACAACGACGCCCGCACCGGGGCGCTCAAGATGCGCTTCGGGCTGGGCTGGGCGAAGAGCCACTACTTCATCACCGGCCAGTGCCCCGTGATGCGGTACCACCGGGAACTGTCGCAGGCGATCATGCACGACCGCGTGCAGATCGCCAAGGCGGTCAACGCCACCGTCATCTCGCTGGAGGACGCGCCGCGCGGCTACGCCGAGTTCGACCAGGGCGCCAGCCGGAAGTACGTCCTCAACCCGCACGGGGCGCTGGACGGCGTCACCGCCATCTGACCGACGCAACCCCGCACGCACATGGCCGGGGTTCGCGCCGGAATCGGCGCGAACCCCGGCCATGTGCGTGCGCGTCGTGCGCGGAGTCGCCGGGTCTAACGATGTCGCCCGCCGGGGCCACCACTGCCGAAGGAACCGCTGCCGCCCTCGTTCCACCTCGGCGGCTCCGCCTCGGTGCCGCCGGACTCCGTCCCCGTGTTGCCGTGGTCCTTGAGTTCGTGCGGCAGTCGGCGCTTTCCGTCATGCGGCATCTCCGCCGGGGCGCGGACCTCCGGGTCGTAGTCCTCGGGGTGATGCTCATGGGGCGGCGCGGCCTGGGATGCGCGTGCGTCACCACGCTGGCGAAGACGCATGCCGTAGGCCACCGCCAGGATCAGCGCGGCGACGATCACCAGTCCGAGGATGAGCGGCGCGAGGCCCACGAGGAAGTCGCGGGCGACGGCGAGCGGAATCTGCACGGTATCCATGACGGATATATCCCCTGTGATCGGATGGACAGTCGACTCTTATGAAAGTATTTGCCGTATTTGCCCTTATCGACGGAGGCGCGCAAGCGTGGGCGGCTCGGTGCTGCGCTCTCGCTGGTCGCTCCTCGTACGAGTCGGTCTCGGGGTGCCCGCGAGCGGCTCGTCCCGCCGCCCGCGCGAAGCCGGCGGGCTCCTGCAGGACGGGTGCCGTGCATGACGGGTTTCATGCGTATCGCTGTCCTTCCGGGGCCGGACCGACGAGGCTTCGCCGCGCCGGCGACCGCCGGTGGCGTCAGGGGCCACTCTGGCGGGCACGTGGCGCCGTGAGGTTGTCGGGGCATCCCGACGCGGCCACGCCCTGAGAGAACCCCTGTACCGTATATGGCGAAGCCTCCGGCCGTACGACCTGCGCGTCCTGAAAGAGAGCGCGGGGGAACACGGGGGTTCTCGAACTTGTCGATCCAGCTCTGTGGGATGTGACTCTCGAGACCCCACTCGGTCACGGAGTTGTCGAAGTCCGTCCGTCCTTCCAACCCGTGCGTCATCCAGAAGCCCTCCTTTTCGAAGGAGGGCGTTCAGACGTTCGTCGAGGTCGCCCAAGGTCCGCAGGAAGGCGTTGGAGAAGATCAGCAGGGATTCCCCCACCTTGTGGCTGGCTCGCTGCTTGTCCGTGGGTTGGTCCACGCAGACGACGGAGCCCGCACCGCGTGTGGTGACGGTGAGCAGTGAGCAGCATCGAGTCTCCCGCCTGGACCTGGACCGTGAGCCGTACCTGCCGCGGAGCCGACGGGCCGGGGACTCCCTGGGGGTTTACGGACGCTCGAAGCAGGCCAACGTCTACCTCGCCGCTGAACTCCAGCGGCTTGTCCAGATCGCGGGGTCGACGCTGCGCAGCGTGGTGGCGGTCCCCGGCCTCACCGGCACCGGCGTGCTCAGCCGTGGCGCCAACGCCGACCGGGGCCATACGTGGACGATGCTCGCCAGCCTGGTGCACCTGGTGGCCAAGCGGGTGGCGCAGGGGGCCTGGCCTCTGCCGTACGCGGTGACCGACGAGAGCCTGCCCGGTGACGCCCACATCGTCCCCTCCGGGCCCCTGCAAGGTTTCGGCCGACCCGTACCCCGAGACGCTGGTCGTACGGCTCGGGATCGTGGGGCGGCGCGACGGCTGTGGGAGCTGTCCGAGCGGCTCACCGGCGTCCACCACGGCGAGTTGGCCGGCCCACCACCGGTACCGGAAGCCGATGAGGCCCCGACGTTCTCGCTGCGGTGACCGGGGCCTTCCACCGCGCCCCGGCGCCGCGGCTGTGCGCGTCCGCGCGTGTGGGGCGCGTCGACGCCGCGGGGTACGAGATGCCCCGGGGAGGCAGGGCCGCTCGTCAGCTCCCCGGTGGTTCGCCGCCCTCCTCGGCCTCCGCAGGCTCCTCGGACTCCGAGACCACGTGCACGGCGGCCTCCTCGGCGGAGGCGGCGCCGCCGTCGATACCGACGTCCGTGCCGACGGTGTCCTTCTCCCGGTCCGGGTGCGTGCCCTCGTCCGGCGCCAGCAGTCGGCCAGCACGGCGGCCCGCCGCCTCGGTGTCGTGGCCGAGTTCGTCCACGGTCCCGGCCCGCTCGTCCCCCGCCCACTCGGCGCTGCCGACCTCCGCCGGGTCCTCCTGGTCGATCCGCTGGCCGGAACCTGCCTCGCCGCCCCGCCCCTCGGACCCGGTGACGACCTCCGCGGGCGCGTCGCTCTCCCGGGCCAGTCGCTCGTCCAGCGGCTCCCGTTCCCGCTGCTCCTCGGCCGTCGTGCCGTGGGTCTCCGCCGCCAGTGGCTTCTCCGGCGGCGAGTACCCCTCATCGAGCGCGCTGTCGACGCCGCGGTCGATGAGCGTGTCCTCCGGTTCCAGCACGCCGGCGTCCTCCCGCACCTCGGACGCGTCGTCATCGGGTTGGTAGACCTCGTCGCCCATGTCGCTCATCGGTCCGCTCCTTGCCGAGTCCCGCTGCTCGTGCTGCTGGTGCCTGGAACGTACGGGTCACCGGCGACGGGGACCCGCAAACGGTGCGGGCGGGGCCGTACCGCGGAGGGTCGTGCGGGGCGGCCACGCGTACGTGGACCAGGCGGGACGGACGCCGCGCGGTTGGTTTCCAACCCCCCAACCGCGGGATACCCGCAGGCGCATGGAGACACCGAGCCCGCCCCTACCGGACAGCACCGCGAGCACCCCGAACGCGATGTCCTGCGGCTACTTCCTCGCCAGCGAGGACCACGGCCCCAGAGCGCTGGTGGAACAGGCCCGGATGGCCGAGCAGGCGGGCTTCACCTCACTGTGGATCTCCGACCACTTCCACCCGTGGACCACCGAGCAGGGTCACGCGCCCTTCGTCTGGTCGGTGATCGGGGCGCTCGCGGAGGCCACCTCGTTGCCCGTGGAGACCGCGGTCACCTGCCCCACCGTTCGTACCCACCCGGCAGTCATCGCCCATGCCGCCGCCACCTCGGCCGTCACCCTCGGCGAGGGGCGCTTCCGGCTCGGACTCGGCAGCGGTGAGGCGCTGAACGAGCACATCCTGGGGACGACCTGGCCGCAGGCGCCCGTACGGTTGGCGATGCTCGAGGAGGCCGTCACGGTGCTCCGACAGTTGCTGTCGGGTGAGGAGACGAGCCATACGGGCCGGCACTACACGCTGGAGAACGCCCGACTGTACGACGTGCCCGACACTTTCGTGCCCCTGGACATCTCCGGCTTCGGTCCCGCCTCCGTGGAACTCGCCGGACGCGTCGGCGACGGATTCATCACGATGGCCCCGGACGAGGAGAGCGTGGCCCGCTTCCGACGCAGTGGCGGCGGCCAACAACGCGTCGGTGGTGGCATGAAGGTCTGCTACGACACCGACCAGGAAGCCGCGATCCGCACGGTACACCGGCGCTGGCCCAACATGTTCCTGCCAGGCGAGCTGTCGCAGGTGCTGCCGACTCCCGCGCACTTCGAACAGGCCGCTGGGTTGGTGACCGAGCAGCACGTGCGGGACGGGCCGGTGGTGTGTGGCGCCGACCCCGAGGAACACCTGCGCGCGATACACGCCTACCGGGACGCGGGCTTCGACGCCGTGCACATCAACCAGATCGGGCCCGACCTGCGTGGCTTCTTCGACTTCTACCGCACCAAGGTGCTGCCGCACTGCGGGGGTTGACCACCGACCTGGCCGACCGGTAGTGGCCCGCCGGCGTACCCGCAGGGGACCTCGCCGACCGTGCGCGGACGAGAATCCGTCAGCGCGCCGATTCTGACGAACGCTCGTCCACCTCGCGACGTGAGCACCACGGTGAAGGGAGGTCTCCGGCACTGATGGCGAGCAACGACGCGATCCCGGAACCGGTCGGTGGAGCGCGCGCACGCTGGCGGTCGCTCGTCCACGCCCCGCGGCGGGCACGGGGCAGCCTCCGCCGGGCTCGGCAGCACTCCGGCCCGGACCGCGACCTGCTGTTGCTCCTGCTCAAGAGCGCCCTCGCCGGAAGCCTCGTCTGGGCACTCGCCGAACTGCTCATCGCCTCGGCACAACCGGCCTACGCCCGCTACATGGCGCTGCTGGCCATGCAGTCCAACGCCTACCAGTCGCTGGTGCACTCGTTGCGACTCGTCATCGCGGTGCTGCTCGGTGTCGTCGCGGCCGGGGTGGTAGCGCCGGCCGCGGGCACGCTCCTGCCGGCCTTCGTCGTCATGCTGCTCGTCGTCCTGGTCATCGGGCGTTGGCGACGGCTCGGCCCCGAGGGCGTGCAGGTGTCGGTCGTGGCCGTGTTCTCGTACGACGCGTTGTCCGGCGCGCCGCTGGTCATGGTCTGGGAGATCGTGTCCATGGTGCTCCTCGGTGCCGGCGTGGGCCTGACGATCAGCCTCCTCGTGATGCCACCGCTGCGGTACCGCACCGCCGAGCAGGGCGCCGACGGACTGTCGTGGGCCTTCGGCGGGCTCCTCACGGACATCGCGGACGGCCTGCGGGAGGGAGTGCCCGAGCGGGACACCCTCATCGACTGGCTGGGCCGGGCACGACAGCTCGACCACTCGGTGCAGAACGCGCGCCAGGCGGTCGAATCGGGGGACGAGAGCGTCGTGTACAACGTCCGGCGGTTGCTCAGCCGCCGTCACCCGACCAGCTTCGCGGGTTACCGCGGCTTCGTCGATACTCTCGGCAGATCCGCTGAGCAGCTGCGCAGCATCTGTTACGGCTTGCTGCGCACCGTCGAGGAGCAGGACGGGGAACCACCGGACGACCGGGTCCTGCGGGCCTTCGCCGAGCTCCTGGACGAGTTGGTCGAGGCGGTGTGCCAGCTCGGTGCCGCGGAGGGCACCGAGGAGCAGGACCCCGGCGCGCTGACCAGCGCGCTGCGTCGAGCCCGCGAGCGACAGCGGGAACTCGCCGGCATGTTGGAGGGCGCCTCCGCCTGGCGTGAGCAGTCGGTGTTGTACGTCGACGCCGACCGACTGATCAACGAGCTGGCCCGCGGCCACGACTACGGCGCCCTCCACCCGCCGCTGCCCGAGGACCGTTCCACCTGAGCCGCACCCGCGCCCTCCGGGCAGGCCCGTCGTTCCACCGCGTTGTTTACCCGCGAGGTGGCGGGAACCCGGCCCGTACGGAGGTCGGGCGGCCGAGGGACAACGCCCGCCCCATGGGGGCGCGCCGCTCGTACGCAAGCTGACCCGTACAGGAGGCGAGCCGATGTCCGACGAGGAGACCACACCACAGGAGCAGCCCGAACGCCGAGGATCGCGGGATCGTCGGGATCCCGGCGGCGACGCGCGGCGCCCGGACGACGAGGCTCTGGCGGAGCGCGTGGAGTCCGAGCGAGCCGCCGCCGGCGTGACCGACTACGCCCGCGAGGACGTGCCCGAGGCCGAGGACACCGAGGGTGTCGAGGACACCCCGACCCGCTCCGGGGTGGCGGACACCGCCGCGCACCGCGAAGCGGACGCCGAGGTGCGGCGCCAGGCGCGCTCCGGGAAACTCGACACGGGTGACGACACGCCACCCGACGCGGAGCGCTCGCCCTATCCGCCCACCCGCTACGGGGAGCGGTGACGGAGTTACCCGAGTGCCCGCCGACCGGCTGACCGATCCGGGGCCCGCCACGCACGAGCGGAAAGCGAGAAGGACATGGAACACGACGCCTTCCTGGCAGCCGTACGGGAGCGCGGAGCGTACGACCAGGACGAGGCGCGCAGCGCCACCGTAGGAGTGCTCGCCATGCTGGGACGGCGGCTGCCGCCGGAGTCGGCCGAGCATCTGGCCGACCAACTGCCGGGCAGCCTGGGCGAGATCCTGGGGGATGCCCAGGCCCGGTCGGAGACCTGGGGCGTGCAGGAGTTCCTCGCCCGAATCGCCCAAGCCACCGGGGTGGACGAGACCTCCGCGGAGGAGGAGGCACGCGCCGTGCTGAGCACGGTCGGGGAGACGGTCAGTGGCGGCGAGTTGAACAAGGTGCTCGGTCGGCTGCCCGCCGGTTACGCCGCCCTTTTCGGCCATCCGGAACTGGCCGGCTGACGCGGGCTGACCGTCCGGCCCGGGGCGTACGCCGTCCGCCCGCCAGCTCGCCCCTCACGGAAGGGCGGCTGCCGGGCCAGCGTCCACGGTGTCGTCCAGCAGGAGGGCGACCATTTCGTCGACCGCGACCAGGGCGGGCTCGACGGCGTCCGCCACCACCTCGGACAGGCCCATGCCCTCATCGAGCTCGGCGGGCTCGCAACCGAGGACCAGGACCCTGTCCACCGGGCGGTCGATGCCGTGCACCGCGGCGAGCCCGTCCAGCGTCGCCAGCACGGTGGCCGGGTCCATGCCGTGCCCGTCCAGTCCGGCGCCTGGACCGGTGCCCTCCAGGTCGTGTTCCAGCCGGTACAGCGTGCCGGGAGCGCCGTCCCGGTGCACCGTGTCGACCAGCAGCAGGCCGGCGCAGCCGTCCAACAGCCGGTAGGCGAGATGCATCCCGCGAATGCCGACATCCAGCACCGCCGCCTCATCGGGCAGCCCGCCGCGCCTCATGAGGCGACGGGCCACCTCGACACCGAATCCGTCGTCCCGCAGGAAGACGTTTCCGATCCCCGCGACCAGCACGCTCACCGGCGAGCCCCTTCCCGTGCCCCGCGTGAACGTGTCCCGCGGCGCCAACGCGCGGTCATCGGCCGTGCCGGAAGCCGGCCTGGCGGCCCATCATCCGCCAGATGCGCACCTCGCGCATCAGCCCCGGAAACTCCTTCACGGTCAGGGCGAGTACCGCCCCTCCCAGCAGCACAGCCTGCGCGATCAGTACTCTCCTGGCCATCGGTGACCCTCTCCTTGGCAGTGGCAGTGGCAGTGGCAGTGGCAGTTGCGAGGTCGCGCCGTACGGGTCGTACGCCTCAGCCCGGTGAGATGTTCGGCATCGCCGGCAGGATCGCGTCGTGCTTCTTCCAGTGGACGCCGGTCGAGCGACGCGCGTCGGAGGTGCCGGACCTGTGATGGCCGGGCTGGCTCTCGGCGGGTCCCTCATTGCCCTGGCGGGTACCGTCGATGTGCGCAGACATGTCGGGTTTCGCGTCGGGTCTGCCGACTCGGATCTGGCCCATGGTGTGCTCCTTCGAGGGGACGTCAGGACTGTTCGGTCAGCTCGGTGAAGAACCGTTCGATCTCCGGCCACACCCGGCTTCCCCCGGAGATGCCCCGCCACTCGCGGCGTACGACGGCGACCAGCCGGAAGCAGTCGTCGACCGGGAGGATCCAGTGCGCTTGCTCGCCACGAGCGGTGTTGACCAGCAACGCCTCGGCGTGCGGCACCAGGGTCGCCAGCTCGGCGCGGCAGTCGACCACGCCCTGCCAGGTCGCCGCGTCGATCTCCCACCGGGTCGCCCCGGCCGGACTCGGATAGTGCGCCAGGGCCGTACCGTCCGCGCGCGGCACGAAGAAGGCGAGCCCGACCGGCACCCCGAGCGGCTCCGTGGCGACCGGGGCCAGCCGGAGTCGTCGTCGCGGCACCAGCTGGTAGTGCCCCTCGCTGGCCGCGTCGCGTACGAAGAGCAACGAGCACGGCAGGCAGGCGCACAGCAGCTCCTGGCGAGCGGTGTCGACCATGTGCCGGTGCTGCGCGTCCAGGGGGACACTGCACAGGTCACAGTGCTCCGCCGAGTCCGCTCGGCGGGCCCCCGCCTGGTCGACGAGGCGTTGCAGGGCGCCGGCGGTCATGTCGGCTCCGTGCCGCTCGCGGACGGCCGTAGCAGCGCGTTGAGCGGCACGAAGGCCGGCTTCGAGCCGGCACCGTCGCTCGCCGGTGCCTGCCGGACCTCCGTGAGCTCCGGCGCCACGGCGAGGACCGCCTCGCGTACGGTCTCACCCACGGCGCCGGAGGAACCGCCGCAGCCCTGGGACGTCAGCCGGATGTGCGCCACGCCCTCGTCCACTCCGGCGAGTTCGACGTCTCCGCCACGCTCCTGGACCGCCGGCCGCAGATCCTCCACCGCGCGGGACACCCGGCGCTCCGTCGGGTCGGGGTGCAGGTCGTGCAGCACCAGCAGGTGGTTGAGCAGCTTGTCCCCGGTGAGTTTCGCGGTGAGCCCGTCGGGGGCGAAGTCCAGGACACGGGCCAGGGCCTCACCGTAGACCTCGGTCAGGGCCCGCACCGCGTCGAGCGCCGCCTCCGCGGTCGGGCCGGCGACTTCCTCGACTCGTTCGAGGAGTTCGTCGATCCGGGCCAGCCGCTGTCCGACCGCCGGGTCGTCGAGCCGTTCGTGCGCGGCAGTGGAGTGCCCAGCCGTGGAACGCTCAGCCATGGATGGCTCCGAAGGTTGGGGAGTGCAGCTGTCTCAGCTCGTTGCCGTTGCCGAGGTACATGTGCACGCCACAGGGCAGGCAGGGGTCGAAGCTGCGTACGGTGCGCATGATGTCGACTCCCTTGAAGTCGTCCGCGCCGTTCTCCTCGAAGATCGGCTGACCCTGTACGGCGTCCTCGTACGGGCCCGGGGTGCCGTAACTGTCCCGCGGACTGGCGTTCCACGGCGTGGGCGGATAGGGATGGTAGTTCGCGATCTTCTTGTCCTTGATCACCAGGTGGTGCGAGAGGACGCCCCGTACCGCCTCGTGGAAGCCGCAGCCGACGGCCTCCTCGGGCACCTCGAAGTCGGTGAAGGTCTTCGTCTCGCCGGCGCGCACGAGGGTCATCGCCTCCTCCACGAACTGGAAGGCCATAGCCGCGGCGTAGGCGACGAAGTACTGCCGGGCCCGGTTGCGCTCCAGGGTGTTGTTCCAGCGCGGGATCCTCCACTCGAGCGTCGTCTCCGGCAACTGCTCGCTCTTCGGCAGCGAGATCCGCACGCTGTGGCCGGTCGCCTTGACGTAGGGGGTGTCGACCAGTCCGTTCAGCGCCGTGGACCACAGCCGTGCCAGCGGGCCGCCGCCGGTGTCCAGCGCGAGGTGCTGGCCGGAGGTCCGGTCGTACCAGCGGGGGCTCATCACCCAGCTGTAGTTCCCCTCGAAGTCCCGTTTCTGCGGCTGCGGCACAGTCGTCTGGTTCCACGGGTGGCGCATGTCGACCGGGTTGCCGAGCGGGTCGTGGGTGACGAACGGCTCCTCGCCCACCCAGTCCTCGTAGTACGAGCTGCCGAGCAGGATGCGCATGCCGAGGTTGATGTCGACCAGCTTGTTCGTGACCAACTCGCCGTCGACGATGATGCCCGGGGTGACGAACATCCGCCTGCCCCAGTCGTTCATGGTCTCGTAGCGGTAGTCGCAGAAGTCCGGGTTCTGGAAGGAGCCCCAGCAGCCGAGCATGACCCGGCGGCGGCCCACCTCCTCGTAGCCGGGCAGGGCCTCGTAGAAGAAGTCGAACACGTCGTCGTTCATCGCCACGGACTGCTTGACGAAGTCCAGCACCTTCACGAGCCGCGAGAGGTAGTCGGTGAAGGTGTTGGGCTGCGGCATGGTCCCCACTCCACCCGGATACAGCGTGGAGGGATGGACGTGCCGGCCGCCCATCGTGCAGTACATCTCGCGGGTGATCCGGCTGATCACCAGCGCCTGCTTGTACACCTCCCCCTCGAAGGGGTTGAAGGCCCGCATGATGTCCGCGATGGTGCGGTAGCCGTGCACGCCCGCCTGTGGCGCCGGGGTGTTCTCGGCCTGGGCCAGCACGCTCGGGTTGGTGTCCTTGACCATCGCCTCGCAGAAGTCCACGAAGACCAGGTTGTCCTGGAAGAGCGTGTGGTCGAACATGTACTCGGCCGCTTCGCCGAGGTTGACGATGTGCTCCGCGAGCGGCGGTGGCTTGATGCCGTACGCCATCTGCTGGGCGTAGTCGGAGCAGGTGGTGTGGTTGTCACCGCAGATGCCGCAGATGCGACTGGTGATGAAGCCGGCGTCCCGGGGGTCCTTGCCCTTCATGAAGACCGAGTAGCCACGGAACAGCGATGAGGTGCTGTAGCACTCGGCCACCTCCCGGTTCGCGAAGTCGATCTTCGTGTGGATGCCGAGGTTGCCGATGATCCGGGTGATCGGATCCCACGCCATGTCCACCATCTGTGGTGACTGGCGCTCCTTGGACCGGGACGGCCGCTCGGTGGTGGTCATGCCACTCCCTACGTGTCTGTCGCTGCTGCGTGCTGGGTGCGGTGCTGAGCGAGGGGTGCGGGTGCGGGCGCTGCCCGCTAGTTGCTCCGCGCGTCGGTCTCCGAGCGCCAGTACGGGTCGTAACCACTGGTCAGCTCGGCCTTGTTGTGGCGCCACTTGGTCTCCCGGTTCACGGCGACGTTGGTGATGCCGCGCATCCGCCGGATGAAGGCGCCGTAGGGCTTGATGAGCAGCGAGGACAGGCTGCCGCCCGCGGGCTCGTCCATGAACGGCATGAAGGCGTCCGGGAAGCCCGGCATGGTGCAGCCGATACAGATGCCGCCGACGTTCGGGCAGCCGCCGATGCCGGACATCCACCCGCGCTTGGGCACGTTGCAGTTGACGACCGGTCCCCAACAGCCAACCTTCACCTGGCACTTCGGCGAGTTGTAGTCCTTGGCGAAGTCCGCCTGCTCGTAGTAGGCGGCCCGGTCGCAGCCCTCGTGGACGGTCTTCCCGAACAGCCACTGGGGCCGCAGCATGTGGTCGAGCGGGGGCGGCGGAGCCGACCCGGCCGCGTGGTAGAGCAGCCAGGTCAGGGTCTCCATGAAGTTCTCCGGCTGGACGGGGCAGCCCGGGATGTTGACGATCGGCAGCCCGCCCCGCGAGGTGTAGTCCCAACCCAGGTAGTCGGCGAGCCCCATGCATCCGGTGGGGTTGCCGGCCATGGCGTGGATGCCGCCGTACGTCGCGCACGTACCGGCGCCGACGACGGCCCAGGCGCGCGGCGCGAGGTGGTCGAGCCACCAGTTGAGGGTGAGCGGCTGGCCGGTCTCCTCGTCCATGCCGAAGGAGGTCCAGAAGCCCTCGCCCTCGATGATGTTCTGGTTCGGGATCGAGCCCTCGATGACCAGGATGAACGGCCCCAGTTCACCGCGTGCGGCGGCCCGGAACGGCGCGAGGAAGTGCTCACCGCCCAGGCTGGGGGACAGCACCTTGTTGTGCAGGTTGACCTTCGGCAGTCCGGGAATGAGACCGAGCACGACGTCCTCGATCGCCGGCTGCGCGGCAGCCGTCACGGACACCGTGTCGCCGTCGCAGCTCATGCCCTCGGAGATCCAGAGGACGTCGATCTCCTGGAAGCCGTCCGGACGCTCCGCCGTGCTGGTTTGCTGGCCTGTCGTACGGGTATCGCTCTCGACGCTCATCTGCTCGGTCTCCTTAGGACTGCGGTCACGGAACCGGTCTGTCGGGGGGCTGCGGCACCTCGCGGTGGTCGTCGCATGAGGAAGTCAGCGGCTGGACCTCGTCCGGGCGGAAGTAGCGGAACCGGCCGTACCAGCTGTGCAGTTCGGCGGCCGGGTCGTCCTCGAGCGTGACGGCGACGTGCCGGCTGCCGTCCACGTCGTGGAACACCGCCGACACCTGAGCCGTACGCCCGGCCAGGAACATGTCCTGGGCGTCGGCGCCCCCCTTGCGCGGACGGAGGCGTACGATGCTGCCCTTCGCGACAGCGACCCCGTCGACCAGCACGCTGTCCGTCGCCGGGGATAGCCCGTCGTCGCCGCCCTCCTCCCACCACGGGGTGGTCATCCGAGGCGGTACGGAGTCCGCCTCGGGCACCGACACCTCCCGCGCCGGCTGTGCTGCCGCTTCCGGTCGCGCCCGCTGGGCCGGCCGCAACGAGCGGATCGCGCCGTGCAGCCGCTCGAACACCTCGGGCGGCAGCTGTTCGACCCGCTCGAGGATGTCCGCGGCGCGTTGGTCGGTGGCGCGTGCCTCGCGCTTCTCCTCGTCCGTTAGCAACAGCGTCCGCAGGGACAGGATCTCGTCGATCTCGGCGGAGTCGTGCAGATCCCCCGGGCTCTCCGGAGCGACTCGTGGGTGGTCGGGCAGAATGATCGGCGCGGACAGGACCAGTTCGCGCGATCCCTCCTCACCGGCGAGCACCGGGAAGGTGTGGACGTTACGGCAGCCCGCGGCATGCCGCGCCGCCCACTCGGGCGGGTCGGTCAGCGAGACGAACTCCACCCCCTGGCCGCCGATCAGGGTGTGCGTGGCCACCAGCGCCTGCCGTAGGGCCTCGTCCCGGGTGAGCCGCCCCGGGGGTGGACGCCCCGTGTTCTCGGTGCGCACCCGCAGCAGCCAGGGGGCGGCGGGGCCGTCAGGCCGTTCTGCCGACAGCGTCACCCTCGCCTCGACCGGCTGGCGCCGTCGTACGACCCACCCGGCGCCGTCCGGAAGGCTCTCGGTCTCCTCCCCGCCGGGCGCGGTGACCGGTACGGACCGCTCGCCCAGCAGGAGTTCCGCCAGCGGGACCACGACATCGACCTCCCTGGGCACCGCCTCGTCGAAGGAGAGGTGCAGGGTGCCGGCGACCTCCAGAGAGTCCACCGGCTCGTACCAGCCGTCCTCGGACCGGCGCCGCACGGACTTGCGCTGGAGTTGGAGATAGCGCACCCGTGCGTGCACCACGGCGTCGGGCAGCGGCTCCAGCAGACACTCGGTCTGCTGGTACCAGGACTCGGCGGAGCCCGCGATCCCCGGACTCACGGGTCCGTCCGCCTCCACCCAGTCCCGCGGGGCGAGGACGCCGAACTGCCACCGCACCCGGTTCTTCGGTGAGGAGCGGCGGTAGGGATAGAGCAGATATCCCTCGTAGAGCACGGAGTCCGCCACCGCGCGCACGCGCTCGAAGTCGGGCCGCGCCGCCGACGGCGACGCGGGCGGGGGCGAGGGCTGTCCCGCGTTCTGGGGGAGCGGCTGGTTCGCGGGGGCGGTGACGAGGTCGTCAGCCGGTCCGTCAGAGGGCTCGCGCAGCACCGTTTCCCTCCGTTCGTGCTCGACGTCCCGGGGCTCGATGAAAGGCGTGGCCTGATCGACCTGTCTCAGATTGGCATGGTTCATCACTTTTGACACTGATTTGCCGTTCGGGAGGGACCCAGGAGAGGGACATCCCCCAGTCAAAGCTCCGCACGGACAACGCGCTCGCCCGCAAAGAGGAAGGAGGGAACGCCGACAGGGCAGTGCTGGCAGACCGTCGACGAGGCGCGGGGCCGAGGCGACTCGTGCGTCGTCTCGACCCCGCGCTCGTGTTTCCGTGCCGGGTGCGGGAGCGTGGGTCTTCGCCACCCGGTCCCGTCGGGCGCAGCCGTCCGGCGAGGTGTGGCCCCGTTGGCACTCCCGGGCCGTGTCGACGGGCGTCACCCGCGTGCGGTCAACGTGTCCGGGCGTGCGAGGTCTCCCCGGTGGCGACCACTTCGGAGCCTTCGCGGTCAATCCGTTCGATGCCCCACGCGCCGAGCGACCCGAGCGCCTGGTTGAGCGTGCGCCCGTGCTCGGTGAGCGAGTACTCCACCCGCGGCGGCACTTCGGCAAACACCTCGCGGTGCACGAGGCCGTCCTCCTCCATCTCACGCAGGTGTTGGGTGAGCATCTTCTCGCTCACCCCGGGCAGGCCACGACGAAGCTGGGCGAAGCGGCGTACGTGATGAGCGTCGAGTTCCCAGAGAATCAGGCCCTTCCACTTGCCGCTCACCACGTCGAGCGCGGCGTCGATCCCGCAGACGTACGGTCCGCGCCTTGATGACCTGGCGGTCACTGATCCTCCTTACGAAAAGGTAAGTACCGCAGAACATAGTGGGTACTTCCAACTTTAGCGGCACTCCTTCGAGGATGGGGGCATGAACGAACCACAACCCCACCTGTCCAGCCGGAAGACCGCCGTCACCATGCTCGGGATCGGCCCGATGGGGCAGGCGATGACCCGCACCCTGCTCACGGCCGGCCACCCGGTCACCGTCTGGAACCGCACCGCCAGTCGCGCGGACGGCGTCGTCGCCGACGGAGCGACGCGCGCGGCGTCACCCGGCGAGGCGGTCGCCGCGAGCGATCTCGTGATCCTCAGCCTCACCGACTACCAGGCGATGTACGACGTGCTAGGCAGCGCCCTCGACTCGCTCTCCGGCCGGACTCTGATCAACCTGAGTTCCGACACGCCGGACCGTTCACGCCAGGCGGCGACCTGGGCGGCGAGCCACGGCGCCCACTTCGTCACCGGCGGTGTCATGGTCCCCGCGCCGATGGTCGGTACGGCGGCGGCCTACGTCTACTACAGCGGCCCCGCCCCGGAGGCTCGCCGCCACCTGGACGAGCTGGCGGTGCTCGGCGAGCCGAGGTACCTGGGCGAGGACCCCGGCCTGGCTCAGATGATGTACCAGGCCCAACTCGCCCTGTTCCTCACCACCCTCTCCGGGCTGATGCACGCCACGGCGATGCTGGGCGCCGCCGGGATGAAAGCCACGGAGGCGCTGCGGGAACTGCTCCCGGCCGCCGACTCGCTGGGCGACATCCTGCGGTCCGGAGAGGACACCCCCGGCGCCGCGCTCGACGCCGAAGAACACCCCGGCGACCTCAGCACCGTCACCATGATGGGCGCGACGGCCAACCACATCGTGGACACCAGCACGTCACTCGGGCTCGACCTCGCGCTTCCGCTGGCCGTGCGGTCCCACTACCGACGCGCGTACGAGCACGGACACGGTGGCGACAACTGGACCCGCATCATCGACAGCATCCGAGCGGGCACGGAAACCCCGAAGGCACTCAACTGACCCACGACCCCCGGAGGACGACGGCGGTGCGGCGGGCGCTCGCTGAGCTCGGCGCCCTGGACCCGCTGCATGTCCGTGTGGGCCCGGAGGGGATGGCCGCTACGCCCGACTCGACCGGGTCACGCTGTGCGAAGCGCTAAAGCCGATCCTGGGCATGGGCCCGAGGTACAGCCGCGACCGCGCGCAGAAGGACATTCATCATGTGGCCGCGGGGATGCTGGGCGAGAAGCTGCCCGACCGGCTCAACGGCTTCTCCGCTGTCGATCTCTACCATTTCCCGGCACCGTGGTCTCCGCCCGGGGCGATGCTCGAAGCGCGTCTGATCGAGGTCATCGAGCTGATCGGGTCCGGGACCGATCCTTCCTGCTGGCTCTGCCCACCCTTTTCACCGGTGAGTTGCAGCCGGCCACATTGGTGGAGCGGATAGCGGAACTGGAAAGCCTGGGCGTCACACCCGCCCCGGTCGACCTGACGCAGGCCCTGTTGCGCGTCACCCCCGCTGCGGACGATTCGGTATGTCGCGCGGCCGGGGAACTCCGCTCGGCCGCCGGGCGGCAGCTGGCCCGGTGGCTGCTTGAGGGCGGTCTGCCGTACCAGGACTCGATTCCGCGAGAATGGCCGGCCTCCGATCCGACGAGCGCCCCGGCCGGGGTGTGGCCCCCGTACAACCCGGGCTTGACGCTCACCCGTCACTACCGGCGGTCGCCGCGACCCTCGTCGACAGCTACGACCTGCGTCCGCATGGGACGACCGCCATGATCTCGCCCGCCTCCTTTGCCGCGCCCTACCGGGCGGCAGAGTTGCCGCATCACCGCGACGAGGTGGCGGCCCGTGCGGGCCTGCTGGGGAGGACCATGCTCCGGTCTCTGCTCGAAGCCAGCGGACCTGCGGGGTACGGATGCGCTGGCAGATCGCGCACGACACAGTACCGGTTCACGCGCTGCTCTCGCTCGCCGCACAATGCCAGTTGGACAGCGGACTGCTCGCGGGGCAGCTGCAGGCGCTGCTGCGCAGGAAGAGGATCAAGCCGAACCCCGTTGTCACCGCGCTGCGCGAGGCGGCCGAGACGGGGTGCCGGACAGTTCCTCGCCCTCGCCGTCGAGTGCGCGTCGACATGCGGGGCCACGGGCCGTATTGCCGAGGTCGATGAGTTGGCCGCACGCGCCGGTTCCAGCCAGACGGTGCGGAACGCTCGGCTGCTGCGCGACGTACTGAGCTGAGGTCCCATGGGGACGGCCGCCGGGCATGCCTTGACTGACTCGGGCGCCCTTAGTCGCCGTACGGCTCCCGCCGGCACTCGGCGTTGACCGGCGGCGAGCGCCGGGTCCGAGGCCCACCGGGCCCAAGCTGACGTACGAGGCTGGAAAGAACGTGTGCGGGTCGAGGCTCACCTCGACCCGCACAAGCTGGGGACACGATCTGTGTCGGGAGGGGGACTTGAACCCCCACGCCCTGTAAAGGGCACTAGCACCTCAAGCTAGCGCGTCTGCCATTCCGCCACCCCGACAGGTGGTCCCGCCGGCTTCTCGGCCCGCGCGACGGGTACAACTCTAGCACCGGCCACGAGGTGCTCGATCACGGTAGTTCCCTGGGCCACCGGCCCGGGGAAGCGGGAGTATGGGAACTCCGTCACCCGAGGAGGAAGTGTGACCCAGCTGAGCAGCCCGACCCCGGGCCGTAGCGGTACGGACGAGGTCGTCGATCTGTGTCGTGACCTGATTCGCATCGACACCAGCAACTTCGGCGGGAACGAGGCGCGGGGCGAACGCGCCGCCGCGGAGTACATCGCCGAGCAACTCGCGGAGGTGGGGCTGGAGCCGGAGATCTACGAGTCCAGCCGCGGTCGGGCGTCCACCGTCGCCCGTATCGAGGGCCTGGACCGTACGCGGCCGGGGCTGCTGATCCACGGCCACACCGACGTCGTACCGGCGAACGCCGAGGACTGGACCCATCATCCCTTCGCCGGAGAGATCGCCGACGGCTGCCTGTGGGGCAGGGGCGCGGTCGACATGAAGGACATGGACGCCATGACGCTGGCGGTCGTACGCGAGCGGCTGCGCACGGGACGCAGGCCCCCACGCGACGTGGTGCTCGCCTTCCTGGCGGACGAGGAGGCGGGCGGCATCTACGGGGCCCGGCACCTGGTCGATCACCACCCGGGCCTCTTCGAGGGAGTGACGGAGGCGATCGGCGAGGTCGGGGGCTTCTCGTTCACGGTCAACGAGAACCTGCGGCTCTACCTGATCGAGACCGCCCAGAAGGGCATGCACTGGATGCGACTGACCGTGGACGGCACGGCCGGCCACGGGTCGATGACGAACACCGACAACGCCATCACCGAACTGTGCGAGGCGGTCGGCCGACTCGGCCGACACACCTTCCCGGTACGGGTCACCAAGACCGTGCGCTCCTTCCTCGACGAGCTGTCCGACGCGCTCGGGACCGAGCTGGATCCGGAGGACATGGAGGAGACGCTGGCCAAGCTGGGCGGGATCGCGAAGATCATCGGGGCGACGCTGCAGAACACCGCGGCCCCCACCCAGCTGGACGCCGGCTACAAGGTCAACGTCATCCCCGGGCAGGCCAGCGCACACGTGGACGGACGGTTCCTGCCCGGGCACGAGGAGGAGTTCCTGGCCGACCTGGACCGGGTGCTCGGGCCACGCGTCCGCCGGGAGGACGTGCACGCGGACAAGGCGATGGAGACCACGTTCGACGGCGGGCTGGTCGAGGCGATGCAGAGCTCGCTGAAGGCCGAGGACCCGGCGGCCCGGGCGGTGCCGTACATGCTCTCCGGCGGGACGGACGCCAAGTCCTTCGACGACCTGGGCATCCGCTGCTTCGGCTTCGCGCCGCTGCGGCTGCCGCCGGAGCTGGACTTCGCCGGAATGTTCCACGGCGTCGACGAGCGGGTGCCGGTGGACGGGCTGAAGTTCGGGGTACGCGTGCTCGACCGGTTCCTGGACCAGTGCTGAGTGGAGGGCTCCGGTCCGTACGCCGCGTACCCGAATCGGGCAGTCGTTCCTCCGTAGCCGGTACGGGTGAATGGCTCCGTGTGCTCGTAGCCCGTTGACCAGCTCCTCGTTACAGGTGATGCGGCCCGCGGTATGGGGCCGTCTGTCAACGAGGAGGAATTAATGATCAAGAAGGTCGTCGCTACCGCGGCTGCCGCCGGTGGTCTGGTGCTCGCTGGAGCCGGTATGGCCAGCGCGGACTCCGGAGCCGAGGGTGCCGCGTTCGGCTCCCCCGGCGTGATCTCCGGGAACGTCATTCAGCTGCCGATTGACGCGGACGTGAACGCCTGTGGCAACACGGTCAACGTCGTCGGGGTGCTGAACCCGGCCTTCGGCAACACCTGCGTCAACGGCTGACATGGTCTCTCGCTCCTCGCGGAGCGAAGCCCGTGGGTCCCGGACGCTACTGCGGCGCCCGGGACCAACGGGTCTCTGGACGAGCAGGTGTGACGGTATGACTGCCGGATCTCTCGCTCGTAATTCACACGGAATGAAGGCAGGAACAACCATGCGACAGGTCTCCAGAACCGGCCTGATCACTGTGGCCGCGGCAGGCAGCGTGCTGGCGCTGTCCGGCGGCACCGCGTTCGCCGACTCGACGGCCGAGGGCGGCTCCGCGAACTCGCCGGGCTTGCTCTCCGGGAACACCGCGCAGGTGCCGATCGACGCGGACGTGAACGTCTGCGGCAACACCGTCGACGTGGTCGGTTTGCTCAACCCCGCGTTCGGCAACGAGTGTGCGAACGATTCCACGGAGAAGCCGGAGAAGACGGACAAGCCGGCACCCAAGCCGGAGAAGCCACAGCCGGACAAGCCGGAGGAGAAGACTCCGGAGGAGCCGCGCGAGCAGCCGAAGGAGCAGCCGCAGGCCGCTCCCCAGCAGGCCGTGGAGCCGCAGCTGGCCGAGACCGGCGGTAGCTACGACCTCGCGCTCGGGATGACCCTGGGCACCGGGCTGCTGCTCGGTGGCGGAGTGCTGTACCGCCGTGCCCGGGTCGGCCGACGCTGAACCGACCACCCGGGTGCCTGACACCGGCCGGGGCGCGTCACCCCCCTCCTGACAAGCCTCCTGAACAGGGCCGTTTCGGCTGGTGAGAGAGACGTATCGAGCGGGACTCGCGCGTGGTCGCGGGTCCCGCTCCGGCGTGCCCGCCCGGAACGCCCCCTCGGGCCCGGCCGATCACCAGGTCGCCCGCAGCTGGCGGATGATCCGGCGCCGCAGCCGCACCCGCCGGCTGCCGTCCGGATAGAGCCGCGTGCGGTCCAACTCCCAGTGACCGTACTCCGCCTGATCGGTCAGCAGCTGTGTCGCCGCCTTGCGGGAGACACTGCGTGGTACGTACACATCGCGAAATTCATATTCCGGCATCTCATCTATTGTGCGGGCAGGGACCAAATGCGGATAGCGTCTGCACTATGTCTGATGCTGCGCAGCCGACCGCTGCTGACGTACGCGCTGCCGTCGAGGCAGTCAAAACCGCGCTCGACCGGCACCTCGAGGCCGTTGAGCGGCGGGCCGGTGCGGCTGCCGAGGCGGGCGGGGACGGTCCGGAGGAGGCCGCCGTGTACACCGCGTTCGACCAGCTCGCGGTGGCGGGTGAGGCGTACGACGAGCTGCTGTACGAGGCGTACGACGAGGTCACGCCCTTCGAGATCCCCGGCGGGGACACGATGCCCGAATACACCGGGCCGGACGAGCCACGGTCCCTCAGCGTCTTCGTACGCCGCGACTACACGCTGACCGAACCGCAACGGCTGCTGGCACAGGCGCAACGCGTCACCGACCTCGACCCGGAGTCGGGGGAGGGGGACGAGGACGACGAGGCCGAGTCGTTCGTCGGGCCTACGGCGGGACGCAGCGTCCACGCGGCTCTCGGGGTGCTCTTCGGCGAGTACGAGCCGGACGAGATCGCCACGCGGCACCGGGAGTTCGGCATGGAGGAGGGCGACGCCACGCTGTGGGTGGCGGCCGCCGACGAGCCGCGGGAGCCCGGCGAGTGGCTGTCCGCGCCCTTCGACCAGGCCGACCCCGAGCGGGTCATCTGCCGGTTCGACGTGAGCACCGTCTTCGACGAGGAGTTGGAGCCGGCGGACCCGGCGACCGAGGACGGCGCGGGTGGTCACCGGGCACTCTGACCGTGGCCGTGCCGCCCACTGTCAGCCGCGGTGGCTGGCCGTCCCGCACACTCCGCCGCGCTGGCGGGCGCGCTACCTTCCCTCGCCCGTCGTCCCCGTCGCACGCTCCGTCGAAGGATCGGGCTCCAGCTGCGCGACCGCCCGTACGAGCAGCGTACGCAGTCTGGTCGTACGCGCCGTCGCGAGCTGCTCGGAGACTGCCCGGGGCAGGGCCTGCTGCACGCCCTGGACGATCGACAGGTGGCGCTCCGCACGTCCGAAGGTGGTGTACACCCAGTCCCGGGTCAGGGTGTCCGCCGCCTCACCCGGCAGCACCGCGACCACGGCCGGCCAGCGGGTGCCCGCCGCCTGGTGCGTCGTGATCGCCCAACCGTGCCGGAGGGCGGCGGCCACGCGCTGCGGCGCCAGGACGACGCTGCGGCCGGCCAGCTCCAGGTGCAGTCCGTCGTCCCCGGCGTCGCGGACGCTTCCGGTGACGGTGTGGCCGGGAGCGGGGGAGTAGGCCACGCGGTCTCCGGGGTCGAATCCGCCGAAGCGGCCCGGGCCGGGATTCAGCGCTTCCTTGAGCGCGGTGTTGAGCGCCCTGGTGCCCGCCGCGCCACCGTGTCCGGTGGTGAGCACCTGGGTCTGTTCAGCGGGCACCCCGATGGCACGCGGCACCGAGTCGGACACCAGTTGCACCGTGCGGCGTACGGCGTCGGTCGGATCCTGGACGGGCACGATGACCATCTCCCGCTCCGGCGCCGCCACGGGTGGCAGTTCACCGACGCCGATCCCGGAGACCAGCTCGCCGAGTGGTCCGGGATCGGGGGTACGGGAGGCCACTCGGGGGCAACAGCCGGAGGCTCGGACGTCCTGGAACACCTGCCCCGGGCCGGCGGAGCCGAGGAGCTGCGGATCGCCGCTGAGCACCAGCCGCGCGCCGTCCGGCAGGCCCTCGACCAGCGCCGCGGCGGTCTCGGCGGCCAACTGCGGGGCGTCGAGCACCACGAGCAGGTCCAGCGCGTACGCCCCCTCGGCGTCCAGCCCGGGCCCCTCCCACCCGCTGCGGAGCCCGGCCACGGTCACCGCCGGGACGTCGGCGGTTTCCGGGGCGTTGGCGCCTTCCGGGGTGTCCGGCACACGCGGGGCGTCCGAGCTGGGTGCGCCGCCCGAGTCGTCCGAGCCGCCTGAGACCTTCTGGAGATCCGGGTGACGTGCCGCGTCCGCTCGTCCTCCGCCGGCGTCGACGATCATCCGCGCGGTGCGACGCCGGCCGT
>NZ_LJGU01000123.1:0-20861 GCF_001751245.1 Streptomyces oceani
CTCGCCGGCGCCGCCAGCGGCGCGCGGGGCGCCCTCGCCGGGGACCCGGACGATCCGGACGGTGGGGACGCCGGCACCCTGGTCGCCGGCGCGCACCGGGCGCTGGAGGACGTACGGGCGCACGACCCGGCGCTCGGCAGCCTGGCCGAACGGCTGGGCGAGGTGTCCGTCCTGCTCTCCGACGTGGCGGGCGAACTCGCCAGCTACGCCGACGGGCTGGAGGCCGACCCGCTGCGGCTGTCCGCCGTCGAGGAGCGTCGCGCCGCGTTGACCCAGCTCACCCGGAAGTACGGCGAGGACGTGGAGACCGTACTGACCTGGGCCGAGCGGAGCGCCACCCGGCTGGCCGAGCTGGAGGGCGACGACGAGCGGATCGCCGAACTGGCCGCCGAACGGGACCAGCTGCGCGCCGAACTCGGCACCCTTGCCAAACGGCTGACCGAGGCCCGCCAGGAGGCCGCGGACCGGTTCGCCGACGCCGTGACCCAGGAGCTGGCCGAACTGGCCATGCCGCACGCCCAGGTCTCGTTCGCCCTGCGCCGGCACGCGGACCCGGAAGGGCTTGAGCTGGGCGAGGAGTACCTCGTCGGGTACGGACCGCACGGCACCGACGAGGTCGAACTGCGGCTGGCCTCGCACCCCGGCGCGCAGCCCCGCCCGATCGCCAAGGGTGCCTCCGGCGGCGAACTGTCCCGGGTGATGCTCGCGGTCGAGGTCGTCTTCGCGGGGTCGGACCCGGTGCCGACCTACCTCTTCGACGAGGTGGACGCCGGAGTCGGCGGCAAGGCCGCGGTCGAGGTGGGGCGGCGACTGGCCCGACTCGCCCGATCCGCCCAGGTGATCGTGGTGACGCACCTGCCGCAGGTGGCGGCGTTCGCTGACCGGCACCTGGTGGTGGAGAAGACCGACGACGGTGCCGTGACACACAGCGGCGTGCAACTCATGGCGGGGGAGGACCGGGTGCGCGAACTCTCCCGGATGCTCGCCGGTCAGGAGGACTCGGAGCTGGCCCGGGCACACGCCGAGGAGCTGCTGTCCACGGCCCGTGCCACGGTGTGACCGGCCGGCAGCCGCACACGGTGTCCCGTGGGGAAGGCCCCGGGCGTCCCGCGCGGCCGTACGGGTGCGGCGTGCCCGCCCGTCCGGCCGTCGGCCCGCGCACGTCCCCGCCGCCTGGCATCCTGGGCTCCGGCCCGCCGCCCGTACCCGTACCGGGGGTGCCCGACCACCGCCGGACGCTCCGAGCAGTCGACTCCGGAACCGAGCCACCGTGAGGAACACCCCCGAACCGTCCCCGGAACCCGCGGGTGACTCGCCGACCCACGCCGTGCACCTCCTGGCCGAGGCCCCCGCCTCGCATCGTGGCGCGCATCCCGCCGTCGGTGCCGACATGGCGGCGGCTCGTACCAGCGCGCACGTACGCGGGCTGGCGGCGGGCCTGGTGGCGCGCGGCCTGCGGGTGACCGTGTCCGGCGCGGAACTCGCACGGGGGAGCGCTGCGACGTCGGCGTCGATCTCGGCCGGCGACGATGGTACGGACCTCGTGTCCGGGCCCGCCACGGGTACTCCCGACCGTCCCGCCCCCGGCCACTAGGCGGGCACGGCGCTGCGCGCCCTCGGCGCCGACGTCGTGCACGCGCACGGACTGTGGGCCGGGCTGCTCGCGGTGCGCGCGCTGGGCCGCCGGCGCCAGGTGCCGCTGGTCGTCAGCTGGCACACCCGGGAGTACGCCGCGGACGTGGTGTGGCGCACCCTCGTCCCGGTGCTGGAGCGCCGGGTGGCTCGCGCCGCGTCCGTACTGCTGGCGGCGAACCCGGGCCTGGTGGACCTCGCCCGCCGCCGGGGCGCCCGGGACGCGCGACTCGCCCCGACGCCGCCGGCCGCCGAACCGGTCCACGGGCCCTATGCCTGGCGGGAGCCCGGCCCGTACGACCTGACCACCGGGGAGAGCGGGGTGACCGGGCGTACCGGCGTCGCCGGTCGTGACCGGGAGGCCGTGCCCCGCAGCGTGGAGGAGAGCGTGGCGCAGGTGTTGAGCGTCTACGACGAGGTGCTGCGGGTGGCCTGCTGAGGTCGCCGTGGGCGTGGGGCGTGGGCGTGGGGCGGCGGGTCGGGCGGGGAGCGTCGGGTGTTCCCGTCCGTACGCCGCCAGGTCAGCTGGAGTCCCGCACGATCAGCCGGGCCGGGGTCACCACGGCGGCGAGCGGACCGTCCGCCGCCGCGTCAGCGTGCTTGTCCGAGGGCGAGTCCGAACCCGTCGCCGAGGCGGTGGCCGTGTCCAGTCTTCGCACCAGCAACTGCGCCATCATCGTGCCCATCTCCTCCACGTCCTGACGGACCGTGGTGAGCGGCGGATCGGCCCACGCCGCCGGCTCCAGATCGTCGTAACCGACCACCGCCACGTCCTCCGGTATGCGGCGACCCGACGCGCGCAGCGTACGGATCGCACCGGACGCCATCAGATCCGAACCGGCGAAGACCGCGTCCAGGTCGGGTCGGCGATCCAACAGCTCCGCCATCGCCCGCTCGCCGCCCTCCGCGGTGAAGCCGCCGTGCGCCACGAGGGCCGGATCGGCCCCGCTGGAGGATGGTGCCGTGTCTGACGCGTTGGCGTTCGCCAACCCCGTGTCTGACGCGTTGGCGTTCGCCAACCCCGTGTCTGACGCGTTGGCGTTCGCCAACCCCGTGTCTGACGCGTTGGCGTTCGCCAACCCCGTGTCTGACGCGTTGGCGTTCGCCAACCCCGTGTCTGACGCGTTGGCGTTCGCCAACCCCGTGTCTGACGCGTTGGCGTTCGCCAACCCCGTGTCTGACGCGTTGGCGTTCGCCAACCCCGTGTCTGACGCGTTGGCGTTCGCCAACCCCGTGTCTGACGCGTTGGCGTTCGCCAACCCCGTGTCTGACGCGTTGGCGTTCGCCAACCCCGTGTCTGACGCGTTGGCGTTCGCCAACCCCGTGTCTGACGCGTTGGCGTTCGCCAACCCCGTGTCTGACGCGTTGGCGTTCGCCAACCCCGTGTCTGACGCGTTGGCGTTCGCCAACCCCGTGTCTGACGCGTTGGCGTTCGCCAACCCCGTGTCTGACGCGTTGGCGTTCGCCAACCCCGTGTCTGACGCGTTGGCGTTCGCCAACCCCGTGTCTGACGCGTTGGCGTTCGCCAACCCCGTGTCTGACGCGTTGGCGTTCGCCAACCCCGTGTCTGACGCGTTGGCGTTCGCCAACCCCGTGTCTGACGCGTTGGCGTTCGCCAACCCCGTGTCTGACGCGTTGGCGTTCGCCAACGCGGTGTCTGACGCGTTGGCGTTCGCCAACGCGTCGTGGTAACCCTGCAGTCTGTCCAGCGCCGACGTCTGGTCCAGCGGCCCGGTGATCACCGCTATCCGGCGGCGGCCACGCTCCAGCAGGTGCTCCACGGCCTGCCGGGCTCCGCCGCGGTTGTCCGTGTCCACATACAGCGGTTCGGGTTCCTGGTCGGAGCCGGGCCAACCGGGGCGACCCCCGAACACGGTGGGAAGTCCCGACTCCGTCGCCATCGCGGGCAGCGGATCGTCGGTGTGCAGCGAGAACATCAACGCGCCGTCCACATGGCCACCGGCGAGGTAGCGACCGATGCGGGCGTAGTCCGAACGTCGCTCCAACAGCAGAAGCACCAGCTGGATGTCCCGAAGCGCCAACTCACGGCTGATGCCCCGCAGTTGCTGGGCGAAGAAAGGGTCGGAGAAGACTCGGGTCTCCGGCTCGGCGATGACCACCGCGACCGCTCCCGTACGTCGGGTGACCAGGCTCCGCGCGGCACTGTTGGGCACGTAACCGAGCGCCGCCACGGAGCGTTCCACCTGCTCCCGGACTTCGGTCCGCACTCCCGCACTGCCGTTGATCACCCGGGAGACGGTCGCGCGCGAGACGCCGGCATGCGCGGCCACGCCTTCCAGAGTGGGCCGGGGACCACGGGCGCCGTTCAACATCGAACTCCTCATCGTTTCTGAGGTCTTGACGCTACTCCCTCTGCCCGGCACTGTGCATGACCGTGACGTGAGAGCGCTCTCACACCCCCATCAAGGAGCGCATGACATGAGCATGAAATTGAGACGATCCCGGGTGCTGGCAGTGGTCGCCGCCGTCCTGGCCCTTGGCAGCGGCGCGTTGGCCACCGCGCAGGCCGACCAGCCGGACCAGTCGTCGAGCGCGACAGCCGCCGCCGATCGCCCGGCGGAACAGACCACCGACCGCTCGGCGGACGGGGCCGCGCTGGAGGAGGTCTGGCGAGCGGACTTCGACGGCGCGGCCGGCAGTCCGCCCGCCGAGCGGAACTGGATCATCGACACCGGTACGAGCTACCCGGGCGGCCCGCCCAACTGGGGCACCGGAGAGGTCCAGACGTACACCGACAAGCCGGAGAACCTGCAACTCGACGGCCAAGGGCGCCTCAAGATCACCGCGCTGAAGGACGGCGACACCTGGACCTCGGGCCGTATCGAGACCCAACGAACGGACTTCGCCGCACCGGAGGGCGGCACGATGCGTATCGAGGCCAGCATCCGGGTGCCCGACATCAGCGGGGACGCGGCGCTGGGCTACTGGCCCGCCTTCTGGACGCTCGGCGCGGACTACCGCGGCAACTACCAGAACTGGCCGGGCGTCGGCGAGTTCGACATCATGGAGAACGTCAACGGTCTCAACACCGTCTGGGGCGTGCTGCACTGCGGAGTGAACCCCGGTGGCCCCTGCAAGGAGTCACAGGGCCTCGGAAACTCCCGACCCTGCCCCGAGACCGCCTGCCAGGCCGGCTTCCACACATACGCGCTGGAGTTGGACCGCAGCGGCGGCACGGAGGAACTGCGCTGGTCGGTCGACGGACAGCAGTACCACTCCGTCAGCGAGGCCGACGTGGGTGCCCAAGCATGGGCCGACGCCACCCACCACGGTCACTTCATCCTGCTGAACCTCGCCATGGGCGGCGCCTTCCCGGACGGCGTCGCCGGTCATGCCACACCCACCGAGGCGACCAAGCCCGGTGCTTCGATGCTGGTCGACCACGTCTCGGTGGCCGTCTCCGGCGGACAGACGAAAGGTGCACGGAAATGATCTCTCGTAGGAAGCTCCTCGGCGGCGCCGCGGTGACGGCGGCCGCCGCCGGCGGCGGATTCGCCCTGGCCGGCCAGGCGATCGGCGGCGCCCCGCGCCGTACGGCCGCCGCGCCACTGCCGCTGAAGATCGTGAACAACTCCGGGCAGTTCGACAACGCCTCCATCCACGTCTACGTGCTGGGCGAGGTCGACAAGCAGCGCGTCCGCCTCACCCCGGAGGGCGAGGTCAAGCCGGTCGCGCTCGGGGACAACGGCCCCGACGGGTTCACCGACTACGCCATCCCGCTGCAGAGCGGCACCACCACGCTGCAACTGCCGCACATGGACGGTGGCCGGATCTACACCGCGCTGGGCGACAAGCTCAAGATGAAGGCGGTGGAGGACGGCAACGGCAAGGCGGCACTGGCCTATCCGGCCGGCTGGGTGGAGTCCGACCCCAACTACGGAGTGCTGCACGACTGCGCCGAGTTCACGTACAAGGCCGACGGCATGTACTGCAACACCACCGCTGTGGACATGTTCAGCGTGCCGCTCTCGCTGCACCTCACCGGCCAGCAGGACCAGACCACCGGGAAGCTGAAGCCGGGCGGACGCGGGCAGGCGTTCCAGACGCTGGCGCAGGCCGGCCCGTTCGGCGACCTCGTGGTCGAGGACCGGCGGGTCATCGCGCCCAGCCACGGTATCGACGCGGGGCTGTTCCCCGCCGACTACCTCGACGCGTACGTCGACGAGGTGTGGGAGGTCTACTCCTCGAAGGACCTCACCGTGACCACGAACCAGGGCACGTTCACCGGTCGGGTCAGCGGCGACACCCTCCGCTTCACGGGCCCGGGCGAGGTGCTGATCGAGAAGCCCACCACCCGGGACGTGCTGTTCTGTGACGGCGCCCTGGCCGCCCCGAACGACAAGCTGAGCGGCCCGGTCGCGGCGGTGGTGGGAGCGGCGCTGAACCGTACGACGCTGGCCGCGCTGGACCAGCAGCCGACGGATGACCCGAGCGGCTTCTACCAGGGCGACACCGTGCACGAGTACGTCCGGACCATGCACGAGATCGCGGAGGACGGGAAAGCCTACGGATTCGCGTTCGACGACGTGGCCGGCTTCGCCTCGTACATCCAGGACGGCGCGCCCAGTGAGATCACGCTGACCCTGGACCCGCTCGACTGAGCCCAGCCCCAGCACAGGGCCCGGGTGCGGCGCCGGCCGAAGCGTGCCGGCCGGCGCCGTACCGCGCGGGGACGCGTCGCCCGGCCGCCGTCACGCGCCCGAGGTGGTCAGTCGCAGAGCCGTGTCGATCAGCGGCACATGACTGAACGCCTGCGGGAAGTTACCGACCTGGCGCCGCAGCCGCGGGTCCCACTCCTCGGCGAGCAGCCCCAGGTCGTTGCGCAACGCCAGCAGCCGCTCGAAGAGGTCCCGCGCCTCCTGCACCCGACCGATCATCGCGAGGTCGTCGGCCAGCCAGAAGGAACACGCCAGGAACGCGCCCTCCTCGCCCTCCAGACCGTCGACGTTCTCGCCGCGGTCCGTCGGGTAACGCAGCACGAAGCCGTCCTCCGTGGACAGTTCCCGCTGGATGGCCTCCACGGTGCCGATGACCCGTTTGTCGTCCGGCGGCAGGAAGCCCATCTGCGGAATCAGCAGAAGCGCGGCGTCCAACTCCTGGGAGCCGTAGTACTGGGTGAAGGTGTTGCGTTCCGCGTCGTAGCCCCACTGGCACACCTCACGGTGGATACGGGAGCGCAACTCCCGCCAGCGCTCCAGCGGGCCGTCCACGTCCCCGGACTCGATCAGCTTGACCGTACGGTCCACCGCGACCCAGGCCATGACCTTGGAGTGCACGAAGTGCCGGCGGGGGCCGCGTACTTCCCAGATGCCCTCATCGGGCTCGTCCCAGTGCTGCTCCAGGTAGCTGATCAGCTTGACCTGCAACAGCGAGGCGTAGTCGTTGCGGGCCAGGCCGGTCATGTGGGCCAGATGCAGCGCCTCGGTCACCTCTCCGTACACGTCGAGCTGGAGCTGGCCGGCGGCGTCGTTGCCGATCCGGACCGGAGTGGAGTTCTCGTATCCGGGAAGCCAGTGCAACTCGCGTTCGCCCAGGTCGCGTTCCCCGGCGATGCCGTACATGATCTGCAGGTGCTGTGGGTCGCCGGCGACCGCGCGCAGCAGCCACTCCCGCCAGGCCCGCGCCTCCTCCCGGTAGCCGGTGCGCAACAGTGAGGAGAGCGCGATCGCGGCGTCCCGCAGCCAGGTGAAGCGGTAGTCCCAGTTCCGGGAGCCGCCGATCTCCTCCGGCAGGGAGGTCGTCGGGGCGGCGACGATGCCGCCGGTGGGGGAGTAGGTCAGCGCCTTGAGCGTGATCAGCGAACGGACGACCGCCTCCCGGTACGGCCCGTGGTACGTGCAGTGCGCCACCCACTCCCGCCAGAAGGTCTCGGTGGCCTCCAGCGCCGTCTCCGGCTCCGGCAGCGGGGGCGGTTCGCGGTGCGAGTACTGCCAGCTGATGGTCAGCGCGATCCGGTCGCCCGGGCCGACGGTGAAGTCGGAGTAGGTGGTGAGGTCCTCGCCGTAGGTCTCGGTGTCGGTGTCGATCCAGACGGAATCCGGGCCGGCCACCGCGACCGTCCGGTGGTCGATCTTGTGCACCCAGGGCACCACCCAGCCGTACGAGAAGCGCATCCGCAGCGCCGAGCGCATCGGCACCCGGCCGCTGACCCCCTCCACGATCCGCACCAACTGCGGGGCGCCGGTGCCGCGTGGCGGCATGAAGTCGACCACCCGGACCGTGCCGCGCGGGGTGTCCCACTCGGACTCCAGCACCAGCGAGTCACCGCGATAGCGCCGGCGGTCGGCCGGCGCCGGCTCCGCGCCCTGCGGCGGCGTCGGGCCGACCCGCCAGAAACCGTGGTCCTCGGTGCCCAGCAGCCGGGCGAACACCGCGTGCGAGTCGAACCGGGGCAGGCACAGCCAGTCGGCGGAGCCGTCGCGGCGGATGAGCGCCGCTGTCTGCATGTCCCCGATGAGCGCGTAGTCCTCGATACGACCAGCCACGTGTCTCTCCAGTCCAGCCTGCGGCCACGCCCCGTGGGACGCGTGATCGTTCCCTGGCCAGTCCACTATCCGTGCCGCTGCCAGTCCAGCATTCGTGCAGGATACGACGCACCGGTTCGATCCGTGTGAGCATCGCCGCCGGCCGCCCGGTGGTGTGGGCGGGCCAACGGCGTCCGGACGGGAGGCCACCCCGGGCGGCCGGGGCGGGGATACGTCGCCCGGTGGCCGTACGTCCTTCGCTGATACCCTGGTAGCCCGTGGAGCGGTGGGCAAGCGTCCTCGACACGTCGATGCGGCGGCCCTCCGAACCTCAGACCCTTGTCGGCGTCGGCACGCGGGTTCAGCGCACCAGGGCAGCACGCCCCGCGCGCCAGCGGACTGTCCCGGACGGGGTCGCCAGCGACGGCATCCTGTGGCCGCGGCACGTGACCGCAGCACCACAGGGCCGCCGGCACGCACCCACCTCGCGACCACGGGAGCCCCCTCTTGGCCATGCCGCCCCGACCGACAGCCACGACGACCAAGCACCTCTTCGTCACCGGGGGCGTCGCCTCCTCCCTGGGCAAGGGGCTCACCGCCTCCAGCCTGGGCGCGCTGCTCAAGGCGCGTGGGCTGCGGGTCACCATGCAGAAGCTCGACCCGTACCTCAACGTCGACCCCGGCACGATGAACCCCTTCCAGCACGGTGAGGTGTTCGTCACCAACGACGGCGCCGAGACCGACCTGGACATCGGACACTACGAACGCTTCCTGGACGTCGACCTGGACGGCACCGCCAACGTCACCACCGGCCAGGTCTACTCCTCGGTGATCGCCAAGGAGCGGCGCGGCGAGTACCTGGGCGACACCGTGCAGGTCATCCCGCACATCACCAACGAGATCAAGCACCGCATCCGGCGGATGGCCACCGGCGACTTCGACGTGGTGATCACGGAGGTTGGCGGCACCGTGGGCGACATCGAGTCACTGCCGTTCCTGGAGGCCGTGCGCCAGGTGCGGCACGAGGTCGGCCGGGACAACGTCTTCGTGGTGCACATCTCACTGCTGCCCTACATCGGCCCCTCCGGCGAGTTGAAGACCAAGCCCACCCAGCACTCCGTCGCGGCGCTCCGCAACATCGGCATCCAGCCGGACGCGATCGTGCTGCGCGCCGACCGCGAGGTCCCGGTGGCGATCAAGCGCAAGATCTCGCTGATGTGTGACGTGGACGACGCCGCCGTCGCCGTGGCCCGGGACGCCAAGTCGATCTACGACATCCCGAAGGTCCTGCACAGCGAGGGCCTGGACGCCTACGTCGTGCGCAAGCTGGATCTGCCCTTCCGCGACGTGGACTGGACCCAGTGGGACGACCTGCTGCGGCGTGTGCACGAGCCGGACCACGAGGTCACCGTCGCGCTGGTGGGGAAGTACATCGACCTGCCGGACGCCTACCTCTCGGTCACCGAGGCGATCCGGGCCGGTGGGTTCGCCAACCGGGCCCGCGTCACCGTCAAGTGGGTCACCTCGGACGACTGCCGTACGCCCGCCGGGGCCGCCGCGCAGCTCGCCGACGTGGACGCGGTGTGCGTGCCCGGCGGCTTCGGTGACCGCGGCGTGGACGGCAAGCTCACCGCGATCACGTACGCCCGCGAGCAGCGCGTTCCGCTGCTCGGACTCTGCCTCGGGCTCCAGTGCGTGGTCATCGAGGCCGCGCGCAACCTCGCGGGCCTGCCGCAGGCGGACTCCACCGAGTTCGACCAGGGTGCCGTCGACCCGGTGATCTCCACCATGGAGGAGCAGCTGGACATCGTCGCCGGTGACGGCGACCTGGGCGGCACCATGCGGCTGGGCCTGTACCCGGCGAAACTCGCCGAGGGCTCCCTGGTCCGCGAGGTGTACGGCGGCGAGCCGTACGCGGAGGAGCGGCACCGGCACCGGTACGAGGTCAACAACGCCTACCGTGCCGAACTGGAGAAGAAGGCCGGGCTCGTCTTCTCGGGCACCTCGCCGGACAACAAGCTCGTGGAGTACCTCGAGTACCCTCGCGAGACCCATCCGTACCTGGTGGCCACCCAGGCGCACCCCGAACTGCGCTCCCGCCCCACCCGGGCGCACCCGCTGTTCGCCGGCCTCGTGCGGGCCGCCGTCGAGCGGCGGCGGACGACGGCCGGCAGCACACCGAAGGAGGCATGAGCCGTGACCGAGCATCCCGTGGACGTCGCCCGGCACTGGCGGGTCGTACGCACCGAGACCCCCTTCGAGGGCAAGAAGACCAGTGTGCGCACGGACGACGTGGTGATGCCGGACGGCTCGGTGGTGCGCCGGGACTACCAGACGCACCCGGGCTCGGTCGCGGTGCTCGCGCTGGACGAGCGGGACCAGGTGCTGCTGCTGAGCCAGTACCGGCACCCCGTACGGCACAAGCTGTGGGAGATCCCGGCCGGCCTGCTGGACGTACCAGGGGAGAACCCGCTGCACGCGGCACAGCGCGAGCTGTACGAGGAGGCGCACGTCAAGGCGGAGGACTGGCGGGTGCTGGTGGACGTCTACACCTCGCCCGGTGGCTGTGACGAGGCGCTGCGGATCTTCCTCGCCCGGCAGGTCTCGGACGCGGACGGCGATCGTTACGCCGTCACCGAGGAGGAGGCCGACATGGAGCAGGCCCGGGTGCCGCTGTCCCAGCTGGTGCGCTCGGTCCTGGCCGGGGAGCTGCACAACAACTGCCTGTCGGTCGGCGTGCTGGCGCTGTCCGCCGCGCTCGCGGGGGACGGCCTGGACAGCCTGCGGCCGGCGGACGCGCCCTGGCCCGCCAGGCCGTTCGAGAGCTGAGCCGGAACCCGCCTCCGCCTGGCGCCACCGGCCTCGCGCCGCGGCCCTGCGCCGCCGGCATGTGGGCCGTACGCCGTCGGGCAGGTCGTCAGGTCGTATGGCGACGGACCGGCTCGATCGCGTCTCCCGCCGGGCCCGGCCGCCCCGGTACGGTGATCTTGCCGCGGTCCGTACGCCGCGTGCTGCCGCCCCTGGCCGGGCAGGTGACTTAGGGTCTTTCCCACGGCCCGGGTGACTGGTCGTCAGGCGGCGGCCGGCAGCCGTGCCGTCGCGGCCGGCCGCCCCTAAGGGGCGGTCGGCGGACCTGGCGAGGCGGGCGGCGGTGGCCGGTCGGCGACCGCGCCGCACGCGTGGGCACAGGCTCGGCTGGACGGGAGCGGGAACTCGTGACGGATCAGGCGGTGCGGGACGACGGGCCACCCTCGGCCCCGGGTCACTCGAGTGGCGGATTCTCCGGTCGGGAGCGCGAGCTGGGCGAGCTGCGCGCGGATGTCGCGTGTGCCGGGCTCAGCACGCTCGCCGGCAGACCGGCCCCGCACAGCCGGGTACTGCTGATCGTCGGGCGGCCCGGCTCGGGGCGTACGGCACTGGCCGAGGAACTGGCCGGAGAGTTGGCCGGGGACTATCCGGACGGCGTACTGCGGGCGCGGCTGAGCGGCCCCGGGCGGACGGTCGTGCCCGCCGAGCGCACCGCGCGCGATCTGCTCGCCGCGCTGGGAGCCGATCCGCCGGACCCGGGGGTCGAGCCGACGGAGCTGACCGGAACGCTGCGTGCCCTGCTGGCCGAGCGCCGCGTCCTGCTGTTGCTCGACGATGTCACCGAGGCCGAGCAACTCCTGGAGCTGCTGCCGGAGAACCGGGACAGCCTGGTGGTCGCCGTCGCCGGCGGCCCACTGCCCGGCGTGAGTGACGTTCGACCCTGCACCCTCGGCGGACTCGACCGTGGGGCAGCCGTCGAGTTGTTGCGTTCCAGGGCCGGCGCCGCACCCCGGCTGACCGTGGACCCGCGGCGGGCCGAGGCCCTCGCGGAGGCGTGCGGTGATCTCCCGGCCGCGCTCCGCCTGGTCGGTGGATGGCTCGCCGCGCACCCCCGGCTCTCGGTGTCCGACGCGACCAGTCGACTGGAGGAGGCGGCGGAGCACGCGCGGCCTACCGGGGGCCGTCGAGCGGACCAGCTCGAGCGGGCCTTCCAGCTGGTGTACGGCGGGCTCCCGCGCCCGGCCGCCCGGCTGTTGCGGCTGCTGGCCCTGGCCCCGGCCGGTTTCGTCGACGCACACACGGCTTCCGCGCTCGCCGGCTGCTCGGTGTCGACGGCCCGCGAGACGCTCGGTGAGTTCGCCGCGCTGGGTCTGTTGCGGGACGAGCCACACGAGGGGGCGGAATCGTACGGCCGCCCGGGGCCGTACGGCTACGGGGTGCCGGGATGGCTCGATCCGTTGCTGAGGGATGAGCTGACCAGGACGGAGCGGCCCGGCGATCTGATGGTCGCCCGTGCCCGGATGCTGGAGCGTGACGTACGCCGGTTGTGGGCCTGCTGGGCGGTGGCCGAGCCGAGCGGCTCGTCCGCGCGGGCCAAGCTCGCCGAACTCCCGCGGGAGTTGCGCTTCGACAACCGTGCCCAGGCCGCCCACTGGCTCGCCACGCGCCGCGGCCCCCTGCTCGCCGCGGCCCGGCTCGCCGTACACGAGGGCGGCGGTGAACTCGACACGCTCGCCCGGCGATTGGCCCGTGCCCTGGCGCTGGCGTTCGGCGCGCATCGTGCCCCCGCGGAGACCGCCGCGGAGACGTACCGGCTGCACGAACTCGTGCTGGAGGTCGCCGGGCGAGGGGGACTGTGGCGGGAGCAGGCCGCCACCCTGCTCGACCTCGCGGACCTCGACGCCGGTACCGGGCGCCTCGCGCGTGCGGTCCCGCGCTATCGCGCGGCGCTGGACGCGGCTCGTACGGCGGGCGAGACGGGCCACACGGGGCGTGCGCTCGAGTCGCTCGGTGCCGCCTACGCCGAGCTGGGCGACAGCTCCCGCGCCGCCGACTGGTACGACCGGGCGTTGCTGCACCAGCAGACCCACGGCCGGCTGTCGGATGTCGCACGGGCCCACTGTCTGATGGGCGCCGTACACACCGACGCCGGTCGCTGGACGGACGCCCTGCGCGCCTGGCGGGCCGCCGCGGCGGCGTACCGCAGGCTGCGCGAGCCGTCCGCGCAGGCGCGTGCGCTGGGTGAGGTGGCGCGGGTGCTGGAGTACGCGGGCCGGCCACGGGACGCGCTGCGCGCCTGGCGGGACGCATTGGCCACCGCGCGGCGAGCCGAGGACGTCGGGCTCCAGGCCGTGCTGCGCGCGCGGCTCGGCGACACCTGCGCCGCCGCGGGGGAGGCTGCCGCGGCCCGCTACCACCGCGCGGAGTCCGCACGCCTGCTGCGGCACACCCGGAGTGACCCTCCCGGCACGGTGCGCCCGGACGCGAGCGAAAACCAGGGGAAGCTCCAGAAGAACTCGCCAACAGCCTGCGAAACCACTGAAGCAAAGGGAGAAAGTTGACTCTTTGCAAGGATCGACAGGCCACGATCCTTCATTAGAATGGCGCTGCCCGTGCGCATCCAGCGGCATTCGGCATCCACCCCACATGCTGAAGCAATGGGACGTACGCGGAACCTTCTGCACCCACAAGTGAAGGACCGTGATCGACGTGAAGGTCGGCATCCCCACCGAGGTCAAGAACAACGAGTTCCGGGTGGCCATCACCCCGGCCGGGGTGCACGAACTCGTGCGCAACGGCCACGAGGTCCACGTGCAGAGCGGGGCCGGTGACGGCTCCGCCATACCGGACGAGGAGTTCTCCGCCGCCGGAGCCGCCCTGCACGGCTCCGCCGACGCCGTCTGGGCCACCGCCGACTTGCTGCTCAAGGTGAAGGAGCCGGTCGCCGAGGAGTACCCGCGGCTGCGCAAGGACCAGGTCCTCTTCACCTATCTGCACCTCGCGGCCTCCCGGGAGTGCACCGACGCGTTGCTGCGTTCGCGCACCACGGCGATCGCGTACGAGACCGTGGAGGGCGCGGGCGGTTCGCTCCCGCTGCTGGCTCCCATGTCCGAGGTGGCGGGCCGGATCGCGCCGCAGGTCGGGGCGTACCACCTGATGCGCTCGGCCGGTGGTCGCGGCGTGCTGCCCGGCGGGGTGCCTGGTGCGGGCGCCGGGCGCGCGGTGGTCATCGGGGGCGGGGTGTCGGGCTGGAACGCCACCCAGATCGCCGTCGGCATGGGGTTTCACGTCACCCTGCTGGACAGGGACATCAACAAGCTGCGCGAGGCCGACCGGATATTCGGGACCAAGGTGCAGACCGTCGCCTCCAACGCGTACGCGCTCGAACAGGCCGTGCTCCAGGCGGACCTGGTCGTGGGAGCGGTCCTGATCCCCGGGGCGAAGGCGCCGAAGCTGGTCACCAACGAACTGGTGTCCCGGATGAAGCCGGGCAGTGTCCTTGTCGACATCGCGATCGACCAGGGCGGCTGTTTCGAGGACTCCCGCCCCACGACCCACGCCGATCCGACGTTCCCGGTGCACGACTCGGTCTTCTACTGCGTCGCGAACATGCCCGGGGCGGTGCCCAGCACCTCGACGTACGCCCTCACCAACACCACGCTCCCGTACATCGTGGAGCTGGCCAACCGCGGCTGGCGGGACGCGCTGCGCCGGGACGCGGTCCTCGCGAAGGGCTTGAACACCCATGACGGACAGGTCGTCTACGGTCCGGTCGCCGAGGCGCACGGGCTGGCGTGCCACGAGCTGGGCGAGTTGCTCGGCTGAGCTGCTCCGCTGAACGACCGGCCCTCCGAGGTCGGGAAGCGGCGTCGGCGGTGGCGGTATGCCGAGAAGTCGACCCTGGAGTGCGGTTTCCGGCCGCGCCGCCCCCGCCCGCCGCGTGCGTTGCCCCTCGGATCGCCGGCCGTGCGACTCCGGCGTCGCGAATGTCACGCCTGCCGGCGTCCGTTGGCGGCGTCGTACGCGAAGACACGGGTGCCGGCCTCGAATTCACCCGCCGTCCCGCCCGATATGGGCGCTGCTGACGCGGTTTGCCCCGCTGGTCAGGCCGTCCGGAAGTGATCCTGACGGGCTTGACATCGGCGGGTTCGATTGCCGACACATCGTGCGCTGTCCGGCGGATTGTGTTGCTGCGGACCGCCGACACGCCATAGAGTCGCCAAACGTCGGCATGGTGAAAGGCTGACCTGTGTGGATGTCTCCCGATCCCCAAGGAGGTAGGACGACTTGTGAATGAGTCGACATTTACTCCCGGGGGTGGTCACCCAGGAGAGCCGATGTGGAACCAGGGGACCGCGGGGCCCGAATCCGTCGGCTCCACCCAGGTCCACGCGTCCACCGCCCAGCCGAACACCACCACAAGCAGGACAGTTCCCCAGAGTATGGACGGCCACCACGTGAACGCCCGGTCCGGCGACGCCACGGACGGTCAGTCCGCGGACCACTTCGCCGAATACGACCCGAACTACGGCGAGTTCCCCCAAGGGCACTTCTACGACCCGGACGCGGAATACGAGCCTGACCCCGAGTACGCGGCCACCCTCGCCCCCGACGCCGCGCGCCAGCGACGCGAGCGGATCGGGCCCACCGGGCGCCCGCTGCCGTACTTCCCCATCCCCGGCCCGGTCACGGACCACGGCCCGGCGAAGGTCATCGCGATGTGCAACCAGAAGGGCGGGGTGGGCAAGACGACCTCGACCATCAACCTGGGTGCCGCGCTCGCGGAGTACGGCCGCCGAGTGCTCCTCGTCGACTTCGACCCGCAGGGGGCGCTGTCCGTCGGGCTCGGGGTCAACCCGATGGAGCTCGAACTCACCGTCTACAACCTCCTCATGGAACGCCGGATGGCGGCCGACGAGGTCCTGTTGAAGACCGCTGTCGCGGGCATGGACCTGTTGCCCAGCAACATCGACCTGTCCGCCGCGGAAGTGCAGTTGGTCAGCGAGGTGGCGCGCGAGTCCACGCTGCAGCGGGCCCTCGGGCCGCTGATGTCGGACTACGACTTCATCGTCATCGACTGCCAGCCCTCCCTCGGCCTGCTGACGGTGAACGCCCTGACCGCCGCGCACAAGGTGATCGTCCCACTGGAGTGTGAGTTCTTCGCCCTGCGGGGCGTGGCGCTGCTGACGGAGACGATCGAGAAGGTGCAGGAGCGGCTCAACCCGGACCTGGAGCTCGACGGCATCCTGGCCACCATGTACGACTCGCGTACGGTGCACAGCCGCGAGGTGCTGGCCAGGGTGGTGGAGGCGTTCGACGACAACGTCTACCACACGGTCATCGGGCGCACCGTCCGCTTCCCGGAGACCACCGTCGCCGGTGAGCCGATCACCACCTACGCCTCCAACTCTGTCGGGGCCGCGGCCTATCGACAGCTGGCCAGGGAGGTGCTCGCCCGGTGCCACGCCGAGTGAGCCTGCCGGCTGCCGACGAACTGTTCCGTACGACGGGCGGGCCCGGGGTCCAGCCCTCGGCTGCCCAGCCCGCGCAGCAGTCCGGTGAGGACGCCAGGGTGCCGGCGCCCGCCGGGGAACCTGAGCAGGAGCGGACGACGGAGCACCCCACGGGCGAGCACAGCACCGCGGCGGACGGCGGCGGGCCCGCCGACAGCCGGGGCGAGGCCGCCGCACCCGGGGCCGGGACGGGCGAACACCAGGGCCGTGCGTCCACGGCGCGGGAGGCTTCGCCACCGGAGTCCCCTCAGCCGGTCCAGCGCGGGACGGGCGCGGACGGGGACCGTACGGACTCGGGAACCGTCGGCGGCGTGGGGCGTCGCACGGACGCGGAACAGTCCGGCGCACGCCGCCAACTCAGCCGCGCCGCGGCTCAGTCCGCCCAGTCCGCCGGGCAGCAGACCGGCGCCCAGGGGCAGGGAAAGGGCCGCCGACAGGCCGAGGGATCGGCTGGTCGGCGGCGTAACACGAACCGGCGGCCCTCCGGACGGGAGCGACACGACGAGAAGATCACGGTCTACATCTCGGCCGAGGAGCTGATGGACCTGGAGCACGCCCGGCTGGTGTTGCGTGGCGAGCACGGGCTCGCCGTGGATCGCGGCCGCATCGTCCGGGAGGCGGTGGCGGTCGTGTTGGCGGACCTCGAGTCGCGCGGTGACGCGAGCATCCTGGTGCGCCGCCTGCGAGGACGCTGACGGGCCGGGGACGTAGCGGGCCAGCCGCCCGGACGCGCCCGTTTCCCGGGTGAGCCTGGACGTCGACGCCCGCCTCCGCCCAGTACGCTGCACCGCGATGCCGACATCCGAGGACCCGCCACCGGTTCGGTCCGCCGCCCGCCGTCCGTTGGGCCGCGGACCGGGCGGCGGTGGCGCCGTGCCGGAGCGGCGGACGGCGGCAAGCGATGATCCCGCTGCTGGCGTTGCGGTCGGTGACCAGGGGGCCGCTGGCGGCCTCGTGGGTGGGGAGCCCGCGCAGGAGTACGAGGGGCCGGCGTACGAGGGACCGGCTTACGCGGGGCCGACAGGCGAGGAGTCCGGGCACGAGCCGGATGGCGACGCCCCTCGCGCCGTGGCCTCGGACCCGGTCGACGAACCGCGGCCAGCGCGCGACACCTTGGCGCCCGTGGCGCCGGACAGCGGAGCCGACGCGGTCGACCGGGCCGAGGGAAGTGGGGAAGAGGGCACCGCGGCCGAGGACGACGACGGCCGGTTCACCGTGGTGCTGGACAACTTCGAGGGCCCCTTCGACCTGTTGCTCCAACTCATCTCCAAGCACAAGCTGGACGTCACCGAGATCGCCCTCTCCCGGGTCACGGACGAGTTCATGGCGCACATCCGCGCCATGGGCGAGGACTGGGACCTCGACCAGACCACCGAGTTCCTCGTCGTGGCCGCCACGCTGCTGGACCTGAAGGCCGCACGGCTGCTGCCCACCGCGGAGGTGGAGGACGAGGGGGATCTGGCGCTGCTGGAAGCGCGGGACCTGTTGTTCGCCCGACTGCTGCAGTATCGGGCGTACAAGGAGATCGCCCGGGTCTTCGCCGACCGGACGGTGGCCGAGGAGCGGCGGTTCCCCCGTACGGTCGGTCTGGAGCCGCAGCACGCCGCGCTGTTGCCGGAGGTGGCGCTGCGCATCGGTCCGGAGGGGTTCGCCCAGCTCGCCGTCAAGGCGATGCGACCGAAGCCGAAGCCGCAGGTGTACGTCGAGCACATCCACGCCCCGCTGGTGAGCGTGCGGGAGCAGGCGGAGGTGTTGGTCTCCCGACTGCGAGGCTTGGGGGAGGTCACCTTCCGGGCACTCACCGCGGACGCACCGGACGTCCTGACCGTCGTGGCACGCTTCCTGGCCCTGCTGGAGCTGTACCGGGAGCGTGCCGTCGAACTCGAGCAGCCGGAGGCCCTGGGAGAGCTGTCCGTCCGCTGGAGCGGCGGGGAGAGCGCGGGGCCCGTCGTGACGGACGAGTTCGACCAGCCCGTGCCGGCGCCCGACGAGGAGCGTCGTGAACCCAGGGAAGTGACATGACCACCGAAGAGGCCCAGGACGCCAACGGCGCCGTCGACGTCCACGATGCCGACGACCTCCCGGACGAGACCCGGGGCGAGGTCCCGTACGAGGTGCAGGAAGCGGAATCCGCCCCTGGTCGCCCGGGCGAGGACATCACGGCCCCCGGCGACGCCGACGGCACGGCTGAGCTGCCGCTGAAACCGGCGCTCGAGGCCGTACTGATGGTGGTGGACGAACCAGCCACCGAGGAGCACCTCGCCAGGGTGCTGGAGCGGCCACGTCGTGCCGTGGCGGACGCCCTGCGGGAGCTGACCGACGAGTACGCCCGCCAGCGCCGTGGCTTCGAACTGCGCCTGGTCGCCGGCGGCTGGCGGTTCTACACCCGCCCCGAGTACGCGGACGCGGTGGAGCGTTTCGTCCTGGACGGGCAGCAGGCCCGGCTCACCCAGGCCGCCTTGGAGACGCTGGCGGTCGTCGCCTACCAGCAGCCGGTGAGCCGTTCCCGGGTCTCGGCCGTACGCGGGGTCAACTGCGACGGCGTCATGCGTACGCTGCTGCAGCGGGGTCTGGTGGAGGAGGCGGGCACGGAACCCGAAACAGGTGCGATCCTGTACCGGACGACGAACTACTTCCTGGAGCGGATGGGCCTGCGCGGCCTGGACGAGCTTCCCGAGCTGGCGCCCTTCCTGCCGGAGGCGGACGCGGTGGAGGGCGACACCCAGGAAGGCGTGCCGTCGTTCGACCCAGACGACAGCGGCGACTCCCAGACGACGGACCATTGATGCGAAGCAGCGGCAACAACCGGGGCAACACCGGCGGCAACCGAGACAACAGAGGCGGGGGCAGGCAGCAGGGGCGCTCCGGCTCCTCCCGAGGCGGTGGCGGCACGTCGAAGCGTGCCACCGAGCGGCCCAGGCCGGAGGAGCGTCGGCACGAGAAGGGCGGTCGCCCCGGCGCGGGCGGTGACGCGGGGAAGCCTGGGCAGGGCACCCGGGGCGGCGCCGGCCAAGGGCGCGCCGGCGGCAAGCCCGGTGCCGGCAAGCCGGGCGGAAGCCCGGGGGCCAAGCCCGGTGGCAAGCCAACGGGCGGGTCCGCCGGCAAACCCGCCGGGAAACCCGGCGGCAGGTCCGGTGGCAACCCCGCCGGCAAAGCCGGCGGCGGAGGCTCGAGGTCCAATCAGCCGGGCGGCGGCCCCAAGGGTCCGCGGAGCACCACGGGAAGCGGGGCGCCCAAGAACCGCGCCCGGAAGCCCTCGGCACCAGCCCGCCCCCGGGAGTACGAGGCCCAGCTCGAGGAGCGTCACCGGGAACGGCACAGCAAGCCCGCGCTCAAGCTCCCCAAGACCTTCGGCGGGGAGGAGGGCGAGCGCCTGCAGAAGGTCCTCGCCCGCGCCGGCATGGGCTCGCGTCGCTCCTGCGAGGAGCTGATCGACCGGGCCCGGGTCGAGGTCAACGGTGAGATCGTCACCGAGCAGGGCCTGCGGGTGGACGCCGAGAAGGACCAGATCAAGGTCGACGGACTGACCATCTCCACCCAGGCCCACCTGTACTTCGTGCTGAACAAGCCCGCCGGCGTGGTCTCCGCCATGGAGGACCCGGAGGGCCGCCAGTGCCTGGGCGACTACGTGCAGAACCGGGAGACCCGACTCTTCCACGTGGGCCGCCTGGACACCGAGACCGAGGGCCTGATCCTGCTCACCAACAACGGGGAGCTGTCCCACCGGCTGACCCATCCGCGGTACGGCGTACAGAAGCGCTACCTCGCCACGATCGAGGGACCCATCCGCAGGGACCTGGGCAAGCAGCTGACGGACGGCATCCGACTGGACGACGGCTACGCCCGCGCCGACAACTTCCGGGTCGTCGAGAACGTCGGCCGGAACTACCTCGTCGAGGTCACGCTGCACGAGGGCCGCCGGCACATCGTCCGTCGCATGCTCGCCGAGGCGGGCTTCCCCGTCGACCGACTCGTACGCACCCGTTTCGGGCCCATCGCCCTCGGGGACCAGAAGTCCGGCTGGCTGCGTCGGCTGACCAACACGGAGGTCGGCATGCTGATGAGCGAGGTGGACCTCTGAGCCCCGGCGTCGCCCGTGTCCGCTCCCGCACCCGACGCGGGCGACGCTCTGGAGCTCCCTGAGCTATGCCCGCTCCTCGGGCCACGGGAACCGGCTAGACCCGGGGCAGGATGTGGCGGCGGAACGGTCTGGAGGTGGATCTCGTCACGCACGACCTGCGGAAGTTCGTACGTCTCATGCTGCGCCAGAACGGCTACGCCCCGGAGCAGCCGCTCTCGGCACGGGGAGTCCCCAACACCAGACCCGCTCCCTGATCCACGAAGGTCCGAACGACACGGCCTCGGCCGAGGACGGGTGCTGACCCGCGTGCCTTCCTTCGGCCGCCCGCCGCCCGCCGCCCGC
>NZ_LJGU01000123.1:21399-78882 GCF_001751245.1 Streptomyces oceani
CCGCCCGCCGCCCGCCGCCCGCCGCCGGTCCGGCGGGTCGTCGACTCGGCCCTCGGCTATCCGCCGTCCCGGGCCAAGGCGCGGCGCACCTCGTGCAGGAAGTCCTCCCCCCCGCGCCGTGTCCGGCTCCGCGGGTAGCGGCGTACGGGACAGCGCCTCGTCCGCCTCGGCGTGCAACCGGGCAAGCCAGGGTTCCACCCGGGACCAGGGCTGCTCGCCGTGCTTGATCGCCAGCAACCGCTCCCGGGCCTCGCCCACGTCCAGCCGTAGGTTGCCCGTACGCAGCAGGTCCCGGCAGCTGAGCAACAACCAAACCAGGTGCATCGCGTGCTTGCCGCGGGGAGCGCCACGGCGCTGGACGTCCGTCTCCAGCTTCCGGCGCTGCTGGGCCACGTAACCCAGGAAGGTGCGGTGCACGTGGCGGGACAGGAAGGCGCCACGCAGCGCCAACAGCGTCGGGCCGGTGTGGTTCGCGCGTTCCACGTGGGGCGCACGAGCGCGTGCGGATCGAGGGGCGGGGACGTGTCACGTGGGCATGATGCCACCGTCCCGGCCGTCCTCCAGCGCGCCCCGTATCCTCGCTGGTGCGGCTGACGCGGCGGCGGCTCGTACGCGACCTCCGCACCGCGCGCCGCAGCAGCAGCGGCATCGGCCCACCGCACAGCAAAGGACACGCACCACATGCGCAGCGCTCTGGTGATCGGAACCGGCCTGATCGGCACCTCCACGGGCCTGGCGCTCGCGGAGCGCGGCGTGCGGGTGTACCTGCGGGACCGTGATCCGGAGCAGGCGCGTACCGCCGCCGCGATGGGCGCGGGTGTCGACGAGGAACCCGCGGAGCCGGTCGACCTCGCCCTCTTCGCGGTGCCGCCGGCGGATCTGGCCGAGGCGGTGCTGACGGCGCAGCGCCAGGGGCTGGCGCGCGGCTACCTGGACGTCGGCAGCGTCAAGGGAGAACTGCACCGTGCGCTGCGGGCCGGCGGCTGTGACCTGTCCAGCTACCTCGGCACGCACCCCATGGCCGGGCTGGAGAAGTCCGGTCCGCTGGCCGCCACGGCCGACCTGTTCGAAGGGCGCCCCTGGGTGCTCACCGCCACCCGGGAGACCGACACCGAGGTGCTGAACCTCGCCCTGGAGCTGATCTCCCTGTGCCGCGCGGTGCCGGTGATGATGGACGCGGACGCGCACGACCGGGCGGTGGCCCTCGTCTCGCACACCCCGCAGCTGCTGTCCAGCATGGTCGCCGCACGTTTGGAGGACGCGGAGGAGAACGCCGTACGCCTCTGCGGCCAGGGCATCCGTGACGTCACCCGGGTCGCCGCCTCGGAACCGGCGATGTGGGTCGACATCCTCTCCGCGAACCCCGGCCCGGTGGCCGACGTGCTCGGGAAGCTGGCCACCGACCTGGACGGCACCGTACGGGCACTGCGCGCGCTCGACTCGACGGAGCCCGGCGAGCGGAAGTCGGGCGCGCGTGCGCTGGAGGACGTGCTGCGGCGCGGCAACACCGGGCGCGCCAGGGTGCCGGGCAAGCACGGTCAGACACCGGCCGTCTACGAGACGGTGAGCGTGTTGATCAGCGACCAGCCGGGGGAGTTGGCCCGGATCTTCGCGGACGCGGGTGCGGCGGGCGTGAACATCGAGGACGTACGCATCGAGCACGCCACCGGACAGCAGGCCGGCCACGTACAACTGATGGTGGAGGCCCGGGCGGTTCCGGTGCTCAGCGCGGCGCTGCGCGAACGCGGCTGGGCGCTGCGTGGGCAGTGACCGAGGTGGTGATGGCCGGTCGCGGTGACTGGGCGGGTGCCTGACCGCGGTGGCCGGCCGCTCAGTCCCGTGCTTCCGGACCACGCGCCCGGGTGCGCCGCCACAGCCGTTAACCTTGTGCGGGGCCCCTCGGCCCGTCGTGTCCCGGCCCGTGCATCGAGAAAGGTCCCCACCGTGCAAACCGCACCGGCTCCCGTCATCGTCGCCATCGACGGCCCCTCCGGCACGGGCAAGTCCAGTACCTCCAGGGCGGTGGCCACCGCCCTGGGACTGAGTTATCTCGACACCGGGGCGCAGTACCGGGCGATCACCTGGTGGATGCTCACCAACGACGTGGACGTCAACGACCCGGCCGCCGTGGCCGCGGCCGCCCACAAGCCGGCGATCGTCTCCGGTACGAATCCGGCGGCTCCCGGCATCACCGCGGACGGTGTCGACGCCACCGGCCCCATCCGTACCCAGGAGGTCACCGCCGCGGTGAGCGCGGTGAGCGCGGTGCCGGAGATCCGCGCCCAGCTGACCGAACTGCAGCGTCGGATCGCGGTGGAGGCCGAGACCGGCATAGTCGTCGAGGGGCGGGACATCGGCACCACCGTCCTGCCGGACGCCGACCTGAAGGTGTTCCTGACCGCCTCTCCCGAGGCGCGAGCAGCCCGTCGCAGTGGCGAACTGCGCGGTGCGGACGGCGCCGCCAAGCCCGATCTGGCCGGCACCCAGGCGGCTTTGCTCCAGCGGGACAGCGCCGACTCCAGCCGTACCACCTCGCCCCTGCGGCAGGCCGGCGACGCCCTCGAGGTGGACACCACGGAGCTGACGCTGGAACAGGTCGTCGAGTGCGTGGTCACCCTGATTCGGGAAAAGCAGCAGGCCGGGTGACCGAGCGGGTCCCGTCCGCCCGGGGTACACGGGCGGCGCGCCGGGTCGGCATCGGCGTGATGCGCGGACTGTGGCGGCCCAGGGTGTTCGGCGACTGGCGGGTGCCCGGGAGCGGACCGGCGATACTCGCGGTCAACCACGCGCACATCATCGACGGCCCGATGCTGTTCAGCCTCGCGCCGCGGCCCGTCCACTTCCTGATCAAGAAGGAGGCGTTCGTCGGCCCGCTCGACCCGTTCCTGCGCGGCATCGCACAGGTGAAGGTGGACCGCTCGGCCCCGGACCGTGCCGCCATCGGCGAGGCGCTGCGGGTGCTGCGGGAGGGCCGGTTGCTCGGCATCTTCCCCGAAGGCACCCGCGGTGAGGGCGATTTCGCCGCCGTGCGCAGCGGACTGGCCTACTTCGCGGTGCGCTCAGGGGCGCCCGTCGTCCCGGTGGCGGTGCTGGGCAGCGCCGAGCGGCGGGGGCGCCTGGTGGGCGCCCTGCCACCGGCGCGCGGCAGGATCGACGTCGTCTTCGGGGAACCGTTCCGGGTCGATGACGTGGCCGGAGGCCGGCGTACCCGTAAGGCCCTGGACGCGGCGACCACCCGGGTCCAGGAGCGGTTGACCGCGCACTTGGCAGAGGCCAGGGAGCGCACCGGCCGCCCAGAACCGTGCACCGAGGTGCACCAGTGAGCAAGGACGTAGGACTTCATGTCTGAGCAGAGCCATTCCGGCGACCACCAGGAGCACGGCGCACTCGGTGAGGCCGAGTACGCCGAGTTCATGGAACTCGCCGTGGAAGAGGGATTCGACGCCGAGGAGGTGACGGACGCCCTCGACGACGCGGGACACGGCCCGCTGCCCGTGCTCGCCGTCGTCGGACGACCCAACGTCGGCAAGTCGACGTTGGTCAACCGAATCATCGGCCGCCGGGAGGCGGTCGTGGAGGACCGTCCCGGCGTCACCCGGGACCGGGTCACCTACGAGGCGGAATGGTCCGGGCGCCGGTTCAAGATCGTGGACACCGGCGGCTGGGAGCAGGACGTACTGGGCCTCCACGCATCCGTGGCCGCCCAGGCGGAGTTCGCGATCGAGGCGGCGGACGCGGTGGTCTTCGTGGTGGACGCCCAGGTAGGCGCCACCGACACGGACGAAGCGGTGGTCAAGCTGCTGCGCCGGGCCGGCAAGCCGGTGGTGCTGTGCGCCAACAAGGTCGACGGACCCTCCGGCGAGGCGGACGCGACGTACCTGTGGGCGCTCGGCCTGGGCGAACCACAGCCGGTCTCCGCGCTGCACGGGCGCGGCACCGGCGACATGCTCGACGAGGTGCTGCGGGTGCTGCCGGACGCGCCTGCCCAGAGCTTCGGCGCGATGCCGGGCGGCCCACGGCGGATCGCCCTGATCGGCCGCCCGAACGTCGGCAAGTCCTCGCTGCTGAACAAGGTCGCCGGGGAGGACCGGGTGGTCGTCGACGACACCGCCGGCACCACCCGGGACCCGGTCGACGAGCTGATCGAACTCGGCGGACGCACCTGGAAGTTCGTGGACACCGCCGGTATCCGCCGACGGACGCACCTGCAGGAGGGCGCCGACTACTACGCCTCGCTGCGCACCGCCGCGGCTCTGGAGAAGGCGGAAGCGGCGATCGTGCTCGTCGACGTGACCGAGTCGATCAGCGTGCAGGACCTGCGCATCATCGGGATGGCGGTGGACGCCGGGCGTGCCCTGGTCATCGCCTACAACAAGTGGGACCAGCTGGACGAGGAGCGCCGGTACTACCTCGAGCGGGAGATCGAGCGGGAGCTGAACCAGGTGCGCTGGGCGCCCCGGGTCAACGTCTCGGCTCGCACGGGGCGGCACATGGAGAAGCTGGTGCCCGCGGTCGAGACCGCGCTGGCCGGTTGGGAGACCCGGGTCCCGACCGGGCGGCTGAACTCCTTCCTGGGCGAGATCGTCGCCTCGCACCCGCACCCGGTGCGCGGGGGCAAGCAGCCGCGCATCTTGTTCGGCACCCAGGCCGGTACCCGGCCGCCGCGTTTCGTGCTGTTCGCCTCGGGCTTTCTGGAGGCCGGCTACCGCCGCTTCGTGGAGCGCCGACTGCGGGAGGAGTTCGGCTTCGAGGGCACGCCGGTGCAGTTGTCCGTACGGGTGCGGGAAAAGCGCGGCCGGAAGAAGTGACCCGCGGGCGTGCGACGCGGCCGGCCGGCGCGCGTGCGGCGTCATCGCGCGGGCGGTGACCGTCCGGCGCGCTCGGCGGACCGGTGCTCTCCGGTCCGCCGATACGTGCGCCGGTCCGCGCGCGGACGCGTTCAGAAGCCGTATCGGTGGCCGTCCCGCGGCGCAGGAGGCAGGGGCACGGGTGGCGGTGCGGACCCGAGGTTGCGGGGCAGCGGTCGCGGGTCGCCCCAGCGGCCGGTACCCGTGCCGTGGACCGTGCCGAACCCCCTGAACCGCAGCTCCTCCTCGTCGCTGCGGTCGCCGGGCAACGCCCGGAAGAGTCGCCGGTACTCCGCGTACAGGCTGTCGTAGATGGGTGTGTCCGAACTCGTGGAGCACGCGGGCGAGGTGTCCCGAAGGCCGGGAGTCCGGTCCTGGCGTGGCTGGTTGGTCCGGGGCTGGGAGGGTTCGTAAGGCTGCACGACAGGTCAAACGACCTCACCGCCCGGTGGATGTGGGGCGGGGCGGCGATTTGACCTGTTGGTCAGGATCTTCGTACGTGCTGCCGAGCCCCGCCGCCCGTCGTGGACATGTCGATCCCGTTACCCCGGTCCGATCGCGCGCCCCGGTCCGGTCCAGCGCCCGTCGGCCGTACGCCCGGGCCGAGCGGGACCGGGGCGGGCGTACGGCCGAGGGCAGGGCCTCAGGTGCCTGCCAGCGGCATCTCCCCGGCCACCAGCGCACCGTTCGCGGCGGCACGCTCGAGAGCCTCTCGCAGCAGGTCCTCACGCGGCTGCTGACCGATCGAACCGGCGGGCGCGGCGTACACCACCACCGTGTGGTGCTTGTTCGCGGTGGTGCGCCAACCGTCGGTGACCGACAGCGGGGTGTGCGCCTGCCACCAGGCCGTGGACCCTCCGGTGCCGTCCGAGGAGGGTTGCAGGATGCCGTGCAGTTGCCCCATCGCCAGCAGCACGGACCAGCCCTCGACCCGCTCCGGGACGCGGTCGAGACCCATGACCGGATGGAAGCCCTGCTCGATGAGCAGCGGCAGGAAGTCGTCCCCCGGGCCGTCGGAGCCCGGGCGCGCGATAGGACCGGTCGGCTCGACCACCACAGCGGGATGCAGCGTCTCACCGATCAGCACCTGACCGCAGGTGACGCCGAGCACGGCCTGTCGGGGCGGCCCCTGGTCGCCGGCCGGCCTCTGCTCGGTGTCCGGTCGGTCAGCGCCCGGGGCGCCGTCCGTAGCGGCGGGGGAGGCGTACGCGGACCCCGGGGCCTCCTCGGGGGCCACGGCAGCCGCGGGCGGCTCCTGCTGGTCGGTGATGGTGCGCACGGCACCCTGGAGCTGCTCCTCGGAGACCGGGACGACCTGCGAGGGCACGCACGCGGCGTGCGCGAACGCGAGCACCGCGGTCTCGTCGCCGACGAACAGCACGGTGCTGGTGCGTTCCCGGTCGGTGTCACCAGGAGTGCGGCAGGAGGTGCAGTCGTAGCTGCCGGGGGCGTTCTCTCCGGCCAGCAGCCGGCTTGCTTCGTCCTCGCCGATCTCGGCGCGTACGTCGTCACTGAGGTCGAGCATGGGGGGCACGGAAACTCCTGGCTTTCTGCGGTTGCGGAACGGCTGCTGATGTGGTCGGTGATGCGTGCGTCGGTTACGGGTCGGGTGGTGCCGTGCCCGGCCCGCGACATGGCGGCCCGGCACTTCGGTGTCCGTGAGAGCTAACGGGCGCGCGGTGGTCGCGGTCACGCGTCGGTGGCCGGGCAATCCGCTTATCGGGTGCGTCGGACCGGGGTACGGTCGTGCTCCGACCGGGTGGGCCGGGCGAATCACGGGCGCGGGCTGGCCGGAAGCAACCTCTCGGCTGCTTAGCGTGTGCCGATGTCGCAGATGTGTGTTCGTATTCGCGCCGGAGCCGTCGTCGCAGCAACCGCCGCTGTGGCGGTGTTGCCCGCGGGCTCGGCCCACGCCACTTCCGCCGATTCCAATTCCGCACGATCCGCAGCCGAGAGACAGCAACCCACGGCGCGTCAGTGCGCCGAACAAGGGTGGCCCTGGAGTTGCATCGCCGAGTGCGAGAGCAGCGGCCAGTGGGACGTCAACACCGGGAACGGTTACTACGGAGGGTTGCAGTTCTCGCAGTCCACCTGGGAGGGGTTCGGCGGACTGCGCTACGCGGCCCGTGCTGACCTGGCCAGCAAGGAACAGCAGATCGAGATCGCCCAGCGGGTGGTCGGGACCCAGGGCTGGGGCGCCTGGCCGGTCTGCTCGGCCCGCTACGGTCTGCACGGGCACGAGAGCGTGTCGCCGTCGTCACCGCAGCCGGAGGAGCCGGAGCCCGCGCAACCCGAGCAGTCCACACAGTCCGAGAGCCCGGAGGCTCCCGAGGCACCGGCACAGCCCGGGCCTCCGGAGGCGTCCGAGACGCCGGAGTCCTCCGCGACGTCCCAGTCGGCGGACACCCACGTCGTACGGGCCGGCGAGAGCCTGTACTCCATCGCCCAGGAGCACGGCGTACCGGGCGGCTGGCCCGAGCTGTACGAGGCCAACCAGGAGGCCGTCGGCGACCAGCCGGACATCCTGCAGATCGGCACCGAACTGTCCATCCCGCAGGGCTGACCCTGCCCTAACCCCCACCATGCGCGGGCCGCTGGCACGACGCACGCCTCGAGGAGGCGCGTCCGGCCGGCGGCCCGCCGCACGAGTGGCCGGGTGTCCAGGCTCCCGGACTCCCGGGTGTCCGGGAGTACCGCCGTACGGTGCCTCGGGTCCGGCCGGCCCGGTGCCGGCAGGGGGAGAGTTCCCGTTCGCGGGTCAAGATGTCCGAACCCTCGCAACACGGTCTGATGAATCCGACCAACCCTGACCCGCTTTCTTCGGTCCTACCGGGTGACAGACGTCCATGGCGGCACGCGCGACCCGTGGAGACCCGGAGAAGATGTACGCCCCACGACGGGACACCAGCCACCCGCACCCCCGTACGGCCCGTCGGGGCCGCCTATGAACCCGCCGAGACGGCGCGGCCGGGAAGCGGCGTCACCGCCGCCCGTATGGCCGGTGGCGGACTGCGTCGCGGACTCGGCCGGCGGCCTCACCTTCGACCTCACCGTGCACGACGGCAGCGCCGGCCGCTGGGACGCGGCGCTGCTGCTGCGCGTGCGTCCGGAAGGCTGCGGAGGCGGGCGTGGCTGCGTCTGCGCGGGTGCCAGGGGAGCCGGGGGCGCCAGGGGTGTCCGGGCAGACGGACCGGGACGCCGGGAGCGTGCGGTCGACCAGCAGCCGGAAGACGTACGCCTGCCGCTCTACCCGTTCGGCGGGACCCGGCTGCGCGCGACGATGCCCAGCACCATGACGCTGGACGAGGGGCACTGGGACGCCCATGTGACACTCGGCGACGGTCTCTCCTGGCGGCTGCGCACGGGACGGCTCGACACCCGTCCGCTCAACGAACGTGATCCCGGGAGCCATCGTGCGTGGCTCGGCGTACGCGTCCCGTACGCCGGCGCGCAGGGCGCACTCGCCGTCCGCTCCTGGCACCGCGCGCCGCACGCCGAGCTGGCTCGGGTACGGACGTCTCCCGCCGGGCTGCTGCTGCGCGGAAGGTTGTTCGGGACGCGACTCGGCTCCGCGGCCCGGATGGTCGCGTGGCCGCGCGAACCGGCGGGGCCGGCAGTAACGGCCGCCTGGCGGGACCCCGCCGCCACTGCCACCCCCACCACCGGCGCCACGGTCGATGGGCACGGCACCACGACACCGCACCCGGCCCCCGAGGAGGCGGTGACCACCCTCGTGCGGCGGACGGGGGACGGCGCGGAGTTCACCGCCACCCTGTCCCTGGACCGCCTGTCCGCACCACCCGCCGAGTGGGACGTGTGGCTGCTCCCCAACGGGTCGGGTCAGGCCGTACGCCCGGCGTGGCTCCTGGACGACGTGCCGGACAAGCGACCGCACGTGAGCTATCCGGCACAGCACACCAGGTCGGCCCTGTTCTCCCGAAGCTGCCGTGAAGTGACAAGTAGCTCTCTGTAGCGGATCTGGGGTGCGCCTGTCAGCGTTTTCGATCTTCTGGGTTCATCGGGGGCCGTGCTCGGCGACGTTGGTCCGGTCATGACGACCGGAAGGAGCCCGGGGTGCGGCAGGAGTGGGAGCCGGAGGATCTGATCGAGGTCTGGACGCTGCTGGAGGAGGATCTGGAGCGGCTGCGGAACAAGTCGGGGGCGAACCGGTTGGGGTTCGCGCTGTTGCTGAAGTTCTTCGAGGTGGAGGCCCGGTTCCCGGAGAACGCTGAGGAGATCCCGGCGCCGGCGGTGGCGTACGTCGCCCAGCAGGTGAAGGTGCCCGCGGAGGAGTGGGCCGCGTACGACTGGGCGGGGCGGGCGATCAAGCGGCACCGGGTGGAGATCCGGGGCGCGTTCGGCTTCCGTGAGTGCACGGAGGAGGACCAGGCCCAGCTCGCCGAGTGGCTGGCGGTGGAGCTGTGCGGGGTGGAGTTGTCGAGGGACCGGTTGGCGGAGGCGGTGGTGGCCCGTTGCCGCAAGGACCGGCTTGAGCCGCCGACGCCGGGGCGTATCGCTCGCCTGGTGGGGTCGGCGGTCAGCACCTTCGAGGAACGGTTCTGCGCGGCCACGGTGGTCCGGCTGTCCGCGGCGACCCGGTCCCGGCTGGATGACCTGATCGCCGAGGACGCCGAGGCGAGCGAGGACAGCGCGGGGGGCGGGGGCACGTTCTTCACCGAGCTGAAGGCCGACCCGGGCGCGCTGGGGCTGGACAGCCTGTTGGCGGAGGTGAACAAGCTCCAGCGGGTTCGCGCGCTGGAGCTGGCGCCGGAGCTGTTCGGGGACGTGTCGGAGAAGCTGGTGGCCGCCTGGCGGGCACGGGCGTCGAAGGAGTACCCCTCGGACCTGCGGGCGGCGGCCGGCCCGGTGCGCTACACGCTGCTGGCCACGCTGTGCCACGTGCGGGAGACGGAGATCACCGACTCGTTGGTGGAGCTGTTCATCCAGCTGGTGCAGAAGATCAACACGCGGGCGGAGAAGAAGGTCGAGGGCGAGTTCAACAAGGAGATGAAGCGGGTCCGCGGCAAGGAGGGCATCCTGCTGCGGCTGGCGGAGGCGGCGGTCGCCGAGCCGGGCGGCACGGTCCGCAAGGTGATCTATCCGGTGGCCGGGGAGTCGACGCTGAAGGCCCTGGCGGCGGAGGCGGCGGCGAACGAGGCCCGGTACCGGGCCCGGGTGCGTACGGTGCTGCGCTCGTCGTACTCCAACCACTGGCGTCGGATGCTCTCGCCGCTGCTGGGCGCGTTGGAGCTGAAGTGCAACAACACCGCCTACCGGCCGGTGATGGACGCGATCGACCTGCTCAAGCGGTATCTGGACCAGCCCATCGCGAAGGAGGGGGCGTTCTTCGACGAGGCGGAGAAGATCCCGCTGGCTGGGGTGGTGCGCGATGAGTGGCGCAAGGCGGTGGTGGACGAGCGCGGCCGGGTCGAGCGCATCCCGTACGAGCTGTGCGTGCTGGTGGCGCTGCGGGACGCGCTGCGGCGGCGGGAGATCTGGGTGCCGGGCGCGAACCGGTGGCAGAACCCGGAGGACGATCTGCCACCGGACTTCGAGGACAACCGCGATGTCCACTACGACGCGATCCGCCAGCCGCAAGACCCAGAGAAGTTCATCGGGGCCCTTCAGAAGCGGCTGCGCGAGGCCCTGGCCCGCTTCGATGCGGCGCTGGGGCTGGGCACCACGGGCGGGGTGGACATCGTCCGCCGGCACGGCGAGCCGTGGATCAAGGTCTCGCCGCTGGGCAAGCAGGAGGAGCCGGAGAACCTGGTCGCTTTGAAGGCGGAGATCGAACGCCGCTGGGGCACCATCGACCTGATCGACATCCTCAAGGAGGCCGAGTTCGCCACCGGCTTCACCGGCGAGTTCACCTCGGTCGCCACACGCGAGGCGGTACCGAAGGCGGTGCTGCGGCGCCGCCTGCTGCTGGTGCTGTTCGCCCTGGGCACGAACATGGGCATCAAGCGGGTCGCGGTCACCGGCAAGCACGGCGAGACCGAGGCCGTGCTGCGGCGGGTGCGGCACCTGTTCGTCAACCGGGCCAACCTGCGCTCCGCGCTGGTGCGGCTGGTCAACGCCACCTTCGCCGCCCGCGATCAGGCGTGGTGGGGCGAGGGCACTGCCTGCGCGAGCGACTCCAAGAAGTTCGGCTCCTGGAGCTCGAACTTCATGACCGAGTGGCACCAGCGCTACCGCGGCCCCGGAGTGATGATCTACTGGCACGTCGAGAAGAAGTCGCTGTGCGTCTACAGCCAGCTCAAGTCCTGTTCGGCCTCCGAGGTCGCCGCGATGATCGAGGGTGTGCTGCGGCACTGCACGGACGTGGAGATCGACCGGCAGTACACCGACACGCACGGCGCTTCCATCGTCGGGTTCGCCTTCGCCCACATGCTCGGCTTCAACCTGCTGCCGAGGCTGAAGAACGTCGGCTCCGCGCGGCTGTACCGGCCGACGGCCGGGGAGGACGAGACCTGGCCGCACCTGGCGCCGGTGCTGTCGACCAAGACGATCGACTGGGACCTGATCCGCCAGCAGTACGACCAGATCGTGAAGTACACCACCGCCCTGCGCCTGGGCACCGCCGAGGCCGAGCAAGTCCTGCGGCGCTTCATCCGCGGCGGGCCCAAGCACCCCACGTACCGGGCGATCGAGGAACTGGGGCGGGCGGTGCGTACGGCGTTCATCTGCGACTACCTCGCGGACGCTGGCCTGCGCCGGGAGATCAACGACGGGCTCCAGGTCGTGGAGAACTGGAACAGCGCCAACCACGACCTGTTCTACGGCAAGGACGGCGACCTGACCGGCTCCGACAAGGAGTCCCAGGAGGTGTCCATGCTCGCCCTGCACCTGCTCCAGTCCGCGCTGGTGTACGTCAACACCCTGCTCCTCCAGGACATCCTGAGCGAGGAGAAGTGGCAGAAGCGGCTCACCGACGCCGACCGGCGGGCCCTGTCCCCGCTGTTCTGGACCCACGTGAACCCCTACGGCCGGTTCGAGCTGGATATGAACTCCCACCTCGACCTCGCCGCCGCGGCGGCCACGGTGCCCGGCCCCCGGACCGCGCCCGAGGCGGAAACCGCCCGATCGGCGACGGACGGTGCGGCTGGGTCGGCATCCTGAAGACCATGGGCCCGGCGTCGCTCCCCGGCGGCTGGATCGTTGAGCGGGGTGAGACGCCGGGCCGGTGTCGACGCGGTCGCCCGTCCGGGCGGGCGCCGCGGGGCAGTCATGGCGGCGCCGGCAGTGGGCGGATCAGCAACAGCGACCGTCGGACGGCGTGGTGGAGGAAGCGTGCTGGGTCGCGTCCTCGTCGTCGCGCCGGTCTTTGCCCTGGGCCTCGCCGGTGGCCTGGGCGTGGAGACGGTGGCGGAGGGCGGGGGCGCCCGCGGCGAGGACGGCGATTACCGCGAGTACCGCGAGTACCGCGACGAAGGTGCTGTGGGCCTGGATCCAGGTGGAGACGGCGCTGGAGAAGCGGGCCAGGGCGCCGCTGCTGGTGGCGGTGCCGCTGATGGCTGCCGGGTACCAGTACCAGGCCAGGTAGACGCCGGTGACGACGAGGACGGCGGCGGTGACGCGGGGCCCGTAGCGGGCCAGCGCGGTGATCTTCCGGGTGAGCGCGGCCCCGGCCGCCGCGGTGATGACCGCGACGAGCAGCAGGACGGTGGCGGATCCGGCGGCGTACGCGGCGAAAACGAGGAGCAGTCCGCCGTAGCTGGCGGTGGCCTGGGCCTGAGCGATCACGGCGAGCAGCACGCCGAAGGTGCAGGACAGGGATGCGGCCGCGTAGCCGATGCCGAAGACGGCCATGCGGCGGGTGGTGGGCGGGCCTTCGGCTGCCCGCCCGGGGGTGCCGGGCAGCCGAAGGCTCAGGGTCCGGCCGGCGAGCATCGCCAGTCCGAGCAGCAGCAGGATGACGCCGGTGGCAAGTCCGAGCCAGGGGGCGGCCTGGATCAGGGCGCGGGCGCCGGCACTGACGACGAGCCCGGCCACCGCGAGAGTCCCGGCGAAACCGATCGTCAGCGCGGCTCCGGAGCGCAGCGCACGGGCCAGCCGCAGCGGCAGGGGTGCGGTGTCGGCGTCACCGAGGGCGTAGGTGATCCAGGCGGGCAGCAGGGCGAATCCGCAAGGGTTGACCGGGGCGATCATCCCGGCGGCGAACGCGAGGGCGAGCAGGCCGTTCACTTGGCGCTCGCCTTGTGCAGGGCGGTCTGGATCTGGTCCGAGGAGGGGTCGGTGGCCCGGTAGGTGACCTTGCCCTGGGGGTCGACGACGATCAGGGTGGACAGGGCTGCGACCTTGTACCGCTGGGAGAGGGCGGCTCGGGTGTCGATGGCCGCGGGTAGTTCGGGGGCCTTGATGGAGCCCAGGAACTGCCGGATGGTCTGGGGTGATTCGCTGGGGTCCATGTCCACGGCCAGGATGTTGGCCTTGCCGTTCAGCGTTTTGCCCGCCGTGGCCAGGGACTTGGCGCCGCCTGCGCATTCGCCGCAGCCGACGGAGAAGAAGAACAGTGCGGTCGGCTTGTTGTCCGGCACCGTGACCTTCTCGTCGCCGATCGTGGTCACCGCAGTGCCTTGCTGGGACCCGAAGCTGGCGGAGGCACCGGCGGCGGGCTTGGTCGTCGAGGTGTCCTGGTTGCCGCAGGCCGTGGCGCCCGCCGCGAGAACGGCGGTCACGGCAAGCGCGAGGAGGGTGCGGTGGCGGGGCAGGGACGTCGTCATCGGGAGCGGGGGCCTTCCTGGTCGGCCGGGGCGTGCGGGTGGTCCCGGTCGGCGGAGTTCTTGGTCGCCTCGGCGGGCGGGCAGCAGGCATCGCGGCCGGAACGGCGGCGACGGACGACAGCGGTGACGGTGGCGACCAGTAGGACGACCGCGGCGGCGATCACCCAGGGGTTGCCCAGGAAGGCGCCGATTCCGGCGAGGGCGCCGGCGGCGATCAGGGCGGGCCCGGCACAGCAGACGATCATCAGGACGGCGGCGCCGATCCCGGCGGCGGCCATGCCGGTGCCGGAGGACTCTGGGTCACGGCGCGGGGGCCGGTCGGTCGTGGGCATAGCGGACGCTCCTTGCGGGTCAGCCCTGGCTGTCGGGGATGCGGGTGCAGCAGGTCAGGGCGGTGGCGTTGTCCGCGGCCAGCGAGCGGGCCAGCACGATCAGGTCGGCCACCCGCGGGTCGCCGACGGAGTAGCGCAGCTTCTTGCCGTCCCGGCGGGCGGTCACATAGCCGCAGTCGGTAAGGCAGGACAGGTGCACTGAGACGCGGGGCTGGGAGATGCCGGCGTAGGCGACGCAGTCGGCGGAGGTCCGCTCGCCGCGAAGGATGTACTCCAGCAGCTTCAGGCGGGTGGGGTCAGACAGGGCGCGGAAGAACTTCGCCACCGTGTCCAGGTGGGTACACGGCACCTCCCCCGTCGCATCGTGGACGGTGGGGGCGGGTGCTGGGGTGCGGTCGGGCATTCGGGGCCTCCACGACTGGAACTATTCGCCTGACCGCATAGTATGGTGACAGCAAGCTATTCGGCAAGACGCATAGGAATGGTCCCGGTCACACCGGGCCCCGCACGCGAGGAGGTGCTGCGGTGAACGCAGCGGACAACGGCTACGACCTGGCGGTCATCGGCTCCGGCGGCGGGGCGTTCGCCGCCGCGATCGCCGCGCGGCGCAAGGGCCGCTCCGTGGTGATGGTCGAGCGCGCCACGACCGGCGGCACGTGTGTGAACACCGGCTGCGTGCCGTCCAAGGCGCTGCTGGCCGCCGCCGAGGCCCGCCGTAGCGCGATGGAGGGCAAGCGGTTCCCCGGTATCCGGACCGAGGCCGGGCCAGTGGACTTCGACGCGCTGATCGGCGGCAAGGACAAGCTGGTCGAGCAGATGCGGGCGGAGAAGTACACCGACCTGGCCGCCGAGTACGGCTGGGACATCCTGCCGGGCACTGCCCGTTTCACCGGCGGCTCCGACAGCCCTGCCTTGGAGGTCGCGCTGGCCGACGGCGTCGGCAGCCGCCGGGTCGAGGCCGCCCACTACCTCATCGCCACCGGCTCCGCCCCGTGGGCGCCGCCCGTCGAGGGCCTTCAGGAGACCGGCTACCTGACCTCCACCACCGCCATGGACCTGGACACACTCCCCGAAAGCCTGCTCGTCCTGGGTGCCGGCTATGTCGGTCTGGAGCAGGCCCAGCTCTTCGCCCGCCTAGGCACCAAGGTCACCGTGATCGCGCGCAGCCGCCTGACCTCGGGTGAGGAACCCGAGATCTCGGCCGCCCTGGAAGACGTCTTCGCGGACGAAGGCATCACCGTCCACACCCACACCCGACTGACTACGGTGCGCCGGGACGCCGACAAGATAGTGGCCACCGCCCGCACCGGCGACGGCCGCGAGCGTCAACTGCGCGCCACGCATCTGCTGGTGGCCACCGGTCGCCGTCCGGTCACCGACGAACTCGACCTGGACGCGGTCGGGGTCACCACTGGCGAGCGCGGCGAAGTCGTCGTCGACGAGCAGCTGCGCACGGCGAACCCGCGGATCTGGGCGGCCGGGGACGTCACCGGGCACCCCCAGTTCGTCTACGTCGCCTCCGCCCACGGCGCCCTCATCGCCGACAACGCCTTCGACGCCGCCGGGCGCACGGTGGACTACCACCACCTGCCCCGCGTCACTTTCACCAGCCCGGCCACCGCCTCCGCCGGCCTGACCGACGCCGAAGCCATCGCCCAGGGCTACACATGCGACTGCCGCGTCCTGCCGCTGGAATACGTTCCCCGCGCGCTGGTCAACCGCGATACCCGCGGCCTGATCAAACTCGTCGCCGACGCCACCACCGGTCGCCTCCTCGGGGCGCACGTCCTGGCCGACGGCGCCGGAGACGTCATCGCCGCCGCCGTCTACGCACTGGCGGGCGGCATGACCGTGCAACAGATGGCCGACCTGTGGTGCCCCTACCTGACCATGGCCGAGGGCCTCAAGCTGGCCGCCCAGACCTACACCCGCGACATCACCAAACTCTCCTGCTGCGCCTCCTGACCAGCCCCTGCCGCGAAAGGCCCCCGCCATGGACGCCAGCACCCAGCAGCTCACCGACCGCCTCACCACCGCGTTCGCCGCCGCCGGCCACGCCACCGCCCGCCCCTGGCTGTGGCCCGCGCTGCTGAAGCTCCTCGGCCGCGGCGAGGCCGTCACCACCACCCAGCTCGCCGACACCACGGGGAAGAGCGAAGACGAGGTCCGCCACGCGCTCGCCACCCTGCCGGACACCGAATACGACGCCGCGGGCCGCATCGTCGGCAGCGGCATCACCCTCAACCCCACCCCGCACCGCTTCACCGTCGACGGACGGCAGCTGTTCACCTGGTGCGCCCTGGACACCCTCGTCTTCCCCGCCGTCCTCGGCCGGCCCGCCGAGGTTGAATCCCCCTGCCACACCACCCACGCCACCGTCCGGCTGACCGTCGAACCCGGCCGGGTCACCCGCACCGACCCCGCCACCGCGGTCATCTCGCTCGTCACCCCCGACGACCTCACCGCCGTGCGCTCCGCGTTCTGCAATCACGTGCACTTCTTCGCCTCCCACCATGCCGCCGCCCCCTGGCTGGCTGAGCATCCCGAGGCCACCACCGTGCCCGTCCAACAGGCCCTGGCCGTCGGCCAGCTGCTGGCCACCGCCTTCCAGCAGGACCCCGGCCAGGCCGGGTGCTGCTGCTGAAACCCCGCGCCGGACACCGCCATACCCCGTCAGGAAGGGAACGCGCAGATGAAGACCACGGACCTGCTCACCGACGCAGTCATCGCCCCGGTCGCCGGGTACACGGCGACGAAGGCGATGGAACCGCTGAGCATGAAGCTCTACCAGCTCCAATCCGACAAGACCCGCGAACGCGACGATGCCGCCCGGCCCGGTTCCCCGTCCCAGATCGCCGCCGACAAGACCCTCGGCCTGCTCGGTATTCACCTTGAAGGCACCGCGCGCGAGTGGTCCGGGACGGCCTTCCACTACGGGCTCGCCACCAGCTGGGCCCCGGTGTACGCGCTGCTGCGCCGCACCACAGGACTGAACCCGGTGGCAGCAGGGCTCACCTCCGGGGCAGCGATGTCCCTGATCGTGGACGAGGCCATCACCCCACTGGCCGGATTCTCCGCTCCCAACCGCGCCTACCCGGCCGTGACCCACCTGCGCGGCTTCGCCGCCCACCTCGCCTTCGGCCTCGCCGTCGCCACCGTCACCGAAACCGCCTGGGCGATCCTCCGCCGCCGCCCACACCCCGGGCGCTGACTCTGCAAGCTGCTGCTTGCGAAGCTCGAATAGATCACCCAAGCCCTGCCCGCCGACCGCAGGTTCTTCCCCAGCGCCAGCCAAGGGCCAGAGTTGTACGCGGGGCTACTCTCACAAACGGTCCTTTGCGCGAGCAAGATCAATCCCGGGCCGCCGGACCCCCGCCGGACCCGGATTCACTCGCAGAACCCGTTCTCACTCAAAAGCGGGGCGGACCCCCTTGTGAGACTTGCATTGTGCGAAAATCCGGGCTCATGACGGACCCTCAGCAGCCTTCCCCGAACGACCGGTCGGACGCCGACGACGTCGAACAGCACGCCTGTCCGAAGTGTGACGCCCAGCCCGGATCGCCCTGCCGCTCGCGCGGCGGCGCGGTTGCCTCCGCCTACCACACCCGCCGCTTCACCATGGTGCCCCGGCTGAAGAAGGCGCTGCGGGTGCCGACCCCGGCCGACCGCGGCCCGGGCCGGCCGTGGCGGCCGGGCACCCCGCCGCCGACGTCGGCCGACCCGGACCTGCCGAGCGCGGACATCCGCATCGGATACGCGCGGTGCTCGACCCTCGGGCAGGAACTCGACTCCCAGCTCGACGCGCTCAGCAAGCACGGCATCCCGAGGGAGAAGATCTTCAGCGAGAAGATCAGCACCCGCGTCCGCGTCCGCCCCCGGTTCGAGGAGGCACTGAGGACGGCGCGGGAGGTCAAGGCGCACGCCCCGCACTGCCGAGTCATCTTCACCGTGTACGAGATGAAGCGGCTCGGGCGGGACGCCGCCGAGCTGACTGCGCTCGCCGACCACCTAACCGCGCACGGCCTGGTGCTGGAGATGCTGGCCGGGCCCTTGCCCGGCATCTACGACCCCACCGGGCCGGGAAAGCTGCTGTTCGCGTTCTTCGCCGCGATGGCGGAGACCGAGCGGGAGAACATTCGGGAGTCGACGCTGGAGGGGCTCGACACCGCGGCCCGCAAGGGCAAGCACGGCGGCCGGCCGCCGGTCATCACCGAGGACATGCTGCATACCGTGCTGCGGCGCCGCGCGGGCGGCGAGCCCGTTGAGCAGATCCAGCCCGATCTGATCATCCCCACCGGCAAGCGCAAGGGTCAGAACCCCTCCGTCGCCAGCATCTACCGGGCACTCGCCGAGCACGAGAAGCGGGCGGCGTACCCGGAAGCCGTCGAACAGGCCCGCGCCGACTTCGCCGCCCTCGCTGGCAGCGAGGTTCCTGAACCTCGTACAGAAGCCAAGGCCCTAACGACACGCTGAGTTACTTGTCACTTCGCGGCAGCTTCGGGAGAACAGGGCCAGGTCGGCCGTCGTCACGCCGTACTTCACCTGCGCCAACGAGCTGGCGCTCGAGGTGGAGACCGGGCGCGCGGACTGACGGCGCACCGGCACGTGACGTCGTACGCCCGTCGCCTGGTGCACGGGTCCGCTCCCCATCGCGGACGGTTGCTGTCCGCAGGGGGTGCCAGACTTCCGGCATGCGTGAGACATCGGCACGGCTCCTGCGACTGCTGTCGCTGCTCCAGACACACCGCGAGTGGTCCGGCGGCGCTCTCGCCGAACGGCTGGGCGTGACCCCCCGCACCGTTCGCCGTGACGTGGACCGGCTACGCGGGCTCGGCTATCCCGTGCACTCCAGCACCGGCGTCACCGGCGGCTACCAGTTGGGGGCGGGCGCGGAGTTGCCGCCGTTGCTGCTGGACGACGACGAGGCCGTCGCGGTCGCCGTGGGGCTGCGGGGCGCCGCCGGCCTGGGGGTGCGGGGGCTCGAGGAGGCTTCCGTGCGAGCGCTCGCCAAGCTGGAACAGGTGTTGCCGCACCGGCTGCGCCGCAGGGTCGGGGCGCTGCACACCTACACGGTGCCGATGGAGCGGGAGCAGCACGGTACGGCGGTCGACCCCGGCGTCCTCACCGAGATCGCGCACGCCTGTCGGGACCGCCAGCGACTGCGCTTCACCTATCACCGGCACGACGGCACCGAGTCCCGGCGCGGCGTGGAGCCGTACCGACTGGTGAGCACGCACCGACGCTGGTATCTGGTCGGCTACGACCTCGACCGGATCGACTGGCGTACCTACCGCGTAGACCGGATCACCCTGCGGCCGCCACACGGACCGTGCTTCAGTCCCCGTACGCCGCCGGCTGAGGACCTGGCCGGCTGGGTCTCCTCGGGGATCTCCACCCGGGTCTATCCGGAGCAGGCGGAGGTGTTGCTCCGGGTGCCCCTGGAGCGGGTGGCGGCACGGGTCTCGCCGCTGGCCGGCAGTCTCGAGGCGGTGGACTCGGGCAGCTGCCTGCTGCGTACGGGGGCACACTCCCTGGATCTCATCGTGATCCACCTCCTGCTGCTCGGCTACGACTTCGAGGTGCGCGAACCGGGCGCGCTGGAGGTACGGATGCGGGAGCTGCGGGACCGACTGACCCGGTCGTTGACGCGGCCGGACGCGCACGGAGAAGCACCGGAAGGCGAAGCCGAACAGCGGGCGTGAATTCCGCCCGGGCATCAGGCGGGCCGTCGTGTCGAGCCCGTGGTTCGCGTAATTCTCCAAGGCGGTGAACTTCCGTTGCGGACTTCTTTGGGGGCGGCCGCGCATTCCCGCATTCAGGGACTCGGGGGGAGCCGTCGTAAGTCCTGTGGCGGCCCGTCGGATTATCCGAAAGGGTGGTTGGCAGCTGTGACACAAGTGTGACGCGGGAAGGACGCGACCAGAACTCCACTCCGTGGCCGAGCCTCTTCGTGTGATCTGCGCCGCACCGGTGGCGGGCCTTCCGCGGGCGGCGTGAAGGCGGGTCGGACACGGCCCGATGACCCGCTTCCGGTCCGTTCCCCTAGAATATTTGTCATGCCTCCGCCCGGGAGGAATCGGACGGAACGCCGTACACGGCACACAGGACGCAAGCAGTCAGGTAACCGCCACCGCACCCCCGGTGGCCCCTCGTGAGGAGCCCGATGGCACCCGACCCCGCAGGCGCGGACACCCCCCAGGACGACACCGAGGGCTACGTCGGCCTGCTGGCCGAGACGGCCGAGCAACGTGCCCGGGAACGAGGCTGGACCACCGTACGGGCGGTCGCCCCGGACGCCATCATCACCATGGAGTACCTCTCCGGGAGGATCAACTTCGCCGTGCGCGAGGGGGCCGTGGTCCGTTGCTGGAAGGGCTGACGGGCAGCACGGCTGACCGGGTGGTGCGGCTGACGGGCAGTATGGCTGACGAGGCCATGGGCTGACGCACCGCCGGACCGAGGCGGTGTTACGTCGCACCGCCGGGCCCGCGGTGCGACTACCAGCCCGCAGTCCGGGACGTGGCGCCTCGGCTCAGCCCGCGTGCGGCCCGAACCGCGCGGTGCTCGGCTGCATCGTGCGCTCTGGCGTGCTCCGTCGGCCGCCCCCGCTGGCGCTGTTGGCGCTGCCTGATCCCGCCCGTACCGTGTGCGGCCGGCTGGCGTGGTGCGCGCGGGTCGCGGGCGCGGGTGTGGGACTCCCGCGTTCAGTCGTGCTCGCCGCGGGCGCGGCGCCCGGGTCGGGAGTGGCCGTGTCGTCGTGCTGCGGCGCCGAGCGCACGGCGACCGGCCGTAGTGGTTCCGCCGTCCGCCCCCGGGCCGTACGCAGCCGCTCGCGGTACTCCAGGACGGTGTTCTCCACCCGGGCGATGGCGGGCTCACACCAGGGGAGCCCGAGGAGGATCAACAGACCGGCCGCCCAGCCCAACAGCACGTCACTGACCCAGTGCGTGCCCAGGTAGACGGTGGTCGCCCCGACGCCCAGCGCGAAGAAGGCCGCGAGCAGCGAGAGCATGCGACGGGCTCGTGGCGTGCTCGCGAGGTAGGCCAGGATGCCCCAGGTCACCACGGCGTTGGCGGTGTGCCCGGACGGGAATATGTCCCCGCCGGCGAACAGCTCCGCGGACCCCACCTCAGTGGCGTAGTGCGGGCCCAGCCGCCCCAGGCCGATCTTGACCGCGCCGACGGAGACGTTCAGCAGCAACAGCGAGGTCCCCAGCACCAGCAGGGGGCGCAACGTCCGCTGCCGCCAGGAGCGCCAGCCCAGCCAGGCTGCGACCAGCACCGCGGTCGGCGCGCGCTGGCCGAGCACCACGAAGTAGTCCAGGAAAGCGTGGTACTCCGGCCACTGCTTGTACGGCCGGAACAGCATCACCTGCCAGTCCACCCGCACCAGTTGGGACGTGACGAGGACCGCGACGACGATGGCCGCGTAAAGCAGCACGGTGGTGCCGAACAACGCCTTGCGGGTTCGGCTCATCCGCGGGACATCGCGGACGCTCGGTCGCTCGGGCTCTTGCTCGAGCCTGGCGAGGAATCGCTCGGTACGCACCTAATCGACGTTACAACGCCGCCGAGAGGCCAACGTCCTGGTCACCGCCTTTGTGATGACGATGTGATGTGGCCCTGGCCACCCCCACGGACATTTAGCCGGGCATTATCGGGGTTGTCCTGGGGATTCCTCGCGGCGTCGGAAGACGGGGCCGTGGAGTCGGCCACCCGTGGAAATGGAAGAAGCCGGATTGCGTTCATGGAACTTTAATACCGAATTCCCGAACGAGATTCCCCCGTTCGGGTCGTCGGAGGTCGACCGACGTCGTCGACCGACAGAAGCACCCACCCTCTGTGGCCTCCCGATCACGGTCGTAGGGTGAGACGTGCCACGCGACGGCGCCGAGGTCTCGCGTACGCTATCGCCCACCTGCCCGTTGGATGGACCGGGCCGGGCCCGCAGCGGAGCGCCCCGGCATTTCCCCACGGTCCCCAGCGCCGGTGCGGGCGCAAGAGGAGGTGCGTACATGTCCGGCACGAGCACGGCCGGAACCGGAAGGGCCGCTCACGTCCCCGGGCAACGAGACTCCCCGCCCCCCGCTGCCGGTTCCCCCAACCGCTGGACCGTGCTGGTCGTCCTCTGTACGAGCCTGCTGCTGGTGGCGCTGGACGCCACCGTGCTGCACGTCGCGGTGCCGGCCGTCTCGGCGCACCTGCGCCCCGGTCCGAACCAGCTGCTGTGGATCGTCGACAGCTACCCGCTCGTGTGCGCCTCCTTCCTCATACTCTTCGGCACCCTCGGGGACCGTGTCGGACGGCGCAGGGTCCTGCTCTACGGATACGCCCTCTTCGCCGCGGCCTCCGCGCTCGCCGCGTACGCCCACACCCCGGAACTGCTCATAGCCGCCCGCGCGTTGCTCGGCATCGGCGGAGCCATGATCATGCCGGCGACGTTGTCCATCCTGAGGCAGGTCTTCCCAGACCGCCGTGAGCGCGCGCTGGCGGTCGGCATCTGGAGTTCCGTCGCCGCCGTGGGGGCCGCCGTCGGACCGCTGTTCGGGGGCCTGCTCCTGGAACACTTCTGGTGGGGATCGGTCTTCCTGATCAACATCCCGCTGATGGCGGCGAGCCTGCTCGCCGGCCGGCTCCTCCTGCCCGAGTCCACCGGGGGCGCCAAGGGACCGTGGGACGTGCTGGGCGCCACCCTGGCCGCCGCCGGGCTGTTCGGCCTGATCCTCGGGGTCAAGCACGCGGGCACCGGCAGCCCGCTCGCTCCGGAGGCGCTGCTGCCGCTCGCCGCCGGAGCGGCGTTGCTGATCCTTTTCGTACGCCGACAGCGCCAGCGTGAGTACCCGCTGGTGGACCTCAGTGAGATCGCCCGCCCGGCCTTCGGCACCGCCGTCGGCTGCATCGTGCTCACCGTGCTCGCGCTCGTCGGGCTCGCGCTGATCGCCGCGCAGTACCTCCAACTGGTGCTCGGTCTCTCGCCCCTGGAGACCGGGCTGCGCCTGCTGCCGCTCTCCGTCGCCGCGGTCGCCGCCGGTCTCGTCGGCTCGCGGCTGCTGCAACGCCTCGGCCCGCGCCTGATGGTCGCGCTCGGCTTCCTGTTGACCGCGCTCGCCGTACTGTTCCTCACCACCCTGGGCCTGGAGGACCGGCCGGCCGTCCTCGCCGGCGGCTTCGTGCTGCTCGGCTTCGGCCTGGAGACGACGCTTTTCGGCTGCTACGAGTCGATGCTCAGCGAGTCCTCCGCGGATCGGGCCGGCGGCGCAGCCGCGGTCGGTGAGACCGCCTACCAGCTCGGCGCGGGCCTGGGCATCGCCGTCCTCGGCACCATCATGAACGCCGCCTACGCGCCGGGCGTACGGAACGCCCCCGGCGTGCCCGGCGAGGCCAGAGGCGCCGCGAGCCACTCACTCGGCGAGGCGTACGGCGTCGCCGCCCGGCTGGGCGATCCGGCCGGTGGCACGCTGCTGCGCGCGGCTCGAGAGGCGTTCGTACACGGTCTCCACGTGACGCTCACCGTCAGCGGCGTCCTGCTGCTGCTCGGTGCGCTAGCCGCGCTGCGATTGCCACGCTCGATGGGGTGTACGGACCGGGACGCGCCGGCCCGCTCCGGGGACCGTTCCCCGCGTGCGGCCGGCGACGGGACCCTCTTGTCCACCGGGATCACCCGGCCGTAACGTCACCGGCGAAGCGCGACGATCATCCGGAGGCTCGTATGTCCCGCACGTCCGGCACGTCAGGGTTGCCGCCGTTCGACCCCACCGATCCGCTGGGCGTCGAGGAGCTGCTGGACCCGGAGGACCTCGCGGTCCGGGACACCATGCGCGCCTGGGCGGCCGACCGGGTGCTGCCGCACGTCGCCGAGTGGTACGAGCGGGGTGAGCTGCCCGGCGTTCGGGAGCTGGCCCGGGAGCTGGGCGCCCTGGGCGCTCTGGGCATGTCCCTGAGCGGGTACGGCTGCGCCGGCGCCTCGGCGGTGCAGTACGGCCTGGCCTGCCTCGAACTGGAGGCCGCGGACTCCGGCGTGCGCTCGCTGGTCTCGGTGCAGGGCTCGCTGGCGATGTACGCCATCCACCGGTTCGGCAGCGAGGAGCAGAAGCGGGAGTGGCTGCCGCGGATGGCCTCGGGTGAGGTCATCGGCTGCTTCGGGCTGACGGAGCCGGACCACGGCTCCGATCCCGCCGGCATGCGCACGTACGCCCGGCGGGACGGTGAGGACTGGCTCCTCACGGGCCGCAAGATGTGGATCACCAACGGTTCGGTGGCCGGTATCGCGGTGGTGTGGGCCCGTACGGAGGACGGCGTCCGCGGCTTCGTCGTACCCACCTCCTCGGCCGGGTTCAGCGCTCCGGAGATCAAGCACAAGTGGTCCCTGCGGGCTTCGGTGACCAGCGAGTTGGTGCTGGACGAGGTGCGCTTGCCCGGCGACGCCGTACTGCCCGAGGCGGTCGGCCTGCGGGGGCCGCTGAGCTGCCTGAGTCACGCCCGCTACGGCATCGTGTGGGGCTCGATGGGCGCGGCGCGCGCCAGCTTCGAGGCGGCGCTGGACTACGCGCGCACCCGCGAACAGTTCGGGAAGCCGATCGGTGGCTTCCAATTGACCCAGGCGAAGCTCGCCGACATGGCCGTGGAGCTGCACAAGGGCATCCTGCTGGCGCACCATCTCGGCCGTCGGATGGACCAGCGGCGGCTGCGACCGGAGCAGGTCAGCTTCGGCAAGCTGAACAACGTCCGGGAGGCGATCGCGATCTGCCGCGAGGCCCGTACCATCCTCGGCGCGAACGGCATCTCGCTGGACTACCCGGTCATGCGGCATGCCACCAACCTGGAGTCGGTGTTGACCTACGAGGGCACCACCGAGATGCACCAACTCGTGTTGGGCAAAGCCCTGACCGGTATCGAGGCGTTTCGCGGCGACTGACCCGCGGCGCGCGAGGGGCGCGCGTATCCGTGGACGGTGAACTGCGACGTGCCGTTGTCGGGGCGCTTGGCGAACTCGGACGAAGCGCCGACTGGCGTGACCGGGCGGACGCCGGTCACAGCCTGGCCGGGTTCGCCAGACGGTGAAGCGAGGAACCGTTGCCGGGACTCGTACTCGATCCCCGTGACACCCTCGTCACCCTGCGGACGGCGGAGGGCTTGCTCCGGCGAGGGGACCGGGCCGGGCTGGGGATGGTCGCGTCGGCGCTGGCGGTCGCCAACGACGGCACGCCGAGTGGATACACACCGCGATCGTCGACGTCCTCGGCATCTTCTCGGACGACCTGGGCGAGGCGTTACGGCTCCGCGAGGAGATGTCGGTCGACACCGACGACCGTGTTGCCCGCGGAGCCCGTCGGCTGCAGGAGAATCCGGCGGAGATCGATCCCGTTTCTCGACCCTCGTAGCGGCTGGTTGCGGCAGCGACACCACCTCCACCGTCCCGCTCGGGGCGCGTGCGGGCGGCGAAGCGTCGCGTGCCGGCCGGGTGTGGACGCCTGTCCTGGTCTGGTCGCCCACGGGCGATCAGACCCCCTCCTCCGCCACAAGCGGCGGACTTCCGCCAACCATGCCCGGAAACCGCGAGCGGCCGGGGCGCGGCAGTGGGTGCGCGACGTGCGAGCCCGCCGGGGGATGGTGCTCCCCTCGGCGGGCCCGTCAGCTCTGGTTGAAGAATCCGCCCTCGCCGGCGCGGCGGGCCTCGCCGCCGACAATCTGGTAATCGGCGGGAGTCAGGAGGAAAACCCGCGTGGCCACCCGCTCGATGTCGCCGCGCAGTCCGAAGATGAGACCCGCGCAGAAATCCACGACGCGTTTGGCGTCCGCCGACTCCATAGCCGTGAGATTCACGATCACCGGGACTCCGTCCCGGAAGAGTTCCCCGATTCCGCGGGCGTCTCGGAAACCGTCCGGCGTGACCGTGGCGATCCGGGTGCCCTGGTCCTGCGCGGCTTCCGCCGCCACTCGGACCCGGGGGTCCGTCACCCATGATTCGCGGGCGGCGTCACCGGGCTCCGGTCCCTCGGCGTATTCGTCGTCGTAGTAACGCATCTCACTGTCGTCGACGAGGCCCAGCCAGGCACTCGCCTTGCGCACCGATCCCATGAACGCCTCCTCTCCTCCGCGTCGCGGCTCGCTACGTGTTGATCGCGGCACACCACCGCGTGTCCCGCAATCCTATGGTCCTGTACGACGCGGTGGATGTGCCAAGTGGATTGCCGCCACCGGCGACATTCACAAGGGTTTCACGTGGCCAATATATGCCGTCGGATCAGGCATCTTTCCATACCGGCATGCTGACGGAACGACAGATTCTCGATCCGTCCAGGTGGGTGGCGCACGCGGACATCCGGGTGACCCGCCCTGGGCCTCTTCCACGTAAGGTGAGGTCCGCGCCATGCAAGAACGGGGGAACGGGAGAACGATGTTCGGAATCATCAGGCCCTGCCGTCACCGACTCGGTAACGAACTGAGGACCTCATGGATGGCTCATCTGTGCGGACTCTGCCTCGCGCTGCGTGGAGACCACGGACAGTTCGCCAGAGTGGTCACGAACTATGACGGCCTCGTCGTCTCCGTGCTGACGGAGGCCCAGACCGGAGTGGCCGGCGACGGGCGCCGTACCGCCGGCCCCTGCCCGCTGCGTGGGATGCGTACGGCCTCGGTCGCGCGGGGCGAGGGTGCGCGGCTGGCCGCCTCGGTGTCGCTGGTGTTGGCGTCAGCGAAGACCCGCGACCACATCAGCGACCAGGACGGGCTGCTGGGGCGGCGCCCGGTCGCCGCGGCCGCGCGCCGGGTCGCCGCGGGATGGGACCGGGCGGGCGCCCGTACGGGAGCGGACCTCGGCTTCGACACCGCCGTCCTGGTCGAGGCGGTGGATCGGCAGCCCTCGATCGAGGCGGTTACCGGCCCTGGTACGTCCCTGCTCGCGGTGACCGAACCCACCGAGACGGCGACCGCGGCGGCCTTTGCGCACACCGCGATGCTCGCGGGGCGGCCGGGGAACGCGGAACCCCTGGCCGAGGCGGGGCGACTGTTCGGTCGACTCGCGCACCTCCTGGACGCCGTCGAGGATCTGACGGCCGATGAGCAGGCCGGCGCCTGGAACCCGATCGCTGCCACCGGCGCCACCCCCGCACAGGTGCGGCGGCTGTGCGACGACGCGGTGCACGGCGTGCGACTGGCGTTGCGGGACGTGGAGTTCGTGGAGGGGAAGCTCGCTCACGTACTGCTCGCGCACGAGTTGGAGCAGAGCGTGCACCGGGCCTTCGGGGCCGCCTGTGCGCACGGTACGCCACCCGACGGGAACCCGTACGGCGGCGGGAACCCGTACGGCGGGAACCCGTACGCTCAGCAGGGGCAACCGAACCAGCGGGGACAGCGGCGCCGACAGTCTGGCGACCCCGGCTACCCGGCGGACGGCGGCTGGGGCGGTGGTTCCGGTGACGGCGGCGGTGGTGGCTGGGGCGGCTCGGGCTCGGGCGGCTCCAGTGGCCGACGCGGGCTGATCGCGGGCTGCGGCGTCTTCCTGTCGCTGTTCTGCACCTGCCGGATGTGCTGCAAGGAAGAGTACGAGGGGCCCTGGAGTCGCAAGACGCGACACGGCTGCTGTCACTACTGCGAGTGCTGCGAGTGCTGCTCGTGTTGCGACTGCTGAGACGACGCCCCGGCCCGTAGGGGCCGCCTCGTACGGGTCGGCGCTGGAGAAGCGTTTGTTCCTCTTGTCGGAATTCGACCGAGCGGTCCCCTGGGTTTACCTTTGTCGATATACGGACATTGGGGGCCGTCATGGTGGTGGAACTGGTCTCGGTAGCGCTCGGCGGCGGAGCTGTCTACGTCGTGGCGGCGGCCCGGGTGGTGAAGCAGTACGAGCGGGGGCTGGTGTTCCGGCTGGGGCGGGTGCTGGGCGGGGTGAAACAACCGGGGTTCACCATGATCATCCCGGGCGTGGACCGTCTCCACAAGGTCAACATGCAGGTCGTGACCCTGCCGGTGCCAGCCCAGGAGGGCATCACGCGAGACAACGTCACGGTTCGGGTGGACGCGGTGGTGTACTTCAAGGTGGTCGACCCGGCGGACGCCATCATCCGGGTCGAGGACTACCGTTTCGCGGTCTCCCAGATGGCGCAGACCGCGCTCCGTTCGATCATCGGCAAGAGCGAGCTGGACGACCTGCTCTCCAACCGGGAGAAGCTGAACCAGGGTCTGGAGCTGATGATCGACAGCCCGGCCGTGGAGTGGGGGGTCACGATCGACCGGGTGGAGATCAAGGATGTGTCCCTGCCCGAGACGATGAAGCGGTCGATGGCCCGGCAGGCCGAGGCGAACCGGGACCGTCGGGCGCGGGTGATCAACGCCGACGCGGAGCTGCAGGCGTCCAAGAAGCTGGCGCAGGCGGCCACCGCGATGTCCGAGACTCCCGCCGCCCTGCAACTGCGGCTGCTGCAGACTGTCACCACGGTCGCCACCGAGAAAAACTCCACCCTGGTGCTTCCGTTCCCGGTCGAGCTGCTGCGCTTCCTGGACCGTTCGCAGCAGAACCCGCAGCCCCAGCAGCCCCGGCAGGCGCCGTCCACGCCCCCGGCGGTCGCCTCGGAGGAGCCGAGCGGCCAGCCGGGGATCGCCGACTCCGCCGGGGGCGAGACACCGGAGGTACGGGGCGCGGACGAGGCAAGGCTGGCGGAGTTGACGGGGTTGACGGAGCAGTCGCTCGCGGAGGGTGGCGCATCGCGGAAGGGGGGCGAGCAGCCGCCCGTGGAATCCGCCGGGCCCGCTGAGTCGGTCGTACCGGTGGAGCCACTGCCCTTGGACCCACAGCCGGAGCCGTCCACGGAACCGGAGCCGTCCACGGAACCGGAGCCGTCCACGGGACCGGAGCCGTCCACGGAGTCCGGGTCGCGCGAGCGGGAGGAGCGCCAGCGGCGCGGTCGGGGGGAGTGACTGTCCTCGGCGGGACGGTCTCCGTGGCGCTCGCCGGCTGAGGGACGGAGCCACCGCGGACGAGGACGCGACGGGGCCGCGTTCCACGCGGCGAGCGCGCGGTGCTCGGCTTCCATGGCGCCTCCCTTGGCCAGCGGTGGCAGCAAGAAGCCTCGCCGCCTGTAGACCTGGGGACGCGGAGAGGCTGAGGCGGATTGACGTATGTGCGGGCATGCACAGAGCGGGTCGAGGATGGAACACTGCTCGGTCGCGTGCCGGTCGGGGGCTGTTGGCTGGGCGGCTCATGCCAAGTGGTGGCCTGAGGCATCTGGTGGGTGAGGGCTGCTGTCGGGGGTGCCCGTAGGGGTGGGGTGTATTGCAGAGGGTGGGGGCGTGCGGCAGGACGGGGGTGGTTGCTTCCGTCCGATCACGGCGGCGATGGGCCAGCCGGTGATGGCCCGGCCCCGCGGGTGAGATGGGCAGGACGAGATGTGGTCCGTGGTTGGCTCTCCGTTTGCGGGTGACGCTCTGCGGCACGGGCTGCTGGTTGTGGTACGTGGATGCTCCGTTCATGCCGAGGTGTGGCGTGGGGGAACACACGTGAAGGGGCGAGGCGTCCTATATTTCCTCATCTACACGATGTGGAGTCGATTTTGGCGAGTAACCCCTTAGGGGTGAAAGCCGGTTCCCCGCGCCCTTTGTGCGCGTAGGGGCGGGTGGCGACAGTCCGTACGCCCCCGGATGCTCGAACTCGCCCGGAAGTTTCGGTCCGAAGCTGACATGTGCGGCGCAAGTCCCGGAAATACTCCCGGAATACGGGGACTGACGCACCATTACCGGACGGGCTCTGCCCTTGGTCTTGTGTGTTAACTGCCCGTCGCGCAATACTCACGCCCAAGTTGGCATGGACGCATCCTTCGCGGGGTGCGGTGTGTCATACGTCCTCCGGGCCCGCTCCGACTGAGTGAGCTCATACCCCCACTGGAGGCAGACAGTTGAGACACAACCGTCGCATATCCAAGCGCCGTGTCGCCGTTGCCGGCACCAGCGTGGCCGCCCTTGTCGCTGGAGCGCTCACCTTCTCCAGCGCCAACGCCTCTGAACCCGCGTCAGCTGACACCCTCTCGTCCTCGGCTGCCACCACCCTCGCCCAGGAGATCACCTCGGAGATCAAGGGTGACGCCGGTGCGTACTACGACGCCGAGGCGAAGAAGCTCGTGGTGAACGTGGTGGACGCCGCGGCCAAGGACAAGGTGCAGGAGACCGGGGCCGAGGCCAAGGTCGTCGACCACACCATGAAGCAACTGACCTCGGTCAAGAAGTCGATGACCGAGAACGACATGGTCGGCACCTCGCGGGCCATCGACCCGAAGACCAACAAGGTCGTCATCACGGCGGACAAGACGGTCAAGGGTGAGAAGCTCGCCAAGCTGAAGAAGCAGGTGGCGGCGCAGGACGGCAAGGCCGTACTGAAGCACACCGACGGCAAGTTCACCACCCGGATCGCCGGTGGTGACGCCATCTACGGCGGCGGCTCCCGCTGTTCGCTCGGCTTCAACGTCACGGTGAACGGTCAGCCCGGCTTCCTGACCGCGGGCCACTGCACCAACGAGGTCACCAGCTGGTCCGACTCGCAGGGCGGTGGCGAGATCGCGGCCACCGAGGGCGGTAGCTTCCCGGACAACGACTACGGTCTGGCGATGTACACCGCGGACACCGACGCCCCGAGCGAGGTCAACCTCTACGACGGCAGCACCCAGGCCATCTCCGGCGCGGGTGAGGCCACGGTCGGCCAGACCGTGACGCGTAGCGGCAGCACCACGCAGGTGCACGACGGTGAGGTGCTGGCGGTCGACGCGTCGGTCTCCTACCCGCAGGGCACCGTCAACGGACTCATCCACACCAACGTGTGTGCCGAGCCCGGTGACAGCGGTGGCGCCCTCTTCGCCGGCGACAAGGCGCTGGGTATGACCTCCGGTGGCAGCGGTGACTGCTCCGCCGGCGGTGAGACCTACTTCCAGCCGGTGGGCGAGGCCCTCGACGCCTATGGCGCGCAGATCGGCTGACCACTGGCCGTATCGCAACGCGAGGGACCCCCGGTTCGCCGGGGGTCCCTTCGTACGTGCCGTCCGGGGCACTGGCCCCGTACGCTCGCCGGTCGCGCTCGGTGCCCAGCGCTCTCCCGCACCGGGCCGGACGGTCCTCAGCGCGCCTCGGCGGCCACCAGTTCCGCGATCTGCACGGTGTTCAGCGCCGCGCCCTTGCGCAGGTTGTCGTTGCTGAGGAAGAGGGACAGGCCGTTCTCCACCGTCTCGTCCGTACGGATACGGCCCACGTAGCTGGCGTCCCGGCCGGCGGCCTGCAACGGGGTGGGGATCTCGGACAGCTCCACGCCTGGCGCTGCGGCCAGCAGCTCGCGCGCCCGCGCCGGACTCAGCGCCTCGGCGAAGCGGGCGTTGACCTGCAGCGAGTGGCCCGTGAAGACCGGCACCCGCACGCACGTACCAGACACCAGCAGCTCCGGGATGTCCAGGATCTTCCGGCTCTCGTGCCGGAGCTTCTGCTCCTCGTCGGTCTCCTCCAGGCCGTCCTCCACGATCGAACCGGCCATCGGCAGCACGTTGAACGCGATCGGCCGCTTGTACGCGTCCGGCTCGGGGAAGTCGACGGCGTCCCCGCCGAAGGTCAGCTGCCCGGCGCCGCTCTCCACCGCCTTGCGGGCCTGCTCCTCCAGCTCCGCGACCCCGGCGAGACCGCTCCCGGAGACCGCCTGGTACGACGCGACCACCAGCGAGGTCAGTCCGGCCGCGTCGTGCAGCGGTCGGAGCACCGGCATGGCGGCCATGGTGGTGCAGTTCGGGTTCGCGATGATGCCTTTGGGCCGCCGGCGGGCCGCCAGCGGATTGACCTCCGAGACCACCAGCGGGACCTCGGGGTCCAGCCGCCAGGCGGACGAGTTGTCGATCACGACCGGGCCCTGTGCCGCTACCTTCTCGGCCAGCGCCCTGGAGGTCGTGCCGCCGGCCGAGAACAGCACGATGTCCAGGCCGGAGTAGTCCGCCGCCGTCGCGTCCTCGACCGTGACCTCCACGGCCTCGCCGCCACCGCGCCAGCTGAGCGTACGACCCGCGCTGCGGGCGGAGGCGAACAGTCGCAGCTCGTCGACCGGGAACTTCCGCTCCGCCAGAATCTCCCGCATCACGCCACCGACCTGGCCGGTGGCTCCGACGATCCCGATCCTCATGCGTCTCCTTCAGCAGTCCCTGCTCGTGGCTGGCCCAGGCTCATGCCCGGTTCATGCTCGCGGCCATTTCACGCTCGCGGCCGGTCCAGGTGCTCGTGCTCCTGGCATCCCTCTACCCTGCCCTGGTCCGGGCACCGCCGCCAAACCTTTGAGATCGGTCACACAGGGTGCTCGCCCGCCCGGCCGGCCACGCGCCCGTCCCCCGGGCTGAGGACGCCCAGGGCGTCCTCAGCGGAGTTCCGTGCGTACAGGAACTCCGTGGCCCACGCGTGCGCCTCCGGGAAGCCCGAGGTGGCGGCGATACGGTCCACCGCCGCCGCGTAGTCGTACGGCGTGCGCCGCAGACTCACCGCGTCACCGGGACCGAGCAGCGCCCAGTGCGCGCCGGGACGTCCGTAGGGCATGCCCACGCTGCCCGGGTTCACCGCGAGCCTCCCGTGCGTCAACCGTGCGTACGGCATGTGCGTGTGCCCGCACACCACGGCCGCCACCTCGTCCGGCACTTGGGCCAGCACCTGGGCCCACCGCTCGACCGAGGAGTCGACCAGCACCAACTCCTCGTCGGCACGTGGTGTCGCGTGGCAGAACAGCACCCGCCCCAGCCCCGTGATCCCCAGCTCCACGGTCGCCGGCAGTTCGGCGAGCAGCCGCACCTGGTCCGGGCGCAGCTGGTCCGCCGCCCAGGGGGCGATCGGGTCGGGGATGTCCGTACGCTCGGCGTGTCGGTACTCCACCAGCTCCCGGTCCGCGTTCCCGCGCAGCCACACCGCCCACTCGCCCAACTCGGCGAGCAGGTCCAGGGTCTCCACGGGCAACGGCCCGGCCGCGAGGTCCCCGGCCAGCACGATCCGGTCGGCGTCGCGCACCTCCGGCTCGTCCAACAAAGCCTCCAGGGCGGGCAGTACCCCGTGGATGTCGGACAGCACGGCGACGCGCTCGACGGTCTGGACTGTGGTCATGACCGACAACCTACCTTCGGCTCGGCTGCTCCGCGGAGGCGTGGAAAACCCCTTGCCGTCGGCCCGCGCGCGCTGGTCCGCTGGTGCCCATGGACCCGGACGCGCTCCTCACCGACTTCGACGTCCAGCTGCGACAGCGCGCCCGGGGCGGCGCGGGCGCCGACACCGAGCAGATCGGGGGAGTCGTACGCCTCACCGCCGGGCCCGGCCGTTGGTCGGGGGTCGTCTGGTCGGATCTGGACGAGGGCACCGCCGACCGGGCCATCGCCGCGCAGGTCCGCCACTACGCCGTCCGGGAGCGGGAGTTCGAGTGGAAGCTCTACGCCCACGACGAGCCGGCGGACCTCGGCGCGCGGCTGCGCGCGGCCGGCTTCCGACCGGAGCCGAGGGAGACGGTGATGGTCGCCAACGTGGCCGAGTTGGCCACCGAGGTCGTGCTGCCCGAGGGCGTACGGCTGCGTCCGGTGACCGACCCGGACGCCGTGGAACCGCTGGCGGAGGCACACGCGGCGGCCTTCGGGACCGGGCGGCCGGAACTGGCCGAGGAACTGCGCGCCCAGCTCGCGGGGGAGCCGGAAACCGTCGCGATGGTGGTGGCGACCGCGCGGGGTCGTCCGGTCTCCGGCGCCCGGGTCGAACTGCCGCCGCACGCCGACTTCGCCGGCCTCTGGGGCGGCGGCACGGCGCCGGCCTGGCGGGGCTGCGGCATCTACCGCGCGCTGGTCGCCTACCGTGCCCGAATCGCCGCCGAGCGCGGCTACCGCTACCTGCACGTCGACGCCTCCGAGCAGAGCCGCCCCATCCTGCGACGGCTCGGCTTCATCCCGCTGACCACCACCACGCCGTACGTCCATCGACCGCCCGGCATCGCCAACGCGCCCGCCGCGCAGCTCGGTTAGGATGAGCCCATGCAGCAGTTCTTCTTCCACCTCGGCTGAGGTCCCGTCGGCGGACGCGGACGATCCCGCCGCCGGCGAGGCGGGGCGGCGTAAGGCCGTCCCGAGCCTTGACGTGGGAGAAAACGATCAACTATGCGCCTCAGCGCTCTCTTTCTCACCGCACCGCGTCCCGGCACGCCCGCCGTCCCGTGACGGCGGCGCGCCTGGTGGCGCGATGCGTACGCGGACTCGAGGCCACGGTGGCCGCGGAGGTCCTGGACCGTGGACTCGGTACGATCACCTGGCTCGGGCACCGTGAGGTGCACTTCCGCACGGGTGGCCGGAGCGGCACCGCCGATCCGGCCGGGCCGGCCCGACTTCGCACCGCGGACGACGTCTTCCTGCTGGCCGGTCGGATGCCGGACCCGGGGCCCGGGCGGCCCGAGCTGGCAGGGCTGACGCGGCTCGCGGAGGACGCCGAGTCGGCATTGGCCAGGCACGGGCGGGCTCCAGGCAGGCAGGGGCCTCCCAGCGGGATCGAGGTGTCGGCGTCCTTCCTGGGGAAGCGCCAGTTCACCCGGTTCGACGCTGAGGACACCGTCGGCCGGGCCGTGGCTCGGCGACTCGGGCGTGACTACCACTCCCGCCGGAACGACACCCGGCCACCGCCTGGTTGCCTCGGCTGGCGACTGACACTGGACGGCACGCACGCCACCCTGCTGCTGCGGCTGACGGAACGGCCGCTGCACCGGCGTCCGTACAAGCAGCGCACCATCCCCGGCACCCTGCATCCCCCGCTGGCCGCAGCGATGGCCAGGGATGCCGAGATCCAGGAGGGGCAGCGGGTGCTCGACCCCTGTTGCGGTGCCGGCACTCTCCTGATCGAGGCGCAACACGCCCGACCAGGCGCCCGCTATGTCGGCTTCGACCTGGACCCGGCGGCGCTACGGGCCGCGCGCGCGAACAGCGCGGGCCTCAGCAGGCACCAGCACCCCGGTGTCGGCGACCACCCGTCGCTTGACCTGGAGCACGCGGACGCGGCTCAACTCCCCTTGCCGGACGGCAGCGTGGACCGGGTGCTGTGCAACCCGCCGTGGGGAGGCCAGGTCGGAGCGGGCGGAGCCCTCACCGAGCGGCCGGAACTGTGGTGGGCGCAGCTGCGTCGGGTACTGGCCCCGGACGGCCAGGCGGTGCTGCTGCTGCCGGGGACCGACGGGCTCGGCGACGCGCTGAGGCAGCGACTCACGCCGGTGCAGGTGCGGCAGTTGAGGGTCTCCGGAGCGTGGGCGTACCTCGTGCGACTGCGGGCGGAGACCGCCCCGCGCCGGAAGGAACGACGACAGGGCGCGGGCGCGTCCGCGCGCGTGCCACCCGCACACCGCGGCCGGGGCGGCTGACCCGAACCGCTCCGATCGAAGGTGACGAGGCCGGTCCCGGAGCACGGTGGCTCACGGATCGGCCCGTCACCGCTCGGCCACCAGGGCGTATCGTTCGTCGGCCACCGGGCCACCCCACAACCGGGGCTCGTCGCCGAGCGGTTCGACACGCAGGCCGGAGACCAGCGGCCGTACGGCGGCGGCCAGCTCCGCCGCGCCGATCCCGCCGTGCCAGGGCAGCGCCTCGGCGCCCGGGACGTACGGCACCCCGCGCTGGCCCGCCTCCCGCCAACGGCCCTCCACCAGCACCAGCCGCCCGCCCGGTCGCAGCCGGGACACCCACTCGCGCAGCGCGGCCTGAGGATCGGGCAGTGTCCACGCCAGATGCCGGGACAGCAGGACGTCGAACCGCTGGGCTCCGGTGGGCGGCGCCATCGCGTCACCGACGAGGAAACCGCCGGGCAGCCCGGCGGCGGCCAGTTTCGCACGCGCCCGCTCGACCATGCGCGGCGCCAGGTCGACCCCGGTGACCCGGTGCCCGTCCGCCGCCAGCAGCAGGGACAGCGAGCCGGTGCCGCAGCCGAGGTCGAGGACGTCCACCGGCCCGGCCGGCAACCAGCCGCGCAGGGCAACTCTCCACGCGGCCCGGACGGGTTCGGCCCGCAGCCCGTGGTCCGGTTCCTCGTCGAACTCCGCCGCGGCGGCGTCCCAGTACGCGGTGATCGAGGTGCTGTCTCCCATACGCCGACTGTCGCACCCCGCACTGACATCCATAGGAACATCAATCCGCCCCGGTCCGCCGCGGTTTGCTATCGACGGGGCGAGGGCTCGGCCCGCACCAGGGCGCGCGCCAGTTCGGCGCTTGGTTCGAGGGTGTCGAGTGGGAGCGGCTGGGTGGCGAGAGCGCCCTCGTGCAGGACCAGGAGCCGGGTGGCGAGGGTGGCGGGGTGTGGACAGCCGGCCTCGGTGGCGAGTTCCTCGAACAGCCTCGACAGCCAGAGCTTCTGCTCCGTGGCGACGCGGTGCGCCGGGTGCGCGGGGTCGGGGAGTTCGGCCAGCGCGTTGACGAACGCGCAGCCCCGGGTGTTGCTCTCGCTCCAGGTCCGCAAGGCGTCGAAGGGCGCGGTGACCGCCTCGACCGGGTCGTCGCGGGCCTCGACGGCCGCGCTGACGTACGACCGCCAGCGCTGGTCGCGTATCGCGAGGTAGGTCGCCACGAGCTGGTCCTTCGAACCGAACTGGTTGTAGAGGGTCCGCTTGGTCACGCCCGAGTGCTCGGCGATCAGGTCCACGCCGACCGGGGTGATGCCGCGCTCGTAGAACAGCTCCTCGGCCGCCGCCGCGATACGCCGGCCGGCCGGTGTCATGGACTGTGCCTCCTGCATCGGACTCCCCTTTACCGATCGGTGTACACGGCGGTGTACGCTAGTGATGTTCACCGATCAGTATACGTACGAGGAGGTTCCCGTCATGAGCGTCGGAGAGACCATGCGCGCGATGCGGATCGCACGGCACGGAGGGCCGGAGGTCCTCACGCCGGCGGAGGTGGCCGTGCCCGAGCCGCATGCGGGGGAGGTGCTGGTGCGGGTCAGTGCCGTGGCGCTGAACAACACCGACCTGTGGACCCGGGAGGGTGCGTACGGCCGCCCGGGAGACCCGGAGGCGCCGTCCGGCTGGCGCGGCCCGATCACTTTCCCGCGTGTCCAGGGTGCCGATGTGGCCGGCCACGTCGTGGCGGTCGGCGCCGACGTGGACGCCAGCCTCCTCGGCCGCCGCGTGGTCGTCGACCCGGCGCTCTACGACGGCGAAGGTCCCGACGCGAACCCGGTCGGCCTGATGGGCAGCGAACGCGACGGCGGCTACGCCGAGTACGTGACCGCGCCGGCGGAGCGGGCGCACGACGTGACGGACTCCCCGCTCACCGACGAACAACTCGCCGCGCTACCGACCGCCTACGGCACCGCGCTGGGCATGATCGAGCGCGGCCGGCTGCGGGAGGGCGAGACGGCCCTGGTCTCGGGCGCGTCCGGCGGTGTCGGCCTCGCGCTGGTCCAGATCGCCCGTGCTCGTGGCGCGCGGGTGCTCGCGCTCAGCAGCGGCTCGAAGATCACCGCCGTACGAGAGGCCGGCGCGCAGGAGGTCATCGACCGCTACCGGGACGACCTCGCCGCCCGGCTACGGGCCGCCGCCCCGGAGGGCGTCGACGTCGCCCTGGATGTCGTCGCCGGAGACCTGCTGAGCGAGGGTCTGCCGCTGCTGCGTGAGAGCGGCCGGTGGGTGGTCGCCGGTGCGCTCGGCGGATACGACGTGGCCTTCGACGTACGGCGGCTCTACCTGCACAACGCGCAGGTGATCGGCTCCGCGATGCACACGCCCGCGCACTTCGACGGCCTCATGGAGCTGGCCCGGCGGGGCGAGATACAGCCCGTCATCGCCGCGAGCTTCCCGCTGGACGAGGCCGCCCGAGCGCAGGAGGAACTCGCCCGCAGGGGACACGTGGGAAAGATCGTGCTGCGGCCCTGACGGGCGCCTCTTGCTGGCGATCAGGCCGGGATCTGGCCGATGGCCAGCATCACGACGAACAGCACGAGAAGCGTGCCCAGGCCGATGCCGCCCGCCCGGGCACCCCCTCGGGGGAGGAACGTGGCGACGACGCTTACGAAGGTCGTCAGGGGCACCAGGACAAAGGCGATAAGGAGGAGAACCTCGTCGAATAGCGGGATCCGGATTCCGTCCTGGCAGGACTCACACGAGATCGCGAACAGCGGCCCCAGCACCCCGGTGAACCCGCCGACGAAGAGCACGAGCAGCGAGAGCAGCACCAGGCCGAGCCAGTCGGCGACGGAACGCCGGTGTTGTGGCGCGGAGCCGTTCGGGGCGGTGGCCGTGGTCTGCGGGATGCCGTCGATGTGGTCCATGCGAAGGACGGTAGGTCGCGGGGCAGTTGGTCGACATCCGCGCGCGTACTCAACGCGCGGGACGTCCGCCTGAGTACGTCGGGAGGCCGTCACGGCATGGCACACTCCGCCCAGACCGTCTTGCCGGGTGCGGGGCGCGGGTCCACGCCCCACCGGGTCGCGAGCGCCTCGACGACCAGCAGCCCGCGCCCCGACTCGGTCAGTACGCCCGGAGGTTGGGCCGGCACACCTTCCGGCGGCAGGTCGCCACGGACGTCGGTCACCTCGATCCGCAGCGTACGGCGATCCGGCCAGCGCAGCCGCAACCGGAAGTCCCGGCCGGGGAAGCGGGCATGCCGAGCGGCGTTGCCCGCCAGCTCCGAGACGAGGTGGCCCACGGTGTCCGAGAGTTCACAGTCGTACGGCCAGCCCCACTCGGCGAGTTGCTGCACCGCGAGGCGGCGGGCGAGCCGGGCGCCGCGCGGCGTGGAGGAGAGCTGGACGGCGAACTGCCCTTCCGTGGCGGGGTCGATGCGTGCGGTCATGTCGCTCAGCCTTTCCGACGCCTCCCGTGATGGAAAGTAGCGATGTTGGTACACGGGGTCACTGTCCGGATCGTTGTCCGGGCTTGTCCGGGTCGCCGAGCGTGACCTGGCGCCCAGCGCGGTGTTGTACAGGAAACGGCGCACACCGGAGGTGGGGATGACACGGGAAGCGGGACAGTCGGCGGGCGGCACGGACCTGCCCGTCGGCGAGGACGACACCACGGCCGTACTCAAGGCGGTGGGGCGGCTGGTGAAGCTGTGGCGGGAGCGGGACGGGATGACCCAGGCGGACCTCGGGTCCGCCATCGGGTACAGCGTGGAACAGGTCTCCTCGGTGGAGCGCGGCCGGCGCGTCCCGAAAGCGGAGTTCCTGGACCGGGCCGACGAGGCGCTCGGCGCCGGCGGCGTCATCGCCGGGATGCAGCAGGACGTCGCGCAGGCGCGGTATCCGAAGAAGGTGCGGGACCTGGCCAAACTGGAGGCGGAAACCGTCGAGCTGGGCGCCTACGCGAACCACAACCTGCACGGGCTGTTGCAGACCGAGGAATACACCCGGGCGCTGTTCGAGATGCGCAGGCCGACCTACTCGGAGGAGGAAATCGAGCAGCAGGTGGCGGCCAGGATGGCGCGACAGGAGATCATCCGGCGGTGCCCGGCGCCCATGCTCAGCTTCGTCCAGGAGGAAGTGACGCTGTACCGCCCGATCGGAGGGCGTGCGGCCCTGCGCCAGCAACTCGAACACCTGCTGGAGGTGGGGAGGTTGCGACACGTGAACATCCAGGTGATGCCCACGGAGCGGGAAGAGCACGCGGGGATGAGCGGACCCTTTCAGTTGCTCCGGCTCAAAGACGGCACGACGGTCGGGCATACGGAGATGCAGCTCACCAACCGACTGGTCACCAGCGCTCGCGAGGTACAGACGCTGGAAATGCGGTATGGCATTATCCGTGCGCAGGCTCTCACACCGCGTGAGTCGCTGGCCTTCATCGAGAAAGTCTGGGGAGAGAGATGACGCTGAAGCGCGCCGTACGGGACGACTCCGATCTCCGCTGGGTCAAGAGCAGTTACAGCAGCAACGACGGGCCAGAGTGTGTCGAGGTGGCGGCTACTGCCGACACGGTGCGGGTGCGGGACTCGAAGTGTGCTGCTGGGGCCAAGCTGGCGTTTCCCGAGGCTGGTTGGGTGGCGTTCGCCGCGTACGCCGCCGGTTTCGCGGATGCCGCGCGCTGAGCAGTCGTACGTAACCCGGCACAGCTGACCGTACGAAATCCGATTGCCCCGCCCGCGCGCGAGGCACGAGACTCGCCGCCATGCTGGATACGGGCCTTACCGACAAGGTCGTGCTGGTCACGGGCGCGGGCGCGGGCATCGGAGCGGCGACCGCGCGGGCCTTCGCCGCCCAGGGCGCCCGAGTGGCGGTGCATTTCCTGCCCGTGCCGGAGTCGCCACCCACCGAGGTGGCACACGAACTGCCGGATCGGGAGACCGCCCGGCGGCTCGCCGCCGAACTCCCCGGCGCCGTCGCGGTCGGGATGGACCTGGCCGAGGAGCACGCCGCCGCCGGGCTGTTGGACGAGGTGGAGCGGCGACTGGGGCCTGTGGACGTGCTGGTGAACAACGCCGCGCACTGCGCGAGCCCGGACACCATCGACACCCTCACCGCCGTCAGCCTCCAGCGGCACTACCGCGTCAACGTGACCGCGCCGGCCCTGCTGACCAGTGAACTGGCCCGCCGCCACGACCCGTCGCGGGAAGCCCCCTGCGTGGTCAACATCTCCACCGACGCCGCCCGTGCCTTCCCCGGACAACTTGGCTACGGCACCTCCAAGGCCGCACTGGAGGCCTTCACCCGGGGCGCGGCACTCGACCTCGCCGCCGTCGGCATCCGGGTCAACGCGGTGGCGCCCGGACCGGTGCAGACCGGCTGGATGGACGACGAACTACTCGCGCACGTACGGGACATCGTGCCGCTGGGCCGGGCGGGGGAGCCGGCGGAGATCGCGGACGCGGTGCTGTTCCTCGCCTCCCACCAGGCCCGGTTCGTCACCGGCCAGGTCCTCCAGGCGGCCGGCGGGCACGCGTTGTGAGCGCCACGCCGGCTCGCACGTTTGGCCGGCACACGGGATCCGCCGTCGTCCTACGCGTCGTCGCCACCCAGGGTGACCGGCAGCTTCGCGACGCTGTTGCTGACGAACGACGGCTGTGCCGTCAGCTCCGCCTCCGGCACGCCCAGCGCCAGCTCGGGGAAGCGGTCGAACAGCGCCGGCAGGGCCACCTCGGCCTCCAGCCGGGCCACCCCGGCGCCGATGCAGAAGTGCGGGCCGTGCCCGAAGGAGAGGTGCCGTATCGACTCCCGGCTGATGTCGAACTCCCCGGCGTCCGGGCCGTACTGCTCGGGGTCCCGGCCGGCCGCCACGTACGAGGCGAGCAGCGCCTCACCCTTCGGAATCGTCACCTCGCCGACGGTGATGTCCTCGGTGGCGTACCGCATCGGGAAGTGCGCGACCGGGGAGTTCCAGCGCAGCGTCTCCTCGATGACCGCGCCCCACGGGCGCTCCCCGGACCGTACGGCGGCGAGTTGCTCGGGGTGGGTGAGCAGGGCTCGGACGGCGTTGGTGATGAGGTTGAGGGTGGTGCCGTGGCCGGCGATGAGCATCAGGGTCAGGGTGCCGGTGAGTTCGGCCTCGGTGAGCCGGTCGCCGTCCTCCCGTACGTCGATCAGCGCGCTGGTGAGGTCCTCGCCCGGAGCGGCGCGCTTGCTCGCGACGAGGTCGGTGAGCAGGGCGTACAGCTTGCGTCCGGTCTCCAGGGTCTCCTCGGGGGAGGTGGTGCTGCTGATGAGGCTCGCGGACAGGTGGCGGAACTCGTCGAACCGCTCGCTTGGTACGCCCAGCAGTTGGCCGATCATGCGCATCGGCAGTGGGTAGGCGAAGTGCCGGCGCAGGTCCACCGGGCCGGGCGCGTGGGTGGCCAGCGAGTCCAGCAGGGAGTCCACGCTGGCCTCGATGTCCGGCCGCATCGCCGCGACCCGGCGGGGGGTGAACGCCTTGGTCACCAGGGTGCGCAGCCGGCGGTGGTCGTCGCCGTCGGCGGTGGTCATGCCCGGGTTGGTCACGAAGTCGATGAGTGGCCAGCCATCCGGCACGGTGCCGTCCGTCAGGGCGCTCCAGTGCTCCGAGTTCTTGGCGACACGCGGGTCCTCCAGCAGTTCGCGCAGCACCTGGTGCCGGGTGGCGACCCAGGCGGGTACGTCGCCGGGCATGGTGATCCGTACCAACGGGCCGATGGCACGCAGCCGTTCGACCTCGCCGTGCAGGTCGGAGGCGGTGGGGTCGAGCGGGACGAGCGGTGCTGCGTGGGTCTGCGGGGTCTGTGCGGCGTGGGTGTCACTGTGCATAGCGCTCTCCGGTGGTGTCGTTCAGCGGCAGGGTGGGGGTGAAGCGCACGGGGAGGCTCTGCAGCGCCCGGGACCACGGCGAGGGTCGGTAGCTCAACTCCTCCGGCGCGACCGTGAGCTGCATGTCGGGCAGCCGGTGGATGAGGGTGTTGACGGCGGTGTGCGCGATCACCCGCGCGGGGTCCCGCGCCGGGCAGGTGTGCGGGCCCGCACCGAAGGCGACGTGCGAGCGGTTGCCCGGCACGATCCGGCCGTCCGGGGGCTGTACGGCGGGGTCGTGGTTCGCCGCCGTCAGCCCTAGGATCAGGACGTCGCCGGAACGGATGTACTGGCCGCCGAAGTTCAGGTCCCGGGTGGCGTACCGACCGGGGAAGTTCTGTACCGGGGTGTCCCGCCACAGCGTCTCGTCCAGGGCGGAGTCGACCGTACGCCGGCCGCCGGTGAGGTTCGCGCGGAAGCGGGCGTCCAGCAGCAGCAGCCGGGCGGTGTTGAGAATCCAGTTCGCGGCGGGGCCGTTCCCGGCGACGATGACCACCATCAGGTGGTGCAGTACCTCCGCCACGGTCAGCTGCGAGGAGTGGTCGAACAGCCAGGACGGCAGGTCGTCGCGCCGGCGCGCGGAACGGTCCTGTACGAGGTCCGTGAAGATCTTCTCCAGCGCCTTGCTGCTGGCCTGCGCCTCCGCTCCGCTGTCCGCCAGGCCCTGCACCCCGGCGATGATTCGCGGCGCCAGCTCGTCCGGCAGCCCGAAGAGGCGGGAGGCCACCCACAGCGGCAGCTGGTGCGCGTACTGCGGGGCCAGGTCGGCGTGGCCGGTGGGGGCGATCTCGTCGATCAGGTTGTTGGCGAGCTGGGTGACCGTACGCCGCAGTTGGTGCTGGTCGATACGGCCGAGGCTGTCGGCGACGGCGGAGGAGAACCGCCGGTGGGTGGGGCCGTCGGTGTGCAGCACGGTCGGGCGGTAGCCCATCATGGGCAGCAGCGGCGAGTCCTTCCGCACCTGCCCCTCACGCAGCGCCCGCCAGTACCGCGAGTCGTGCGAGAAGCACTCCTCGTTGCGGGTGACCTCCAGCAACTCCCGGTAGCCCAGCACCAGCCAGCCCGGCACGCCCGGCTCCAGCTCGATCGGGGCGACCGGGCCGTGCGTACGCCGCATCTCCTCGTACAGCGGGAGCGTGTCGCCGCTGAGGACATCGCCGTACAACGGGGTGCGTCCCTGGTGGGCGGGGCATCCGGAGGGCGGAGCGGAGGGGTTCGGGGAAGTCATCGGGTCGCCTCCGACGCGGTCGTGTACAGGTGGTCGACCAGGGTGATCAGCGCCTGGGCGCTGGAGTACCGGTCACGTGCGTCGCAGATCATCAGGGGGGTCTCCGGCAACAGGTCCAGGGCCGAGCGCAGCGCCTCCGGCGGGTAGTTGGGAGACGAGGGGAAGTTGTTCGCCGCCACGGCGAACGGCACACCCAGGTCCTCGAGATGCCCCAGCACGTCGAAGCTCGCCTCCAGCCGGCGGGTGTCGACGAGCGCCAGCGCGCCCAGCGCGCCGTGCACCAGATGCCGCCACATCGGGAAGAAGCGGGGCTGGCCGGGTGTACCGAAGAGGTACAGCACCCGGCGCGCGTTCAGCGTGATGCGGCCGAAGTCCATCGCCACCGTGGTGGTGGCCTTGCCGCTGACCTCCTCGTCCACGCCGGACCCGGCCTGGGTCATCGACTCCTCGGTACGCAGCGGGACGATCTCGCTCAGGGAGCCGATCAGCGTGGTCTTCCCCACCCCCAGCGGCCCGGCGATCACGATCTTGACGGCCGCGCTCACCGTGTCCGCCACGTAGTGGTCGTCAGAGTTGGCGGAGTCCATCGAGTACCTCTTTCAGCAGCCCCTTGTCAGGCAGGTCAGCTATCGGAACGGGCGGGCGGACCTTGATCAGACCGGCGTCCACCAGGTCGGCGAGCAGCACCTTGACCACCGTGATCGGCTGGCCGAGATGCGCGGCGACCTCGGCCACGGACAGCTGCCGTCGGCAGAGGGACAGGATCTCCGCCGACTCGGGGCTCATACGCGGCTCGGGCGCGCTGCCGGACGCGGCGATCACGAGGGTCTCCAGCGCCAGGTTGTCGAGTGCCGGCACGGACCGGCCACCCGTGATGACGTACGGGCGGACCGGGCCGGACCCCGCCGAACTGGTCACGGGGTGGTCGTCTCCTTACGGGGCGGACTGGTCAGGTGCTCGCCTACCCGGGCCACCAACTGCTGCATCTCCCGCGCCACCAGGCCCGCGTCCACCTGGTCGCTCGTCGACACCGCGAGTGCGGCACCGGGGCCGGCGGCGACCAGGAAGAGGAAACCGCCGTCGAACTCCACCATCACCTGGCGGGTGGTGCTCCCGGTGCCGACCAGCTGTGCCGCCGCCTCGTGTCCGAGGGACTGGAGCCCGGCGCAGACGGCGGATATCCGGTCCGCGTCGTCCTGCGTCACGCTGGCCGAGCGTCCCATCGACAGGCCGTCTCGGGAGATCAGCAGGGCGTGCTGCACCGTCGGTACCCGCACGATGTCGCTCAGCATCCAGTCGAACTTCCCATGCGTGCTCAACGCTGCTCGCCTTCCGTAGCTGCTTGCGGGCCCTGGCTCGCTGCCTGGTCACGGCCCTGCCGGGTACCGGTCTGGAGACTGCTCATCAGCGCCGCCGCCTCGTCGGGAGACCGGGTCGACCTGTTCGCGGGCGGAGCGTCGGCGGGGGCCCAGGTGGGGTTCGGGCCGGTGCCCGGCGCACCGGCGGTCTGGTCGGCGCCCGCCTGACGACGGCTGCGCCGCTGGGGCAGGCCCTCGGCCGAGACCTCGACCGGTGCCGCGGACACCCGGGTGCCGGGCGGGGCCGGTTCGCCGGACGCCGGACGCTGCGGGAGGGGCTCCTCGTGCGCCGGCTGCTGGTGCGCGAGCTGCTGCTGCGCCGGCTGCTGGTGCGCGTGCTGCTGCTGCGCCGGCTGCTGGTGCGCGTGCTGGTGCGTGGGCTGCTGCTGCGCCGGCCGCTGGTGTGCCTCGGACGCGTACGGCGCTTCGCGTACGGCCTCGTGCCGCGGGGCCGGACCCGGGCCGGGCGGAGCCGCGGGCATCCGGGGCGGGGCGGGGGTGATCGGCGCCTGCGGGGCGTCCGCGAGCAGCGCGGAGGGTACGAGCAGCACGGCCCGCACCCCGCCGTACGCCGACGGGGAGTTCAGCCGCACCGAGAAGCCGAACCGGCGGGACAGCCGTCCCACGGCGGCGAAGCCCAGCTTGGGGCTGCCGCCCAGACCGCTCGCCTCGGCCTCCCGGTCCCCACGCAGCCGGACCTCCGCTTCCGCGAGGCCCTGCTCGGTCATGCCGACCCCGCCGTCGTCGATCTCGATGACGGCGCCGCTGTGCACCGGCCGGATCGCGACCAGCACCGCGACCGTGGGTGGCGAGTACCGCACCGCGTTGTCCAGCAGCTCCGCCACCGCGTGGATCAGCGCCTCCACCACAGGCGCCTCGACCGCCAACTCCCGGGCGTCCTGCACCTGCACCCGCTGGTACTCGAGGACGCGGGACTGGGCGCCGCGTACGACGTCCAGCAGCGAGACGGCGGAGGGCCACTGCCGGCCCGGCCAGGCGCCGCAGAGCACCGTCATCGTCTGTGCCTGCCGGGCCAGTTGCGCGGCGGCGTGGTCGGAACGCATCAGGCCCGCCATCAGGTGCGGGTCCTCGGCGCGCTGTTCCAGCTCGTCCAGGTCCTGCTGCTGTGCGAGGGCCATCACCTGGATGCGGTCCGCCATCACCAGGAAGGCCGCACGGGCGGACTCCGCACGGCCGCGTTCGGCCTGTACGGCGACGCTGGCCTGCTCCAGCACCGCGCGATGCTGCTCGGCGAACACCGTGGCGGCGAGGGAGGAGTGACCCACCCCCGGCACCTCGTCGCTCGGCGTGTCACCCAGCAGCGCGGGGAGACGTACGGACACCAGGTGGCCGGTCTCCTCCTCGAGCATCCGCTGATGCGCCGAGAGGCGAAGGTTCTCCTGGGCGGCGGCGTCCCGTTCCTGGCGGGCATGCCGCGCCACACCCCGCGCGTAGAACAGGAGTACCGCGGCCAGCACGGCTGTGGCCAGCAGGGCCACCGCCAGGCTGACGGACACAACCTCCGATGTCGCCATATCTAGAGTCCTCGAGGTCAAAGGGGAAGGGGGTTGGCGACCGCGCGGTCCGTGAGCGAGATGGACCGCACGGAGCGCGCGGAGGACCGCTGCCCGGCGGGCTCACCGGTGCCGTCCGGTTGGAGGGGCAACGACCCGGACGATGCGGGAAGGTGCCGGCCGTTCAGCCCGGGCGTCTGGTTAAGCAGCGGGGCGGTGGCCGCCACGGGCGCTGGCCTCTCGGCCGCCCGTCCTCGAACCGGCGGTGTCCGGCGGACGGCGGGTTCATCGCTCCGCCCCGCCAGCTGAGCCGGAAGGTGACTCAGAGGCTCTGCCCAGGCTGGTGGCCGTACGAGAGGGGTACGTGCTGAGAGAAGTCATCGGCCAAGTCCAGGTAGTCATATCTCCGTTGAGCCCAAGCGCACCATACTCGTCCGCCTGCGCTCAGTAACAGGGTTCGCGGCGACTGAATCCCCTGACCGGACGCCGGATCGCGGGGTTTCGGCCCGTCGGCGTACCGGTACCGACCAGGCTTCGACTGGTTCCTCCGTAAACCACTGGTTTCGGTGTCCGGGGAGGATCGCCGGTATTGCCCGAAGAGCGCGGCAGCGGAGTCCGTCGTGTCGAGCACAAGCGGTCCTTGCGCTCAGCCAAGCGAGCACGATCTCTCGGGCTCTTGGGTCGGGAGGCCGCTGAGCCCACCGTGGAAGCGACATCAGCACCCGCGGAAGGCGCCGACATGACCGAAGGACTGCTCTCGACGATGGACGAATGGGGACCGGAGAAGGTCGTGTGCGTCTCCGACTCCCGCACGGGAATGCGCGGAGTCCTCGTGCTGGACAACACGGCACGTGGCATCGGCAAGGGCGGAACCCGGATGAGCCCCACCCTCGACGTCACCGAGGTGACACGGCTCGCCCGGACGATGACCTGGAAGTGGGCGGCGACCGACCTGTTCCACGGCGGGGCGAAGGCCGGGATTCTCGGTGACCCCGACGCGCCCCAGAAGGAGGAGATGCTCCGCGCCTTCGCCCGTGCCCTGTCCAACGAGGTCCCGCGAGAGTACGTACTCGGGCTCGACATGGGACTCGACGAGCGGGACGCCGCGATCCTGCGGGACGAGCTCGGTGACACCGGAGCCGCCGTCGGTCTGCCCGCCGCGCTGGGCGGCGTGCCGTACGACGAACTGGGCGTCACCGGCTACGGCCTCGCCGAGTCGGTCGACGCCGCCGCGCAGCACATCGGCCGCCCACTGAGCGGTTCCCGCGTCAGTCTCCAGGGCTTCGGCGCGGTCGGGGCGGCCGCCGCGAAACGCCTGACCGAACTGGGGGCGGTCATCGTCGCGCTCTCCACCAGCCACGGCGCCGTGCACGACCCGGACGGCCTGGACATCGCCGAGCTGCTCGAACTGCGCGCCGCGGCCGGGGACGCCTGTGTCGCGCACTACGACGCCGAACTCCTGCCCGTCGGCGTGGAACTCGACGTCCGTACGGACATCCTGGTGCCGGCGGCGCGCGAGGACGCGGTGGACGAGAGGACCGCCCGCGAGACCTCGGCCCACCTCGTCGTGGAGGGCGCGAACCTGCCGACGACCCCCGCCGCCAAGGCGGTCCTGGCCCAACGCGGCGTCGTGCTCGTCCCGGACTTCATCGCGAACGCCGGAGGCGCGGTGGCCGCGGCCTTCGCGATGGACGCGCGCTACTCGCCCTTCCGCCCGCAGCCTCCGCAGATCTTCGACACCCTGTCGGTGAAGCTGCGGGCCAACACGGTCCAGGTGCTGGAGGAGAGCCGAGCACGGGGCCACACCCCGTACGAGACCGCCCTGGCACTCGCCCGGGAGCGTGTGCACAAGGCCATGGCCCTGCGGGGCCGGCTGCCCCGGAACTGACCGCACCGCCCACGACGTACGTAACCGGAGGCCACATGAACACGGTCAACTCCACCGAGCTCCGTGCCCGCTTCGCCCGCAACCTGTCCGCGCTGTACGGAACCGAGGTGCCGGCGTACCGCACGCTGGTGGATGTCTCGGAGCGCGTCAACGCCGACGTCCTGGCGGAGCATGGCAGCACCGCCGAGCGACTGGGCGACCTGAACCGGGTGACGGCCGAGCGGCACGGCGCCATCCGGCTCGGCACGCCGGAGGAACTGCGCCAAGTGGCCCGGGTGTTCGGCGCCGTGGGGATGCACCCCACCGGCTTCTACGACCTGCGGGACGCGAAACCCTCGCCCATCCCGGTCGTCTCGACCGCGTTCCGCCCGATCGAGCCCGGAGAACTGGCCGCCAATCCCTTCCGGGTGTTCACCTCCCTGCTGACACCGGAGGACCGGCGCTTCTTCGACGCCGATCTGGAAGGGCGGCTGAGGAACTTCCTCGAGGCACGCCAGCTCTTCCCGGAGGAACTCCTCGCGCTGGCGGACCGGGCCGAAGCCGAGGGTGGCCTGTCCGAGACGCTGGCCGACCGCTTTCTGGAACTGGCGACACGCTCCTTCGCGCTCTCCGACGAACCGGTGGACCGCGACTGGTACACCACGCTGGAGCGGATCTCGGCGGTGGCCGCCGACATCGGGGGCGTCACCAGCACCCACATCAATCATCTGACCCCGAGGGTCCTGGACATCGACGCGCTCTACCGGCGTATGGAGGGCCACGGCATCGCGATGATCGACCAGATCCAGGGGCCGCCCCGCTGGTCCGGGCCGGACGTGCTGCTGCGCCAGACCTCGTTCCGGGCGCTGGCCGAACCCCGGCGTTTCCGGGAGCCGGACGGTTCGGTGGGCACGGACTCGCTGCGCGTGCGGTTCGGAGAGGTGGAGGCCCGGGGAGTCGCCCTCACCCCCGCCGGGCGAGACCTGTACGACGCCATGGTGGCCGAGGCGGACCATCGGGCGGAGAGCACCGGCATGACACGCCAGGACGCCGCGGCGGCGGTCTGGGAGGAGCGGCTGCCCGGCTCGGAGGACCGGTTGGCCGCCGGTGACCTCGCCTTCTACACCTTCGCCGTGGCGCGGGGGCGGCCCAGGGACGGCACCGAGCCGCCGCGGGACCTCGCCGGGTTGCTCGACGGTGGCTGGATCACCGCGACGCCGGTGGTCTACGAGGACTTCCTGCCCCGCTCGGCGGCGGGGATCTTCTCCTCCAACCTCACCAGCGAGGGCTCGGTGGACAGCGCCCGGGAAGCCGTCGCCCGGGACACGGAATGGCTGTCCGGCGTCCTCGACCGCCCGGTACGGGACCCGATGCGGCTCTACGCCGCGCAGCGTGGTGGCTCGCTGCGCGGCGTGTCCGAGGAACTGGGACTGCCGGACATCCGGCTGGCGGGGGATGATCCCGTCTGACCCTGACCCTGACCCTGACCCTGACCCGTCTGAGGAGGACGGAGGCAGCGCCACTCTCGAGAGTGCTCCGCAGCGTGGCGGGACACGTCAGTCAGCCCGCGGACGGCTCCGGACGCGCGCGGCGGCGGCACGCGCCAGGGCGTCCTCCAGCGGGGCCAGCAGGGGATTCGGGTTCGCCGCCCGTCGTACGGCGACGATCCGACGTCCGACGGGTTCGCCGGACAGACGGCGCGCTCCCGGCCGGGCGGAGTCGGTCACCGCGAGTTCCGGCACCATGGCCACCCCCAGCCCGGTTCGTACGAGCTCCCGCACGACGTCGTAGTCGTTCGTACGGAAGGCCACCCTCGGCTCGAAGCCCGCACCCGCGCACAGCCGGGACAGCGACCGGGCACCCGCGGAACCCTCCCGGCTGGCGATCCAGGTGTCCTCCGCCAGGTCGGCGAGCTCCACCGCTGCCGAGCGGCCCGCCCGGTGCGCGGGCGGCAGCAGCAGGTGCAGGTCCTCCCGCAGCAGTTCGGAGACGGAGAGTTGCGGGGCCCAGCGGCGGGGTACGAGGTCGTACTCGTACACCAGGGCCAGGTCCAGGCTGTCGGCCAGCACCAGAGGCAGCAGCTCGTCCGGCTCGCCCTCCTCCAGGGACACCTCCGCGTCCGGCTGCCGCCGTACGAACCGGGCGAGGGCCCAGGGCACGAGCGAGGCCCCGGCTGTCGCGAAGCTGCCGACCCGCACCAGTCCGTGCTGCCCGGCCGCCAGCGCCTCGGCCTCCCGTTCGAGCGCGGTGAGCGAGTCGAGCAGTTCCCCGCACCGCTCACCCAGTACCCGTGCGGTGCGGGTGGGTTGGATGGTGCGGGCACCGCGCTCGAAGAGGGTGAGTCCGGTCGCGCGCTCCAGCGCGCTGATCTGCTGCGAGACGGCGGAGGCCGTGTAACCCAGCCGCTTCGCCGCGTCGGCGAACGATCCCGTGGCCAGTACCTCACCAAAAGTACGGACATGAGCTGGATTCAACCCAGAACCCTCCAAAAGCCATGAAGATGAGCACAGTGGCCCCCCGGGGACAGGGAAGCGGACGGGAAGGTCAACTCCGCACGCGTCGGGGAGCGGTTTCGGGTGTAGCGAAGACCACCCCGAGGGTGATGGCGGAGGCCGCCATGACGTAGAAGGCGGGAGAGGCGTTCATGTCGGTCCGGGAGACGAGGAAGGTGACGAGGAACGGCGCGGTGCCGCCGAACGCGGAGACCGAGAAGTTGTAGCCCAGCGAGAAGCCGCCGTACCGCACCCGGGTGCTGAACAGCTCGTTCATGGCGGCCAGGGTCGGACCGAGGAAGACGCCGAGGATCAGTCCGAGGCCGGTGTGGGCGACGATCGCGAGCGTGGGGTTCCCCGTGTCCATCAGCAGGAACAGCGGATACGAGAACACCAGGGCCAGGACGCAGGCACCGCCGAGGACCGGTTTCCGGCCGATCCTGTCGGACAACGCGCCCGTCGGCGGGATCATCAGGCACACCAGCGTCATGGACACCACGGAGGAGACCGAGGCCATGCTCGCCGAGTAGCCCAGCGGGCCCTCCTGGTGACTGGGTACGAAGGTGAGGATCACGTAGAGCGCGGCGTTCTGGAACAGGGCGAATCCCGCGGTACGGAGGATTCCGCGCCAGTGGCGCGTGACCGACTCGGTCAGGGGACGCTTGGAGACCTTGCCCTGGCTGCGGAGCTGGGCGAACTCGGGAGTCTCCTCGAGCTTGTTGCGGATGTACAGCCCGATGACCCCCAGCGGCGCGGCCATCAGGAAGGGCACGCGCCACCCCCACTGCTCCATCTCGTCAGCCGTCAGCGAGGTGTTGAGCACCAGCACCACCAGGGAACCGAGCAGGAATCCCAGGATGCAGCCCATCTCGACCCAGCTCACCAGGTAGCCGCGTCGCTTGGCTGGGGCGTACTCGGCCACGAAGGCGGACGCGCCGCCCATCTCGCCGCCGGCGGAGAAGCCCTGCAAGAGCCGCAGGATCACCAGGAGCACCGGCGCCGTCAGACCGATGGAGTGGTACGTGGGCAGCAGCCCGGTGCACAGGGTGGCCGCGGAGACCAGGATGATCACCCAGGCCAGGGTCTTCTGTCGGCCGATGCGGTCGCCGAGCGCTCCGAAGAAGATGCCGCCCAGGGGACGTACGGCGAAGGCCACCCCGAACACCGCGAAGGAGCTGAGCAGCGCCGTGGTGGGGTCGCTGCCGGGGAAGAACACCTGGCCCAGGACGGCGGCGAGGTATCCGTAGACAGCGACGTCGAACCACTCCACGACGCTGCCGATCGTGGCCCCCACCGTCGCGCGACGCAGTGTGTCGGGTGCGGGGCCGGGTGCGTCGGGGGCCGGATCGTTCCCGGCGGAGGTGGGGTTGCGGATGGCACTCACAGGAACTCCCGAGGATACGTACGGGCTGGGGACCGCGTTCCAACAGTGCGCCGACCCTAGGTGTATCGTCTGACGATCCTCAAGAGTCTCGGGGCATCTTTCACGGCGTCAGTCGAGGTACTCCTTCAGGAGGGCCTCCTCGGAGTCGGTGAGATAGGCGTCGAGCAAGGTGGCGGCGTGGTCCGTCTCGCCGGCCCGCAGGGCCTCCGCGATCTCCCTGTTGCGCTCCAGGAAGGCGGCGTGGAAGCGCTGGGTGTCGCCCATGCGCGCGTAGGCGAGCCGGAACTCCGCGAGGACGCCGCTCATCATCGCGCTGAGCCGCTCGCTCCCGGCGAGCGCCACCAGGGCCTCGTGGAAGCGAATGCTGGCGGCGGCCACGGTGTCCCACTCCTGTGCCTCGGCCGCCGCGGTGCCCGCGGACAGCGCCTCGGCCAGCCGTCGCAACCCCGCCGGGGTGAGACTGCGGATGCGCCGTACGGCCGCGCACTCGACGATCCGGCGCACCTCGTAGAGGTCCGCCACATCTCCGCGGGAGAGCTGCCGGACGAAGACGCCCCTGCTCAGCTCGTGCACCAGGAGCCGTTCGCGGATCAGCCGCTGGAACGCCTCCCGCAGGGTGCTGCGGGAGACGCCGTGGAGTTCCCGGAAGGCCTCCTCCGGCAGTCGACTGCCCGGCTTCAGCTCGCCGGAGACGATCTGGCTCCGCAGGGTGTCCGCGACCCTGCTGGCCGTGCCGGTCGAGTCCATCTCAGTTCACCGCCCCCTCCGCGGCCCCGCCGGCGCCGGTGTCGCCGGTGGTCCGTGCTGGTCGTTCGCTCTGTTCCGCACTCTATTATCGTCCGACGATTCGTTGCAGAATCGTCGGACGATCTGTACCGTCCCACTCACCCGCAGCCACCCCCGGAGGAGGTGCCATGACCACGTCCCGTGCGTTGCGTGTCGGGGTCGACATCGGTGGAACGTTCACGGACATGGCGATCCTGGACGACTCCGGGATCGTCGCCGTGGGGAAGACTCTCACCACCCACCAGGAGCCCGCCGCGGCCGTCGAGCACGTCCTGCGCCAGACCCTCCACGAACACCGGCTCGCCGCCAGCGACATCACCAGCGTGGTGCACGGCACCACCCTGGTGACGAACGCGCTCATCGAGCGTCGCGGAGCCCCCACCGCCCTGCTCACCACCGAGGGCTTCCGGGACGTGGTCGAGATGGGCCGCGAGCACCGGTACGAGCTGTACGACCTCGGGCTGGAGCTGCCGCGACCGCTGGTTCCCAGGCACCTGCGATTCGGCGTACGGGAGCGCGTGCTCGCGGACGGCAGCGTGGACACCGCTCTGGACACCACGACGGTGAGGCAACTCGCGGTGGAACTGGCGGACGCCGGCGTCGAGGCCGTGGCCGTGTGCTTCCTGCACAGCCACACCAACAGCGCGCACGAACGGCAGGCCCGGGAGGTCATCGCCGCCGCGGCGCCGCACCTGCGAGTGGCGCTGTCCAGTGAGGTGAACCCGGAGATACGGGAGTTCGAGCGAAGCTCCACCACCGTGGCGAACGTCTACGTACAGCAACTCGTGGAGACGTACCTGGACGACCTGCGCGGCCGGCTGCGGGGCATCGGCCTGCGGAGCGACCCGTTGATCATGCTGTCGAACGGCGGTCTCGCCGCCGTGGACGTCGCGCGCCGGTTCCCGATCCGGATGCTGGAGTCCGGGCCGGCCGGTGGGGCGTTGGGAGCCCTGGCCTTCGGGAGTACCGCCGGCCGGCCCGACCAACTGGCCTTCGACATGGGCGGTACCACCGCCAAGCTCTGCATGATCGAGGGGAGTCGCCCCCTGGTCACCCACACCTTCGAGGTGGACCGGGTGTACCGGTTGCGGCAGGGCTCCGGACTGCCCGTACGGGCTCCGGTCATCGACATGATCGAGATCGGCACCGGCGGCGGTTCGATCGCCCGCGTCGACGCGCTCGGACTGATCACCGTCGGTCCGGACTCGGCCGGTTCCGAGCCGGGGCCGGTGAGTTACGGCCGGGGAGGCCGGCACTGCACCGTCACGGACGCGGACGTCGTCCTGGGGTACCTCGACCCGGACGGTTTCCTCGGGGGCGACATGGTGCTCGACGCCGCCGCGGCCGCGGCCAGCATCGAGGAGGAGATCGCCCGCCCCCTCGGCATCGGCGTGGCCGAGGCGGCCTGGGGGATACACGCGACCGCCAACGAGAGCATGGCGAACGCCGCCCGGGTGCACGCCGTCGAACGCGGCCAGGACCCGGCCCGGGTGCCCCTGTTCGTATCCGGCGGGAACGGTCCGCTGCACGGTCCCGGTGTGGCGGTCGCCCTGCGCAGCCCCGCCGTGGTGGTGCCTCCGGCCGCCGGCGTACTGAGCGCGCTGGGATTCCTGTCCGCTCCCATGTCCATCGACATCGTCCGCTCCAGGCACGCTCCATTGGGCACGGTGTCTCCCGACACGGCGCAGGCGATCTTCGACGAGATGGAGGACGAGGGCGTTCGACTGCTGGACCAGTCGGGCGTCCCCGCGGCCGAGGTCCAGCACGAACGCACCCTGGACATGCGGTTCGTGGGCCAGGGCAGCGAGGTCGAGGTGCCCGTGCCGCCGCTCTCGGGAGGGTGGCGGGAAGACCTCGCGGCCCGCTTCGCCGAGCAGTACCGGCAACGCTTCGGCACCGTCGCCCCGGAGGGCGTCGAGACGGAGATCCTCACCTGGCGGGTCTGTTCACGTGGCCCGGACCCGAGCGCCAGGCTGAGGCTGGCCGGTACGGACACCGCGTCGGACGCCCTGCTCGGCCACCGGGACGCGTACTTCCCTGCCAGCGGCCACATATCCACCGCCGTGTACGACCGCTACCGGCTGGACCCCGGCGCGGTGCTGTCAGGGCCGGCCCTCGTGCGGGAGAAGGAATCCACCCTGGTCGTCCCGCCAGCGGCCCGTTGCACCGTCACCGAGGACAGCAGCATCCTTGTCGAGTTCACCCAGGGAGAACCGCGATGACCCCGACCTCCAGCTCCGAGCAGTCGGTCGACCCGGTGGTGGTCGGCCTGGTGGCGAACCGGCTGCACTCGTTGCTCGACGAACAACAGGCGGCCCTGGTGAACACGGCGTTCAGCCCGGTGGTGCGGGAGTCACTGGACCTGGCCTGCGCGGTGTTCGACAGCCGGGGCCGGATGATCGGGCAGTCCTCCAACGGCACCCCGGGGCACATCAACGCCATGGCCACCGGGATGGAACACATCGTCGCGGAGTACCCGCGCACGGCGTTGGCCGACGGGGACGTGCTGATCACGAACGACCCGTGGATGACCGCGGGCCAGATCAACGACCTCACGGTAGCCACGCCGGTCTTCCTCGAGGGGACGCTCATCGCCTGGTTCGCCAGCTGCTGCCACTCCCCGGACATCGGCGGGCGCATCCTCTCCGCCGCCGCGCACGAGGTCTTCGAGGAGGGCCTACGGCTGCCGATCGTCAAGCTGCGTACCGCCGAAGGGCCGAACGAGACCCTGGAGAGGCTCATCCGCGCCAACGTACGCACTCCCGACGAGACGATGGGCGACATCTACGCCCAGGTCGCGGCCAACCAGGTGGGCGCCCGCAGTCTCGGCGCGATGCTGCGGGAGTTCGGATTGGAGAGTGTCGACGCCGTCGCCGCGGAGATCATGACGCGCTCCGAGAGGGCCCTGCGGGCGGCACTCCGCGAGCTGCGCGACGGGCGGTACGAGTCCCGGATGACCTCCGACGGATTCGACGGCCAGGCGATCGACCTCGCGGTCGCGGTCACCATCGACGGGGACCGGGTCGACGTCGACTACACCGGTTCCTCCCCGCAGTCACCGTACGGCGTGAACGTCGTGCTCAACTACACCAGGGCGTACACCTCCTTCGCGATCAAGGCCGCCCTCGCTCCCGAAGTGCCGCACAACGCGGGCTCGTTCCGCCCCGTACGCGTACGCGCGCCGCGTGGTTCGGTGCTGAACTGCGTCGATCCCGCTCCGGTCGCCTCCCGCCACCTGGTCGGACACTTCCTGCCGAGCCTGCTCTTCGACGCGCTGCGGGACGCGGTCCCCGGTGGGTTGCCGGCGACCAGCTCGGACGCCCTGTGGATGACCGTGTGGCGGGGCGGCGAGACGGGCGAGGCGCACCCCTTCACGCTGACGGTGTTCGGGGCCGGCGGCGTCGGCGGACGTCCGGACAAGGACGGGCTGAACACGACGGGCTTCCCCACCGGTGTGCGGGCCGCGCCCACGGAGGTGCTCGAGACCCTCACCCCCCTCGTCCAGCGCCAGCGTGAGCTGCGGCCCGACTCCGGCGGACCGGGGACGTACCGTGGCGGACTCGGTCAGGTGGTGCGGGTGGGGCGCCGGGGGCGGCACGGATGGTCCGTCAACGCCAACATCGACCGGCTCGACTACCCCGCTCCCGGAGCCGAGGGCGGCCTGCCCGGAGCCCCCGGGGAGTTCACCGACACCGTCTCCGGGGAACCGCTCGCCCGCAAGCAGTTGGTGCGGCTCGACCCGGAGGCGGAGGTCCGGCTGTCGTTCCCGGGCGGCGGCGGATACGGCGCGCCGCGGGCGCGCACGGTCGAGCGGGTCCTCGACGATGTAGTCAACGGCTACGTGAGCATCCGCTCGGCCCGTGAACACTACGGAGTACAGGTCGAGTACGTCGGGGAGCCGACTGCGCTCGTCCGGCCCCCGGAGAACTACCGCATCGTCCGATCGGGCGACTGAGCGGCACACGGCCCCGCCGAGCGACGCGGACGGGTCGGGGTGGGCCGGGGCTCGCGATCCGCTCCGGACGGCGCGCGTTAGGGTGCCGCGTGACCACTGCTTCCCGTACGACGTCCCACGAACCCGCGCTCGGCACCGCCCGGCTGTCCGAGGCCGGACTGCTGGAGCATGTCGAACAGGGCGCCCGTTGGCCGGCGTTGCTCTGGACGCCGGGACCCGGCTGGCGGATGCTGTCCACCGCCGTGCTGGGTGGTGGCTGGGGAGAGCGGCACTGGGTGCTCAACGCGCAGGTGCCACCGGGATACGGGCGTACGGACCCGGCCGACCACCTGGCCGCCATCGCGGCCGGGGCCGGGGCGACCGGCCCCGGGGTGGGCCTGATGACCGCCGCGCACCTGACCGACCGCGGGTGGGCCACCGACGGGGGCGTGCACGCGCTGGTCACGGCCGGGGTCGGGGTGCACGGGTGGGCGGCCGCCCCGACACGGGACGTCGGCGCGGACGCCGCCTCCGACGTCGGCGCGGATATCGGCACGGACGTGGGCCCGCGTGCCGGGGCGGGCTATCACGCGGGGACCGTCAACATCGTGTTCGCGCTGCCCGTGCCGCTGAGCCCGTCCGCTCTGGTGAACGCCGTCACCACCGCTACGGAGGCCAAGGTCCAGGCCTTGCGGGACGCCGGATACGATGCCTCCGGCACGCCGACGGACGCGGTCTGCGCCGCCGCTCCGGACGCCGGGCGCGGCCGGTCGGAGGATCCCTTCGCCGGT
>NZ_LJGU01000116.1:0-142484 GCF_001751245.1 Streptomyces oceani
GGGCCGGCCGCATTCGGCCCCGGGCCGCTCGCCGGTGGGAGCGGGCGCCGCCCGGGCTCCGGAAGTGCCCGGGGCGCCAGCCGAGTCCGCGCCGTCAACGGAGCGCGACGCGCTTCAGCCGCCGCGCCCGGCGGGCCACCCGGCGTACCGCGCGGTTCCGCGGCAGGAACGCCAACTGCCGTGGCAGTGCACCGGGCAGCGCCAGCGCCGTGAGTCGGCGGCGCTTGAAGTACGCCCACGTGCGCTCGTCGAGCCGGGTGTTGAGATAGCGCTCCGCGTCCGCCCGGAGTCCCGGGTGGAGCCGCGCCTGCATACAGAAGCCCACCGCTCGTACGAGCCCCGTCAGCGTCTCCCGCACCCACGCCTCGTCGGGCGGCTGCCAGGCTGCCACGGCTGCCGGGTCCTCGACGTCCGGGAGGACCGCGTCGACCAGGGTGACCGGCACGCGGTTGCTGTTCTGGTAGGGCGTGAGCCGCTCCAGCAGGATGTCCGTGCCCGTACGAGCCACCGGCAGCCGGTAGTACGTCGCCGCGGTGACCAGCGCCGTGGAGAAGCAGCCGACGACCAGGGCCGGGCGCAGTCGCTCGTACAGCGTCTCGGCGAGCACGGGCGTCTCCAGCACGGTCAGTCGCACGCCCAGCTGCTCGGCCGCGCTCTCCAACGCCCGCGAGTGGCCCGCCGGCGCGACCGGGTGCGGTTTGAACACCAGGTTCCGGTGGCCGAGCGCGACGGCGCCGCGCAGCATCCGTACGTGCAGCCGCTCCTCCTCGTCCGCGGAGAGGATGCCCAGTGCCGAGAGGTACTGCCCGAGCAGCAGCGCGGGAGCCGGCCGGTCCCGCTGCCGGGTGACCGCGGGGGGACAGTCCGTGGCGAGTTCCGCAAGCACGTCGGTGAACGCCTTGGTCGGCACCACCTCGGCCGGCACCCCGAACTCGGTGAGCAGCAGCGGTTCCAGACCGGGCAGCAGGTCGAGGTGCAGCAGCCGGGCCACCCTGGTGCCGATCAGCGGGTCCAGCTTGTCGCGGGTGGGCCCGTAGCTCATCAGCCCGTCCGCGTACACGTCGATGGGAGCCTCGGGGAACAGCTGGGCGAGTGTCTGTGCCGGCTTGGCCTGGAGGGACTCGAGCACGAGCCGCACGGAGTCCTGGTGCGGCGTGCCGAGGCCCCACAGCAGCCGCAGGTAGCGTTCCCACAACGGCACGTCGTCCGGGCGCGGACCCCAACTGCCGGGGTGGAAGGGGCGGATGACGTCGTTCCAGGAGAGCACCCGGTCGAAGCGGTCGCGCAGCCGCTCGAAGCCCGCCATCCGGTCCAGCGCGGGCACCGTCTCCGGGGGGCTCGCGTTGTTGCTGACCAGCAGCAGCCGACGGTCCGCCGGCTCGAAGCAGCCGGCGTCCAGGGCGGCGGCCAGCGTGGCGGCGCCGTACAGCGAGGAGGCGACGAAGACCTGCGCGTGCATCAGGCGGCCTCCTGATCGACGGTCAGCGGCCGTCGTCGCAACCGGCGCAGCCTGGTGGCGCGTTCGCTGTCCATCGAGTCCAGCGCCTCCCGCAGCATGCCTTCCGGCATCCGCTTCAGCGCCGCGGCGCTCAACTGCCGGAGCCGGCGCTCCACATGCGGCTCGAACCGGCCACTCGCCAGGTGGTGCGCGATGATGGCGCAGTAGGTGCGTACGGCCTTCGGCAGCAGCCGGTCCGCCTGGCGGTCCTGGCCGGTCTCGGCGAGGACCCGGTCGAAGGCGTGCAGGAAGTCCAGTTGACGTACGTCGCCGATCTGGGTGAGGGACGAGGCCACGCCACGGCGGTAGAAGACGCCCAGCAGGCCGACCACCCCGAAGGAGTCCGCCTCCCGGTGCAGCCGCCAGATCCACGGCCGGTCCTCGGCGGTGCGCAGCCCGTCCGGGAAGTGCAGCAGTCCCCGGTCCAGCAACCGACGGTGGTAGACGCCCGCCCAGGCGTAGGCGTAGTCCACGGAGGTGGTGCGCTCCGCTGGCAGGATCGCCTCCCTCGGGTCCAGCACGACGCCGCGACGCCCGTCCGGCACACGGGCCAGGGTGCGCGCGCGGGCCGTGCACTGGACGTGGTCCGTACGCACGAAGTCGCAGCCCAGGCCCTCGATGGCGGCGAGCAGTTCGGGGTAGTAGCCGGGCGCCAGCCAGTCGTCACCGTCCAGGAAGGTGACGTACTCGCCGCTGGCGGCGTCCAGTCCGGTGTTACGGGCGGTGGCGAGGCCGCCGTTGTTCTCGTGCCGTATCAGGACGGCACCGGGGATTTCGCGCGCGGCGCGTTCCAGGATTTCCGGGGTGCCGTCCGTCGAGCAGTCGTCGACCAGAATGAACTCGAAATCCGCGCGGGTGTTCCTGCGCAGGCTTCTCAGCGTGTCCGGGGCGTACGACTGCACGTTGAAGAACGGCACGATGACGGAGAGCTTGACCACTCGCCAGAGCTTAGGCGCCGTCCCGGGCGCCCGTGGGACCAAAGGAGTTCCGGCGGGTGAACGCCGATTGGCGAAAAGGTTAACCAGCGCCTTTCCGGATTCGGTTGGCCGTACGGCGGCTGGCTGTTCACCGGTTGTTGTCATCGCGTACGCCCGGGAATCCCCCTGGCTTCCTAGCGTCTTGGACGTGCCTTCCCGAATTCCCGATCGCGTTCCCCATCGCGGTCCCGACCGAGTAGCCGTGCTGGCGGATTCCGACACCCGGTGGAAATGGGGCGTCCTCACCGCCCGACGGCTCGCGCCGGACGCCCGTATCGACGGCCTGTTGCTGCGCGGCCGGGCCACGCCGACGCCCCGGCAACTCGCCGAGGTGGGCGTCCGGGTGGATTCCGTACGGGAGGTGACGGGCGCCGAGTTCGTGCGTACGGCGGACCGCGCGGCGTACGACGTGGTGGTGCTCGCCTGTGTGGGCGGCGCGGTGCAGGCCATGCTGCACGGGCTGGCCGCGCGGATCGCCCCGCCGCCGGAGCGGCGGCCGAACCCGCTGCCGGAGAAGGGGGAGCGGGAGCCGGGCCGCGAGGGCCTGGACCGGGACGCGGACCGGCGCCCGGGCCACCGACCCGTGCTGGTGACCGGCTACGTGGGGATCGTCTACGAGAAGCTGACGGACGGTCTGCTGCTGCGGCACGGCGCCGACGTGGTGCTGGCCAACTCCCGGTATGACGCCGAACGTTTTCGCGCGGTTTACGCCGGTGCGGGCGCGGACAGCAGTGCCGTTGTCGAGTGTGCGCTGCCCTTCCTGGACGGGGCGGGGCGAGCGGAGACGCCCGATCCGGTGGAGCCGGAGCGGGTGCCGCGTCCGTTCGGGGGGCCGGACGCGGCGGCGGGGGCCGGTTCGGACACCGCGCCGGAAGGATCGGCGGCGCCGCTCCGTATGGCGGTGCGGAACCGTACGGCGGTGCGGAACGGACCGGCCACCACGCCGCCGGCGTCTGGGCCGGGCGCCTTCACAGTGGTCTTCGCGGTCCAGCCCTCGGTGCCGAACAACCGCAGGGACCGCGCGTACCTACTGCGCCGCGCCGTCGAGCACGCCCGCGCGCGCCCCGAGCGCGAGGTGCTGATCAAGCTTCGCAGCAAGCCCGGCGAGCACACCACGCACATCGAGGAAGCGCCCTACCAGAAGCTCGCGGCCGCGGTCCCGGGCGGGCTACCGGCCAACTGCCGACTGGTCTACGGGCACATGGGCGAGGTCCTGGACCGTACGGACCTGCTGGTCACGGTCAGTTCCACGGCCGCCCTGGAGTCCCTGCACCGTGCCGTGCCGACCGCGGTGCTCACCGACCTCGGCATCCGTGAGGTGCTCGGCAACCACCACTTCCTCGGTTCCGGATGCCTCGCTTCCTGGGATCAATTGGACGCCGGCCTGCTGCCCGAATCCGACCCGGAGTGGGCCGCCGCCCAGGGCGTCTGCCCGCCGGACGGCGAGTCGTCGGGCTGTGGACCAGCGGCGTACGCCCACGCGTTCGACGGCGCGCGGGACCGGGTCGCTGAGCTGACCGGACGGGCCGCGCGGGGCGAACTGCCCGCGCCCGCGCCGTACTACACGCCCGCCACCGCCCGCGGATACCTGCCGGGCGTCCTGGCCCGGTACGGCTTCCGGCCGGACGGCACCCCGGAGGGAGGCGGCGCCGCCGGGCGGGAGCCCGACGGGCTGCGCGGCGCAGCGCGGAGCGCGCTGCGGGACGCGCTGCGGGACACGGCGCGGGGCGCCTACCGGCACGGCGTGCAGCGGGTGGCGCCGGTGATCCGACGGATGGGGGAGCTGTGAACGCCGTACGCCCCGCGCACGCCGCCGAGTCGCGTCGGTGTCCGAACGGGCGGGCCGCGCCGGCCGCACGCCGGGTGCTCGCCGTCATCCCGGCCCGGGGCGGGTCCAAGGGGGTGCCGGCGAAGAACCTCGCGGAGGTCGCCGGGGTGCCCCTGGTGAGCCGCGCCGTACACGCCTGCCGCGTGGCGGCCCTGGTCACCGATGTCGCCGTCTCCACGGACGACCCCGATATCGCGGCGGCGGCACGTACGGCCGGTGCCGAGGTCGTGGAGCGGCCGGCCGATCTCGCGGGCGACCTGGCCTCCAGCGAGGCGGCCGTACTGCACGCCATGGACGCCCACGAGGCACGGCACGGACACCCGGTGGACACGGTGTTGCTGGTGCAGTGCACCAGTCCGTTCCTCACCGCCGAGGACGTCGACGGCGTGACCCGCGCGGTGGTCGAGGACGGCGCGGACAGCGCTCTGACGGTGGCGGCGTTCCACGGCTTCGTATGGCGTGCGGACGGCGACCCGGCGGGCGGCACCGACCCGGCGGGTGGCACGGACGGCGGCGCGGAGGGCGCGTACGGCGTCAACCACGACCGGTACCACCGGCCGCGTCGCCAGGACCGCCCCCAGGACCTGCTGGAGACCGGCGCCGCGTACGCCATGGCCGCCCCAGGGTTCCGGAAGGCCGGACACCGCTTCTTCGGCCGTACCGAGCCGGTGCGTACGGACCCCGCGCGGGTGTTGGAGGTCGACGATCCGCACGACCTCGCCCGCGCCCGTGCGCTGGCGCCGCTGCTCGATCCGGAAGGGACGAGGCCGCCGGACCGGACGAGCCAGCCCCGCCAGAGCGACCAGACCGAACAGCCCCATCAGAGCAACCAGCCCCACCAGCACGACTAGCGGAAGGAACCGCCTCATGACCTCGAACAACCGCCTGCGCGCCCTGGGTGACAGGACCGTCGGTCCCGGCCGCCCCGTGTACGTCACCGGCGAGATCGGCATCAACCACAACGGCGAGCTGGAGAACGCCTTCGCGCTCATCGACGCCGCCGCCGAAGCCGGCTGTGACGCGGTGAAGTTCCAGAAGCGCACCCCGGAGATCTGCACCCCGCGAGACCAGTGGGACCTTGAACGGGACACCCCCTGGGGCCGGATGACGTACATCGACTACCGGCACCGGGTGGAGTTCGACGAGGACGGTTACCGGGCGATCGACGAGCACTGCCGGCGGCTCGGCATCCACTGGTTCGCCTCCCCCTGGGACACCGAGGCCGTCGCCTTCCTGGAGAAGTTCGACGTGCCCGCGCACAAGGTGGCCTCCGCCTCGCTCACCGACGACGAGCTGCTGCGCGCCCTGCGCGCCACCGGCCGTACGGTCATCCTCTCCACCGGGATGTCCACCCCGAAGCAGATCCGGCACGCGGTGGAGGTGCTGGGCAGCGAGAACATCGTGCTGTGCCACGCCACCTCGACGTATCCGGCCAAGGCCGAGGAACTCAACCTGCGGATGATCCACACGCTGCAGGGCGAGTTCCCGAACGTCCCGATCGGCTACAGCGGACACGAGACCGGCCTGCAGACCAGCCTCGCGGCGGTGGCCCTGGGCGCCAACTTCGTGGAGCGGCACATCACCCTGGACCGCGCGATGTGGGGCTCCGACCAGGCCGCCTCCGTCGAGCCGGGCGGCCTCCAGCGGCTGGTGCGGGACATCCGCACGATCGAGGAGTCGCTCGGGGACGGCGTCAAGCGGGTCTACGACAGCGAGCTGGCCCCGATGCGGAAGCTGCGCCGGGTCAAGGGCGTCGTGGCCGAGGCCGGCGAGCAGGACGCCATGCCCGAGCCGGCCGGCGTCTGACCGGGACGTGTCCGTGCGGCCCGCCGATCACGCCCCCGAGCCGGACCCGCCGGCCGCGTCCCACGACGCGCGTCCGCACCCGGGCCGCCCCGCGGACCCGGGTGTCGGCCCGGAGGGCGTGGGCGGCCGCGCGGGCGGTCGTACGGACCGCGGTGGTCGTACGGGCTGCGGTGGCACCCTCGCGTTCGTCGAGAGCCCGGTGCAACTGCTGAACGTCCTGGAATGGGCGTACACCAGCGCCCTCGCCGCCACCCCTGCCGCCCCGGCCGACGCAGCCCCCGCCCCCGCCGACGCCCGCGCCGGGGCGCCGGCGGCCGAACCGAGACCCGAACCGAGACCCGAGCCCGTACAACTCGTCGTCCTGCCGCCGCACGATCCGATGACCCGGGGCCAGCTGCGACGGATGGCCGAACTGGCCCGGGACGAGGGCCACTCCGTGCGCTGGGCGGAGGCCCGTGGGGGTGCCGCGCCGGTGCGGACCATCGGCTCACTCGCCGGGCCGCTGCGCCGCGCCTCCCGGGTGGTGCTCGGTGACCCCTTCTCCCGCTATGTGCAACTGCTCCTCACCCTGACCTCGGCCGGTCATGTGGTGGTGGTCGACGACGGCACCGCCACCATGGAGTTCGTCGCCCAGCTCGCCCGAGGCGAACGCCTCACCCGCTGGCACCAGCGCGGCTCCGGCGGCCCCGCCGCGGCCCTGTTCGGCCCGGTCGCGCGACGCGCGCGACAGCGGCTGGTCCCCTCGGGGCGGCGTGAGGTGGAGGTGTTCAGTTGCCTGCCGGTGGACCCGGAGATCAGCCGGCTCGGAGTCACCGTCACGGCGCACACCTTCGCCTGGACCCGCTCCCGTTTCGGCCCGCCCCGACTGACCCACGGCTCGGACCTGGTCGGCACGTCGCTGGTGGAGACCGGGGTGGTGGACGTCGAGCGCTACCTCACGGCGGTGACCGAGCTGGCCCGGCGCAACGGCGCCACCCGCTACTTCGCCCACCGCCGGGAGAGCGCCGAGAAGCTGCACCGGATCAGCACGGAGGCGGGGCTGGAGGTCGTACGCCCCGACCTGCCGCTGGAGTTGGTGGCGCGGCGCGGCCCGGTCAGCCGTACGGTGCTCAGCTTCCCCTCTACGGTCGTGCACACCCTCCCGCTCGCGCTGCGGGGGACGGCGGTGCGGGTGGCCGTCTGCGACGTGGACCCGGCCTGGCTCACCGAGCAGGCGTCGCCCCGGGCCCAGGGCTTCCTGGCCCGCGTCACCGGCACCGCCGAGGCCGCCCACCGTCTGCCGCCCTCCTCCCCGGCCACGCCCTGAGCCGCTCGTGCTTCGCCGCTCGCGGTCGACGTACGCGGCTGGACGTAAGGTCAGCACGACGACCACTCGAAGTGGTGTCCCACACCACCCATTGCTAGGCTTCTGTCATGCCACAGGTGAGCGTGAAGATCGACGAAGCTGTCCGGGATCGCCTCGCGGCTGTCGCCGCGGAGCGGAAGACCAGCATCGCCGCGCTGGTCGAGCAGCTCAGCGCGGACACCCTGCCGCACGCCGAACGGGTCGCACGGATGGAGCGCACCCGCGCCCATCTGCGCGAGACGACCGGAGTGGTCATCACGGATGATGACGTGGTGAAGGGCAGCCGGTTGCTCCGGGATATCGCCGAGGGTCGGGGCGTGGAAGTCCGTTGAACCACCTGCTCTTCGACGACACCGCGATTCTGGCGCTGGGCGCGGGTCATCACCTCGCTTCCAGCTTGCTGGTCGCCTCGCGCCTCGTGAGCGCGCCGAACGTCTATCTGCCGGCGCTGGGTGTGGCCGCGGCCGAAATGGCGCGCGAAGGTGCCGGAGCGCACGCGGTGGCCCTGGAGGAGTTCGACATCTTGCCGGCCGACGGCCTTGCCGCCCTGCGGTTGGCGACGCTTGTCACGGACGGCGTCGCCTGGCCCACCGCGCAGGTGATCGTGGCGGCCCGCCCCAGCCTGGAGTTTCCTTCCGGGCTCACCGTCGTCAGCACCGGAGCGGAGCGTTACGACGGGGCCGGCGTGCGCGTGTACGCGTTGGGTGACGGGGACTCGCGCGCGGACTGACATACACCGGCGCGGCAACAGGGTAAATGACTAGTCATACCCAACCCTCAGTAGACGCAACCGCCGCACAGCGTATTTTTTGGTCCCCTGTGGGGCTGAACTTTTCCTGATCGCCTGTCAGTTGTCGCGTCATTCGCTCTAGGCTCCCCGCATGAACCAACTCCTGTCCCCGGAGCCGCAAGCCGCAGGGATCACGACGACCGCGTCAGCCGACGAGTCCGCACTGCCCGGCGCCCTGCCGGAAGCGCTCCGCACCGAACTGACCGCCTTCCGGCGGGACCTCCACATGCACCCCGAGTTGGGACACCAGGAGTTCCGTACGACGGCGGCGGTGAAGGCGCGGCTGGAGAGCGCTGGGCTCCAGCCGCGAGTGCTGGACACCGGGACCGGACTGGTGTGCGACATCGGTGGACCGGTGGGTGCCGGTGACGCCCTCGCGCTCCGCGCGGACATCGACGCGCTGCCGATCCCGGACACGAAGTCGGTGCCGTACCGTTCCACGGTCGCCGACCGCGCGCACGCCTGTGGACACGACGTGCACACCACCGTCGTGCTGGGTGCCGGGTTGCTGCTGGCCGAGTTGGCCGAGCAGGGGCTGCTGCCCCGGCCCGTCCGGTTGCTCTTCCAGCCCGCCGAGGAGGTGCTGCCCGGGGGCGCCACGGACGCGATCGACTGCGGGGTCCTGGACGGGGTCGGCCGGATCATCGCGGTGCACTGTGACCCCCGGGTGGACGCCGGCCGGATCGGCCTGCGGCAGGGTCCGATCACGGCGGCCTGCGACCGACTTGAGGTGGCACTCAGCGGCGCGGGCGGACACACCGCGCGCCCACACCTGACCACCGACATGGTGACCGCCGCCGCCCAACTCGCCGTGGACGTGCCGGCGCTGCTTTCCCGCCGTGTCGACCCCCGCTCCGGCCTCTCGCTGACCTGGGGGCGGATCTCCTCCGGGCACGCCTGCAACGTCATCCCGCAGCGGGCCGAACTGTCCGGCACCCTGCGGTGCCTTGACCTGCCGGGCTGGCGGGACGCGCCCGACCTGGTGCACGCGGCGGTCGACGAGGTCGCGACGCTGTACGGGGCGAAGCCGGAGGTCAACTACGTGCGCGGGGTGCCGCCGGTGGTCAACGAGCCCGGCCCGACCCAGCTGCTGCACGACGCGATGGTGGCGCGCCGCGGCCCGTACGCCGTGGAGAACACCGAGCAGAGCCTCGGCGGCGAGGACTTCTCGTGGTATTTGGAGCACGTGCCCGGTGCTATGGCCCGGCTCGGCGTGCGTACGCCCGGCGAACGTTCCCGACACGACCTGCACCAGGGGGACTTCGACGCGGACGAGAACGCGATCGCGGTGGGGGTCGAGCTGTTCACCGCAGCCGCGCTGCTGGACGCCGGGCGGTGGTAGGCCGGCCGTGACGCGCGGTGCTGGTGCCACGGGTGCCGCGCGCCGGCTCGGGAGCGCGTCGGCACGCGCGCGGTTCGGGTCCGTACGCGACGTACCCGGGCGTACGGGTACGCGCACGACCGCCAGAGGCTGTCCCGCAATCCCGGGGGCTCGCGTCGCTCAGTACGGCACCTCGCTGCCTTGCCGAATCGCCCACGTGCACCCGGTACGCGGACGACGCGCCGCCTTGCCCTCCGTCCCCTCGGCCTACCGCCCTGGGGAGCCCCGACACCGAACGCCGCTGGCCGATCCGCCGGGGATCACGGAACAGCCCTTAGACACCGATCCGATAACGGCGTTCGCCGACACCTTTACGTGATATCTACGCGCGTTAATCTGAGGCCGATACGAGCGCGCCGGAAGAGGCGTGACAGCAGCGCCGGCAGAGGCGCTTCCTAGAGTCGAAGGGGACGTCCTCTTGCGTCGGGTACCCAAGCTTGCCGCCGCGATCAGCGCCGCCGCGGCACTCGCACTGACAGCCACGGCCTGTGGCGAGAGTTCCACCGAGGCCAACAAGGACGAGGAGAAGGGCGTCGGGCTGGCCTTCGATGTCGGAGGCCGGGACGACCACTCCTTCAACGAGGCGGCGGCACGGGGTGCCGACAAGGCCAAGAAGAAGCTGGACGTCAACGTCGAGATGCTCACCGCGGGCAACAACGAGACCGAGGCGGACCGCGAGCAGCGGCTGACCTCGCTCGCCCAGGAGGGCTACAACCCCGTGATCGGGGTCGGCTTCAGCTACGGCAAGTCCATCGAGAAGGTGGCCAAGGAGTTCCCCGACACGACGTTCGGCCTGGTCGACGAGCGGGTGAAGGCCAAGAACGTGGACAGCATGATCTTCTCCGAGCACGAGGGTTCCTACCTCGCCGGTGTCGCCGCGGCGAAGAAGACCAAGAGCGACAAGGTCGGCTTCATCGGCGGGGTGAACAACGCGCTCATCCAGAAGTTCGAGGCGGGCTTCGCGCAGGGTGTCAAGGACACCGACCCGAAGATCAAGCTGACCCGTCAGTACCTCTACCCGAACAACGACAAGGGCTTCAACGACCCCGCCGCCGCCAAGGAGAAGGCGAAGGGGATGCTGGACCGCGGTGTTGACGTGATCTACACGGCCGCGGGTCAGTCCGGTGCCGGCTCGATCGAGGCGATCAACGCGAAGAAGGGCGCCTGGGCGATCGGCGTCGACTCGGACCAGTACAAGCAGCCCGGGTTGAAGGAGTACAAGGAGTCGATCCTGACCTCCGTGGTCAAGAACGTCGACGTGGCGGTGTTCGAGCTGATCAAGAGCGTCGAGGACGGCGACCCGATCACCGGGATCAACGAGTACACGCTCAAGGAGGACGGTGTCCGCCTGACCACCTCCGGTGGCTTCATCGACGACATCATGCCGGACATCGAGAAGGCCAAGAAGAAGATCGCCAGCGGCGAGGTCAAGGTCAGCCCGACCCCGAAGAAGTAGCGTCCCGCGGTCGTCCGGGCGGGCCACGTGCCACCCGGGCGACCGTGCTGCTTCCGGTTCGTGGTTCGTGCGCCGGGCTGGTACGGGAGCCCGTCACCCGTATCGCGTTCGCCGGCTGGTGCCCCACACACCGGCCGTCAGCGTGCTCGCGCGCACCGTCCGTGAGCTACGCGCGTAGCGGCCAGGCGACGCGATAGCGTCACCGTGGCCAGTCCCAGGCCCACCCCGCTCCTTCATCCCGAGGAGAGTGCGTCATCAAATCCAGCAGCAGCCCGCCGGCGGACAGGGCGCCCGCGGTCGAACTACAAGGCATCACCAAGCGGTTCCCCGGTGTCGTGGCCAACCACGACATCGACATCACCGTCCAGGGCGGTACCGTGCACGCCCTCGTCGGTGAGAACGGCGCCGGCAAGTCCACCCTGATGAAGATCCTCTACGGCATGCAGCGGCCGGACGAGGGCACCATCACGATCGCCGGCGAGCAGGTCACCCTCGGCTCGCCAGGCGACGCCATCGAGCGCGGCATCGGCATGGTGCACCAGCACTTCATGCTCGCGGACAACCTCACCGTCCAGGAGAACGTCGTACTCGGCGCCGAGCGGCTGCACGGCATCGGCGCCGCCGCGAGCAGGAGGATCACCGAGATCTCCGAGACGTACGGCCTCGGCGCCCGTCCCGGCGCCCTCGTCGAGGACCTCGGTGTCGCCGACCGGCAGCGCGTGGAGATCCTCAAGGTCCTCTACCGCGGCGCCCGCACGCTCATCCTGGACGAACCGACGGCCGTCCTCGTCCCGCAGGAGGTCGACGCGCTCTTCGACAACCTCCGTGACCTGAAGGCCGAGGGCCTGACGGTGCTGTTCATCTCGCACAAGCTCGGCGAGGTGCTGTCGGTCGCCGACGACATCACCGTGATCCGCCGCGGTACGACCGTCGCCTCCGTACGTCCCGCCGATACCACCGCGAAGCAGTTGGCGGAGCTGATGGTGGGCAGCGAACTCCCGTCGCCCGAGACCCGCGAGTCCACGGTCACCGACATCCCGATGCTGGCCGTCGACGACCTGCACCTGTCCGCGGTCGACTCGAGCGGTGACGTACGCACCGTGCTGGACGGCGTGTCCTTCACCGTGCACAAGGGCGAAGTCCTCGGCGTGGCCGGTGTGGAGGGGAACGGCCAGGCCGAACTCGTCGAGTCCGTGATGGGGATGCGCACCACCGACGGTGGCAGCGTCACCCTGGACGGCGCGGACATCTCCGCCCGCTCCACCCGCAAGCGTCGGGAGGAGGGCATCGGTTACATCCCCGAGGACCGGCACCGACACGGCCTGCTGCTGGACGCGCCGTTGTGGGAGAACCGGATGCTCGGCCATGTCACCGAGCCGCCGAACAGCCGAGGCCAGATCCTCGATCCCAAGGCGGCACGGACGGACACCGAACGCATCGTCGCGGACTACGACGTACGCACCCCGGGCATCGAGGTCACCGCCGCCAGCCTGTCCGGCGGAAACCAGCAGAAGCTGATCGTCGGCCGGGAGATGAGCCACCAACCCAAGCTGCTCATCGCCGCTCACCCCACCCGCGGCGTGGACGTCGGCGCGCAGGCCCAGATCTGGGACCAGATCCGGGAGGCCCGCCGCGAGGGCCTCGCGGTGCTTCTGATCTCCGCCGACCTGGACGAGTTGATCGGCCTCTCGGACACCCTGCGGGTGATGTACCGCGGCCGGTTGGTCGCGGACGCGGACCCCGCCACCATCACCCCCGAGGAGTTGGGCTCCGCCATGACCGGCGCCGCTGGCGGCCACCTGGAACACGAGTCGGGCGACACGGGGGCCCTCGAGGACACCGACTCCACACCGGAGGACGGCGCCACGCCGGACACCGACTCCACACCCGAGGACGGAGGTGACCACCGATGAAGAAGCTCGACAAGAACAAGCTGGCCCTCGCCATCGCGGCACCGTTGCTCGCCGTGGTCGCCGCAGTCCTGATCACCTCGCTGATCATCCTGGCCACCGGCGACGATCCACTCCTCGCCTACCAGGTGATGCTGGAGTTCGGCTCGAAGAGCGACAGCCAGGTCTGGATCATCGACAAGTCCATCACGTACTACCTCTCCGCCCTCGCGGTCGCCATCGGCTTCCGGATGAACCTGTTCAACATCGGGGTCGACGGTCAGTACCGGATCGCCGCGTTCTTCGCCGCCGTCGTCGGCGGCGCGCTGACCCTGCCCGGGTTCCTGCAGATCCCGGTGATCATCCTGGTGGCGATGACCGTCGGCGCCCTCTGGGCCGGCATCGCGGGCCTGCTGAAGGTCACCCGCGGCGTCAGCGAGGTCATCACGACGATCATGCTGAACTTCACCGCCGGCTCGTTGATCGGCTACTTCCTCCAGGAAGGCCGGCTCGCGGAGAAGGACGGCAACATCTTCCACACTCCGAACATCCCGGAGTCCAGCCACTTCTTCACCTTCCCGACCACTCCGGACCCGGTCGACGGCTTCATCGTGATCGCCGTACTCGTCGGTGCCGTCTACTGGTTCGTGCTCAACCGCACCCGCTTCGGCTTCGACCTGCGGGCGGTCGGCAGCTCCCAGTCCGCGGCGGAGGCCAGCGGCGTCAGCGTGAAACGCATGGTGCTCACCTCGATGGTGCTCTCCGGTGCCGCCGCCGGCCTGGTGGGGATGCCGACACTGCTCGGCGACTCGTACAACTACGGCAACGACTTCCCGACCGGCATCGGCTTCACCGGCATCGCCCTCGCGTTGCTCGGCCGCAACCACGCCGTCGGGATGGCCTTCGCCGCGCTGCTCTGGGGCTTCCTGGACCGTACGGGCAGCCAGCTGGAGATCGAGGGATTCGCCCAGGAGATCGTCGAGGTGATGAAGGGCGTCATCGTGTTGAGCGTCGTCATCGCCTACGAACTCGTACGGCGCTACGGCCTCCGGAAGCAGCAGCGCGAGGTGGGCGCTGAACTCGCCGCCCAGAGCGCGGGGGACGGTACGAACGACAAGGCGGGGGTGTCCGCATGAGCACGAACATCTCGGCCAGGATTCAGGGCGCGCTCAGCAGCGCGAACAAGCCCGGCGGCACGAAAGGGGACGACCGGCGGAAGCTGTCGTACCCGATGGTGCTGCTGATCATCGCGGGCGCGCTGCTCTTCCTCTCCACGTTGCGCGTCATCACCGGCGTCGACAACCTCACCAGCTTCGGGCAGTACTCCGCCGCGCTCGGCTGGGCCGTCCCCATCGGACTCGCCGGCCTCGGCGGCCTGTGGGCGGAACGCGCCGGCGTCATCAACATCGGCCTCGAGGGCATGATGATGCTCGGCACCTTCGCCGCCGGCTGGATCGGCTGGCAGTACGGGCCGTGGGCCGCCGTCGGCGCGGGCATCATCGGCGGCGCGCTCGGCGGCCTGCTGCACGCGATCGCCACCGTCACCTTCGGCGTGGACCACATCGTCTCCGGTGTCGCCATCAACATCCTCGCCCTGGGCGTGGTGCAGTTCCTCGCCAAGATCTGGTTCGGCAGCCCCGGCAGTCCGGCCTCCGAGGCGGGCGGGAACGACAAGCAGTCACCACCCATCGACGATATGCCGACGTTCACGGTGCCCGTACTCGCCGACTGGCTGGCGGACATCCAGAAGCAGGAGTGGTTCCTGATCTCGGACACCGCCGGCATCCTGCGTGCCGGGGTCGACAACGTCTCCTGGGTGACGCTGCTCGCGGTGGTGCTCTTCGTCGGCACCTTCTTCATGCTGTGGCGCTCGCCCTTCGGGCTGCGGCTGCGCTCGTGCGGTGAGAACCCGCTCGCCGCCGAGTCGTTGGGCGTCAACGTCTACAAGTACAAGTACGCCGCGGTGGTCGTCTCCGGCGCGCTGGCCGGTCTCGGCGGCGCCTTCCTCGCGGTCTACGTCCACCACTACCAGGAGAACCAGACCGGCGGTCGGGGCTACATCGGCCTCGCCACGATGATCTTCGGTAACTGGCGGCCCGGTGGAGTCGGCGTCGGCGCCGGCCTGTTCGGCTTCATGGAAGCCTCCCAACTGCGCGGTGGCGGCCCCACCATCCACGCTCTGCTGCTCGTCGGCGCGGTGCTGCTGGCCGGGTACGCCGTCTGGAAGCTGCGCAGCGGCGCCCGGATGACCGCGACGGTGGCGCTCGCCGCCGCGCTGCTCATCGCGATCTGGTACGCGGCCTCGGACACCGTGCCGATGGAGCTCGTCGAGGCGAGCCCGTACGTCACCACCCTGCTCGTACTCTCCCTGGCGGCGCAGCGATTGCGCGCACCGAAGGCCATCGGCAAGGCGTATCGCAGAGGGCAGGGGACATGACAGACGGCACTGCGGACCGTCCCGGCCGGCCGGCCGGCGGCAGCGACAGCGCGGGCGGCACCGATGGCACGGGTGCGACCGCCGGGCGGTCGGCGACCGGCATCGACTGGACGGATCTGCGGACGCGGGCCCGGGACGCGATGTCCCGGGCCTACGCCCCGTACTCCGGATTTCCGGTGGGCGCCGCCGCGCTCGTCGACGACGGCCGGACGGTCTCCGGATGCAACGTGGAGAACGCAGCGTACGGCGTGGCCCTGTGCGCCGAGTGCGGCCTGGTGTCCACGCTGGCCGCGACCGGCGGTGGCCGCCTCGTCGCGTTCACCTGCTGCGACCGGAACGGGGAGTTGCTGATGCCCTGCGGTCGCTGCCGACAGCTGCTGTGGGAGCATGGCGGTCCCGGTCTGCTCGTCGATACGGCACGTGGTGTCCGCCCCCTGGCCGAACTTCTCCCGGACGCCTTCGGCCCCGCCGACCTGGGTCGCTGACCGGGCCGGCCCGGGTCGTCGACCGGCGTGCGTCCGACCGGCGCGCGCCCGACCGGCGTGCGCCCCGACCGGGCCCGACTCCCGGGCCCGCCCCTCACCTAGGAGCCGAGCCCCATGGACGCGATTTCCGTCATCCGCGCGAAGCGGGACGATCAGGCACTCACCGATGCCCAGATCGACTGGGTCATCGACGCCTACACGCGCGGCGAGGTCGCCGACGAACAGATGTCGGCCCTGGCCATGGCGATCCTGCTGAACGGCATGTCCCGGGCCGAGATCGCCCGTTGGACGGCGGCGATGATCGCCTCCGGGGAGCGGATGGACTTCTCTCCGCTCAGCCGACCCACCGCCGACAAGCACTCCACCGGCGGCGTGGGCGACAAGATCACCCTCCCACTGGCGCCGCTCGTCGCCGCCTGCGGAGCGGCCGTGCCCCAACTGTCCGGTCGCGGACTGGGCCACACCGGCGGCACCCTGGACAAGCTGGAGTCCATCCCCGGCTGGCGGGCCACCCTCAGCAACCCGCGGATGATGGAGATCCTCGCCGACAGCGGCGCCGTCATCTGCGCGGCCGGCGACGGGCTGGCACCGGCCGACAAGAAGCTCTACGCCCTGCGGGACGTCACCGGCACCGTCGAGTCGATCCCGCTGATCGCCTCGTCCATCATGAGCAAGAAGATCGCGGAGGGCACCGGTTCGCTGGTGCTGGACGTCAAGGTCGGCTCCGGCGCCTTCATGAAGAACCTGGACGACGCCCGCGAACTCGCCGCCACCATGGTCGCCCTGGGCACCGACCACGGCGTACGCACCACCGCGTTGCTGACCGACATGTCCACGCCGCTCGGCCTCACCGCCGGCAACGCCCTGGAGGTGCGCGAGTCGCTGCACGTCCTCGCCGGCGGCGGTCCCAAGGACGTCGTCGAGCTGACCCTCGCCCTGGCCCGCGAGATGCTGGACGCCGCCGGGCTGTCGGACGCCGACCCGGAGAAGGCACTGGCCGACGGTTCCGCCATGGACCAGTGGCGCCGCATGATCAGCGCCCAGGGCGGCGACCCGGACGCCCCGTTGCCGCTGGCCCGCGAGCAGCACATGGTGCCGGCGCCCACGGACGGCACCCTGACCCGACTCGACGCGTACGCCGTCGGACTGGCCGCCTGGCGGCTCGGCGCCGGCCGGGCCCGCAAGGAGGACCCGGTGCAGGCGGGCGCCGGTGTCGAACTGCACGCCAAGCCGGGCGAGGAGGTGGTGGAGGGCCAGCCGCTGCTGACCCTCCACACGGACACCCCGGAGCGGTTCGACACCGCCCTGGCCGCGCTGGAGGGCGCGTACGAGGTGGGTACGCCGACGGCGCGGCCGTCGTCCATCGTGCTGGACCGGGTCGACTGAAGGGGGAGGGCGAGGCGGCGTGCCGTGCCGGGCGCCCGTGCTGATCGGCGGGGCCGACCGACACGTCTGGCTGGTGGGGCGCGCGGCTCGGCAGCGCGCGCGGCGCTCGTACGGGTGAACGTCCGCGATAGACCTGTGCGGGCGCGAGTGGGCAGGATGGTGTCGGTGACGCACCTGTAGAGGAGACCGCCATGACCGCACTCACCGTCGACCATGTGCCGGACAACGGCCGCGGTTGGGACGACCTCGTCCGTATCTGGGAGGAGACGGACGCACCCGAGGGCTGCAAGGTGGAGATCATTGAGGGGATCGTCACCGTGGCACCACCGCCCGCCAACACGCACAATCTCGCTGCTGCCAGGTTGCAGCGACAGCTCTATGCCAAGCTCTCGGACGACTGGGAGATCGTCCAGACCCAGGGGATCACCGTTCCCGGCCGAAGCGGGCTCTATATCCCCGACCTGGCGGTCATCCCGGCAGCCGCTCTGGAAGCCCCCGGCCACCGGGTGGCAGCCGAGGAAGCACGGCTCGTCGTGGAGATCACCTCGCGGGACAACGCCAATCACGACCGGGTGGCCAAGGCGCACGGCTACGCCCAGGCCGAGGTCCCGCTGTATCTGCTCCTCGACCCCTGGCACTCGGGCAGACCCACGGCCACCCTGTTTGGCGAGCCGGAGGGCGGCACGTACCGGATGCTGGAGTCGGTCGAGTACGGCGCGACGCTGGCGCTGCCCGAACCGTTCGACCTGAAGATCGACACCGGGACGCTCCCGACGGGCTGACGGCGCACGGCGCCGGGCGCGGGAGCGTCCGGCGCGGACAGTTGAACCAGGGTCGGGCGCCGTTCCGCAGCGTCCCCAGGCGCGGTACCGTCAGCCGGTGGTGTTCGACTCGGACGATCCGGACTTCCTCGCCGACCCCTACCCGACGTTCGCCGCGGTGCGGGAGCGCGCTCCGGTGCACTGGCACGACGGCCTCGGGCTCCCGGTGGCGGTATCGCACGCGGCGGCTTCCGAGGTGCTGCGCGACCGCTCGGCCGGGCGCATCTGGACGGACAAGCAGCCCGCCTCCGCCTTCCCCGCCTTCAACCTGCTGCACCGCAACTCACTGCTGGAGACGGAGCCGCCCCGGCACACGCGGTTGCGCCGGCTGATCTCCACCGCGTTCGCCCGTGGGCATACCAACCGGCTGGAGCCGTGGGTCCGTGCGGTGGCGGGACAGCTGGTCGAGGGGATGGCGGCGGCCATCGAGACGGACGGCTCGGCGGACCTGCTGGAGCATCTGGCCGCGCCCTTGCCGGTCGAGGTGATCGCGGAACTGCTCGGCGTACCAGCGGCGGACCGGCCACGGCTGCAGCCCTGGTCCAACGCGATCGTGAAGATGTACGAGTACGGGCTGCCGCCCGAGGGGCAGGCGACCGCTGAACGAGCCGCCGCTGAGTTCGTCGACTACCTCCGGGCCTTGGCCGCGGCCCGTACCAGCGAGCCGGGCGACGACCTGATCAGCGACCTGGTGTCGGTGCGCGACGGTTCGGACCGGCTCACCGACGACGAACTGGTCGGCACTGCGGTGTTGTTGCTGATGGCCGGTCACGAGGCGACGGTGAACGTCATCGGCAACGGGTCGCTGGCCCTGCTGCGTCACCGCGACCAGTGGGAGCGGCTGGTGGCCTCGCCCTCGCTGTTGCCCACCGCGGTCGAGGAACTCATCCGGTTCGACGCCCCTCTCCAGCTCTTCGAACGCACCGCCACCGAGGCGACGTCGGTGGCCGGCTACGAACTCGCGGCGGGCGATCGCATCGCCGCGCTGCTCGGGGCGGCGGCCCGCGACCCGGCCGCGTTCGACGAGCCCGACCAGCTCGACATCGGGCGTTCGCCCAATCCGCACCTCGGCTTCGGAGGTGGCATCCACTACTGCGTCGGCGCCCCGCTGGCCCGGGTGGAGATCGCCGCGGCTCTCGAGGCGCTCGTCACCCGGCTGCCGGGGCTGCGGTTGGCCGGAGTGCCGGAGCGGAGGCAGGAGTTCGTGATCCGTGGGCTGCGCACGCTCCCGGTGACGGCGTAGCCGGGGCACGCCGTGCCGACCACCGTACGGCCGTTTCGTCCCGGCGACGCCGCGCGGGACGTCCGCGAGAGACCGAGTCCGGCCTCGACCACGTCCTACGCAAGCGCCTCCCTGCCCCCGCGTGACCTGACGGGACAGCCCGCGGCCAACCCCGGGGACTCCGGCCGCCCCGATCCCCTCAGCCGGTAGCCACCGGCGCCCGCCGCCGCTGCCGTACGGCACTGCGGGTTGCGTACAGCGTGACACCACCGGCCAGCACCAGCGCCGTCAGCGCCAGGCCGGCCGTGGCGCCCCAGCCCGCCGCGCGGTACGCCAGCGCGCCGACGGTGCCGCCGAGCGAACTGCCCAGGTAGTACGCCATCTGGTACAGCGCCGCCGCCTGTGCCCGACCCTCGGTGGCCGTGTGGCTCACCGCGCCGGACGCGACCACGTGCCCGGTGAAGAAGCCAGCGGTGATCAGGACGAGGCCCGCGATCACGGCCACCAGGCTGTTCATCAGCGACAGCAGCAGCCCGGTCGAGGCCGTACCGATCGCCAGGTACAACGCGCCCCGTCGGCCCAGCCGCGCGGTCAGTCGACCGGCGAGCGTGGAGGAGACCGTGCCGACCAGGTAGATCACGAAGATCGAACCGGCCAGCCCCTGCGACAACCCGAAGGCGTCCCCCACCAGCCGGTAGCCGATCACCGTGTAGACCGCGCCGAAGACGGTCATGAACAGCAGCCCGATCGCGTACAGCCGCAGCAGCAGCGCGTTGCCCAGGTGCCCGCGCACCGTACGGGCGAAGGCCCGTGGGCTCGCCGCCGCGGGGGTGAAGTGCCGGGGCCGGGGCGCCAGCAACCGGAAGGCGACCGCGCACAGCAGCGCCATTACGCCCACCGTGGCCAGCGCGGCGCGCCAGCCGAAGCCCTGGGTCACCCAGCCGGTGAGGATCCGGCCACTCATCCCGCCGATACTGTTGCCCGCGACGAACAGCCCGACCGCCGCCACGAGCGCCCGAGCCCGTACCTCCTCGGAGAGGTACGCCATCGCTGAAGCCGGGATTCCGGCGATCGCCGCGCCCTGCGCGACCCGTAGGGCGATCAGCCAGCCCAGCGAGGGGGCGAGCGGCAGCAGCAGCGCCAGGGCGACGGCCACGGTGAGGGAGACGGTCATCATGCGGCGCCGGCCGAAACGTTCGGACAGGGCGCTGAGTGGCAGTACGGCCAGGGCGAGCCCGATGGTCGCGCCGGAGACCGTCCAACTGGCCTGGTCCGGGGTGACGCCGAGGTCGGCGGAGATGGTGGGCAGCAGTGCCTGGGTCGCGTAGAGCAGGCCGAAGGCGGCCAGCCCCGCGGCGAACAGCGCGAGCGTCAGCCGGCGATAGCCGGGCTCGCCGGGGCGGAGCTTGGTGCCGTCGGATCCCCCGCCGAGGCTGCCGCGCGCGGGCTTCGCGGTGTGTGCGTCGTCCACGGCGCCCGCGCCGTCCGTGCCGCCCCGGGGCGCGGGGGTTTCGCGGCGTCGAGCGTCGGGGGAGTCGGGTACGGATTCGGATGCGGCGCCCACGGTGCCCGTGGACGCCTTGGTATCGGCAGGCATGCCCCTGACGGTACGGTGACCCCACTCATGCGTCCAATGCACGAAGCACTCGGGAATGATCCGTAATCGCATGAGTCCAGTTGAGGCGAGCGGGACTCATCCGACCGGAACCGAAAGTGAAGCGCGCGACACCTCGCCCAGCCCGACCGGAAGTACGTGATCCGCCATGAGCACCCAACCGAGCCCAGCATCGAGCGCCGAACCAAGCACCGCCGCCGACTGGGCCACCGCCCTCACCCCTCGCCTCGCGCACTTCGTCGCGGTCGCCCGCCACGAGCACGTCACCCGGGCCGCGTACGACCTGGGCGTGCCGCAGTCCACCCTGAGCCGCTCCCTGTCCCGACTCGAAGCGGACCTCGGCGTGGCACTGCTGGCCCGGCACGGGCGTACGGTCTCGCTGACGCCGGCCGGGCGCACCTTCCTCGCCTCCGCGGAGCGGGCCCTCGCGGCTGTCGAGCAGGCGGCCGAGTCCGTACGCTCCGACGCCGATCCGGCGACCGGCAAGGTCGCGTTCGGCTTTCTGCACACGCTCGGTTGGGAGACCGTGCCGAGCCTGATCCGCGCCTTCCGTGCCGAACACCCGCGGGTACGCTTCGCGTTGGTGCAGAACTACGGCGCGGCGATGCTGGAACGCCTGCGCGCGGGGGAATTGGACCTGTGCCTGACCTCGCCGGTGCCGGACGCCGCGGACCTGGTCGCCCGGCGACTGGACGAACAGCGGCTGAGCCTCGTCGTGCCGGACGACCATCCGCTCGCGGCTCGTAGGCGCGTCCGGTTGGCCGAGGTGGCGGGGGAGCCCTTCGTCACCCTGGAGCCGGGTTACGGCATGCGGCGCATCCTCGAGTCACTGTGCGCGGAGGCGGGGTTCCGGCCGCGGATCGCCTTCGAGGGCGAGGAGGCGGAGACGATCCGCGGCCTGGTCGCGGCGGGCCTCGGGGTGGCGCTGCTGCCACCGCCGGCCATCGCGCGTCCGGGGGTGCACGAACTGACCGTCACCGCCCCGCGCGCGGTGCGCGAGATCGGTCTGGCCTGGTCGGCCGGACGTCCGGACACGGCGCCGGTGGCGGCGTTCAAGGAGTTCCTGCTGAGTCGGCGGGGACGACTGCTGGGCTGAGGTTCGGATCGATGGTCATCGTGGTGGTGTCGTTTGGGCTGGGAAGGCTCACGGTGGACGGCTGAGGCGCCGGGTGTTGCGCAGGAGCAGTTCTGACCTGCACGTGGGCGGCGCGACCAGCGCGCACCGCCGGCCGTACGTAGCGGGCTCTCCGTACGGTCAGCGCCCCAGGGAACGCCCGAAGCCCGCGGCCAGCGGCATCCGCAGGCCCAGCGGCGGGGGTGCGGCCAGCGCGTCCGCGAGCGGGCGGGCGAAGTCCCGCTCGCACACCGCGCCGAAGGCGAAATCCTGGGCGAGGGCGGCTACTTCGCGGCGGTGCCCGTGCAATGCGTGCCCGTCCGAGTGCACCTCGAAGCGGCACACATCCGGGTTCACGGCTTTCGCCCGCTCGGCCAGCCGGTACGAGTGCTCCGGATCGCTGTGCGCGTCATCGGCCCCCTGGACGAACAGGACGTGTCGGCCGACGAGTTGCTCCACCGGTTCCCTGGCCCCGGTCAGCCAGGGAGCGATCGCCAGCACGGCCACGACGGCCTCGTGTCCGCCGGCGCGCAGCGCGGCGCGGGCGCCGAGGTCCGTACCGATCAGGCAGACCGGCACGTCGCCGTAGCGCCGCACCACCTCCTGTACGGCCCATTCGGCGTCCTCGGCGGGGTGCGCCGCCTCGTCGTTCCAGCCGCGGTAGCGGTAGCGCAGGACATGCGCCGTCAGCGACTCCTCCATGCCCGCTCTGGCGAGTCCGCGTGCCATCCGCAGTGCGGCCGCTGCCGCGATCGGCGAGGGGCGGCGGGCGCTGCGGGGTTCGCCCCCGGGAAGCAGCAGGAGAACGCCGTGCGAAGCCCGACGTTCGCCCAGCGGCCGTCCCAACTTGGCGTCCCGGGGCGGCAGTCGTTCGGACGAAGCGTGCTGGGCCATGTCGGAACGATCCCAGAGGCGTGAGGGCTGCGGACCGGTGTGGTTGATCACTTTCCGGTAAAGCCGGCCCGGAGCGGCGGGGAGCGTGTGATCCGGTGGCCCCGCGGTAGCCGGGCATCGCCTCCGCGGGCGATTCCCCGTGGATGTCTACGCGCGTAGGAGCTACAGTACGGCAATGACGAGCGAGACCCCGAACACCGTTCCCACTCCGGAGCAGATCCGCCGCGCTCCCAAGGCGCTGTTGCATGACCACCTCGACGGCGGTCTCCGTCCGGCCACGATCATCGAACTCGCCCGGGAAACCGGCTACTCGGGACTCCCCGAGTCCGACGACGCCGACCGGCTCAACGCCTGGTTCCGGGAGTCCGCCGACTCCGGTTCGCTGGAGCGCTACCTGGAGACCTTCGCGCACACCTGTGCCGTGATGCAGACTCGGGACGCCCTCGTACGGGTCGCTGCCGAGTGCGCGGAGGACCTGGCGGCGGACGGGGTGGTGTACGCGGAGGTGCGGTACGCCCCCGAACAACACCTCGAGCGCGGGCTCACGCTGGAGCAGGTCGTCGAAGCGGTGAACGAGGGCTTCCGCCTCGGCGAGCGGCGGGCGCGCGCGGCTGGCAACCGTATCCGGGTGGGCGCGCTGCTCACGGCGATGCGGCACGCCGCGCGGGCGCTCGAGATCGCCGAGCTGGCCAACGGCTATCGCGACCAGGGCGTCGTCGGCTTCGACATCGCGGGTGCGGAGGCGGGCTACCCTCCGACCCGGCACTTGGACGCGTTCGAGTTCCTGAAGCGGGAGAACAACCACTTCACCATCCACGCGGGTGAGGCGTTCGGCCTGCCCTCCATCTGGCAGGCGCTGCAGTGGTGCGGCGCGGACCGGTTGGGCCACGGCGTGCGGATCATCGACGACATCGACCCCGGCGGTGCCGCCGGTGCCGGGGCTGTGAGTGACGCCAAGTCGGGGGAGGTGCGCCTGGGGCGGCTGGCGGCGTACGTACGGGACAAGCGCGTTCCGCTGGAGCTGTGCCCCAGTTCCAACCTGCAGACCGGCGCGGCCGCCTCGTACGCCGAGCATCCGATCGGACTGCTGCGGAGGCTGAACTTCCGGGCGACGGTGAATACCGACAACCGTCTGATGAGCGGCACCAGCATGAGCGCCGAGTTCGGTCATCTGGTGCGGACTTTCGGTTACACCCTGGACGACATGCAGTGGTTCACCGTCAATGCGATGAAGTCCGCGTTCATCCCTTTCGATGAACGACTTGCGATGATCAACGAGGTGATCAAGCCCGGGTACGCCGAGCTGAAGGCGGAGTGGCTGTTCCATGCCGCGGCCCCGGACAACGGGCTGACCAGCGCTTCCGGCTAGCCACGACGCTCGGCGAGGAGATGCGGCACGGATCCCGGCTCGGGGTTCGGGCGTCATCCCCCGCGGTCGCGTCGTGCTTGTGACTCATGACGGATTGTGGCTACGTTCACGGGACTTGCCACCCCCGTCATAGAGGACGTAGTTAGTCATGAAGCACGGAACGATCAAGACCCTCGGCGTGACCGCGCTCGGAGCCGCGTTCGCCGTGTCCGGCGCTGGCGCCGCCTCAGCCGCCGACCTCACCGGTCCCGTCGAGGACGTCACCGGAGGCACGGTCTCCGCCTCGCCGCTCAAGCAGCTGACGCCGGGCTCGGAGGCACCGCGTACGCTCCCCGCCGAGGCGAACGGCGCGTCCGACGCGCGGAGCGGCCTGCCGGGGAACGTCTCCGCGGACGGTACCCAGCAGCTGCTGGGTGGCATTCCGCTGGCCGGTGGCCTGACCAACGGCGGTCTGACGAACGGCTGACGGCTCGTCGCGGTCGGCCCGCACCGGTCGCTCGGGGCCCCGTGGTGCTGAGGCACGGCGGGGCCCCGACACTGGTTTCGGTGCCGGCGCCGGGCACCGGCCTGCGCCTGTCACCGCCGGGTGCGCCGGTCGTCACCAGGCCGAGCGCTTGCCCTCCTCCGGCAGCAGAATCCACAGCGCGAGATAGAGCAGCACCTGTGGACCCGGAAGCAGGCAGGAGACCAGGAAGATCGCGCGCATCGTGGTCGGTTTGGTGCCGAAGCGGCGGGCGAGTCCCGCGCACACGCCACCAATCATCCGGTTGTCCTGTGGGCGGACCAGTGCGGTCATGATGTGCCTCCCGGCACGTTGTGGTGTGGCGGACACTTCCAACGTACGAGTGCCACGCAGGAGAGGCGTCAGACGAGCGAGCGATACCGACCCTGGAAGCTCTCGGGGGTGTGGACCGCGCCCTGCACGGCCCGCGTGCCGCCGCCTTGCTCCGCTGGCGGACGGCTCGCCGCCCCGGTACGTCGACTCGCCGCCCCGGTACCCCGATCCGCGGCCCCAGCCCCGGGGCCGACGGGCCCGGAGCGGGCCGCAGGGGTCGCCACGTGGCGCGACAGTCGCCCGCGGACGAACGGATAGACCAGCAGCTGGGCCAGCGCGATGCCGGTGAAGTGCAGGATCAGCGTGTCCACGTTGACCGTACGCCCGGGCACCCCCGCCTCAAGGACCCCGAAGGCGAGCGTGATCAGCAGGCCGGACAGGATCGTGTACGTCGCCGTCCCGAGCAGCGGTTTGGACAACCGGCCGAGCACGATCGGCAGCAGCACGCCCAGCGGGGAGAGCAGCAGTAGTCCGCCGCCGATGTTCTCCAGCGCGGCTGTCGGCCCGGCGGCGAGGTCGGCCCGGATGGTGGCGAACGGATGCAGGTTGCTGGGGCAGACCCAGGGCACCGCACGCGGACGCAGCAACATCCAACCGAGGGCCAGCGAATGCAGGACGAGCAGAGCGAAGCTCGCTGCGCGGATACGGGACACGGAAACGCCGCCGTGGTCATGACGCTGCACGGGGAAAAGGACGTCACTCGGCGGACTCCGGTTCCGAGTCGGAGTGTGAGCCGCTACACGAACGGTCACGCCGTGGTGCCGGCGCTCGCCGCGTCCTTCGGCTCGTTGCGCAGCTGTGTTCCACAGGTGTAGCGCCGCAGTTCGGCGTCCTCGTCCTCCCGCGGACCGCCCAGCAGCACCGTGTTGTCGTTGTCGGCGGCGCCGGACTCGGCGTAGGAGCACACGAGCTGCGCGAGGGCGTACGCCGGCAGCGTGTCCAGCGGCTCGCTCAGCCGGATCGTGCCGGTCGGGTCGTCCGCGGCAGGCTCCTCGACCAGTAGGTCGGAGGGCACCTTGCTCTCGAAACCGGCCGCCCGCTCCTGCTGGTCGGGCCGTTGCTGGAGTTGGTCGAGGAGCACCCGGGCGAAGTTGTGCCGGGTCTCCGGCAGCCGTACGAGCCGCTCGGCGGGCACGAGTCGGGAACCGCACAGCAGATAGATCCGTACGGGCGCGCGGCCCGGCCCCACCCCATTGCTCTCGTCCTCCGGGAGCACGCAGGCGGCCCGGGACGGCGCCGCTCCGGCGTCCACCGGGACGGAAGTGGACTGGATGCCGCACCCGCTCGCCGCCACCCCGAGGCCGGCGAGCACGGCCGCGAGAACTATGCCGGGACGGCGACGAGTGTGGCGATGGACGGGACGGGCGCCTCGGCGGTTCGTACGGCGATCGGCGCGACGTGGGAGGGAGATCACGGCTGGCCTCCGTCGGTGTCCGGGCGGTCGGTACCCGGCGGGTGGTCACGCTGGTCGCGCGGGTGGCTCGTACCGGCATCGTCCGCGTCGGTGCGGTCCGCGTCGGCACTGTCCGCCCGCGAGCCGCCCTCCGCAGGGCCGTCGCCGTCGGCCGCCCCGTCGTTGTCGGCCGGTTCGCTGCCGTCCCGGGGCAGTCGCAGTGTGAACACCGCGCCGCCCTCCGACCCCTGGGCGTTCCGGGCGGTGATCTCGCCACCGTGGACGTGGGCGTTCTCCATCGCGATGGACAGGCCCAGGCCGCTGCCCTCCGATCTGGGCCGGGAGGCGCTGGCCTTGTAGAAGCGGTCGAAGACGTGCGGCAGGACGTCCTCCGGGATGCCCGGCCCGCGGTCGGCCACCTCGACCAGCAGCTCGCCCCGGCCGTCGGGCGCCTCAGTGGTGCGTACGGACACCCGCACCGGCGAACCGCCGTGCTTGAGCGCGTTCCCGATGAGGTTCGCCAGGATGACGTCCAGGCGTCGGGGATCGAGCCGCGCCATGATGCCCCGGTCCGCGTCCAGGTCGACGGCGTCCAGCCAGGCCCGGGCGTCGATGCAGGCTGTCACCTGGTCGGCCACGTCGACCGAGTCCAGGACGAGCTTGGCCGTGCCGGCGTCGAACCGGGTGACCTCCATCAGGTTCTCCACCAGGTCGCCCAGCCGTCGCGTCTCGCTGATCACCAGCCCGACCGCCGGGGCGATCAGCGGGTCCAGGTTCTCCTGCTCCTCCTCCAGCACCTCCGTGACCGCCGAGATCGCGGTGAGCGGCGTACGCAGCTCGTGCGACATGTCGGCGACGAACCGCCGCGAGGACTCCTCCCGGCCGCTCAGCTCCGCGACGCGCTTCTCCAGGGACTCCGCGGTCTCGTTGAAGGTACGGGAAAGCTCGGCGAGTTCGTCCGTGCCGGTGACCTTCAGCCGGGTGTCCAGCTTGCCCTCGCCCAGTCGCCGGGCGGCGTCCGCGAGTCGTCGTACGGGGCGCAGCACCCCGGTGGCCGCGGCCTGCGCCAGCAGCATGGCGCCGAGGAGTGCCACGGTGGTGGCGATGCCCAGCGACCAGGCCAGCGAGTTGAGGTCGTCACGCTCCGGCGCGAGCGACTTGAGCAGGTAACCGGTGGGTGCGGGCTGTTGCCCGACCAGCTTCCCGCCGCCGACCAGGTACGGTTCCCCGCCGAGCGTGATCCGCTGCCAGTAGAGGTGGTACGGGTAGGCGTTGGTCTCGGTGACCGGACGCTTCTGGTTCACCGCCGTGCGCAGCTTCCGCGGCACGTCCTCGTAGGTGAAGTCCTTCGCGCTGGAGGACACGGTGCAGCGCCTGCCGTCCTTGTCCTCACCCAACAGCACCACGTCGTAGCTCTGCGTGGTACGCGCCATCCCCAGCGCGGCTTCGCGGAGTTGCTCGCAGTCGAACCGCCGTGGCAGCTTCCCGGCCCCGTCCTCCATGGTCTGGCGGAAGTCGTTCAGCGCGGCGTCCTGGGTACGGGTGAGGACGGCGTCCCGGTTCAGCCAGTACGCGATGCCGGAGGCGGACACCGCGGCGGTCAGCGCGACGAGCGCGAAGACGACGACGAGGCGCAGCCGAAGCGTCGGCAGGAGGCTCGCCACCCGGCCACGGAGACCGCCGGGTGGTTCGTCACTCACGAGGGGGTGTCCAGCCGGTATCCGACTCCGCGCACCGTACGGATCAGCGTCGGGGACGACGGCACGTCCTCGACCTTCGCGCGCAGACGCTGCACGCAGGCGTCCACGAGCCGTGAGTCACCGAGGTAGTCGTGTTCCCACACCAGGCGCAGCAACTGCTGCCGGGACAGCGCCTGGCCCGGCCGCCGGCTCAGCTCCAACAACAACCGCAACTCGGTGGGCGTGAGTTGCAGATCCTCACCGCTCTTGGTCACGGTCATGGCCGCACGGTCGATGACGAGCGAGCCGAAGGAGGCGGAGTCGCTCGCCTCCCGTTCACCGCGCCGCATGACCGCGCGGATACGGGCGTCCAGCACCCTGCCGTTGACCGGCTTGACGACGTAGTCGTCCGCTCCCGACTCCAGACCGACCACGACGTCGATGTCGTCGCTGCTGGCGGTCAGCAGGATGATCGGGAGTTGGTCGGTGCGGCGAATCCGGCGGCACACCTCGAAGCCGTTGATCCCGGGCAGCGCCAGATCGAGCACGATCAGGTCGGGCCGCTGCTCGCCGAGCAGCTTGAGACCGTCCTCGCCCGTCGCCGCGGTCACCACGCGGTGGCCCTGGCGGGACAGACCCATCTCCAGGGCGGTACGTACGGAGTTGTCATCCTCGATCAGCAACAGGAAAGCCACGCGCGCCATTCTGGCCTATCGCCCCCCGAGACTTCGACCGCGAGGGCGGGACAACCGCGCGTGACAACGGCCACTGATTCCGGATACGGCGCAACCGCGCTTGTGACAGCCCTGTGACAGTCGGGGGACCCCGTCATGAAACTGGGCCGCCAGGATATTTCTCAGCAAGCAGGCGAACGGCCGGGTCCCAGAGGAGGGCGCGAGATGAACACACTGCACAAGGCGACGAACAGCGCAGTCATTCACACGCGTCTGCACGTCTCGACGGTTCCCGCCACCCGGACCCGCGTATCAGGGGAGAGCGCGGGCCGGGTCGCCGAGAAGTCCGGTGTCACGGGCGGGCGGGGGTGCGCACGTGGCACCGGACGGCAACGTCCACCGCACATCAGCGCGGTGGAGAGCCCTGGGGGAGGGGCTCCGGGGGGAACACGGGGGAAGGGCGAGTACGGGGAGGCCGACGCCACGGGGGCGGCGCCGACGGACCGGTCGGAGGGGGCGGACGCCGAGACGGCGTTCACCGACTACGTCCGAGAGCGCCGGGCCTCCCTGTACGCCACCGCCTATCACCTCACGGGGGACCGGTACGAGGCGGAGGATCTGCTACAGAGCGCGCTGTTCTCCACTTACCGGGCGTGGGACAGGATTTCTGACAAGGCGGCCATCGGCGGCTATCTCCGCCGGACCATGACGAACCTGCACATCAGTGCCTGGCGGCGACGCAAGCTGAACGAGTATCCGACCGAGGAGCTTCCGGAGTCGCCGTCCGCCGACCACGACGCGATGCGCGGTACGGAACTGCGCACGGTGTTGTGGCAGGCGCTCGGTCGCCTTCCGGAGACCCAGCGGACGATGTTGGTGCTGCGCTACTACGAGGGCCGGACGGACCCGGAGATCGCCGAGATCATGAGCATCAGCATCGGCACGGTGAAGAGCAGCATCTGGCGCTCGCTGCGTCGGCTGCGGGACGACGAGGTGCTCAGCTTCGGCCGGGACCAGGAGGAGTCCTTCGGCGAACTGGTCGCCTGAGGCCGGAAGGCACTCAGGTACACGGGGGAAACAGCGGGGGATACGGGGGATACGGGGGACGCGGAGCGGGTTCGGCCGGCGGGGGGGCCGGCGGAACCCGCTCCGTCCGTCTGTCCGGCGCGACCCGGAGGTACCTACGCCCGGGGCGCGCCCGGTCGCGTCCCGCCGCTGTCGGCCCGGTCAAGCCTCCACGGAGTCGCGTGGCCGCAGTCCGGTTATTCGTGCCATCGCCTCGTCCCGCCCGCACGGATACGCCCCCAGGTTCCGGTGCCGCTCCACGATCGCGCCCTCCGCGCGCAACAGGGCCCAGCCGCGGCGGATCAGGAACGGCACCGACTTCCGCCCCTCCCGTACGTCGCGCAACAGCCGCCGCCGGAAGGTGGCCAGCCGCCCGCGCCGCAGGCAGATCGCGTCGGCCAGCAGGCCCAGTTCGCCGCAGGCTTCGGCGATGTCCGCGGCGAAGATGCCCTCCGCCACGAACAGTCGGGCCTCGCCCAGGTCCAGATCCGTCGAGCCGGTACGCGAGCTGCTGGCGATGTCGTAGACGGGGACGGTCGTACGCCCGTCGGCGCAGAGTGCGCGTACGGCCGTCACCGCGGCGTCGGCGTCCCAGGACCCGGGGGCGTCCCAGTCGGTGCCGCCGCCCGGCAGCCGCGGCAGGGTCGGGTCGCCGTCCTCCTTGTAGAAGTCGTCGAGTCGCAGCACCGGCAGGCCGGCGCGCGCGGCGAGTCGGGTCTTTCCGGAGCCGGAGGGTCCGGTCAGCAGGATGACGCGGGCCGGTCGGGGTGCACGGTCGGGGGAGGCGGCGCTGGAGGTCACGAGAGCCCATTGTCGGGCATGCCCACGCGCCTGGCACGGGGCCGTCCCCACCGGCTTCGGCGCGGGGTGTACGAGCCGCACGCGACGCGGTTCGTACGCGCCCGACCGCGGGCGCCGGCGGGGACGGTCGGTACGTCCCCGAGGCCGAGCGGGAGCCGCTACGCGGCCGTCGGGCCGCCCTCCAGCATGGTCTTCAACTCGGACAGGAACACCACCCAGCCGCCGCGCACGCCTTCCAGCATCTTGCTGTCCGGGCTGTCGAAACCGTCGTGCGTGATGGTCAGTTTGACGCCCAGCCTCGCCTCCTCGGCCGGCTCGATGTCGAAGCTGACCTTGGACCGCTCCTTGCGCGCCTCCTCGAACTCCTCGTCCGTGAAGCCGAACATCTCCTGGTGCATGGGCAGCAGCGAGTGCCAGGTGTACGACAGCCGCTTGCCCGGCTCGGCCTCCAGCACCCGCTGGCCCAACTCCTCGAACTCCCCCTCCGGGTGCCACTTCCAGCGCACCGGCGAACCGACCTCCCAGGTCGACTCGGGTCCGGTGCCGAGGAAGTAGACCTTGATGAACTCCGGGTCGGTCAGTGCCTCGTAGAGCTTCTCGGCGGTGGTGTGGATATAGATCGTGTAGACGAACTCGGGCTTGCTCACGGTGGCTTGTCCTTCCAGCGATTGTTTGAGTGTGGAGAGAGCGGCGAGGTGCCCGCGCTCGTATCGGCTGATCCAGCGGTCGGACAGCTCCTGGATGGGCACCGGGTTGAGGTAGTGCAGCTTCTCCCGCCCGTGCCGGACGACGGTCACCAGTTGGGCCGACTCCAGCACGGTCAGGTGTTTGCTCACCGCCTGCCGACTCATCTCCAGGCCCTGGCACAGCTCGCGAAGGCTCTGCCCGTTGCGCGCGCTCAGCCGGTCCAGCAGCCGTCGCCGACTCGCGTCACCGAGCGCCTTGAACACCGCGTCCACGTCGCACCCCACATCTCTCCCTACCCAGATTGGCAACCAAAAGGTTGCATGTCAAGAATGGCCTGCGTCGATCGCCACCGCTGTGGTCGTTCGTACGGTCCGCCCAGGGCTGCCGTACGCCGGTCCGGCGTGTGCGCGAGCGATCTCCCGCACCTGCGGACCGGACTGCCCGGGGGTTGGTACGGGCCGGGCACCGTCGGCCATACTGGCGCCGTGGAGCAACGTATTGACCAGAACATGCCGCCCGTGAACGTGGCCGCGAGCGACCCCGCGCGCATCCCAGGCCTGGTTCCGACGGAGCCGGAGGAGGCGAACGAACGAACAGAGTCCGAGGAGGCCGAGGGGTCCGCCGTGCGGACCCCTGACCCGGATGAAGCGGAGGCGGAAGCCCCGGCGGACACGGACGCGGACGAGGACGCGGACACGGACGAGGCGACCAGGGGCGAACCGGCCGCCGAGGACACGGACTCGGACGCCGTCACCTTCGAGGCCGCCGACCGCCGGGGCGGAGCCCAGGCCGGCCCCAGCGGCATCCACTTCACCCTCGACGACCAGGAGACCTCGTTCACCTGGGAGGAGGTCGGCTCCGTCGAGCACAAGGTCTCGCTGACCGGGCGCTGGTTCCACGTCGTCGTGAGCACCGTCGGTCATGGGCGCTACCAGGTCGACGTGTCCACCAACCGGAAGCGCGCCAAGGAGTGGCAGGGCGAGCTGGAGGCCGTCCTGGACGCCTACTTCGAGGCCTGATCCCGGTGGGTCGCTCTCCCGGCCCGCGCGGGGTCGCCGGACGGCTCGGTGCCACCGGAGCGCCCGGGTCAGCGGGCCCCCGGGGACGGGTTCGGCACGAAGCCGAAGTCCACCGGCTGTGGTACGGCCCCCGGCCGACGACCCGCCAGCAGCTCCGCGAGTCGTGGCGGCCACAACGGCTCGGCGGCCACGGCCAGTTCGTCCGGTGACCACCAGTGCCAGCGCAGCATGCCCTCCGCCGCCAGCACGTCTGCCACGCTCTGGCTCGGCTCCCTGGTCGGCCCGTGCGCCAGGAAGATGTGCTCGTGTTGGCGGACGGGCACGCCCTCCCGGGTGAAGTCGTGCTCCCAGGTGCACAGCAGCGGGCCCGGCCGTAGGTCCGTCCAGCCGGTCTCCTCCCGCAACTCGCGCTCCGCGCCCGCCCGCGGTGTCTCATCCGGCTCGAGGCCGCCGCCGGGCATCGCCCAGTGCACCCCGACCTCCTCGTCGTCGTAACGAAAGAGGAAGAGGGCGTCGCGCGGATCGAGCACGGCGATCCGGGCCGCCGGTCGAGGAGTTCGCATATCAGCAGCGTAGTCCGGATGGCGCGCCGGTCGGTATCCGGCCGGGATCGCGGGGCTACGACAGCCGGCCGGGACGCGGCGCTCGTACGGACCTTCCCACGGCGGTCTACACGTCACGGCGGTTCACACGTCAGGGTGCCGCGGCACCGCGGCGTCAGGCTTCCGCGTCCCAGCCGCGCAGGGCGAACGAGGGTCGCTGGCCGCGCAGGTGCTGCCGCAGCGCGCCACCCGTGGAGGGCACGAACTCGGGCGGCAGGGCGTCCGTCGGCATCCAGCGGGCCTGCGCGTGCTTCTCCGGCTCGCGGTTGGACAGCTCGCCGCTCCAGTCGTACGTCGCGAAGACCACCGTCAGATAGCTGGTCGGCGCGTCCACGCCCCGGGCGCCGTGGATCACATGTGCCAACTCCAGGTTCCCGGAGTCGACCAACAGGCCGGTCTCCTCCCGTAGTTCCCGTATGGCCGTGGCGGCGACCGACTCGTACGACTCCCGCTTGCCGCCCGGCAGGTCCCACAGACCGGGGGCGAAACGCGCGCCGTGCGCGCGTTGCACGAGGGCGACCCGCCGCCGTGCCGTGTCGTGCGCGATCACGGCAGCGACCAGCCCCGCGCGCGGGTCCGTCGGAGGCGCGGCCGGGGACGGTTCGGGCGCGTTCTGTCGGTCCAGCACGGCATGCTCTTCCTGGGCGAGTGGACGGTCCTCCGCCTCGAACTATCCCAGACGGTACTGACAGTGCCCGGTCACGCGCCCCGGGCGAGCAGCGCTGTCAACCGGCGTCGCAGCGCCCCGGCCCGGCCACCCGGGGCGCGGCCAGTTCACGACGTGGCAGCCGCAGCGCGGCACCCTCCCGGCCGCCGTCCAGCAGGGCGGCGCCGGCGCGCAGCCACTCCGGGTCCGGCTCGACGCCCAGGAATCCGGCGAGCCGCGTGAGTTCGCCGTACGGTTCGCGGACGAGGTCGGCGTAGCTCAGGGAGGTACGCAACGGCGCCGGTACCCGGGCCGGGGCCGCCGTGCCCAGGGCGGTCAGCTCTGACCAGATGGTGCTGAAGTCGCGTAGGGGCATCGGGCGGTCCCGCAGGGCGGTCAGGTCGAAGGCGTCGTCCTGGATACCGGCCAGCCCCGGATAGTGCCGCCGCAGGAACCCCGGTTCGAGCTTCTCGAACGAGTCCACTCGAGGTTGCAGCACGGCGGCGGCCCGGAAGCCCATGTGCCGGCTCCTTGACAGGGCACAGTACGGACCGTCCCGGAAGAGACGGACGAACCGGGCGTACGGGAAGTGCCGGTGTAGCCGACCCACCATGGGCAGCGAGTAGCCGGAACGTTCCACGACCGTGCGTCGCTCGTCGCCGGTGTGCGCGGCCAGCAGTTGGAACAGCCGCTCGTAGTGCTGGGCGACGGGGGCCGCCGGCTGTTTGCGGACGTACGGTGCCGCTGGCGGTCGCGCCGTCGCGGGAGTAGAGGAACTCCGGCAGCGGCAGCCCGTCCCGCACGAGGCGGTCGAAGTAGCGGTGTGGCTGGTTCAGCAACCGCCAGAAGTCCTCGCCGTCGAGGTCCCCTTCCGGAAGGCAGTCGTTGCCGAGCACCGAGAAGAACTCGTTCAGGCTGAGCGGCCGCGGATGCAGGTCGACGATCTGGGACAGCGCGGTGGGGCCGCTGCGCCCGGTGCCCACCACGAAGGTCAGCGGGAGAGGGGACATGAGACGGAACCCCCCGAGTCGTAGCGCTGCCCGGAGGCCGTGCCGCCATCCGCCGAACCGGAGGCGGCCCCCGCGTGTGCCCGGGCGATCGGTTCGACAGCGTACGGCACTTCGCCGCCGCCCGATCACCGCCCGGTCGCGGGTCAGTGGGCCTCCTCGGTCACGGCACGGTCGTAGCTGAGTCGTCCCCGCTCAGCTGCCGACCGGGTGCCAGACCGTCTTGGTCTCCAGGAACGGCAGCATCCGTGCGGTGCCCGGGTCGCCGCGCCAGTCCGGCTCCCGGTCCGGCGCGGGACGTACCACCCGCTTGAGGTTGTCCGCCGCGGCGATCTCCAGGTCGCGCGCCAACTCCGGGCCGGCGCCCGCCAGGTCGATGGCGTTCACGTCCTGGTGCGCCGCCAGCGGGGTGCCCAGCTCGCTCGCACGCCCGGACAGGACGTTGACCACGCCGCCCGGCAGGTCGGAGGTGGCCAGCACCTCGGACAGCGACAGGGCGGGGAGGGGGCGTTCCTCGGAGGGTACGAGCACCGCCGTGTTGCCGGTGACGATCACCGGAGCGAGCACCGACACCAGCCCCAGGAACGAGCACCGCCGAGGCGCCAGCACCGCCACCACGCCCGTCGGCTCCGGGGAGGAGAGGTTGAAGAACGGCCCGGCGACCGGGTTCGCGCCACCCGCCACCTGGGCGATCTTGTCGGCCCAACCCGCGTACCACACCCAGCGGTCCACGGCCGCGTCCACCCGGCCGGCGGCCTTCGCCCGGGACAGGCCCTCACCGGCGGCGACCTCGCCGATGAACTGCTCCCGCCGCCCCTCCAGCATCTCCGCGATGCGGTAGAGGATCTGGCCGCGGTTGTAGGCGGTGGCGCCCGACCAGCCGCCGACCGCCTTGCGGGCCGCGACCACCGCGTCCCGGGCGTCCTTACGAGACGCCAGCGGCGGGTTGGCCAGCCAGTTGCCCTTGGAGTCCGTCACCTCGTACACCCGTCCGCTCTCCGAGCGGGGAAACTTGCCGCCGACGAAGAGCTTGTAGGTCTTCAGCACGCCGATCCGCGCCGACGTGGCCGCGCCCTCGGTCCCGCCCGCGCGGGAACCGGCCGTGCCGCCCGACTTGGCCGACTTGGATTCAGACATCGAGGTACGCCTCCAGACCGTGCCGGCCGCCCTCGCGACCGTATCCCGACTCCTGGTAGCCGCCGAACGGCGAGGTCGGGTCGAACTTGTTGAACGTGTTGGACCAGACGACGCCGGCCCGCAGTTGCTGCGCCATCCTCAGGATGCGCGAGCCCTTCTCCGTCCAGACGCCGGCGGAGAGCCCGTACGGCGTGTTGTTGGCCTTCGCCACCGCCTCGTCCGGCGTACGGAAGGTCAGCACGGACAGCACCGGTCCGAAGATCTCCTCCCGCGCGATCCGGTGCGCCTGTGTGACGTGGGTGAACACGGTCGGCGCGAACCAGTAGCCGGAGCTGGGCAGTTCGCAGTGCGGGGACCAGCGCTCGGCGCCCTCCGCCTCGCCGGCGTCGGCCAACTCGGTGATCCGGGCCAGCTGCGCCGCGGAGTTGATCGCGCCGATGTCGGTGTTCTTGTCCAGCGGATCGCCGACGCGCAGCGTGCTGATCCGGCGCTTGAGCGCGTCCAGCACCTCCTCGGCAACGGACTCCTGTACGAGCAGCCGGGAGCCCGCACAGCAGACCTGCCCGCCGTTGAAGTAGATGCCGCTGACGATGCCCTCGACGGCCTGGTCGATCGGCGCGTCGTCGAAGACGATGTTCGCGCCCTTGCCGCCCAGCTCCAGGGTGAGCTTCTTGGCGGTGCCCGCGACCGTACGGGCGATGGACTTGCCCACGGCGGTGGAGCCGGTGAACGCCACCTTGTCGACGCCTTCGTGCGCGACCAGTTCGGCGCCCACCGGGCCGTCGCCGGTGACGATGTTGACGACCCCGGGCGGCAGTTCGGCCTGTCGGCAGATGTCGGCGAAGAACAACGCCGACAGCGGCGTGGTCTCCGCCGGCTTCAACACCACGGTGTTCCCGGTGGCCAGCGCGGGCGCGATCTTCCAGGCCAGCATCAAAAGCGGGAAGTTCCACGGGATGACCTGCCCGGCGACGCCGAGCGGGCGTGGATCGGGGCCGTATCCGGCGTGGGGCAGCTTGTCCGCCCAGCCGGCGAAGTAGAAGAAGTTCGCGGCGACCTGTGGCAGGTCGGCGTCCCGGGTCTCCCGGATCGGCTTGCCGTTGTCCAGTGACTCCAGTACGGCCAGTTCCCGGGAGCGCTCCTGCAGGACGCGGGCGATCCGGAAGAGGTACTTCGCGCGCTCGGCGCCCGGCAGCGCGGACCACTTCGGGAAGGCGGCGCGGGCGGCTCGTACGGCCGCGTCCACGTCCTTCGCGCTGCCCTGCGCGACCTCGGCGAGCACCTCCTCGGAGGCGGGGGCGACGGTCTTGAACACCTTGCCGTCGCTCGACTCGCGGAACTCGCCGTCGATGAACAGCCCGTAGCTCGGCGCGAGCTGGACGATCGCGCGGGACTCGGGCGCGGGAGCGTACTCGAATACGTCGAAGGCCATGGTCTTCAGTCCACCGTCACATAGTCGGGGCCGGAGTAGCGCCCGGTGCTCAGCTTGTGGCGCTGCATCAGCAGGTCGTTCAGGAGGCTGGACGCGCCGAAGCGGAACCAGTCCGGGGAAAGCCAGTCGGCGCCCGCGGTCTCGTTCACCAGCACCAGGTACTTGATCGCGTCCTTGGCGGTACGGATGCCCCCGGCCGGCTTCACGCCGATCTGGACGCCGGTGGCGGCACGGAAGTCGCGTACGGCCTCCAGCATCAGCAGCGTGTTGGCCGGGGTGGCGTTGACCGCGACCTTGCCGGTGGAGGTCTTGATGAAGTCGGCGCCGGCGAGCATCGCCAGCCAGGAGGCACGGCGGATGTTGTCGTACGTGCTCAACTCGCCGTTCTCGAAGATCACCTTGAGGTGGGCGAAGCTGCCGTCCGGGCGCTCGCACGCTTCCCGTACGGCGCGGATCTCCTCGAGGACCTCCAGGTAGCGGCCGGCGAGGAAGGCGCCGCGGTCGATCACCATGTCGATCTCGTCCGCCCCGGCGGCCACCGCGTCCCGGGTGTCGGCGAGCTTGACCGGACGTGCCGTGCGGCCGGCCGGGAAGGCCGTGGCCACCGAGGCCACGTGCACGCCGGAGCCGGCCAGCGCCTCCTTCGCGATCGCCGCCATGTCCGGATAGACGCAGATGGCGGCGACGCGTGGGGCGGTCCGGTCGCTCGGGTCCGGCGTGATCGCCTTGGCGCACAGCGAGCGGACCTTGCCCGGGGTGTCGGCCCCCTCCAGGGTGGTCAGGTCGATCATCGAGATGGCCAGGTCGATGGCGTACGCCTTGGCGGTGGTCTTGATCGAACGGGTGCCCAGGGTCGCGGCACGGGCTTCCAGGCCCACCGCGTCCACACCGGGCAGGCCGTGCAGATAGCGGCGCAGCGCGGCCTCGGACGCGGTGACGTCGGCGAAGGCGGCGTCGGCTGGAGCCGGGCTCTGCCCGGCGCGAGGGGCGGTCGGTGGAGTCGAGGCGGTGGCGGTTGGCTCGGGGGGCACCGTGGAGGCGGAGGACATGCTCACCAGACGAGCATATCTACGCGCATAGCGTCCGTCGATGCGCTGGCGCGGGGATCGATGCCGGACCGCAATCGTCGACGCCCGGGCGGTCCGGCACAATCGCCAGCATGACGAGGGAGCAACAGGGCGAGCACGGCGCGCGGAGTGTGCGGGGCGAACCGGACGAGTCGGACCAGCCGGGCGAGCGGGACCAGCCGGGCGAGCGGGATGGCGCGATCTCCGCGGAGGAGTCGGGAGAGGCGGCGACCGAGGCGCGGGCAAAGGCGGCGGAGGAGCCGGCGCAGGGCGCCGAGCCGGCGGACGAACCGGGACGGCCGGCCACGTCCGAGGAGGAGGACCAGCCTCGTACGAGCGGGCGACCGGCCGACGTGCCGAAGGTCGCCGACCGGTGCTACCGCTCGCCGTCCTCCGTCGTCGGCGGTGTGACGCTGCTCGTCGTCGGCGGCTGGCTGAGTTTCGACGCCGTGCTGAACGGCACCGGCCGTACCCCCGCGATCACCTTGGCCACGCTGCTGTGCGTCGTGCCGCTGGTGGTGGCGTACACCCTGCGTCCCGCGGTCTTCGCCGGCCGGGAGCGGCTGCGCGTACGGAATCCGTTGCGCACCATCTCCGTGCCGTGGCCGTCGGTGGAATCGCTGCAGGCGGCGTACACCAGCGAGGTGATCGCGGACGGCAGGAAGTACCAGCTCTGGGCGATCCCCGTCTCCCTGAAGGCGCGGAAGAGCGCCAACCGGCACAACGAGCGGGTGCAGTCCGGCCGGAGCCCGCGCGGCATCCTGGGCTTCGGTCGCCAGGCGGGTGGCACGGAGTCGGTCGAGAAGCGTGCGGCGACTGACGAGTCGATGGCCGAGCTCCGGGAGCTCGCGCTGCGGCACGGTACGGACGGCGTCGACGCGGTGACCCCCGGTGCGGTGACGGTGCGCTGGGCGTACGAGATCCTCGGCCCCGCCGTGCTGGGCGGGATCGCCCTGGCGGCCCTGCTCATGACCCGCTGACGGTGGGGGCTGGGCCGAACCGGGGCCAGCGGCGCCGGGGCGGCGTCGCGTGACCACGCCGCCCCTCCGCGTCAGACGCGCTCAGATCCCCGCGGCCTCGGCCAACTCCGCGGCCAGCCGCGCCAGGACCTCCCGGGCCTGCGTACGCGCGGCGGGCAGCGCGCTCGCGTCCGAGACCGGAACCACCACCTCCAGGTAGCACTTCAGCTTCGGCTCGGTGCCACTCGGCCGCACCACCACGCGAGCCGTCCCGTCGGCCAGGACGTACCGCAGGCCGTCCGTGGGCGGCAGCGGCGTGCCGCTGACCGCGCTCACCGCGGTGCCGGCGGTCAGGTCCTCGGTGGCGGTGACCGGTAGGTCGGCCAGTCGTCGGGGCGGCCGGTCCCGCAGCCGTGCCATGACCGTGCCGAGCGCGGACAGCTCCGTGACCCGCACTGACAGTTGGTCCGTCGCGTGCAACCCGTGCTCCACCGCCAGGTCGTCCAGCAGGTCGGTGAGCGTACGGCCGGACTCCCGCAGCTCGGCCGCGAGTTCCGCGACGAGCAGGGCCGCGGTGATGCCGTCCTTGTCGCGTACGCCCGCCGGGTCGACGCAGTAGCCGAGTGCCTCCTCGTAGGCGTAGCGCAGCCCGTCCACCCGGGCCAGCCACTTGAAGCCGGTCAGCGTCTCCTCGTACGGAAGCCCGGCCGCGACGGCGATCCGGGCGAGGAGCGCGGAGGACACGATGGTCGTGGCGAAGGTGCCACGGGCATGCCGGTGCACGAGGTGGGTCGCGAGAAGCGCGCCCACCTCGTCACCGCGCAGCATGCGCCAGCCGGCTCCGGGGTCCGGCCCGGGGTCGGGTCCGTCGGGTCCGTCGGGTCCGTTGGATAGGGGCACGGCGACGGCGCAGCGGTCGGCGTCCGGGTCGTTCGCGATCACCAGGTCGGGCGCCGGCTCCAGGGCGCGCGCGGTGGCGAAGGCGAGATCCATCGCGCCTGGTTCCTCTGGGTTGGGAAAGGCGACGGTGGGGAAGTCCGGGTCCGGCTCGGCCTGTTCGGTGACCGGCACGGGTGCCGGGAAGCCGGCGCGCACGAACGCCTCGCGCAGCGTACGGCCGCCCACCCCGTGCAGGGCCGTGTGCACCACCCGGATCCCGCGGGGCGAGCCCTCGGTCAACACGCCGCCGGCGCGGGCCAGGTAGGCGTCCACCACGTCCTCGTCCAGGGTGGTCCAGCCCTCCTCCGGTCGGGGTACCCCGGTGAGTGGGCCGACCGCGGCGATCTCGGCGGCGATCCGCGTGTCATGGGGCGGGACGAGCTGGGAGCCGTCGCCGAGGTAGACCTTGTAGCCGTTGTCCCCGGGTGGGTTGTGGCTGGCGGTGACCATGATCCCGGCGACCGCGTCCAGGTGACGTATGGCGAAGGCCAGCACCGGCGTGGGTAGCGGGCGCGGCAGCAGCGCCGCCCGTAGCCCGGCGCCGGTCAGCACGGCGGCGGTGTCGCGGGCGAACTCGGCGCTCTTGTACCGGGCGTCGTACCCGATCACGACGAGACCCGCTGGTGCTGCTGGTCCCGCTGGCTCGGCCGCCGCCGGCCCGCCGCCGGCGTACTCCTCCGTACGCAGGTACGCCGCCAGCCCGGCCGCCGCGCGGATGACGACGCTCCGGTTCATCCGCATCGGCCCCGCGCCCAGTTCGCCGCGCAGGCCCGCCGTGCCGAACTGGAGGGTGCCGGCGAAGCGGTCGGCCAGCGACTCGGGGGCGGTGTCGAGCAGTTGGCGCAGTTCCTCGCGGGTTTCCGGGTCGGGGTCCTCGGCCAACCAGGCGTGTGCCTGCTCGATGGGGTCGCGGTGCACGGGTTCCTGCCTCTCGGGCGCGCGGGCGTACGGGGTGCGGGCGGGACCGTGCCCCGTACGGGATGGGCGGACTACGGACGCGTGACCCGTACGGGAGGCGGGCCCTCGTACGGGAGGGTTCCTACGGGAGGCCAGGTACGGGACGCGGGTCCGTCGTGCGGGACGCTCGTGGGCGGGGTCCCGGGGCCTGGGCCTGCGTCTCGGTCCTAGGGGCCTGGTCTCGGTTCCGGGGGCCTGGCCCTGGGAGGTCTCCCCGCTCAGATCCGGTCGAGTACCCGTGCGAGCAGCGAACCCATCCGGCTGGCGGAGTCCCGACCGGCCTGTAGGACCTCCTCGTGGTTGAGGGGTTCGCCGGTCATGCCGGCCGCGAGGTTGGTGACCAGGGAGACCCCCAGCACCTCCGCGCCGGCCTCCCGCGCGGCGATGGCCTCCAGGACGGTGGACATGCCGACCAGGTCGGCGCCCATGGTCCGGAGCATCCCGATCTCCGCGGGTGTCTCGTAGTGCGGCCCGGTGACCTGTGCGTACACGCCCTCTTCCAGGGTGCTGTCGATCTCCTGGCAGAGCGCGCGCAGCCGGGGCGAGTACAGGTTGGTGAGGTCGACGAAGTGGGCGCCGACTATGGGGGAGGTGGCGGTGAGGTTGATGTGGTCCCGGATGAGTACCGGTTGGCCGGCCCGCATGCCGTCACGGAGGCCGCCGCAGCCGTTGGTGAGGATGACCGTCTTGCAGCCGGCGGCGACGGCCGTACGGACGCCGTGGGCGACCGGGCCGACACCGTGCCCCTCGTAGTAGTGGGTGCGGCCGAGGAAGACGAGCGCGTTCTTGTCACCGATCCGGCAGCTGCGGATCTTCCCGGAGTGTCCGGCCACGGCGGGCTGCGGGAAACCGGGCAGCTCGGTGACCTGGAGTTGGTGTTCGGGCTGGCCGAGCGCGTCCGCGGCCGGTACCCAGCCGGAGCCCATGACGAGCGCGACGTCGTGGCTGTCCACGCCGGTGAGTTCGCGCAGCCGGGCGGCGGCGTCCTCGGCGGTGGAGGCGGGGGCGGATGGGCCGTCGACGGTTTCCGGAGCGGAGGAAGCATTCACGCGCACGAGGGTAGCCCGTAATGGCCTACGCGCGTAGAAGGGGTTCGTAAAAGGAGCGCGAAAGCGGCGGATTCGTCTTCTCCGGCGCCCGGACGCACGCGGGCACCGCCGGACGCACGCGGGCGTGCGGGGGCGGCGAGCCGATGGCCATCAGAGCCGACGGCCATCAGCAGGGCCGCTTGCGCAGTTCCATCACGTAGTCGTGCGGTGCCCCCGCGGACTCGGCGGCCTCGGCGATCTCGCCGAGGTAGCGGGCCGAGGGCAGCCCGCCCTCGTAGCCGTTCAGGACGTAGCACCAGGCGGGCTCGTCACCGTCCAGGGTGTGCACACGCACCCGCATCCGGCGGTATATGTCCAGCCCGACGCCCTCCCAGCGGTCCATGGCGTCCTCGTCCATCGGCGCGATGTCGTAGAGCGCCACGAAGACCTGCGAGCGTGGCGCCTCCACCACCGTCGCCAGGGCGCCCTCCCAGCCCATGTGCTCGCCGCCGAAGGTCAGCCGCCAGCCGTCCAGCCAGCCGGTGCCGCGCAGCGGCGAGTGCGGAGCGCGGCGGGACATCAGCCGCGCGTCGAGGGTGCCGGCGTACGCGGCGAAGAGCGACATGAGGTTGAGGGTAACGGGAACGCCCCGGACGCTCTCAGCCCTACGGGCCCCGCCGCTCCGTCAGGAGCCCCGCCGGGGGTGGGCGCCGGGACACGGCGTCGGTACGAGACACTGGGAGCGTGAATCGGATCGTGATCATCGGTGGCGGGCCCGGCGGATACGAGGCGGCGCTGGTCGCCGCGCAGCTCGGGGCGGACGTGACGGTCGTGGACTGCGACGGGTTGGGCGGCGCGTCGGTGCTGACCGACTGCGTGCCCTCGAAGACGCTGATCGCGACGGCCGAGGTGATGACGAACTTCGACTCCTCACATGCCGAGTTGGGCATCCGTATCGAGGACGACACCCCGCCCATAGAGCAGGACGCCCGGGTGGTCGGGGTGGACGCGGGGAAGGTCAACCGCCGGGTCAAGCGGCTCGCCGCCGCCCAGTCGCACGACATCGCGGCGTCCGTCACCAGGGCGGGCGCGCGGGTGCTCGTGGGGCGTGCCCGGGTGGCGCCGGAACACGCGCCGGACGGCTCGCGCGAGGTGATCGTACGGTCCGGGGACGCCGGCGCCGACGAGCCGGAGGAGCGGCTGACCGCGGACGCCGTGCTGGTCGCCACGGGTGGTCACCCGCGGGAGATCCCGGACGCGCGGCCGGACGGCGAGCGCATCCTCAACTGGACCCAGCTCTACGACCTGGAGGAGTTGCCGGAGGACCTGATCGTGGTCGGGTCCGGCGTCACCGGCGCGGAGTTCGCCGGCGCGTACCAGGCGCTGGGCTCGCAGGTCACGTTGGTCTCCTCGCGGGACCGGGTGCTGCCGGGCGAGGACCCGGACGCCGCGGCGGTGCTGGAGGACGTCTTCCGGCGGCGCGGCATGAACGTCATGGCCCGCTCCCGCGCGGCCTCCGCCCGTCGGGTGGACGACCATGTCGAGGTGACGCTCAGCGACGGCCGCACGATCACCGGCAGCCACTGCCTGGTGGCGGTCGGCGCGGTGCCCAACACCCGGGACATGGGTCTGGAGGAGGCCGGGGTGCACCTGCTGGACTCAGGGCACATCCGGACCGACAAGGTCTCCCGTACGTCCGCCCCGGGGATCTACGCCGCCGGTGACTGCACGGGCGTGCTCGCGCTCGCCTCGGTGGCGGCGACGCAGGGGCGGATCGCGATGTACCACTTCCTGGGCGAGACGGTCGCGCCACTGAGTCTGAAGACGGTCTCGGCGAACATCTTCACCGACCCGGAGATCGCCACCGTCGGCTACTCCCAGGCCGACGTGGACGAGGGCCGGATAGACGCCCGGGTGGTGAAGCTGCCGCTGCTGCGCAACCCGCGCGCGAAGATGCAGGGCATCCGGGACGGCTTCGTGAAGCTGCTCTGCCGGCCCGGCACGGGCATCATCGTCGGTGGCGTGGTGGTCGCGCCACGGGCCAGCGAGTTGATCCACCCGTTCTCGATCGCGGTGGACAACAACCTCACGGTCGAGCAGATCGCGAAGGCGTTCACGGTCTATCCCTCGCTCACCGGCTCCATCGCCGAGGCGGCACGGCAGCTGCACACCCAGAAGGAAGCCGAGGAGCGGTGAACCCGTCCGCTGCTCCCCTGGCCTAACCGCGGGACGCCCTATACCACTTCGCGACCGATCACAGATGCAACTTCCGAAAATTGCCAGAAGGAGCTGAAATCGGTCCTCCTCGGCATTACGGTCAGTCTCGTGTTCGCTGCAGAACGTCGCCAATCGATCCTGGAAATGGTCCGGGCGAACGGAGCCGTGTCGCTCCGTGAGCTGGCCCGAGTCGTGCAGACCTCCGAGGTGACCGTACGCCGTGACGTACGCGCCCTGGAGGCCGAGGGTCTGCTGGACCGTCGGCACGGAGGGGCGGTGCTCCCGGGAGGTTTCGCCAGAGAGTCGGGCTTTCCACAGAAGGCCCTGTCCGCGCCCGCCGAGAAGACGGCCATCGCTGACCTCGCCGCCGGTCTGGTGGGGGAGGGAGAGGCGGTGGTGGTCGGCGCGGGTACGACCACCCAGGAGCTGGCCCGGCGGCTGGCGCGGGTCGCCGGGCTGACCGTCGTCACCAACTCGCTGCTGGTCGCGCAGGCGCTCGCGCACGCCAACCGGGTGGAGGTCGTGATGACCGGCGGCACCCTGCGCGGCTCCAACTACGCCCTGGTGGGGAGCGGCGCGGAGCAGTCCCTGCAGGGACTGCGGGTCTCCCGCGCCTTCCTGTCCGGCACGGGCCTCACCGCGGAGCGTGGCCTGTCCACCTCCAACATGCTCTCCGCCAGCATCGACCGGGCGCTCGTACAGGCGGCCTCGGAGGTCGTCGTCCTCGCGGACCACACGAAGCTCGGCACGGACACCATGTTCCAGACCGTGCCCACGGACACGATGGCGCGGCTGGTGACGGACGAACCGCCGATGGGCGACGGTCGGGCGGCGCGTGAGTTGCAGGCGCTGGCCGATCAGGGCGTGCAGATAGCGGTCGCCGGCGCTGAGCCGGGCGCGGGCGGTTCCCTGGCGGAGTACGGCACCTCCGGGCGTACGCCGGGGCACGGCGGTGCGGCGTCCGGGCACGGCACCGGCGGCTCGGTCGCCGCCTCCGGTCCGGTTACCGGGACGGCTCCCGGCCCGGCCGGGGCGCGCCGGGAGCCGTTGCCCGGCCAGCGGCGTGCCAGGCCGCCGTCGCGCGGGCAGGCCGGGCCGGGAGTCCCGCCCGGGCCCGGGACGCGGGGCGGGCAGCAGTCCTCGGCGTTGCCGGAGGCGTACCGCTGACGTGCGGTTGGCATGCTGGTGAGGTGCGGGCTGGCGTGTGGACCCGCCGGACACGGGGACACGTACGCGCCGGGTCGGGTGACTCGCTCATAAATCGGTTGCCTCGTAGGGCACTCGAGCTCCTACGGTCGTGGGCGTGCGCGGTATCCGGCCGCGTGCGTACCTGCCCGGAGGAGCACGATGACCACTCCCGCCACTCGCCAGCTCGGCGAACTGGCCGTCTCGGCACAGGGCCTGGGCTGCATGGGGATGTCCCACGCCTACGGCGCCTCGGACGACCGGCAGTCGATCGAGACCATCAACCATGCGCTGGACAGGGGCGTGACCCTGCTGGACAGCTCGGACTTCTACGGCGCCGGGCACAACGAGGAACTGATCGGACGCGCCGTCGCCGTGCGCCGTGCCGACGCGGTGCTGGCGACGAAGTTCGGTTTCGCGAACCAACTCGGCGAGCCCACCGAGATCCGCGGCGACCCCGAGTACGTACGGCAGGCGTGCGAGGCGTCGTTGCGCCGGCTCGGGGTGGACCACATCGATCTGTACTACCAGCACCGGGTGGATCGACGGGTACCGATCGAGGAGACGGTCGGTGCGATGGCGGAGCTGGTGACGGCCGGCAAGGTACGTCACCTGGGGTTGTCCGAGGCGAGCGCGGAGACGGTGCGGCGCGCGCACGCCGTACACCCGATCGCGGCACTACAGAGCGAGTGGTCGCTGTGGACCCGGGACCTGGAGGACGGGATCGCGGCGGCCTGCCGCGAACTGGGCGTGGGCCTGGTGCCGTTCTCACCGCTCGGCCGTGGCTTCCTGACGGGGCGGTACACCTCGATGGCCGACCTGTCGGAGGACGACGCGCGCCGGGCGAACCCGCGGTTCGCCGAGGGGAACCTGGACCGGAACCTCGCCATCGCGCGGAGGTTGACCGAGCTGGCCACCGAACGCGGCGTCACCGCAGGACAGTTGGCGCTGGCCTGGGTACAGCACCAGGGTGCGGACGTGGTGCCGATCCCGGGCACCCGCCGGCTCGCGTACCTGGAGGAGAACCTGGCGGCGCTGGACATCGAACTCTCCGCGGAGGAGCTGGCGGAGCTGGCCGAGCTGGCGGCACCGGGAAAGGTCGCCGGCGAGCGGTACGACGCGGCCGCCTTGGCGTTCGTCAACGGCTGACGGCTGACGGCTGACGGCTGGCCACGCCCACGCCCGCCCCCGCGCACGCGTCGGCCCGGAGCGCGAGTGGTGACGCCACCTCGCGCGCCGGGCCGTGCGTACGGTCGTCCGCCGCGGATCAGTCCTTGATCTCGCAGATCACCGAGCCTGCCGAGAGCGAGGCCCCGACCTCGGCGGTGAGCCCCTTGACGGTGCCGGCGCGATGGGCGTTGATCGGCTGCTCCATCTTCATCGCCTCCAGCACGACGACGAGTTCGCCCTCCTCGACCTGCTGCCCCTCCGCCGCCGCGATCTTCACGATGGTGCCCTGCATCGGCGAGGCCAGGGCGTCCCCGGAGACCGCGGAACCGCCCTTCCGGTTGCTCTTCCGCTTGGGCTTCTTGCTACCGGAGTTCGCCGCCGGCGCGCTGGCGACGCCCAGCGTGGAGGGCAGCGACACCTCGAGTCGCTTGCCGCCCACCTCGACGACCACCACCTCACGCGCGCCGTCCTCGCCCGCCTCCTCCTCGGCGCCGGGGGCGGCGAACGGCGGGATCGAGTTGACGAACTCGGTCTCGATCCAGCGGGTGTGCACGGTGAACGGGTCGGCGATGAACGCCGGGTCGGTCACCACGGTGCGGTGGAACGGGATCGCCGTCGCCATCCCCTCCACGCGGAACTCCGCGAGCGCGCGGCTCGCCCGCTGCAGCGCCTGTTCCCGGGAGGCACCGGTGACGATCAGCTTGGCCAGCAGCGAGTCCCAGGCCGGCCCGATGACGCTGCCGCTCTCCACCCCCGCGTCAAGCCGTACTCCGGGGCCGGCGGGCGGGTCGAAGACGGTGACCGTGCCGGGCGCGGGCAGGAAGTTGCGGCCCGGGTCCTCGCCGTTGATCCGGAACTCGAAGGAGTGGCCACGCACCGCCGGGTCCGGGTAGTCGAGCGTGCCACCGGAGGCGATCCGGAACATCTCGCGGACCAGGTCGATGCCGGTGACCTCCTCCGTGACCGGATGCTCCACCTGGAGCCGGGTGTTGACCTCGAGGAACGAGATCGTGCCGTCCTGGCCGACCAGGAACTCACAGGTGCCCGCGCCGACGTAGCCGGCCTCGCGCAGGATCGCCTTGGACGCGCGGTACAGCTCGGCATTCTGCTCGTCCGTCAGGAACGGCGCGGGCGCCTCCTCGACGAGCTTCTGGTGGCGACGCTGTAGCGAACAGTCCCGGGTGGAGACGACCACCACGTTGCCGTGCTGGTCGGCCAGGCACTGTGTCTCCACGTGTCGCGGCCGGTCCAGGTAGCGCTCCACGAAGCACTCGCCACGCCCGAACGCGGCCACCGCCTCGCGTACCGCCGACTCGTACAGCTCCGGCACCTCGTCCAGGTCGCGGGCGACCTTCAGGCCACGACCGCCGCCGCCGAACGCCGCCTTCACGGCGATCGGCAGCCCGTGCTCGCGGGCGAACTCCACCACCTCGTCCGCACCACTCACCGGGTCCTTCGTGCCCGCGACGAGCGGCGCCCCGGCCCGTTCGGCGATGTGCCGGGCGGCGACCTTGTCGCCCAGGTCGCGAATGGCCTGCGGCGGCGGGCCGATCCAGGTGATGCCGGCGTCCAGTACGGCCTGGGCGAACTCGGCGTTCTCGGACAGGAAGCCGTATCCGGGGTGGACGGCGTCCGCGCCGGACTCGGCGGCGGCGTTCAGCACCTTGCCGACGTCCAGGTAGCTGGCGGCCGGGGTGTCACCGCCCAGGGCGTACGCCTCGTCGGCCGTCCGGACGTGCAGCGCGTCCCGGTCCGGTTCCGCGTATACGGCGACGCTCGCGAGACCGGCGTCCCGGCAGGCACGGGCTACCCGGACAGCGATCTCGCCACGGTTGGCGATGAGCACCTTGCGCACGATGACTCCCTCCTCGAAACAAGGTGAGTTTAGGTAGTGGTGACACCTCACGCCGAGGTATACACCGGGGTGAGCTTGCCCACAGGAGCAAGCCGAAAGGGCCCGTGGAGCCCCCGTTGTCCCTTGTCTCTCCACGGTACGCCGGGTTTTGCGGACTACTGGCGTGGTGCGTCACGGTTTAGGGACACGATTGGAACAGGCTGCGCCGATGAGACATTCGGTTGTGGGATTCCCACGAACGCGCTTCACATTCTTTAGTCGGCCCTCCTGACCCGGAGCCGCCGTTCCGAGACGAGGCGCGGAGATTTGTCACCGGACTCTTGTCGCCTTCCTTACCCGTGAGTAGCGTTCGCCGTGCTGTGTGTACGTACTCGGTCAGGACGACAGAAGAAGGTGGGGCGGGGTGGCGCGCAGACCCGTAGCCGTGGTTGGTGCACTGGTGCTGCTGGTGGAAGCCGTCGGGATGGTGCTCATCCACCTCTTCCTCAGCATGGTCGTGGACGATCAGCAGATGTCCCTGGCCGGCCTGGAACCGCGTTCCATGACGGTGGGCACCGTCGTCGGCGGCGCCGTGTTCGGCGGCTATCTGCTGTTGTGCGCCGGGGTGTTGCTGCACATGGCCATTCGCGATCGGCCGCCCCGGCACTTTCTGCGCATCGTGCTGATCAGCGCCGCGGTCGTGCACGGGCTCCTCGGGGCGTTCTCCGTCGGCCTGGTGGGCTGGACCGCGTTCCTCTTCATGATGCTGGTGCTCGCGCTGCTGGTGTGGTCCCTGGTGGCGTACGGCGAACGGGGCGGCACGGAGGGGCGGAGCGCTCCCGGGCACGGCCCTGGTGGGCAGGGCCCCGCTGGGCACGACCCCGCCGGGCAGGGTGGTTCCGGTTCCGGCGGAGACGCGGCCGGCCGCCCCGTCTCCGTCACGCCGAAGCCCACAGGTCCGTGATCCGCACGCCCAACTCGCCCAACAGTCGGCGTAGCAGCGGCAGGGACAGCCCCAGCACGTTGCCGTGATCACCCTCGATGCCGTCCACGAACGGCCCGGACAGGCCGTCGAGGGTGAACGCCCCCGCGACGTGCAGCGGTTCGCCGGCCGCGACGTAGGCGGCGATCTCCGTGTCCGTCGGCTCACCGAAGTGCACGACGGTGCCCGCGCTGGCGGACGTACGGCTGCCGGTGGCCGTGTCGATCACGCAGTGGCCGGTGCGGAGCACCCCGGAACGCCCCCGCATGGCCTTCCAGCGCGCCGTGGCGTCCTCCGCGTCCGCGGGCTTTCCGAGCGCCTCGCCGTCCAGGTCCAGCACCGAGTCGCAGCCGACGACCAGCGCCCCGGAGGCCTCCGGCAGCCCGGCCACCGCGGCTGCCTTGGCCCGCGCCAGCACCAGCGCCAGGCCCTCGGGGTCCGGTGCGGTCAGCGCGTCCTCGTCGACGCCGCTGACGATCACGTCCGGCGCCAGCCCGGCCTGTCGCAACAACCCGAGGCGGGCGGGGGACTTGGAGGCCAGCACCAGGCGGCGCGCGGGTTGACCGGGACGCCCGGCCGTGGCGTGTGATTCGGAGTGCATGCCGTCATCGTAATGAGCGCGCGTCCCGTGCGGTCGCGCGCCGGCGCCCGTACGTCGCCAGTCAGCGCCGCCAGCCAGCGCGGGCCGTCAGCGCAGGCCGGACAGCAGCAGTGCCGCCACGAACGCGACGGCGAGCAGCCAGCCGAGTCGACGGAGCATCGCCTGGGCGGACCGCAGCTCCTCCGTCGGCTCGTCACGGGGATCGGACCAGAGCATGCGTCCGATGGTGCCGCCTCACCGACGTGGTCGCCTGAGTACGGATACTCAGGCGACCACCGAAATCCGTACGGCGGGCGCACCGTCCCACGGGCCGGGCCCGGCCCGCCGCGGTTCGGTTCGCCGCTCAGCCGGGCCAGTAGGCCGTGCGCCAGGCGCGCGGGCCGGGCCGGGGCAGTCGTGCGCGGTGTGGGACGGAGCGCGCGGGGTCGGACCACTCCGTGGGCGGCTGACCCCCGGACCCCTCGAGCGGCGAGACCGCGCGGGCCCGTACGACCGCGAGGGCGGCGGCGAGTTCCTCGGGGGTGGGATTGCCGCGTACGACCTTGATCATGGTGACGTCCTTTCTGCGGGGACGACTGGCGGCCCGCTACAGCGGGATGTTGCCGTGCTTCTTCGGGGGCAGCTGTGCCCGCTTGGTGCGGAGCGTGCGCAGCCCACGGGTGATGTGGCGCCGGGTCTCGGACGGCATGATCACGGCGTCCACATACCCACGTTCAGCCGCGACATACGGATTCAGCAGGGTGTCCTCGTACTCCTGGGTCAGCTCCGCCCGCAGCTCCTCCGTACGCTCCGGGGAACCGGCGTCGGCCAGCCGCTTGCGGTGCAGGATGTTCACCGCGCCCTGTGCGCCCATCACGGCGATCTGGGCGGTCGGCCAGGCGAAGTTCAGGTCCGCGCCGAGGTGCTTGGACCCCATGACGTCGTACGCGCCGCCGAACGCCTTGCGAGTGATCACGGTGATCAGCGGGACGGTGGCCTCCGCGTACGCGAAGATCAGCTTGGCGCCCCGCCGGATGATCCCGTCGTACTCCTGGTCCGTGCCGGGCAGGAAGCCGGGCACGTCCACGAAGGTCAGCACCGGGATGTTGTACGCGTCGCAGGTGCGGACGAAGCGCGCCGCCTTCTCGCTCGCGTCGATGTCCAGGCAACCGGCCAGCTGCATCGGCTGGTTGGCCACCACACCGACCGACTGGCCCTCGACCCGGCCGAAACCGGTGATGATGTTGGGGGCGAACAGCGGCTGGTTCTCCAGGAACTCGGAGTCGTCCAGCACGTGTTCGATCGCGCTGTGCATGTCGTACGGCTGGTTCGCCGAGTCCGGGATCAGGGTGTCCAACTCCCGGTCCTCGTCCGAGGTCTCCAGGTCCGCCTCCTCGGGGAAGACGGGCGGCTCGGAGAGGTTGTTGCTGGGCAGGTAGGACAGCAGCGCCTTGACATGGTCGATGGCGTCCTTCTCGTCGCCCGCGAGGTGATGTGCCACGCCGGAGGTGGTGTTGTGCGTACGGGCGCCGCCCAGCTCCTCGAAACCGACGTCCTCGCCGGTCACGGTCTTGATCACGTCCGGTCCGGTGATGAACATGTGTGAGCTCTGGTCCACCATCACCGTGAAGTCGGTGATCGCCGGGGAGTAGACCGCGCCGCCTGCGCACGGCCCCATGATGAGGCTGATCTGCGGGATCACTCCGGAAGCGTGCACGTTCCGCCGGAAGATCTCCGCGAACAGGCCCAGCGCGGTGACCCCTTCCTGGATACGGGCCCCGCCACCGTCGTTGATGCCGATCACCGGACAGCCGGTACGCATCGCGAAGTCCATCACCTTGACGATCTTCTCGCCGTAGACCTCGCCCAGTGAGCCGCCGAAGATCGTGAAGTCCTGGGAGTACACGCAGACCGGACGGCCGTCCACCGTGCCGTAGCCGGTCACCACACCGTCGCCGTACGGCCGGTTGCGCTCGATGCCGAACGCGGTCGACCGGTGCCGGGCGAACTCGTCGAGTTCGGTGAACGAGCCCTCGTCCAGGAGCAGCTCGACCCGCTCGCGGGCGGTGAGCTTGCCCTTGGCGTGCTGCTTCTCCACGGCGCGCTCGGAGCCGGCGTGCACGGCCTCGGCCGTACGCCGCTGGAAATCCGCGATCTTGCCCGCGGTCGTATGGATGTCGGGGCTGCTCTCCTGCTCGGACACGGCCGGCGGCTCCTACTCGTTTCGGGGGCGGCTTCGGGACTGCTGGTCCTCATCGGGGGCTACTGGTTCGTAGGGTATCCGCGCGAGCGGGCCTCGAAGCTGCGGCGTTGGCCACACTCCCGCCCGTCCGCGACGGGTGCCCGTGCGCACTTACGCTTTCAGCATGGTTCCGAATCCGCCCGCCGAGAGCCCCGGCAACCGCTGGTCCGACCTCGACCGTCCGCCGCTCAACGCCATGTCGCTGCGCCGTGCCCTGGTGCGGCGGGGCGCCGCACCCGCCGCACCCGCCGCACCCGCCGAGTCCGCCGCGACGCTGTGGACCTCGCTGGAGGTGGTGCAGAGCGTCGGCTCCACCAACACCGAACTGGTGTCCCGTGCCCGCGCCGGCGACGCTCAGCCGGGCACGGTGCTCCTCGCGGAGGAACAGCGCAGCGGCCGGGGCCGGTTGGACCGGGGATGGTCGGCGCCGGCCCGCTCCGGGATCTTCTGTTCCGTACTCCTCGCTCCCGCCGCCCCCGTCGAGCGCTGGGGCTGGCTCCCGCTGCTCGCCGGTGTGGCGGTGGCCACCGCGCTGGCCCGGGCCGCGGGCGTGGACACCGCGCTCAAGTGGCCCAACGACGTGTTGGTCGAGATCGACGGCGAGGAACGCAAGATCGGCGGCATCCTCGCGGAGAGCGTGGACACCGAGCGGGTGGTTCTCGGCTTCGGGTTGAACGTCTCGTTGCGCGCCGAGGAGCTGCCGGTCGACCGCGCCGGTTCACTAGCGCTCGCGGGGGCGCGCGGCACCGACCGTGATCCGTTGGTGCGCGCGGTGTTGCGAGCGCTGGCGGACTGGTACGCCCGGTGGGACCACGCGCACGGCGATCCCGCGGCCAGCGGGATGCAAGAGGCGTACGCGGCCGGATGCGCCACGCTGGGCCGGCGCGTACGGGCGGAGCTGCCCGGCGACGAGTCGCTGACCGGTGAGGCGGTCGCCCTAGACGGCGACGGGCGGCTGGTGCTGGCCTCGGGCGACGGCGTGCAGCGTCCGATCGGGGCAGGCGACATCGTGCACCTGAGAGCGGCGGACTGACGTACGGGGCGGGGAGCCCCCTGGGCCCCGAGGGCTCGGGACCTCGGGACCTCGGGACCTCGGGAATCCAAGACCTCAAGAACCCGGGACCTCGGGCCGTCATGGCCCCCGGGCGGGAATCGGGTGCGACCCGTTCCGCCGAGGCGACGGTGAGCAGCCGCACGCCTGCCGTAGGGTGGGCGACGGCAGTCAGGGAAGAGAACGGAAGGGCAGTGCACAGGGGCGACCGAACCTGGCAAGGGGCGGGCAATGACCGTGGATGAGCCGGACACCCCCGGTGGACCAGCGGCTCCCGAACCCTTCGAGGCCCATGAGGACGCGCCGGAGGACGATCCCAGCACCCTCCGGATCGAGGAGCTGATCCTCGGCTCTCCCCGGCAGTACACCCCCTTCCAGGCGGCGCGGGCGGCCGATGTGCCGATGGAGCTGGCTTCCCGGTTCTGGCGCGCCATGGGGTTCGCCGACGTCGGGCAGGCACGCGCGCTGACCGAGGGTGACGTACTGGCGCTACGCCGGCTGGCGGGTCTGGTGGAGGCCGGGCTGTTGAGCGAGCCGATGGCGGTGCAGGTGGCGCGTTCCACCGGGCAGACCACGGCCCGGCTCGCGGACTGGCAGATCGACTCCTTCCTGGAGGGGCTCACCGACCCTCCGGAACCGGGCATGACGCGGAACGAGGTCACGTACCCACTGGTCCAACTGCTGCTTCCGGAACTGGAGGAGTTCCTGGTCTACGTCTGGCGGCGACAGCTGGCGGCGGCCGCCGGTCGGGTCATGCAGACGGACGAGGAGGAGATGGTCAACCGGCGGCAGGCGATCGGCTTCGCCGACCTGGTCGGGTTCACTCGGCTCAGCCGCCGGCTGGAGGACGACGCGCTGGGAGAACTCGTCGAGGAGTTCGAGACGACGGCCGCGGACGTCGTCGCCGGGCGCGGCGGCCGGTTGATCAAGGCGCTGGGCGACGAGGTGCTGTACGTCGCCGAGGACGCGGCCACCGCCGCGGAGATCGGCCTGCGGCTGATCGAGACCATGGCCGAGGAGCAGCGGATGCCGGAGCTGCGGGTCGGCATCGCGTTCGGCACGATGACCTCCCGGATGGGCGACGTGTTCGGCAGCACCGTGAACCTGGCGAGCCGGTTGACCTCGATAGCCCCCAAGGACACGGTGCTGGTCGACGGTGCCTTCCGCGCGGAGCTCACGGCCGCCGGCGCCGCCCCCGAGTCCGAGAAGGACAGCGTGGACTCGGCCGACTACCGGTTCGCGTTGCAGCCGCTGTACCAGCGCCCGGTGCGTGGGCTCGGCGTCGTCGAGCCGTGGCTGCTGAGCCGTCGCGACTGACCCGGTCACCGGCCGGGCCCGCGTACGGCCGGCGAACGTTTGGCTCCCGGCGACCCACGCGTGGGCGTGGGGTGCGATGATGCCGGGGCCCGGGTGAGCGAGCGTTAACAGGAGCGTGCGTGCGATGAGCCGGTACGGCGAGTGGATCGAGGTCCGCTTCGATGAGTCGACACATGTCGCGGAGCTGGTGCTGGATCGCCCCAGCGCGATGAACGCGATCTCCACCGAGATGGCCCGCTGCCTCGGCGAGGCGTGCGCGGACCTGGCGGAGGACCGTGCCGTACGGGCGGTGGTGCTGACGTCGACGCACGAGCGGGCGTTCTGCGTGGGCGCCGACCTCAAGGAGCGCAACTCGCTCACCGACGCCGAGTTGGGCCGGCAGCGCCCGTACACCCGAGCCGCGTACGCGGGGGTGCTCGAACTGCCCATGCCCACCATCGCCGCGCTGCACGGCTTCGCCCTGGGCGGCGGCTTCGAGATCGCGCTGTCCTGCGACGTCATCGTCGCGGACGCCAGCGCGGTGGTCGGACTCCCCGAGGTCTCGGTCGGCGTGCTGCCGGGCGGCGGCGGTACGCAGCTGTTGCCGCGTCGGGTGGGAGCCGCGCGGGCGGCCGAGCTGATCTTCACCGCGCGTCGGGTGGAGGCGGCGGAGGCACACGCCCTGGGGCTGGTGGACCAGATCGCGGACGCCGGTGACGACCGCGTCGACGCGCTCGCCCTCGGCGCCCGGATCGCCGCGAACTCGCCGGTCGGACTGCGGGCGGCTAAGCGGGCGCTGCGTACCGGCTGGGGCACCGACCTGCGGGCCGGACTGGAGATCGAGGACGCCGCCTGGCGCAGCGTCGCCTTCTCCGGCGACCGGACCGAGGGCGTGGCGGCGTTCAACGAGAAGCGGAAGCCGGAGTGGCCCGGAGCCTGAGCGGGCTGTGACGCCGTGCTCCCGGGGCGGACGTGCGGCGTGGAGACGCCGTGCTCCCGGAGCGGACACCGGCGAACCCTTCTACGCTGAGCGCTATGGACGAGGACGCCCGGCTGCGCGCGGTGGTCAGCCTGGCGCAGGCCATGGCCATCGCGCACACGCCGTTGGAGGCCGCGCACGCGGCCGCGGCCGGGGCGCTGGCCGCCATGGACGGTTCGTTCGCGGCCGTGTCGGTGTGGGAGCGGTCGCGTGGCCGACTGCGGGTGCTGGTCAACGTCGGGAAGCTGGCCGAGGGCGAGGCGGAGTATCCGGCGGACGAGTCGTATCCCGTACACGACTTCCCGGAGATCACCGAGTTCCTGCACGAGCGCTGGGCGGGCGGCGACGGCGGGCCGCGGGCGTGGCTTGAGACCGCCGACGGCGCCCACCCCGGGCGGGTCGCCGCGCTGCGGCGCCGGGGGCGGGGGAGCTGCGTCGTCGCGCCGATCATGCTGCGGGGTCGCGCCTGGGGCGAGTTGTACGTCGCGCGGGCGGCGGACGCGCCACCCCTGCGGCGTACGGACGCGGACTTCGCCTCCGTGCTAGCCGCGATCAGCGCGTCGGGCATCGCGCAGAACGAGCGGCTGGAGGAGGTGCGCCGGCTGGCCTTCACCGATCCGCTCACCGGCCTCGCCAACCGCCGGGCGGTGGACGCCCGCCTGGACGAGGCACTGGAGCGGCACCGGGCCACGTCCGAGGTGATCAGCCTGGCGGTTTGCGACATCAACGGGCTGAAAAGGGTCAACGACCTGCACGGGCACGAGGCGGGTGACCGGCTGCTGGAACGCTTCGGCGCGGTGCTGTCGCGGTGTGCCGCGATGCTGCCGGGCGCGCTCGCGGCCCGGCTGGGCGGCGACGAGTTCTGCCTGCTCGCGGTGGGGCCGTCCGCCGACGCGGTGGTACGCGGCGTGACCCGGTTGTGCGAGCGGGCGGCCGAACTCGATCTGGGGGAGGGGGTGGCCTGCGGGGTCGCCTCGACGGGCGACCCCATCGGGCCGGTACGGTCCGCCCGCCGGCTGTTCCGGCTCGCGGACGCGGCGCAGTACCGCGCGAAGGCGGCGCGGGCGGACGTGCCCGTGGTCGCGGGCCGGGACGGGGGCGAGGCCGATCCGGTGGTACGGCTGGCCGACGCCCCGGCCCGGCCGGGTGGTGACCGGCGGCGGTTCCGGGGGAGTGAGCGCTGAGGAAGCGTTCCGCCGGTTCCGGTCCGGCCCGTACGGCCGTCAGTCCCGGTCGACCAGCTCGTACTCGACGGCGTATGGGACGGACCGCTCGCCCTTTTGGGCCGTGAAGCTCCCGCTGCCGCGCACCCCCGTCAACTCCCCGGTGCCCGTCCCAGCCACCACCTCGAAGGTGCAGCGCACCGTGCCGTGCTCGTCGAACGAGCCGCGTTCCTCCAGGACGAGGCTGCCCGCCAGCCCGTCGAGCCGGCCGACCAACAGTTGCATGCCGGTGAACGTGCCGGTCGTACCGGTGCGGTAGACGATGGTGTACTCGCACGTCGTCTCGGCGGCCTCCAGACCGCCGGAGAAGGAGTTCGTGACCGAGGCGTGGGCCAGACTCGGGTTCGTCTCCCGCGACTCCCGGGGTCCGACCGGGTGTTCCCGCCAGTCGGCGTAGGTGAAGTGGCCGGTGATGCGCGTGGGCATGTGTGTTCCTTCCGTTCGGCGCGCCGGGCGTACGCCGGGCATGCGCTGGTTTCTCCCGCAGGGGTTACGGCGCCGGTGACCGCGTGCTTTTCGGGGCGCCGGTCAGCCTGATGGCCGTACCTGCCGCCTTCTGTCAGGTACGCGAAACTGTTCGTCATGCGTGCCGACCGGCTTCTCTCCCTGCTCCTGCTGCTCCAGAACCGCGGCCGGATGACCGCTCCGCAACTGGCCGCGGAGTTGGAGGTGTCGGTCCGTACGGTCTACCGGGACGTCGAGGCGCTCGGCGCGTCCGGAGTCCCCGTCCGTGCGGAGCGCGGGCCGGCCGGCGGCTACCGCCTGATGGCGGGCTACCGCACCCGGCTGACCGGCCTGACCGAGGACGAGGCCAGCTCGCTCTTCCTCGTCGGCGCCCCCGGCCCGGCACGGGACCTGGGGCTGGACGCGGTGCTGGCGACCGCTCAGCTGAAGCTGCGGGCCGCGTTGCCGGCGGAGTTGGGTGAGCAGGCCGCGCGGGTACGGGACCGGTTCCACCTGGACGCGCCGGCGTGGTTCCGGGACGCCGACCCGGTCCCGTATCTGGCGGAGGTCGCGCGGGCCGTGTGGGAGCAGCGGGTGTTGCGTACGCACTACCGGCGCTGGGGCGGCGAGGCGCGTCGGGAGTTGTGGCCACTGGGCATCGTGCTCAAGGGCGGCATCTGGTATCTGGTGGCGCGTAGGGCTGGAGCACAGCCGGCTGCGGGTACGACGGACACCGAGGCCGTGCGCACCTACCGGATGTCCCGCTTCCTGGAGGTGCTGACGACCGACGAGCGCTTCGAGCGGCCAGCGGCCTTCGACCTGGCCGGCTACTGGGAGGCGGCCTCGCGGCACCTGGAGTCCGTGCTGTACCAGGAGACCGCGTGGCTGCGCGTCTCGCCGCGGGCGCGACGGCTACTGCCCACGCAGTTCGGTGCGGCGGGCGAGCGGGCGCTGGAGAGCGCGGGGCCGCCGGACGACGCGGGCTGGGTGCGGGTGGAACTGCCCGTCGAGGCACGGGCTGTCGCGGTCGGCGACCTGCTCCGGCTCGGCACCGAGGCGGAGGTGCTCGGTCCGCCGGGGCTGCGGGCGGCCGTGGCCGAGGCGGTGACGGTTCTGGCGAGCCGTTACGAGATCGCCGGCCGGTGACCTCGTGGTGGATGTCCTCGGGGAGCGGCCGTCGACGTCGGCCGATACGTCGAACAGACGCGGGCCGGTCGGAGGGTGGCCGCGCGACCACTCGTGACAGATTGCGATTCACTCTCTAGGGTTACTGAATATGAATATGCACACCGTGGTGTTGGAGACCTCGGGCACCACAGCCGAGGAAGTCCTCGCCGTCGCCCGGGGCACGGCCCGGGTCGAACTCTCCCCGGCCGCCCTGGAGGCGGTCGCCGCCGCTCGTGGCTTCGTCGACGACCTCGCCGCCAAGCCGGAGCCGGTCTACGGCGTCTCCACCGGCTTCGGCGCCCTCGCCGTCCGGCACATCAGCCCCGAGCTGCGTGCCCAGTTGCAGCGCAACATCGTGCGCTCGCACGCCGCCGGCATGGGCCCGCGGGTGGAGCGGGAGGTCGTACGCGCCCTGCTGTTCCTGCGGCTGAAGACCGTCGCCTCCGGACGCACCGGCGTACGCCCCGAGGTCGCGCGCACCATGGCCGAGGTGCTGAACGCCGGCATCACCCCCGTGGTGCACGAGTACGGCTCGCTCGGTTGCTCCGGCGACCTCGCCCCGCTCTCGCACTGCGCGCTCACGCTGCTGGGTGAGGGGGAGGCCAGCGGCCCGGACGGCACCGTGCGGCCGGCCGCCGAACTGCTCGCCGAACACGCCATCACACCGGTCGAGCTGCGGGAGAAGGAAGGGCTCGCGCTGCTGAACGGCACGGACGGCATGCTCGGCATGCTCCTGATGGCCTGCGCCGACCTGGCGCGGCTGATCACCAGCGCGGACGTCGCCGCGGCCCTCACCCTTGAGGCGCTGCTCGGCACCGACTCGGTGCTCGCCGCCGAACTGCACGCCATCCGTCCACATCCGGGCCAGGCGGCCAGCGCGGCCAACATGCGCGCGGTGCTGGACGGTTCCGGTCTCACCGGGCACCACCAGGACGACGCCCCGCGGGTACAGGACGCCTACTCGGTGCGCTGTGCGCCACAGGTCGCGGGCGCCGTACGCGACACCCTGGACCACGCCCGCACGGTCGCGGACCGTGAGCTGGCCGCGGCGGTCGACAATCCGGTGGTGCTGCCGGACGGGCGGGTGGAGTCCAACGGTAACTTCCACGGGGCGCCCGTCGGCTACGTCCTGGACTTCCTGGCGATCGCCGCGGCCGATCTCGGCTCCATCGCGGAGCGCCGCACCGACCGGCTGCTGGACAAGAACCGGTCCCACGGGCTGCCGCCGTTCCTCGCCCGGGACGCGGGTGTCGACTCGGGGCTGATGATCGCTCAGTACACCCAGGCCGCGCTGGTCAGCGAGCTGAAGCGGCTGGCCGTGCCCGCCTCGGCGGACTCGATCCCCTCCTCGGCGATGCAGGAGGACCACGTGTCGATGGGCTGGTCGGCGGCACGCAAGCTGCGTACGGCGGTGGACAACCTGTCCCGGATCGTCGCGGTCGAGTCGTACGCCGCCCTGCGCGCCGTGGAGTTGCGCGCGGCGGAGGGGCCCGTGCCGGCGCCGGCGAGCCGCGCCGTGCTGGCCGCGGCCCGGGAAGCCGGCGTGGGTGGCGCGGGTGGAGACCGCTTCCTGTCGCCGGACCTGGCCGCGGCGGAGGCGTTCGTACGGGACGGGCGGCTGGTCGCCGCGGCGGAGTCAGTGACCGGTCCGCTGGCGTGAGCCGGCCCCCAGAGGGGCGCGGCTGAGCGGGGGGCGTACGGGTGCGCACCTGGGTGGTGCGGGCGTGGGGTGCGGTACAAAGACGGACGAATCGCACCTTTTCGTTTCAATGTGCCCCAATGCGCCCCTAATCTCCCGTCAGCTGAGCGCTTCGGGTGTCCCGGTGCTGCCGGTCGTGCCGAACTCGCAGCGCTGTGCGCGGGCGGTCAACAGGCCACCGAGGCCGGCGGCGCCGATCCCGCACAACACATAGGGCGTGCTGTCGAAGCTGTCGGATTCCCCGGCGGAGTTCTGCGACGCGGTTCCGCTTTCCATCCGGTGGCTGGCGGTGTGCGAGCTCGTACCGTCGCCGGCGTCGTTCGGAGTGGCGTTCGCCGAGGGGAGGAACCCGACGGCGAGCAGCGCGCCGGCGGCGACGGCGGCCGTGGCGAGCGGCCGGCGGTGCTTGGCGAGCGACGACTGGACGGGCACGGGGAGCCCCCTTGTGCTGCGAATTGGCAGTGCGCGACTTGATGTTACTTATTCGCGCGGGTCGCGGGGAAGTCACGGCGCTGATGCCGCATACCCTCTGCCGCATGAGCGCTGAGGGCACGCCGGCTGCGTCGGACGTATCGGACATCTCGCCCAGTCCGCCCGAACAGGTGCGGCTGCGGGTGGAGCTGGTGGTCGAGATCGCGGATTCCGCTTCGCTCGCCGAGCAAGCTCGGGAGCAGCTCGCTGCGGACTCCCGGCTGCCGGCGGGGGAGCGGGCGCACGCGGTGGCGGCGGTGTCGGAGGACCCGGCCGAGGCGCTGGCGTACCTCGTCGAGCCGTTCGATCTGGTCAAGGGCTTTCCCGGAGTTGAACTGGCGCAGGCCAGTTGGGGTGGTGAGCGGGTGGATCAGGATGAATCAGAGGAATGGGATGAATAGTCCCAATTCGACAATGAGGGAGGCGATGTGGATCAGGTGTAACGACGCGCCACCCGGGCAGAGGCATCAGGGAGAAGACGTCTCATTGGGCGGTTTGTCCCCTTCATCCCTTTAATGCCTTTCTGAGGTGTCATCGGGCGCAACTGGCCGCGTGAGTTCCGTCGGTCCGTCACCGACCCCGCACAGCCGGGCTGTCGAGGGGCACGATCGAGTGTCCTTGCGCACAGTCCGGGCGTGACCGGAACTGCTCGCCATGCCCGTACGTCTTGGTGGGTAGAACTGGGATATTCTTGCCCGGTTTTCGCCGGTACGGGCCTGCGCAGGCTTCCGGCGGGGGCGTCCCGGACACAGCAAGCAGATGGAGAAGCGTGTGATGACGGTGGGGAAGCGCCGCAAGGGCATGGTGGCCGCGGCTGTGCTCGTCAGTGGTGTGCTGACACTGACCGCGTGTGGCGGGGACGACGGCGGCGACAGCGGCAAGGATGGCAAGAAGTCCGGGGCGCAGGGCGAGGCCGACCAGGCCGCCGCCGAGCAGAAGTCCGCCGCTCGAATATCCATCAAGCCGAAGGACGGCGCGTCCAGCGCCAGTATCAACGACGGCGGCGAGGTCAGCGTCAAGGGCGGCAAGCTGACCGACGTGACGATGGTCGCCGAGCAGTCCGGGAGCGAGGTCGAGGGGTCGATCTCGAAGGACGGGAAGAGCTGGACCCCCGCTGAGGCACTGGAGCGGGCCACCAAGTACGAGGTCAAGGCGGTGGCCAAGGACGGTGACGGGCGCGAATCGCACGAGACGTCCAGTTTCACCACGGTTTCACCCGACAACAGCTTCATCGGTTACTTCAAGCCGGAGGAGGGCAAGACCGTCGGAGTGGGCATGCCGGTGTCGATCAACTTCGACAAGCCGGTCAGCAACAAGAAGGCCGTGCAGTCCGCGATCAAGGTGAGCAGCAGCAGCGGCCAGGAGGTCGTCGGCCACTGGTTCGACGACAGCCGGCTCGACTTCCGGCCGAAGGACTACTGGGAGGCCGGTTCCAAGGTCTCGGTGGACCTCAACCTCGACGGCGTGGAGGGGTCCGAGGGCGTGACCGGCGTGCAGGACAAGGAGTTCAGCTTCAACGTCGGCCGTTCCCAGGTCAGCACCGTGGACGTGAAGGCCAAGAAGATGACCATCGTGCGGGACGGCAAGACGGTCAAGACCTTCCCGATCTCCGCCGGCACTGCCGAGAACCCGACCTACAACGGCGAGATGGTGATCTCCGAGAAGTACAAGGAGACCCGGATGAACGGCGCCACGGTCGGCTTCACGGACGACGACGGCGAGGGGGAGTACGACATCCCGGACGTGCCGCACGCCATGCGGCTGTCCACCTCCGGCACCTTCATCCACGGCAACTACTGGGGCGCCGACTCGGTCTTCGGCTCCGCCAACACCAGTCACGGCTGCATAGGGCTGAACGACGTCAAGGGAGCCGGCGACGCCAAGCAGGACGGCGCGTGGTACTACAAGAACACGCTGGTCGGTGACCTCGTCATCGTCAAGAACTCCCCGGACAAGGAGATCCAGCCGGACAACGGCCTGAACGGTTGGAACATGTCCTGGGCCGACTGGAAGGCCGGCTCCGCCGTCTGACCGGCGCCGGACGAGCGCCCGGCCCGAGGGCGTACGACCAACCCTCTGAGACCGGAGAACCACCAAGGGAGGTGGGGCGCGGCAGCTGCCGCGCCCCACCTCCCTTGTCCGTAGGTCTGGGTCCGTGGGTCCGTTGGCGCGTCCGTCCTGACTGCGTCACGCCAGGTCCGGGGCCGACCCGCACGGGCCCGTCAGCGCCGTACGGTTCGTACGCCGGCAGGGATCGCCGTGTCGAGCCCCCGCTCGCGCCCCTCCGGCGCGCCTCAGTTCGCGGTCGCGGCCCCGGACGCGCGGGTGAACTCCCGGAGGAACGCCTCGTCGAAGGCTCGGAGGTCATCTGGCCGCCGGCTGGTCACCAGCACGTTCGGGCCGCCCCGACAGACGAAGACCGGTTCGTCGACCCAGTTGCCACCGGCGTTCCGGATGTCCGTCCGGAGGCTCGGATACGACGTGAGGGTGCGCCCGCGCAGCACGTCCGCCTCGATCAGGGTCCAGGCGGCATGGCAGATCGCGGCGACGGGCTTGCCCGCGTCGAAGAAGCCCTTCACGAAGCGCACGGCGGCCGGATCCTGACGCAGCGCGTCCGGGTTGGCGACCCCGCCCGGTAGTACCAGTCCGTCGTAGTCCGAGACCCGGGCGTTGTCCACGGTCTCGTCCACGGGGAAGCTGTCCGCCTTGTCCAGGTGGTGGAACGCCTGCACCCGACCCTCGGTGGTGGACACCAGCCGGGGCGTGCCTCCTTCGTCGATCACCGCTCGCCACGGATCGACCAGTTCGAGTTGTTCGGCGCCCGCGGGGGCGACCAGGAAAGCGGTCTGCACGACGGTCACATCCTCTCTGGCTGGCTGGCTGCGCGCGTCTGACACCGTCGAGTGCCCACCGCGGCACGGATCATGCGCCCCTCGTTCACAGGACCAGCCGCAGGTCCGGACGGGCCACCTCGACCGGTCCGTCGTACGTCGCCTGGGCCGCCGTGACCGCCTCCGCCGGCTCAGTCCCGGGCCACAGGTGCGTGAGTACGAGACGCCCCGCCGCGGCACCCGTGGCGTACTCCCCGGCGAGCCGCGCGCTGAGCAGGTAGGGCTCGTCCGCACGCGGCACCGACACCGGGTAGGTCGCCTCGGACAGCAACACGTCAGCTCCGCCGGCGAGCCGGGCGACGTCCGGACTCGGGCCCGTGTCCCCGGTGTACGCCAGCACTCCGCCGGACGATCCGTCCGAGCCGCTGTCCACGGTCAACCGGAAGCCGGCGTTCGGTACGAAGTGCGGCAGCAGCACGCTCTCCACGGTGAACGGCCCGATCCCGAACCGCCGGCCACGGCCCGTCTCTACCTCGTGCCAGGCGTACGCATGCGCCAGCATTCCCGGCCGATCCAGTCCCAGCACGGCGTCGAGCGCGCCCGGCGGTGCGTACAGCCGGAGCGGTGCCGCCGGCCGGTCCGCCAGGGCACGGGCCCGCAGCAGCGGATTGAGGTCGGCACAGTGATCGGGATGACCATGACTGACCAGTACGGCGTCGACATCCGCCGGCTCACAGTGCCGCAGCAGTCGAGGCAGCGTGGCGTACCCGGGGTCAAGCAGCAGTCGGAATCCGTCGTGCTCCAACAGATAGCCGCCGCACGCCTGGTCAGCGGTCGGCCATGCCCCGCAGCCGCCCAGCACGGTGAGTCTCATGGGCGAGAGGCTACGCGGCGCGCTCGGTCGCCCGATCGCCGGCGACAGGTCTCCCGGTGCCACTCGGATTTGTCGCCGTCAGCGGTGACCCCGTAGTCGCGCCGGTCACGTCCGGTCCGCCGTGTCCAGGGCGCGGTGCGCGGTGGACAGCAGCACGGCGCCGGCCGCCACGGTCACCGCTCCGAGCAGGAAGGGCACGTGCGGGTTGAAGTGCTCGACGAGTTTGCCGGCCGCGAACGGCGCGAGGCCGCCTCCGATGAACCGTACGAAGCCGTACGTCGCGGAGGCCACCGGCCGGGGAACCGGGGCGACGCTCATGACCGCGGTGGTCACCAGGGTGTTGTTGACGCCGATGAACGCGCCCGCCACGATCACCGCGCACATCACGACCGCCTGCTCGCCCGGGAAGAGGCCGATCACCGCGAGGTCGACCGCCATCAGCACCAGGTTGCCGTACAAGGTGCGTGGCGTGCCGAACCGTCGGCGCAGCGCCGGCGCGCCGAACACCGCGAACACGGCCACCAGCAGCCCCCAGCCGAAGAACACCCAGCCCAACTCGATGGCGGACAGGTGCATCAGGAACGGGGCGTAACCCAGCAGGGTGAAGAAGCCCCAGTTGTACAGCAGCCCGGTCACGCTGGTGATGGCGAGCGGCTTGTGTCGTAGCGCGGTGAGCGGCTCGCGGAGCGACTCGGCACGTTCCGGAGCGGGGGTCGAGGGCAGCAGCACCACCGTCGCCACTAGCGCGACCAGCATCAGAGCAGCGACCCCGAAGAACGGCCCACGCCAGCTGATGTCCCCGAGCAGTCCGCCGAGCAGCGGCCCGGTGGCGATGCCCACGCCGAGCGCGGTCTCGTAGAGGATGATCGCGCCCGCGAAACCGCCGCTGGCGGAGCCGACGATGACGGCCAGCGAGGTGGCAATGAACAGGGCGTTGCCCAAGCCCCAACCGGCACGGAAGCCGATGATGCCGTCGATGCTGCCACCGGCGCCGGCGAGTGCGGCGAAGGTGACGATCAGCGCCAGCCCGATAACGAGGGTGCGTTTGGCACCCAGTCGGCTGGAGATCCACCCGGTGACCAGCATCGCGACGGCGGTGACGACCAGGTAGCTGGTGAACAGCAGGGTGACCTGGCTGGGTGTGGCGTCGAGTTGACTGGAGAGGGCGGGCAGGATCGGGTCGACGAGTCCGATGCCCATGAACGAGATCACGCAGGCGAACGCCACGGCCCACACGGCCTTGGGCTGGCGCCAGGGGCTCGCGGCGGCCGGCTGGGGATCCGGGCCGGACCCTGGAGCGCCGGCAAGCCGCTTGTCTGCCGACCCTGGCGGCGTGGTCACGGTTGGCCGGGCGTCGTCCGTGCCCGGCTCGTCGGTTGGCCGCGGTCGTTTCGTCTCGCGGGCCTCACGGGGGCTCCTCATGTCGTGGGGTCCTTCGGTTCGTTCCGTTCGTTCGATCTGTTCGTTTCACCCGCTCGAGTGCGGTGTTCGGACTGAGATGCCGTGTACTCGGCGGGCTCCGAGTGCGAGGGGGGTGCCAGGTCCGTGGTGAGCGCGGTCAGAGCGGCCACCGCGTCGCGTAGTGCCTCCCGCTGCGCGTCGGGAAGTCGGCTCAACGGCGCGGTGAGCAGCTGGGCACGGACGGCATGCCGGTCCCGCAGGTGGGCCAGCCCGGCGTCGGTGACGGTGACGAGGGAGGCCCGGCCGTCGCTCGGGTCGGTACGGCGCTTCACGAGCCCGGCCTCGGCGAGCCGATTGACCAGGCCGGTCATGCCGGGCTGGCTGACCCGCTCGCGGGCGGCCAGGTCGGAGACCCGGCTGGGGCCCTCGGTGGCGATGGTGTCCAGGGTGGCCATCGACACCAGGTTGAACCGGCCGCGCGGCGTCACTCGGCGCACCCAGCTGGCCAGTCGCTCGAGCGTCACGCTGAGTTCCGCGATGCCCTGACCCGTGTCCGTGTCCGAATCCGTGTCCGCGGTGTGCTGCTCCTCATCGGGGGAGGTCGGGGCGGGCGCCGAACTATTCGATGTACTCACCATGAAAATGTATCGCCTGGTTATATAACCTGGCAATGCTTTTCGTTTTCCCCGGCCGCCGGTGATTCAGTGCAGGAACAGGCAGAAGGGGTGCCCCGCCGGGTCGCGGAGGACGCGTACGTCCTCCTGTGGCTGGATGTCGTACGGCGCCGCTCCGGCCGCGACGGCGCGGGCAGAGGACGCCGCCAGGTCGGTCACCTGGAAGTCCAGGTGCAGCATCTTCTGCTGGGCGCCCGGTCGCTCCGGCCATGCCGGCGGCACATAGCCCGCCTCCGCCTGACAGGCGAGGCCCGTGCCGCCGTGCGGGTCCCGGAGCAGCACCCAGTCCGGCTCCCGCGCGGTGATCGGCCAGCCGAGCAACTCCGCGTAGAAGGCGGCGAGTTCGTGTGCGTCCGAGCAGTCGAGGACGACGGTGGCGAGGGCGGGGGTGGCCATGGCGAGCCTCCTGGTGCTGTGCGGGGTGTTGTCTGTGCCACAGTCCGCCGGTGCTGTATCACCCAACTGGCGTGCTCACCAGGGCGGGTGTCGACGTGGTGGGAGAGGCTGCCGGTGTGGCCGGTTTGGGGAGTTATTGACGCGCACCTGACATGTGGCTACCGTCCGGCGGAACTTCGGTTGCTTGCGCGCCCCACAACGCCAAGTGGCCGAGGACACCAGCGGGGTGGCTCCGTAGAGCTTCCCCGACCCCCACCTGGAAGGGAACACCTATGTCGCACCGCAAGACCGGAAGCGGCCTCAGACGAGGGATGGTCGGACTGGCCGGCGGACTGCTGGTCCTGGGCACGCTGTCGGTGACGGCGTACGCCGGCGGCTCGGACCCCCAGCCGTCCCCGAGCGGCTCCGCGCAGCACAAGGCGAACGCGGAACTCGAGGCCAACTGCGCCGTACCGCCCAACCACGACCCGGCCATCATCAACACCGTGCACGACGTGGCCGTGGACATGGGAGCCAACGAGAAGGTCATGTTGGCGGCCTTCGAGGCCGGTTGGGTCGAGTCGCACATGAACAACCTCAACTGCGGCGACCGCGACTCGCTCGGCGTGTTCCAGCAGCGTCCCAGCCAGGGCTGGGGCACTCCGGAACAGTGCATGGACCCGGTGCACGCCACCACGAAGTTCCTCGAGCAGGCCATCCCCAACGACCAGGCGAACCCGGGCTACACGGCGGGCCAGCTGGCGCAGAGCGTGCAGCGTTCCGCCTACCCGGAGCGCTACGACCAGTCGGAGGGCAAGGCTCGTGAGCTGATCGCCGAAGCCGAGGCGACGCTGCAGTCCGCCGACAAGTAACACCGTCACGCGGACGGGTGACGCGCGTAGTTCCCAAACCTCCGTCCTTTCGGGGCGGGTGCTAAGCGCGTCACCTGCGTGGACCCGGGCTGTGCGCCTGGCTGCGCCGCGGTCAGCCTCGTGCGGCGTCGACCGTACGGAGCCGCTTCCCCGACACGGGCCGCAGCAGCCGTTCCAATGACAGCGCTCCCGGCCCGGTGCAGACCAGCAACAGGAAGGCCCAACAGTAGAACGCCGCGCTCTCCCCGCCGTTGTCCAACGGCACCAGGCCCTGCGGCGCGTGTACGTCGAAGTACGCGTACGCCATCGAACCGGAGCTGATCAGCGCGGCGGTGCGGGAACCGTAACCGAGCAGGAGGAGGCCGCCGCCCACGAGCTGGATGACGGCGGCGTATCCGTGCGGCCAGGACAGCGGATCGACGGTGGTGGCCTGGGGGCCGGCGGCCGGGCCGATGACGCCGAAGAGCGCGCCGAAGCCGTGGCAGGCGAAGAGCAGGCCGACGACGACCCGGAAGAGCGAGAGGACGTACGGGCCGGCTGCCTCGAGGCGGCTCCGCACGGCAGCGGCGTCAACCGCGCGGGTCGGCGTGGTGGTCCATGGAGCGCTCGGGCCGGACGAGCCTGACGGGTCTGGCGGGGTCGGTGGACGCTGCGGACTACGCGGACTACGTGAACTACGCCGACCGCGCTGGCTCGACGGATTCGGTGGACTCTGCGGGCTCGACATGGCCGGGCTCCTTCGGATGGAGGGTGCCGACCCCGGACTGCGTACGTACCGGTCCACACCGGTCAGGTCGGCTGAACCCAGACTCCAGTGGGGCCCGCGGTCACGCGTCCCGCGGCGGGAGGCAGCCGTCGTACTCTCCGGGCGGTAGCGGCGGGCGGCCGCCGTAGCGGCCGCGGCTGTTTCCCGACACGGGACGCGGGAAACCGGCGGGCCACGCGCGCGACGCGTTTACCCGGTGGTTGCTTGGAGGGTTCGCGGGGCAACGTGTTCTCCGAGTTCACCGGGGCCACCAGTTTCCAGACCCCGTTCGGCAACGAACCACGCCCGCCGCCTGCTGAAGGGAACGACCTTGTCCAGCGACACCGCACCCGACCGCGAGCACTCCCCCTGGTGGCGTACGGCGGTCATCTACCAGGTCTACATCCGCAGTTTCGCGGACGGGAACGGCGACGGCGTCGGCGACCTCGCCGGTCTGCGCAACCGACTGCCCCATCTACGCGACCTGGGCGTGGACGCGTTGTGGATCAACCCCTGGTATCCCTCGGGGATGGCCGACGGAGGCTACGACGTCGCCGACTACCGGGACATCGACCCCTGCTTCGGGACCCTCGCCGAGGCCGAGGAACTGCTCGCGGAGGCGCACGAGCTGGGGTTGCGGGTGCTCCTCGACATCGTCCCGAACCACACCTCCGAACAGCACGCGCTGTTCGCCGAGGCGCTGGCCGCCGGACCTGGCTCCGCCGCCCGCGAGCGCTACCTCTTCCGGGACGGCAAGGGGCCGGACGGCGCACTGCCGCCGAACGACTGGCGCAGCATGTTCGGCGGCCGGGCGTGGACCCGGATCACCGAACCGGACGGCAGCCCCGGACAGTGGTACCTCCATCTCTTCGCACCCGAGCAGCCGGACCTCAACTGGGACAACCCGGATGTGCGGGCGGAGTTCGAGACGACCCTGCGCTTCTGGTTCGACCGGGGTGTCGACGGCTTCCGTATCGATGTCGCACACGGCCTGGCCAAACACCCGGACCTGCCCGACCTCGGCATCGAGGAGCACCACGTCTTCGCACCCGAACGAGACGAGGAGGGGCACCCCTTCTGGGACCTGGACAGCGTCCACGAGATCTACCGTGACTGGCGGCGGATCGCCGACACGTACGCCGGGGATCGCGCGTACGTCGCCGAGGCACATGCCCGACACCACCGACTGCCGCAGTACCTGCGTCCGGACGAGCTGCACACCGCCTTCAACTTCGACTACCTCCGGGCCCCGTGGGACGCGCGTGCCCTGCGGGAGGTCATCGATCGCAGCATCTCGGCCCACGCGACCGTCGGCGCCCCCGCCACCTGGGTGCTCTCCAACCACGACGTGGTCCGGCACGTCACACGCTACGGTCGCGCGGACACCACCGAGCGGGGCAACCGCCCGGGCCCGCCCCCCGACACCGATCTGGAGCTCGGCACCCGGCGGGCCCGCGCCGCCACGCTGCTGACGCTCGGGCTGCCCGGCGGCGCGTACGTCTACCAGGGCGAGGAGCTGGGGCTGTGGGAGGTGGAGGACATCCCGGCCGAGCGTCTGCAGGACCCCACCTGGGAACGCTCCGGCCATACCGTACGCGGCCGGGACGGCTGCCGCGTGCCGATCCCGTGGTCGGGTGGCGCGCCACCGTTCGGTTTCGGGCCCGCCGGCTGCGTGCCGTGGCTGCCGCAGCCGGACGCGTGGAAGGCGTACACCGTCGCGGCCGAGACGGGGGTGGAGGGCAGCATGCTGGAGCTGTACCGGGACGCGTTGCGGCAGCGCCGCGCCCATCCGGACCTGGGGGAGACACCGCTGACCTGGTTGGACGCGCGCGAGGGCGTGCTGTATTTCGCACGCGGCGCCCGCTGGCGGTGTGCGGTGAACCTCTCCGCAGCGCCCTGGCCGCTGCCCGAGGACTGCCGGGTGCTGCTCGCGAGCGGGCCTCCGCCGGACGGTCAGTTGCCGGACGGTCAACTTCCGGTTGACACGGCGGTCTGGCTCGAGGCGGACGTGCCGTCCGGAGCGTAGCGGCACTGGCCCGGGACGGGGCGTACGAGGCACCAGCGTGACCATGCGTGCTGCCCCGTGCCTACGGCGCGGGACACCTCCGGGAGGTTGGCCCGTTCACTCCGGCGGCTCCGAGTGCAGCCCGGTCAGCTTGTCGATGTCGGCGCGCAGCTGCTCCACCCGCGCGCGGTAGGCGTCCACGGTCGCCATGGTCAGCACGTACGTGGGCCGGGAGGAGATGCCCGCGGTTGCCGCGTACGGGTCGACGGAGCCGCCGGGCGAGTAGGGCTGCAGGTTGAGACTCAGGGCCTTGACGGAATCGGCGATCACGGTCCATCGGGGGTCTCCGGTGGACCGGTGCAGCCATGTCGCGACGCTCGTCGGGGAGCGCACGTGGGGTGGCACGTACAGCCGGCGACGGACCATCCGGAACTTCCGCTTCAGGTCCGCCGAGGCCCGCTTCATCAGTTCACGGCGCTCCCGCTGCTGGTGGAAGAGGTCGTCCGAGCCCTCCTGGGGATAGGGGGGTTGGTCCTCAGGTCGCCACCGGCCCACGGGGGCGGGCTGCCAGTCGTGTGCGTCAGCGGGGGCCGGACGGGCCGACGACATGCTCTCGGTCCCGTTTCGTGCCTGACCCGTCCCGGCGCGCACGAGATCCGACCCGGTGTCGCCGCGTGTGCCGCCCGCACCCGGGACGCTCGTACCCGGGATGACCGTGTGCGGGAGATCCGCAACCGTCGCGCCGGCGGCGCGGTTCGGGAAACCGAGATGGTGGGCCGCGGTGTTCTGCGCGAACAGCTGCGGTTCCGGGCTGCCTCGGGACACGAGCTGCTTACGCACCCGCTGCCACAGCTCGTGCACGCTCAACTCGGCACCCAGGCCGGGCACACCATGCGCGAGGATTCCGAGCAGCTCGCCGGTGGTCTCCGGATAGACGGCCCCCGGCAGCACGAAGGACTCCCGGTCGTGCGGTGCGGACGTGAACACCACGTCCCCGTAGTCCTCCACCGGCTCACTGGTCGGGCTTGGCACCTCGTCCAGGGCCTTGGCCAGTTGGATGCGTGTGGCCACGCCGGGAGGACCCATCGTGCCGGCCATGCCGCTGAAGCAGCAGTCCAGCACGGTCAGCCGGTAGCGTGCCGTCACTCCGGCTCTCCGTACGACATCGCGCAGGTCGCGATAGGCCACCGTGCCGATCTGTGGACAGTCGGGGTCGGCGGCTGCCAGGCACAGGTAGAACTTCTCCCCGGCGAAGTCGCGAATACCGTGCCCGGCGAAGTACACGAGCAGGGTGTCCCTCGCGGCCTGCGCGGCATCCCGCACGGCGCCGAGTACATCCTCAGCGGACGCTCGGGAGTCGAGCACGGTGACATGGCTCTGCGGCAGTCCCCACAGGTGCCGCAGCAGGGTGGACAACTCCTGGGTGCCGGTGGCGACGGCGGAGAACGAGGTCATTCTGGTGTTGGTCTCCACACCGATGAGCACCGCTCGACTCGCCCGTGGGTCAGGAAACACTGCCGTCTCCGCCACTTGGAGAGCCGGTCTGCCCGGTGTCCTGCCCTGACCGGACGCTGAGCAGACCGGAGTTCGTGATCAGGTTCGCCAGCTGGGCCGCCTCCTCGGCCGAACCTGCCTCCACGACCACCTGGGAATCGCCGTGTTCGACGACGAGGCGTACCGCCGACCGCTCAGCTGGCGGCAGCGAGGCTCGGAACGCCAGGTGCGAGTACACCAGCGATGCCGTGGAGAACCCGCTGCTCAGCGCCAGGGCGAGCCATTCGGTAAGCCCTCCGGACATCGCGCCCGCATGGCGCGCGCTCGAGCGAACCCGATCGATCTCGACGTACGGGCCCACTGTGCGGTCCTGGGCGAGCCACTGAGCGAACGCTTCGGTCAACCGAGGCGCGCTATCGCTCTGTGAGCTGCCAACTAACTCCATGCGAACGCGCACAGATCCCCCTCGTCCGGCCCCAGCCAAGCGGATGTCGCTCGCAGCGTACTGGCTGTGCTGCGCACGCTCCATGGTCGCCGCTCAAGCCTGGCCGGACGCCCCGCTCGGCCGTGGCTCACGGTCGCGACTCAGTCCTGTGCGGCGGTCACCCCGACGGGGCAGCTGACGCCCGTGCCGCCGATGCCGCAGTAACCGGCTGGGTTCTTGTCCAGATACTGCTGGTGGTAGTCCTCGGCGGGGTAGAACGGACGGTCGGCGGCGGTCAGGATCTCGGTGGTGATCTGACCGTGCCCCGAACCGGTGAGCACCTGCTGGTAGGCGTCCCGGGAGCTTTCGGCGGCGGACTGCTGGGCCGGGGAGTGGGTGTAGATCGCCGAACGGTACTGGGTGCCGAGGTCGTTCCCCTGACGGAAGCCCTGGGTGGGGTCGTGGGTCTCCCAGAACAGCTTCAACAGCGTGGCGTACGACACCCGGGCCGGGTCGAATACCACGCGCACCGCCTCGGTGTGGCCGGTACGGCCGGAGCAGACCTCCTCGTAGGTGGGGTGTTCGGTGTGTCCGCCCTGGTAGCCGACGAGCGTGGTCCACACGCCCTCGGCACGCCAGAAGGCACGCTCGGCACCCCAGAAGCAGCCCAGCCCGAAGTCGGCGGTCTCCAGGCCGTCCGGGTACGGGCCGAGTAGCGCGTTCCCCAGGACGGTGTGCCGCTCCGGTACGGCGTACGGCCGCTCCGGACGTCCGGGCAGGGCCTCCTCGGCGGTGGGGAGTTCACTCTGGCGGCGGCTGAACAGCATCGGGGCTCCAGGCAGACAAGGCGGCTACGGGCACGAGCACCTTCGGACACGAACGGGCGGGACGACTACGGGCAGGGGCGACCGGACGACGACCCGGCGCCCGACACCCGTGAAACGAATGACGTCGGCGGGGAATTCCCCGGAGGGCGCGTGAAGGGGGCACGTCGAGGAGGGCCGTGGGGGTCGGGGGCTGCCCGGGCATGTGGGCGCGCCCGGGCCGTACGCGCCCCGGCGCGCATAGACGTGGCGGCTGCTCGGGCGCTCCAGGGCAGCACCAGCCGCGTCCGCCCCTGACCCGCGCGCCTCGGCTCGTACGGGCATGTCGCGCCGTCCCGGCACACCAGGGATCGCTGGTGTGCCGGGCCGCTCAGGCGGCGCCCCGCTCGGGCGGGGAACCGCCCCGGCATACGCCGCAGGTGATCAGTACACCTAGCGGGCGTCGGAACCGGAGTCGGAATCCGCCGGCGAGGTGTCGGACCGCGCGACCCCGGACGGACCTGAGGCGGTCGCGGCACCCGGCTTCGGTGCCTCGGTGAAGTTGACCTTGCCCATCTCCTTGGTCATCGACTTCATCAGCATCCACACCGCCAGGCCGAGCACGGCGAAGACGAGAAAGCCGAGCACGCCCGGCGTCACCTTGGACTCGTCCAGTTCCTTCGCCAACGGGAGGAGCTGGACGGTGCTGTCTGTCACGCTCATACGTCAATTCTCGCGGATGCCCGCGAAGAGGTCGTCCTCGGGGATCGAAGTGTCGACGAGCGACTTCGCCAGCTCGTACTCCTCGGTGGGCCAGATCTCCTTCTGCACCTCGAGCGGCACCCGGAACCAGCCTCCGTCCGGATCGATCTGGGTGGCGTGCGCGATCAGCGCCTTGTCCCGGATCTCGAAGAACTCCGCGCAGGGCACATGCGTCGTGAGCGTGCGGTCTTCGCGTTGTATCTCCTTCCAGCGCTCCAGCCACTCGCCGTATGGCGAGTCCATGCCGCGTGCCAGCAGGCCCTCGTGGAGGGCCTGCGTGCGCGGCCGGTTGAAGCCCTGGTTGTAGTAGAGCTTCTGCGGCTGCCAGGCAGGCCCGGAGTCCTTGTACTGCTCGGGGTCTCCGGCGGCGTCGAAGGCGAGGGCGGAGATCTTGTAGGTCATGATGTGGTCCGGGTGCGGATAGCCGCCGTTCTCGTCGTAGGTCGTGATGACCTGCGGCTTGAACTCGCGGATCAGTCGCACCAGTGGCTCCGCCGCCTCCGCCACCTCGCGCAGCGCGAAGCAGCCCTCGGGCAGTGGCGGCAGCGGGTCTCCCTCGGGCAGCCCGGAGTCGACGAAGCCGAGCCATGCCTGCTTGACGCCCAGAATCTCGCGGGCCTCGTCCATCTCCTTCTTGCGGACCTCGTGGATGTGCTCCTCGACATAGGCGTCGCCCTGGAGCTTGGGGTTGAGGATGGAGCCGCGCTCGCCTCCCGTGCAGGTCGCGACCAGCACGTCCACCCCCTCGGACACGTACTTCGCCATGGTCGCGGCACCCTTGCTCGACTCGTCGTCGGGGTGCGCGTGCACGGCCATCAGTCGCAGCTGTTCAGTCAAGACTCGATCCTCGTCATCTCGTCACTTCAGACGGCTTCTATAGTGACCGGACGGGACCCCGGTCTTATTCCCCTCCACCGCCGACAGAACAGGACATGTATCCCGTGCAGCAGAGCCCGCCCGAGGGTCGGTACGGTCGCTCCGCCGACGCGCGTACGGATCGCAGGTTGAAGACCCTCGGCCTCGTGCTGGGCGCCGGACTGCTGGCGATGGTTGGTTGGTTCGGATTCTCCTATGTCTCGGGCACGGATGTCAGCGGCGAACTGATCAAGTTCCAGGTGGTCTCCGAGGAACGTGTCGAAGCCCACCTCGAGGTGCGCAAGGACGCGGACGTGGAGGGCGTGTGCACGTTGCGGGCGATGGCCGAGGATGACGCTGAGGTCGCTCGGAAGGACGTCCGGCTGGACAACGGTCGGGAGCGGATCGATAGGGTGATCTCGATGCGTACGACGGGGCCCGCGGTGAACGTCGAGCTGGTGAGTTGCGCGACGGCCAACTGAGCTGGTTGCTACGTGGCGTGCGCGGAGTGCGACGCTGTGTTCGCCCGCCTTCCCTTTTCTGTCGTAATTGTTAGGCTCGTAGTTTCCGCCCACCCACCGAGGCGCAGCCTGTTGGGTAGGGCGTTGCTTTTGTATCCCAGCACCGACGAGGAGCGACCTGTGACCCAGACCAGCGACAACGTCACCTGGCTCACCCAGGAGGCGTATGACCAGCTCAAGGCCGAGCTGGAGCACCTGTCGGGTCCTGCACGCACCGAGATCGCCAAGAAGATCGAGGCGGCTCGGGAGGAGGGCGACCTCCGGGAGAACGGCGGGTACCACGCGGCCAAGGAAGAGCAGGGCAAGCAGGAGCTGCGAGTACGACAGCTGCAACAGCTGCTTGAGACCGCCAAGGTCGGTGAGTCTCCAGCTGATGACGGTGTGGTCGAACCAGGCATGGTGGTGACGGTCGCCTTCGACGGGGACGAGGACGACTCCTTGACCTTCCTACTGGCCTCGCGGGAGTACGCGAGTTCCGACATCGAGACGTACTCTCCGCAGTCCCCCCTGGGGACCGGAGTGAACGGCAAGAAGGTCGGGATGGACGCGGAGTACGAACTGCCGAACGGCAAGATGGCTTCGGTGCGGATCATGGAAGCCAAGCCCTACAAGAACTGACCCGCCGTGCTGTGCGGGGTCGGGGCAGGTGGCCCCGGCCCCGCACACGTACACGGGGCAGCGCCTGCCCCGCGGACCCGCCGGCGTGTGGACTCGTGTCGCGTCGCACGGGTGTCGCGGATCAGGACGTCCCCGGGCATCAGGCGGTCGCGGACTTGTACTTGCGTACGGCGAGGGTTCGGAACACCGCGATGATCACGATCGACCAGAGCACCGAGGCCAGCACAGGGTGCTGCATGGGCCATGCGTCCGGCACCGGATAGCCGGGTGGGATGTTGCCGAACAGCTCTCTGGCCGCCTGCACGGTCGCGCTGAACGGATTCCACTCCGCGATGTGCTGGAGCACCGCGGGCATGTTCTGGGAGGGCACGAAGGCGGTCGAGATGAACGTCAGCGGAAACAGCCAGACCAGACCGCCGGAGGTAGCCGCCTCCGGAGTCCGCACGGACAGGCCGATGAGCGCGCCGATCCAGGTGAAGGCGTATCCGAGGAAGAGCAGCAGGGCGAAACCGGCGAGCACCTTGAGGAAGTTCTCGTGTGTGCGCCAGCCGACCAGCAGCGCGACGATCGCCAGCACCACGAGGGTCAGCGCGGTCTGCACCATGTCCGCGAAGGTGCGTCCGGTCAGCACCGCGCCCCGTGCCATCGGCAGCGAGCGGAAGCGATCCACCAGCCCCTTGAGGTTGTCGTCCGCGATGCCCGCGCTGGCACCGGCGGTGGCGAAGGTGACGGTCTGCGCGAAGATCCCGCCCATCAGGAACTCCCGGTAGGTGGCGGCGTCCAGGCCCGCGCCGGGGATGTTGATGGAACCCCCGAAGACATAGCTGAACAGCACCACGAACATGATGGGTTGGATTAGCCCGAAGATGACCACCTCGGGGATGCGGAGCATCCGGATGAGGTTGCGCTTCCCCATGACCAGGGAGTCGGAGAACGACTGCCGGAAGCCACCGCGGGCTCGGGGAGCGATCGGCTCGGCTGGTTTCTCTGTGACCGTCACTTGACAGGCTCCTTCTCGTCGTCGCCCTCCGCGCCCTCGTCGCCCTCACCCGTGCTGGTCGCGCTCGCTCCGGCGGGTCGGTCGCCATCCGCCCCCTCGGCCGCGTGGCCGGTCAGCGAGAGGAAGACGTCGTCGAGGGTGGGTCGGCGCAAGCCGATGTCATCGATCTCCAGGCCACGGGAGTCCAGCTCCCGAATGATCTCGGCGAGGAGTTTCGCACCTCCGGTCACCGGAATCGTGATCTTGCGAGTGTGCTGTTCGACCTGTGCCTCGCCCCTGCCGAACTGCCGCAGCAGCTCCCGCGCGGTGCTGATCTGTTCCCGGTCGTGCAGCACGACCTCCACCCGCTCGCCGCCGGTCTGGGCCTTGAGCTGGTCCGAGGTGCCACGTGCGATGACGGTGCCGTGATCGACGACCGCGATGTCGTGCGCGAGTCGGTCCGCCTCCTCGAGGTACTGGGTGGTGAGCAGGAGTGTGGTGCCGCCGGAGACCAGGTCCTCGATGACGCCCCACAGTTCCTGTCGGTTGCGCGGATCGAGCCCGGTGGTGGGCTCGTCCATGAACATCACCGGAGGGCTGACCACCAGCGCCGCCGCCAGGTCGAGTCGTCGGCGCATGCCACCGGAGTACGTCCTGGCGGTACGGTCGCCGGCGTCGCTGAGGTGGAAGCGATCCAGGAGGGTCCGGGCACGGGCCTTCGCGTCGCGGGCGGAGAGCTGGTAGAGCTGCCCGACCATCTGGAGGTTCTCGCGGCCGGTGAGGTATTCGTCAACGGCGGCGAACTGGCCGGACAGGCCGATGGAACGACGCACCTCGTTGGGGTGTCTGAGGACGTCGATCCCGGCGACGACGGCTGATCCGCTGTCCGGCTGGAGCAGGGTGGTGAGCACCCGGACGGCTGTGGTCTTGCCGGCGCCGTTCGGCCCGAGAAGCCCGAGGACCGTGCCCTCGGGGACATCGAGATCGACGCCGTCCAGCGCCCTCACCGTGCCGAAGGTCTTGACCAACCCCTCGGCGTAAATGGCGCCTGGCATGTGGGCTCCTGTCGACAGAGTGGTGTGATGAATGTAGAGCAATCTGGAAATGCACGGTATGCCTGGTCTAGGGGTGGGCTCGCCCCAGCGCGCGGATGACCGATGCTCGGATCGCGAGCACGGAGAGTGACAACCCACGATACTCACTATGGCGGACGCGATATATCGCGTCAAGTGATTTTCTCTTCTGCCCGTATGCCCGGCCACGCGCCGTTCGTCCACCGTCCGCGCTCGGACATGGGGCGTCCCACCTCGTGTCGCCGCGCATCCGCCCGTCGAGAGGCCAACGCGTCATATCGCGAACACAGCCGGCCTGTCCGTCCGCCTTCCCCGTCCGCTCGGCCGGCCCGCTCGTCCAGCCGGCTGCCCGAGCGGGTCAGTCCAAGCCGCCGTACCCCGCCCGCCGCAGTGTCTCCGCGACCTCCCGGCAGTGCCGCGGACCCTTCGTCTCCAGGTGGAGTTCCACCTCGACCTCGTCGACTCCGAGCCGCGGGTCCGTACGCACGTGTCGTACGTCCAGCACGTTGGCGTCCACCGTCGACAACCGTTCCAACAGCGCCGCCAGAGCTCCCGGTCGGTCCGTCAGGCGCAGCCGCAGCGAGAGGTACCGACCGGCCGCCGCCATCCCGTGCCGCAGGGTCCGCTCCAGCACCAGCGGATCGACGTTTCCCCCGGACAGTACCGCCACCACCGGGCCCTCGAAGTGCTCCGGTTCCGCCAGCAGCGCGGCCACCGGGCTCGCCCCGGCCGGCTCGACGACCAGCTTGGCCCGCTCCAGGCACAACAGCAGGGCGCTGGACAAGGCATCCTCGGAGACCGTACGAATCTCCTCCACCAACTCCCGTACGATCCCGAACGGCACCTCCCCCGGCCTGCCCACCTTGATTCCGTCCGCCATCGTCGACGCCCGCTCCAGCGTCACCGGCGCGCCCGCCAACAGCGACGGCGGGTACGCCGCCGCGCCCTCGGCCTGTACCCCCACGACGCGCACGTCCGGCCGCAACTCGCGGACGGCCACCGCCACGCCGGCCGCCAGGCCGCCACCTCCCAGGCCGACGACGATCGTGCGCACCTGCGGACACTGTTCCAGGATCTCTAGCCCGACGGTGCCCTGCCCGGCCACCACGTCGGGATGGTCGAAGGGATGGACCAGCACCGCGCCGGTCTCCCGCGCGTGTTCCCGTGCCGCCGCCAGCGACTCGTCGACGCTCTCGCCCCGCAACCGCACGCGGGCGCCGTACTCCCGGGTCGCCGCCACCTTGGGCAGCGGCGCGGCTTCCGGCATGTAGACGGTGGAGCGCACCCCGAGGAGCGCGGCGGCGAGCGCCACGCCCTGCGCGTGGTTGCCGGCGCTGGCGGTTACCACGCCCCGGGCCCGCTCCTCGGCGGACAGCCGCGCGATCCGCAGATAGCCGCCGCGCAGCTTGAACGAGCCGGTGCGCTGCAGGTTCTCGCACTTGAGGTGGACCGGGGTGCCGAGCAGCGCGGTCAGGTGACTGCTGCCGCGCAGCGTGGTCGTCCTGGTCACCCCGGAAAGCGTCGCGCGCGCGGCGCGTACGTCCGCCAGCGACACGGCCCGGGACACGGCCCGGGACACGGTGGCGTAGCCGGGGTGCGGGCTGTCGACCATGCGGCCAGTCTCCCGTACGGTACGGCGCCCCGCGCGTCCACGCCGCGCCGTGCCGCCCGCCCGGCTCCGCCCCGGCCGCGTCCCGCGTTCGGTGCGGATGCCCGGTTCTCGCAAGCAGGTACGCACCGGCGTCCGGGACGCGTACCCTGTGGCGCACACTTCGGTCGAACGAATCTGGACCTTCCCAAAGAAGCGAGCATCCCGGTCATGCCCACGCACCCGGACCTGACGACACATCACACCGAACTCCCGTCCGCCGGCGGGTCGCAGGACGAACCCCCTCTCCTCGAGGCATTGCAGCACCAGGTCGCCGTCTTCGCGCGACGTGCCGAGCAGACCCGGCTCGGCGGTGTCGGGCTGGCCCGCAACTCCATGGACCGCGCGGCGTACCTGCTGCTGACCCGGCTGGACCAGGAGGGTCCGATGGGAGTCAAGGGACTGGCCGCCGGCATGGGCATCGACTCCTCCACGGTCACCCGGCAGGTCGCACCGTTGGTGGAATCCGGACTGGTCACCCGGTCCACACATCCCGAGGACGGCCGTGCGGTGGTCCTCCAGCTCTCCCCGCGGGGCAAGGTGCGGCTGGACGAGGTGCGCTCCTCCCGTCGAGAGCTGATGGAACTGCTGACGGAGGAGTGGAGTGAGGAGGAGCGCGGTGTCTTCTGTGCTCTGCTCACCCGCTTCAACATCGCGCTGCACGACGCGCAGACCAGCGGCTGAGCGGGCGGCTGGGTGCGCTGGCCGCCGGATCGCCCGGACCGCCTCTTGAGTCGATCACCCCGCCTGACGTCCCATGGGACGAGGAGGCATGTACCGTGCGAGAGCGACAGATCGAACGGCACCCCCGCCACCCCCGGGACTTCGAGGCGTTCGTCGCCGGAGCCGGCGGGCGGCTCCTGCACGTCGCGACACTGCTCACCGCCGAGCACCCCGGGCACGCCCCGGCCGCGGAGGACGTGCTCGTGACTGCGCTCTCCCGGACGTACGCGCGCTGGGACCGGATGCGTGGCGAGGACCCGTACGACCACACCCGCCGGGAGCTGGCGGAGCACATCGCCCGCCACGTGTGGCGTTTCCGCCGCCCGCGTGGCGGGCTGCTCGGCCGGTTGCCGCCGCAGGAGCGGTTGGTGTTGGTGCTGCGGTCGTACGAGGGCGTGGCCGTGGAGCAGGTCGCCGCGGTGCTGGGGCTCACCGGGGAGCGCGTGGAGACCCTGTACAGCCACGCGGTGGCGACGATGCGCAGCCGGCCAGCCGTGGCGGCGGGAAGGCGCTTGGAGGGCGCGCGGTGAGCCGGGACCGCAGGGAGGAAGAGGTGCGCCGGATGCTGGACGCCGGCCTGGGGCCGCTGCCGGCGGACCTGGCGGACCGGGCCGTCGAACGGGGTGGCCGCCGACTGCGCCGGCAGCGGCAGCTGCGGATGGTGTGCTGGACGCTCGTGTTGGCGGCGGCTGTCAGCTTCGCCGTCTGGGCCGCGCTGGTGGAACCGTGGCAGGTGCCGCCCACGGAGACCACTCCGGACATCTACGGTTGGTGATCTCCGTTGGCCGGTTGTGCGGGGTGTCCCGGTTGTGAGGGGTCGGCCGGGATGGCGACTGTCACGCGTGTGAGTGGCCGCCAGTTGTAACTTGGTTGAAATTTGAGGGGAATGCTCAATCTCCGTGGTGCACCCTGATCAATGCGGGCGCGGACGGCCCGCTGGACGCACACGTAGCGCAGTCGGACACGCACGCAGGGGAAGAACGCATGAGTGAGATCAGCTCGTCCGTACAGATCGCGGATGGTGTTTCGTTCTTCGTGCCGCAGCCCACGTCCAGACAGAGCGCCGAACTCGGCTTCAGCTACAACGAGATCTTCGAGGACTGCCGCTACGTGCGCTACGGCATCCAGCTCACCGACTGCGCCCGCATCGTCGACGCGGGAGCGAACGTCGGGCTGTTCACCATCTTCGCCAAGCAACAGTCTCCGGCGGCCGAGGTGTTGGCCGTCGAGCCCATCCCCGCGATCCATCGTGCGCTGCGAGCCAACCTCGAGGCGTACGCTATCAAGGGCGTGGACACCCCGCGTACGGCCCTGGGGGCGGAGCACGAACGGGAGGTGCCGTTCACCTTCTACCCCGAGACCCCCGGTGAGTCGACCCGCTACCCGGAGCAGAAGCGCGCGGGCCAGGACCTGACCGAACAGCAGCTGGGCCACACGGAGATGGCGGCGGTGCCGCGCGAGGTGGCCGTCGCGGCCGAGGTCAATCGGCTGTCCGCGCTTTTGCGTGACTGGGCGCCGCGGGAGCCCGTCGACCTGTTGAAGATCGATGTGGAGGGTGCCGAGCTGGACGTCATGGAGGGGCTCGATCCGGCCGACTGGCAGCGGACCAGACAGGTCGTCGTCGAGGTCCAGGACGTTTGCGGGCGGCTTGACCGGATCATCGACGAGTTGGACAGCCGGGACTTCTCGGTGATGGTGGAACGTTCCAGGCTCTCCGAGGTCTACCGCAGCTTCATGGTGTACGCGACGCGTCGTCCCTGACCGCGTCGGCCGCGGACGGTGCTGCTGCGTGGTGTCGGTGGCGTGCCGGTGGCCACCGACACCACGCACCAGCCCGCCCGGGCCGTCAGCTCAGCGCCTCCGTGAGGTCAGTGAGTAGGTCGTCCACGGACTCGATGCCCACCGACAGCCGGACCAGGTCCGCCGGCACCTGGAGCGCCGAACCGGCGGCCGAGGCGTGCGTCATCCGGCCCGGGTGCTCGATCAGCGACTCCACCCCGCCCAGCGACTCGCCCAGTGTGAAGAGCCGCGCCCGGTCACAGACCCGGACAGCCGCCTCCTCGCCTCCAGTGACCCGGAAGGACACCATGCCGCCGAACGCCCGCATCTGCTTCGCGGCCGTCTCGTGCCCGGCGTGTCCGGGCAGCCCCGGGTAGTAGACCTCGGTGACCGACTGGTGCCCGGTGAGGAGCTCGGCGATCCGGGCGGCGTTCGCGCAGTGCCGGTCCATCCGTACGGCCAGGGTCTTGATGCCGCGCAGCACCAGCCAGGCGTCGAACGGGCCGGCGACCGCGCCCATCGCGTTCTGGTGGTAGGCGAGTTCCTCGCCCAGTTCGTCGTCCCCGGTCACCAACGCGCCACCCACCACGTCCGAGTGGCCGCCCATGTACTTGGTGGTCGAGTGCACGACCACGTCGGCGCCGAGCGCGAGGGGCTGCTGTAGGTAGGGGCTGGCGAAGGTGTTGTCCACGACCAGCCGCGCCCCAGCCGTACGCGCCACGTCCGCGACGGCCTCGATGTCGGTGATGCCCAGCAGCGGGTTGGACGGGGTCTCCACCCAGATCGCCTTCGTACGGTCCCGCAGCGCGGCCCGCACGGCGGCCGGGTCGGAGGTGTCGGCGACCGACCACTCGACGCCCCACCGCTCCACGACCCTGGAGAAGAGCCGGAAGGTGCCGCCGTAGGCGTCGTTCGGGATCACCACGTGGTCCCCCGGGCGCAGCAGCGTGCGCAGCAGGCAGTCCTCCGCCGCCATGCCGGAGGCGAACGCGAGGCCGCGGCGGCCGTGTTCCAGCGCGGCGAGGTTCTCCTCAAGGGCGGTACGCGTCGGGTTCGCCGAGCGGCTGTACTCGTAGCCGCCGCGCAGTCCGCCGACGTGGTCCTGCTTGTACGTGGAGACCTGGTGGATCGGCGGCACCACCGCGCCGGTGGCGGGGTCCGCCGCCTGCCCGGCGTGGATGGCGAGGGTTTCGAAGCTCTGATCGGTCATGCCGCCACCGTAATGGGCCGTACGGTTGAGGTGGGAACGTGTACGGCCCGCCAGGCCGGTGGTGTCCCGCCGCCGGCCCTCGAGTTTCCTGCCTCGGAGAGACCGCCCATGGAAGCCCTGCTCCTGCTGATCGCCCTCACCGCCATCTTCGGTGTCCTGGTCGCCCCCGCGTTGCGCCGCCGGCGGTTGCGTCAGCAGTCGGCCGACGGCCTGAACCGTGCCGTGTCGTCCGGGGGCCACGGTTTCGTCCCGGTCGACGAACTCGACGTACGGCTGCCCGGTCCGGACGAGCGGCTGGTCGACGCGCTGGAGGAGGCCCAGCGCGACCAGGAGTGGCAGCCGGTCGCCCAACTGCTCGCGCTGACCGGGGACGAGTGGGAGCTGCGCTGGCAGCGCGTGCAGTCGATCGCGGGCGCGGCGGCGATGGAGCTCGCCGCGCATCGCGAGCGGACGGCCGGCGAGGACGAGGGGGGCGGGAAGGGGCCGGCGAGCGGTGCCGGTCCCTCGCTGACCAAGGGGGCGCCGGTGCGGGACGCGCGCTGGCTGCGGGCCTGGCGGACGGAGCGGCCCGGCGACCCCGGCGGGGCGCAGGTCTACGCGCAGTTCCTGGTCTGGCAGGCGATGGCGGAGCCGGACTCGGCGGATCACCGGATCATCCTGGAGGAGGCTCGTACGGTGTGCGGAGACGCCGCCGAGCTCTCCTCGGTCGATCCGACCCCGCATCTGGTCGAGTTGCACATCGCCCGCGCGCTCGGCTACCGCAAGGCGGACTTCGAGGCTTTGTGGTCCGAGGTGTGCCGCCGGGCCCCGCATCACATGGGCGCGCACCTGGCCGCGTTGCCGTACTGGTCGGCGCGCTGGAGCGGCTCCAAGGAGGAGGCGGACGCCTTCGCCCGTACGGCCGCGGCGCACGCGCCCGAGGGCACGCTGCTCCCGGCGCTGCCGCTGTTCGCGGTGCTGGAGCACCTGCCGGAGGTGCAGGTGGTGCGGGGGCTGTACCAGAGCGCGGAGATCGAGAGGGCGATCGAGGCCGCCGAGTTCGCGGTGGACCAGGTGGAGGACGACCATCCGGTACGCCCCCATGTACTGCACCTGCTGGTCTGCTTCCTGGTGCGCGCCGAGCGGTACGCGGAGGCCATGGAGGCGCTTCGGGTCATCGACGGCTACGTGGGCGCCATGCCGTGGGCGCAGAGTGGTGACCCGGCCGCCGAGTACGCCGCCTATCGGGCCTCCGCGGTCGCCGGCTGGGAGTCCTCCGGCGGTACCGCGACGCTCCCCAACTGAAGCGGCTGGACCGGCTGGACCGGTTGTTCGTACGGGCCGGGGAGGACGCGACAGGGGAGTGACACGGACCCGCGCGGCTGGCCGTCGCCCGCTGACCCGGACACGGCGCGGACCGACCGAGCAGTCCGTACACAAGTGGAAGCGGAACGTCAGGGACAATCCTGGCGCGGAATCACCGTTCTGTCTTGGAAGGTGCTCTCCGCGGTGGTCAACGACAATGAACATCTTGCTTTAACTGGGGAATTCCCAGTTCACGCGGTCTTATAGTCAAGCTGTGACAGCTCTGCCTTGACTCTCACTCCAGTCATGTGACAAGTTTCCATCGCGGCTGTTCGGGAGGCAACCGGAGGGGGAGGGTTGATGAGTCAGTGCGCAGAACTCCGATTTGTCGGGATGACGCACGGCGCGATCCCCCCAACTGCTTGCCCGACTGTCGAGTCCCGGTGCTCGTCGCCTGCGCTTCGTGAGGGAGCGCGCGGTACGAGCACCCGTTTTCGGTTCACGTCAGGCGATCCGGCCCCGAGGTCCACCGCTCGGACCTCGGCAGCGAAGCCGGGCCGCTCAATCGCCGGTGTGCCCGCCTGGGCGGGTGCTGCCGACGGTTCCCGTACGGGCGTCGGCCGGTCTGACCCGCAACCGCAGTCACATTGCAGCACGGGGGTAAGGGGATAGCTGAGTAGAACTTACGGGCTGCGCATTATCGCTGACCATGTGTAGTTGCCGGGTAATTCGCCGTTCGGCCCAGGTGAAACCCGTCTCGACCACCGCATTGCTCTTCCGGAAAGCCACTGGAACGGGACGCGCTCAATCCCGACACGTTTTTCCGCTGGATTTTCGCGATCGGCACCCGTGGGTGCCGCGTAAGGGCACGAGGGCCGAATGACATGAGCCGTCCCTCTCGGGACTACGGAGAGCGATGGCGTGAACACGTGCGGAATCGGGACATTTCCGTGCGTGCTGTCTGAGAGAGGCACTGATTCCCCTTGACGCTCCAACGCACCAAAGAGCCGGTTACTCAGCCCCGTCGGCCCGCCGGCCAGCATCGGTCCTGCATGGCGAGTCTGGACTCCGACCTGACGATAGTCGCGGCGGACGCCGCCTTCCTGCGGCAGTTCGGAGGCTCCTCCGCGGATCTCTTCGGTCGTAAGCTCTACGACCTGCTGCACCCCAGCGCCCCGCAGCTGCTCGAGCGGCAGTTCGCCCGGCTCGCCGACGGTCGCCGCTCGCACTTCGTCGAACGCGTAGTGGGCCTGCGCGAGGGCGACCAGGTCTTCTCCGCGGAGATGACCGGAGTCGCGGTGCAGAGCATGGGCAACGCCCTCTCCTGCGTGACGATCCTCCGCCCGGACGACGCCCCCGTCGAGCCGACCGAGAGCGTACCGGCGCGGCGGAACAAGGCGATCTTCTCGCACCTGGACGCGCGCATCCTCGAGGGCGTCGCCAGCGGCTCCTCCACGGTGCAGCTCGCGGCTCGGCTGTACCTCAGCCGACAGGGAGTGGAATACCACGTCGGGCTGATGCTGCGTCGCATGAAGGTGCCCAACCGGGCCGCACTCGTCGCCCGCGCGCACTCGATGGGGATGTTCACGGTCGGCAGTTGGCCTCCCCGGGTGCTGCCGGAGTTCGTGAAGGACGGCAAGTAGCGCCGCTCCGCACGTCGGTCGGCCGCCTGCTCGCGAACGACACGACGCAGACCGGGAACAGCACACCGGGAGAGGACACGGGCAACGGGGCCAGGGACGAGGCCGAAGGCGGGCCGGGATGACCGCGGCATGGTGGTACTCCCCGGCCCAGGCCCAGCCCACGAAGCCCGTGCGGGGCGGGCACGCCCGCGCCCGGCGCCCCCACGGGGCGACGCCTCGGCGGCCACCGCGTGCGCGTGTCCCGGGCCCTACGGCCAAGGCGGATNAACAGCACACCGGGAGAGGACACGGGCAACGGGGCCAGGGACGAGGCCGAAGGCGGGCCGGGATGACCGCGGCATGGTGGTACTCCCCGGCCCAGGCCCAGCCCACGAAGCCCGTGCGGGGCGGGCACGCCCGCGCCCGGCGCCCCCACGGGGCGACGCCTCGGCGGCCACCGCGTGCGCGTGTCCCGGGCCCGCCCGACAGCCGTACAACTCTGGTCCCGCTCAGGCTGGATCGCTGAGCGAAGGAGCAACTGATGTCCGTACCCACCCGACACACCGACGAGCCGGAGCAGCCGGCGCCCCAGCTGGGCCATACGGCTCAGCAGCGGGGTCCGGCGGCGCAGAACGCCGGCCGCGGCGAGTTCGCCATGACGCTGCTGTGCGACCTCGTGCTGCCGCTCGGCCTCTTCTACGTGTTCCGGGCCGCCGGCCTGAGCCAACTCGTGGCGCTGCTGCTCAGCGCCACGCCGCCGGCGCTGCACACCCTCTACACGATGGTCAGGCACCGGCGCGTCGAGACCATCGGGGTGTTCGTCCTCGGCATCGTCATCCTCAGCTCCGCCGTGTCCGTGATCTCCGGGGACCCGCGCGCCGTGCTCGTCCGGGGCGCCGTTCTGACCGGCCTCATCGCCCTGTGGATTCTGTCCACCGTCCTCCTCGCTCGTCCGTTCGTCTTCCGGGCGTTGGAGGCGCTGCTCCCCGGCAAGCGGCAGGTGCTCGACCAACTGTGGCGGGAGGACCCGGACTTCCGGTCCGTGTGGCAGCGCATCACGGTCCTGTGGGGGCTGGGGCTGCTGGCCGACGCGGTGATCCGGGTGATCATGGCGTACACCCTCCCGGTGGACAGCGTCCCCGCCATCGAGGGCGTCCTCTACATCGTCACCTGGATCGCGCTTCAGGTGGTCACCCAGCTGTGGTTGAGCCGTACGGGCACCCTGCGCAAAATCTTCGGCCCCGACTTCCGGATGTTCGGCCGGAAGCGGAAGTGCGCCAAGGACTCCGCCGGGGTGGAGGCCACGGGGCAGTGAGGCCGCGCCGTTCGGCGCACGGCGTCACGCGGCTCGGTCCGCCAGCACGGCGACACGTGGTGGGGGCCGGGTCGCGGCGGTGCGTACGGGCGGCGGCGCGGCTGATCCCGGCCGCACGGGCGCGTCTGGCGGACCCGGCGGCCGGCTCTGTTGCGCCGAACCGGTCGAGGAACAGCCGCGTGCCGCCCGCTTGGTGGCGCACCCCGTCGCTGAGCCGCACGTCGCCCGGTCGACAGGTGTCGGCCGGGCGCCGGGTCCCACCGCTCCGGAGGGACGCGGGGCGCCTGGGAGGCTAGAAGTTCCCCCAGTGCTGGGCCTTCGTATCAGGTGCGGGGCAGTCCGCTGTGGAAACGTGGTTGAGGCTGTGTGCTTGGCTACGGGTCATTTGAGTGTTTGGAGTGCGACAGATGAACACGTCGGGTGCTGTGGGATCCGGGACCTCCTTCGCGCGGACCGAGCCCATCGCGATCGTCGGCCTCGCTTGCCGACTGCCCGGCGCTGACACTCCCGAGGCACTGTGGGAACTGCTGGAGAGCGGCCGCAGCGCCATCACCGACGTACCGGCCGACAGGTGGGACGCCGAGCTGTACGCGGAGGCGGCCATCGCCCCGGACGGTTCGGCCATTCCGGCCCGCGGCGGCTTCCTCGCGGGGGTCGCCGACTTCGACGCGGCGTTCTTCGGGATCTCGCCGCGTGAGGCGTTGGCGATGGACCCGCAGCAGCGGCTGGCGCTCGAACTGGGCTGGGAGGCCGTCGAGAGCGCCCAGTTGCCTCCGGAGCGTCTGCGGGACGTACGCGGCGGGGTGTTCGTCGGTGCCACCGTGCAGGACTACGCCGCTCTGGCACACCAGCACGGCGAGACCGCCATCGACCACCACACCATGACCGGCCTGAACCGCGGCATCATCGCCAACCGGCTCTCGTACGCCCTCGGGCTGAGTGGCCCCAGCATGACCGTGGACACCGCGCAGTCCTCCTCCCTGGTCGCCGTGCAGAACGCCTGCGACAGCCTGCGCGCGGGTGACTGCGACCTCGCCCTGGCCGGCGGCGTCCACCTGAACCTGATCCCGGAAAGCACCATCGCCGCCGCCCGGTTCGGCGCGCTCAGCCCCGACGCGCTCTGCTACACCTTCGACGAGCGCGCCAACGGTTTCGTACGGGGCGAGGGCGGCGGTCTGATCGTCCTGAAGCCGCTGTCCCGGGCGCGAGCCGACGGTGACCGTATCCGAGGCGTCATCCGGGGCGGCGCGGTGAACAACGACGGCACCGGTGACAGCCTCGTCAACCCGAACCCGGCCGCGCAGGAGGAAGTGCTGCGGCTCGCCTGTGCCCGTGCGGACGTCGACCCGGCCAGCGTGGCGTACGTCGAACTGCACGGCCCCGGCACCCCCGCCGGTGACCCGGTGGAGGCGGCGGCCCTGGGGGCCGCGCTGGGGCGGGCGGAGGGGCGGCAGGAGCCGCTGCGGGTCGGCTCGATCAAGACCAACCTGGGGCACCTGGAGGGCGCTTCGGGCATCGCCGGGTTGTTGAAGGCCGTGCTGTGCGTGGAGCGCGGCCGGCTCGTGCCAAGCCTGAACTACGTGCGTCCCAACCCGGCAATCGAGCTGGACGAACTGAACCTGCGGGTGCAGCAGGAGACCGTGGCGTGGCAGCCGGGGGGTGCGGAGCAGGTCCGGCGGGCGGGTGTCTCGTCCTTCGGCATGGGCGGTACGAACGCGCATGTGGTGTTGGAGGAGGCACCTGGGTCTGGGTCTGGGTCTGTGGAGTTTGCCGGTGTTGAGGCTGGGTCTGTGGAGTCGGCTGGGGCAGGGGAGTCTGTGGGGTGGGGTGGTGTGGTGCCGTGGGTGGTGTCGGCGCGTAGTGCGGAGGCGTTGAGGGGGCAGGCTGCTGCGTTGGTGGAGTTTGTGGGGTCGCGGGGTGTGGGGGTGCGGAGTGTGGATGTGGGTCGCACGTTGTTGAGTGGGCGTGCGGCGATGGATTACCGGGCGGTGGTGGCGGGTGCGTCGCGGGAGGAGTTGGTGTCGGGTTTGGGTGAGGTGGTTTCGGGTGTGGTGTCGGGTGGGGTGGTTGATGAGGAGGTGACTGCTTTGGGTCCGGTGTTTGTGTTTCCGGGGCAGGGGTCGCAGTGGGTGGGGATGGCGCGGGAGTTGTTGGGTGAGTCGGTGGTGTTTGCGGAGGCGATGGGTGAGTGTGAGCGGGCGTTGGAGCCGTTTGTTGGGTGGTCGTTGGTGGGGGTGTTGGGGGATGAGGAGATGTTGGGTCGGGTGGATGTGGTGCAGCCGGTGTTGTGGGCGGTGATGGTGTCGTTGTCGCGGGTGTGGGAGTGGTTTGGTGTGGTGCCGGCTGCGGTGGTGGGGCATTCGCAGGGGGAGATTGCGGCGGCGGTGGTGTCGGGTGCGTTGTCGTTGGAGGAGGGTGCGCGGGTGGTGGCGGTGCGTTCGGGGTTGATTGGTGGGCGGCTTGCGGGTGGTGGGGGGATGGTGTCGGTGGGGTTGTCGCGGTTGGGGGTGGAGGAGTTGTTGGTGGAGTGTGGGGTGGTGGGTGTGTCGGTGGCGGCGGTGAATGGTCCGTCGTCTGTGGTGGTGTCGGGGTCGGTGGAGGGTTTGGATGTGGTGGTGGAGGCGTGTGAGGGGCGTGGTGTGTGGGTGCGGCGGGTGGAGGTGGATTACGCCTCGCATTCGGTGCAGGTGGAGGGGATTGAGGGGGAGTTGGTGGAGGCGTTGGCGGGGTTGGAGCCGAAGGAGCCGGAGGTGCCGTTTTTCTCGACGGTTTCGGGTGGGTGGCTTGATGGTGGGCGGTTGGTGGATGGTGGGTATTGGTATGAGAATTTGCGGTGTTCGGTGGAGTTTGTGGGTGCGGTGGAGGGGTTGTTGGGTGAGGGGTTTGGGGTGTTTGTGGAGCCGAGTGCGCATCCGGTGTTGGTGGTGCCGGTGGGGGAGTCGGCTGAGGTGTGTGGTGTGGATGTGGTGGTGGTGGGGTCGTTGCGGCGTGGTGAGGGTGGTTTGGGGCGGTTGTATGCGTCGTTGGGTCAGGTGTGGTCGCGGGGTGTGGAGGTGGATTGGTCCAAGGCTTTCCCGCAGGGTGGCCCGTTGGTGGATCTGCCCACGTATGCCTTCCAACGCAAGCGCTACTGGCTGGGAGCCGCCAGTCCCGAGTCGTACCGCGCCCTTTCCTCCGTGGCGGCGGATGGCGTCAACCAGCCGCCAACAGCGGACGTACCCGCGCTGGAGGCCGTACGAGCCGGCGCCGCCGCCGTACTCGGTCACGCCGGTGCGGACGAGGTCGAGAGCACCCGCACCTTCAAGGATCTGGGCTTCACCTCGGTCACCGCTGTCGAACTCCGTGACCAGCTCAACGCGCGGTTCGGGGTTCGCCTGCCGTCCAGCGTGCTCTTCGACCACCCGACGCCCCAGCGCCTCGCCCGCCAGATCGACGCGGAACGTGGCCTCGTTGACCTGTCCGCCGACACCCGGCAGCCGCACGTCGCGACCGCTGCCCCGGACGAGCCGATCGCGGTCGTCTCGATGGGCTGCCGTTTTCCCGGCGGTGTTGAGACGCCCGAGGGCCTGTGGCGGGTGGTACGGGACGGGCTGGACGTCATCTCCGACTTCCCGACCAACCGCGAATGGAACCTCGCCGAGCTGTGGGACCCCAACGGGGAGCAGTCCGGCACCAGTTATGTGAGCAAGGGCGGTTTCCTGCACGACGCCCCGGACTTCGACGCGGCGTTCTTCGGGATCTCGCCGCGTGAGGCGTTGGCGATGGATCCGCAGCAGCGGCTGTTGCTGGAGAGCTCCTGGGAAACCCTCGAACGCGCGGGCCTCGACCCCGCCATACTGCGAGGCAGCCACACCGGAGTGTTCGTCGGCGCCATGGCGCAGGAGTACGGGCCTCGGCTGCACGAGGGCGACGAACAAGTCGACGGGCACGTCCTGACCGGTTCCACGACCAGCGTCGCCTCCGGTCGCATCGCGTACACCCTGGGCTTGGAGGGCCCTGCCGTGACGGTCGACACGGCCTGCTCGTCCTCCCTGGTGGCGCTGCACATGGCGGCCCAGTCGCTGCGTGCCGGCGAGTGTTCGATGGCGTTGGCCGGCGGGGCGACGGTGATGTCCAGCCCGGGCATCTTCGTGGAGTTCAGTCGGCAGCGTGGGTTGTCGCCGGATGGTCGGTGCAAGCCGTTCGCGGCGGGTGCGGATGGTACGGGTTGGGGTGAGGGTGTCGGCGTACTGCTGTTGGAGCGGTTGTCGGACGCGCGGGCGAACGGGCACCAGGTGTTGGCGGTGCTTCGGGGCAGTGCGATTAATCAGGATGGTGCGTCGAATGGTCTGACGGCGCCGAACGGTCCTTCTCAGCAGCGGGTGATTCGGGCGGCGTTGGCGAACGCGCGGTTGGAGCCGGGCGATGTGGACGTGGTCGAGGCGCATGGCACGGGTACGACCCTGGGTGACCCGATCGAGGCGCAGGCGCTGTTGGCGACGTACGGGGAAGGACGCGATCCTCAGCGGCCGTTGTGGTTGGGCTCGGTGAAGTCGAACATCGGACACGCCCAGGCCGCTGCCGGAGTTGGCGGCGTGATCAAGATGGTGCAGGCGCTACGGCACGGCGTACTCCCCAAGTCCTTGCATGCCGAGGCGCCTTCGCCAGAGGTGGACTGGTCTCCGGGCACGGTCCGGCTGCTTGACGAGTCCGTGGCATGGGAACCGACCGACCGCCCCCGCCGGGCCGGGGTGTCCTCGTTCGGTATCAGTGGGACGAACGCGCATGTGGTGTTGGAGGAGGCACCTGGGTCTGGGTCTGTGGAGTTTGCTGGTGTTGAGGTTGGGTCTGAGGGGTCTGTGGAGTCGGCTGGGGCAGGGGAGTCTGTGGGGTGGGGTGGTGTGGTGCCGTGGGTGGTGTCGGCGCGTAGTGCGGAGGCGTTGAGGGCGCAGGCTGCTGCGTTGGTGGAGTTTGTGGGGTCGCGGGGTGCGGGGCTGCGGAGTGTGGATGTGGGGCGCACGTTGTTGAGTGGGCGTGCGGGGTTTGAGCATCGTGCGGTGGTGGCGGGTGCGTCGCGGGAGGAGTTGGTGTCGGGTTTGGGTGAGGTGGCGGCTGGTCGGGTGGATGGTGTGGTTGCTGAGCAGGGCCGTGGTCCGGTGTTTGTGTTTCCGGGGCAGGGGTCGCAGTGGGTGGGGATGGCGCGGGAGTTGTTGGGTGAGTCGGTGGTGTTTGCGGAGGCGATGGGTGAGTGTGAGCGGGCGTTGGAGCCGTTTGTTGGGTGGTCGTTGGTGGGGGTGTTGGGGGATGAGGAGATGTTGGGTCGGGTGGATGTGGTGCAGCCGGTGTTGTGGGCGGTGATGGTGTCGTTGTCGCGGGTGTGGGAGTGGTTTGGTGTGGTGCCGGCTGCGGTGGTGGGGCATTCGCAGGGGGAGATTGCGGCGGCGGTGGTGTCGGGTGCGTTGTCGTTGGAGGAGGGTGCGCGGGTGGTGGCGGTGCGTTCGGGGTTGATTGGTGGGCGGCTTGCGGGTGGTGGGGGGATGGTGTCGGTGGGGTTGTCGCGGTTGGGGGTGGAGGAGTTGTTGGTGGAGTGTGGGGTGGTGGGTGTGTCGGTGGCGGCGGTGAATGGTCCGTCGTCTGTGGTGGTGTCGGGGTCGGTGGAGGGTTTGGATGTGGTGGTGGAGGCGTGTGAGGGGCGTGGTGTGTGGGTGCGGCGGGTGGAGGTGGATTATGCGTCGCATTCGGTGCAGGTGGAGGGGATTGAGGGGGAGTTGGTGGAGGCGTTGGCGGGGTTGGAGCCTCGGGTGCCTCGGGTGCCGTTTTTCTCGACGGTTTCGGGTGGGTGGTTGGATTGTGCGTTGGGTGCGGAGTATTGGTATCGGAATTTGCGGGAGTCGGTGCGGTTTGCGGAGGCGTGTGAGGGGTTGTTGGGTGAGGGGTTTGGGGTGTTTGTGGAGCCGAGTGCGCATCCGGTGTTGGTGGTGCCGGTGGGGGAGTCGGCTGAGGTGTGTGGTGTGGATGTGGTGGTGGTGGGGTCGTTGCGGCGTGGTGAGGGTGGTTTGGGGCGGTTGTATGCGTCGTTGGGTCAGGTGTGGTCGCGGGGTGTGGAGGTGGATTGGTCCAAGGCTCTCCCGCGGTCTGGGGGCGAGCCTGAGGTGTTGGTGGATCTGCCCACGTATGCCTTCCAACGCCAGCGCTACTGGCTCGCCCCGGGCCCCGCAGCGCAACCGCAGTCCACGACGGACCCGGTGGACGCGGAGTTCTGGGAGACCGTCGACCGCGAGGACCTGGAGGCCCTGGCGGACACGCTCGGCATAGCCGATGCCTCGGCGCTCGCTGAGGTGGTTCCGGCCCTGTCCTCCTGGCGCCGCGAGCGCCAGCAGCGCAGCATCGTCGATGACTGGCGTTACGAGATCGTATGGCGCGAGCGCCCGGTCTCCGACCCCGCTCCCGCCGAAAAGCTCTCCGAGACGAGCCGCCTCGAAGGCACCTGGCTGCTTCTCGTACCCGCTGAGTACGAGGCCACGGAAGCCGTGACCGAGTTGACGGAGGCGCTGCTGGCCGCCGGAGCCGAGCCGCATCCGATGCTGGTCACCGCCGCCGACGCGGAGCGCGAGTCGTTGGCCGAACGGCTGCGTGCGGAGAAGCAGGCGCTTGAGACCGTGTCCGGCGTGCTGTCCCTCGTCGCGCTCGACGAGTCGCCGCTGCCGGGCCAGCCGGCCGTCAGCACCGGTCTGGCGGCCACCCTCGCGCTCGTCCAGGCGCTGGGCGACGTCGCTCTCGAGGCACCGCTCTGGTGCCTCACCCGAGGTGCGGTGGCCGTCGGGGAGGAGCCTGCGCCGTACGCGCCGGCGCAGGCCGCCGTCTGGGGCCTCGGCCGGGTCGCCGCGCTCGAACACCCGGGCCGGTGGGGCGGGTTGATCGACCTGCCGGTGTACCCCGTGGACTCCGTCGGCTCCGCGCACTCCACCGACGTGCAGGTCCCCTCCCGACTGGTGGCCCTGCTCGCCGGGCACGACGACGAGGATCAGCTCGCGCTCCGCGCCGACCGCACGTACGTACGCCGCCTCGTGTCCGTCCCTGCCGCCGCGTCCCGCTCGACCACCTCAGGGGACTGGCGTCCGCGCGGCACAGTCCTGGTCACCGGTGGTACGGGCGCGCTCGGCGCCCGGGTCGCCCGCTGGCTCGTCGACGGCGGCGCCGAGCACCTCGTGCTCACCGGGCGCCGTGGTGACGCGGCCCCCGGCGTGGCCGAGCTGCGCGCCGAACTGGCCGCCCGCGGAGTGCCGGTGACCGTCGCCGCCTGCGACATGGCGGACCGGGACGCCGTACGCGACCTGGCGACGCGGTTGGCGGACGAGGGACACGCCGTGCGCTGTGTCGTACACGCCGCCGGGGTCAGCCAACTGGGCACCCTGGCCGAGGCGGACAACACCGATCTGGACGCCGCGCTGGCCGGCAAGGTGCTCGGCGCGGAACACCTGGCCGAGGCGCTGGCTGGTCCCCTGGACGCAGGTCAGCTGGACGCCGTCGTGTACTTCTCGTCCATCTCCGGCACCTGGGGCGTCGCCGAACACGGCGTGTACGCCGCCGCGAACGCCGCGCTGGACGCGTACGCCCAGCGTCGGCGCGCCGACGGCCATCCAGTGCTGTCCGTGGCCTGGGGTCCGTGGGCGGGCGGCGGCATGATCGCCGAGTCCCTGCAGGATGTCCTGCGGCAGCGCGGCGTACCGGTGATCGACCCGGACACGGCACTGGCCGGCCTCCAGCAGGCGCTGGAACTGGACGACACGGTGGTCGCGCTCGCCGATGTCGACTGGCGGCGGTTCGCCGGTGTCTTCACCTCCGTACGGCCCAGCCGGCTGCTGGACGAGATACCGGCGGCCCAGCCCGTAACGGAACAGCGCCAGGACGGGGAGGCCGCACCCACGCTGGCACTGGCGGGCGAGCTGGCGGAGCTCGACGAACGCCAGCGCACGGCCCGGCTGGTGACGCTGGTACGGGAATGGGTCGCGGCGGTGTTGGGGCACGCGGAGGCCGGAGCCGTCGACACCCGGGAGTCCTTCAAGGAGCAGGGCTTCGACTCGCTGACCGCGGTGGAACTGCGTAACCGGCTGAACGCCGCCACCGGGCTACGGCTCGCCTCGACCGTGGTCTTCGACTACCCGAACATCACCGCGCTGGCTGGACATCTGGCCAGCCGTCTCCTCGGTGACCCGGCCGCCACGGGCGCTGACCGCACCGGCGGCTCGCCCGGCTCCGTGGCTCAGCCGGGTCCGTCGACCGTCGACGAGCCGATCGCGATCGTGTCGATGAGCTGCCGTTTCCCTGGCGGTGTGGAGACGCCCGAGGACCTGTGGCGGGTGGTACGGGACGGGCTGGACGTCATCTCCGACTTCCCGACCAACCGTGGCTGGGACCTGGAGGCGCTGTACGACCCGGACCCGGACAGCACCGGCAAGAGCTACGTACGCCGTAGCGGGTTCCTGCACGACGCGGCGGACTTCGACGCGGCGTTCTTCGGGATCTCGCCGCGTGAGGCGTTGGCGATGGATCCGCAGCAGCGGCTGTTGCTGGAGACCTCCTGGGAGGCGCTGGAGCGGGCCGGCATCGACCCGTACAGCCTGCGTGGCAGTCAGACCGGCGTCTACGTCGGGATGACCGACCAGGAGTACGGCAGCCGACTGCGCGCGGCGTCCGGCGAGGCCGAGGGCTACCTCGCGACGGGCGCGGCGGGCAGCGTGGCCTCCGGCCGTATCTCGTACACCCTGGGGCTGGAGGGGCCCGCCGTGACGGTCGACACGGCATGCTCCTCGGCCTTGGTGGCGACGCATCAGGCGGTGCAGGCGCTGCGTGCCGGCGAGTGCTCGATGGCGTTGGCGGGCGCGGTGATGGTGATGTCCGACCCCTCGCAGTTCATCGCGTTCAGCCGGCAGCGTGGGCTGGCTCCGGACGGGGTGTCGAAGCCCTTCGCGGCGGCGGCGGACGGATTCGCGCTGTCCGAGGGTGCGGGGATGATCGTGTTGGAGCGGTTGTCGGACGCGCGGGCGAACGGGCACCAGGTGTTGGCGGTGCTTCGGGGCAGTGCGATTAATCAGGATGGTGCGTCGAATGGTCTGACGGCGCCGAACGGTCCTTCTCAGCAGCGGGTGATTCGGGCGGCGTTGGCGAACGCGCGGTTGGAGCCGGGCGATGTGGACGTGGTCGAGGCGCATGGTACGGGTACGACGCTGGGTGACCCGATCGAGGCGCAGGCGCTGTTGGCGACGTATGGGGAGGGACGCGATCCTCAGCGTCCGTTGTGGCTGGGCTCGGTGAAGTCGAACATCGGACACGCGCAGACCGCCTCGGGTATGGCCGGGCTGATGAAGATGGTGCAGGCGTTCCAGCATGATCTGTTGCCGCGGTCGTTGCACGCGGAGGAGCCGTCGCCGCATGTGGACTGGTCGTTGGGTGGGGTGGAGTTGTTGGCGCAGGCGCGGGAGTGGGAGCGCGGTGATCGTCCGCGGCGGGCGGGTGTGTCCTCGTTCGGGGTGAGCGGTACGAACGCGCATGTGGTGTTGGAGGAGGCGCCTGGGTCTGAGGGGTCTGTGGAGTCGGTTGGGTCTGGGGAGTCTGGGGAGTCGGTTGGGTCTGAGGGGTTTGTGGGGTGGGGTGGTGTGGTGCCGTGGGTGGTGTCGGCGCGTAGTGCGGAGGCGTTGAGGGGGCAGGCTGAGCGTTTGGTGGGGTTTGTGGAGGGTGTGGGTGTTGGGGTGTCGGTGGGGGCTGTGGGGCGGTCGTTGGTGGTGGGGCGTGCGGGGTTTGAGCATCGTGCGGTGGTGGCGGGTGCGTCGCGGGAGGAGTTGGTGTCGGGTTTGGGTGAGGTGGCGGCTGGTCGGGTGGATGGTGTGGTTGCTGAGCAGGGCCGTGGTCCGGTGTTTGTGTTTCCGGGGCAGGGGTCGCAGTGGGTGGGGATGGCGCGGGAGTTGTTGGGTGAGTCGGTGGTGTTTGCGGAGGCGATGGGTGAGTGTGAGCGGGCGTTGGAGCCGTTTGTTGGGTGGTCGTTGGTGGGGGTGTTGGGGGATGAGGAGATGTTGGGTCGGGTGGATGTGGTGCAGCCGGTGTTGTGGGCGGTGATGGTGTCGTTGTCGCGGGTGTGGGAGTGGTTTGGTGTGGTGCCGGCTGCGGTGGTGGGGCATTCGCAGGGGGAGATTGCGGCGGCGGTGGTGTCGGGTGCGTTGTCGTTGGAGGAGGGTGCGCGGGTGGTGGCGGTGCGTTCGGGGTTGATTGGTGGGCGGCTTGCGGGTGGTGGGGGGATGGTGTCGGTGGGGTTGTCGCGGTTGGGGGTGGAGGAGTTGTTGGTGGAGTGTGGGGTGGTGGGTGTGTCGGTGGCGGCGGTGAATGGTCCGTCGTCTGTGGTGGTGTCGGGGTCGGTGGAGGGTTTGGATGTGGTGGTGGAGTGGTGTGTGGGGCGTGGTGTGTGGGTGCGGCGGGTGGAGGTGGATTATGCGTCGCATTCGGTGCAGGTGGAGGGGATTGAGGGGGAGTTGGTGGAGGCGTTGGCGGGGTTGGAGCCTCGGGTGCCTCGGGTGCCGTTTTTCTCGACGGTTTCGGGTGGGTGGTTGGATTGTGCGTTGGGTGCGGAGTATTGGTATCGGAATTTGCGGGAGTCGGTGCGGTTTGCGGAGGCGTGTGAGGGGTTGTTGGGTGAGGGGTTTGGGGTGTTTGTGGAGCCGAGTGCGCATCCGGTGTTGGTGGTGCCGGTGGGGGAGTCGGCTGAGGTGTGTGGTGTGGATGTGGTGGTGGTGGGGTCGTTGCGGCGTGGTGAGGGTGGTTTGGGGCGGTTGTATGCGTCGTTGGGTCAGGTGTGGTCGCGGGGTGTGGAGGTGGATTGGTCCAAGGCTCTCCCGCGGTCTGGGGGTGAGCCCGAGGTGTTGGTGGATCTGCCGACGTATGCCTTCCAACGCCAGCGCTACTGGCTGGAGGCGCCTTCGGGTGGGCGGCTTTCGGGGGTGGTTGATCCGGTGGATGCGGAGTTTTGGGAGACCGTTGAGCGTGAGGATGTGGAGGGTTTGGCGGACACGCTGGGTATAGCGGATGCTTCGGCGCTTGCTGAGGTGGTTCCGGCGTTGTCGTCGTGGCGGCGGGAGCGGCAGCAGCGGAATGTGGTGGAGGGTTGGCGTTATCGGGTGGTGTGGCGGCAGGCGGAAGCGGTGAGTGGTGCGGGTGGTGTGTTGTCGGGTCGGTGGTTGTTGGTGGTGCCGGCTTCGGGTGAGTGTGGGCAGTGGGTGGAGCGGGTTCGTGCGTGGGTGGAGGCTGCTGGTGCTGAGGTGGTTGTGGTGTCGTTGGCGGCGGATGAGGTGGAGCAGGCAGTTGTCGCTGAGCGGTTGACCGACGCGCTGCCCGAGGGCGACACCCCCGCGGGCGTCCTCTCCCTCCTCGCACTCGACGAGGTGGAAAGCGACCACGGCCCCGGTGTGACACGTGGCCTGCTGGCCACCGTGGCCCTCGCCCAGGTGCTGGAGACCGGCAAGGTCGGCCTCGCCGCCCCGCTGTGGATCGTCACCCGTGGCGCCGTCACAACCGCACCGGCCGATCCCGTCGTACGTCCCGCGCAGGCGGCCGTACGCGGCCTGGGTCGGGTGTTCGGGCTGGACACCCCGGACGGCTTCGGCGGTCTCATCGATCTCCCCGAAACGGTCGACGAACCGGCCCTCGCCCGGCTCAGCAGCCTGCTCGCCGATCCCGCCGGGGAGGAGGATCTCGCCGTACGGGCCTCCGGCACCTTCGTACGCCGCATGGTGCGGGTGCCCGCCGAGGCGAGCCGACCGGCGCGAGAGCCGTGGCAGCCTAGCGGCACCGTCCTGATCACCGGTGGTACGGGTGCCCTCGGCGGCCACGTCGCCCGGGAGCTGGCGGGTGCTGGGGCCGAACATCTGCTGCTGGTCAGCCGACGCGGCCCCGACGCGCCCGGCGCCACCGAACTCCGCGCGGAGCTGCAGGCGTTGGGCCCGCGCGTCACCATCGCCGCCTGCGACGTGGCGGAGCGGGCGGCGCTGGCCGCGCTGCTGGCCGACATCCCTGAGGACCTCCCGCTGACCGGCGTCGTGCACACCGCCGGGGTCGTCGGGGAGGCCCGCTCGCTGGCCGAGATCCCGGTGCCGGAGGTCGCCGCGATCGTACGGGGCAAGGTGGCCGGCGCGCTGCACCTGGACGAACTGCTGGCGGAAACCGAACTCGACGCCTTCGTCCTGTTCTCCTCGGGCGCGGGCGTCTGGGGCAACGGCGGCCAGGGCCCGTACGCCGCGGCCAACGCCCAGCTCGACGCCCTCGCCGAGCACCGCCACGCTCACGGGCGTACGGCGACCGCCATCGCCTGGGGAGCCTGGGCGGACGGCGGCATGGTCGACGAGGAGGTCGCCGAGCAACTACGCCGTCGTGGGGTGCCGGAGATGGCGCCCGAGCTGGCGGTACGCGCCGTGCGCGCGGCCGTGACAGGTGCGGAGCCGACCCTCGTGGTGGCCGACATCCGCTGGGACCGCTTCCTGCCCGCCTACACCAGCCGGGGCCATCGTCCGCTGCTGGACGAGGTGCCCGAGGTCGCCGAACTGCTCGCCGCACAGCGGCAGGAGGCGCAGGCGGCGGAGCGGTCCGGTGCGGCCGAGGACCCGACCGCCCAGCTGGTGGCGCGGCTTACCCCGCTCGACGCGGAGCAGCGCGGGCGGGCGCTGGTCGATCTCGTACGCGAGCACGCCGGCGCGGTGCTCGGGCACGCGACGGGCCAGCAGGTGAAGGCGGACCGGCCGTTCCGGAATCTCGGCTTCGACTCGCTGACGGCGGTCGAGCTGCGCAACCGGCTGACCGCGGCGACCGGGCTGCGGCTTCCCGCCGCGCTGATCTTCGACTACCCGACCCCCGCCGTGCTCGCCGATCACCTGGGCACGGAGCTGTTGCCGCCGGAGCCCGCCAGCGCGGGCGCGCGTCCCGGCGAGTCCGCCGACCTGCCCGTGGAACTACGGCAGTTGGAGGCGGCGTACCAGGAAGCGCCGGACGCGGAATCCCGTCAGGCCCTGGCAGACGGCCTGCGGAAACTCCTGACCACCTGGGACGGAGACGGACCAGCGGGCGACGGCGGTATCGACGAGGACGTGGCCGCCGCGTCCGATGAGGACATGTTCGACCTGATCGACAAAGAACTCGGGATCTCCTGAGCCAGCACGACGCCGACATCCCGATTCTTGAAGGGCTGACAGCACACGATGGACAACAACGAGGCAAAGCTCCGCGATTACCTTAAGCGGGTCACCACCGACCTGCGGCAGGTCCGTGGCCAGTTGCACGAGGTGGAGTCACGGCAGCACGAACCCATCGCTGTTGTCTCGATGGCCGGGCGTTGGCCCGGCGGCGCCCACAGCCCCGAAGAGCTGTGGCAGTTGGTGACCGACGGCACGGACGCCATATCCGGGCTGCCCACGGACCGTGGCTGGGACCTGGACGCGCTGTACGACCCGGACCCGGACGAGCCCGGCACCAGCTACGTCCGGGAGGGCGGCTTCCTCTACGACGCGGCGCAGTTCGACGCGTCCTTCTTCGAGATCTCGCCGCGTGAGGCGTTGGCGATGGACCCGCAGCAGCGGCTGCTGCTGGAGACCTCCTGGGAGGTCTTCGAACGGGCCGGCATCGACCCCGCGACGATGCGCGGCAGCCAGTCCGGTGTCTTCGTCGGTTCCAGCAACCAGGGTTACGCCGTCGACGGCTCCATGGCTCCGGACGAGGTCGAGGGGCACCTGCTCACCGGCGGCTCGGCGGCCGTACTCTCGGGACGGGTCGCGTACCACTTCGGGCTCGAGGGGCCTACCGTCACCCTGGACACGATGTGTTCCTCGTCGCTGGTGGCGACGCATCTGGCGATGCAGTCGCTGCGTGCCGGCGAGTGCTCGATGGCGCTGGTGGGCGGGGTCACCGTGATGTCGTCCACCAGGAACTTCGTGGAGTTCAGTCGGCAGCGTGGGTTGTCGCCGGATGGTCGGTGCAAGCCGTTCGCGGCGGGTGCGGATGGTACGGGTTGGGGTGAGGGTGTCGGCGTACTGCTGTTGGAGCGGTTGTCGGACGCCCAGGCGAACGGGCACCAGGTGTTGGCGGTGCTTCGGGGCAGTGCGATCAATCAGGATGGTGCGTCGAATGGTCTGACGGCGCCGAACGGTCCTTCTCAGCAGCGGGTGATTCGGGCGGCGTTGGCGAACGCGCGGTTGGAGCCGGGCGATGTGGACGTGGTCGAGGCGCATGGCACGGGTACGACGCTGGGTGACCCGATCGAGGCCGACGCGCTGAGCGCCACGTACGGGCGGGCGCACGACGCGGAGCGGCCGTTGTGGCTGGGCTCGGTGAAGTCGAACATCGGGCACACCCAGGCCGCTTCCGGTGTCGCCGGGATCATGAAGATGGTGCACGCCCTACGGGACGGCGTACTGCCAAAGTCGTTGTACTCCGAGGACCCGACGCCGCACGTCGACTGGAGCGACGGCAGCCTGCGACTGCTGACCGAGGCCCGTGCCTGGCCGGAGAGGGACGCCCCGCGGCGGGCGGGTGTCTCGTCGTTCGGTGGCAGCGGTACGAACGCGCATGTGGTGTTGGAGGAGGCGCCTGGGTTTGGGTCTGTGGAGTTTGCTGGTGTTGAGGTTGGGTCTGGGGAGTCTGGGGAGTCGGTTGGGTCTGAGGAGTTTGTGGGGTGGGGTGGTGTGGTGCCGTGGGTGGTGTCGGCGCGTAGTGCGGAGGCGTTGAGGGGGCAGGCTGAGCGTTTGGTGGGGTTTGTGGAGGGTGTGGGTGTTGGGGTGTCGGTGGGGGCTGTGGGGCGGTCGTTGGTGGTGGGGCGTGCGGGGTTTGAGCATCGTGCGGTGGTGGCGGGTGCGTCGCGGGAGGAGTTGGTGTCGGGTTTGGGTGAGGTGGCGGCTGGTCGGGTGGATGGTGTGGTGGATGAGGGTGTGGTGGAGCGTGGTCCGGTGTTTGTGTTTCCGGGGCAGGGGTCGCAGTGGGTGGGGATGGCGCGGGAGTTGTTGGGTGAGTCGGTGGTGTTTGCGGAGGCGATGGGTGAGTGTGAGCGGGCGTTGGAGCCGTTTGTTGGGTGGTCGTTGGTGGGGGTGTTGGGGGATGAGGAGATGTTGGGTCGGGTGGATGTGGTGCAGCCGGTGTTGTGGGCGGTGATGGTGTCGTTGTCGCGGGTGTGGGAGTGGTTTGGTGTGGTGCCGGCTGCGGTGGTGGGGCATTCGCAGGGGGAGATTGCGGCGGCGGTGGTGTCGGGTGCGTTGTCGTTGGAGGAGGGTGCGCGGGTGGTGGCGGTGCGTTCGGGGTTGATTGGTGGGCGGCTTGCGGGTGGTGGGGGGATGGTGTCGGTGGGGTTGTCGCGGTTGGGGGTGGAGGAGTTGTTGGTGGAGTGTGGGGTGGTGGGTGTGTCGGTGGCGGCGGTGAATGGTCCGTCGTCTGTGGTGGTGTCGGGGTCGGTGGAGGGTTTGGATGTGGTGGTGGAGTGGTGTGTGGGGCGTGGTGTGTGGGTGCGGCGGGTGGAGGTGGATTATGCGTCGCATTCGGTGCAGGTGGAGGGGATTGAGGGGGAGTTGGTGGAGGCGTTGGCGGGGTTGGAGCCTCGGGTGCCTCGGGTGCCGTTTTTCTCGACGGTTTCGGGTGGGTGGCTTGATGGTGGGCGGTTGGTGGATGGTGGGTATTGGTATGAGAATTTGCGGTGTTCGGTGGAGTTTGTGGGTGCGGTGGAGGGGTTGTTGGGTGAGGGGTTTGGGGTGTTTGTGGAGCCGAGTGCGCATCCGGTGTTGGTGGTGCCGGTGGGGGAGTCGGCTGAGGTGTGTGGTGTGGATGTGGTGGTGGTGGGGTCGTTGCGGCGTGGTGAGGGTGGTTTGGGGCGGTTGTATGCGTCGTTGGGTCAGGTGTGGTCGCGGGGTGTGGAGGTGGATTGGTCCAAGGCTCTCCCGCGGTCTGGGGGTGAGCCCGAGGTGTTGGTGGATCTGCCGACGTATGCCTTCCAACGCCAGCGCTACTGGCTGGAGGCGCCTTCGGGTGGGCGGCTTTCGGGGGTGGTTGATCCGGTGGATGCGGAGTTTTGGGAGACCGTTGAGCGTGAGGATGTGGAGGGTTTGGCGGACACGCTGGGTATAGCGGATGCTTCGGCGCTTGCTGAGGTGGTTCCGGCGTTGTCGTCGTGGCGGCGGGAGCGGCAGCAGCGGAATGTGGTGGAGGGTTGGCGTTATCGGGTGGTGTGGCGGCAGGCGGAAGCGGTGAGTGGTGCGGGTGGTGTGTTGTCGGGTCGGTGGTTGTTGGTGGTGCCGGCTTCGGGTGAGTGTGGGCAGTGGGTGGAGCGGGTTCGTGCGTGGGTGGAGGCTGCTGGTGCTGAGGTGGTTGTGGTGTCGTTGGCGGCGGATGAGGTGGAGCAGGCGGTTGTCGCTGAGCGGTTGACCGACGCGCTGCCCGAGGGCGACACCCCCGCGGGCGTCCTCTCCCTCCTCGCACTCGACGAGCGTCCCCAACCGGGCCACGAGGGTGTCACCGTGGGGCTGGCGCTCTCCCTGGCACTCGTCCAGGGGCTGCTCACGGCCGGCACCCGGGCTCCCGTATGGATGCTCACTTCGCAGTCGCACACCACAGGTACACAGCAGGACCCGGTACGGAACCCGATGCAGGCCGCGATCTGGGGCTTCGGCCGTGTGGTCGCGCTCGAACAACCCGCTCTCTGGGGCGGCCTCATCGACCTCCCCGAGACGGTCGACGACACCATCGGCACCCTGCTGACCCAGAAGCTCGCGGAGGGCGGGGACGAGGACCAGGTCGCCCTGCGGGCCGCCGGTGCCTTCAATCGCCGTCTGATCCGTACGCCCCGTGGCAGCCGCAAGCCCGCCGAGGAGTGGCGTACCAGCGGCAGCGCGCTCGTCACCGGTGGCACGGGTGGACTCGGCGCGCACACCGCCCGCCTGCTGGCGCAGCGTGGCGCGGAACACCTCGTCCTCACCAGCCGGCGTGGCATGGACGCGCCGGGCGCCGCCGAACTCCAGGCCGAACTGGAGGCGTTGGGTCCGCGGGTCACCATCGCCGCCTGCGACGTGACCGACCGTGAGCAGGTGCGTGACCTGGTGGCGGAGGTGGAGGCGGACGGCCCGGCCTTCCGTACGGTGGTGCACACCGCCGGCTACGGCCTGCTGGTGCCCGTCGCCGACACCAGCATGGACGACTTCGACGAGGGCGCTCGCGCGAAGCTGCTGGGCGCGCAGCACCTGGACGCCGTTTTCGATCGCGAAGACATGGACGCGTTCGTGCTCTACTCGTCGGTCGCCGGCGTCTGGGGCAGCGGGGACCACGGCGCGTACGCCGCCTCCAACGCGTACGTCGACGCCCTCGCCGACCACCGCCGCGCGCGCGGCCTCACCGGCCTGACGATCCCCTGGGGCATCTGGAGCCCGGAGGGCGGCGGCATGGCCGTCGAGGTGGTGAAGGAGCAGCTCAAGTGGCGCGGCATCCCCTTCATGGACGCCGAACTCGCCGTCAGCGGTCTGGAACAGGCCCTGGACGACGACGAGACCTTCCTGGCCGTCGCGGACATCGACTGGCCGCGCTTCGTGCCCGTCTTCACAGCCGCGCACTCCCGCCCGCTGCTGCACGAGGTGCCGGAGGTCGCCGAGCTGCTGACGGCCGACGCGGCCGAGGCGGAGAGCGCGCAGGGCACCTCGTCCGCGCTGCAGGCGCAGCTACGCGGTCTGGTCGTCGCTGAGCGCGAGCGGATGATCGCTGATCTGGTACGTACCCACGTGGCCGGCACGCTCGGCTTCAGTGACAGCTCCGACGTGGCGTCCAACCGTCCGTTCAAGGAGCTGGGCTTCGACTCGCTGACGGCGGTCGAGTTGCGGAACCGGCTGAACACGGCGGCGGGCGTCAAGCTGTCCTCGACGGTCGTCTTCGACTACCCGAACGTCCGGGAGCTGGCCGTCCACCTGCTCGGCAAACTGCTGGGAGACCTGCCGGAGCTGGACGCCCCGGCCGACACCGGGCGGCAGCCGGCGGCCGGACCAGGCCCGGACGACGAGCCGATCGCGATCGTGTCGATGAGCTGCCGTTTCCCTGGTGGTGTGGAGACGCCCGAGGACCTGTGGCGGGTGGTACGCGACGGGCTGGATGTCGTGTCACCGCTGCCCACCGACCGTGGTTGGGACCTTGACCGGCTCTATGACCCGAATCCGGACCGTACGGGCACCACGTACGCGCGCGACGGCGGATTCCTGGACGCCGCCGGCGACTTCGACCCGGCGTTCTTCGGGATCTCGCCGCGTGAGGCGTTGGCGATGGATCCGCAGCAGCGGCTGTTGCTGGAGACCTCCTGGGAGGCGCTGGAGCGGGCCGGCATCGACCCGTACAGCCTGCGTGGCAGTCAAACCGGCGTCTACGTCGGCGCCGCCTACCAGGGCTACGGCAGCGCCGCCGAGGCGCCGGAGGGTCTGGAGGGGCATCTGATCACCGGCACGGTGACCAGCATCGCCTCCGGCCGTATCTCGTACACCCTGGGGCTGGAGGGGCCTGCCGTCACCCTGGACACCGGATGCTCGTCGGCGTTGGTGGCGACGCATCAGGCGGTGCAGGCGCTGCGTAGTGGCGAGTGCTCGATGGCGCTGGCGGGCGCGGCTGCCGTCATGGGCGAGCCGATCGGGCTGATCGGCTTCAGCCGGCAGCGCGGTCTGGCCACCGACGGCCGGTGCAAGGCGTTCGGTGCCTCCGCCGACGGCATGGGAATGGCCGAGGGTGCGGGGATGATCGTGTTGGAGCGGTTGTCGGACGCGCGGGCGAACGGGCATCGGGTGTTGGGTGTGGTGCGTGGTTCGGCGATTAATCAGGATGGTGCGTCGAATGGTCTGACGGCGCCGAACGGTCCTTCTCAGCAGCGGGTGATTCGGGCGGCGTTGGCGAACGCGCGGTTGGAGCCGGGCGATGTGGACGTGGTCGAGGCGCATGGCACGGGTACGACGCTGGGTGACCCGATCGAGGCGCAGGCGCTGTTGGCGACGTACGGTGAGGGACGCGATCCTCAGCGGCCGTTGTGGTTGGGCTCGGTGAAGTCGAACATCGGACACGCCCAGGCGGCTTCCGGCCTCGCTGGGCTGATGAAGATGGTGCAGGCGTTCCAGCATGATCTGTTGCCGCGGTCGTTGCACGCGGAGGAGCCGTCGCCGCATGTGGACTGGTCGTTGGGTGGGGTGGAGTTGTTGGCGCAGGCGCGGGAGTGGGAGCGCGGTGATCGTCCGCGGCGGGCGGGTGTGTCCTCGTTCGGGGTGAGCGGTACGAACGCGCATGTGGTGTTGGAGGAGGCACCTGGGTCTGTGGAGTTTGCTGGTGTTGAGGCTGGGTCTGGGGAGTCTGTGGAGTCGGTTGGGTCTGAGGGGTTTGTGGGGTGGGGTGGTGTGGTGCCGTGGGTGGTGTCGGCGCGTAGTGCGGAGGCGTTGAGGGGGCAGGCTGAGCGTTTGGTGGGGTTTGTGGAGGGTGTGGGTGTTGGGGTGTCGGTGGGGGCTGTGGGGCGGTCGTTGGTGGTGGGGCGTGCGGGGTTTGAGCATCGTGCGGTGGTGGCGGGTGCGTCGCGGGAGGAGTTGGTGTCGGGTTTGGGTGAGGTGGCGGCTGGTCGGGTGGATGGTGTGGTGGATGAGGGTGTGGTGGAGCGTGGTCCGGTGTTTGTGTTTCCGGGGCAGGGGTCGCAGTGGGTGGGGATGGCGCGGGAGTTGTTGGGTGAGTCGGTGGTGTTTGCGGAGGCGATGGGTGAGTGTGAGCGGGCGTTGGAGCCGTTTGTTGGGTGGTCGTTGGTGGGGGTGTTGGGGGATGAGGAGATGTTGGGTCGGGTGGATGTGGTGCAGCCGGTGTTGTGGGCGGTGATGGTGTCGTTGTCGCGGGTGTGGGAGTGGTTTGGTGTGGTGCCGGCTGCGGTGGTGGGGCATTCGCAGGGGGAGATTGCGGCGGCGGTGGTGTCGGGTGCGTTGTCGTTGGAGGAGGGTGCGCGGGTGGTGGCGGTGCGTTCGGGGTTGATTGGTGGGCGGCTTGCGGGTGGTGGGGGGATGGTGTCGGTGGGGTTGTCGCGGTTGGGGGTGGAGGAGTTGTTGGTGGAGTGTGGGGTGGTGGGTGTGTCGGTGGCGGCGGTGAATGGTCCGTCGTCTGTGGTGGTGTCGGGGTCGGTGGAGGGTTTGGATGTGGTGGTGGAGGCGTGTGAGGGGCGTGGTGTGTGGGTGCGGCGGGTGGAGGTGGATTACGCCTCGCATTCGGTGCAGGTGGAGGGGATTGAGGGGGAGTTGGTGGAGGCGTTGGCGGGGTTGGAGCCGAAGGAGCCGGAGGTGCCGTTTTTCTCGACGGTTTCGGGTGGGTGGCTTGATGGTGGGCGGTTGGTGGATGGTGGGTATTGGTATGAGAATTTGCGGTGTTCGGTGGAGTTTGTCGGTGCGGTGGAGGGGTTGTTGGGTGAGGGGTTTGGGGTGTTTGTGGAGCCGAGTGCGCATCCGGTGTTGGTGGTGCCGGTGGGGGAGTCGGCTGAGGTGTGTGGTGTGGATGTGGTGGTGGTGGGGTCGTTGCGGCGTGGTGAGGGTGGTTTGGGGCGGTTGTATGCGTCGTTGGGTCAGGTGTGGTCGCGGGGTGTGGAGGTGGATTGGTCCAAGGCTCTCCCGCAGGGTGGCCCGTTGGTGGATCTGCCCACGTATGCCTTCCAACGCCAGCGCTACTGGCTGGAGTCCACCCGTACCGTCACCGGCGGCGACGGCGCCCAGGACCCGGTGGACGCGAAGTTCTGGGAGACCGTCGACCGCGAGGACGTGGACACCCTCTCCGGCGAACTGGGCGTCCCCCACGAGGACCGCGACGCGTTGCACGGAGTGCTGCGGGCCCTGTCGTCCTGGCGCCGTGACCGCCAACAACGCAGCATCGTGGATGGTTGGCGGTACCGGATCGCCTGGCGCCCCCAGTCGCCGCCGGCCGCCACGACTCCGTCCTCGCTCACCCTGGACGGCACGTGGCTGCTGGTCGTCACCGAGGGCCAGCAGGACGACGCCGCCGTACGGGAGGCGCGCGACGCGCTGCACAACCTCGGCGCGCAGACCCGGACGCTGGTCGTCACCTACGACGACGCGGACCGCAACTGGCTCGCGGACCGGCTGCGTTCGGAGGTACCCGAGGCACCGTCCGGCATCTTCTCGATGCTGGCCATGGACGAGCGGCGGTGGAGCGCGGACGAGGCGATGACCGGCAGCCTCGTGCTGACCACCATCCTGCTCCAGGCGCTCGGCGACGCCGGGATCGACGCCCGGCTCTGGTGCGTCACCCGGGGCGCGGTGTCCGTCACCCGTCCCGATCCCGTGGAACGTCCGACCCAGGCGATGGTCTGGGGGCTGGGCCGGATCGCCGCGCTGGAGTACCCACGGCGCTGGGGTGGTCTCATCGACCTGCCGAGGACGCTGGACGAGCGGGCCACCCGCCGGCTCGCCCGAGTACTCACCGGCGAACTGGACGAGGACCAGGTCGCCGTACGCCCCTCCGGGGTGTTCGCTCGCCGGCTGCTGCGGGCCGTGAGCCCCGGGGAGTCGGAGCGCGAGACCTGGCGGCCGCACGGCACCGTGTTGGTGACCGGTGGCAGCGGGAGCATCGCCGCGCACACCGCGCGCTGGCTCGCCCAGGGAGGCGCCGAGCACCTCGTACTGGCCAGCCGGCGGGGCCCCGACGCGCCCGGCACGGACGAACTGCTCGCCGAACTCGCCGCCCTGGGCACCTCGGCCACTCCCGTCCGCTGTGACGTCGCGGACCGTGCGGCGGTGGATCGGATGCTGGCGGAGCTGCCCGAGGATCAGCCGTTGACCGCCGTGGTGCACACCGCCGGCGTGATCGACGACGGGATGATCGACAGCCTGACGCCCGAGCGCGCGGCCGGTGTGCTGCGTCCCAAGGTGGACGCGGCGGACGTGCTGCACGAGGCGACGCGGCACCTCGAACTGTCCGCGTTCGTGCTGTTCTCCTCCATGGCCGGCACCCTCGGCGGTCCCGGCCAGGCGAGTTACGCCGCCGCCAACGCGTACCTCGACGCGCTCGCCGAGCGGCGCCGCGCCGACGGACTGCCCGCCACCTCGATGGCCTGGGGCGCCTGGGCCGGCGGTGGTCTGGTGGACGAGCGACTGGCCGCGAGCCTGCGGGACATCGGAGTGCCCCCGATGGACCCGGGTCTCGCCATCTCCGCCCTCCAGACCGCGCTGGACCTGGACGAGACGTACGTGGTCGTCGCCGACGTGGACTGGAGAGTCGCCAACGAGCGGGTCGCCGCGGCTCTGCGCGAACTGCCCGAGGCACAGCGCGAGGAGACCGTGTCCCACAAGGACAACTCGCTGGACGGTGCCGCCCCGCTGGTGCGCCGGCTCGCCGCCGGCGCCGCCGGTGAGCGGCGCGGCGGCCTGCTGGAGGCCGTACGCGCGCAGGCCGCCGCGGTGCTCGGATACGAGGCGGCGGAAGCGGTTCCGGCCAACCGGGCCTTCCGCGACCTGGGCTTCGACTCGCTGACCGCGGTGGAGCTGCGTAACCGGCTCGGCGAGGCCACCGGCCTGCGGCTGCCAGTCACCATGGCCTTCGACCACCCGACGGCGAACGTGCTGTCCGACTTCCTGCACGACGAGCTGTTCACCGGCGGTGACCAGTCCGGCGCGCTGGCGCCGCCGAGCGCTGCCGTGGATCAGGACCCGATCGTCATCGTGGGGATGGGCTGCCGTTTCCCCGGCGACGTACGCTCACCGGAGGACCTCTGGCGGCTCGTCGCGGACGGCGCGGACGCGATCGGGCCGTTCCCGGACAACCGTGGCTGGGACATCGACGGGTTGTACGACCCGGACCCGGACCGGCCCGGCACCTTCTACGCCCGGGATGGCGGCTTCCTCTACGACGCCGACCACTTCGACCCGGCGTTCTTCGGCATCTCCCCACGGGAGGCGCTGGCCATCGACCCGCAGCACCGGTTGCTGCTGGAGACCGCCTGGGAGGCGTTCGAGCGGGCGGGTGTCGACCCGTCCTCCGTACGCGGCACCCAGGCGGGCGTGTTCGTCGGCTCGAACTACAACGACTACGGCTCCCGCGTCCGGCAGGCACCGGAGGGCATGGAGGGCTACCTGGCCACCGGCAGCGCCAGCAGCGTCGCCTCCGGTCGGATCGCGTACACCTTCGGGCTGGAGGGGCCGGCGGTCACCGTCGACACCGCGTGCTCCTCCTCGCTGGTCGCGCTGCACCAGGCCGCGCAGGCGCTGCGCGCCGGGGAGTGCTCCATGGCGCTGGCCGGCGGCGTGACGGTGATCTCCACCCCGGACACCTTCATCGAGTTCAGCCGCCAGCGCGCGCTGGCGCCGGACGGGCGCTGCAAGGCGTTCGCGGCGGACGCTGACGGCGCGGGCTGGGCCGAAGGCGCCGGGTTGGTGCTGCTCGAGCGGCTGTCCGACGCACAGGCCGCCGGGCACCGGGTGCTGGCAGTGGTGAAGGGCAGCGCCGTCAACCAGGACGGCGCCAGCAACGGGCTGACCGCGCCCAACGGCCCCTCCCAGCAGCGGGTCATCCGGGCCGCGCTCGGCCAGGCCGGGCTCGCCCCGGAGCAGGTCGACGCGGTGGAGGCGCACGGCACCGGCACCCCGCTGGGCGACCCGATCGAGGCGCAGGCGCTGATGGCGGTGTACGGCGCGGAGCGGGCCGCCGACCGGCCGCTGTGGCTGGGCGCGGTGAAGTCCAACATCGGGCACACCCAGGCCGCTTCCGGTATCGCCGGCGTGATCAAGACGGTGCAGGCGATGCGCGCCGGCACCCTGCCGCGTACGTTGCACGCCGACGAGGAGTCGCCGCACATCGACTGGGCCGCCGGCAGCGTACGACTGCTGCAGGAGGCCCGGGACTGGCCGCGCGGCGAGGAGCCGCGCCGGGCCGGGGTGTCGGCCTTCGGGATCAGCGGCACGAACGCGCACGTACTCCTGGAGGAGCCCACGGGGGACGCGCCGGACGACGACCCNGCCGCCGCGGTGCTCGGATACGAGGCGGCGGAAGCGGTTCCGGCCAACCGGGCCTTCCGCGACCTGGGCTTCGACTCGCTGACCGCGGTGGAGCTGCGTAACCGGCTCGGCGAGGCCACCGGCCTGCGGCTGCCAGTCACCATGGCCTTCGACCACCCGACGGCGAACGTGCTGTCCGACTTCCTGCACGACGAGCTGTTCACCGGCGGTGACCAGTCCGGCGCGCTGGCGCCGCCGAGCGCTGCCGTGGATCAGGACCCGATCGTCATCGTGGGGATGGGCTGCCGTTTCCCCGGCGACGTACGCTCACCGGAGGACCTCTGGCGGCTCGTCGCGGACGGCGCGGACGCGATCGGGCCGTTCCCGGACAACCGTGGCTGGGACATCGACGGGTTGTACGACCCGGACCCGGACCGGCCCGGCACCTTCTACGCCCGGGATGGCGGCTTCCTCTACGACGCCGACCACTTCGACCCGGCGTTCTTCGGCATCTCCCCACGGGAGGCGCTGGCCATCGACCCGCAGCACCGGTTGCTGCTGGAGACCGCCTGGGAGGCGTTCGAGCGGGCGGGTGTCGACCCGTCCTCCGTACGCGGCACCCAGGCGGGCGTGTTCGTCGGCTCGAACTACAACGACTACGGCTCCCGCGTCCGGCAGGCACCGGAGGGCATGGAGGGCTACCTGGCCACCGGCAGCGCCAGCAGCGTCGCCTCCGGTCGGATCGCGTACACCTTCGGGCTGGAGGGGCCGGCGGTCACCGTCGACACCGCGTGCTCCTCCTCGCTGGTCGCGCTGCACCAGGCCGCGCAGGCGCTGCGCGCCGGGGAGTGCTCCATGGCGCTGGCCGGCGGCGTGACGGTGATCTCCACCCCGGACACCTTCATCGAGTTCAGCCGCCAGCGCGCGCTGGCGCCGGACGGGCGCTGCAAGGCGTTCGCGGCGGACGCTGACGGCGCGGGCTGGGCCGAAGGCGCCGGGTTGGTGCTGCTCGAGCGGCTGTCCGACGCACAGGCCGCCGGGCACCGGGTGCTGGCAGTGGTGAAGGGCAGCGCCGTCAACCAGGACGGCGCCAGCAACGGGCTGACCGCGCCCAACGGCCCCTCCCAGCAGCGGGTCATCCGGGCCGCGCTCGGCCAGGCCGGGCTCGCCCCGGAGCAGGTCGACGCGGTGGAGGCGCACGGCACCGGCACCCCGCTGGGCGACCCGATCGAGGCGCAGGCGCTGATGGCGGTGTACGGCGCGGAGCGGGCCGCCGACCGGCCGCTGTGGCTGGGCGCGGTGAAGTCCAACATCGGGCACACCCAGGCCGCTTCCGGTATCGCCGGCGTGATCAAGACGGTGCAGGCGATGCGCGCCGGCACCCTGCCGCGTACGTTGCACGCCGACGAGGAGTCGCCGCACATCGACTGGGCCGCCGGCAGCGTACGACTGCTGCAGGAGGCCCGGGACTGGCCGCGCGGCGAGGAGCCGCGCCGGGCCGGGGTGTCGGCCTTCGGGATCAGCGGCACGAACGCGCACGTACTCCTGGAGGAGCCCACGGGGGACGCGCCGGACGACGACCCGCTGGCGGCGGCACCGGCTGACCCACGGACGGAGGAAACGGCGCCCGCACCCCTCCCGGCGCCCGCCCCCGTGCCGTGGCTGCTGTCCGCGCGCGGCACTGAGGCGCTACGCCAGCAGGCCGCCCGGCTGTCCGCGCACCTCGCCGGCGGTACGGCCGTCGGCGAGGCCGGTCCGCCGCCCGGCGTGCCCGATGTGGCACTGTCGCTGGCGACCACCCGTGCCGGCTTCGAGGACCGGGCCGCCGTGCTCGGCACCGACCAGGAGCAGATGACCGAGGCGCTGGCGGCGCTGGCCGCCGGCCGCGAACACCCGCGGCTGGTCACCGGCCGGGCACGGGGCGGCAAGACAGCCTTCCTGTTCACCGGGCAGGGGGCGCAGCGCGCCGCCGCCGGGCGCGAACTGTACGAGCTGTCCCGCCCGTTCGCGGACGCCCTGGACGAGGCGTGCGCGCATCTGGACGCGCACCTGGAACGGCCGCTGCGCGAGGTGCTGTTCGCCGAGCCGGGCACGCCCGAGGCCGCGCTGCTGGACCAGACCTGCTACACCCAGGTCGGCCTGTTCGCGCTGGAGGTGGCGCTGTTCCGGCTGCTGGAGGCGTACGGCCTGCGCCCGGACTACCTCCTCGGCCACTCGGTCGGCGAACTCGCCGCCGCGCACGCCGCCGAGGTCCTGTCGCTGCCGGACGCCTGCGCGCTGGTCGCCGCCCGCGGCCGGCTCATGCAGGAACTGCCCGGCGGCGGCGCGATGGTGTCCGTACAGGCCAGTGAGGAGGAACTGCTGCCGCGCCTCGAGGAGTACGCCGGCCGCGCCACCCTCGCCGGGCTGAACGGACCGCGCTCGACGGTGCTCTCCGGCGACGAGGACGCGGTCACCGCGATCGCCGAGAGCCTCGCCGCCGAGGGTCGCAAGACCAAGCGGCTGACGGTCAGTCACGCCTTCCACTCGCCGCACATGGACGGCATGTTGGAGGAGTTCGAGCGGCTGGCCGCCCAGCTCACCTACCACGAGCCGCGGCTGCCGGTGCTCTCCAACGTCACCGGCCGGCTGGCCACCGGCGACGACCTGCGCACCGCCGACTACTGGACGCGGCACGTCCGGCAGGCCGTGCGGTTCCACGACGGCGTACGCCTGTTGGCCGACGAGGGCGTCACCGCGCTGGTCGAGCTGGGCCCGGACGGCGTGCTCACCGCGATGGCCGACGACTGCCTCAGCGGCACGGGCGGATCGGGCGGTACGGACGCCACGGACGGCGCCGACGTCCCGGAGCAGGAGCCCAGCGGGGCCGAACAGGCCCCCGGTGCCGCCGACTCCCGTACGGCCACCGCCCGCACCCTGGTGCCGCTGCTGCGCCGGGACACCGAGGACACCACCGCGCTCGCGCACGCCCTCGCCCGGCTGCACACCGCCGGGCACGGGCTGAACTGGGCCACGGTCCTCGCCCCGTACGCCCCCCGGGTGGTGGACCTGCCCACCTACCCCTTCCAGCAGCAGCGGTACTGGCTGGAGGCCAGCGGCGAGCAGGACATGTCCGCGACCGGCCTGGAGGCCGCCGGGCACCCGCTGTTGGCCGCCGTGGTGCCGCTCGCCGGTTCCGCCGGCACCGTGCTGACCGGCGCGCTGTCGCTGGCCCGGCAGCCCTGGTTGGCGGACCACGCGCTGGACGGGAACGTCATCCTCCCCGGCACCGCGTACGTCGAACTCGCCCTCCAGGCGTGCGCCCGCGTCGGCGCGGCCGGGATCGACGAACTCACCCTGGAGACGCCGCTGGTGCTGCCCCGCAAGGGCGCCGTGCAGCTCCAGGTCACGGTGCACGAGCCGGAACCCTCCGACGGTCCGGCCGGGGGACCGGCGGCCGGCCGCGCGCTGACCGTGCACACCCGCCCGGCCGACGACCCCGAGGCGGAGTGGACCCGGCACGCTTCCGGCGTCCTCACCGACACGCCCGTACCGCAGGAAGGACTGACGGCCTGGCCGCCACCGGAGGCGGAGCCGGTGGACGTGGACGACCTGTACGACCGGATCGCCGCCCGCGCCTTCGACTACGGCCCCGCCTTCCGCGGCCTCACCGCGGCCTGGCGGCTCGGCGACGAGGTGTACGCCCAGATCGCCCTGGACGAGGAACAGCACGGCACCGCCGGCCGGTGCGCCCTGCATCCGGCGCTGCTGGACGCCGCGCTGCACACCCTCGCGCTCGTCCCGGACCAGGCGGGCCGTGCGGTCGCGCCGTTCACCTTCCGCGGCGTGTCCCTCGCCGCGGCGGGAGCCACCGGGCTACGGGTACGCCTCACGCCGGCGGTGGCCGACCCGGAGGCTCCCGCGGATGCCGAGAACACCGGCTCCGAGCCCGCGTACGCCGTACAGGTCGCCGACACCACCGGTGCGCCCGTCGCCAGCGTCGACGCCCTGGTCCTGCGCCCCGTGCACAGCGCCCAGTTGGCCGCCTCCGGCGCCGGGCCGCGCGGGCTGCACCGGCTGGAGTGGACCGAGACGCCGCTGCCGGCGGCGTACACCGGACGGGTCGCCGTGCTCGGCGACGCCACCGACCTCGCCGAACTCGGCTCGCCCGAGGGCGGCCACGGCAGCCTCACCGAGCTGGTCGAGGCCGTCGCCGGCGGCGCGCCCGTGCCGGACACGGTGCTGGCGCCGCTCGCCCCGACGGACGCCACCGGCACCGCAGACGCCGTACGACACGCCACCACCCGCGCGCTGGAGCTGGCCCAGGCGTGGCTCGCCGAGCCCGGACTGGCCGCCGCCCGGCTGGTGTTGTGCACCCGGCAGGCAGTGGCCACCGGCCCGGCGGCGGCGTCGGTCGCGGTCGCGCAGTCGGCCGTATGGGGACTGCTGCGCGCGGCTCGTACGGAGAACCCGGGCCGCTTCGCGCTGCTGGACCACGACGGCGGCGACGCCTCCCTCGGCGTCCTGACCGGGGCACTCGCCACGGGCGAACCGGAGGTGGCGCTGCGCGACGGCACCGCCCTGGTGCCCCGGCTGACACGCGCCCAGCACGCCGACACGGTGCCGTTCGGCGGCTTCGCCGAGGGCGGCACCGTGCTGGTCACCGGTGCCAGCGGGGTGCTGGGGCAACTACTCGCCCGGCACCTAGTGGTCAGCCACGGCGTACGCTCGCTGCTGCTGACCAGCCGGCGTGGCGCCGAGGCCGCGGGGATGCCCGAACTATGCGCCGAACTGCACGCGCTGGGCGCCGAGGTCACCCTCGCCGCCTGCGATGTCGCGGACCGCGCGCAGCTCGCCGAGCTGCTCGCGGGCGTGTCGGAGGAGCACCCGCTGACGGCGGTCTTCCACACCGCCGGCGTGCTCGAGGACGGCGTCCTCGACTCGCTCACCCCGGAGCGTATGGAGCCGGTGCTGCGCGCCAAGGTGGACGCCGTGCTCAACCTGGACGACGCCACCCGCGAGCTGGACCTGGCGGCGTTCGTGCTGTACTCCTCGGTCGCCGGCACCCTCGGCGGCGCCGGACAGGCCAACTACAGCGCCGCGAACGCCTTCCTGGACGGTTTCGCCGGCCAACTCCGCGCCACCGGCCGCCCCGCCACCTCGCTCGCCTGGGGTCTGTGGGCGGAACGCAGCGGCATGACGGGCAAGTTGGACGGCGCCGACCTGCACCGGGTCGCGCGCGGCGGCGTACGGCCCATGGCGTCCGAGGAGGCGCTCGCGCTGCTGGACGCGGCGTTGGCGGCGGACGAGCCGTATCTCGTACCAGCCCAGCTGGACGTCTCGGCGCTGCGTGCGCCGGACGGCAGCGTGCCGCACGTGCTGCGTACCCTCGCGCCCTCGCGGGCACGGCGCGCCACCGCCGCCGGCGGTGGCGCCGCTGAGCAGGGGGCGGGGGAGCGCGGGCTGCGGGAACGGCTGGCGGCGCTGCCGGAGGCGGAGCGCTCGCAGGCCGTGCTGGACACGGTGCTGGAGCAGGCAGCCTTGGTCCTCGGGCACGCCTCCAGCGAGGCCATCGACCCGGAGCGGGGTTTCCTGGAGTCCGGCTTCGACTCGCTGACGGCGGTGGAGCTGCGGAACCGGCTCGGTACGGTCACGGGCGTACGGTTGCCGGCCACGCTGCTGTTCGACTACCCGGACCCGATGGCGCTCGCCGCGCACCTGCTGGTGAAGGTCGCTCCGGCACCCGCCGCGCCGACCTCGCTGCTGGGCGGAGTGGACGCCTGGGAGGCGGAGTTCGAGCGGATCGTGGCGGATGACACGGCACGTGCCGAACTCACCGGCCGGCTACAGGCGTTGCTCAGCCGTTTGGAGACGGCGGGTGGTGCCGACGGCGAGTCGGTGGAGAGTCGGGTCGAGGAGGCGTCGGACGACGAGCTGTTCGACTTCATCGACAACGAGCTGGGCGGCTCCTGACCTGAGCTGACCCGGACTCCCGGATCGTCGTTCGCCGGCCGTGTGCCGGGCGCTGCGCGGGCGCTCGGCACACGGCCCGGGTGGTGAGTGCCTCCTCGAAAGCCATGACCATGAACCGGGGCAGGCCCTCTTCGTCCACCCGTCGGTGTCGATGTGTCCACTTCGACGTGGGCGGTACGGGTCGCCAAAACGCTTCCACGAGGGCGTTCGTGATTCCGGGTGGCACGCTGCCGAGCCGAGCATCCGGGGGATCCGGAGCTGGCGTGGCCGTATGGTTCGTCTGTTATGGATACCAGCAACCCAACGGGTGCTTCTCGCCCAGGTGCCGAGAAAGTCCGGCAGGGCTCCCAGCCGGGTCGCGCGGATTTCGTCCGTCCGGACGGGAGATCCGTCCGTTCGGACCGGAGGCTTGGCCGGTCGGCCGGGAAGCCTGGCCGACCGGCCGACGCGGGAGCCCTCTGACCTGGACTAGCGTCTTCCCCAGCAGGTGACACCACGGAGGGGAAGACCCGATGGATCAGCGAACGTCCGACCACGACACCGGCATGACCACCGAGTTCGAACGGGACGTCGTCGTGCTGCTGCTCGAGGCGATGCGGGAGGCGGCCAAGCAGGAACGCAGGGACGTCGGTACGGAGAGCGTGCTGAACGCGCTCGTGTCGGGCGACTCGGCCGCGGGTTCCGCGATCGCTCCTGGGGTGCGGGCCTCCGGCTCGCTCAGCGGTTTCATCGGAACCCGGGAGACATCCGTGTGGGTCAGTGACGACGCCGGCGACGGTGCGGTCGGGGACCCGGACGACCAGCGGGAGATCGACGCCTGCTGGCGCGGTGTCCGCGAGGAGGAGGCCAAGCGGCTGCGCTGGAAGAACCGGAAGGATCAGAAGAAGCCCGAGGAGAAACGGGAGAGCCTGGAACTCCTCCCGATGACCGGTGCCGTGCGGACCTGTCTGCGCAGGGCGCTGGAAGCCGCGCGGGAGGAGGGCAGCGTTTCCGTGCGCGTCCGTCATGTGGCCCGCGTACTGGTCGAGCTGCCCGACTCGCGTGCCCATGAGGCCATGACGGTGCAGAGGCTGGACGTCTCGGCGGCCGTGATCGCGCTCGAAGCGTCGCGGGGGAGTGACGAGACGCCGGAGCCCGCCCCGGTGCTGGTGCTGCGAAAGGCGGGGACGTTCGGGAAGAGCGGCAATCCGCTGACCCGGAAGTTCACCGCCTGGATTTTCGGCGGCGGCGCCGGGTTCGGCTCCGCCGTCATGGGCGTGGTGCTCTCGGAGATACGACGGGGCGCGGTGCGGCGCGGCGCGGCGGAGGCGGAACCGGTCGATGTGCTGCTGGGCATCCTGGCTCTGGACCGGTCGTTGACCGTCGCGGGACGCGAGTTGCCCGAGAAGCTGACGGCGGCGAACCAGGGGGCGGCGCTCCTGTACCGCCATGGCGTACGACAGGACGCGCTCGCCCGGCTGCTGCTCCCCGCCACCGGGGTCGCGGAGGGGGAGCCCCCGGAAGTCGCCAGCGACTCCGACTTCCAGCGGCGACTCGTGCATGTCGCTCAGCTGACCGCCGCCGCCCACGGCTCGCCCACCGTCGGCACGACCCACCTGCTGGCCGCGCTGCTGGACGAGACGGGGACCTCAGCGGAGTCCGTGGCGGAGCTCGAGCGCGTACTGACCGAGAGCGGGGCGGACATCGTCGGGCTGCGGGCGGAGCCGGAGCTCCAGGCCGCGGGAGGAGCGGCACAGACCTCCTGAGGCCGCGAGGCCCCCACCCGTACGACGCGGGCGTCCGCCCCGAGCGACGCCCACACGGAGGAAACATGAGTCCGGCAGTGCGACCGTACGGACGCGCGCGCGAGGAGGCCGCCGCGATCCGCGAGGCGGTGCGCGCCGCGCCCCGGCGGGCGGTCGTGACCGAGTCCGTGGTCGCCGGCCTGGTCCTGGTGTGCTCGCTGGTGCCCGTGCCGCTGATGCCGCCGGCCCACCCGGTGACGGTGGCGCTGCTGGGGGTGTGGGCGGCGCTGCTGGTGCCCGCGCGGCGGAGGTATCCGGCCCTCACGGTGCTGGGCTGCGTTCCGCTGATCGCCGGGGACAACGTGTGGGCCACCGTGGTGGTGCCGTGCGTCGTGTGGTCCGCCGTACGCCGCATCACCTCCGTACGGCGCGCCTGGGCGGCGGTCGGGGCGAGCAGCGCGGGCGCCGTGCTCCTGACGGTCGCCGTCCAGTCCCTCCGCGGACTCCCGACGATGCCGTACCTGGCCGCCGAGGCGGCCGTGGCCGCGCTCTTCATCCTGCTGCCCGCGCTGTCCGGCATGGTGATGGGGTACCGCCGCCCGTTGAAGGCTCTGCTGCGGGAACGCAACGCCTACCTCGAACAGACCCGCCTCCTGACCGACGAGGCGGCCCGCATGGAGGAACGCGCCCGCATCGCCGCCGAGATGCACGACCTGCTCGGCCACCGCATCGGCCTCATCTCGGTGCACGCCGGAGCCCTCCAGCTCGCCGCCGAGCAACAAGCGCCCCCACTGGCGTCCCAGGCCGAGCTCCTGCACACCACCGCCGGTACGGCCATGGACGAACTGCGCGGCATCCTCGGCGTCCTCCGTCACCAGTCCGGCGAGGACATCGGCGGGCGGGGGAGCCGTGAGGCCCTGGCGGCCCTGGTGGCGGACTCCCGGGACGCGGGCGCCGACGCCGAACTGCGCTGGCACGCACCTGGGTCGATGGACGCCGACGCCCGCACCCGGCAGGCCGTCCATCGGGTCACCCGCGAGGGACTCACCAACGCGCTGAAGCACGCGCCCGGTGCGCCAGTCCGGGTGACGCTGCACGACGAGGGGGACGCGGTGGTGGTCGCCGTCGTCAACGACACCCCGCCGGCGCCCCGTACGCCCGGGGACGGAAACCGCAGCGGACTCGTCGGCCTCCAGGAGCGGATCAGCCTGCTCGGCGGCACCCTGCACGCGGGACCGCGTCCGGAGGGTGGCTTCGCCCTCTCCGCCCGGATACCCGTACGGCCCGACGTGCCGTCGGCTTACGCCACTTCGTACGGCCCGTTCCCGGGCTCGTACGGCCGGGTGCCCCGCTCGTACGGTCCGGAGCCCGGCGGCGCGGGCTCCCGGCCACCGCTGTCCACCGAGGTCCTCACCTGGCCACGCCTCCTGGGCGGTGGCTGCCTGGCGATGCTGGTGCTGCTGCCGACGGTCGGCGGCACCCTCATCCTGCTGGTCATGGCACTTCTACAATCGACTTGACCTGGCCGTAGACGACCGGGTTTGGAGGTAGTGCCCAACTGGCTGTTGGGTGGCCTCCTCCGTCCAGACATCCCGTCATGGGGTGGCAGGGGCGCGTGACTCACGCCCCACGTTCCACACGGTCTGGCCACGGTGGGCGGCACGTGGGAAGCGTTTCCGGTCCGCGTGGGCAACGACCCCGCACTCCCGGCAGATGAAGCGGGCCTGGTCGACCCGGTTGGCCTTCTCGATGTGCTGGCACCCGGAGCGTTCCTGGCTGGTGTACGCCGGATCGACGTACACCAACGGGACACCGACCGACACCGACCCGGCGCGCCTCGTACTTGAGAGGCGCGTTCAGCCTCGGTCACGATCTCCTCCGAGAGGATCTGGTCGACGTTCGCGGCGTGCCGCGCCTCATTGCGGGCACGTGCTTTCAGGCGCCGCTTCGCGGACTTGGTGCGCTTGGCCTGGAGCTTGCCGCGGAGTTCGGCCTGGCGTTTACGGTGCCGGTTTGGCAATCGTTTCTGGTCCCCGTCCTACTTCGCGCGTCCTGCGCAGGCCCACCGCTGACGATCATCAAGGAGTACACCGAGAACCAGAAGCATCCCGGCTGAGACCACCGATACGGACCCACACACCAGCGCGAGTCACCCCTATCCAGTATCCGGAGAAGCGATTCCTCCCGAGCGTGAACGCCCAGGGTTCCGCGCTGGACCACACTGAAACACATGATCCGAGTCCTGATCGCAGACGACGAGGCGCTGATGCGCACTGGAATCCGGCTGATCCTGGAGAACGACGAGGAGATCCGTGTCGTGGCCGAGGCACCGGACGCCCACGAGGCCGTCGAAGCATGCCGTGCCCACGCCGTCGACGTGGCCCTGCTCGACATCCGCATGCCCGGTGACGGCATCACCGCCGTCACGGAGATCGCCCGGCACTCCTCCCACACCCGGGCGGTGATGCTGACGGCCTTCGGCGAGGAGCCGAGCGTCACCCGCGCGCTGCGCGCCGGAGCCCACGGTTACCTCCTCAAGGACACCGGCCCACGCGACCTCATCGACGCCGTCCGCCGCGCCGCCGCCGGGGATCCCGTACTCGCCCCGCAGGTCACCCGCCAACTCGTCGACTTCCGGACCCGGTCGGGCCAGGGCAGCGACGCCGCGGCACGTCGGATCGCGGACCTGACACCGGCCGAACGGGACGTCCTCCGGCTGCTGGGCACCGGTCTCTCCAACGCCGAGATCGCCGCACGGCTCCACCTGAGCGCCGGCACGGTCAAGGCCCACATCAGCAGCATCCTCACCCGCACCGACTGCACCAACCGTGTCCAGGCGGCGGTCCTGGCGCAGGAGGCGGGACTGCTCGCCTGACCCGCGAGGCCGTACGCGGGTATCCACGTCGGCCCGATGAGCGAACTCGGCACGGTGGGCGGATCGTTCCGTAGACTCCCCAGACATGGGCACGGATTCGCTCGCCACCGAACAGCGCTCACTCGCGGACCCGGAGGTCCGCTATCCGCTGTGGCCCCCGCTCACGCGCGGTTGTCCGCGCACGAGTTCGCCCGATGTGTCGTATCCCGTCGAAGTGGACTACGACTACGCCCGCGTGCCCGAGGACTTCCTCCGCACACCCGCCCCAGGAGGCGGCCACAGCGGCACTGGCCTGGACCGTTGGGCACCGCTGCTGCCACCGCTGGCCGCGCCGGGACTGGGCGAGGGCGGCACGCCGCTCGTACGGCTCGCGGACGGCGTCTACGTCAAGGACGAGTCGCGCAACCCGACCTGGAGCCACAAGGACCGGCTCAACCGCTGCACCGTCAGCGCCGCCCTGGGCGTCGGCGCGCCGGGCGTCGTGGTCGCCTCCTCCGGCAACCACGGGGCCTCCGCCGCCGCCTACGCCGCACGCGCCGGGCTGCGCTGCGTGGTGCTCGGCTCGCCCACGCCGCCGCCCGCCATGCGCTCCTTCCTCATGGCGTACGGGGCCGAGGTACTGCCCGTACCGACCGCTGACCGGTGGCCGCTGACGGAGCGGATCGCGGAGGAGTTCGGCTTCCACCCGGTCAGCAACCTCACCCGCTTCCACACCGGTCACGCCTTCGGCGCCGAGGGCTACAAGACGGTGGCGTACGAGATAGTGGCCGATCTCGGCGTGCCCGGCGCGGTGTTCGTCCCCACCGGCTACGGCGAGCTGCTGTTCGGCGTCTGGAAGGGCTTCGCGGAACTGCGCCGCCTGGGACTCACGCGACGGGTGCCGCGGCTGTTCAGCTGCGAGCCGGCAGCGGGCGGCCCCCTCGCGGCGGCCCTACGAGACGGCCTGCACACCACCGCCGTCGAGGTGGGCGCGACGGACGCGTACGGCATCGAGTGCCCGGTGAACAGCTACCGCGGTCTCGTCGCCGTCACCCGGAGCGGGGGTCGCGCGCTGCTCCCGGACGACGCGGCGATGCGAGGCGCGCAGGCGGAACTGGCCGGACAGGGTCTGTGGGTCGAACTCTCCGCGGCTGCCGGCCTGGCGGGGCTGCGCACGCTGCCAACCACCGAGACCGTGGACGGTCCCGTGGTGTGCGTCGCCACCTCCAGCGGCTTCAAGGACAAGGGCACTGGCACAGGCTCGTATGCCGAGGCCGACCCCTCCTGGGCGGCGGTACGGGACCGTCTGCTGGCGGCGGGCATGGAGCCAGCACGGCGCTGATCCCTGCTGGGGGTCGGGGCGGGCGGCGTACGGCGGTGTCGCGCCGCTGCGACTACCCACGCCCCCACTGCCCTGGCGGAGTTGGGGGGCCGGCGGGTGGCGGGCCGTAGGGTGCGGTGGGGTGGGTGGGTGTGGTGGTGTGGCGGCGGTGGCGTACGTACAGGCTGGTGGCGCCTCCGGCGGCGAGGATGCCTGCGGTGGCGAGGCCGTAGCCCAGCCAGTTCGGCTCCGAGTCGTCCTCACCTGCGGCAGCCGGTTGCTTGTCGTCCTCGCCCTCCGAGCTTCCGGGCTTCGCCGGCTTCTTCGCGTCGGCGGCTGCTTTCTTCTCGCTGTACGGACCTGGTAGCGGGTTGGTGTTCGGGTCTCCTGGGTCGCCGGGGTTCTTGAGTGCCACTCGGGGGCGTACGGCGCCGTGGCCGATGAAGTCGTCCCGCTCGTCACCGTTCTTGGGGCCACCGGCGGTGTTCACCAGCACCCGGGTCACCTGGTTCGCCGTCCAGTCCGGATGCTCGGCCCAGATCAACGCAGCCGAAGCTGAGGCAAGGGCAGAGGCATTGCTTGTTCCGTCGCTGGTGCACACTTCAGAGCCGATGCGGCAAGCGCTGAGAATATTCTCGCCGGGCGCTGCCAAGTCTACTTGTTTTCCGGCCTGCGATTCATCCGTAGAGCGAGCATCTTTATCAACCGCAGAAACTCCGATTACTCCTGGTGTTCCTGCGGGGTAGTTTACGGTGTTTCCTCCGTCGCCAGTGTTTCCTGTTGCCGCAATTATCATCTTTCCTTTGGCGAGGGCGTAACTAATCGCACTTCTCAGCTCACGTGAGCCCTCTCCAGAACCCATGGAGATGTTTATGATCTTGGCTGGCGAGTCTGCGGCATGGCGGATGACTGGTCCGATATCTTTCCCAAAATTTCGTTGGGCTTCAGCTTCGTTTCTATATTTCGCAGAATTTTTGACTCTCAATGGAAGAATTTTTGACTCAGGCGCTAGCCCATAAGAGCCACGGTCAGGACCTGCTGCGCCGGTGGCAGCGATGAGGGCGGCCATGCGCGTGCCATGGCCGCGATAATCGTCCTGTGCGTCGCCTGGGTGTGTGGAGAAGTCTTTTCCCTTGAGGACTTGGCCTTGGAGGTCTGGGAGGGTGGGGTCGACGCCGGTGTCGATGACGGCGATGGTGATGCCTTCGCCTTGGCTGGTTTTCCACATCTCCTCTGCCTGCATGGCGTCGAGGTGCCACTGCCGTTCCCGGACGCTTTCCGCGTGGGCGGGTACGGCGCCCACGCCCACCACGGCCAGCGCGAGTGCCGTTGCCGAGAGGTTCCTCAGTGCGGCCCGACCAGGACCGTAGCTACGCATGTGGTTCGTCTGCTCCCAGTCTCGGGTCACTCGACAACAGGCGGGGCGGTACGAGGAGTAGATCGCGTCCAGGTCTCCTCATCCTCCACGAGATAGTCCGGGCGCTCTGACCCATGCTCGCGCTCGTCCCGGCGCCCAGCAGTAGGACCCGTGGCGCCTGGTCCTCGGCCGGCGGGGTGGCTGGAGCGTGGCGAAGCCTCGTTGCCGCCCTGCGCCGCCGGGCGCACCAGTCCCGTACCGCCCGGGGTGAAGGGCCGTCCTGGCGGTATGACACCCGAGCGTGGAAGACCGGCCGGGCCACCAGGTTGGGAGGCAAGCCTGCGCCCACCGCCCGGGCTCTGCTGGCCTACCGGTCCGCCAGTCCCGGGCATGCCGGTCGGTGGGCGGTAGCCCGGAGGACGGGCTTGCTGGTTCTGGCCCGGCTGCTCACCACCGACCACCGTGGGACGGGGGATCGAACGCGGTTGCTGGCTGGGTTGGTTGATCGGCCGGCCCGCCTGAATCCCATCCCCGGGCGGACGCGTCCCCGGACGCGGCCCCATCGGAGAGGTGTTCGCCCCCGGCGGCCGACCCAACGAATCCCCTGGCCCGCTGGGTGGCTTGGGCACCGTCGGGCCAGCGGACATCGGCGGCCGAGGCCCCACCGGCGGACCCGACCCCGGCGGCACACGCCCCGGCGGCACAGGACCCACCACAGGCCCCTCCGACACCGGACCCGAACCAAGCCCAGGACCCTGCTGAGCAGGACCCGGCCCAGCAGGCGACACCGAAGGCCCCTCCGGAACCCTCACCCCACCCGCCACATCCACCCCAACATCTCGGTCAGAGGTAAAAGACATGCTGGATGGAACACCGTTAGCATGGTCAACTCGCAGTTGGTCAATCTCTCCACTGGATTGTTCCGGCTGCTGAAAACCGCCGCCATGTTGGTCGACGGGAAACTCCAGCCGGGCTTCCGATTCGGCTGGGGCATAGCCGGGAGGTTTCGGCGGCATCATGGCTTCGGGCATGGGTGGGAAGGTGGGTCGCTCGAGCTGTTGGAGTGTCGCGGTGGTCTGTCCGTACGAGCGGGCCAGCTTCTCCATCTGGCGCACCGCCTCGCCATGCTGGTCGGCCAACTGCTCCTGTGCCGCGTACGCCTCCTCGTACGACGGTCCCGGACCGTTGGACTTGTGCGACGGCGCCAGCGGACTGCGCCCCTCCAAGCCACCCGGGTTCAGCACCTCGAACCCCTCGATCACCCCACGCGCCTCGGCTGACGGCGTCGGCATATCCCGCCGCACCTCACGCAACACCTGCGCCGCACCCTGCATCGCCTCACCCGCACCCCGACTCATCAACCCCAACCGCAACGCCGCACTCGCCATCTCGTTACTCCACACCCCACACTCCGCCGCGCCCTCCCCCTCCCAATCCACCCGCGGCACATGCCGCTTCAAGTCATCCCCGATCTTCTCGATCACCTTCGCCGCCCGCACCAGCTTCTCCCCCAACCGCTGCGACTCCTCCGGATCAGCCCCCTCCACCATCCCCAACAACTCCTCATGCGAATACCCCGCGAAATCCGTCACCGCATAGAAGTCGGTGAAGATCTCCCCCGCACCAGCGAACGGACCCTCCAACCCACCAGACCCAGCCACAGTCCCACCCCTCCCCACACACGTCACACGACAGACGGCCACCAAGCGGCAGGAGAGCCCGCCACTACGGTCAGTAAGAATCGACAGTCATCCTAGTAACCAACAGCCCAGCGCACCACCGTGAAACCACGAAACACATGTGGCGCCAACCACCCGCCGCAGCGGCCCGCTTCGCCCCGTGGCCTCACCGAAGTCCTGACGCGAGCGTGGAGTTCGGGGCGAGCGCCTGGCGCAGTTGGCGTACGCCCTCCCCCAACTGCGCGGTACCCGGCGTGCTGACGTAACTCAACCGGATGTGCGGGGCGGGAGCTTCGGCGGTGAAGTACGGGCCGCCGGCGGTGACCGCCACGCCCTGGCGCAGGGCGGTGGCGGCGCTTGCGGCCGCGTCGCTGCCGTCTGGCAGTCGCAGCCACAGGTGGTATCCACCGCGTGGTGGCTGGCGCGGAACGAGCGCGGGCAGCGCGTCGCTCAGTGCGGTGAGCAGGGCGCTGCGGCGGTCGCGCAGTGCGCCCGCGAGCATCCGCAGGTGGCGTGTCCAGGCGGGGGAGCCGACGAGTTCGAGGGCGGTCTCCTGGAGTGGCCGGGACACGAAGAAGCTGTCGACGACCTGGATCGCGCGCAGCCGCTCCAGTGCCGGCCCACGGGCGGTCAGGGCTCCGATCCGCAGGCTGGGGGAGGCCGCCTTGGTCAGTGAGCGTACGTGGACGACGACGCCGTCCGGATCGTCGGCGGCCAGTGGCGGCGGGAGAGTCGGCGAGTCGGCGTGCGCCAGGCGGCGGGCGAAGTCGTCCTCGACGACGAAGGCACCGGCCGCCCGTGCGACGCGCAGCACCTCGGCTCGGCGCGGCGAGGAGAGGACGGCGCCGGTGGGGTTGTGGAACAGCGGCTGGCACACGAACGCCCGGGACCGGGTGGCCTCGAACGCCTCCGCCAGCAAGTCGGTGCGTACGCCGTCGGCGTCGACCGGAACCGGTACGGGCCGCAGCCCGGCGGCGCGCGCCACGGCCAGTACGCCGGGATAGGCGGGCGACTCGACCAGGACGGGAGATCCGGGAGAGCCCAGGCCCCGTAGGGCGGTGGTCAGCGCGCCCTGTCCTCCGGCGGTGATCAGTACGTCCGAGGCGTCGAGCGGTCCGGACGGGCCGCCGATGTCGCGGGCGAACCAGTCCCGTAGCTCGGCCAGGCCCTCCACCGGGGGCCGGGACCAGGTGCCCGGCCTGCGACCGGCCCGGGCCAGCGCGGCGGCCAGGGCGCGCTCCGGTTGCAGGGCCGGGTGCAGGTATCCGCCGTTCAGGTCGATCACCTCGGGCGGTGGCGCGGTGAGGTTGGCCAGCACCCCGGAGGCGTCCGTACGACGAGGGCCCGGGTCGCGGGTCGCGTGCGGTGGATCAGCGCTCAGGGCCACCTCCTGCCAGGACACGTCGCCGAGGGCCGCGCTGGTGCCGCGACGGCTGGTGGCCTTGAAGACACCCGCCCCCGGGCGGGAGATGACGAGTCCTTCGGTGGCGAGAGCGGCGATCGCCCGGGAGACGGTCACCGGGCTGACCTGATACCGGGTCACCAGCGCCCGGTTCGAGGGGAGTTTCTCGCCATCCGAGTAGCGCTTCAGCTCCTCGCGCAGGGTCGCGACCAGTCTGGGCACGCTGCTACTGTCATTCATGGCAGTACAAGATAACGCTACTCGCTGGGCGTCGGTAACGGTTCGCAGCGGTATCCTCCTGGCCGCCCTCGGTGTGACGTCCTTCTCCTTCAGCTTCCCCGCGACCGTGTGGGCACTCGACGGCTTCGGCCCGTGGACGGCGACCGGTCTGCGCGGTCTGCTGGCGGGCCTGCTCGCGGCAGTCTGCCTGTACGGGGCGCGGGTGCCAGTGCCCGCGCGGCAACACTGGCCGGGTCTGCTCACGGTGGCCGCCGGCTGCGCCATCGGCTTCCCGCTGCTGAGTACGCTGGCCCTCCAGACATCCACCACCGCGCACTCGGCCGTCGTCATCGGCATGCTGCCGCTGGCCACCGCCGCCCTCTCGTCCGCCCTGACCGGACGACGTCCCTCCCGCACCTTCTGGACCGCCGCCGGCCTGGGCGCCCTCACCGTGGGCGCCTTCACGCTCCAGCAGAGCCACGGTCTGCCGACCCTCGCCGACCTCTACCTCTTCGGCGCCCTGCTGGCGTGCGCGGCCGGATACGCCCAAGGCGGTCGACTCACCACCCACCTGCCCGGCTGGCAGGTCATCGCCTGGGGCGTCGTCGCCGCCCTCCCGGTGTCCAGCCTGATCGCCGTCCTGTCGCTGCTCGCCGAGCCCGTACAGCCGACCACCGAGGCGCTCGTCGGTATGGCCTACATCGGCGCCGTGTCCCAGTTCGGCGGTTTCGTCCTGTGGTATCGCGGTATGGCCGTCATCGGCGTGCCGAAAGCGAGCCAGATCCAGCTCGCCCAACCGCTGCTCACCCTCGTCTGGTCGGTCCTGCTGCTGGGCGAACAGCCCTCTCCGCTCGCCCCGGTCGCGGCCCTGCTCGTCCTCGGCTGCATCGCGGCCACCCAGCGTGCCCGCGGCTGACTCCGGGGGTTCTCCCCACCCCGAAGACGGGGGTGCGGCGGCTGGGAGCGGACGGCCGTACGGAGCAGGCTGAAGGCATGACTCCGACGACCGCGCCTCCCGCCGCCCCGTACTCTTCGAGGGCTCCGTACGTCCCCGAAACCGGCCCCGAGGGCTCCCGCTTCGGCCGCCAGTTGAGCTACCTCATCACCGGACTGCCCCTGGGCATCGCCGGGTTCGTCATCGCCGTCACCGGCTTCACCACGGGCGTGGGGAGTCTCGTGGCGTGGCTGGGACTGCCGATCCTCGTCGGCACCCTCCTGGCGGCGCGCGGCCTCGCACGGGTGGAGCGCAGGCGCGTGGAATCGGCCACCGACCGACGCCTGCCACCTCACTACTACCGCGACCGGGCCGGCAGCGGCCCCGGCGGCTGGCTGCGTTCCCTGGGCGAGCCGCAGGCGTGGCGGGACCTGGCGCACCTGGTGGTGGCCTTCCCAGTGCGTACCGTGGGCTTCTGCCTCGCGATGGTCTGGACCGTGGGAGGGGTGGGGGAGCTGACGTACGGCCTGTGGTCCTGGTTTCTCCCGCGTGACGAGGGTGAGACGGGGCTGCTGGACCTGGCCTTCGACATCGACTCCCGGTTGGCCGACATCGGCTTCCACACCGCGGTCGGGGTGCTGCTGCTGGCCACCGCCGTGCCGGTGGTGCGGGGACTGGTCGCCGTGCAGGCCGGGTTGGCGCGTGGCCTGCTCACCAACCAGTACGCCGCCGAGCGTGCCGACCGGCACTCGACTCTGGCGTGACTGACGCGCGTGGCCGAGCCCTACCGCAGGGCGTCCGTGAAGCGACCGGCGATCGCGGCGGGTGCGGTGATCGCCGTGCCCACGACGACGGACCAGGCACCCGCGTCGAGGGCCGCGCGGGACTGCGCGGGGGTGCCCACCCTCCCCTCCGCGACCACCGGAACCTCCACCCGACCGGCCAACTCGGCTACCAGGTCGAGGTCAGGGCCGTCCCGCTGTCGGCTGTAGGCGGTATAGCCGGACAGGGTGGTCGAGACCAGGTCGGCGCCCAGCGCGGCGGCAGCGTCGCCCTCGTCCACCGTGGAGACGTCGGCCATCAGCAGCCGGCTGGCCCGGTGCACCGCCTCCACGGTCTCCCGCAACGGCCGGCCGTCCGGCCGGCTCCGGCTCGTCGCGTCGACGGCGACGACATCGGCCCCAGCCCGTGCGATCGCCCGCGCGTGTTCCGCCGTCGGCGTGATGTACACGCCCTTCGCGCCGTCCTTCCACAGGCCGATGACCGGCAGTTCACTGACTGCGGCCCGCACCGCCCGTACGTCGTCGACTCCCTGTGCCCGTATGCCGACCACGCCCGCCGTACTCGCCACCGACGCCGCCATGGCGGCCATGTGGGCCGGGTCGCGCAGCGGATCGCCGGGCGGCGCCTGGCAGGAGACGATCAGCCCGCCGCGTAGCCGGTCGAGCAGGGTACGGGCGTGGTCGGCCGGCATGCTGGTCCAGCTGGGGGCGGGCGGCACACCCGTCATCGTGGGATTCCCTCTTCCTCGTACGTCTCGAGCAGCAGCGCCGCCGCCCCGATCACCGCCGCGCGCGGTCCCAACGCGGCCGGTACGGGTCGCAGGCCCGCGGTGTACGGCCCCGGCAGCAGTTCGGCGGTGAACGCCTCGGTCAACGGTCGCCAGTAGGCCTCGCCGATCGAGGCGACACCTCCGCCGAGGACGACCCGTTGGGGATCGAGGGTGTTGACGATCCCGGCGAGGGCGCGGCCCAGGGCTCCCGCCCCCTCCTCCAGTACGGTACGGGCGCTCTCGGACCCCTCGGCCTCGCCGTCCTCGGCCAGCGCGGCCACGTCCCGCAGGTCCCGTGGGCCGGACGCCCCGCCGCCCGCACCCGCCGCGCCGGGCCCGGCCAGCTCGTGGAAGCGAGCGGCGAGGGCCGGCCCGGAGGCGACGGCCTCCAGGTGTCCCGTACGGCCGCAGTTGCACAGGCGCCCCGCCGCTTCGGGGACGACGATGTGCCCGAACTCGCCGGCGGTGGAGTGCGCCCCGCGCAGCAGCCCACCACCGGCCACCACCCCGCCGCCGATGCCGGTGCCCACGCTGACGTACAGCGCGGAGGCGGAGCCCACGCCCGCGCCGTAGGTCTGCTCGGCGAGGGCGAAGACGTTCGCGTCGTTGTCCGCGGTGACCGCCAACCCGCCCAGCCGGGAGCCGAGTTCCCCGCCGAGGTCGGTGCCGGCCCATCCCGGTAGCAGGTCGTTCGCGGAGAGGACGAGAGCGCGCCGGCGGTCGATCACGCCGCCGGTGCCAATACCGAGGCCGTGCGCCCCGCGCCAGCCGGGCAGTTCGGTGACGGTCGCGGCGATCGCGTCGAGTACGGCCGTCCGTCCCTGGTCGGCGGGGGTGGGGCGGACGAACGAGGCGGCCAGGGCGCCGGACTCCGAGACGACACCGGCCGCGATCTTCGTGCCGCCGACGTCGACGCCGAGCAGTGGTCGCCCGGCCGTGGCGTCCGTGGAGGCGTGCCCGGCGCTCATGACTGGTTCCGGCGGACGGTGAAGCGGATGTCGTAACGGTCCGCCCGGTAGGTGGTGGTGGTCGCCTCGATGGGGCTGTCGCGGCGGTCCAGGCCGACCCGGTACACCCGCAGGCCGGACGTCCCGGGCGGTACGCCCAGCAGCGCGGACTCGGTGTCGTCCAGGTCGACGGCGCGGACGATCTGTTCGGCGGCGTGCGCCTCCAGCCGGTAGCGCTCGGCCAGCAGGTCGTACAGCGAACCGGTGAGGTCCTCCTCGGCCAGGCCCGGGACCCGGGCGGCGGGCAGGTGAACGTTCTCCAGGCACATGGGCGAGCCGTCGGCCAGCCGGAGCCGGGTTATCCGTACGACCTCGGCGTCCGGCTCGATGCCGAGGTCCTCGGCGACCCGGGTGCCGGCCCGCACCACACCCGCCGTCAGTAGGCGCGACTCGGGGCGCAGGTCACGGGCCCGCATGTCCTCGGTGAAGGAGGTCAGGCTGAGTGACTTGGAGATCACCCGGGAGGCGACGAAGGTACCGGCCCCCTGCACGCGGTAGACGCTACCGGCCGCCTCCAGGGCGTTGAGGGCCTGGCGGACGGTGTTCCGCGAGACGGCGTGCCGGGCGGCAATGTCCCGCTCGGTGGGCAGCGGGGTGTGCGGCTGCATGTCGGTGACCTCGGCGAGCAGCGCTCGCCGAAGTTCCTCGTGTTTGGCCTGTGGGGCCACGGGCTTCCCGCCTCGCTTCCGAGTAGACGCCAGCTACCAGATAGGTGCCAACCAATATTGAGGATTCTGCCCGTGAGGGTTGTGGCCCGGCAAGCTCACTGCCAAATTGGTCCCATCCAATATCCGATCGGAATCCTCTCCGTCGGATGTGTTTCATCGTGAAGGGTATGTGTGCCATGGCCTCACCACCGGCCACCTCAGCGGAGCGCGACAGCGGCAGCCTGCGCCCGGTGATCGGCGTCACGCTGGTCGCCGCACTCGGCGGACTGTTGTTCGGCTACGACACCGGCGTCATCTCGGGAGCCCTGCTCTTCATCGAGGAGGACTTCGCGCTGTCCGCGTTCGCCTCCGGCGTCGTGGTCAGCTCCATCCTCGTCGGCGCGATGCTCGGCGCCGCCGCCGCGGGCGCCCTCTCCGACCGGTACGGCCGCCGGCGGGTGCTCGTACTGGCCGCCGGGGTGTTCACGCTGGGCGCCGCCATGGCCGCGTTCGCGCCCTCCGCCGTGATGCTGACGGCCGCGCGACTCGTCCTCGGGTTCGGCATCGGCACCGCCTCCAACCTGGTACCGGTCTTTATCGCGGAAGTCGCGCCGCCCCGCTACCGAGGGCGGTTGGTCGGCCTGAACCAACTCATGATCACGCTGGGCATCGTTCTCGCCTACGTGGCCAACTACGCGCTCGAGCACACCGACCACGACTGGCGCTGGATGTTCGGCATCGCCGCCGTCCCCTCGCTGATCTTCGGCGCCGGCATGCTGGCGCTGCCCGAGTCACCGCGCTGGCTCGCGCTGCGCGGACAGACCGACCGCGCCCGCGCCGTACTGGCCCGGGTCCGTGGGTACGCGGACGGCCACGCCGACGCCTTGGACGCCGAGCTGGCCGAGATGACCGCCAGCGCCGGGGCCGAGACCGCCGTGCCCTCGGCCGAACGGCGTGGCCGGTGGCGCGCTCTGACCGCCCCCGGCGTGCGCCCCGCGCTGATAGCGGGCGTCGGACTACAGATCCTCGGCCAGGCGTCCGGAGTGAACACCGTCATCTACTACGCCCCGAAGATCTTCGAGAGCAGCGGCCTCGGCTCCTCCTCGGCGATCCTCGCCACCGTCGGGGTGGGCCTGGTCAATCTCCTGATGACACCGGTCGGGATGTACGCCGTCGACCGGTTCGGACGTAAGCGCCTCCTGGCCACCGGAGCCATGGTGATGACCCTCGCCCTGGCCGGCCTGGCGGGCACGCTGGCGGTCGGGGGGCAGGAGGGCTCGTTCGCGTGGCTGGCCGTCGCCTTCGTCGTCCTCTACATTGCGGCCGTGGCCACCACGCTCAACGTGGTCGTCTTCATCATCCCCTCCGAGCTGTACCCGCTGCGGATCCGGGGCACAGCCATGAGCGCGACCATGTTCTCGAACTGGTCGATGAACTTCCTGGTCTCCCTCACCTTCCTCACCCTGCTCCAGGCCCTCGGCGGTGCTGGAACGTTCACCCTGTACGCGGCGGTGTGCGCGATGCTCACGCTGTTCGCGGTCCGGGTGATCCCAGAGACGCGGGGCAAGAGCCTGGAGGAGATCGAGCAGGAACTCGCCCACCGCTGACCCGGCCCCCGGCGCGTCCGGTCGAGAGCGTCAGGTGGCGATGTCCCAGCGTTCAGGGTGGGGGCGGACGCCGCCGGTTCCTCGATCCTCGCGGAGCCAGCAATCGGGCGCCGGGCAACATCGCCGTCCGCTGGCCCGGCCACATGGTGCACCTGGACGTGAAGAAGGTCGGACGGAATCCCCCAGGCGGCGGCTGGCACGTTCACGGCCGCGACCCCGAGAAGCCCAGGATGGCAAGCCACGCGAAGTCAGCTGGCGCCACCGCCACCGCGTCGCCACCGGCAACGGCGCCAGCGGCCGTTCGTGCGACTTCACCCGCACACCATCCGTTCCCAACGCCACGCCCCACTGCCACCCCTGGGGCTGACGTGCGTGGTCGCCGCAGCGGAATCCGCCGCGGCGACCGTGTTCTGGCTGTTCCGGGGCCTTGGCGCGGCCCGGTGTGAGTGGGACGTAAGCAGAGCTTCAGGCTGCCGCCGTCATCCAGGTGCTTCTCCCAGATCCAACCGTTGGTCTGCTTGCCCGCGACCCGCACGTGGGTCCACGTGTTGCCGTACTTGTTCACGATGTAGCAGTGGTAGAAGACCTTGACATCGCCCGTCAGATAGACGATGGAGCCGCACGCTCCGTACGGGCCGGTCCCCGACTTGGTGGGTGTGGTCGTCCTGCCCCACGTGGCGTCCTTGTTGGAGTGTGACCAGGAGCAGTTCACGGCACTCGTGGACGTGTCGGAGGTGGCCCGTGGCGGATGCCGGTGCGGCGCCGGTCAATCGGACATAGAGCGTACAAGGGTGCATATTCCGGCCAGGATGTGGACTCCGCGTGCGCCCGACGCCCGTGCCCGGCGTCGGTGGCGTTGATTGTCTGAGCGATTCACCAGACCTGTCCCAGCCGGGCGCGTACGTGCCAGCTCGCACCGCACGATGGACGCGCGCCCGCAGCCGCGCGTACGGCGTAGAAGCGTACGCACGCGGCGGCGCGTCGGGCGCACATGAGCACCGCCGATGCCGAAGGGACCCCAATGAAGATCACGGTGGACAGGAACAGGTGCGTCGGCGCCGGTAACTGCGTACTGGCTGCCGAGGAGCTGTTCGAGCAGGACGAGGCGGACGGCCGGGTCCGGCTGCTGAACGCCGAACCCTCGGCGGACAAGGAGGACATGGTGGACGAGGCGGAGACCATGTGCCCCTCCCAGGCGATCACCGTGACCTTCGACTCCTGACCTCCGGTCCCAGGACACCTCGAGCGAACATCTCGAGTGAGCACCAGCGGGCGCCACTCCCCCGGGGAGCGGGCGCCCGCTGCCGTTCAATCGGTCAGCTGGCCCAGCAACCGGCTGGCCTGAGAGCTGAATTCGGCGTCCCCGGTGTCCCGTGCCCGAGCCAGGTGCCGTACGGCCTGATCGGTGTCGCCGTCCTGGCTGGCCATCTCCCCGAGCCGGTAGGCGGCCTCGGCGACCAGCTCCGGGCTGCTCCTTCCGGAGTCCAGGGTGCGCTCGTAGAACTCGCGCGACTGCTCCCGAGCGTCGACCCAGTAGTACAGCTCGCCGAGGTGGGTCACAGCCAGCTCCCGCTGGAACAGGTCACCGGAGTCGATCACCCGCTGGTACCAGTGCCGGGCCTCGGCCACGTCCCGGCGGTCCTTGGCCTCGCCGCCCAGCATCATGGCGCCCATCGCGGCCGTGCCCCGGTCGGCGCTGCCCGCCATGTCCAGGTAACGGCGCCGCGCTTCGTCCGAGTCGCCGGACAGTGTCGCCAACTCGCCCAACCGCAGCTCGCACACGCTGACGACCGTGTCGCCGTCCTTCTCCAGCCTGGCCCCCACCTCGGCACCGCGCTGCTGGGCCTGCTTGGCGGACTCGAGATCGCCCTGCTCCTGGTACAGGCAACCGAGTTGGTGCCAGGCCATGCCGCGGAAGTAGGAGTCCCGGGTCGCTGCGGCCCGCTGGTACGCCGTGATCGCCGCGTCGCTCTCACCCCGCTCCGCGTGTGCCCGGCCCAGGAAGTAATTGGCCCGGACCGCCCAGGTGGCGTCGTCCGTGTCCACGATCAGCTCCCAGGCGAGGACGGCCTCGTCGATCCGCCCCGCTCCTTCAAGCTCCTTGCCCAGCGTGAAGCAGTGCTTCGCGGGAACGCCGGTCGCCAGTAACGCCCGGGCCTCCTCGTGCCGGCCCTGGTGCCGGAACAGCACGCCGAGGTCGACGGCCGCCCCGCCGCGCGCCTCCGGGAACTCCGGGGTGTTGACCCGCTGGTACAGCTCCACCGCCCGATCCAGGTCACCGGCGAGGTGGTGGCGACGGGCCACTTCCGCTATCCCGGCGCCCGGGTAACCGTCGCGGCGCAGCTTCGACGCTTCCCTGGCGGCCAGCTCGCCGTCCAGGTCGTGCTGGATCTCGCAGACCTTGATCAACCGCTCCGACGCCTTGTCGGCCAGTTCGCTCGGGTGGCCGAGGTCGGCGAGCACCTGGAGGGCCTGCCTGGTGTGGGTCGCCTCGTCGGGAAACTCCCAGAGCACCGACACGCAGCACTCGGAGGCCCACTCCAGGGATCGCTCGTCCCACCGGGCCAGCCACTCGAACACCGATCGCATGCCGTCGACGTCCTCGTCCAGCAGCAGCCGTACGGCCGACGCCGGGGCCCCGAACTCGGGGTCGGAATCGGGAATCCGCTCCAACGCCGCCCGGCCGCCGTCCAGGTCGTCCTCGAACCTGATCAGCGTCTCGGCCGCCAGCCAGGCGAGCGGTGGGACCGCCTCGGTGGGCGGGTCACCGGCGAGTAGTTCCGTGGCCAGCGCGTACCGTTGCTCCGCCGACCAACTGTCCGCCGGTGACGAGTCGAACAGCCCGGCCGCGGCGCGGGGCAGGAGCGCGCGGTGGCCGGTGCCGAGGGCGTCCTGGAAGGAGTACAGGGATTCGCCGCCCCCGTAGAGGTCGGCCAGGCTCGCCTCGCCGAGTCGGACGGCGGCCCAGGGCAACACGGTCGTGGTTTCGCAGGCCGCGGCGAGCGCGTCCACGACGCGTTCGGCGTCCTCCCACGACGTCAGGTCGGTGGCGGTCAGGTAGGAGGCGTAGCCGGCTGCCGGGCCGTCCCCGGACCGCATGGCCAGGTCGTGCCAAGACGCCGCTTCGGAGCCGGGGCGGACGTCGCGGAGTAGGTCACTGAGCAGGGCCGCGAACATCCCGGCCAACGGGTGTCCCTCCTGGGCCAGTGCTCGCAGACCGGTCGTGGCGTCCGGGTCGCGGGTGAGGTAGCGGCCGAGCGCGCTGACCGGATCGGTGGCCGTGGTGGTGCCCTGGGGCGCGGCCGCCGCGGCCTCCAGGATGGCCAGGGCCACGGCCGCGCGGGGGCCGTGGGTGAAGTCCGCGCTCTCGGCGAGATCGCCCAGGAGCTGGCGGGCGGTGGTGGGTTCGCCGTGCAGAAGCTCGATGCCGGCGAGTAGGGCGTTGGCCTGGCACGCGGCGGGACGCCAGTCGCTGGCCGCGGTGGCGCGTAGCTCGGAGCGGGCGGCGGACAGGTCACCGGCCCGGTAGTGATCGAGCCCGGGCCGGACCGGTGCCAACCAGCAGGGCGGCGCCTCCGGATCGTCCAGCGGGGCCAGCGCCAGGTCGATCAGGTCGGACGCGTCGGCCTGGGAGCTGGGCTGGTCAAGGACTCGGGCGGCGCCCTCGTGGTCACCGGCCTCGCGCAGCAGCTCGGCCAGTGGCGCGGCGGCCCGCGGACCGCACCAGGGGTGGCCGGAGTCGACCACGGACCGGTAGGCGCGGATCGCCGCCAGGAAGTGTCGCTCACCGCGCAGCACACGACCGAGCTCGACCCCGGCTGCCGGTGCCAGGTGCGGGTGCTCGCTCCGGGCGAGCGCGGCCAGTTGGCCGGGGGCGGAGTCGACCTCCCACACCTGCGGGTAGGCGGTGGATTCGCCGGCCGCGATCCTGGCGAGACTGGCTCGCAGCGCGGCGAAGCCGCGTACGTCGGACCGCCGGCTCAGGTCCTTGGCGCGCTGGTGTGACTCCGCCGCGGAGGCGAACTCGCCGAGCTCGAACTGGGCCAAGCCCACGCAGTTCAGCGCCACCCCACGCAGCTCCGCGTGCCCTACCGCGGCTACCTGGTCGTGGGCGGCGTGCGCGGCGGCCAGGGCTGCCAGCCGGTCGCCCGTCCGCGACCGCTCGGCGAACGCCCTGAACGCCGCTCGACGCGCCTCGTGGTCGTTGTCCACCTGGGACGAACCGCCCATCACTGCCCCTGCCTTCGTGCTCCGACCTGGTCCGCACGCAACCCTAGGCGGCGGGTCCGACAAGCCCGGGTCGCGGCGGCGGTGACAGGTCACCACCCGTGGCGGGCCGGGCGGAACGCGGTGGCGGCACGCGTCCTGGCCACCCAGCCCACCGGTGGCCAGGACGCGGCAGCCGGCAGCCGGCCCGGTGTCCGGGTCAGTCGTCCCAGGTCACCATCAGGCTGTCGGCGCCGTAGTGCATCGCCGTCTCACGCAGCGGTACGTCCTCCGGTGCGCCGGCGAGCCGCAGCGTCGGGAAGCGCTGGAACAGCTTCGTCAGGCCGATCCTCAGAGTCGCCCGCGCCAGGTGCTGGCCCAGGCACTGGTGGATGCCGAAACCGAAGGACACGTGCCGGCGCGCCGAGCGGGTCACGTCCAGGTCGTCGGCGTTGTCGAAGAACTCCGGGTCGCGGTTGGCCGCCGGCAGGGACAGCACCACCGTCTGACCCTTCTTGATGGTGACGCCGCCGATCTCGACGTCCTCCAGCGCGGCGCGGCTGGCGCCGAACTGCGACACGGTGAGATAGCGCAGCAGTTCCTCGACCGAGGAGTCCAGCACCGCCGGGTCGTTGCGGAACTTCTCCAGCTGCTCGGGGTGTTGCAGCAGCGCGAAGGTGGACAGGCCCATCATGTTGGGCGTGGTGTCCAGGGCACCGCCGACGACGATCCACGCCATGTTGGCGATCTCCTCGTCGGTCAGTTCCCCGGTCGCGAGCAGGGAGCTGAACACGTCGTCGGACGGCTCCCGCTTGCGCAGCTCGACCAGCTCCAGTAGTACCCGGTTCAGTTCCTCCATGAGGTGGACGAACTCCTCCGGCGACTTGTACTCGAAGGCGAAGACCTTCGTGAACAGCCCGGACAGCTCGTCCACCATCTCCGCCGGCACGCCCATCATCGAGCACACCGAGCGGGCCGGGATGACCTCGGCGAACTCCTTCACCAGGTCCAGCGGCCGTTCCTTGGTCTCCAGCTCGTCCAGCACCCCCTCGATCAACTCGCCCAGCATGGGCTCGTACTCACGAATCCGGCGCACCGTGAAGTGCCCCGTGAGCAGGGTGCGGTACTTGGTGTGCTCGGGCTTGTCCGTACGGACGAAGGAGCCGGGCGCGGACGGCTCGGGCTCGTACTTCTCGATGGGGAACGGCGGCGCGAGCAGCTGCGCGCACAGCTCGTGCCGGTGGCTGAAGCGGTTGTCGGCGAGGATCTGCCGGCAGTAGTCGTGCCGGGTGACCAGCCAGCCGTTCGGGTCGCCGGGCGCGATCTTGAAGGTGATCGGGCTGATCGGCTCCTCCTCGCGGAGCCGGGCGTACTCGTCGGGCGGGTCAAACGGGCAACTGCCGCGCTTGCTCGGGACCACGGGGGCGTCGACCATGACGGAGGGTGTCCTTCCCTGAGGGTTTCCGTGGGGATTGGCTCGGGTGCTACTGGTGCTGGGGTGCTGCTGGTGCTACGGGCCGCGCCGCCGCGTGCTGCGTATCGCCGTGCTGCGGGTGTCGGGCCGGGAGAGGCCGGGTCGGGAGGCCGCGCCGTGTCACGCCCGCTGTGCGAGGAGCGGCAGCCGCCGGGCGCCGAAGATGTTGCTCGCGTGGTACGACAGCGGCTCGCTCCGATCCACCCGCAGCTCGGCGTACCGGTCCAGCAGTTGGTTCAGTACGATCCGGGCCTCCAGCCGTGCGATCGGCGCCCCGATGCAGTAGTGGATGCCGTGCCCGAAGGCCAACTGCTTGGTGTTCGGTCTGTGGACGTCGTACGTGTCGGGGTCGTCGAACACCTCGGCGTCCCGGTTCGCGGACAGCAGCCACAGGTGGATGTAGGTGTCCTTCGCGACCGCCACGCCCCCGATCTCCGTGTCCCGCAGCGCCACCCGGTCGACCTTGGTGAACGGCGAGCGCAGCCGCAGGGTCTCCTCGACGCAGGCCGGGACCAGCTCGCGGTCCTCCCGCAACTGCTTCCACAGTTCCGGGTGCTCGTCCAGGTTCAGCAGCAGGTTGCCGAGCAGGATGGACGTGGTGATGTGGCCGGCGAGCAGCAGCAGCCCGGAGAACTTGATCACCGCGTCGTCGGTGAGCCGCTCGTCGTCCACCTCGGCGGTGACCAGCCGGCTGATCAGGTCGTCCTGTGGTGCGGCGCGACGGGCGTCGACGAAGCCCTGCAGGTAGTTGTGCAGCGCCTCGGTGGTGCTGGCCAGCCCGGCCCGGCTCTCCGGGTCCTCCGGGTCCACGGCGAGCAGGTTGTTCGCCCACCGCTGGAACTGGTCGCGGTCCTCGACGGGCACGCCGAGCATCAGCGAGATGACCGTGACCGGCAGCGGGTTGGCGATCGTGTCGTTCATCTCGAAGCGGGTGTCGAAGCCCGGCTCCGGTCGCGCGTCGGGGCCGACCCGGTCCAGCAGCTCGGCGCTGAGTTCGGTGATCTGCGGCTCCAGCTGCGCGATCATCCGGTTGGTGAACGCCTTGCTGACCAGCCGGCGCAGCTTGCCGTGGTCCGGCGGGTCCAGCAGCAGCAACTGTCCCGGGGGCGGCTTACGTTCTCCCTTGGTCTCCGCGCTGAGCAGGTCGGAGGAGAAGGTGCCCGGATCGGTCAGGACGCTGGTGACGTCCTCGTGCCGGAAGAGGTGCACATGGCCGTTCGGCGCGTGCCACACCGGCGCCTCCTGGCGCATCCGCCGCTGCCAGCCGAGCAGCGTGGCCCCGCCGTCCGGGTCCACCGTCGGTGGTTTGGCGACCTCCGGGCCGGGCATCGATGGGGGCGTACGCTCCGCTCCGCTCGTCCCCAGCTGCCTCGCTGCTTCGGGCGTGGCTGGTCTGTCGTGCTGCTCTGCCACGAGCTCTGCCTCCCTTGATCGACTGACCCGGCACGGAGTCAGCCGAGCACAGGGCGCTGGACGGAGCCAGTCGTGCCCGAGAAGTCTAGGGATTCCGGTCAATTCGCGGCGGCGGGCGGCCGGCGCTACGCACGCGGTGCGCACACCCGACTCGTACGGGCGCGCGTACGCACCGCGTACCAGCCGAGTCGGCCCGTGGCCCGCCCGGCAGACGTTAGGGGTTCTCTTAGAGCAACCCGGGAGCCCTCGGGAGGAGCGCCCGCGCCCGCGCATAATCGGCAGCTGATATCGGTGTGTCCGAATACTCTCCCGAGCCGTGCCGAGCCGCGTGCCGCGCCGCTCCGGAGTCGGAGGCTGCCGGCCCGCCGTGCCGGCCGCCGGTCAGGGGACGCGCCCGTCGAGCGAGGACAGTGAGCGAGGACAAGTGAGCGAGGACAAGCTCCGTGACTACCTGAAGCGGGTGACCACGGATCTGCACCACACTCGCAGCCGGCTCCGTGAGCTGGAGTCGAAGGCCTCGGAGCCCCTCGCCATCGTCGCCATGAGCTGCCGCTATCCCGGCGGGGTGAGTTCGCCGGAGGACCTGTGGCGGCTCGTGGAGTCCGGTACGGACGGCGTCGCCCGCTTCCCGGAGGACCGCGGCTGGGACGTCGAGAACCTCTACGACCCGGACCCCGACCAGCCCGGTACCTGCTACACCCGGGAAGGCGGCTTCCTGTACGACGCCGCGGACTTCGACGCGGACTTCTTCGGCATGTCCCCGCGTGAGGCGCTGGCCACCGACCCGCAGCAGCGGCTGCTGCTGGAGACCTCCTGGGAGGTCTTCGAGCGGGCCGGCATGCGCCCGGCGGACCTCAAGGGCAGCAACACCGGCGCCTTCATGGGCGTGATGTACAACGACTACGGCTCCCGCTTCCCCGAGCCGCCCGAGGGCCTGGACGGCTACATCGGGAACGGCAGCGCGGCCAGCATCGCGACCGGGCGCATCTCGTACACCTTCGGGCTGGAGGGTCCGGCCGTCACGGTCGACACCGCGTGTTCCTCCTCGCTGGTGGCGCTGCACCTGGCGGCGCAGGCGTTGCGCGGTGGCGAGTGCGACCTGGCGCTGGCGGGCGGTGTCGCGGTGATGTCCACGCCCGTGACGCTGCTGGAGTTCAGCCGGCAGCGCGGGCTGGCCGCCGACGGCCGCTGCAAGTCCTTCGCGGATGCGGCCGACGGTACGGGCTGGGGCGAGGGGGTCGGCGTGCTGCTGCTGGAGCGGCTGTCGGACGCCCGGCGCAACGGGCACGAGGTGCTGGCGGTGCTGCGTGGCTCGGCGGTCAACCAGGACGGCGCCAGCAGCGGGCTGACCGCGCCCAACGGTCCGTCCCAGCAGCGGGTGATCCGGGCGGCGTTGGCGCAGGGCGGGCTCCAGCCCGGCGACGTCGACGCGGTGGAGGCGCACGGTACCGGTACGACGCTGGGTGACCCGATCGAGGCGCAGGCGCTGCTGGC
>NZ_LJGU01000116.1:142661-143913 GCF_001751245.1 Streptomyces oceani
GGGCTCCAGCCCGGCGACGTCGACGCGGTGGAGGCGCACGGTACCGGTACGACGCTGGGTGACCCGATCGAGGCGCAGGCGCTGTTGGGGACGTACGGCAAGGGGCGGGACGCGGACCGGCCTTTGTGGCTCGGCTCGTTGAAGTCCAACATCGGGCACACCCAGGCCGCCGCCGGAGTCGGCGGGGTCATCAAGATGGTGCAGGCCATCCGGCACGGCCTGTTGCCGCGCACGTTGCACGTCGATCAGCCCGCGTCGGCGGTCGACTGGACCGAGGGCGAGGTGCGGCTGCTGACCGAGGCGTGCGAGTGGCCTCGTACCAGCACGGGCGGCACCGACGTGGACGGCGACACGGACCAGGCGGCCGGCTCGGACGAGCAGAGCGAGCCGACGGCCCGACCGCGCAGGGCGGCCGTCTCGGCGTTCGGCGTCAGCGGGACGAACGCGCACGCCATCATCGAGCAGGCACCTGCGACCGCTGCTGAGGCGGAGACGGAGGCGGACAGCGCGGGTGACCGGCCGGCGTGCCCGCTGCCGTACCTGCCCTGGGCGTTGTCCGCGCGCACGCCGGAGGCGCTGGCGGCCCAGGCTGAGCGGCTGCTCGCGTACGTCCAGGCGCGGCCGGAGGCCGGGTCCCAGGACGTGGCGCGCGCGCTCGTCACGACCCGCACGACCTTCGCGGAACGCGCGGTCGTCTGGGGTGCGGACCGTGCTGAGTTGGGTGCGGGGCTGGCGGCGGTGGCGGCGGGTGAGTCGGCGGCGAACGTGGTGCGGGGTGTGGCGCGTCGGGGTGGGCGGGTTGGTTTTGTGTTCGCGGGTCAGGGTGCGCAGCGGTGGGGGATGGGGCGGGAGTTGTATGCCGCGTTCCCGGTGTTCGCGGATGCCTTTGATGAGGTGTGCGCGCGGTTGGATGGGGAGTTGGACCGTCCGTTGCGGGATGTGGTGTTCGGGGAGGATGCCGAGGCTGGGGACGGTCTGGGTGAGACGGGGGTGACGCAGCCGGCGTTGTTCGCGTTCGAGGTGGCGTTGTTCCGGTTGGTGGAGTCGTGGGGTGTGCGGCCGGATGTGTTGTTGGGGCATTCGATTGGTGAGTTGGCGGCGGCGTATGTGGCGGGTGTGTGGTCGTTGGAGGATGCGTGTGTGGTGGTGGCGGCGCGGGGGCGGTTGATGCAGGCGTTGCCGCGTGACGGTGCGATGGTGGCGATCGAGGCGTCGGAGGCGGAGGTCGCTTCGTTGCTGGTGGGCCGCGCGG
>NZ_LJGU01000116.1:147731-148388 GCF_001751245.1 Streptomyces oceani
GCGAGGGCGCCGGCATGCTGCTGGTGGAGCGGCTGTCCGACGCGCGGGCGAACGGCCATCCGGTGCTGGCGGTCGTACGCGGCTCGGCGGTCAACCAGGACGGCGCCTCCAACGGGCTGACCGCGCCCAACGGTCCGTCCCAGCAGCGGGTGATCCGCGCCGCGCTCGCGGACGCCGGGCTGACCGCCGGCGAGGTGGACGCGGTGGAGGCGCACGGTACCGGTACGACGCTGGGTGACCCGATCGAGGCGCAGGCGCTGCTGGCCACCTACGGCCGGGACCGGGACCCGGAAGCGCCTTTGTGGCTGGGCTCGGTGAAGTCGAACATCGGGCACACCCAGGCCGCCGCCGGCGTCGCCGGGCTGATCAAGATGGTGCTCGCGCTGCGGCACGGCGAACTGCCCCGTACGCTGCACGCCGAGCGGCCCTCCGGACACGTCGACTGGTCGGCGGGCGGCGTACGCCTGCTGACCGGGCACGAGAGCTGGCCGGAGCCGGAGCAGGGGCGTCCGCGCCGGGCCGCCGTCTCCTCCTTCGGCTTCAGCGGCACCAACGCGCATGTGCTGCTGGAGCAGTTCAGCGAGCCCGAGGTCCCATCCGAGGCCGAGCCCGAGGTCCGGTCCGAGATCCAGGTCGCGCCGGAGGCCGACGAGCCGA
>NZ_LJGU01000117.1 GCF_001751245.1 Streptomyces oceani
GCGCTGTCCTTCCGTACCGCGTTCACCGCCACCGCCAAGCCGCTGCACCCGGTGGTACGGGCCAGGGTCACGGCGCTCGCCGAACGGCTCGCGGCGCTCGGACACGAGGTCGTGGCGGCCGATCCCCGCTACGGGCCGATCGGCCTGACCTTCGTGCCCCGCGCGTCCGTGGGCGTACGGGGCTGGACTGACCGCGCGCCGGACCAGGCGCTGCTGGACCCGCGTACCCGCTCGACCGCACGGATGGGACGGCTGCTCGGTGGTCCGGTGCTGCGGGTGGCGCGGGCGGCGGAGGGCCCGTTGCGGCGCCGGGTGGGCGCGTTGTTCCGGCGCTTCGACGTGCTGCTCACACCGACGACGGCCACGCCGCCCCCGCGGATCGGGGCGTTGGCGGCACTGTCCGGCTGGCAGACCGACCGCACGATGATCGCGCACTGTCCGTACGCCTGGCCGTGGAACGTGCTGGGCTGGCCGGGAGTCAACGTGCCGGCCGGCTTCACCGACGACGGGCTGCCGCTCGGCGCGCAGCTCCTGGGGCCGGCGAACAGTGAACCGCTGCTGGTGTCGCTGGCCGCCCAGTTGGAGGCGGACCAGCGCTGGGACACGCACTGGCCGGCGGGTTGGGGTGGCTCGGGGGGCTGAGCGGAGCGGTGGAGCGACGGCCGGGCCGACGCCCCGTGGGCATCATGCGTGATCAATCATATGACTTTTGGCTCGCACCCCTTGAATAGGTATGACGAATACCGTAGCTTCCGGTGCGTTCCTCGGTATGGAGTTGACATGGAAGCAATCGATCCGGTCTACGGCACGACCACGCTGTTGTTGATCGCCGCGGGCGCAGTCGCCCTCCTGTTGTTCCTGATCATGAAGGTGAAGCTGCACGCCTTCGTGTCGCTGGTCCTGGTCAGCGTGGTGACCGCGATCGCCGTCGGCTTCCCGCTCGCCGACATCCCGGACGCCCTGATGTACGGCTTCGCCGACACGCTCGGCTCGGTGGCTCTGCTGGTGGCCTTCGGCGTGATGCTCGGCCGGCTGTTGGAGGTGACCGGCGGGGCACAGGTGCTCGCCGACACCCTCATCACCCGGTTCGGCGAGCAACGCGCTCCACTGGCCCTCGGGGTGGCGGCGCTGCTCTTCGGCTTCCCGATCTTCTTCGACGCCGGCCTCGTGGTGTTCCTGCCGATCATCCTCACCGTCGCCCGGCGCTTCGGCGGATCACTCCTCTACTACGCGCTCCCCGCCGCCGGCGCGTTCGCCGCCATGCACGCCATCGTGCCGCCGCACCCCGGGCCTGTCGCCGCCGCGGACCAACTCGGCGGCGACATCGGGATCACGCTCCTGGCCGGCATCCCCATCGTGCTGCTCTCCTGGTACTTCGGGGTCTACCTGGTCTCCCGCTTCCTGGGGGCCCGGGTCCACGTACCGGTGGAGAACGTGGTCTTCGGGACCGTGCGCGACGAACGCGGTCGTACGGCGGAGCAGCGGGACGCCGAGGGCAAGGGCAGCGGCGAGAGCGGCGGCAAGGGCAGCGGCAGCGGCGAGGCCGGCGGCAAGGGAGCCTCGGGCCCGGCGGGCGAGCGGAAGCAGTCGGGCGCGGGATCCGCCGTCGCGGACCTCGGCCACCGGCCGCCCCGGTTCCTCACCGTGCTCGGACTCCTGCTGATCCCGCTGGTGTTGATCTCCTGCGACACGGTGCTGGACACCCTGGGCACCGCCGGCACGCTGGACGCGGACCAGGGCTGGGCGGCCTTCCTGGGACTGCTGGGCAACACCCCGGTCGCCCTGATGATCACCGTGCTGGCAGCGGTGCTGGTGCTCGGCAAGCCCCGCACCTCGATGGACCGGGTACGTACGATCGTCGACGAGGCGCTCGGCCCGATCTGCGCCATCATCCTGATCACCGGGGCCGGTGGGATGTTCGGTGGGGTGCTCGAGTTGAGCGGCATCGGCAGCGCGCTCAGCTCCTCGCTCTCGGACCTCGGCATCTCGCTGATCCTGCAGGCGTTCATCATCGCCACCCTGCTGCGGGTGGCGCAGGGATCGGCCACGGTCGCCATCACCACCACCGGAGGGCTGATCGCCGGCTCGGTCTCGCAGGCACAGCTCGGGGACTTCCAGATCACGCTGCTCGTGGTGGCGATCGCCGCGGGCGCGACCGTGCTCTCGCACGTGAACGACTCGGGATTCTGGCTGGTCAGCCGGTTCTTCGGGATGGACGAGAAGACCACGCTCAAGACCTGGACGGTGATGGAGACGACGCTGGGAGTCTCGGCCTTCCTCATCGCGCTCGGACTCTGGGCGGTGTTCTGAGCGCCCGCCCGGCTGTTTCCCGCCGGGCTCCCGGACCCCCCTGAGTGGGGCCGCTCAGCCGGCGCCGCTGTCCCCCCCGCCCCCGGACAGCGGCGCCGGCGCGACTCGGGACTGGGGGGACGGGACTGGGGGCTCGCCGGGGTTGGGGTCCTGCCAGCGGCGCTCAGGGTGCCAGGATGTCCAGCTCGGCCATCGCGCCGACGGTGATCTCCCGGGTCAGCTCCTCGGCCCGCGGCGCGTTCCCCTCCCGTACGGCCTCCGCGACCCCCACATGCAGGGTGACCGCCGCCGGGTCGGGGTCGCTGAACATCACCTGGTGCTCGGTGCGCCCGGTGAGGACCGCGGCGACCACGTCGCCGAGCCGGGCGAACATCTCGTTTCCGGAGGCAGTCAACACCACGTTGTGAAAGGCGACGTCATGCACCAGGTAGCCCTCGAGCTGCTGCCCCTGCGAGGTGGCGACCATGCCCAGCGCGTGCTCGGTCAGCTTGGCGCACTGCTCGGGGGTGGCGTGCTCGGCGGCGAGCCGCGCGGCTACCGGCTCGACGGCGGAACGCAGCATGGTGAGCGAACGCAGCTGGCGGGGCCGGCCGGCGCCCTGCAGCCGCCAGGTGATCACCTGCGGGTCGAAGACGTTCCACTCCTCGGTCGGCCGCACGGTCACCCCCACCCGGCGCCGGGACTCCACCAGGTGCATGGACTCCAGGACGCGTATCGCCTCGCGCATCACGGTCCGCGACACCTCGTAGCGCGCCTCGAGTTCGTCCGTGCGCAACACGCTTCCCGGCGGGTAGTCGCCCCCCGTTATGGCGGGTCCCAGCGAGGCGAGCACTCGGGCGTGCAGTCCCTGCCGCTGTGTGTTCATACGCTCAGCCTACGGTGCTGGTACGGCCGGGAGCCCGAATTATGTATGACTTTTCCATCTCCTACGATGAATTACATCGTACTTAACGAGACGGGCCGTGGACCGTCCAGACAGGGAGGCGCGGATGACTCCGCCGCAGGTGGTGGTCGTGATGGGGGTGTCCGGCACTGGCAAGACCACGGTCGGTCGGCTGCTCGCCGACGAGCTGGCGGTGGCCTACGCCGAGGCCGACAGCTTCCACCCGCCGGCCAACATCGCGAAGATGTCCGCCGGCACCCCGCTCGACGACGCTGACCGGGAGCCGTGGCTGGATGCCATAGCCGCCTGGGCACGAGAGCGCGTCGAGCACGCCGGGGCCGCGACCTCGAGCCCGTACGGCGTGCGCGGCGTGCGGGGAGTGGTGAGCTGTTCGGCGCTCAAGCGGGCCTACCGGGACCGGCTGCGGGGCGCCGGCCCCGGCGTCTTCTTCCTGCACCTGGACGGGCCGCCCGAGCTGATCACCGAGCGGCTCGGTGGCCGGCAGGGTCACTTCATGCCGCGTACGCTCCTGGACTCGCAGTACGCCGACCTGCAGCCGTTGCAGGCGGACGAGGCCGGCGTCGTGCTGTCCGTGGCGGAGGACCCGGAGAGCATCGTCCGGAAGGCGGTCACCGCGTTGGAGCGGGCCGCCGGGGCGGACAACGGGTCGGGCCAGGCCACCGGCTGACCGGCGGGCGGGTCCGTGGGCCGCGCGCGGGCGGCGTACGCGCGGTGGCGTAGTCGTGATGCCGTACGCGGTCCGTCCGTACGCGGTCGTCGCGAAGAGCCGGCACGCCCCGCGCCGGGCGGAGGGCTCCGCCTGGCTCATCCCCGCGGGGGCGTCGTCAGCGCCCGCTTCAGCCGGGGTCCCAGGGGCCGCTCCACCAACCGGTGCAGCAGGTGGGCGAGAACCAGCAGGCCGCCGACGGTCAGTGGCAGCACGAGCCAGGACGGCAGTCCGAGCCAGCGGTACAGGAAGCGTACGGCGACCCACCCCAGATGCTCGTGCACCAGGTAGAAGGGGTAGGTCAGCGCGCCCGCCGTGGTCAGCCAGCGCCAGTTCGCCCAGCGCAGGTGCCCCAGCGCGACGGCGGCCACCAGCAGGAAGCCCAGGGTGACCACCGCGATGATCACGGTGGCGTGCCGGTACGCGAACCCCGGCTCGTCGGGTGGCCGCCACAGGTTTGCCACCACGAAGTGCTGCCCGAGCAGCCAGCCGGTCAGCACGATGGCCCAGGCGGTGGCGTCCCGGCGGCCGTACCGGTGAAGGAGGTACAACCCCATGCCGCCGATGAAGAACGGCGCGTGGTCCGGCAGCGCGAGCAGGGTCAGCGGCTCCCAGTCCGCCGCCCTGGCGAGCACGGCCACGAGGGTCCAGCCGGCGCAGAAGACCACGACCCGACGCCGCGTGGCACCGGGGATGACCACGAACAGCGTGAACAGCAGGTAGAACCGCAGCTCCACCCACAGTGTCCAGCAGACCCCCAGCACCCGGTCAGCGCCCGCCGGCTCCTGCAGCATGGTCAGGTTCACCAGCAGGTCGTTGGGCGGTACGGCGTCGAACACCACCCAGGGCAGCGCGAAGACCACGGTCGTCAGCAGCACCGCGGCCCAGTACGCGGGCATCAGACGGGCGAACCGGGAGGCCACGAAGGCTCGCGGGCCCCGACCCCAGCCGCTCATGCAGATCACGAAGCCACTGATCACGAAGAACACCTGGACGCCCAGCGAGCCGTACACCAACAGCTGGGACAGCGACGGGAACTGCACCGCCGGGGAACTGCCCCAGGCCGTCGAGACCTCGCCGTTGCGTCCGCCCAGGTGGTAGCCCGCCACCAGCAGCGCCGCGAGCAGCCGCAGTCCGTCCAGCGCACGCAGCCGTCCGTCCCCGGAGGCGGGCGGCGGCGCGGTGTGCGGCGGCGCGGTGTGCGGCGAGCCAGCGCGCGGCCCCGTGCCGCCCGGAC
>NZ_LJGU01000118.1:0-5671 GCF_001751245.1 Streptomyces oceani
GCGGCGCTCGGCCGCCTCCCGCCGGCCGGGGGCGCGCGGTGGGGGCCCGCGCAGCCTGGGGCGGACGCTGGTGGGCCTGGTACTACTGGCGTTGACCCTGGTGGTGTTGTACGCCATGTGGTTCATGCCGGAGGCGGACAGCGGGGGCGGGCAACAGCGTGGGTCCCTGGGCGAATCCTCCGAGCGCGGCGGGGACTCCGGCGGGGACCCGGACGGCCCACAGGGCCGGGGCGGGGACAAGGACGAGGACACGGGTGACGGGGACTCGGGTGGCGCCGACACCGACTCCGGGAAGCAGCCCTCCGAGGGCCCGGGGTCCGGCCAGCTCCCGGAGGGTTTCGCGATGCACGAGGACGCCGCCGGCTTCCGGATCGCGTTGCCGGAGGGCTGGGACCGGCGCACGGTGCCCAGCAGCGAGCAGGTGCGCTTCGACCGGGGCAACTTCGAGATGATCGTGGTCAACGGGCGGGACTCGACGGCGAAGTACGGCAAGGATCCGCTGGCGTACCAGAGCGACAAGGAGCGGGAACTCGAGCCCTACCGTTCCTCGGGCTGGTCCTCGGCGAGTAGTCTGCGGCGTATTGACGTGGGAGACACCGCGATGGCCGAGGGCACGTACACCTGGGAGGACGAGAGCGGCCGGAAGGTGTACGTGCGCAACCGCGCGATGATTGTCGATGACCGATATCACCTCGTGCTCGTCATCGGCCCGGAGGACGAGGAGAAGGCGGTCGATCGGTACTTCGAAGGGGCGGTCGATACCTATCAGCCGCTGTCCTGAGGGACGCGGGTGACGCGTTGGTCGGCACCCGCGACCGGTCACCAGATGACAGGGCGTCCCGCCAGGGAACACTTTCCGCTGATGATCACTGTGCGCGACACAGTAGTGATGTGATGAGGTCATGACGAACGACGGGGACGCGGCGAACGAGCCGACGAGTTACGACCTGCTGCCGCCGCAACCGAGCCATGCCGCCAACAACCCGGCAGCGCAGTCCTCCTGGCAGGGGCAGGGGCAGGGGCAGGGGCAGAGACCCGGGCAGGCGCAGGGCTCGGGGCACGCGCAGGGCTCCAGCCCGGGGCACGGAGCGATTCCGCCCCCGGCCGGGAGGGGAGAGGGCCCGGAACGGTCAGGCGGTCCCGTGCCTGGTCCGGCGGCTGGTCCGGCAGGCGGTCCCGCGGCAGCCTCGTACGCCCCCACCCAGTTGGCCACCGGCGGCCAGCAGGACCCGGAGGCTGGACGCCTGGTCGGCGGCCGGTACCAACTCGTCGCGCGCCTGGGCCAGGGCGGAATGGGCACGGTGTGGCGGGCGCACGACCAGGTGGTGGAGCGTGAGGTCGCGGTCAAGGAGCCGCGGGTGCCGGCCCAGCTCTCCGAGCCGGAACGCCAGACGATGTACCAGCGGATGCGCCGCGAGGTCCGTACCGCCGCGCGTATCGACCATCCCTCGGTGGTCACCGTGCACGACGTGGTCGTCGAGGGCGAACAGCCGTGGATCGTGATGGAGCTGGTGCAGGGCTCCTCGCTGGCGGGTCAACTCGCCGAGGGCACCCTGGACGAGCGGGAGGTGGCGCGGATCGGCCTCGCCGTGCTCGGTGCCCTGGACGCGGCGCACGAGCGGGGGGTGCTGCACCGGGACGTGAAGCCGGACAACGTCCTGCTGGGACGGTACGACCGGGTGGTGCTCACCGACTTCGGCATCGCGCAGGTGGAGGGTGAGCAGGGGCTGACGGAGACCGGCGCGTTCATCGGCTCGCCGGAGTACATCGCGCCGGAACGGGTGCTGGGCCAGCGGCCGGGCCCGGAGTCGGACCTGTGGTCGCTGGGCGTGGTGTTGTACGCCGCCATCGAGGGCGTCTCGCCGTTCCGGCGCAACAACTCGCCCGCCACCCTCCAGGCCGTACTCTCCGCCGAGCCGCAGCGGCCCGCCCGCGCGCCCGGGGCACTGGGCATGCTGATCATGCAGCTGCTGCGGAAGAAGCCGAGCGAGCGTCCGGCCGCCGCGGAAGTACGGCGCGTCCTGCAGGAGGTGCACCGGCCGACCCAGCCGGCGGTCACCGGGGGGCCGGTCGGTGGCGAGAACCGCTTCGAGAACACCGTGCTGACCGGGGCCCGCAAGGTGCGGTACAGCCGCAAGGTGCAGATAGGCATCGTCGCGGTGCTGCTCGCGGGACTGATCCCGGCGGTGGTGCTGGAAACGGGCCTGATGGACAAGATCCGGGGGGACGAGCTGCCGTCCGGTTGGGAGAAGCGGGACGAGAGCAAGCGGGTCGGCGCGAGTTTCGCGGTGCCCAGCGACTACCAGCGCAGTGTCGGCGAGAACAGGGTGACCTTCGACGACCCGGGTGGCGTGTTCAAGATCTACGTGTCTCGGGAAGGCGGTATCGACGACTCCGCGCTGGAGGACGCGAACAGCCGTAAGGAGTTCTACGAGGACGGTGCTCAGGTCGACATCGGTGACGACACCATGGAGGAGGCCGAGCCGAGGGTGAACGAGTCCACGCACCAGGGCGCCGACGGCGCCGAGATCGTCACCACCTACCTGCCGCCGGACGACTACGACGACTCCACCGAGGAACTCCCCAGGCTTCGGCAGGAGATGACGGTCCTGAGCGAGGACAACGTCCGCTATCGCGTCTATGTGGACATGCCCAAAGCGGACGAGCACGCGAAGACCGGCGAGGAGATGTTCCAGGACGTCGTGGACAGTCTGAGGATCAACGAACTCTGAGGGCGAGCGGCGAGACGCCCGGCTGACGCACACCAATCCCGCCAGTGTCCGCTGGCGGGATTGTGCGTGGCCTGTGAAGACTGGTTACCGATGGGTATGCGTCATGCCACCCGCAGGCTTACTCTCAAGTCATGACGGACTCGCAGGACCCTCAGGACACCCGACTCGTGGACCAGCCGCTCCCGGACGGGCGACGGGGCCCCGGCGACCCCACCGGCCAAGGCGCCGGCGACGGTACCAGCACCGGCGGCACCGGCGGCACTGCCAGCACCGTCAGCGGCAGCAGCTCCGCCAGCACTGAGGCAGCCGACTCCGCCTCGGCCCGCAACCCCGTGGCATCCGCTCCGGGCTCCGGCCGGAGCCGCGCCGACGTCGTGACGCCCGAGTTGGTCGCCCGGCTCACCAGCCAGGTGATCGGCGGCGGCCGTACCACCAGCACCGCACCCCTCACCGGGGAAACCCTGGCCGAACTGCCGCAGGCCACGCCGGAGTCCGTCCAGGAGGACGTCGACACGGCGTTCGACCGCGCCCGCGCCGCACAGCCCGCCTGGGCGGACCGGCCCGTACGGCAGCGGGCCGCCGTCCTGCTGCGCTTCCACGACCTCGTGCTGCGCCGGCAGGCGGAGGCACTCGACCTGATCCAGTTGGAGACCGGCAAGACCCGGCTGCACGCCTTCGAGGAGGTGCTGGCCGTCGCCGTGGCGGCCCGCCACTACGGTCGCAAGGCGTCCGACTATCTCCGTCCCAAGCGGCACACCGGCGCGATCCCGGCCCTCACCAGGGTCACCGAACTGCGCCAACCGCGCGGTGTGGTGGGCCAGATCGCGCCCTGGAACTACCCCCTGGAACTCTCCGTCGGCGACGCCCTGCCCGCGCTGCTCGCCGGCAATGCCCTGGTCATGAAGCCGGACACGGAGACCGCGCTCACCGCCCTGTGGGCGCGGGAACTGCTCGTGGAGGCCGGACTGCCCGCCGAGGTCTGGCAGGTCGTGCTGGGTGACGGGCCGGTTGTCGGACCGGAGCTGGTGGCCCGGGCCGACTACGTCTCGTTCACCGGTTCCACCCGTACGGGTCGGGAGGTCGCCCAGCAAGCCGCCGCCCGGCTGGTGGGCAGCTCGCTGGAGTTGGGCGGGAAGAACGCCATGCTCGTGCTGCCGGACGCCGACCTGGGCAAGGCGGCGCAGGGGGCGCTGCGCGCGGCGTACTCCTCCGCGGGTCAGCTGTGCGTATCGGTCGAGCGGCTGTACGTCCACGAGTCGGTCGCCGAGGACTTCCTGGCCCGTTTCGTCGCGGCGACGAAGGCGATGCGGCTCGGCGGTTCACTGGCGTACGGGGCGGACATGGGTTCCCTGGTGTCCCAGCGCCAACTCGATCAGGTGGCGGGGCACGTGGCGGACGCGGTGGAGCAGGGTGCGACCGTGCTCGCCGGGGGCCGCGCGCGGCCGGACGTCGGGCCGCTGTTCTACGAGCCGACGATCCTCGACGGGGTCCGACCCGGGATGGCGGTGTGCGCCGAGGAGACCTTCGGGCCGGTCGTCTCGATCTACCGGTACGCCACCGAGGACGAGGCCGTGGAGCTGGCCAACGCGACACCGTACGGCCTCAACGCCAGCGTCTGGGGCCGCGACGGCCGGAACGCTCGGCGGGTCGCGGCGCGGCTGCGCGCCGGCACGGTGAACGTCAACGAGGGCTACGCCGCGGCGTACGGCAGCGTCCAGTCGCCGATGGGCGGCATGGGCGACTCCGGGCTGGGTCGACGGCATGGTTCGGAGGGGATTCTCAAGTACACCGAGGCGCAGACCGTGGCGCATCAGCGGGTGCTGCCGATGGCGCCGTCCCTCGGGATGAGCGACGAGGCGTACGCGGAGTTCATGACGCGTTCGCTGAGGGCGCTCAAGGCCCTGCGCTTCCGCTGACCGAGCAGCCGTCCGGTCGGGCGGGTCCGGACGCTCGGCGCGCGCGCCGAGCCGACCCGGAGTCGTCACCCTCATCGCCCCCGTCAAGGAGTTCCCGTGTCCGACCACGACCACGACTACGACGTCATTGTCATCGGCTCCGGATTCGGAGGCTCGGTGGCCGCGCTCAGGCTCACCGAGAAGGGCTACTCGGTCTGCGTCCTGGAGGCCGGCCGCCGCTTCGCCCGGGAAGACCTGCCGAAGAACTCCTGGGATTTGCGGAACTACCTGTGGGCGCCCTCGCTGGGGTTGTACGGCATCCAGCGGATTCATCTGCTGAACAATGTCATGATCCTGGCAGGAGCTGGGGTGGGCGGTGGCTCGCTGAACTACGCCAACACGCTCTACGTCCCGCCACCGGCCTTCTTCCAGGACCGCCAGTGGGGTCACATCACCGACTGGCAGGACGAGTTGGGAACCCACTACGACCAGGCGCGCCGGATGCTCGGCGTGCGGCCCAACCCCACGATGACGCCGTCCGACGTGCACCTCAAGGCGGCCGCCGAGCGGATGGGGGCGGGCGACACCTTCCATCTGGCGCAGGTCGGAGTCTACTTCGGGGACGGGCGGGACGCACGGTGCCCTCCCGAGGACAGCGACCGAGACGGCGGCGGCGACCGGGACGGTGACCCGCGGCGTACCGAGACACAGCGTGCCACCCCGCGGCAGGCGTCCGGGGCTGAGGTGCCGGACCCGTACTTCGGCGGCGCGGGGCCTTCCCGGCGCGCGTGCACGGAGTGTGGCGAGTGCATGACCGGTTGCCGGCACGGCGCCAAGAACACGCTCACCGAGAACTACCTCTACCTCGCCGAGCAGGCGGGTGCCAGGATTCTGCCGATGACGACCGTCGTCGACGTCCGGGAGTACGGGGGTACGGGCCGGGCCACGGAGGAGGCCGCCGGCGCGGAGGCCGAGGGCGGCGGGTATCTGGTCGGCGTGGTGCCGACCCGCAGCCGCCGCGGTCGTGGCAGCCGCCGGCGCGGG
>NZ_LJGU01000118.1:6108-35966 GCF_001751245.1 Streptomyces oceani
ATCTGGTCGGCGTGGTGCCGACCCGCAGCCGCCGCGGTCGTGGCAGCCGCCGGCGCGGGACCGGCGCCCCCGAGGAACCGCCGCGTGCCGCGCGTGTGCTGCGGGCCCGCAGGGTCGTGGTGGCGGCCGGCACCTACGGCACCCAGACGCTGCTGCACCGGATGCGGGACAGCGGCGCACTGCCCGGCATCTCGTCCCGCCTCGGCGAACTGACCCGAACCAACTCCGAGGCGCTGGTCGGGGCGCAGACCGACGCGCGGCGCTACCGACGGAAGTACGGACGGGAGCGGACGCTCGACTTCACCCGGGGCGTCGCCATCACCTCGTCCATCCACCCGAACGACAACACCCATATCGAGCCCGTGCGTTACGGGAAGGGCTCCAACGCCATGGGCGCCCTCACCACCCTCCAGGTGCGGCACGGCACCCGTCTGCCGCGCGCGCTGGCGCACGTGCTGACCTGCCTGCGGCAGCCACGGCTGTTCCTTCGGTCGCTGTCCCAGCGCAAGTGGTCCGAGCGCGTGATCATCGGCCTGGTGATGCAGACCCTCGACAACTCCCTTACCACCCACCGGAAGTCCAGCGGCCCGGGGAAAGGGCTGCTCACCGCCCGGCAGGGACACGGCGCGCCGAACCCGCTGTACCTCCCGGAGGGCGCCGAGGCCGCCAGCCACCTCGCCGAGGAGATCAACGGTTTCCCGGGCAGCAACATCGGCGAGGTCATGGGTACGCCGCTGACGGCGCACTTCCTCGGCGGCTGCCCGATCGGGGAGGACGCGGAGAGCGGAGTGATAGACCCGTACCAGCGGCTGTACGGACATCCCGGCATCTCGGTCGTGGACGGCTCCGCGATCTCGGCGAACCTCGGGGTGAACCCCTCGCTGACCATCACCGCGCAGGCCGAACGGGCCATGTCGCTCTGGCCCAACAAGGGCGAGCGGGACGCCCGACCCGCGCAGGGCGGGGCGTACGAGCGGCTGCCGGTGGTGGAGCCGCGGGACCCGGCGGTGCCGGCGCACGCCTACGGCGCGCTGCGGGGGCCCGTACTGCCGGTGCCGAAGGTGCCGCGGAGACGGGCGGCCGACTCGGTGGAGGTCGCGGAGGCCGCGGATGCCGCGCCCGAACGGGAACCGGAGCCGGAACCGAAGCCGGACCGGCGAGCCGGGACGGAACCACCCTGACCAGCCTTGACCAGGCCCGACCCGAACCGCGCCGGCGCGCGCACGGCATGCCGAGCGGCCGGCCCAGGCGTCCCCGGGGCCGACCGCTGGGTCCTCTGCCACCGCAGAGGTCGTGACCGGGCCGCTGTCCCCTGCTGACCGGTCACTGCACCGAAACGAGGTCCCACGACACTGCCGCTCCCCTCCCGGAGAAGCGGATGTCTCACGCTCCGGTGGTGCCGCCCCTGGGCCGCCGGGCTCCCAGCTGACCTTGGGGATACCGGGTCAACGACGTTTCCCGGGGGCCGGTCACGCGCCGTACGGGTGATTCGGCCGGCACGCTGCTGACAGCTGTGCCCGAACGGGCCCGCTCGGGCACGGCCTCTTCGCACGCGCCCCGGCTCAGCAGCGCCCCCGGCTCAACTCCAACAGCGTCATGGCCAGCGAGGTGCCGGGGCGCCCCAGCGCGTCCCGGTAGTGGCTCAGGATCTCCATCTCCCGGGCGAGATTGACCCGCCGCCCGCCCGAGGAGACACGCTCGCGCTGGATACGCCCGGAAACCGAGACGCGTTCGCGCACCAACGAGATGATCCGCGCGTCCAGCTCATCGATGCGGGTCCGCTCGTCCGTGATCGCGTCCGCCGCCGTGCGCGTACGCGCCCCGGTGTCGTCCGCCGCGTGCCCGTCCGGTTCGTCGCGCCGTTTCGCGTCCGGCCGGGCGGCTGTCTGCTGGGGCGTACGAGCTGCGGGCGGGGCGCCGTCCCGCAGGGCCCCTGCGTGCGCGGTGCTGACACAGCTGTCGCGTTCGGTCGTCTCCACGGTTGTCACCATCTCCTCGGTTCGCGCCGGCACGGCGCCTCCGACCTCGCGGCGAACCCGGCTCCGTCCCGACCCGGGCGGGAAACGCGAACGCCCCGGGCCTGGACCGGCCCGGGGCGCCTGGAAAGTCGCTTGTCAGTGGCTCAAGCAGCACGACCATGGCAGCCGGACGGGCCGGTGCCATAGGTAAACCAGAAGGTCGCGTACGAGAACACGCGCCCAGTATGCCAGCACCGAGCCCGTCCGCCAGCGCCGGCCGCATGCTGAGACACCGCCTCTGCAGCGCTAGAATTGCCGCACTCCACATCAACCGCGGCTCCACCCCCACTGAACACCCCGTGCACAGTCCGGGAGGACAGCCGTCGCCCGCTCCACCGCCGAAAGGCAGCTCCGTGGCATCCGAGCCCACCATGTCGTCCGAGGCCGTCGCCGACCCCGCCCTGGCAGACCCAGCCGCGGCGGACCTCGCCGCAGCGGACGCGAAGACCCCGCGCCCAGCGGCGTCGGAAGCGCCCGAGACCGTGCTGGTCGTCGACTTCGGCGCGCAGTACGCACAACTCATCGCCCGCCGGGTCCGGGAGGCGCGGGTCTACAGCGAGATCGTGCCGTCCACCATGCCGGTGTCCGAGATGCTGGCCAGGAAGCCGAAGGCGGTCATCCTCTCCGGCGGCCCCTCCTCGGTGTACGCCGCCGACGCGCCCTCGCTGGACCGTGCGCTGCTGGACGCGGGGGTGCCGGTGCTGGGGCTGTGCTACGGCTTTCAGCTGATGGTCCGGCTGCTCGGCGGCACCGTCGACAACACCGGTTCCCGGGAGTACGGCCGTACGGACCTGTCCGTCACCAAGCCGGACTCGACCCTCTTCGAGGGCACCCCGCGCGAGCAGCAGGTATGGATGTCACACGGCGACGCCTGCTCCGCCGCCCCGGAGGGCTGCATGGTCACCGCCGCCACCGACCTGGTGCCCGTGGCCGCCTTCGAGGACGACGAGCGCAGGCTCTACGGCGTGCAGTACCACCCGGAGGTGCTGCACACGACCCACGGCCAGCAGTTGCTCGAGCACTTCCTCTACCGCGCGGCCGGCCTCACCCCCTCCTGGACCACCAGCAGCATCGTCGACGAGCAGGTCGCGGCCATCCGGGCACAGGTCGGCGACAAGCGGGCCATCTGCGGGCTCTCCGGCGGCGTCGACTCGGCGGTGGCCGCGGCGCTCGTGCAGCGGGCCGTCGGTTCGCAGCTGACCTGCGTGTACGTCGATCACGGACTCATGCGCAAGGGCGAGACCGAGCAGGTCGAGAAGGACTTCGTGGCCGCCACCGGGGTGCGCCTCAGGGTGGTGGACGCCTCCGAGCGGTTCCTGCGGGCGCTCGAGGGGATCGCCGACCCCGAGGACAAGCGGAAGATCATCGGGCGCGAGTTCATCCGGGTCTTCGAGCGGGCACAGGCCGAACTCGTCGCCGAGGCGGGCGCGGCCGGCGCGGACGTGGCGTTCCTCGTACAGGGCACGCTCTACCCGGACGTGGTGGAGTCGGGCGGCGGCACCGGCACGGCGAACATCAAGTCCCACCACAACGTCGGCGGGCTCCCCGAGGACCTCGAGTTCGAACTGGTGGAGCCGTTGCGCTGGCTCTTCAAGGACGAGGTCCGGATGGTCGGGCAGGAGTTGGGCCTGCCCGAGGACATCGTGCAGCGGCAGCCCTTCCCGGGGCCGGGACTCGGTATCCGGATCGTCGGGGAGGTCAACCGCGAACGGCTCGAGGTGCTGCGCGAGGCCGACGCGATCGCCCGTGAGGAGCTGACCGCCGCCGGCCTGGACCGGGAGATCTGGCAGTGTCCCGTCGTGCTGCTCGCCGACGTCCGCTCGGTCGGCGTCCAGGGCGACGGTCGTACGTACGGACATCCCGTCGTGTTGCGACCGGTCTCCTCCGATGACGCGATGACGGCGGACTGGTCGCGGCTGCCGTACGACGTGCTGGCCCGTATCTCGACGCGCATCACGAACGAGGTCACCGGGGTCAACCGGGTCGCGTTGGACGTCACGAGCAAGCCGCCGGGCACGATCGAGTGGGAGTGAGCGGGGGCGCGGGCGGTACGGCCCCGGCTGCTCTGTCGGGGCCACGCAGCGGCTCCTCACTCGTCTGAGTGGTGGTGCTGTCGGTGGGGGCGGCTAGTGTGTTCGTAGGGCTGAGAATCCCGTGTATGGGAGGAACGATGACCGCCGAGCGTGTGCCGACAACCACCTCATGGCCTGTGCCGCCGCCTGATGGTTTCACCGCGGACGACCTGTTCAATCTGCCCGACCTCCCGCCGCACACTGAGCTGATCGACGGGAGTCTGGTTTTCGTGAGTCCGCAGCGGGATTTTCATGGGCGGGTTCTCTACCTGCTGGAGCACGCACTGCGCCAGACCCTGCCGGAGACGCTGCGGGTGCGACGGGAGATGGCGGTGCGGCTGTCCCGGCAGTCGGTGGCGGAGCCGGACGTGTCGGTGGTGCGGGCTGAGGCGGTGGAGGGTCGGCGGCAGACGAGCTATCAGGCATCGGACGTGTTGTTGGCGGTGGAGGTGGTGTCGCCGGAGTCGGAGGAGCGGGATCGGGACACCAAGCCGCGCAAGTACGCGAAGGCGGGTATCGAGCACTTCTGGCGAGTGGAGATGAAGGGGGAGGACGACCACCCGGTGGTGTACGTCTACGAGCTGGACGAGACGACGGAAGCGTACGCCCTGACCGGAATCCACCACGACCGCGTGAAGCTGACGGTGCCCTTCGGGATCGACATCGACCTCGGGGATATCGAGCACCTGTAGGCGCCGACCGTAGGCCGCCCGCCCAAGCCGCTTGGCCCGGCCGCCGCTCCCACCTCGGAACGGCGGCTGTTGTGCCGCTCGGTCCGCTCGTTCCGCTTGTGCAGCGTGAGGTCGCCGGCTCTCGCCGGAGGTTGACGGTGAGGCGTCCGGACAGTCCCCCGGCTTCAGCCCACTTCGACGCCCTTGGCGCGGAACCAGGGGACCGGGTCGATCGCCTCACCGCCGCCGGGATGGACCTCGAAGTGCAGGTGCGGCCCGGTGGAGTTGCCGGAGTTCCCGGAGTACGCGATCACGTCGCCGGCCTGGACGGTGCCGGAGCGGATCTTCGTGCTGCTGAGGTGGCAGTACCACGTCTCGGTGCCGTCCTCCGCGGTCACGATGACCATGTTGCCGAACGACACGTCGTACTTGGTGGTTACCGTCCCGTCCGTGGCGGCCTTGACCGGCGTGCCGAAGCTGACCGGGAAGTCGATGCCAGAGTGCAGGGACATCCAGTTGACGCCCGCCTGGCCGTACTGCGCGCTGAGTCCGACATCGCTCACGGGCGCCACGAACTTGGGGCGCAACGCCTCCTTGCGGGCGGCCTCGGCGGCCTTTCGCTCGCGCTCGGCCGCCTTCCGCTTCTTGAGGTCGATGCGTTCCTGGGTACGGCTGGCCCGGTCGGCGAAGTCGTCGGCGTCCTCGGAGAGTCCGGCGAGCTGGGTGTCCAGCTTGTTGTTGGCGGGGGAGGGTTCGACCGACTCGGTATCCGGGGCCGAGGCCTGGGCGGTGGCGGTGTCCGTGTTGCCCTCGTCGGGTGAGCCGCTGCCGGAAACGGAAGCGGCGGCGATGCCGGCCACACCCAGCACCGCGACGGACGGGGCGGCGACGGACATCAAAGCGGAACGGCGCTTGGGGGACCGGCGGCGGCTGCGACACTCGGCCGTGGGGGGCACAGTCGCCGCCCCGGGTTCTTGGTCAGCCTCGGACCTGAGGCCCGGGCCGGTCTCAGCCGACTCCGGCTCGGTCTCGCTTTCGCCCCACGGTTCGTGCGGCTCGTACGGTTCGTGCGGCTCGTACAGGTCCCCCCGAGCGTGCGACTCGTACGCCGCCGCGTCGTGGGGCGGGTATGCCTGGCCCTCGTATGACTCGGTGTCCGCGACGTAGTGCGGAGGCATGCCTTCCGGCTGCGGGTACTGGCCCTGTTCCGGAGCGAATCCGAGGTGCTCCGGCACCTGGTGGAGCCACGTCTGCTGCTCCTCGAGGGCGCCGTACGGAACACCGTACTGGCCGTGCTGGCCGTACGGATCGTCCGGGACCCCATGCGGCAGCCCGTATGTCGTGGCTTCGACGCTCCCCGGCCCGTATCCGTCGGCGTACCAGTAACCCTGTCCCTGTGAGGTGTCGCCGTAGGCGCCGGTATCCCAGTCGGAGGCGGCGTATCCGCCGGTGTGCCACTGTTCCCCATGCTCGCCTTGGCCCCAGGGCTCACCTTGGCCCCAGGCGTCACCCTGTGCCCAGTGGCCAGGGTTCCCCGCCGGGGCGGAGGGGTCGATGCCGGCATCCGCGGGCGCGTACTGCCGTGGGATGGCTGCTTCGAGGGGGTCGACGAGATCGGTGGCGTCCGGATACCCGGTGGCGCAGCCGGAGTTGTCCCAGGTCGTGCCGTAGCCGTCGGTGCCGTAGGCCGAATTGGCGGCGTACTCGTCGCCGCCGTACGGGTTTTGGGCCGTCGTCGCGTACGGGTCAGTGCCATACGGATCGGTGCCGTACGGGGCCATGCCATACGGATCCGTGCCGTAGGAACCAGCGCCGTACGGGTCGGCGTACGGGTCGACAGGATGCGTCTCACCCTGACCATCCGGCACCGCGCCGGAGAACGGGTCCATGCCCGCGTACACGCCGGAGTCGTAGGCGGCGCCGGGGTATTGGGCGTAGTCGGCGGCGTAGTAGCCGTTCGTGTCGCCCGTGCCGTAGGTGTCGTACGGCGACTGTCCGAGGGGGTCCGGGGCGTGTGACGCGAGCCCGAAGTCGGCAGCGGGGTCGGACGGGAACGAACTTCCCGACGGGTGAGTGTTCACCACCAACTTCACTTTCGCCTCGACAGCAAGGGTGGAGCAGTGGCGCGACTGTACCCGGCTCTTCGTGGCGGCGACAATCTTCCGGAGGTTTCCGAGGTTCAATAACCGGGCATTCAGCCGCCTTTCGCCGCTGGCCGAAGTCTGCTCGGCGCTTCGTTCGATCGATGTTCTATTTCGTCGGACGGCGTCGCTTCTTGTGTGGTCAGTCCCATCACCTCCGTCGATGACGTTTCCCGCGCGCGCTGATCCCGCCTGCCGCTTGGCCGGCTCGTCACGTCAGGTTTGTCCGGACGCTCGGCTGTGTGATTTCCCCCTCGCTTGGTCTCCCCGGGCGCGCCTGATGCGGGATGCTGGAGATAACGTTCGTTCACTCGGGCCGTTGGTGAGCCGAGGGCGCCGTCGTCGATGGAGGCAGTGATGGGTGAGTCGGGTCCGATCCGGGTTGTGGTGGCCAAGCCGGGTCTCGACGGTCATGACCGAGGAGTGAAGGTCATCGCGCGGGCGCTGCGGGACGCCGGTATGGAAGTGATCTACACCGGCCTGCACCAGACTCCTGAACAGGTCGTCGACACCGCCATCCAGGAGGACGCGGACGCGGTCGGCCTCTCCATCCTGTCCGGCGCCCACAACACCCTCTTCCAGAAGGTGCTGGAACTTCTCGGCGAACGGGACGCCCAGGACATCCTGGTGTTCGGTGGCGGCATCATCCCCGAGGACGACATCCCCGAGCTGAAGTCGCTGGGCGTCGCCGAGATCTTCACCCCAGGCGTCCCGACGAACGAGATCGTGGACTGGGTCCGCTCGCACGTCCGTCAGGTGCCGGCCTGAGCGCTGCTGGCCCCGGGCTTCCCGTCCTCCGGCGCCGAGCCGTCGCCGGCGCGTAGCTCCGTCAGCATCTCGGTGCGCAACCGGAGCGTCGCGTCCAGCCGTTGAAACGCCTCCGACCAGTACAACTCCGCGCCGGAGGTGCCTGTCTCCGGCTCCTGACCGGGCGCGGCCAACGTTGCTGTCCGCGTGACCACGGCGGGCTCGAGGCAACGCTCCGCGAGGCCCATGACCCCACTGAAGCTCCACGGGTAACCGCCCGCGGCCCGCCGGGCCTCCAGGGCGTCCAGCACCGCTCGACTCAGCTGTCCGGACCACGGCACCGCGCACACTCCGAGGACACGGAACGCCTCGGAGAGGCCGTGCGCCTCGATGAATCTCGCCACCCAGCCGGCTCGTTCCTCCGCCGGCAGGACCGCCAGCAGCTTGGCTGGATCGCCCGGCCCGGTCGCCAGCGTGGCCTCCGGGTCGCCGACCAGCGCCCGGGCCCACTCGGCGTCGCGTTGTCGTACGGCGGCCAGGCACCAGGCGGCGTGCAGGTCCTCTCGCCAGCCGTCCGCCACCGGCAGGGTGGCGATCTGCGCGGGCGTACGGCCTCCGAACCGCTCCGCCCAGGTGTCGAGCGGCGCGAACTCCACCAACTGCCCGAGCCACCAGGCCCGCTCGCCCCGGCCGGAGGGTGGTTTCGGAGTCACTCCGTCCCGTTGCATCCCCGTGTCGCACTCGTGCGGCGCCTCCACGGTGATCAGCGGTCCGTGCGGTTCTCCGCGTATGCCCCGGACGGCGTCCGGGCTCGTGGTGGCCGGGTCCGTGAGCGTGTCGTGCCGCGTGGAAGCCCGTTCACCGAGGGTGTCCAGACTCACACAGGATCGGGCCCGTTCGGCCATCCGGGCAGCCAGCGCCGAACCGGGCAGTGCCGACAGCAGCTCGGCTGCGGTGGCGCGTACCGTACGGCTGCGGTCCCGCAACGCGCCCTCGAGGAAGGACTCGTCACCCGAGGACAGCCCGGTGCGCAGGGAGTCGAGGAACATCAGCCGGTCCTCGGCCCGCTCCTTGGACCAGTCAGCGGCGAGCAACGCCAGCCCGGCGTCCGGGTCGCGGCGCCGCAGAGCGGTCAGCAGTGTGACCCGCTCCGCGAACAGGCCCTCCTGCCACAGCTTCCGGACGGCGTCGTCATCCACGGCGTCCAGCTCGGCCCCGGCTGGTGCCGGGGCCTCGCCGGTGCGCAGCGCGAACTTCCACTCCGGGTTGAGTCGGGCCAGCCATCTGCCGCCGGGGCCGGCGAACTCCAGCGCGAGCGGGCGCAGATCCGTACGGGCGCGGGCGGCGTCCAGCAGCGCCGGAAGCTGAGCCGCCGGGGCCTGGAAGCCGAAGCCGTTCGCCGCGGCGAGCCACTGTGGCAGCAACTCGGCGAGGTCGGGGGTCGTGCCGCGGTGACCGCCGCCTCCGGAGCGGTGTGCGAGCAGCCGCGCGAGTCGCCTGGCGGCGGCCGTCGGCAGCTCGGGGCGGCGATCGACCGGAGCTGGTTCGGGGCGTGGCCCGGCGGTGACCGGGAGCCCTCCGGCACGGTGCCGGAGGGTCTGCACGGCGGCGGCGTCCAGCAGCGCGGTGCTGCTGCCGCCGGGCGGGTCCCGTCGCTCCGCTCCCAGCAGGGCGGCGGTGACCAGCTCGTGCCACGGCGTGCCGCTGTCGGTGCCGTTCTTGGTGTTCATGCTGTCCGTGCCGTCCCCGCCGTTCGTGGGGTCCCCGGCGGGGCGGTCCGTGCTGTGGGCTTCCTTGGTGTGATGCGACATGTCCTCGTCCGTCTCTCGTGGTGGCTTCGACGCCTCGCTACCGGTAATGGGCCCGCGGCCCCGCGGCCGGCGAGCCGCGGCCCCTCACAGCGGCACCACCTCGGGGTGCTGCCCCGACCGGTGCCAGGCGGAGTACGGCGCGAATCCGCGGTGTCCGCACTCGCCGAACACGCTGATCGGCGCGCCCCCGGACAGCGCGGTCAACTTCCACAGCCCCGACGCGCGGCTGTTCGTCGTGACCGTGAGGGCGGCGTCGCCGTCCGCGTCCGCCAACTGCCATGCGCCGCCGTCGAGCGGTATCGGCACCACGTCCCGGAGCACCACCGGCCAACCGTCCAGCCACGGGTCCGTACTGAGCGCGGAGGCGTACGCTGCCAGGGCGTCCGTGACCGTGCCACCCGCGCCCTCGGGCACGCCGGCCGCCGTGAAGTCTCCGTGCCGGCTGCCGAGTGCCGCCCGCAGCGGACCGCCTCCGGGGTAGAAGGCGAGGTCGATCTCCGCCGAGCTGCCGACCGGCAGCGCGAGTTGGGGAGCCGAACCGGCGGCGCCGAAGGAGAGCAGCAGCGCGGGGCGCCGCGTACGCCGGCCGTACATCCAGATGCGGCGGGTGGTCAGCTTCCCCTCGTCGGTGTCGCGTTGGGCCAGCACCAGCCATTCGTCGCGCTGCTTCGCCGAGCCGTCCGCGAGCAGCTTCGCGGTGTCGATGGTGAGCCCGACCCGGGCGCGTACGGTCGAGGCCAACGGCTCCGGCAGCGGCGTGCGGGCGGTGGTCGCTCCGGCGGCGCCCGGCCCGTGCGCCGATCCGGGTTCCTCGCCCCTGGACGGCTTCGACTGGCCGCCCTCGGAAGCCTCCGGCCCTTCCGCGCCCTCCGGACCCTCTGGACTCCCCAGCGCGAGCAGACCCTGGCTGAGCAGGTGCAGCAGGGCGCACTCGGACAGCAACCGCTCCGGCCAGCCGGCGCCCGAGGCCGGCAGGGCGCCCAACTCACGCACCCGATCCGCCAGTCCCGGTGCCTGCGCGTCAACCATCCGGGCGGCGATTTCCTCCCAGGGGGCGTATCCCGACTGGTCCGCACCGGCGAGGCCGCGCCGCAGCAGGTCGGTCAGCCGCTGCTCCAACTCGGTCGCCCCGGAGAGCATGGCTCGGTGTCTGCGCTCCGCACGCCGGCGGGCCCCGGCGGGATCGGCGGCCTGACCCGTCCCGGTCGCGGTCTCCGAACTGGCCGCGCCCTCCCGGGCGACGGCACGCTCCCGGCGCCGCCGCAGCCAATCGCCGGCCCATTCAGGACACTCGACCGCCGCTGGTACGGCCTCCGACCCGCCCGCCCACAGCAACAGCAGGGCGAGGGCGTGCTTGCAGGGGAACTTCCGGCTGGGACAACTGCACTTGTATCCCGGCCCGCTGGAACCGGTCAGATCCACCACGGTCTGGTAGGGCGTGCGACCGCTTCCCTCGCACGTGCCCCACAGCGCGCCGTCTCCGCTGCCGGCCTCGGACCACGGCCGGGGGACGGCGAGCTTGCCGCCGCTCCGCTGTGACGCGGCGTCGGGTGCCAGTGCCAGTACCTGTTCCGCTGTCCAGCGGACCCCCTGTCCAGTCATGTCTGCGACGGTAGGCGCCGGCACTGACATTCCGTCCCCGCGCCGCTGAGCGAGGACGCACCGTGCCGTGCGTGCCGGCGTCGGTCGCTTCCGGGCGTACACGCGCTTACCCGAGGGCTCGTCCCCATCTCTGCTGCGAGGCCCCCGTGCGCTGCTGGTACGCGCTTCCCGGACGGATTGTCAGTGCCCGGGTGCAGTCTGGGAAACACATCGATTCGCCGCACGCCCGAGGGGGAGTTGTGACCGAGACGCAGGCTCTGCGCCCGCACGCCGAGGACGCCTTCAGCGCGGAACTGCAAGCGCTGGCCGCCGTCGATGACCGGCCCCGACCGGAGCGTTGGCGGCTCTCGCCCTGGGCCGTGGCGACCTACCTGCTGGGTGACACGCTGTCGGACGGCACCGTCATCACCCCGAAGTACGTCGGTCCGCGCCGGATCGTGGAGGTCGCCGTCAGCACGCTCGCCACCGATCGCGCGCTGCTGCTGCTCGGCGTCCCGGGCACCGCCAAGACCTGGGTCTCCGAGCATCTCGCCGCCGCCGTGAGCGGCGACTCGACGCTTCTCGTGCAGGGGACGGCGGGCACCTCGGAGGAAGCGATCCGGTACGGCTGGAACTACGCCCAGCTTCTGGCGCACGGCCCGCACCGCGGCGCCCTGGTGCCCAGCCCGGTGATGCGGGCCATGGCGGAGGGACTGACCGCGCGGGTGGAGGAGCTGACCCGGATACCAGCCGACGTACAGGACACCCTGATCACGGTGCTGTCGGAGAAGACACTGCCCATCCCGGAGCTGGGTGAGGAGGCCCAGGCGGTGCGTGGGTTCAACCTCATCGCCACGGCCAACGACCGGGACCGCGGGGTCAACGAGCTCTCCAGCGCGCTGCGTCGCCGGTTCAACACCGTCGTGCTGCCGCTGCCGGCCAGCGCGGAGGCGGAGGTCGACATCGTCTCCCGCCGGGTGGACCAGCTCGGCCGTTCGCTGGATCTGCCTCCGGCGCCGGACGGGCTGGACGAGATCCGTCGGGTGGTGACCGTCTTCCGGGAGCTGCGCGAGGGCGTGACGGATGACGGGCGTACGAAGGTCAAGTCGCCTTCCGGGACGCTGTCCACGGCCGAGGCGATCTCCGTCGTGACCGGCGGCCTGTCCCTGGCGGCACACTTCGGGGACGGCATGCTGCGTGCGGGGGACGTGGCCGCCGGAATCCTGGGGGCCGTGGTCCGGGACCCGGCGGCGGACCAGGTCGTGTGGCAGGAGTACCTGGAGACCGTGGTGCGCGAGCGGGACGGTTGGCAGGACTTCTACCGCGCCTGCCGTGAGGTCTCGGCATGACCGGCGGTGACCGCGCGACGCCCGGCCCGCTGCTGCTGGGCGTCCGGCACCACGGCCCGGGTTCGGCGCGTGCCGTGCGCGCGGCGCTGGCCGCGTACGAGCCGCGGGTGCTGCTTGTGGAGGGCCCGCCGGAAGCCGAGGACATCGTGGAGTTCGCGGCCGAGGAGGGCATGCGGCCTCCGGTCGCGCTCCTGGCGCACGCGCGGGACGAGGCCGGCAAGGCGGCGTTCTGGCCGCTGGCGGAGTTCTCCCCGGAGTGGGTGGCGATCCGCTGGGCGCTGGGGCGAGGGGTGCCGGTGCGGTTCATCGACCTGCCCGCCGCCCATTCCCTGGCCATGGGGCAGGAACCCGGCGGCACGGAGGTCGTACCGCCGGGCGATCCGGCGGGGGCGTACGAACCGGCCCCGGGCGCTCCGTCGGAGCAGGCTCCGTCCGAGCAGGTGCCCCAGGACGGGACGTCTCCTGCTGACGACCGGCTGCGCGGCGACCCGTTGGCGGTGCTCGCCGACGCCGCCGGATACGACGATCCGGAGCGTTGGTGGGAGGACGTCGTCGAACACCGTGCGGGAGCCGACCGTACGAACCCGTATGCCCCCTTCCACGCGCTCCAGGAGGCGATGACCGCGCTGCGGGAGACGCCCGAGTCCGGCGACGGGCAGCGGGACCGGGTCCGTGAGGCGCACATGCGGCTGCGGTTGCGCGAGGCCGTGCGGGAGCACGGGGCGGACGGCGTCGCCGTCGTCTGCGGCGCCTGGCACGTGCCCGCGCTGGCCACCGGTAATCCGGTCGGCGCGGACCGGCGGTTGCTCAAGGGGCTGCCCCGGACGAAGACCGAGATCACCTGGGTGCCCTGGACACATCGCCGGTTGGCCCGGCACAGCGGATACGGCGCCGGAATCACCTCCCCGGGGTGGTACGGCCATCTCTTCGCCGCTCCGGACCGGCCGTTGGAGCGTTGGATGACCCGAGTTGCCGCGCTGCTACGGGAAGAGGACTGGACGGTGTCGCCGGCGCACGTCATCGAGGCCGTACGGATGGCCGAGACGCTCGCCGCGATGCGTGGTCGGCCGCTCGCGGGGTTGGCGGAGACCGTGGACGCGGTCCGAGCGGTGCTCTGCGAGGGTTCGGACGTGCCGCTCTCGCTGATCCGGGAGCGGCTCATCGTCGGGGACGAGCTGGGCGAGGTGCCGGACACGGTGCCGGTCGTGCCCCTCCAGCGGGACCTGGCACGCCAGCAGCGCTCGCTGCGGCTCAAGGCCGAGGCGCGGCAGCGCGATCTGGAGTTGGACCTGCGCAGGGACATGGACGTCGCGCGCAGCCGACTTCTGCATCGACTGCGCCTGCTCGACGTCCGTTGGGGGGAGCCGGTCAGGTCGTCCACGGGCAACACCGGGACGTTCCGGGAGAGCTGGCGACTGAGCTGGGAGCCGGAGCTGCTGGTGCGGATCGCGGAGGCCGGAGTGTGGGGCACGACTGTGTCGGCTGCCGCTTCCGCCAAGGCACGCGCACGGGCGCTGGACGCCGGCGAGCTGGCGGAGCTGACGACACTCGCCGAGCGTTGTCTGCTCGCCGAACTGCCGGACGCGCTGCCGGTGGTGATGCGGGCGTTGGCCGACCGAGCGGCGGTGGACTCGGATGTCGCGCAGCTCATCCAGGCACTTCCGCCGCTGGTGCGCTCGGTGCGGTACGGCGACGTGCGGGGCACCGAGGCTGCGGCCCCGGCCGAGGTCGCGCTGGGGCTGAGCGAGCGGATCTGTGTCGGCCTGCCCGCGGCCTGTTCGGGTCTTGACCCCGACGGCGCCGCCTTCATGCGCGGGCGACTGGACACGGCGCACGAGGCGATAGCCCTATTCGCCCAGAGTCGGGCCGAAGCCGCCGGGTTGCGGGACCGGTGGCGCGAGGTGTTGCGGAAGCTGGCCCTCCGTGACCGTGTGCCGGGGCTCATCCGGGGCCGCTGCGTCCGGCTGTTGCTGGATGACGGGCAGCTCCCGGGAGACGACGCGGCCCGCCTCATGAGCCTGGCCCTGTCCCCGGGAGTGGCACCGGCTGAGGCCGCCGCCTGGATCGAGGGCTTCCTCGCGGGGGGCGGCATGCTGCTGGTGCACGACAGACGGCTGCTCGAGCTGATCGACGGTTGGCTGACGCGGGTGTCGGCGGAGACCTTCACGGACGTACTCCCGCTGCTCCGGCGTACGTTCGCCGACTTCGAGGCAGGAGTGCGGCGCACGCTCGGTGAGGTGGTGCGGCGGACGGCGCACGGGCGCATAGCGCGTACGGACGGTGCGGGCGGGGCGGCGGGCGCCCCCGAGCCCTTCGGCGCCGGGCCTGCGCTGGACACGACCCGGGCGGACGCCGTGCTCCCGGTGCTACGGGAGCTGCTCGGTGCGGAGCAACTGTCCGGGGCGGCAGCGACGTTGCAGATCGAGCCGGCGGTGGCACGGACGGAACGACAGCTGGGGAGGGCGAGTTGAGCGGTACGGATGCTCGGCAGGCGATGCCGACGGCCGAGGGGGAGGCTGGCGAGCGGCTGCGCCGCTGGCGCCTGGTGCTGGGCGCCGAGGACGCCGGAGAAGGGAAGGGCGGTGGCACCGGCTGTGGGCTGAGTGACGAGGACGCGGCCATGGACCGTACGCTCGCCGCGCTCTACGGGGACGACGGCACCCGTGGCGAGCGGCGCTCGGGGGGCTTGGGCGCCTCGGCCCCCCGGGTCGCGCGCTGGCTCGGGGATATTCGGGCGTACTTCCCCAGCTCCGTCGTCCAGGTGATGCAGCGGGACGCGGTCGACCGGCTCGGTCTGTCCACGCTGCTCCTGGAACCGGAGATGCTGGAAGCGGTGCAGCCCGACGTGCACCTGGTCAGCACCCTGCTGTCGCTCAACAAGGCGATGCCGGAGAGCAGTCGGGAGTCAGCGCGGGCCGTGGTGCGGCAGGTCGTCGAACAATTGGAGCGGAAGCTCGCGGCACGCACCAGAGCCACGCTCACCGGCGCGCTGGATCGCTCGGCGAAGGTGCGGCGACCGAGGCACCAGGACATCGACTGGGACCGTACGATCCGGGCCAACCTGAAGAACTACCTCCCGGAGTACGGCACCGTGGTGCCGGAGCGCCTCATCGGCTACGGGCGCGCGGCGCGCTCCGTCAAGAAGGACGTCGTGCTCTGCGTGGACCAGTCCGGCTCCATGGCCGCCTCGGTGGTCTACTCCTCGGTGTTCGGCGCGGTGTTGGCGTCCATGAGGTCGATCTCCACCCGGCTGGTGGTCTTCGACACCAACGTGGTCGATCTGACCGAGGACCTGGACGATCCGGTCGACGTCCTGTTCGGCACCCAGCTGGGCGGCGGCACGGACATCAACCGCGCCCTGGCGTACTGCCAGTCGCAGATCAGCCGCCCGTCCGAGACCGTTGTCGTGCTGATCAGCGATCTCTACGAGGGCGGCATACGCGAGGAGATGTTGAAGCGGGTGGCCGCGATGAAGGCAGCCGGCGTCCAGTTCGTCACGCTGCTGGCGCTCTCGGACGAGGGCGCGCCGGCGTACGACCGGGAACACGCGGCGGCGCTGGCGGCCCTGGGCGCCCCGGCGTTCGCCTGTACGCCCGAGCTGTTCCCCGAGGTGATGGCGGCGGCGATCGAGAAGCGTCCGCTGCCCGTGCCGGAGGCGGACTGACCCAGCCGAAGGTAGTCGGGGCAGGGCCGGGCACCGAAGTAAACGATTCGTGCAGGGTCTTGTGCGATCCACGCCCGCGGGCGCAGGCTCGTCCGTTACGCGCGCCGGCGTGCCTACGTGCGTACGGGCAGCCGCCGTTCGGTACGGACGGCTCGGCCCCGCGGTAACGGGCGCGGTCCCGCCCGTTACCGCACCGTGCCGCCGTACGGCACGGCTCGCCGCCGCCCTCCGGCACTCGCCGGAGCGCATGCCGGAGGGCGGCGCCGACAACCGAATCCACCCAGCAGGAGCTGATTCCATGCGTACGCGAACCCTCCGCACCCTTGTCGTCCTGCCGGCCGCCGTCGGGCTGCTGGCTCTCGGCGCCGGCAGCGCGCAGGCCGACACCCGGGACAGCCAGCGGGGCACCGACACCCGGTCGGCCGGAGTCATCGACGAGGACGGCATCCGGATCCCGGAGGTGATACCAGGCGTGCCGAGCATCGGCATCCTGCCGCTGTCGCTTCCCGAGCTGCCGGTCACCCCCACCGTGCCGCTGCCCCCGCTGCCGGGCGCCTGATCTGCTCAGGGTCTGGTCCCGCCCAGCTTCTGACGCGCGGTCGTCCGCACGCCCGCGGAGCGTCCGTCGCACGGGCCGGTTCGCACGGGCCGGTTCGCACGGGCCGATTCGTGCGGGCCGTACCGGAGGTTCGTGCGGGCCAGGCACACGGCATGCCCCGGCCCGCACCTTCCCGAGCCGCGCACCCGCGTTCCGGCGCCCGCGCACCCTGCGCGGAGGGTCGCGGGGCGCCGGCGAAGCAGCGCTCGGCACCCTTCGCACGGTCGTGCGCCAGTTCCCCCGAACCGGTTCCGGGCGACCTCGATACGGGCCCGGGCGCCGCTTCAGCCGCGGTTTTGTGAGCCGTCTCACCGCGCCGTTGTGAGCTGTAATTCATGCAGCGGTCACGCGCGGGGCTAACCTGCAATGCGGACATGCCGCGCGCCACAGGTGCAGCCGCGGCCACGCGGCACGCCCACGCTGACAACGACCGCGAAAGCACTGATTAAGGGGACGTACCCGCGTGGACCTGTTCGAGTATCAGGCGAAGGACCTCTTCGCCAAGCATGACGTACCGGTGCTGGCCGGCGAAGTCATCGACACGCCAGAGGCGGCGCGTGAGGTGACCGAGCGACTCGGAGGTCGCGCGGTCGTGAAGGCGCAGGTCAAGACCGGCGGTCGAGGCAAGGCCGGTGGCGTGAAGCTGGCTTCCGACCCCGCCGAGGCCGTCGAGAAGGCGAACCAGATTCTGGGCATGGACATCAAGGGCCACACGGTCCACAAGGTGATGCTGGCCCAGACCGCTGACATCGCCGAGGAGTACTACGTCTCCTTCCTGCTCGACCGCACCAACCGGACTTTCCTGGCCATGGCCTCGGTCGAGGGTGGTGTCGAGATCGAGGAGGTCGCGGCCACCAAGCCCGAGGCCCTCGCCAAAATTCCGGTTGACGCCATCGAGGGGGTCACCGAGGCGAAGGCCCGGGAGATCGTCGAGGCCGCGAAGTTCCCCGCCGAGCTCACCGAGCAGGTCGTCAGCCTGCTGCAGCGGCTGTGGGATGTCTTCGTACGGGAGGACGCCCTCCTCGTCGAGGTGAACCCGCTGGTCAAGACGGCCGAGGGCAAGGTCATCGCGCTGGACGGCAAGGTGTCGCTGGACGCGAACGCCGAGTTCCGCCAGCCCGACCACGAGGCTCTGGAGGACAAGGCGGCGGCCAACCCGCTCGAGGCCGCGGCCAAGGCCAAGGGCCTCAACTACGTCAAGCTGGACGGCGAGGTCGGCATCATCGGAAACGGCGCCGGGCTGGTCATGTCCACCCTGGACGTAGTCGCCTACGCCGGTGAGGCACACCAGCACGTCAAGCCGGCGAACTTCCTGGACATCGGCGGCGGCGCCTCGGCCGAGATCATGGCCAACGGTCTCGAGATCATCCTGGGTGACCCGGACGTCAAGTCCGTCTTCGTCAACGTCTTCGGCGGCATCACCGCCTGCGACGCCGTGGCGAACGGCATCGTGCAGGCCCTGGAACTGCTCAAGTCCCGTGGCGAGGACGTCTCCAAGCCGCTGGTCGTGCGCCTCGACGGCAACAACGCGGAGCTGGGGCGCAAGATCCTCACCGACGCCGAACACCCGCTGGTGCAGCAGGTGGACACCATGGACGGAGCGGCGGACCGCGCCGCCGAGCTGGCCGCCAAGTAAGCAAGGGACGAGGACCGACAAAAATGGCTATCTTCCTCAACAAGGACAGCAAGGTCATCGTCCAGGGGATGACCGGTTCCGAGGGCCAGAAGCACACCAAGCGCATGCTGACCTCCGGCACCAACGTCGTGGGCGGCGTGAACCCGCGCAAGGCCGGTACGACGGTCGACTTCGACGGTTCGCAGGTCCCGGTCTTCGGCGGCGTGAAGGAGGCCATGGAGGCCACCGGCGCGAACGTCACCGTGGTGTTCGTGCCGGAGAAGTTCACGAAGAGCGCGGTCATCGAGGCGATCGACGCCGAGATTCCGCTCGCCGTCGTGATCACCGAGGGCATCGCCGTGCACGACTCCGCGGCGTTCTGGGCGTACGCCGAGCAGAGTGGCGGCAAGACCCGGATCATCGGCCCGAACTGCCCCGGACTGATCACGCCGGGTGAGTCCAACGCGGGCATCATCCCGGCCGACATCACCAAGCCGGGCCGGATCGGGTTGGTGTCGAAGTCCGGCACGCTCACCTACCAGATGATGTACGAGCTGCGTGACATCGGCTTCTCCACCTGTGTCGGGATCGGCGGCGACCCGGTGATCGGGACCACCCACATCGACGCGCTGCGGGCGTTCGAGGCCGACCCGGAGACCGACCTGATCGTGATGATCGGCGAGATCGGCGGTGACGCCGAGGAGCGGGCGGCCGAGTTCATCAAGGACAACGTGAGCAAGCCGGTCGTCGGCTACGTCGCGGGCTTCACCGCCCCGGAGGGCAAGACGATGGGCCACGCCGGCGCGATCGTCTCCGGTTCCTCCGGCACGGCCCAGGCGAAGAAGGAGGCCCTCGAGGCCGCCGGGGTGCAGGTCGGCAAGACGCCGTCCGAGACCGCTCGGTTGGCCCGCGGCCTGCTGAGTTCCTGACCCGACGCCGTACAGGCGCGCGCTGGCGCGTGCGGCACCGCGCGCCACGGGCCCGTATCCAGCCGGTTTCTCCGGTCGGACACGGGCCCGTGGTCGCGGCCTACGCGCGCTGACTCGGCCTACGGCGCCGCCGACGGCTGGCCCTCTCGCGTCCCCGCGTTCGTCCGTTCCCCGTCCGGTGACCCGCCTTCCGCCTGTGCCCGGTGCTCTTCCGGTGCCGGGTGCTCGTCCAGCCGTACCCGGTCGTTGGACGAGCGCAACTCCGGCGCGTACACCCCGGGCTGGCCGGCGCCGCCGGGAGCCAGGGTGCTGGAGGTGGCCCCGGGAGGCCCTTCCGGCGCGCGCCGGGAGCTGTCGTCGGCGGTGACCCAGGCCGCAGCAACCGCCACGGTCACCAGGGCCGCCAGCCCGAGCGCGGCCCGTGTCCGGAGCCGGGTGGCCCGCTCGCTGGCGGCTCGTACGGTGCCGGCGGGGATCGTACGAGCCGGGTGAGCCGCGAGCAGGGTCCGCAGCCGCGTCGTGATCAGCGAGGCACGCTCCGGCACGGCGACGGACCGGAGTTCCGGGGTGTGCTCGGCGAGTGCCACCCGCGCGTTGGTGACGCGTCCGAACGCGGCGGGGAGGCTGGCCTCGGTCTCGGTGGCGGTGTCCGCGATGTCGAGTCCGAGACCGTGGTGCAGCAGCAACGCCCGACGGTAGGAGCCCGGCAGCTGGGACAGGCCCTGCAGCGTGGCGCGGTCGGCCGGCGGTCCGGGATGTGCCTGCGGTCCGCGGCGGGCTGGGTGGAAGAGGTGCCAGGGGGACAGCGCGTAGTCGTGCGCGGTGGCTCGCAGCCAACAGCCCGGGTCCGGATGGGCCGACACCTCCGGCCAGTGTTCCCAGGCCCGGTGGAAAGCGTGCGCGACGGCGCGTTCGGCGATGTCCCGGTGGCCGCTGAGGACGTACGCCTGGCAGGCCAGGGCGTGCGCGTGCGTCTCGTAGAGCCGATCGAAGGCCGACTCGCTGCTGTGCGCCGTGGTGTCGATGGCGGGTGCGGCGGTGGTGTCCGGCTGTTCCTCCGGCCCCGAGGCCGGCGCGGCGGGGTCCGCGGATCCGGGTACCAGCTCCGGTGCTTCGGCGGTTGGCTGCTCGTCCGGGTCCGGGTCCGGGTCCGGGTGGTCCGGGTCCGGAGCCGTGGTCGTGGTCGTGTCCGACCGGGGGCCGGCGCTCCCATCGGGCATCCTGCCGGCCCCCACGGCACGTGCCTCGACACCGGTGCCCTCCTCGGTCCCGGTCTCGGCCGTCCCTTGAGCCCGTGACATGCGCTTCTTCGTACGAGCACGTGGTTGCCGCTGCGACGTGGACGTCGGCGCTCCGGGCGGGCCGCCGGCGCCGTGGGACTTCGACGTGCTCGGAGTGCCGGAGGCGTTCGGCGTGAGCCTCGCCCGGCCCGAGCCGCTCGATGTGGGGGGAACCGCTGACTTCGCTCGTGGTCTCGACTTGGCCGTCATGCTCGCCCTTCCGCGCAGTGGTGCACTGGCCGAACCCGCTGCGGAATATTCTGTTATAAAGTACAAATAATTTCATTCAGCGACACCACGACAATCCGCCATCTACCCGGGTGAAACGGGTCAGTCCTGACAGCCTGTCGACGTGCACCCCACCACCAAGCCGATCCCCGCACCGCTCCCGGTCGGCCAGGCGGCGAGCCGAATGCCACCGGCGGGCGTGGGACTGCTCAGCGGCGTGCTCGCCGCCGTACTCGGGCTGGGCGCCCTCACCGTGGCCGTCGTGCCGCTCTGGATCAGCACCCCCTCCTCCGACAGCACCCTGGGTGACGCCCTGCACCTCGCCGCGGACCTCTGGCTCGCCGCACACGGCGCGAGCCTGGAGCGGACCGGCACGCTGAGCGGTGATCCGATGCCGGTGGACGTCACTCCGCTGTTGCTGACCGGCTGCCTCGGACTGCTGCTGTGGCGCGCGGGTCGACACACCACGGACGCGTACGGGCTGGCCGGCCGCCGGTCGTCGCCGTCCCGGGTCGTGTGCTGGACGTCCGCCGGATACCTCACGGTCCTGGCCATCGCGATGGCCTACGCCGGTACGGGGCCCCTACGGGTGACCCTGCCGAGCGCGCTGATCTGGCCGCCGCTGTTCGTCGGGGCCGTACTGGCGTGCGCGAGCCGGCCGCTCGGGAGCTCACGAATCCGAAGTCCTCGGGCGGCGGAGGGCCCCGGCCCGGCGGCCGTGCCGTTGCCGCCGGACGGGACCCGGCTGGCGGCGGCGCGGGCGGCCGTGCTCGGCCTGGGCGCGCTGCTGTTGGGTGGCGCGGCCCTGACCGGTACGGCGGTGGTCTGGCGGGCCCCGGAGATGTGGCGGACCGTTCCGCACCTTGCGGGTGACTGGTCCGGTTATGTCGCCGTGCTGTTGCTGACCCTCGTGCTCCTGCCGAACGCGCTGGTGTGGAGCACGGCGTACGCCCTGGGCCCCGGCTTCACGGTGGGCGGTGACAGCCTGGTCAGCCCGTTGACGACGGGCTATCCGCAGTTGCCGCGGTTCCCGCTGCTGGCCGCGCTGCCGACGGAAGGCCCGGGCTCGTTACTGACCTGGTCGGTCGGCGCTCTGCCGGCCGCCGTCGCGGTGCTCACCGGCTGGTACCTGGCCCGTATCGCCGTACCGGTACGAGGCCGACGCGACACGGCGCGAGGCTGGTCGGGCACGCTCGGCGGGGTGTTGCTGGCGGCTGGCGGGTGCGGTGTCGCTATGGCCTCGTTGGCGGAGGTCTCCGGCGGCGCACTCGGCCAGCATCAGTTGGCTGATCTGGGGCCACGTGGCTGGCTGACGGGTGTGGCGGCCTTCGGGTGGACGGTGCTCGGGGGCGGGCCGGCCGCGCTGATCGTACGGGCCTGGCGGCTGCGTGCCGGGCGGACGGCGCGCACGTCGGTCGTACGACCCGAGGCGACGCACGTACGCGAGGCAGCGACCGGCTCGGCCGGCCCGGCCTTGGCCAGCCCGGACAGGCCCGGCCTGACTGACTCGGCCGCCGCGGAGGGCATCGGCGACAGCGGCCTGGACGCGGCGGGCGACCTGGTGGTGGACGACGGTGGCTCCGCGGCCGGAGGGCTGCCCGGAGTCGCCGGCTGGCACGGCGATGCCGACCGGCGTGCCCGGTGGGCAGCGCTGAAGGAGGCGTCCGGCGGGCTGATGTCGGCCTTCGATCCCGCCGACCTGCCGCCGCGCGTGGGCGACGTGCCGACGTTCACTGAGGCCCCGCCCGCCCCGGACACTCCCGTGTCGCCACGGGTGGCGGACGACGACCCCTGACTCAGCCCTCGTCCAGCAGCGGCCGGATCTCCTTGGGCACGAGGTCCTCGCAGTGCTCACCGGCGGCCTGTGTGAGCGAGTCCTGCTTGCAGGAGTAGTAGTCGCTGTAGACGAGCTTCAGGGTGAAGCCGCCGGCGACCACTGCCAACGCCAGCGCGCCCGCGATCAGGCCGCTGGTCGCGGCGGTCATACGGGCCTTCGCCTGCTGTGACGGAGAGCCGACGACCGGTGGCATGGAGCCGGACGAGGGCGCCGGGGTGGCCGGCCGATCGGTGCCCGCGACGTCCTCGGCGCTGGCCGAGGCGGCGGCTCCGCGCCGCCGGCCGCTCTTCGTCCCGGAGGGGTCACGCAGCCCGCTGACGCCCCAGTAGACCGACAGCGCACCCAGCAGCAGCGCGATCTCAGACAGGCTGAACAACGCGAAGAAGAGGCCCCAGATGCCGGCGTGCAGGGCGTAGCGTGCGTGTCGTTGGCGGCGGTCCGAAGGGTCCCAGCGCAGTCCGCCCCGACCCTGGTCGCCCTGTCCGGGCTCCTGGCCTGAGGAGTTCTGCGTGCCGAACCCGCCGCTTCCACGGCTTGGTTGGCGTGGGCTCCACTTGCCTCCCCAGCGACCGGGACGCTCGTCCGCCCCGTCCTCGCCCTGGCCGTTCCCACCCCGACCGCCCTGCCCCCGGCCGGAATCACCGCCGTCGGAGTCGCCGTCCGCCTTCGCCCCGCCGCCGGACGTGTCCTGGGAGTCAGCGCGCCGACGCGGCTGCCACGGACGGTCCGGCCTGTCCCTGGGCGGCGGGGCGAACGGGTTGTCCTCGGGCTGTGGCTCGCTGTGAGCCGCCTCGCGGCGTCGGTCGGTCATGTGCTGTGTGTCTTCCCCTAGCTCTGCCATGGCGGGAACGCGATACCGGGACCTGACGCTACCTGTCGGACGCGCCCCCGTCCCGTGGGGGTCGGCAGGAGTGCCGGTATCGTTGCCGACGGTCGGCGGCTTCGTAGAGTTCCCCGGAAGTCTCAGCCCTCCAGCTTGGAGGACCGTACAAACCCGTCTCGGCAGAAAGAACACCGTGGTGGCTATGCCCGATTCCCGCCCTGCCCGCCTCGTCGTGCTCGTCTCCGGCGCCGGTACGAACCTTCAGGCCCTGCTCGACACCATCGCCGTCCAACACGTGGTCGGCTACGGCGCGGAGGTCGTCGCGGTGGGCGCGGACCGCGAGGACATCGCCGGGCTGCGGCGGGCCAGGGAGGCCGGTATCCCCACGTACGTCTGCCGGTTGGGCGATCACGCCGACCGTGCGGCCTGGGACGTCGCGCTGACCCGCGCGACCGAGGAGTACGAACCGGACCTGGTGGTCTCGGCCGGCTTCATGAAGATCGTGGGCGCGGAGTTCCTCGCCCGCTTCCAGGGGCGCTTCATCAACACCCACCCGGCGCTGCTCCCCAGCTTCCCGGGCGCGCAGGCCGTACGCGAAGCCCTCGCGCACGGCGTACGGATCACCGGCTGCACCGTCCACTTCGTCGACGACGGTGTCGACACCGGACCGATCATCGCCCAGGGGGCGGTGGAGGTCCGGGACGAGGACGACGAAACCGCTCTGCACGAACGGATCAAGGACGTCGAGCGACGGCTGCTCGTCGAGGTCGTCGGGCGGTTGGCCCGGGACGGCTACCGCATCGAGGGACGAAAGGTAAGAATCCCGTGACCGAGGAAGACGACAAGCGGCCCATTCGCCGTGCGTTGATCAGCGTGTACGACAAGACCGGTCTGGAGGAGCTGGCACGCGGTCTGCACGCGGCGGGCGTGCAGCTCGTCTCCACCGGTTCGACGGCGAAGCGGATCGCCGCGGCCGGTGTCCCGGTGACCGGGGTCGACGAGCTGACCGGCTTTCCCGAGTGCCTGGACGGACGGGTCAAGACGCTCCATCCGCGCGTGCACGCCGGCATCCTCGCCGACCTGCGACTCGGCAGCCACCAGCAGCAGTTGACGGAGCTGGGCGTCGAGCCGTTCGAGCTGGTGGTGGCGAACCTCTATCCGTTCCGCGAGACGGTCGCCTCCGGCGCGGAACCGGACGAGTGCGTGGAGCAGATCGACATCGGCGGCCCGTCGATGGTGCGTGCCGCGGCGAAGAACCATCCCTCGGTCGCGGTCGTCGTCAACCCGACGCGGTACGCGGACGTTCTGGAGGCGGCGAACGAGGGTGGCTTCGAGCTGGCCGCGCGCAAGCGGCTGGCGGCCGAGGCGTTCCAGCACACCGCCGCGTACGACCTGACCGTCGCCACCTGGTTCGCGCTGGACTACGCCGCCGTCGACGACTCCGCCTTCCCGGACTTCCTCGGCGCCGCCTACCAGCGCACCGACGTGCTGCGGTACGGCGAGAACCCGCACCAGCCGGCCGCGCTCTACGCCACCGGGAACGGCGGTCTCGCGGAGGCCGAGCAGCTGCACGGCAAGGCGATGTCGTACAACAACTACACCGACACCGAGGCGGCGCGGCGGGCGGCGTACGACCACCAGGACCCGTGCGTCGCCATCATCAAGCACGCCAACCCGTGCGGTATCGCCGTCGGTTCGGACCTGGCCGAGACGCACCGCAGGGCACACGCCTGCGATCCGTTGTCGGCGTACGGCGGGGTCATCGCGGTCAACCGGGCGGTCTCGATGGAACTCGCCGAGCAGGTCGCGGAGATCTTCACCGAGGTGATCGTCGCACCGGAGTACGCGGACGGCGCGGTCGAGGTGCTGAGTCGGAAGAAGAACCTCCGGGTGCTGCGCTGTGCCGAAGCCCCCTCCGACCCGGTGGAGATCAAGCCCATCGACGGTGGCGCGCTGCTCCAGGCGACCGACCGGCTGCAGGGCGAGGGCGACGATCCGGCGAACTGGCGGCTGCTGGCGGGCACCGAGCTGCCCGCCGAGGAGCTGGCCGAGCTGGCCTTCGCCTGGCGTGCCTGCCGGGCCGTGAAGTCGAACGCCATCCTGCTCGCCAAGGACCGGGCGACGGTCGGAGTCGGGATGGGCCAGGTCAACCGGGTCGACTCGGCCAAGCTGGCGGTGCGGCGGGCCGGGGCGGAGCGGGCCGAGGGCGCGTACGCCGCCTCCGACGCGTTCTTCCCGTTCCCGGACGGGCTTGAGGTGCTGACCGCGGCGGGCGTACGGGCCGTGGTGCAGCCGGGCGGCTCGGTGCGGGACGAGCAGGTGGTCGAGGCGGCCCGGGCGGCGGGCGTCACCATGTACGCCACCGGGACCCGGCACTTCTTCCACTGAGCCGGCCCCCCTTCCACCGCCGGCGGAAGCACACGGACGGCCGGCCGGAAAGCCTCACCCCGGCCGGCCGGGAGCCCGTACTCCGCCGGCTGTTGACCCCCGGTCGGCTCCGCCGGCTGTCGACTCCCGGTCGGCTCCGCCGACCGCGGGTCTCGTGGTCGGGTCTCAGCGGTACCGCGGCCGGTTGAACCACTGACCGGCCTGTGCCAGTGAGCAGAAGACGATCGTCAGGATCGCGGTGGCGGCCCAGAGCAGCAGCGTGATCGGATTGCCGAGGTTGTCCTCGGAGGCCAGGGCGAAGAAGCCGAGGCACGGCATGAGGGCGTTCACCGAGGCCGCGATGATCGCGGTGACCCGGGTGCCCTGCGTGCCCCTGCCGAACATCGAGGCGGGAACGATGTGCAGGGCGGCCAGACCGCCGAAGATCACGAACATGATGAGCGCGCCGCCGAGCGCCACGTCCCCGCCCCCGTCCGCCATCGGGAGTTCGCCCGCGACGTCGTTCAAGGCGGCACCCACGATCAGGATGAACAGCGCGCACAGGCCCCACAGCGCCCCGGCGACGAACAGCAGCACCCGTGCCGTGATCACCGTCCCCGGCATCCGCTCCGGCATCCAGAGCCCGCCGGGGTGGGGCGCCTGTGGATAGCCGTAGTTGTAGGCACCTCCCGGGTAGCCTCCGGGCGGGCCGGGCGGCGGACCCTGCTGCGCGTAGCCGGGGGGCGGCGCGCCGGGTGGCGGGCTCTGCGCGTACGGATTGTTGGGGCCAGGCGGCGGATAGCTCATGTCGGGTGATCCTCCGGCGGTGGAAACGACTGCACGGCGTGCGGGTCTGCGCGACAGCTCCGCGCTGACCGCGTGAGGTCGCCTGACCACCGGACTCGACGCCGGGGGCACCGAGGTCGCGAGCCGCGTGCACGCGTACGGACCCCCCGAGACCTCACGCATCGTGCGCGGTGTGGGCCTCTTCCGTGAGTACGGCGGGTCAATGGTGAGTCTCGGGGCACGCCACTGTCCAGCGAATCCCGTTGAATGTGGCGAATCCGCAACGATCCGTGCCCGGCGTCCGCCCCGATCGCCGGGGATTGGAGCACAGCCGGCCCCATCCGGGAGGATGGGGCCATGACCGCAGAGATTCTGGATGGCAAGGCCACCGCTGCCACGATCAAGTCCGAAATCGCCGCCCGGGTCGAGGCGCTCGACGGCCGGGGGGTCCGGCCCGGACTGGGCACCCTGCTCGTGGGCGACGACGTGGGCAGCCGCAAGTACGTCGCGGGCAAGCATCGGGACTGCGCGCAGGTGGGAATCGCCTCCATCCAGCGGGAGTTGCCGGAGTCGGCCACCCAGGAGGAGATCGAGGCGGTCGTACGGGAGCTGAACGCCGACCCGGAGTGCACCGGATACATCGTCCAACTGCCGCTGCCCGGGGGCATCGACACGAACCGGGTGCTGGAGCTGATGGACCCGGAGAAGGACGCGGACGGGCTGCACCCGACCAGCCTGGGCCGGCTGGTGCTGGGGGAACCGGGTCCGCTGCCGTGCACGCCGAACGGCATCATCGAACTGCTGCGCCGGCACCGGGTGGAGATCCGTGGCGCGCACGTGGTCGTGGTCGGGCGCGGAATCACCGTCGGCCGGTCGATTCCGCTGATGCTGACCCGCCGTACGGAGAACGCCACGGTGACCCAGTGCCACACCGGGACTCGCGACATGCCGGCGCTGCTGCGGCAGGCGGACATCATCGTGGCGGCGGCCGGGGTGCCGCACCTGGTCAAGCCGGAGGACGTGAAGCCGGGCGCGGCGGTTCTCGACGTCGGAGTGAGCCGCGACGAACACGGCAAGATCGTCGGCGATGTGCATCCAGGCGTCGCGGAGACGGCCGGCTGGCTCTCCCCGAACCCGGGCGGAGTCGGGCCGATGACCCGCGCGTTGCTGCTGCAGAACGTCGTCGCTGCGGCGGAGCGCGCCGCGGCTGGTTCGGACGGCGCGGACAGCTGAGCGCGGTGCGGTCCGACGGTCGTACGCGCGTCGTCGAGTGGCCGTACGCGTCACGGCGGGCCTTGACCGATGAGGCGGGCCGGCACGGTGAGGGCTTGGAGAGCCCGGAGGGAGAACCGTACTGATGGGGCTGGGAAGTGGAGCCGAGCCGGAGTCCACGCGGCGGCGTGCCGATGAGGCGGACGCCCCGGACACGGCGGACGGTGGCGCTGGTGCGGCTGCTTCGCAGAGCGCGGGCCGAGAGGAGGGCACCACCGGGGAGCGCGCGACGGCGGCGTACGGGGCCGGCGACTCGGCTGCAGGCGCCCGTGAGCCGCGCAGCCGCCGCTTCCCGACCTTCACCCGGGACACCGCACGCCCCGAGGGCGGCGCCCGGGCGGCCGGCGGCCAGGCCCCGGCTCCGTACCGGCAGTGGCCACTGCTGGCCGTGTGCGCGGGGGTGCTGCTGGGGCTGCTGGTGACGCTCCTCGAGTTCCGGTCGGGGACCATCATCATGGGCCTGTCGCTGATCGGTGCCGGGGCGCTGCGCTGGAGCCGGACCGAGGTGGGGATGCTCGCGGTCCGTTCCCGCTTCACGGACGTGGCGACGTACGCGACGCTGGGCTGCCTGATCACGCTGTTGGCGATGATGGCGCAGCCGAACCCCTGGATCACCATTCCGGTGCTGGAGGACATCCTGCATTTCTCCGTGCAGTGACGGTGCCGTACGGGTGCCCCTGGCGACCCCCGCGCCGTGCGGTTCCCCCTGTCTTCGCCAACCGGCCCCGTCCCGGAGTGAGTTGGGCGCACCGTACTGGGTGTGCCATGGCTCTGGCCGTATGACCTGGGCGATGTTTCGGATACGCCGTTTGCGCGAAGGGGCGACGACCCGCTCTCCGGTGCGGAGGGGAGCTGAGGGCGGGTGGCACACTAGGGGGATGTACGCGTGTGGTGCGCGCCCGCAAATGCGCCCGTGCGCCCCCCGGTTAGGCAACCATGGCCATGGTTCTCCGCATCCCTCCGGGTGGCCGGCACGCAGACCGGGAGACGGACTGACCGGGGGATGAGGGGGGAACAATGCCGCGCTGGAAGGCTTTGCCGGAAGAACTAGACCCACAGATAAGCGAGTTCACCAGCCAGTTGCGTCGACTGGTGGATCGCAGCGGAATGGGTCTCGCCACGATCGCGGACCGTACGGGCTACAGCAAGTCCTCCTGGGAGAAGTACCTCAACGGTCGCCTGCTGCCGCCCAGGGGAGCGGTGCAGGCGCTGTCCGAGGTGACTGGTACGGAAATCCGACATCTGGCCACGATGTGGGAACTGGCCGAGCGAGCCTGGTCCCGCAGTGAGATGCGTCACGACATGACGATGGAGGCCGTGCTGGTCGCCCAGGCGCGTGCCGCGCTCGCTCCGTCCGGGGAGACGCCCGCGAAGGGCTGGAAGTGGAACCGTGCCGGCAAGTCCGCGAAGGGGCGTACGGACGAGGCCGCCGCGGGCTCGGAGAACGCGTCCGCCAAGGGCGGCGTGACCGAGCCGCCGAAGCCGACGCCGCAGCCCGATCCGGCTCGGCGGGGCGCGTCCGGCGGGTCCGGGCCGGCGGCGGATGACCGTACCGTGTCGCTGCACTGGCGGGAAGACCGGGCGGCCGACGACTCCAAGACGACGCAGTTGTCGCGGAACGCGGTCTTCGGGGAGGCCGACGCACGCCGCGGACGCAACCTCAGCGCCGGCGCCGGCGGGAAGTCCGCCGGGGCCCCGACCGCCTCCCCGGCAGCCGCGCCCTCCGGGCCGGCGGCTCAGGACCCCTCGGGGAAACCCGGTGCCTCGGGGAGACCCGCCGCGCCCGCCGAGGCGAAGGCGTCCGCGGCCTCCATCGCGCCGGACACCCGGCCGAAGGAGGGCCAGGACTCCGGACTGCCGGTGAGTCAGCTGCCACCCGGCGCGGCCGCCGGCACCGTGGACCCGCGTTCCTGGGGCGTCCGGGACAGCCCCGCGCGTCCCGGTGCCGGCTCGGTCGAAGCCGGCACCGCGGTCCTCGGGAAGGCCGCCGGCGGCGAGGTTTCTCCCGCCCAGGCTGGCCCCGGGCAGGGTTTCGCGCAGGCCGGCCCCGCACCGGCCGTGGACGCCCC
>NZ_LJGU01000118.1:36202-78082 GCF_001751245.1 Streptomyces oceani
CCCGCCGGGGCCCGCCGACCGCGCCGAGCGGTCGGGCGGCGAGGGACGACGTCGCGGGCTGATGGTGGTGGTGGGGGTGCTGGCCGCGTTGGTGGTCGTCGCGGCGGGGGCGTTCGCCTGGGACTTCCAGGGTTCGGACCCCGCGTCGGCGAAGCCCACCTCGTCCGCGGATCCGGAGCTGCCCAACGGCGTGAAGTGTTCCGGCCAGGAGTGCTATGACAAGGACCCGGAGGCCATGGGCTGTGGCGGCCAGCACGCCAAGACGGCCGGCACCGGCTGGGTGGGCCCCAGCATGATCGAGGTGCGCTACAGCGAGGTGTGCGGTGCGGCCTGGGCGCGGATAAGCGGTGCTGCCGAGGGGGACAGCCTGCGGATAAAGGGCGAGGAGCGGTCCAGCACCCAGCAGGTCGGTGCGTCCAACTACGCCTACACCTCGATGGTTCCGGTCGACAGGGTCGGCCAGGCGCGTGCCTGCGCGACGCTTGACGTGGGAAACGAGGGCTGCGTACGGGCCGGGGACAGCACGGCACCACCGGAGGAGTAGCCGCTCTCGTCCCGGAGCGCGGCCCCGCTTCCCCTACGTGACGAAGTCCCGCCCCGCCGGTGTCGTACGGCAGCCGCCGCCCGCCCGCGGGTCCCCGGCTGCCGGGTCGGCGGGTGCTCGACGGCGGGCGTCCTATAGCCTGACGACGGGTCTCTTGACGTAGAGAGACCTGGAACAGGGAACAGAGCAGGGACGTCCGTGGAGCCTCCGCCGCAGCGGACGCCAACGCACTCGTCAGGTACTCGGAGATCGCCATGACCCGCACCCCCGTCAATGTCACCGTCACCGGCGCCGCGGGGCAGATCGGCTACGCGCTGCTCTTCCGCGTCGCGTCCGGCCAACTGCTCGGCGCGGACGTACCAGTCCGGCTCCGCCTCCTGGAGATCCCGCAGGCCGTGCAGGCGGCCGAGGGCACCGCCATGGAGCTGGACGACTGCGCCTTCCCGCTGCTGAGCGGCATCGACATCTCCGATGACGCGAACGTCGCGTTCGACGGCTGCAACATCGCCCTGCTCGTCGGCGCCCGGCCGCGGGCCAAGGGCATGGAGCGCGGCGATCTGCTGGAGGCGAACGGCGGCATCTTCAAGCCGCAGGGCCAGGCCATCAACGGGCACGCCGCCGAGGACGTGAAGGTGCTCGTGGTGGGCAACCCGGCCAACACCAACGCGCTGATCGCTCAGGCCGCCGCTCCCGACGTGCCGGGCGAGCGGTTCACGGCGATGACCCGGCTCGACCACAACCGTGCCCTGTCACAGCTCGCCCGGAAGACGGGCAGCACGGTCTCGGACATCTCGCGGTTGACCATCTGGGGCAACCACTCGGCCACCCAGTACCCGGACATCTTCCACGCCCGGATCGCGGGCAAGAACGCCGCCGAGGTCGTGAACGACGAGAAGTGGCTGGCCGATGACTTCATTCCGACGGTGGCCAAGCGGGGTGCCGCGATCATCGAGGCCCGTGGCGCCTCCTCGGCCGCCTCGGCGGCCAACGCCGCGATCGACCACGTCCACACCTGGGTCAACGGCACACCGGAGCGGGACTGGACCTCCATGGGCATCCCCTCGGACGGTTCCTACGGCGTCCCGGAGGGGATCATCTCGTCCTTCCCGGTCACCTGCGCGGGCGGCTCGTACGAGATCGTCCAGGGCCTGGAGATCAACGACTTCTCGCGCGCCCGGATCGACGCCTCGGTGCGGGAGCTGACCGAGGAGCGGGACGCCGTACGCGGACTCGGGCTGGTCTGAGCCACTGGCGTACGCGCGCCCCCTCGCTGGGAGCCGTGCGCCGGGAGTCGCGTGCCGGGAGCCGGAAGCCGGTGCCAAATCCGGCGGGGCCGGTCCGAACCACCACGGTTCGGACCGGCCCTTCGCCATATGGTTATCCGGCTGTCCGTACGGGCGGTGCGGCCACCCCCGCAACACCGCGGCGGGGACTTCCCGAGGCCGTTCCGTGCCCGAGTGGCGCCGGTACGGCGGGAGCGTTCCCGGAAAACCGGAATATTCGCCCCCGCTTATGGTGAGCAAGGACACTTATTCGACTCGTGGAGACATGAGGCCCGCATCCCGGGGCAGGGGTTTCGCTTGGTCACAGCGTCGACGCAAGACCGAGCAAACCCCCGCGCGTGGAAGGCAGAGCCCAAGGTGTCCGTAGTCAAGAGCATCCAGACAGGTGGGGTGTGGCGTGCCGCCGCGGGCGGCGGCACCAGGGAGGTCATCGACCCGGCCGACGCCACGGCGATCGCCGTGGTCGCCGAGGGGGACATCGCGGACACCGACGCCGCCGTCGCCGCCGCGCGCTCGGCCTTCGACACCGGCCCGTGGCCGGACACCCCGGTCGCCGAACGCGCCGCGCTGCTGCGGCGGGTGGCGGACGCGCTCCAGCGGGATCGGGAGGAAATCGCCCATACCGAGTCCCGGGACACCGGCAAGACCCTCGAGGAGGGTCGCGTCGACGTGGACGACGTCACCGCCGCCTTCCGCTACTTCGCCGACCTGGTCCGGAACGACTCGGGTGGCCGGGTCGTCGACGCGGGTGATCCCGAGGTGCACAGCGTCGTCGTGCACGAGCCGGTCGGCGTCTGCGCCATGATCACGCCCTGGAACTACCCGCTCCTGCAGGCGAGCTGGAAGGTGGCTCCGGCCCTTGCCGCCGGCAACACCTTCGTCCTCAAACCGAGCGAGCTGACTCCGCTGAGCACCGTTCACCTGATGAAGCTGCTCCAGGAGGCGGGCCTGCCGGAGGGCGTGGGCAACCTCGTGACCGGAGCCGGCGACCCGGTGGGCGCCCGGCTGGCCGAGCACCCGGACGTCGACCTGGTCTCCTTCACCGGCGGACTGGCCAGCGGCACGAAGGTGGCCGGCGCCGCGGCGCCCACGGTCAAGAAGGTGGCGCTGGAGCTGGGTGGCAAGAACCCGAACGTCGTGCTCGCCGATGCCTGCGCCACCGAGGCGGGCTTCGACCTGGCCGTCGACCAGGCGTTGAACGCCGCCTTCACGCACAGCGGCCAGGTCTGCTCGGCGGGCGCCCGGCTGATCGTCGAGGAGTCGGTACGGGACCGCTTCGTGACCGAGCTGGCCCGGCGCGCCACCCGTATCCGGCTGGGGCGCGGCACGGCGGAGGGCGTCGAGTGCGGCCCGCTCGTCTCCGCCCAGCAGCTCGCCAAGACCGAGGAGTACGTCGCCTCCGCGCTCGCCGACGGCGCGACCCTGCGCTGCGGCGGCGAACGGCCCGAACCCTCCGCCGTACGCCCGGAGAGCGGCTACTTCTACTCCCCGACGATCCTCGACCACTGCCACCGCGGGATGCGGGTGATCCGCGAGGAGACCTTCGGGCCGATCCTCACCGTGGAGACCTTCACCACCGAGGAGGAGGCGGTGGCCCTGGCCAACGACACCGAGTACGGCCTCGCCGGCGCGGTCTTCTCCGCGGACAGCGCCCGTGCCCGCCGGATCGCCGCCCGGATGCGGCACGGCACGGTCTGGATCAACGACTTCCACCCCTACCTCCCGCAGGCCGAGTGGGGCGGCTTCGGCAAGTCCGGAGTCGGCCGCGAACTCGGCCCGCACGGCCTGGCGGAGTACCGCGAGACCAAGCACGTCTACGAGAACCTGCGACCGTCGCCGGTCCGGTGGTTCTCCGGCTGAGGCGGTTACCCCGTGCACTTCCCCGGAGCAACCCGGACCCTGTCGGCCCCCGGCCCCGTGAACCCCCTGGACCCCGTCGACCGTGCCGGCCTCGCCGAACCGTAGGCCGCACGCCGCGTGCGCCGTACGCGATCCGTACGACGCACCCGACACCCGCCCGGCGCACCGGAAAGCCGCCCGGCAGTCATGCACACCAACAAGGAGCAACACCCCCTATGCCCACCTATGACTACGTCATAGTCGGTGGCGGAACGGCCGGTTCGGTCATCGCCTCCCGGCTCACCGAGGACCCGGACGTCCGGGTCGCTCTCATCGAGGGCGGGCCGTCCGACATCGACCGCCCGGAGGTCCTCACCCTGCGACGATGGCTCGGGCTGCTCGGCGGCGAACTGGACTACGACTATCCGACCACCGAACAGCCGCGCGGCAACTCACACATCCGGCACAGCCGGGCCCGCGTACTGGGCGGCTGCTCCTCGCACAACACGCTGATCTCGTTCAAGCCGCTGCCCACCGACTGGGACGAGTGGGAGACCGCCGGGGCGCTCGGGTGGAACGCGGCGGCGATGGAGCCGTACTTCGCGAAGCTCCGGAACAACGTTGTCCCGGTCGGGGAGCGGGACCGCAACGCCGTCGCGGTCGACTTCCTCGAAGCCGCCACCACCGCGCTCGGCGTGCCCCTGGTGGAGGGCTTCAACAAGCGGCCGTTCACCGAGGGCGCCGGCTTCTTCGACCTGGCGTACCACCCGGAGACGAACAAGCGCTCCTCCGCCTCCGTCGCCTACCTGCATCCGCACATCGAGTCCGGTGACCGGCCCAACCTGGAGATCCTCCTGGAGACCTGGGCCTACCGGCTGGAGCTGGACGGTGACCGGGTGACCGGCGTGCACGTCCGTACGGCCGACGGCGCCGAGCGGCTGCTGCGCGCCGAACGCGAGGTCCTGCTGTGTGCCGGCGCGGTGGACACCCCGCGACTGTTGCTGCACTCCGGCATCGGGCCGGCCGCGGACCTGACGGAGCTGGGCATCGACGTACACCACGACCTGCCGGGGGTGGGCGAGAACCTGCTCGACCACCCCGAGTCGGTGATCGTCTGGGAGACGAACGGACCCATCCCGGAGAACTCCGCCATGGACTCCGACACGGGCCTCTTCGTGCGTCGCGACCCCAAGTCCAAGGGGCCGGACCTGATGTTCCACTTCTACCAGGTCCCGTTCACCGACAACCCCGAGCGGCTGGGCTACGAACGCCCGGAACACGGTGTCTCGTTGACGCCGAACATCCCCAAGCCGCACAGCCGCGGCCGGCTCTACCTCACCTCCAGCGACCCGGAGGTGAAACCCGCCCTGGACTTCCGCTACTTCACCGACGAGGACGACTACGACGCCCGCACCCTGGTGGACGGCATCCGCGCCGCCCGCGAGGTGGCGCGTACGGAGCCGCTGGCCGGCTGGCTGAAGCGGGAGGTGTGCCCCGGGCCGGAGGTGACCTCCGACGAGGACGTCAGCGCGTACGCCCGCCAGGTCGCGCACACCGTGTACCACCCCGCCGGCACCTGCCGGATGGGCGGCAGCTCGGACGAACAGGCCGTCGTCGACCCCGAGTTGCGCGTACGGGGACTCTCCGGAGTGCGGATCGCCGACGCCTCGGTCTTTCCCACGATGCCCTCCGTCAATCCCATGATCGGCGTGCTCATGGTCGGCGAGAAGGCGGCCGACCTCATCCGAACCGCTACGACGACGACACCGGGAGGTGTTGCGTGATGTCCGAGACCACCCAGGCCAATCCGGTGTTCTCCGTCCGCAAGCTGTGGAAGGTGTTCGGTCCCAAGGCCGCGAAGGTCCCCGGGGACCAGGCGTACGCCGGACTCAGCGCCGCCGAGCTGCGCGCGCGTACCGGCTGCACCGCCGCGGTCCGTGACGTGTCCTTCGACGTGCACCCGGGGGAGGTGTTCGTCGTCATGGGACTGTCCGGCTCCGGCAAGTCCACCCTCGTACGCTGTCTCACCCGGCTCATCGAGCCGACCGCCGGCTCCCTGGTGATGGACGGGGAGGACGTGCTGGCCATGGACTCCGGACGGCTGCGGGAACTGCGCCGACACCGTGCCTCCATGGTCTTCCAGAACTTCGGCCTGCTCCCGCACCGCAGCGTCCTGGACAACGTCGCCTACGGCCTGGAGATCCAGGGCATGGGCAAGGCCGAGCGGCGTGAGGTCGCCGCCCGGATGGTGGACAAGGTCGGCCTGGAGGGTCTGGGCGAGCGCCGTCCCGGCCAGCTCTCCGGCGGCCAGCAGCAGCGGGTCGGGCTGGCTCGGGCGCTCGCTGTCGACCCCGAGGTGATGCTCTTCGACGAGCCGTTCAGCGCGCTCGACCCGCTGATCCGCCGGGACATGCAGGAGGAGGTCATCCGGCTGCACCACGAGGAGGGCCGGACCATGGTCTTCATCACGCACGACCTGAACGAGGCGCTGCGGCTCGGCGACCGCATCCTGCTGATGCGGGACGGCGAGGTCGTACAGCTGGGCACGCCCGAGGAGATCGTCGCCAACCCCGCCGACGACTACGTCCGCGACTTCGTCCGGGACGTGCCGCGCGAGCAGGTCATCTCCGTGCGCCGCGCGATGCGTCCGGCCGCCGACGGGGAGGCGGGCACGGGCACCGCCCTGGCCCCCGGCGCGCTGGTGTCCGAGGCGATCGAGGCGGTGGCGCGTACGGGCGAACCGGCCCGGGTGCTGGACGGCGAGAAGCTGCTGGGCGTCGTCGGCCACGAGCAGTTGCTCGCGGTCGTCGCGGGCAACGGCGGCGGTGCCGGTACGTCCCCGGCCGAGGAGGCCGCCGAGGCCGCTGTCGAGGACGCCGCCGAGGACGACTCAGCGGGTGCCGACCGGGACGGCGACAGCGCCAGCGGCGCCAGCGAGAGCGACTCCGGCGCCGGCGACAAGGACAGCGCCGACCACGGTGACAGCGACAACGGCAAGGCGGTGGCGGGCGTATGAACACCTCCTGCACTCCGTCGCTGCCCGCCGCCACCCGGGGAGGTCGCGTATGAGCGCCCCGGCTCTCGAGAAGCGCGGCACACCCGCGCAGCCACGCGCCGGTGCCACGGCCGGCGGCCCCGGGGGCGGCCCAGGCAGGCCGCGGGGCCCCCTCGCCGCCCTCGGCTCCCGACCGCGCCTGCTGGCGCTCGGCGTCGCCGTGCTGGTGGCCGTGGTCACCGCCGCCGTGCTGGACGGCGGGACCTGGCCGACCGCGCTCGTCTACGACATCCAGACGCGGCTGGACCAGGTCAGCGACTGGCTGACCGACAACCGGGACCGGCACTGGATCTTCCTCTACGTGCTGCTGCACGTCAGCAACTTCGCCACCGGCACCGTCGACCAGCTCTACCTCGTGCTGTCCGATATCGGCTGGATCGGGGTGACCGCGCTGGCCACCCTGCTTTCCTGGTACGTCGCCGGTGCCGGCCTCACCCGCCGCAGCCTGCGGGTGGCGGCGCTCACCGTCTTCACCTTCGCCGTCTGCGGCCTGCTCAGCCTGTGGGACTACGCCCTGGCCACGCTTTCTCTGATGCTGCTCGCGGTCACGGTCTCGGCGGTGATCGGACTGCTGCTCGGGCTGCTCTCCGGCCTGTCGAACACCTGTGAGCGGGTGCTGCGGCCGGTCTTCGACAGCATGCAGGTGATGCCGGCGTTCGCGTACCTGCTGCCGCTGGTGCTGCTGTTCGGCATCGGCGCGCCGGCCGCCCTGGTGGCGACGGTGATCTACGCCGCCCCGCCGATGGCTCGGCTCACCTCACTCGGTCTGCGTGGCGCCGATCCGGCCGCGCTGGAGGCTTCCGTCTCGCTCGGCTCCGGTCGGGTACAGCGACTGCTGACCGCTCGGCTGCCGTTGGCCCGTAAGGAGATGCTCCTCGGGCTGAACCAGACCATCATGATGGCGCTGTCCATGGTGGTGCTGGCCTCGATGATCGGCGCCGGCGGGCTGGGCGACAAGGTGTACCAGGGGCTGTCCAAGGACAGCTTCGGCATCGCCTTCATCGCCGGCACCGCGATCGTGCTGATCGCCATCTGGCTGGACCGGGTCACCTCGGCCGCCGGCGAACAGCTCGACGCGCCGGCCCGTACCACCGGCAGCGGCTTCGCCCGGGCCTGCGCCCGACTGCGTGGCTGGCCGGCCTGGTCGGGCTTTCTCGCGCTGGCCCTGCTGGCGTATCTGACCGGGCCGTTGTTCGGACAGCGGTTCTGGCCTCCGGAGTGGACGGTACGGATCTCCGCGCCCATCTCCTCGGGGGTGGAGTGGCTCACCGGGAAGATCGGCTCCGACGTGCCGGTTCTCGGCGGCACCGACACCTGGGCGAACAACTTCACGCTGTGGGTGCTCAACCCGATGCGTGACGGACTCCAGGAAACCCCCTGGTGGGCCGCGCTGTTGGTGGTCGCGGCGCTCGCGCTGGTCGGCGGCTCGTGGCGGGCCGGCCTGACCGGCGTCCTGTCGCTGTCGGTCATCGGGGCCATGGGGCTGTGGGAGAAGTCCATGGACACGCTGTCCCAGGTGCTGGTGGCGCTGGTCTTCACCCTGGTACTGGGCGTGCTGATCGGCATCCTGGGGGCCCGCTTCGACCGCCTGATGCGGGTGATCCGGCCGGTGTTGGACGTCATGCAGACGATGCCCCAGTTCGTCTATCTGGTGCCGGTGGTCGCACTGGCCGGGGTCGGTCGTCCCGCCGCGATCTGCGCGGCCGTGGTGTACGCACTGCCCGCCGTCGTCCGTATCACCGCACAGGGACTGGCCCAGGTCGACACGGCCGCGCTGGAGGCGTCCCGCTCGCTGGGTGCCACCGGAATCCAGCAACTCCGTCAGGTGCAACTGCCGTTGGCGCGTCGCTCGCTGCTGCTCGCGGTGAACCAGGGAGTCGTGCTGGTGCTCGCGATCGTGGTGATCGGCGGCCTTGTCGGCGGTGGGGCGCTCGGTTACGACGTGGTCTACGGACTGCAGAAGAGCGACCTGGGAGTCGGACTCAGCGCCGGTGTGGCGATTCTCTGCCTCGGGCTGCTGTTGGACCGCCTCACCCAGTCCGCCGGCACGCGACAGACCGGAAGCGGGAGGAACTGACCATGCCCCGACTCCCGCTGCCTCCACCGTCCCGTCGCCGAAGGAACCTCGCCGTGGCCCTCCGTCCGAACCAGCAGAACGATCCGAAGCAACCCACCCGCACGAGGAGTTCCGACCGCCGCGCCGGGGCCGTCCGCAGGAGGGGGGTGCAACTGCTCGCCGGTGCCGCCGTGCTCGGCCTGGTGGTCGGCCTGTCCGGTTGCGGAAAGGCGGACCCGTACTACAGCGGCGGATCGAAGACCGTCACCATCACCGTGCCCGCCTGGGCCGGTGCGGAGGCGAACGTCGCGGTGGCCAAGCATCTTCTGGAGAAGAAGCTCGGCTATCGGGTCAAGGCCACGCAGATGGACGAACCGGTGGCGTTCGACGCGCTCAACAGCGGTCAGGCGGACGCCATCATGGAGGACTGGCTGGGCGTTCCGAACAAGGAGAAGAAGTACGTCGAGGAGAAGAAGACCGTCGTGAACGCGGGCCACATGGGGGTCACCGGGCACATCGGCTGGTTCGTCCCGAAGTACTACGCCGAGAAGCACCCGGAGGTGCTGGACTGGCGGAACCTCAACAAGTTCGCCAAGGACTTCCGCACTCCGGAGAGCGGAGACAAGGGCCAGCTGCTGGAGGGCTCGCCCTCCTTCTCGACCCATGACGCCGCGATCATCAAGAATCTGGATCTGAACTTCAAGACGGTCTACGCCGGCAGCGAGGCCGCCCAGATCAAGGAGATGCGGAAGAAGTACGAGGATCGGGAGCCCTTCCTCACCTACTGGTGGACACCGCAGTGGCTGAACTCGGAACTCGACCTGGTCGAGGTCAAACTGCCGAAGCGGACCCCGGGCTGTGACGCCGATCCGGAGAAGGTGGACTGTGCCTATCCGTACACGAAGCTCACGAAGTTCATGAACGCGCGCTTCGCCAAGAACGGCGGTGACGCGGCCGAGTTCCTGAAGAAGTTCAAGTGGTCGACGGCGCAGCAGACAGAGGTCGTGGAGTGGATGACCATCGACCAGATGGACACTGACGAGGCCGCCGCCAAGTGGGTCGAGGAGAACGAGGAAACCTGGAAGAAGTGGATGCCGTAGCGGGATCCGAGTGGCGTAGGCCACATTTCTCGTAGCTCATACGAGGCGGCTCACCGTATCGCCACCTCCCCGTGTTCCAACGGGCACGGAGGGGTGGCGATGCTTCCTGACATTGGCGCCAACTGCCTTGAGATTCCGGTGCGTTCGCTCGGAGGGCAGGATAGGATCGGTCGGGAGGACTCTCCTTGCCCCCCACCCCCACCCTCGATTGCTGTGCCGATGCCCATCGCTCGAAAATGCCGCGCGGCCGTCGCCGCGCTCGCCCTTCTCGCACTCAGCGCCTGTGGTTCGGATTCCGGGGCTGGCTCCGATTCCGATTCCCCCGATGATGCCGGGGCCGTGCGTCTGACGACCAATACCTGGGTCGGCGGTCAGGCGAACACCGCCGTCGCCTCGTACCTCCTGGAGAGGGAACTGGGATACGACGTCTCGGTGCGGGAGCGGCCGGAGGACAAGGCATGGAAGGCCCTCGGCACGGGCGAGGCGGACGCCCTTCTGGAGGACTGGGGACATCCGGAGCAGGAGCGTAAGTACATTCAGCGGAAGAAGACCGTGGTGCCGGCCGGTGATCTCGGCATGCAGGGACGCATCGGCTGGTACGTACCGGAGTACCTCTCGGACGAGCACCCAGAGATCACCGACTGGAAGAACCTGAACGACTACGCCCACCTCTTCGCCACGGAGGAAACCGGCGAGAAAGGCCGACTGCTCGAGGGCGCCCCGGACTTCATCAGCCGTGACAAGCAGCTTATCCGGAATCTCGACCTGGATCTGGAACCGGTCTTCGCGGGCAGCGAGGCGGCCCAGATCAAGGAGATGCGGAAACGCGCCAAACACGAGGAGCCGTTCCTCACCTACCTTTGGCGTCCGCACTGGCTGGAGTCGGAGATCGAGCTGACCGAGGTCGATCTTCCGCCGTACTACGAAGGCTGTGCCGCCGACGAGCGGAAGACCAAGTGCGGTTATCCGGAGACGGACCTGCAGAAGTACATGAACGCCGACTTCGAGAAGGACGGTGGAAAGGCCGCGCAATTCCTGAAGAACTTCCAGTGGGGCGAGGAGGATCAGAACGAGGTCGCCCGGATGATCGCCCGGGACGGCATGACCCCGGAGAAGGCGGCCAAGCGCTGGGTTGAGGAGAACCCGGGCACCTGGAAGGTCTGGCTTTGGGACCTCTGACGAGCCGCCGAGGGTACCGCGACCGCCGGGGCCGCCGACCGGCCGCGACCCCGGACCCGCCGCCGTCAGACGCGTGACCGAGCCAGGCTGGCCGGGACGGCGCGTACGGTCACCTGGAAGCGGTTCCAGGCGTTGATCGCGACGATCTGCGCGATCAGCCGGGGGAGTTCGGCCTCGTCGAACTGCTCGGCCGCGCATGCGTACACCTCGTCCGGCACGGAGCCCTCGGTGAGCCTGGTGATCGACTCGGTGAGCGCCAACGCGGCCCGCTCACGCTCGGTGTAGAGGCCCTCCACCTCCTCCCACGCGTTCAGCAGGTCCAGCCGAAGCTGGGTCTCACCCTGCTCACGCGCCTCGGCGTGGTGCATGTCGAGGCAGTAGGCGCACTTGTTGATCTGCGAGGCACGGATCTTGACCAGCTCGGCCACCACCGGGTCGAGGCCCTTGGCCGCCGCGGACTGGAACGCCGCCATGCCCTGGTACACGTCGGGGGCGTGCTGCCAGACGCTGGCACGTGCTGTGTGGTTCTGGGTCGTTGTCATACCCCCGAGCCTACGAAGCAGGTCACCCACCGGGATCCCCGCCGGGGCTGGAACCGCCTCCGGGGACCGGGCAGTCGACGCTGCGCCCGGCGGCGCGTCGGGGACTCGTGGGGGAAGGCCCGAGTGGTTTCCGGCACCCGGACGCGCCAACCGGAGACGTCCCCGACGCGGTGGTGGTGGGCTACGGCGCCACCACCGGGCACGCCTTCCCGGCACGCGCCCGACACGGTGCGCCCGTCGCCGTCAGTGGGGCGCGCGGCCACTCCCGCGCGCCCCGGTGCCCGTACGTGCCGTACGGTTCGTCGGTCAGCCCGCCAGCACCGTACGCAGCTGGGCCAGACCCCAGTCCAGGTCCTCCTTGCCGATCACCAGCGGCGGCGCGATCCGGATCGTCGAACCATGCGTGTCCTTGACCAGCACCCCGTGCTCCATGAGCCGCTCGGAGATCTGCCGTCCGGTGCCCAGCTCCGGGTCGATGTCGATGCCGGCCCACAGCCCACGGCCGCGTACGGCCTGGACCCGCCCCTCGCCCACCAGCACGGCCAGCTCCCGGTGCAGGTGCTCGCCCAGCTCCGTGGCGCGCTGCTGGAACTCGCCGGTGGCCAGCATGTCCACCACCTCCGAGGCGACCGCGCAGGCCAGCGGGTTGCCGCCGAAGGTCGAGCCGTGCTCGCCCGGGTGGTAGACGCCCAGCACCTCGCGGGTGGAGACCACGGCCGAGACCGGCACGATCCCGCCGCCGAGCGCCTTGCCCAGGAGGTACACGTCCGGCACGACGCCCTCGTGCTCGCAGGCGAAGGTCGTGCCCGTACGCCCCAGGCCGGACTGGATCTCGTCCGCCATGAAGAGGACGTTCCGCTCCCGGGTCAGTTCCCGCACCCGCGAGAGGTAGCCCGCCGGCGGCACGAGCACCCCGGCCTCGCCCTGGATCGGCTCCAGCAGCACGGCCACCGTGTGCTCGTCCACCGCCGCCTCCAGCGCGGCCAGATCGCCGTACGGGACGATCTCGAAGCCGGGGGTGTACGGCCCGAAGTCCGCGCGGGCGTCCTGGTCGGTGGAGAAGCTGACCACCGTGGTGGTGCGGCCGTGGAAGTTGTTCTCCGCGACGACGATCTTCGCCTTGCCGTCCGGCACGCCCTTGACCCGGTAGCCCCACTTCCGCGCGGTCTTGACCGCGGTCTCCACCGCCTCCGCCCCGGTGTTCATCGGGAGCACCATCTCCATCCCGCACAGCTTGGCCAGCGAGTGGCAGAAGCCGGCGAAGCGGTCACTGTGGAAGGCCCGCGAGGTGAGCGTGACCTGGTCCAACTGCGCCTTCGCGGCGTTGACCAGCCGGGGGTGCCCGTGGCCGAAGTTCAGCGCCGAGTAACCAGCCAGCATGTCGAGGTAGCGGCGTCCCTCCACGTCGGTCATCCACGCCCCGTCCGCGGAGGCCACGACGACGGGCAGCGGATGGTAGTTGTGCGCGCTGTACGCGTCGGAGGTGGTGATCAGCTCGGAAGAAGTGGCCATGGGTGGGCCCTCCTGACTTCGTTGTCGGTCTGACAGGCGGTGGTTCTTTCTACCGTCAGCCGGCGCTTTTGCGAAGGAACCTTCCGAACTTGATCGGCCGCGACGGCTTACGACGCTTCGTGTGCGGTCCCGGACTCCAGTGTCGCCCCCTCGGTGTGATGTTGTTCGCGAAGCCTCCCCGTGGGACTTGACGGGCCGGGCGCTCTGCGAGAATGGCCGCATGGCCAACGACCGTCGTCCCCGTGTGCTGTCCGGCATCCAGCCCACCGCTGGCTCGTTCCACCTCGGAAACTACCTGGGTGCGTTGCGTCAGTGGGTGAACCTCCAGGACAGCCACGACGCCTTCTACATGGTCGTCGACCTGCACGCCATCACCATCCCGCAGGACCCGGCCGAGCTGCGCGCCAGCACCCGGCTGGCCGCCGCGCAGCTGCTGGCGGCCGGGGTCGACCCGGATCGCTGCACGCTGTTCCTGCAGAGCCACGTCCCGGAGCACGCCCAGCTCGCCTGGGTGATGAACTGCGTCACCGGTTTCGGCGAGGCGTCCCGCATGACCCAGTTCAAGGACAAGTCCGCCAAGCAGGGCACGGAGGGCACGACCGTCGGTCTCTTCACGTACCCGATCCTGCAGATCGCGGACATCCTGCTCTACCACGCGAACCAGGTGCCGGTCGGCGAGGACCAACGCCAGCACATCGAGATCACCCGCGATGTCGCCGAGCGGTTCAACGCCCGCTTCGGCCGGACGTTCACCATCCCGGAGCCGTACATCCTCAAGGAAGCGGCGAAGATCTACGACCTGCAGGACCCGACGGTCAAGATGAGCAAGTCGGCCTCCTCGCCGAAGGGCATCGTCAGCCTGCTCGACGAGCCGAAGGCCGCCGCGAAGAAGATCAAGAGCGCCGTCACGGACACCGGGACCGAGATCCGGTACGACCCGGAGCACAAGCCGGGCATCAGCAACCTCCTGACCATCTACTCCACCCTCACCGACGAGTCGGTGCCCGTCCTCGAGCAGCGGTACGCCGACAAGGGGTACGGCGCGCTCAAGACCGACCTGGCCGAGGCCGTCACGGAGTGGGTGGAGCCCTTCCGGGCGCGGACCCAGCAGTACCTGGACGACCCGGAGACGCTCGACGCCGTCCTGGCGAAGGGCGCGGACAAGGCGCGGGCGGTCGCCGCCGAGACGCTCGCGGAGGCGTACGACAGGGTGGGCTTCGTGCCGGCGAAGCATTAGAGCGACCGCGCGGTCGCGCACCGTCGCGCCCCTCGCACGCCCCTCGCCGTACGGCCGCCCGGCAGCCACACTGGCACCGGCGACGGGTGGCCCGACGAGGGCCGCACCCCGCGGAACAACAGCTACAGACAGCGGCACGACCGGCCGACCGGGCCCCAACCGGCCGGCAGTACAGGCACGTTCAGGTATCGCAGGAGGGAGAAAGACGTGGGGATCGTCACGCTTGGTGTATCGATCGCGGTCCCGGAGCCGTACGGCAGCCTGCTCCAGGAGCGGCGTGCGAGCTTCGGTGACGCCGCGGCGTTGGGCATCCCCACACATGTCACCCTGCTGCCGCCGACCGAGATCGACGTCGCGTCCTGGCCCGCCGTCGAGCGGCATCTGGCCGCGGTGGCCGGCGCCGGCCAGCCCTTCCCGATGCGGCTGTCCGGCACCGGGAGCTTCCGGCCGCTTTCTCCGGTGGTGTTCGTCCGGGTCGCGGAGGGTGGTTCGGCCTGCGGCCGGCTGCAGGAGCGGGTACGGGGCGGGGACGGGCCGCTCGCCCGGGAGTTGCAGTTCCCGTACCACCCGCACGTCACCGTCGCGCACGGCATCGCGGAGGAGTCGATGGACCGGGCGGCGGCGGAACTGGCCGACTTCGAGGCGACCTGGACGGTGAACGGCTTCGCGCTCTACACCCAGGGCGAGGACTGCGTCTGGGAGCTGCACCGGGAGTTCGGCTTCGGCGCGGAGAGCAAGCCGCGCTTCCCGGCCGTGCCGCGCCAGGCGGACATGTCCCGTCCGCCGGCGCCCTCCGTGTAGGCCGCGCCTCCCGCCTGCACCGTACGGCCGGGCGATCGCGTGATCCCTCCGTACGGCCGGCGGGCCAGGTGCCGCTCGGCCGCGGGGCGGTGCCCGTCTGAGGGCGGTGGCCGGGCGACCTCGTCGGTCTATGTACCTCCCTAACGTTCGACTCGTGCCCACCCGGGTCCGGGCACGCTCGCGAGCGGACGACCCGGAGTCGCTCGCACTGGTGTTCAGGCGCGGCGTCGCTGGTCATCGCGGTGATGGTGGCCTCGCGGCCCGGGACCTGCGCTGTCGGCTCCCTCGCCCGCGCTGGTCGGCCCGAACTGCCGCGTGGTGAAACGAGGTTGAAATCGGGGTAAGCGCCAGGAAGGATCCTCGGCCCGAAGGAGCGGCGTGGCTTCCGACCCGGCACGCACGGGCCCGGGCGCCATGCCGTCCCGACCCCCCATCCATGGCCGAGGCCCGTTCCGGCGTGCCTCGTCAGCGGGTCCCGGGGCCGTACGGCAGCCGAGACCGAACCACGGCGTGGTTCGACGGCTCACGCGGGTCGTTGGCGTCAGTCACCACCCCTGCTTCGCGGCGGTTCCCGTACCCGCCTCAAGGAGTACGTGATGTCGCAGCCGCCGATGCCGCCCAACCCCGGTCAGCCGCCCCACGCTTCCGGCCCGCCGTCCTGGCAGCCCCCCTCCGTGCCGCCGGGTCAGCCGCCGGTACCGCCGGGCCAGCCGCCCGTGCCGCCGGCGCAGGCGCCGCACACGGGTCCACCACCGTCGGGTGGCCCGCCGCCGGGCATGCCGTACTACCCCGGTGGCCCGCCCGGCCCCGGCGGGCCACACGTGCCCGGCCCGCCGCCGAAGTCCCGGCGTGGCGTGGTCGTTTCCGTCGTTCTCGCGGTGCTGCTGGTGGCTGGCGGCGGGATCTGGTTCGTCGCCGGCGGGGACGGCGGCGGGAACGACGAAGCCGGTGGCGGGGCGGCCGAGGCGGAGGTGGTGCACAAGGTGCCGATGCCGAAGGTCGACGACGAGACCGGTGCCATGGGGATGTGGACCACGGACAGGAGTTTCGTCAAGACGGGCGTCCAGGAGATCGTCGGCTATCCGCTGGCCGGCGGCAAGCCACGGTGGAAGGTGCCGCTCTCCGGCAACGTGTGCTGGTCCTCGTCGTACGTGACCGAGCAGGGTCACGTCGCGGTCCTCTTCGAGAACGCCGAGGCCGCCGACCCCGAGTGCACCGAGGTCGGCCTGGTCGACGTGGAGAAGGGCGAACTGCTCTGGCAGAAGCGCGCGACGGACTCCTGGGGCGACCCCATGGACTTCGACGAGGTGGCCATGGGCGGCGGCACCGTGGCCGCGGGCGGCACCTCGGGTGGCGTGGCCTGGTCGAACGACGGCCAGCAGCTGTGGAAGCCGGGTGACGACGACACCTGCAGCGACAACGGCTACGCCGGCAGCGACCAGAAGCTGGTCGTCGTACGGGAGTGCGGCGACACCGACCCGCCGAAGCTGAGCGTGGCGACGCTGGACCCGGCGACGGGCGCCGACAAGTCCACCTACCAGCTGCCCCCCGGCCCCGAGTACGCCCACGTTGCCGCGACGGACCCGCTGGTGGTGGGGGTGGACACCGGGGACGCCGAACCGGGCACGGGCGTCACGGACTTCCTGACCCTGGACGACAGCGCCGCGAAGGGCAAGCTGGTCAGCAAGATCGACATCCTCAGGGACGCGTACGAACCCAGCTGCGACGCGGTGGCCGTCGCCGGCTGCACCGAACTCGCCGTCGACAGGCGGACCCAGACCCTCTATCTGGGCTCCGACAAGACCCCCGACGACCAGACCGACATCGGCAACGAGATCGTCGCCTTCGACCTGACGTCGGGGAAGAAGACCGGCCGGAGCGAGCTTGAGGAAGGGGTCGCGCTGGTGCCGATCGGCCTCGACAAGGGCGGCTCGGTGCTCGCGTACCAGGAAGCCACGACCGGCGAGGGCGGCGGAGTCTGGCGGATCGATCCCGAGTCCTTCGAGAAGGAGCGACTGCTGCGACACCCGGCCGAGAGCACCGAACTGGAGCAGAGCTTCGACCTGGACCGACGAATGCTCTACGCCGACGGCCGGCTGTACCTGGGCGACGGAAAGGCCCGCCGACTCTCCGCGGACGTGTCCGCGGACCGTCCGCTGGCGCTCGTCTTCGGCAAGGGCTGAGCGCTTCCCACCCGGTCTCCCGGGGGACGGACGGGCGCGGGGTGGCGACGAGCGAACGCCCGCGCACCTCGCGCCCTCACCCCTTCGGGGGTCGATCGTCAACCGCCTGGTGATCGTTCGGGTCAGCGCGGGTAGGCGCACACGATGGACTGGCTCACCAAGCTGCCCGTGATCGGACCCGTCGCCGCCTGGTTCTTCCGCACCCGGGTGTGGCGGGTGTACGAACACCTGGAGGCACACAAGTGGCAGCGGCTCACCGCCGCCATCACCTTCACCAGCTTCCTGGCGCTCTTCCCCATGATCGTCGTGGGCATCGCCGCCGGGGCGGCGTTCCTGTCCCGGTCACAGGTCAAGGACTTCGAGAAGACGCTCGCCGACCAGGTGCCCGGCATCTCCGGCCAGCTCGACATCCAGCAACTCGCCGACCACGCGGGTGCGATCGGGCTGACCGCGGGCGCCCTGCTGCTGTTCACCGGTGTCGGATGGGTCGGCACGCTGCGGGAGTGCCTGCGGGCGGTCTGGGACCTCGAGGAGGACCCGGGCAACCCCGTGCTCCTCAAGCTGAAGGACCTCGGGGCACTGATCGGGCTCGGCGCCGCTGCCCTGGTCTCGGTGGCCGGCTCGGCCTTCGCGCTCGCCGTCGTCGGCTGGCTGGCCGACCGGATGGGCCTGGACGAGGGCGGCGTCGGCCGCTGGCTGCTGCGCCTGGCCGGCTACGCGGTGGCCATCGGCGCCGACTTCCTGCTGCTCTGGTACGTGCTGCGGTGGCTGCCCCGGGTGCGTCCGGAGCGTGACCTGATGGTGGCGGCGTGCCTGATCGGCGCAGTCGGCTTCGAGCTGCTGAAGCTGCTGCTGGGCGGCTACCTCCAGGGTGTCGCCGCCAAGAACACCTACGGCGCCTTCGGGACGCCCATCGCGTTGCTGCTGTGGATCAGCTTCATGGCCAGGCTGCTGCTCTACTGCGCGGGGTGGACGGCGACCGAGCGGGTCAGTCCGGACGCGGCGAGCCCTGACTCGGACCAGCGGGGGAGTCCGGACCAGACTTCGGAGTCTTCGGGTCCTGCGGCTTCGGGTCCTGCGTCCGCGCACCAGGACTCGTCCCGGGAGTCTCCCCGCCCGAAGCCGGAGCAGCGCCCCGATCCGCCGCGGAGTCGTCCGGACGATCCGCCGCGGTGACCGTCCCGGTGGCGGCTGACCCGGCGCCCGCGCCCGTACGAGTGCCCGCGCTGGCGCCCGCGCCCGTACGAGTGCCCGCGCTGGCGCCCGCGCCCGTACCGCCGTCCACCCCGCGCAGTAGAGCAGCAGCCTGGCCATGAAGCTGATCCACAGCAGCAACGCGATGGGCGTCCCGAAGGCGCCGTAGGTGTTCTTGGCGGCGACACCCTGGAGGTAGCCGCCCAGCAGCAGCTTCAGCAGCTCGAAGCCGACTGCGCCGATCAGGCACGCCGCCACCATCAGGTCACGCTCCGGACGCACCCGGGGCAGCCACCGCAGCACGTACCAGAGCAGCAGGAAGTCGGCGCCGATGGCCACCGCGTAGCCGGCCAGGCGCAGCAGCCAGCGGCCGACGCCGCCCTCGTCCAGGCCCATCCGGTCGGCCAGCCAGCCGACGACGGCGAGCGCGAAGGCCGAGCCGGCCACCGAGACCAGGGCAGCGGCGCCGAGCCCGATCAGTGCCCCGAGGTCCTTCAGCTTGAGGAGCACGGGGTTGCCCGGGTCCTCCTCGAGGTCCCAGACCGNTACGAGTGCCCGCGCTGGCGCCCGCGCCCGTACCGCCGAGCGTGCCGGTCGCCGGCTGCCGTCCCCGCAGCTCCGGGAGGGGCCAGCGGCGGTGTACGGCGAAGCCCCCGAGCGCCAGCACCGCCAACACTCCGGCCGTCACCGCCAGCGCCACGCCCATGCCACCGGCGTCGCCACCCGAGGCGCCGGTGAGAGCGGCGTCATCGCCCTCCTGGCCCTCGGTCTTCCCGCCGTCCTCGGCGTTCTTCCCGTTGCCGCCGGCCTCGCCGGGACCGCCCTGGGGCGAGCCCTGTCCCGGCGGCACCAGTTGGCCCACCGGCCGTACCGCGCCGGCCGCCTTGAAGCCCCAGTCGAAGAGCTTGGCGGTCTCCTCGTAGATGTTCAGGCTGCCGCCACCGCCCTTCGGATGCATCACGGTGACCAGCAGCACCCGGCCGTCCCGCTCGGCGACCCCGGTGAACGTGTTGCCGGCGTCGGAGGTGTAGCCGTTCTTCACGCCGGCGATGCCCGGGTACGGGTCGAGCCCGTAGTCGCCGGTGAGCAGCCGGTTGGTGTTCTGGATCTCGTAGTACTCGCGCTTCTGCCCGCCCTTGTCGCCGCCCTTCTCCCCGGCCTTCGCGTCGCCCTTCTCGTCCGCCTTATCGCCCTTCTTCACCTTGCCGGGGAACTTCGCCCGCGCCGTGCTGGCGTAGTCCCGGAAGTCCTTCTTCTGTAGCCCCGAGCGCGCGAACAGCGACAGGTCGTACGCCGAGGACACCTGCCCCTCGCGGTCGTAGCCATCCGGCGACACGACGTGGGTGTCCAGTGCCCGCAGCCGCTCGGCGTGCGCGTTCATCTCCTGGACGGTCTTGTCCACTCCGCCGTTCATCGCGGCGAGCACGTGCACCGCGTCGTTGCCCGAGCGCAGGAAGACACCGCGCCACAGATCCTCGACGGAGTACGTCAGTCCCTCCTTCACGCCGACCAGGCTGCTGCCCTCGCCCATGCCCTCCAGGTCGGAGCGTTTGACGAGGTGCTCGCGTTCCTTCGGCAGCTTCGGCAGCACCGTGTCGGCGAACAGCATCTTCAGCGTGCTCGCCGGCGCGAGCTTCCAGTGGGCGTTGTGCGCGGCCAGCACCTTCCCGGACTCGGCGTCGGAGACGATCCAGGACCTTCCGGTGAGCTTCTCCGGCAGCTCCGGAGCGTCCGCGCCCGGCCGCGGGTCCACCTGAGTGCCGGGCTCGCCGAGTTGCTTACCACCGATCGTGGACATGTCCGCCGGGGGTTTCGGCGCGGGCTTGTCGTCCTCGGCGTGATGGGCCGGAGCGGCGGCGGCTGACGGGCCGAAAGCCGCGAGCGTACCGATCGGACACAGCGTCAGAAACGTGGCGGTCGCAGCCGCGAGGAACGGGGCACGGCGCGGGCGGCGTACGGCAGATGGGGTCACGAACACCCGACGAACGTACAGGCACAAGCGGCTGATGTGGACCGTGCGGAGCCACCGACCGACACAGTAGCCCCCACCGGTGATCGGATTCGGCCGATAGCCATACTTAACCCATGCGCCAGACCGCCGGGGAGCGACAGATCCCGAAACCCAGAACGCTGAGCCGCCGCGTGTCGTGGTTCCTCCTCGCCTTCGGCATCTGGTCGTGGTTCCTGTGGATCACTTTCGTGAAGAATCTATGGAAGGACAGCAGCGGTCTCGCCTTCGATGACGCCGGCGATCCGACCGGCTACTTCTGGGTCCATCTGCTGCTCGCCCTCACCTCCTTCCTGCTGGGTACCGCGATCGGCGTGCTCGGCTGGCGCGGGCTCCGGGCGCTGGGGGACCTGCCCGGGCAGCGTGGCGGGACCAGCGGAGCCGGCGGGGCCGGCGCGGAGCCGGACGACTCCACGGAGGACCTGACCGCGACCGGCCCCCGGAGCGAGGACGGCCCCCGGGCCGTCGGCGTGGAGACGACCCGATGACGGTGGTCCTGGGCGTGCTCGTGGCGCTGGCCGTGCTGTCCCTGGTGGCCGGCGCGCACTGGTACGTGTGGCGGCGTCTCGTACGCGACGTGTCCGCGCCGCGCGGCTTGGGGCGGCGGCTCGGCACCGTGCTGGTGGTGGCGTTGCCGCTGGTCTCCTTCGCCTCGTTCGTCACGGGCCAGGGCGATGCCCCGTTCCTGCTGAAGCGGCTGTTGGCCTGGCCGGGCTACATGTGGCTGGCGCTGCTGCTGTACCTCGTGCTCGCGCTGCTGCTGAGCGAACTCGTACGGCCCCTGCTGCGCCGGGTGCTGGCGCGCCGGGCGGCCGGGGTTCCGTCGCCGACGGTGGAGCCGGAGGGCGCGGCGGCGGAACCGGCCGAGCCGGCGACTGCTGTACCGTACATCCGCCGNGCGTCTCGTACGCGACGTGTCCGCGCCGCGCGGCTTGGGGCGGCGGCTCGGCACCGTGCTGGTGGTGGCGTTGCCGCTGGTCTCCTTCGCCTCGTTCGTCACGGGCCAGGGCGATGCCCCGTTCCTGCTGAAGCGGCTGTTGGCCTGGCCGGGCTACATGTGGCTGGCGCTGCTGCTGTACCTCGTGCTCGCGCTGCTGCTGAGCGAACTCGTACGGCCCCTGCTGCGCCGGGTGCTGGCGCGCCGGGCGGCCGGGGTTCCGTCGCCGACGGTGGAGCCGGAGGGCGCGGCGGCGGAACCGGCCGAGCCGGCGACCGTGGGGGCGACCTGGCAGCGCGACGGGCGTACGGGAGCGGGGGCGGGATCGTCCGCGCGGGACGCCGCGCCGTCGGACTCCGCCGAAGCCACGGACTCCACCGAAGCCAGGGACTCCACCGAAGCCACGGAGGGCTCGGGCACCCCGGACGCCGCCGCCCCGGGACGCCGGCTGTTCGTCGCCCGTACCCTCGCCGTGGGCGCCACCACGGTCGCCGCCGCGACGGTGGGCGCGGGCGCGTACGGCGTGCTGAACGGACCGTCGGTGAAGCGGGTCACCGTCCCGCTGGGCAAGCTGCCCAGGCAGGGGCACGGCTACCGGATCGCCGTCGTCAGCGACATTCACCTCGGCCCGATCCTGGGTCGTGCGCACGCCCAGCGGGTGGTCGACACGATCAACGGGACGCAGCCCGACATGGTGGCTATCGTCGGTGACCTCGTGGACGGCAGCGTCGACGAACTCGGTTCCGCCGCCGAACCGCTCGGCCGACTGCGTTCGCGGCACGGCTCGTACTTCGTCACGGGCAATCACGAGTACTTCGGCGACGCCTCGGAATGGCTGGATCACGTCCGTGAGTTGGGCATCCAGCCGTTGGAGAACGCCCGGCGGGAGCTGCCGCACTTCGATCTGGCCGGCGTCAACGACGTGGCCGGTGAGGAGGAGGGCCAGGGGCCGGACTTCGAGAAGGCGCTCGGGGACCGGGACACCTCCCGCGCCTCGGTGCTGTTGGCCCACCAGCCGGTGCAGATCCACGACGCGGTGGACCACGACGTCAGCCTCCAGCTCTCCGGCCACACCCACGGCGGCCAGCTCTGGCCGGGCAACCTCATCGCCGGCATGGCCAACCCGACGCTGGCCGGGCTGGAGCGGTACGGCGACACCCAGCTCTACGTCAGCCGCGGCGCCGGCACCTTCGGGCCGCCGGTCCGGGTCGGCGCGGAGTCGGACATCACGGTGGTCACGCTGGCGTCCAAGCAGACCTGAGGCGCCCTCCGTACGGCACGCGGGCGCACCTCGTCCCGGACCGCGGGTCGGTCCGGGACGACAGGCGTAGGAGGAGTCAAAGCAGCACGACTCCGAGGGCCAGGACGGTGGCCAGGGCGGTGAGTCCCTGCACCAGTGTGGCCGCCGTGTGTGCCCGGTACGCGGTCTGGACGTCCATCCCGGAGAACTGCGAGACCACCCAGAAGTACGAGTCGTTGACATGGCTCACCACCATGGCGCCGGCACCGATGGCGAGCACGGCCATCACCTGACCGATGGGGATCGAGCCGAGCGTCCCGTCCAGCCCCAGCGCGGGGAGCAGTGGCTGGGCGAGGGTGGAGGTGATGATGAGCGCGGCGGTGCTGCTGCCCTGCGCGGTCTTGAGCAGGGCGGCGAGCCCGAACAACACCAGCAGCGCCAGTGGACCGCCCAGCGTCGAGCCGTCCCCGATGAGGGAGGCGATGTAGTCGGCGATTGGGGTGCCCTTGATGAGGGCGCCGAACGCGCCGCCCGCGCCGGTGATGACGAGGATCGGTGCCGCGTCCACCAGTCCCTCGGCCACCCATGTGGTGAGCACGGTCGCGTCCCGCCGGGGCGGCAGCAGCACCAGCGCCAGGATGACGCCGATCAGCAGCGCGTTCACGGGCGCGCCGAGGTCCGTGAGGAAGTCGCCGAGGTCGCCGCTGACCAGGGTGGAGTCACCGGAGGGGAAGGCGGCGACGGAGCCGGTGGCCATCAAGGCGATCGGTACGAGGATGGGCGCGAGCGCCCGGCCGAGGCCCGGCAGCCGTTCGAACCGCGTCTTGTACTCCTCGAACGACTCCTCAAGCTCCGGGAGTCCGCTCCTGAGGTGCTCGGTGCGGCGCAGCGCCCAGAGGAGCCCGGCCAGCGCGGCGACCAACGAGACGGGTATGCCGAAGAGGATGACCCACACCAGGCCCGCCGAACCGATGCCGACGTTGCCGGCGGCGGCGATCGGGCCGGGGGTGGGCGGCACGAAGGTGTGCGAGGCGTACAGGCCGGTGGCCAGCGCCGTGCCGAGCACGACCGGGTTCTTACCGGTCTTGCGGGCGATGGAGCGCTGCAGTGGCGAGAGGACGACGTATCCGGAGTCGCAGAAGACCGGGATGGAGACGGTCCAGCCCATCACTGACATGGCGAGGGCCGGATGCCGCTTGCCGATCACCTTGAGCACGGCTTCCGCGAGGGTGACGGCGGCGCCGGTGCGCTCCAGGACCTTGCCGATGATGGTCCCGAAGAGGATCACCAGTCCGATGCTGGCCAGGATCTCGCCGAAGCCCTGGGCGACGGTGCCGCCGAGATCCTCCACGAACGGCTTCTCGGAGCCGGTCGCGGCCCCGATGCCCATAGCGGCGAGACCGAAGCCGTACGAGGCGATGACGATGGCCAGGAAGGGATGCAACCGGAACCGGCCGCACAGGAGGATGATCAAACCTATGCTCGCCGCGAGCGCGGCGAGCAGTGACGGTCCTGCGGTGTTCAAAGGGACTCCTTGCGTACGGACTAGCTGTCCGTGGGGCGCGTCGCGGGTGCGGGCACGGGTACGGGACGGCGGCGGGCCGGGGGAGCGGCGGCTCTCCGGGGTCAGCCGAAGCGGGACCGCTTGGTGCGCCGGGCAGCGGTCATCGTCGCGTCCCCCACGCGGAAGCGGAACCCCCCGGGGCCAGGGACGGACCGGTGCCGCCCGGCGAGCCGCACGGGCGCCGCCCGCGAAGGCGCCCGCTGAAGCCCGTTCGGGATCGCCACGCATGCCGCCGAGGTGGACGCGCTACCCGGAAGGGAGCGGAGAGAAGCACGGCACGCATGGTGGAACAGGCCCTTCGGGATGGGGAGCGCGTCAGGTAGGCAGATGTGCCGTGGACGCACTCTAAGAACCGTCACACCGGGAAGACATTGGGCCGGTGGCCAAAGGTCACCGGCGGTTATCCGTCCGGCGTTGTGCGCCGTGCACAGGGTGCCGTGTGAGGTCGCGGGGATCAATCCGATCCGGAGAGTTCCCGCAGGTACAGCGCGACCTGTAGGACGACCGCGTCCTGGAAGGCGCGGGGGTCCCGATCGGTGAGGTCGGTCACCCGACTCAGCCGGTAGGCCAACGTGTTGCGGTGCACGTTCAACGCGGCAGCCGCGTCACTGACGCCGCGGTCGTGGTCGAAGTACACCCGCAGCGTGTGCCGCAGGTCGTCGGACAGGGGCCCGAGGACGCGTGCCGTGTCCGCCTGCCGCGTGTCGGGATCAAGTCGGGCGAGGAGCACCGGAAGCTTCAGGCCGGACAGTTGGACCTCGCCGAGCGGCCGGCGGTGGTACAGGGCGTAGCGGGCTCGTGTGGTCAGCGTGCGGAGCGCGTCGAAGTCCTCCGCAGTCCCCGCGTCCAGGAAGCCGACGGTGCGGTCGGCACGGCACAGGACCGTGAGCCGCTGCCGCATCGCGATCCCGGCCGAACCGCTCGCCAGGACCCACAGGAGGCCCCTGGTGTCGGCGGAGATCACCGTGGCGCCCTCGTCCGCGTCCAGCCAGCGGTACGGCTCCCGGGGGTTGTCCCGGAACCTGCTGCCGGGCCGTTGCCGTCCGCCGTCGACGACGAACAGGTGGAGCGGAGTCTCGACCCGGCAGCCCGCGAGCTGCCGACGCTGCCGCCAGCTCTCCCAGGTCAACTGTCCGCTCAGCAGGTCCTCGATGATCTGCTGGCGCACGCGGTGATGCCAGCCCGCCTCGTCGAGGTCCGCCCGCTGCATGGCCATCAGCTCGGCCATACGCGCGATCGCCTGGGCCATCTCGCCGATGTCCCGAGGCTCTCCGGTCACGCCGACGACGCCCACGACCTCGTCGCCGAGCCGCAGCGGCAGGTTGACCCCGGCTCGGGTCCCGCTCAGGTCGCGGGCCTCGTCGCTGGTGACGGCGAGGGGACGCCCCGTACGCAGCACGCTGAGCGCCCCTCGTGGAGGCTCCCGACGCGGGAACGGTCACAACTGGCCGTGATGACGCCGCGGTCGTCCATGAGGTTCACGCGAACGCCGAGCCGTGCGACGACATCATCCACGATGGCCTGGGCGGTGACGCCGTCAATCACGCGGTCAGCGTATCTCCGGCCGGGTGGGGGCTGCTGAGGTCCGATCGACCAGCCGCCGGTACGCGCTGCCGCCGTGACTCTCCCCAGCTTCCCAGGGGGCGGCGGTCAACCGTCCAGCTCGAGTACGAAGCGGTAGCGCACGTCGTTGCGCGCCAAGCGGGCGAGCCCGGTGTTGACCTGGTGGGCGGGCAGCACCTCGGTCTCGGCCGTGATGCCGTGCCGGACACAGAAGTCGAGCATCTCCTGGGTTTCGCCGGTGCCGCCGCTGCCCGCCCCGGCGAGGTTCTTCGCGCCGACGATCAGGCTCAGGGGGTCGACGCGCAGGTCCTGCTCGGGGATACCGACCAGGCACAGGGTTCCGTCGACCGCCAGCGCGGTCAGGTAGGGCTCAAGAGCGTGTGGCGCGCCCACGGTGTCGATGATCAGGTCACAGCGGCCCGCCTGTGCGGCCATCTCGCGCTCGTCAGAGGAGAGGACGACGTCGTCGGCGCCCAACCGGCGCGCTTCCGTGGACTTCGTGGCGGAGGTGGTGAACTGCACGGTCTCGGCGCCCATGGCGTGCGCGAGTTTGAGCGCGATGTGGCCCAGGCCGCCCATTCCGACGATGCCAACGGTTCTGCCGGGAGCGGCGCCCCAGCGGCGCAGCGGCACCCAGGTGGTGACGCCCGCGCACATCAGCGGGGCGGCGCCTGCCGGGTCCAGTCCGTCCGGCAGCGGATAGACGAAGCGTTCGTTGACGACGTGCTCCGAGGCGTAGCCGCCCTGGGTGCGTGCCCCGTCGACCGGGTCGGTGCTGCCGTAGGTGAGCGTGACGCCTCGCTCGCACCAGTTCTCCCGGCCGGCCATACACGGTGCGCACTTCCGGCAGGAGTCGATGATGTTGCCCACCGCCACCTGGTCGCCCACGGCGAACCGGGAGACCTCGGTGCCCACCGCGCTGACCTCGCCCACGATCTCGTGCCCGGGCACCAGCGGGTAGGCGGCGGGGGCACCGTGCCGGAGCGCGGACAGGTCGCTGGCGCACACTCCGCAGTATCGGATGCGTACCGCCACCTCTCGCGCCTGGGGTTCCCGTCGTTCGAACTCCCACCGCTCCAGGGCCGCTCCCGGGGCCTGGGCCGCCCAGCCGTTGACCTTGCGCATGCTCACTCCTCCGTCGTGTCTCCCGTGCCGCCCGCCTCGGAGTCGTCCGGGGACTTGGCGCGGCTTCCGTGCTCGGCGAGGTCGATCTCGTCCTCACAGTCCAGGCCACGCTCCGCCAGCTCCCGGTGGTGAGCGATCTTGTCCCGTACCACCGTCAGATCCCGCTGAAGCTGTGCGATGTGCCGTTCGATGGCCTCCGCGTGTTCCTCCAGCAGGGCCGCTCGCCGTCCGTGCCATTCCACTCCGGAGCCCATCCGTACGAAGGCCCGCACGTCCTGTACCGGCATACCGGTCCGGCGCAGGGCTTGTACGAGTCGCACGAAGCGGACCGCGGCGGGCGAGTAGCGGCGGCGACCGCCCGGTTCCCGTTCGACCAGGGGCAACAGCCCCTCACGCTCGTACCAGCGCAACGTGTCGATGCTCAGCCCGGTAAGCTCCGACACCTTCCGGATACCGACCGCGTCCACCCGCGAACTCCCAGCCATGTGGCAGACGCTAAGCGCTGGAGTCCACTCCAGCGCAACTCTGGAACACCAGCAGGATCTCGTACGGGCCTGGCAGCCCGGGCGGTAGCGGGCTCCCGGATACCTGGTGTGGAACGGCGCGTGCCGATGGCCGTACGGTGGCCGCCTATGCGCTTGCGGTAGGCGACGATTCAGGAGAGGGCACGGGTGCCAATGGGGGGTTCAGGCCAACTGGAGCCGGGGACGCGGATCGCCGGTGACCGGTACGAACTGTGTGAGCCGCTGGGCGAGGGCGGCATGGCGGAGGTCTTCCGCGCGTGGGACACCGCCCTGGGGCGCAGCGTGGCCGTGAAGTTCATGCGGCTGGGCGGGGAGGACGGCGCGGACGCGGAGCGACGGAAGCGCTTCCACCGGGAGGCACAGCACGCCGCACGCCTCGCTCACGCACGACTGGCTGCCATCCATGACGTCGGTGACCACGTCCTCGAGGACGGGGCGCGGATGCCGTATCTCGTCATGGAGTGGGTCCCGGGTCGTACGCTCGCCGAGACGCTGGCCGAGCGGGGCGGCGGTCTGCCGTGGGAGACCGCGTTGCGTCTCGTGGCGGAGGTCCTCGAAGCCCTGGAGTTCGTGCACGCCCAGGACCTCGTGCACCGGGACATCAAGCCGGCCAACGTGATGGTGACGGAACAGGGCGGCGTCAAGGTGATGGACTTCGGGATCGCCCGGGCCATCGCCCCGGACAACCAGCTGACCTCGCTGACCGGCACCGGCTTCGCCTCGCCCGGCACGCCGCACTACATGGCGCCCGAACAGGCCGAGGGCGGGCACCTGGACGGGCGTACCGACCTGTACGCGGTGGGGGTGCTGCTGTTCGAACTGCTCACCGGCAGCACGCCGTTCGAGGCGGACACCCCGCTGCAGCTGATGTACCAGCACGTGCACAAGGCACCCCCGACGCTCGCCGTGGCCGGAGCGAGCGTGCCGCTGGGGGTGGAGCGGGTGGTCGCCCGTGCCCTCTCGAAGCAGGCCGCGCAGCGTGCGCCGAGCGCGCGGGCGATGGCGGCGGAGATCGCGGCGGTCCGGCAGGAACAGCACACGCCGTCAGCGGGGCAGCCGCAGTACGCACCGACCGTCGACGCGCCCGAACGCGTCCCGGCCGGCGACGGGCACGCCCGCCCGCAGTGGTCCCCGCCGCGCCACCATCCCGGCCCCGGCCCGGCTTCGGGCGGGGGCGCCCCGCACGACCCGACGATGCTGCCGGGTCCCGCCGGTGGCGGCGCTCCTCGCGTGGGCGGCCACGCGGGCGGGCGTTCCGTGCCCCGGCCGGGCCCGCCCGGCGGAGCGAACACCCCCATGAGCGGGGCGGGGCAGGTGCAGCGGAACAAGGTGCTGCCTTCGCTGATCATCGTGCCCGTCGCGTTCCTGCAGGCCGTCCTGATCTTCGACATGCTGATGTTCCTGCCCGCCGCGCTTGCCTCTTACGGTGCCTGGCTGGCCGTCACGGGCGGCGTACGGACCGTCAGGACCGACACGGGCGCGGGTAGTCGGCTGTGGCAGCTTCTCGCGCTCGTGGCGACGCTCCTGAACGTCCTCATCGCCCTGGCCAGCCTCGTCAGCCTCGCCTACGCGGTGGGCTGAATGTGACGGGTCGGCACTGACGCCTCACCGCAGCGCCTGGAGGAAGTACGCGCCGCCGCAGAGCGCGAGCACCAGGTAGGTCAGCGGGAAGCCGATGTTGTGGAGTACCCGGGCTCGGACGTGCGCGCCGACGGCGCCGAGGAAGAACAGCACGAGGCCGGTGCCGGCGGCGAGCCCCAGCCCGGGGGCTCCGGCGAGCCCTGCCAACAACCCGGTCGCGCCAGCAGCCTTCAGCGCCCCGAGGTACGGGATCGCTGAGGGTGGGAGGCCCACCTCGGCTGAGTTGCGCAGCACGAAACCGGCCCGGCGGAAGTCAGCGGCCGCGATGAGCAGGTTGGCGGCGACGGACAGGAGGGTGGCGACGCCGAGCGCGTCGACGAGTCCGCCGCTCACCGCTGGAACCGCCGTAGGCGGACCGGTCCGGGGGCGGTGGTGCACCGTGCTCTCTGTATGCTCAAGACGTCGTCTCCTTGATGTGTGGACGTGGCTTGGTGGTGGGTCAGCCGTCCTGACGTCTCGTACACGCGAAAGGTGACACCGGTGGGAACGATCGACGAGTTCGAGGCGGCCCGCCCCCGGCTGCTGTCGCTGGCACATCGGATGCTGGGCTCGGTGCACGACGCGGAAGACGCCGTGCAGACAGCGTGGTTGCGGGCCCAGGCCGCGGGCGAGGACCGTATCGACAACCCGGCCGCCTGGTTGACCACGGTGACCACCCGGATCTGCCTGGACCAGCTACGCGTCCGGCAGCGACGTGGCGAGCTGCCGCTGTTCGCCGACGCGATCCCGGAGGCCCGAGTCGCCGCCGACGAGGACTTCCTCCGGCGGGACGAGGTGTCACGCGCGCTGCTGGTGCTCCTCGAGCAACTGACGCCGACACAGCGCGTTTCGTACGTGCTGCACGACCTGTTCAGCGTGCCGTTCGACCAGATCGCCGGCATCCTCGACACCACCCCGGCGAACGCGAAGAAGCTGGCCAGCAGGGCCCGGGCGCGCGTTCAACGGCCAGTGAGTCGTGGTGAGGCAACCGGCATTGACGCGCGGCACCAGGAGATCGTCGCGGCGTTCCTGGACGCCGCGCGCGGGGGAGACGTACGGCGGATGCTCGCTCTTCTGGCACCGGATTGCGTGCGCACCGCCGACCCCGTGCTCCTGCCCACCGGCGCGGCGGCGACGGTCGTCGGCGCGAACGCGGTGGCTGAGGAAACCCGCGCCTTCGCGCACCGCATCCGCGCCACCACGACGCTGCGACTCAACGGGCGAAGGGTGGACGTCATCGCGCCGGGCGGTCATCTTCTCGCCAGCGTCGAGGCCGTGGTGCGTGGTGACCGGATCGTGGGCCTCACCATCGCGCCGATCCGTGCGGGCGACGTGCTCACCGCGCTCTGAGGCCGCTGCCCTCCGTGATCGTGCGGGCCGGGACTCCCGCGGCCCCGGGACGTCACCGGGGGGCGCGGCAGGTGGCGGGCGAGGTGGCCCGACTTCGTGGTGGCGAGCAGCGCCCGCAGTGTGGCGGGGTCGGTGGTGAGGAGTCGTGTGGGGTTCTCGCTTTCGCGCGGGACGATGTGCGTGGGTGATGGCCTCGTAGTCCTTGACCGCTGGTTCAGGCCGGGGGGACGGGGCGCAGCTGGTGAGTGTTGGCCTGGGTGATGATTCGGCCGGCTGTGGGCGGGGGGAAGTGGGTGCCGAGGAGGAGGGTGTCCGTGTTGGCGAGGGAGGCGAGGAGCGCGCGGCGGGTGGCCTGGGACTGGCGTGGGTCGATGTCCACACAGGCACCGATATCGGGGTGGGCGAGCTGGACGGGGTGGTGAATGCTGTCGCCGGTGATCAGTGCTGTTTCACCCTGGCTGCTGAGTTCGACGGAGATGTGGCCGGGGGTGTGGCCAGGGGTGGGGAGTAGGCGCAGGCCGGGAGCGATCTGTGTGCCCTCGGCCGGGATGTCGGCCGTATCGAGGCCGGTGACCGGACCCACCCAGGACGGGGCAGACGGCCCTGCCAGCTCAAAGGCCGCGAGAGTCTCGGGCCGCCGACGATCATCGAGCGTCGCGTCAGCATGCTGAAGCAGTGTGGTGCCGTTGGTGGTGAGGAGCCGTGCGGGGTTCTCGCTCCCGCGCGGGGCGATGCCCGCGGGCGATATGGCGGCGATTCATCGTGCGGTCCGCACCGAGCATGCCGGCCGCCTCGTGGATGGAGACCCCGGCGTGCTCGCGGCTCACGGCGCACGAGCTGTACGAACTGGTCGAGCGGGCTGGGCTGTTGACCTCCGAGCTGGCCACCAACTCCGTGTGCCACACCAAGGGTCCGGCGGCCGTACGCCTCCACTGGCGGCATCACGCGCTCCGGGTAAGCATGTGGGACCCGTGCCCGACGCTCCCCGCGCCGGTCCGTGCCGTACGGGACGACGAGCCGACCGGCCGGGGTCTGTTGCTGCTCGACGTGCTCGCCGACCGGTGGGGCGGCTGCGCGATCGGGGAGGGGCCGTGGGCGCCGGGCGGCAAGACCCTGTGGTTCGAGCTGTCCCTCGGCGGTGGTACGCCGCCGGTGCTGGCGGCCTGAGCCGTGCGCGTACACACGGCGTCCGTAACCGGCACGACGAGACCCGGGCCACGACGCGATGGCGTACGTGCCCGGGTCCGTGTGCCGTAAGGCGCGGAGAGCCGCACCGGCGGCCTCAGAAGCGGCGGGTGATCAGCGCCCGCTTGACCTCCTGGATCGCCTTGGTGACCTCGATGCCGCGCGGGCAGGCCTCCGTACAGTTGAAGACCGTACGGCAGCGCCACACGCCATCCTTGTCGTTCAGGATCTCCAGCCGCTGCTCGCCCGCCTCGTCCCGGCTGTCGAAGATGAAGCGGTGCGCGTTGACGATCGCCGCCGGGCCGAAGTACTGCCCGTCGTTCCAGAACACCGGGCAGGACGAGGTGCACGCGGCGCACAGGATGCACTTGGTGGTGTCGTCGAACCGCTCACGATCCTCCGCGGACTGCAGCCGCTCGCGGGTCGGCTCGTTGCCGCTGGTGACCAGGAACGGCATCACGTCCCGGTACGCCTGGAAGAACGGCTCCATGTCGACCACCAGGTCCTTGAGGAGCGTGAGCCCCTTTATGGCCTCGACGGTGATCGGCTGGTCCGGGTTGAGGTCCTTGATCAGGGTCTTGCAGGCCAGCCGGTTACGGCCGTTGATCCGCATGGCGTCCGAGCCACAGATGCCGTGCGCGCAGGAGCGGCGGAAGGTCAGCGTTCCGTCGATCTCCCACTTGATCTGGTGCAGGGCGTCCAGCACCCGTTCCTTGGGGTCGATCTCGAGCTGGAAGTCCTCCCAGCTCGCCTCCTCCGAGACCTCCGGGTTGAACCGGCGGATCCGGAAGGTCGCCGTGATCAGGTGCGAGGCGGGCTGCTTCGCCTCGGCCTCGGCCTTGTCCATTACCGCGCTGCTCATCAGTACTTACGCTCCATCGGCTGGTAGCGGGTCTGTACGACCGGCTTGTAGTCCAGCCGGATCGACTCGGTGCCGTCGTCGCCCACCTCGCGGAACGCCATCGTGTGGCGCATGAAGTTGACGTCGTCCCGGTCCGGGAAGTCCTCCCGGTAGTGGCCCCCGCGGGACTCCTTGCGGGCGAGCGCGGAGACCGCCGTCACCTCGGCCAGGTCCAGCAGGTTGCCCAGCTCCAGGGCCTCCAGCAGGTCGGTGTTGAACCGCTTGCCCTTGTCCTGGACGCTGATGTTCTTGTAGCGCTTGCGCAGGTCACCGATCTGCTCGACGGCCTCCTTCAGCGTCTGCTCGCTGCGGAAGACCATGACGTTCTTGTCCATGGTCTGCTGCAGGGCACGCCGGATGTCCACCACCCGTTCGGTGCCGGTGGCGTCCCGCAGGTTCTCCACCTCGTCCTCGACGAACCTGGTCGGGTCCTCCGGCAGCTCGACGAACTCCGCGCCGCCCGCGTACTCGGCGGCGGCGATGCCCGCGCGTCGGCCGAAGACGTTGATGTCCAGCAGCGAGTTGGTGCCCAGCCGGTTCGCGCCGTGCACGGAGACGCAGGCGACCTCGCCGGCGGCGTACAGGCCCGGCACCGGGGTGGTGTTGTCCGACAGCACCTCGCCCTCGACGTTGGTGGGGATGCCGCCCATGGCGTAGTGCGCGGTCGGCTGGATCGGGATCGGGTCGGTGTACGGCTCGATGCCCAGGTACGTCCGCGCGAACTCGGTGATGTCCGGCAGCTTCGCGTCCAACTGCTCCGGCGGCAGGTGCGTCAGGTCCAGGAAGACGTGGTCCTTGTCGGCGCCGCAGCCACGGCCCTCCCGGATCTCGGTGTAGATCGCGCGGGAGACCACGTCCCGGGAGGCGAGGTCCTTCATCACGGGGGCGTACGTCTCCATGAAACGCTCGCCGTCCCTGTTCCGCAGGATGCCGCCCTCGCCCCGAGCGCCCTCGGTGAGCAGGATGCCCATCTTCCAGATGCCGGTCGGGTGGAACTGGAAGAACTCCATGTCCTCCAGCGGCAGCCCGCGCCGCAGCGCGGCGGCCTGGCCGTCCCCGGTGAGCGTGTGGGCGTTCGAGCTGACCTTGAAGAACTTGCCGTTCCCGCCCGAGGCGAACACGACCGACTTGGCGCGGAACACCTGGATCTCGCCGGACGCGAGGTCGTACGCCACCACGCCGGCGGTCCTGCGTACCCCGTCCTTCTCGGTGAGCAGCAGGTCCAGGACGTAGAACTCGTTGTAGAACTCCACGCCCTGCTTGACGCAGTTCTGGTACAGCGTCTGGAGGATCATGTGGCCGGTGCGGTCCGCCGCGTAGCAGGAGCGGCGTACGGGAGCCTCACCGTGGTTGCGGCTGTGACCGCCGAACCGGCGCTGGTCGATGGTGCCGTCCGGGGTGCGGTTGAACGGCAGGCCCATCTTCTCCAGGTCGAGTACGGAGTCGATGGCCTCCTTCGCCAGGATCTCGGCGGCGTCCTGGTCGACCAGGTAGTCGCCGCCCTTGATGGTGTCGAAGGTGTGCCACTCCCAGTTGTCCTCCTCGACGTTCGCGAGGGCGGCGGCCATGCCGCCCTGCGCGGCGCCGGTGTGGGAGCGCGTCGGATACAGCTTCGTCAGCACCGCCGTACGGCTGTTCTTGCTGGACTCGATGGCGGCCCGCATGCCGGCGCCACCCGCGCCGACGATGATGGTGTCGTACTTGTGGATCTTCATGCAGTTACCTCAGACCTCAGCCCGGTGCTCTAGCGGATGTTCGGGTCGAAGGTGAAGATCACCAGCGTGCCCAGCAGGATGGTGAACACCGTGGCGGTGTACAGCAGCGCCTTCAACCAGAGGCGGGTGCTGTCCCGCTCGGCGTAGTCGTTGATGATCGTGCGCAGTCCGTTGGCGCCGTGCAGCATGCCCAGCCACAGCATGATCAGGTCCCAGGTCTGCCAGAACGGCGAGGCCCAGCGACCGGCGACGAAGGCGAAGCCGATCTTCGACACGCCGCCGTCCAGCACCAGCTGGATCAGTAGGTGCCCGATCACCAGGACCACCAGCACGATCCCGGACAGCCGCATGAAGAGCCAGCCGTACAGCTCGAAGTTGGTGCGGGTGGTCTTCGGGGTCCGGGAGGTGCGGGCCCGTGGCGGTTCGATCACCGGCGCGGGGTTGTCCGGTCCGTACGGGGCGGACGAGCCGGTCGTCTCGATATCAGTGGCCATGTCGATCAGCTCCCGAACAGCTCGCGCAGGGTGTGCTGGAGGACGGGGTAGAAGGCACCGGCCATCAGGACGGCCCAGATGCCCATGACCGTCCACAGCATCTGCTTCTGGTACTTCGCGCCCTTGGACCAGAAGTCCACGGCGATGACTCGCAGGCCGTTCAGCGCGTGGAAGAGCACGGCGGCCACGAGGCCGTACTCCATCAGGTTGACCAGCGGCGTCTTGTAGATCGCCACGGTGTCGTCGTACGCCTCGGGCGACACGCGCACCAGCGCGGTGTCCAGGACGTGCACGAACAGGAAGAAGAAGATGAGGACGCCGGTGACTCGGTGAGCCACCCAGGACCACATACCTTCCCGGCCGCGATACAGCGTTCCAGCCGGCACGGAAACACCCTCCGGGAGCGGGGACAGGGGGCCGGCCGCCTCTTCGGTCGAGCCCGGCCGGTGTACGGTCCACCGGCCGGAAGCCATCGTAGCGACGGCCTATCCCGGATTTCGTCCTGGGGGTTCAGGTGTGATCAATCAGGCACGGACGGACTAGGTGTGTCCGGCGTGTCCGCCGCGTGCGGTGTCGGCGTACGGGGGGACGGGCGGAACGCTCCCTGCCGGCCACTCGGCGGCCGGCGGCTGGCCCGCCGCTGCTCCGCTGCTCCGCTGCTCCGCGCCAGGGTGCTCAGGGGCGCTCAGTGGTGCCGAACCCGCGCCGGGTCGGGAACCTGCGGGCCCAGCAGCCGGGTCAGCCGGCTGAGGGTGAGGAGGCGTAACTCCTCGGCGACGACCGCGTGCTCCTGCTCCGGATCGTGGCCGAGCCGGCGGTGCAGCGCGACCAGGGCCCGGTCCAGCCGCTCCGCCGGCCGCACGTCGTCCAGGCAGATCACGAAGGTGTGCCCGAACCGGGCCTCGTAGGCCGCGTGTGCGGCCCGCAGCGCGGTGTGCGCCGCGAGCGCGCCCGGGCCCTCGGTGGCCGGGTGCTGCGGGGACTCCTGGGCCAGCGCTTCCTGCAGGTCGGCCCGGGTCATGTCGTAGCCCGCCTCCTCGGCGGCGGCGAGGAGCGCGGCGGTGTCCGGATACGGACGGTGCTCGGCGACCCGGTGGGCCCAGCGGGTGCTGCCGCAGCACGTACGCAGCGTGTTCTCCGCCTCCACGGGCGAGGCGGAGTTGAGCTGGCGCAGCGGACTGGGTGGCCCGGCATGGCGTGCCGGACCGCCGGCGGCTCCGGTGCAGTGCGGGCGGTGCGGACGCATGAACTCCTCGGGGTCGTACGGTCAGGACGTCGCGGTCCCCGGCGCCGGTCGATCCCGCCGCCCCGCACGTCGAACGCCCGGGAGCGTCGCGCCGGTCGGTCGGCAGGGGCTCGGCAGGGGCTCGGCAGGGGGTCGAAAGGGGACGTGCGACGTGCCCGGGGATCGTTTGCCGACGCCACATTAGTCCAGTTGTGCGCGCTCTCCCGACGCTTGCGCGATATTCACCTGAAAGTGTCGTACGCGGATCGCCTGAGTCCGGTCCGTACTCAAGAGTCCGGAGGCCAGTGCGCCAGAGCCCCGCTGGCCTGGCGCGTGACCGTCCGGACGGGAGAAGCTGACGGTTCGTCCGGCGGTCGTCCCGCACGGCGGCCGGAGCGGCCACCGAAAGCTCCCTAACGTACGGACATGGCATCTATGCGGACGAAAATCCTCGCGGTCTGCGCGGCCCTCGTCGCCGTCACGGTCGTGGTGCTCGCGGTACTGGCGCTCACCGGTGGTGACGACGAGGACCACCCGGCCTCGGACGCCACCTCGCCGCCCGCCGCCACCACGAAAGGCCCGAAGCGGATCGGGCCGGCGCCCCGCACCGTGCCCGCCGTACGCGACTGGCAGGCGACCCGCGGGCCGGGTTGGAAGCCCGCCGAGGACAGCCGGGTGGTGGCCGACCCGGACGGGCCGCTCGCCGACGAGGCCCGGCTGCTCGCCCGTGAGCTGGACCTGGACTACTCCGAGGGGCCGGCCGAGGTCTCGGACGTGGAGCTGCGGCACACGCCCGACGCGGACATCCCGAGGGAGGGCTACATCCTCTCCAGCAAGGGCGGACAGGTGCGGATCACCGGTTCCTCGGACGCCGGCGTCTTCTACGGCACCCGCACCCTGCTCCAGTCCGTACGGGACCGGGGCGGAATGGCCGACGGAGTCGTACGCGACCAGCCGGACCGGAAGCAGCGCGGCTTCATGCTGGACATCGCGCGCAAGTACTACAGCGTGGAGTGGATCAAGGACCGCATCCGGGAGATGGGCGACCTCAAGCTGAACCAGCTGCAACTGCACCTGTCGGACGACCAGGCATTCCGCGTCGAGAGCGACTCGCATCCGGAGGTCGTCTCCGACCCGCACCTGAGCAAGAAGCAGGTGCGGGAGATCGTACGGCTGGCCAAGTCCCGGCACATCACGGTGATCCCGGAGATCGACTCGCCCGGCCACCTGGGCGCGGTCCTGGAGGCGCATCCGGACCTGCGGTTGCGGGACCGGTCCGGGCAACCGGTGCCGGGAGCGGTGGACATCGCCGACCCGAAGGCGGCGAGGATCATCGACGAGCTGCTGAACGAGTACGCCGACCTGTTCCCCGGCGAGTACTGGCACCTGGGCGGTGACGAGTACGCCGCCCTGACCTTCGAGGACCCGGAGACGGAGTTCCCGGGGTTGGCGCGGGCGGCCCGGGAGCGGCACGGCGCGGACGCGGGGGTGCAGGACCTGGCGACGTCCTGGCTGAACGACCGCGCCGAGGTGGTGCGTGAGCACGGCAGGACCCCGCAGGTCTGGAACGACGGGATGCACGCGGACGGCACCGTGCGACCCAGCGAGCCGCGTCAGGTGACGTACTGGACCGGCAAGGAGATCGGCGCCCGGGAGCCGGAGGAGTACCTGGACCGCGGCTGGGACCTGATCAACATGAACGACGAGTACCTCTACTACGTGCTGGGCGAGCCCAACGAGTTCACCTACCCGACCGGGCGGCGCATCTACGAGGAGTGGACCCCCGCGGTTTTGCGTGGCACCGATCCGGTGCCGGCGGGGAAGGCCGGGCCGGAGCGGGTGCTGGGCGGTCGGTTCGCGGTGTGGGGCGATCTCCCGGAGGCACAGACCCAGGAGCAGGTGGCCGAGGGGATTCGGCTGCCGCTGAGCGCCACCGCGCAGAAGCTCTGGGACCCGCGGAAGCCCGAGCTGAGCTGGTCGGAGTTCTCCGCGCTCGCGGGCCGGGTGGACTGAGCCGGGCGGAGACCGGAAGGCCCGGCGGGCCGGCCGGAAATGGAAGACGGCCGAGGTCGCCACCCCCCACAGGAGAGACCTCGGCCGTCCTCGCATACGGACGCACCAACCAGCAGCAGGCCCGCACTTGTCTCAGCGTCGGGGGTGCGATTCGTGTTACGCCGCTCGCACCGGGCCCCGCACCGGGCCCCGCACCGGGCCCCGCGCGGCGGCTCCCCGGCGACCGTCCTCGCTGCCACAACGATGGACGGGAACACAAGGTTGCCCGTACCGTTTTAGCCCGGTCGAGACGCTGTTTCCACGCTCTGGGGCGCAGCGCGCGCGGATGTGTGACACTCCCGTCCGGGATGTCATGAGCAACGTGCCCCGCCAGGGGCTTACAGGGCAGGCGCCCCAGGTCGGCGCCACAGGGCAGGGGCGCCCGGCCAGGGGTGCCGACGGAAGCGACGCGGCACCGGTCGCGGAGTGGGGCGAGGACACGGGCGTGCAGGGGGATGACGCGGAGCTGACCGCTGCGGTGCGTGCGGCACAGGACGGCGACGAGTGCGCTTTCCGTACCGTCTACCGCACGGTCCATCCACGGCTTCTGGGCTACGTACGCACGCTGGTCCCGGACGCGGACGCCGAGGACGTCACCTCGGAGGCGTGGCTACAGATCGCCCGGGACCTGAACCGCTTCCACGGCGACGCGGACCGGTTCCGCGGTTGGGCGGCGCGGATCGCCCGGAACCGCGCGCTGGACCACATCCGGATGCGGGGGCGGCGCCCCGTCGCCGCCGAGGACGACAGCGAACTGGTCACGCTGGCCGGCGGTGCCGACACCGCGGACGAGGCCATGGAGGCGTTGGGCACCGGCCGGACGATGCGGGCGATAGCGAAGCTGCCGCTGGATCAGGCGGAGGCCGTGGTGCTGCGGGTGGTGCTCGGGTTGGACGCCAAGAGCGCCGCGCAGGTGCTCGGCAAGCGCCCCGGTGCGGTACGCACGGCCGCGCACCGTGGCCTGCGGAAACTGGCCGAGATCCTGGACGACGGCGACGGGGACGGCGCCGAGGCCGGACCGGCTCCGGGACCCGGCGGCGCGGGGGACGCCGTGCTCCCCGGGCAGCAGGCCCCGCAGCGGGACGGCCCACGCGGTGTGACGCACAACGCCGCGCGAACGCTGAGGGAAACGTGATGTCCGAGGACCGGTATGAGTGGCTGGATGAGGAAACCGCGGAGCGTATGCTGCGCGGTCTGTCAGCCGACGACACGGCCGCGGACGTGCGCGGTGCGGGAGCCGACCGGCTGATGGCGGCGCTCGGCGGGCTGTCCGCTGAGCCGGCCGCCGGCCTGTCCGGGGCGCCGCTCGCCCGTGGCGAGGAGGTGCCCGGTGAGGCCGCCGCGCTGGAGGCGTACCGGTTGGCACGCGGTGGCGTGTCGCGGTCCGGCGCCGTGGCGGCGAGTGGCCCGGCGCGCACGGGCGGACGCGGCTTCCTGCGGGGGCTGCCCAGTCTGGCTGGGCGACCGCTACGGGCCGGGGTCGCGATGACGGTGGCCGGCTTCGCGCTGGGCGGGGTCGCGGTGGCGGCGGGCAGCGGCGTGCTGCCGACGCCCTTCGGTACCGGCGGTGGTGGCCCGGCGAAGCCGGCGGTCAGCGTGTCGCCCCAGGCCAGTCCGGGCGGGCCCACCGACGGGGAGCGGCGCGACGCGGGCGGCCCGCACGCGAGCGACAAGGACGAGAAGCGCGACGGTCGCTCCAAGTCGGCCGACCCCGAGCACAGTGGTGCGGACGGGGACGGGCGGGGGAGCGGCGAGGGCTCCGAGCACCGGGACGGCCGGCAGGGTGGCGGCGAAAGCCCCTCGTACGGCGCGGACTCCGAGGCGATCATCGTCGCGCTGTGCAAGGCGTACACCGGCGGCAAGCTGGCGGCGGACGACCGGCGGACCCTGGAGCGGGTGGCGGGCGGCGCCGGGGCGGTGCGGGCGTACTGCGCCTCGACACTCGGGCAGGATCCGGAGGGCGGCGACACCAGCGGCGGCTCCTCGGGCGGGTCGGGCGATTCGACCGGCGGCTCCGGAGGTGGTTCCGACGGCGGCTCGGAGGGCGGCGACGGGGACTCGGGCGGTACGCCCGGTGGACCGGGCGGCGGCTCGGACGGTGGTCCTGGCGGCGGCTCGGACGGTGGCCCGGACGGTCCGGGCGGCGGCTCCGACGGCGGCTCGGAGGGTGGCGACTCGGAGGGTGGCGGCTCCGACGGTGGCTCGGAGGGCGGTGACGGTGATGACGGCGGTGACGGCGGCACCGCCGCTCCCGGCGGAGGCGCCGGAGGCACCGCCGAGGGTGGCGACGGTGGCGGGGAGGAACCGCCGGCCCAGCCGGGCGACACGAGTAGCGGCGACTCCGTGGGCGCGGGCGAGGCGACGGACGGGACGGCCACCGGAAGCTGACGCTCCGGCCGAGCCGGTCCGTCGGGGTGCTCGGCGGTGCCGCGCCGAGTGCGCGGTGACCTCGGGTACCCGGGCGGTCGCGCCTGGCCCCGGCTGATCCCGCGAGGCCGGCTGTCGGTCGGGCGCGGGCCGAGCCCGGTGCGGATTCGGGCCCGTTGCCGGCAGCCGCAGCCGTAAGCCCTCCCCGGCAGGCTCGACCCTGCCCCACACCGGTGCCCCGACTGAAGCCCAACTGGGCCCGTCAGCCCAGCTGTTCGCCGTGCTCCCCGGTTCTCCCGACGCCCTCTGCGCCCGGGCTGAGCTGCTCCGGTGGGACCGTACGAAGAAAGGAGGAGCGCCGGTGTGACACTTTCTCGGCCGGCGACGCAGTACGAGATGAGCCGACTGGTCATCGGCGGCGCGGCACACCAGAGGTTCCCCCCGTACCTCCGGTTACGCGCACACGGCGCGGGCGGGGCACGTTCCCCCGGCCCCGTCCGCGCCGCCTCGGGGGTTGTAAGGCGCCGTTGCTGGGAGACTGCGGGGGGTAGTTTCCCGCAGCGGCGCACCCCACCTCCAGGCCCGAACTCCCGCGCTCATGACGTCGGTTCCGTGTCAGTTCAGCGGTCTGGGAAGCGCCGGCGCACGACTCGCCGCCCGCCCCGGAGCATTGTGAGCCCGCGCCGAATGGCCCACCATGGCCGTAACTTACTGGCCAGTATGGGCCGCCTCGGCCCGGCAGGGGGTACGCATGTCGACCGCACCCGAACCGGGCACACGACCGCTTGGGATCGTCGCGCAGGCGCGGGCGCTCGCCGCCGGCGAGGTCAGCGCGCGCGATCTCACCGAGCGGACACTCGCCGCCATCGACGCCGCCCAGCCGAGGCTCAACGCCTTCCGCAGGATCACCCACGAGGCCGCGCTGACCGCCGCCGACACGGCGGATCGGCGGCTGGCCCAGGGGGAGCGGCTGCCGCTGCTCGGGGTGCCGGTCGCGATCAAGGACGACACCGACCTGGCCGGCGAGCCCACCGCGTTCGGCTGCCCGGGCGACTTCCCGGTGAAGCAGTCGGACGCCGAGTCCGTACGCCGGCTGCGCGCCGCCGGAGCGGTCGTCCTGGGGAAGACCAACACCCCGGAGCTGGGCCAGTGGCCGTTCACCGAGGGGCCCGCGTTCGGGCGGACCCGTAACCCCTGGGCTCCCGAGCACACCCCGGGTGGCTCCTCGGGCGGCTCGGCGGTGGCCGTCGCGGCCGGGCTGGTGGGCGGCGCGCTGGGCTCGGACGGTGCCGGTTCGATCCGTATCCCCTCCGCCTGGAGTCATCTCGTCGGCATCAAACCGCAGCGTGGACGGATCTCCACCTGGCCGGACCCGGAGGCGTTCCAGGGAATCACGGTGCACGGCGCCCTGGCCCGTACGGTCGCGGACGCCGCGCTGCTGCTGACCGCGGCGAGCGGCAGCGCGCCGGGCGACCTGCACCGGCC
>NZ_LJGU01000110.1:0-14165 GCF_001751245.1 Streptomyces oceani
ATGCTCGGCGAGGTCGCCGGGCACGGTGAGCGCGGCGGCGGCCATCAGGTGGCCGTGCCGCAGGCGGTCGTGCGGCGGCAGGCCGCGCAGGGTGGCGGAGAGATAGCCGGCGGCGAAGGCGTCCCCGGCTCCGACGGCGGCGACGACGTCGACCCGTGGGGCCGGGACGTGCAGGGGCGCGGCGTCCGGCGGGTTCGGCCCGGGCCGTGCGGCCGACGCGTCCCGTACGAAGGCCGTGGCGCCGTCCGCGCCCTGCTTCACCACCAGGGTGGCCGGCTCCGGCAGCGCGGCCCGGATCGCCGCCGGTCCGCCGGTCACGCCCCAGGCCGCGGCGGCCTCGTCCTCTCCCACGAACACCAGGTCGCAGCCCCGGGCGAGTTCGAGCAGCACCCGGGCCTCGTCCGGCGAGGACCACAGCGCGGCGCGGTAGTTGACGTCGAAGGAGGTCAACGGCCGGTCGGGGCGCGGCGCGAGCAGCGTACGGCACAGGGCGAGGCAGTCGGCGGACAACGCCGGGGTGATCCCGGTGAGGTGGAGTATCCGCCCCGCGGCCGTCTGGCTCCGGTCGACCGTGTCGGGGGACATGGCGGAGGCCGCCGAGCCGGCCCGGTAGTAGGCCACCTCGCCGGCCGGCACCTCCGCGGAGCCGTCCGCGGGGGCGTCCGTACGCGGGGTGCCGGTGTCCGTACGGGAGGTGGGGCGCTCGCCGTCGGTGCGGAAGTAGATGCCGGTGGGCCGGCGCGGATCGCGTCGTACGGCGCTGGTGTCCACGCCGGTGGCGGAGATGGCGGACAGCAGGTGGTCGCCGAAGCCGTCCGCCCCGACCCGGCTGATCCAACGCGTGGCGTGTCCGGCACGGGCGAGGGTGCAGGCGACGTTGGACTCCGCGCCGCCGATGGCGCGTTCGAAGGCCGGCACGTCGGCGAGCCGCCCGGGTTGGCAGGGCAGGAACGTGACCATGGACTCGCCGAGACAGACCACGTCGGCAGGGGAGGTGGAGGTGGGGGTCACGTCCGGCTCGCTCCTCGGTCTCGCTGCTGCGGCGTTCTCTCGGTCACTGCGTTCTCTCGGTCAGTGGGGGCGCGGTCACTGCGGATCTCGGTCTCGGTGGCCACGGCCCGATGCCGGCCCAGCACGGCGTCGACCTGGGGCTCGCTCCATTGACCGGGTGTTCGCCGGGATGCTAGACAGCAGCAAGCGTGATACGCAATGGGCGTTGCATTTTATGCAATTCGATCTTACGGAGTCGCCATGCCTCCCACCCCCGACAGGACCACCGACGCGTCCGGCGGCTCGACCCGCTCCGCCACTGACCGGGCGACGGGCATCCGCGTCGACCGGCTCGCGGCGCTGGCCGACGAGATCGTCGACCACCGCTTCCGCGGACTGCCGCCGGACGCCTCCGGCCAGCGGGTCGGGGCACTGGCCAGCGCCGGGCGTGACCTGTACGCCGGCGGCTTCACCACGCCCGTACTCGCGCTCTCCCGGGAGCACCTGGACCACAACCTGCGCCAGCTGGAGAACTTCACCAGCCGGCACGGACTCTCCTTCGCCCCGCACGGCAAGACCTGCATGGCCCCGCAGCTCTTCGCCCGCCAACTGGCGCACGGCGCCTGGGGCATCACGGTCGCGGTGCCCCACCAGGCGCGGGTGTGCCGGGAGTTCGGCGTCCAGCGGATCTTCCTGGCCAACGAACTGGTGGACGCCGCCGCGCTGCGCTGGCTGTCCGGAGAGCTGGACGCCGACCCGGACTTCCAGTTCGTCTGCTACGTCGACTCCCCGGCCGGCGTCACCCTGATGGACCGGGCGCTGCGAGACGCCGGCGGCACCCGCCCGGTGGACGTGGTGGTCGAACTCGCCGCCGGGGACGAGGCCCGTACGGGCGCCCGGGACGAGGCGACCTGCGCGGCGGTCGCGGAGGCGGTGGCCGCGGCCGACACCCTGCGGTTGGTCGGCGTCGCCGGATACGAGGGCGAGGTGCCCCGGGCCGACAGCGAGCGGGTCGCCGCCTGGCTGCGCCGACTCACCGCGCTGGCCACGGACTTCGACGCGGCCGGGCGATTCGGGCCGGACGTCGAGGAGATCGTGCTGAGCGCGGGCGGCAGCGCCTGGTTCGACACCGTCGCGGAGGTCTTCGAGCAGCTGCCGGAGCTGTCCCGGCCGGTACGCAAGCTGCTGCGCTCCGGGGCGTACGTCTCGCACGACGAGGGCCACTACGAGGAGCTGACCCCGTTCAACCGGGTGCCCGAGGAGGGCGAGCTGCGCTCCGCCTGCACCCTCTGGGCCCAGGTTGTCTCCCGGCCGACACCCCGCCAGGCGTTCCTGAACGCCGGCAAGCGGGACGCCGCGCACGACCTGCACCTGCCCCGGGCCCGTACGGTACGCCCGGCCGACGGTGGCGCCGAGCGGCCCGCCGAGGGCATCACGGTCACCAAGCTGTCCGACCAACACGCCTGGCTGGAGACGACCGAGGACGCCGAGCTGGCAGTGGGTGACTGGGTGGGGCTCGGTATGTCACACCCGTGCACGATCTTCGACAAGTGGCAGCTGATCCCGCTGGTGGAGCCGGACGGCACGGTCAGCGACCTGATCCGCACCTTCTTCTGACACCCGCGCCGCCGACACCCCGCGCGCCGCCCGTACTTACGCCCGCGCCCGTACGTACGCCGCACGCCCCCGTACGCCCGGCGCCCGCATCCCGAGAGGACCCGGACATGGACACCGTCATCCGCGACGCGCAGCTCGTCGACGGCTCCGGCGCCCCCGCCCGCCGCGCCGACGTCGGTCTGCGCGAGGGCCGTATCGCCGAGATCCACCACGCGGACGCCGGCGGCCCGCGCCCCTCCGGCCCACACGTCATCGAGGCCGAGGGGCTGACCCTCGCCCCGGGCTTCATCGACATGCACGCGCACAGCGACCTGGCGCTGCTGCGCGACCCGGACCACTCGGCGAAGGCCGCCCAGGGCGTCACCCTGGAGGTCATCGGCCAGGACGGACTGTCCTACGCGCCGGTCGACGAGCGGACGTTGAGCGACGTACGCAGCGCCATCACCGGCTGGAACGGCGACGGTTCCGACATCGACTTCGACTGGCGCACCGTCGGCGGCTACCTCGACCGACTCGACCGACAGGGCATCGCCGTCAACGCGGCCTACCTCGTCCCGCAGGGCACCGTGCGGATGCTGGCCGTCGGCTGGGACGACCGGCCGGCGAGCGAGGACGAGCTGACGCGGATGCGGCAACTCGTCGCCGAGGGCCTGGAACAGGGCGCGGTCGGCCTGTCCTCCGGACTGACCTACACCCCGGGGATGTACGCCCCGACCAGCGAGCTCGCCGAGCTGTGCCGGGTGGTGGCCCGGTACGCCGGCTACTACTGCCCGCACCACCGCTCGTACGGCGCGGGCGCGCTCGAGGCCTACGCCGAGATGGTCGGCCTCTGCCAGGACGCCGGCTGCGCGCTGCACCTGGCGCACGCCACCATGAACTTCGGCGTGAACGAGGGCCGCGCCGGGGAACTCCTCGCCCTGCTCGACGAGGCGATCGCCGGCGGCGCGGACATCTCGCTGGACACCTATCCGTACACCCCGGGCTGCACCACCCTGGTCGCGATGCTGCCGAGTTGGGCCAGCGAGGGCGGCCCGGAGGCGATACTCGCCCGGCTCGCCGAACCGGAAACCCGCGCCCGTATCCGGCACAGCATGGAGGTGGAGGGCTCGGACGGCTGCCACGGGGTGCCGATGGAGTGGGACACCATCGAGATCTCCGGGGTGTCCACGCCGGGGCTGCGCGACTTCGTCGGCAAGACCGTCGCGGCGGCGGCCCGGGAGCGCGGCGAGGAGGCGTTCGACACCGCCTGCCGACTGCTGGTCGAGGACCGGTTGGGCACGACGATCCTGCAACACGTCGGGCACGAGGCGAACGTCCAGGCGATCATGCGGCACTCCGTGCACACCGGCGGCAGCGACGGCATCCTGCAGGGCGACAAGCCGCACCCGCGCGCGTACGGCACCTTCCCGCAGTACCTGGGGCGGTACGTACGCGAGCTGGGCGTGCTGTCGCTCGAGGAGTGCGTGGCGCACCTGACCTCGCGGGCCGCCGCCCGGCTGCGGCTGCCGGACCGGGGCCTCGTACGCGAGGGGTACCGCGCCGACCTGGTGCTGTTCGATCCGGACACGGTGGCGGCCGGGTCGACCTTCGAGGCGCCCCGTACGGCGCCGGTGGGCGTGCCGCACGTGCTGGTCGACGGGCGGCCGGTCATCCGCGACGGCCGGCGTACGGACGTCCTCGCCGGCCGCTCCGTACGCCGCACGCCGGTGGGGTGAGGGGCGGGCGCCGGCACCCGCATTGTTCTTCGGTGAACGCCAGGATCCTTCCCGCTTTCGCATGCGTACGGAAATGGATACTTCCGCGTCCATGTCGGCATCCACCGGGTGGTGTACCAAGTACGGACGGTTGGGCACGTCCCGAGCGGGGATAGCGTCCCGGCCTCGACGAACGCACGAGAACCAGGCAGCGAACGCCCGGGCCGTCAGAGTGCGAGCACTCGGCGCAGCCCCCGGTCAACGTCGTGCATGAGGCTCGGTGGTACTTGACCAGCTTGTTCGGCGAGGTCGGTCTTGTTCAGCGTAACCAGTGCGGTGACGTTGAGGACCGAGTCACGCGGCAACCCGGTCACCGCCGCTGACAGGAACACATTGCCAGGCATCGTGGCGAGTGCCGTGTTGGAGGTCAGCACGGCCACCAGCACGGTGGCCAACCGGCTGTCGTTGTAGGGATCGGACTGGACCACCAGGACGGGGCGGCGTTTCGCGGGCCGGCTGCCCGAGGCGGGCCCAAGATCGGCCCAGTAGATGTCTGACCGACGCATCACCACTCATCGCCCGTGTCCGCCAACAAGCGACGTCCGGCCTCAATCGCGTCGGAGGTCGCCTCGTCCAGTGTGCCGACATACTCGAGGGCATCGTCGATCTGGCCAGTCAACGACTGGGCATCAAGCTCGTCGAGGTAGCGCTGGGCAGCCCGCGCGAAAAACTCCGACCGACTCACGCCGAGGTCACTGGCCCGTCGCGAAGCGCGTTCGTACGTCTCATCCGGCAGCGAGATCGCTGTTTTCATGGGTTTAGTATAACTCGGTATGACCACGCTTGCTACCGGACGATCGATGGTCGCGGATACCGTCCTCCAGCCGGAGACGGATAGCGTCTGATACGACCAGTCGACCGGAACCAGACAGGAGGTCACCCGTGCGTGCCCGCTCGTCCGCCGCCCCGGTAGCGGGCACGATCGCCCGGCAGCCCTCCCCGACCGGCCGGCGCTGGCTGCTCACCAGCGCCATGAGCCTCTGCGTGACACTGGTCGTCGGCACGGTCTCCGCGGTCAACCTCGCCATCCCGCACCTGTCCGGCAGCGCGCTGCGCGCCGCTGCTGCACCGCGTGTTGAGCGCGCGGTGGGTCGTATGCCTGGGGCTGCTGGTGATGGCCGGTGGGCTGGCCGTCCTCGGAACCATCACGGTGGACGGTGCGTACGCCCACTACGCCCTCGGCATCGTCCTGACCGCGCTGGGCTGCGGGATCGCCACACCGCTGCTCTCCGAGGCGATCATGAACGCGCTGCCGCCCGAGCGAGCCGGTGTGGGCTCGGGACTGCAGAGCCTCGCGCGGGAGTTCGGGAGCGCGCTCGGCATCGCCGTCGCCGGCAGCCTCATCACCGCGACCTTCACCGCTCGGCTGCCCGCGAGTCTCGGCGGGGGTGGTGACCCGCCCAGCACGCCGGCGGCGGCCCTGGCCGCTCCGGGTGGCGAGGGTGCCGAGCCGGCCATCGTCCAGGCGTTCACGGACGCCATCGGGCACACCATGCCGGTGCTGGCCGGCCTGGTCACGGCCGCCGCCGTGACCCTGGTGCGGTGGTTTCCCCGGGAGTCGTAGGCCCGTTGGGCGGTCGTACGGGCACCCGGTGCCTCCGCCGGCGCTCGCACGCGAAGCGGATCGCCACCCGGTGGATCAGCCGGTCCTGGTGCCGGTGACCACCGCGAGGTCGCGGTGCCGCCAGGCGATCTCGGTGCGAAGGCCGGCGGCGGTCAGCCAGCTCAGCTGGTCCGTCAGCGGACTCGGCACGTCCTCCACGCCGTCGACGGGCGTCACCACGTCGGCGGGGTCCTCCGGCACGACCAGGTCGGCCAGCACGAAGCGTCCGCCCACGGTCAGCACCCCGGCCACCCGGCGGAACAGGTCGGCCTTGCCCGCCGTGTCCAGGTGGTGGACCGCCAGCATGGACAGCACCAGGTCGAACGGGCCGTCGGGCAACGCGTCCCGCAGATCGGCCTGGTGCAGCGTAGTGCGCTCGGCGTCCAGGGTCCGCCGCGCCGCGGCCAGCATGTCGACGTTCGCGTCCACCCCGACCAGCGTCGCCTCCGGGTGCGCCGCCAGCACGCGCGCGGCGGTGAGTCCGCTGCCGATCCCGAGGTCCAGCGCCGTACGCGCCGGGGCGCGCAGCGTCGCGGCCAGCAACTCCTCCTGGAGGACCGGGTAGTCGGGCACCTCCTCGGCCATCAGTCGCTCGTACGTCTCCGGGTCCCAGGCGAAGTCGGTCATGTCCGCCATTGTGCGGGCGACATCCCGGCCCCACCAGGGAGCGAACGCCCGAGGCCGGGCCGCCCGCCGGTGGCTACGGGACGGCGCTCAGCGGTACGGGTGCCAGCCGGTCGTCCGTACGGTGAAACCCAGCGGCTCGGGCAGCGCGATGTCCTGACCGAACACGCCCTTGTCGGTCTGCACGTACTGACTGCCGTCCAGTTCGAGCACGTGCCAACTGGCGTCGTTGGGGTCGATGATCAGGTAGATGGGGATGCCGGCGGCGGCGTACCGCAGCCGCTTGTCCTCCCAGTCCCGTTTGATCGCGGTGGGTGTGGTGGACACCGTCTCCACCACGGCACGCACGATCTGTGCCGGCCAGTCCGGGTCGGCACCGTCGGCCGGGATGTCCTCGGAGCGGATGATCACCGCGTCGGCACGGGGCCGGTAGTCCTCGGCGAGCCGGAGGCCACGCTCGTTCCAGGCTTCGTACGGCGCGGGAGTATGGCGAACGAGGCTGCGTGCGGGAAGGTCGTGCAGATGCCCGGGGTTTGCCTGCATGACGACTTCGCCGTCAAGTAGCTCCACGCGGAGACCATCCGGGACATCCATCTCGTGCCAGGCCCGGGCCAGCGCGTTCATCTCGTTCATGACCGTCTCCCGCCGACGCCGCAACGTTGCCAGGGTAACGGACCGGGGCCTCAACCGTTGCCGAGTACGCCCAGCTCGGTCATCATCCCGAGGGCGTCCGAGACCACCCAGTACTCGGTGAACATGCCGTCCACGGCACGGAAGATGTCCTGCCCGGCGAAGGAGATCCGGCTGCCGGTCGGGACGGTCGCGCCGGGCACACCCCCCTGGTAGCTGCCGTGGAAGGTCCAGTGCGCCGCCACCATCCCGCCGTCGACGATCGGGCCGACGTCCAGCGTGGTGTCGATGTCGGAGAAGTACGCGTGTGACTGGCGGATCTGCTCGGCCGCGGCCTGCGGCCCGACCACGTCGAACTGCGGCCAGTGGCCCAGGAACTCGGGTGCCAGGATCTCCTCGGCCACCGAGAAGTCGCCGCGCCACAGTTCGAGGAGCCAGCGCCGGTACAGGGTCCGCACGGTCTCCGGGTCATCCATGGTGGTGGCCACCCCTCGTACGTCCGCACGGTGTGCCGGGGACACTCGACCGACCGTGTCCCACGCGAGCCTGAGCGTAAACGTACGGGACACCCGCTCGGCTTCAGGTGTGCTGGGAGACGACCAGGGCGATGCCGACGTAGTGCGCGACGAAGCCGGCGAGGGTCAGGGAGTGGAAGACCTCGTGGAAGCCGAACCAGCGCGGTGAGGGATTCGGTCGCTTGATGCCGTAGACGAGGCCGCCGAGGCTGTACAGCAGCCCGCCGACGATCACGCAGACGAGCACGGCGACGCCACCGGCGTGCAGGAACTCCGGCAGGTAGAAGACGGCGGCCCAGCCCATGCCGACGTAGCAGGGGGTGTAGAGCCAGCGGGGCGCGCCGACCCAGAGGGTTCGGAAGGCGATACCGACGAGGGCCGCGAGCCAGATGCCCCAGAGCAGCAACTCCCGGCTGCCGTCCGGGAGGAGGAGTATGGTCAGCGGGGTGTAGGTGCCCGCGATGATCAGGAAGATGTTCGCGTGGTCCAGCCGCCGCAGTATGGCTCGTACCGGCGGGCTCCAGTCGCCCCGGTGGTAGAGCGCGCTGATTCCGAACAGCAGACAGGCGCTGAGGGTGTAGACCGCGCAGGCGAGCCGGCTGGCCAGGGTGCCGGCCAGGGCGGTGAGCAGCACTCCGGAGACCAGCGCGGCCGGGAACATGCCGGCGTGCAGCCAGCCACGCAGCCTCGGCTTGATCGCCGCGCCGGTGAGTCCGCCGGGCAGGCCGGACTGGCCGGACTGGCCGGACTGGCCGGACTCCTGCGTGGCGGGTTCTGGCGGGACTTCCCGGTCAAGCTGGTCGAGCGAGCCGAGCTGACTGGGCTGTCGACCGATGGCGGTCGCCGAGTTGTCGGGCCCTCCCTCGGAGCCGGCGCCTGATTCGGGGTTCACGGCAGTCATACACGCAGATTACCCACCGCCATGTGCGGTGATTTGGCAGCTTGCGCCCGTTATAGACCAGTTGAGTACGCACGACGCGCTGATGATCCGTAACGTGTCCCTGCTCACGCCGCTCACCTGAGCTGCCCCCTGGACAGATGCGAAGCGGCACGTCAACATCAGATGAGCGAGAACGGCACCGGATGAGCGTAGCCACGACTGCGTCCGGGCCGTGGCCCCCAAGGGGCGAGTTGAGCAGACCGGCACCACACGGATGCGTGTGCAGGCATCCGTACAAAACCCTCAAACTGTCTGGAGCGATCGTGGCGCGCAGCAATCCGGCTCCCACCACCACCCCGACCACACACCAGGAGCTGGTCTCCTGGGTCAGCGAGATCGCCGAACTCACCGAGCCAGCCGAGATCGTCTGGTGTGACGGCTCCGAGGCGGAGTACGAACGCCTGGCCGAGCAGCTGGTCGAGAAGGGCACCTTCCGGAAGCTCGACCCGATCAAGCGCCCGAACTCGTACTACGCCACCTCCGACCCCAAGGACGTGGCCCGGGTCGAGGACCGTACGTACATCTGCTCCGCTAAGGAGGAGGACGCCGGCCCGACCAACAACTGGATGGACCCCGCCGAGATGCGCGCGGTCTTCCAGGGCGGTGACGGCCAGCCGGGGCTCTTCCGCGGGGCGATGCGCGGCCGGACGATGTACGTGGTGCCGTTCTGCATGGGACCGCTCGGTTCCCCGCTGTCCGCGATCGGGGTGGAGATCACCGACTCCGCGTACGTCGCCGTCTCCATGCGGACGATGACCCGGATGGGACAGCCGGTGCTGGACGAGTTGGGCGAGGACGGCTTCTTCGTCAAGGCGGTGCACAGCGTCGGCGCCCCGCTGGGCCCCGGCGAGCGGGACGTGCCGTGGCCGTGCAGCGACACCAAGTACATCTCGCACTTCCCGGAGGACCGGGAGATCTGGTCGTACGGCTCGGGCTACGGCGGGAACGCGCTGCTCGGCAAGAAGTGCTACGCCCTGCGCATCGCCTCCGTGATGGCGCGGGACGAGGGCTGGCTGGCCGAGCACATGCTGGTGCTGAAGCTGACGCCGCCGCGCGGCGAGGCCAAGTACGTCGCCGCCGCCTTCCCCAGTGCCTGCGGCAAGACCAACCTGGCGATGCTGGAGCCCACCACTCCGGGGTGGACGGTGGAGACGATCGGCGACGACATCGCGTGGATGCGGTTCGGCGAGGACGGCCGGCTGTACGCGATCAACCCGGAGGCCGGCTTCTTCGGCGTCGCCCCCGGCACCGGCGAGCACACCAACGGCAACGCCATGAAGACGCTGTGGGGCAACTCGGTCTTCACGAACGTCGCGCTCACCGAGGACGACGACGTGTGGTGGGAGGGCATGACCGAGGAGACGCCCGCGCGCCTCACCGACTGGAAGGGCAACGCCTGGACGCCGGAGTCCGGCACGCCGGCCGCGCACCCGAACGCCCGGTTCACCACGCCGGCCGGCCAGTGCCCGAGCATCGCCCCGGAGTGGGAGGACCCCAGGGGCGTGCCGATCTCCGCGATCCTCTTCGGCGGACGGCGGGCCACGGCCGTACCGCTGGTGACGGAGTCGTTCAACTGGCAGCACGGGGTGTTCCTGGGCGCGAACGTCGCCAGCGAGAAGACCGCCGCCGCCGAGGGCACGGTCGGCGAGCTGCGCCGCGACCCGTTCGCGATGCTGCCCTTCTGCGGCTACAACATGGGTGACTACTTCGCGCACTGGGTGAATGTCGGAGCGGGCGCCGACCAGGAGAAGCTGCCGAGGATCTACTACGTCAACTGGTTCAAGAAGAACGCCGAGGGCAAGATCGTCTGGCCCGGCTTCGGCGAGAACAGCCGGGTGCTGAAGTGGATCGTGGGCCGGCTGAACGGCGAGGCGGACGGCGTCCCGACCCCGATCGGCGTGCTGCCGACGAAGGAGTCCCTGGACACCTCGGGCCTGGGACTGACCGACGACGACCTGGACTTCCTGCTGGCCGTCGACAAGGACGTGTGGCGGGACGAGGCCGCGCTGGTGCCGGAGCACTTCAACACCTTCGGCGACCACACCCCGACCGCTCTGTGGGACGAGTACCGCGCGCTGGTGCGGCGCCTGGGCTGACCCGATCCTTCCCGGGCCGCGCCGCGCACACGAGCGTCGTACGCGCTACGCGGCCCGGGAGGCGCGGTGGTCCACGACCAGCTTCCATGTAGCACCGTGTACTACATGGAAGCCACCGCTCGCGGGTTCAACCAGAACTCCTCACGCATTCTGGCCGCCGCCGAAGCGGGCCAGGTGCGGCCACCAACCGGTTCGAGATTCCGGATCTCGCACCGCACATGGGCACGGCCGTCGCCATCATGGAGGGATACCGGGACGCCGACCGGAGCAGGGGCGTCGGACTCGCCGACGCCATGAACGTGGCGCTTGCCGCCACCTACCGGACCAACCGGGTTCTCAGCAGCGACGGCCACTTTCGCATAATGCGGCCACTCACGGGACACGCCACGTTCGAGCTGCTCCCGGAAGACCTCTGACCGGAGACCCCTGCCTCCCGGTCACATCCCGAACTCTCCCGCGTACCGGCCTGACCGCTGTGACCCGCGAACGGCCGACCGTGCGAAGCCCGCCCGGATCAGGCGGGTCAGGCGGCCTCGGCCAGGTCCAGGGCCGCTTCGTGCACGTAGCGCCGCTCCATCGCGAGCGTGCTCGCGGCCTCGTCCTCCCGGGCGTCCGCGATGACCAGGGCCATGCCGGCGAGCGTGTGCGCCCGCTGGTGCAGCGCCGTGATGTGGTCGCCGGTACGGCTGCCCGTGGTGGGCTCGGCACGCAGCGGCGTACGGCCGCCGCTCAGGCGGGTGGACTCGGCGGCCAGTCGCTGGGCGGCCGCGTCCAGGCCAGGGCCCGGGGTCAGCGCCCGCAGCTCGTCGGTGACGGTCAACAGCGCGGTGAGGTGTCCGGCGAGCCGGATGTCGAGTTCGTCCTCGCGGGAGCGGTACGCCACATCCGGCGTGGCCGTGGTGTGCACCGACTGGCCGCGGATCGGTTCGTACATGGATGGCCTCCTGAGAATGCTGGACAGCCATCCTACCTTAGACTTTGTCTAAAGTTAGCTCGGTTCGGCGGAAGCTGTCGCGCACCGGCGCCGGCACGCTCTCGCACAACGAGTGGGGCAGCGCGACGGTTGCGTCGCACTGCCCCACTCGTGTCACGAAGGGTTTCCACCGGAGAGCCCGGACCCGCGGAGCACGCGGCTCAGGGTTGGCTGTAGCCCTCCAGGAAGTTGCCGATCCGGGTGATCGCGTCGGCCAACTCCTGCGCGGGCGGCAGCGTCACGATCCGGAAGTGGTCCGGCTCCGGCCAGTTGAACCCGGTGCCGTGCACCACCATGATCTGCTCGGCCCGCAGCAGGTCGAGCACCAGCTGCCGGTCGTCCTTGACCTTGAAGACCTTCGGGTCGAGCTTCGGGAAGAGGTACAGCGCCCCCTTCGGCTTCACGCAGCTCACGCCGGGGATCTGGGTCAGCAGGTCGTACGCGGTGTCCCGCTGCTCCAGGATGCGCCCGCCGGGCAGCACCAGCTCCTCGATGGACTGACGGCCGCCCAGGGCGCTGGCAACGGCGTGCTGGGCGGGCATGTTGGCGCACAGCCGCATGTTGGCCAGGATGCTCAGGCCCTCGATGTAACTCTGCGCGTGCTCCTTCGGGCCGCAGACGGCGAGCCAGCCGCTGCGGTAGCCGGCCACCCGGTAGTTCTTCGAGAGGCCGTTGAAGGTGAGGGTGAGCAGATCGGGGGCGATGACAGCGGTGGAGGTGTGGGTGGCGCCGTCGTAGAGGATGCGGTCGTAGATCTCGTCGGAACAGACGATCAGGCCGTGCCGGCGGGCGATGTCCGTGAGGCCGCGCAGCATCTCGTCGTCGTACACCGCGCCCGTCGGGTTGTTCGGGTTGATGACGACCAGGGCCTTGGTGCGGTCCGTGATCCTGCGCTCGAGGTCCACGAGGTCCGGCATCCAGTCGGACTGCTCGTCGCAGCGGTAGTGCACGGCCGTACCACCCGCGAGGGAGACCGAGGCGGTCCACAGCGGGTAGTCGGGGGCCGGAACCAGCACCTCGTCGCCGTCGTCGAGCAGGGCCTGCATGGACATCTGGATCAGCTCGGAGACGCCGTTGCCCAAGTAGACGTCGTCGACGGAGACTTCGACGCCCTTGGTCTGGTAGTGCTGCATCACCGCGCGGCGCGCGGACAGCAAGCCCTTCGCGTCGCCGTACCCGTGCGCGTCCCCTACGTTGCGGAGGACGTCCTCCAGGATCTCCGGCGGGCACTCGAAGCCGAACGCCGCGGGGTTTCCGGTGTTGAGCTTGAGGATGCGGTGACCCGCCGCCTCGAGCCGGGTAGCCTCCTCGAGCACCGGGCCACGGATCTCGTAGCAGACATTGGCGAGCTTCGTCGACTGGATCACCTGCATATCGCAACTGTACGGGCGGCTCCGACGGGGCGCCCGGTGTTTTACGTCACCTGGGGGGCGCCCTGGCCAGCACCCGGGCGGCTCCGACGGGACGCCGGCGGCGCGCCCCGGAGACGCCGGAGCCCACACAGCCGCCCTCGCCGGCCGGAGGCCCTGACCGCCTTCGCCACGAGAACCGGCCGCGTCGTCCGTACCGTCGCCCGTACCGCCCGGGATGGCAGACAATCGACGGCATGACCTCCATGACCTCCGGCGCCTCCGCCTGCTCGTCCAAACTCGGGCTGCGGGAACGGAAGAAGATCCAGACCCGGCAGTCCATCCGCCGGGCCGCGTACCAACTCTTCGCCGAGCAGGGCTACGACGCCACCCCGGTGGACCAGATCGCCGAGGTCGCGGAGGTCTCCCCCAGCACCGTCTTCCGGTACTTCCCCACCAAGGAGGACATCGTGCTGACCGACGAGCACGATCCGGTCATCGCGGAGGAGTTGCGCCGGCGTCCCCCCGAGGAACCGCCCGTGACCGCGCTGCGGGAGGCGCTGAGCGCGGTCCTGACCCGGATGTACGAGGAGGACGCCGCGGAGACCCGGCAGCGGATGAACCTGATGTACGACGTGCCGGCGATCCGGGCCCGGATGACCGAGCACACCTCGATGACCGTACGCCTGCTCAGCGAGGTGTTGGTGGACCGCACCGGGCGGCCGGCCGACGACCTGGAGCTGCGGGTCGTCACCGGCGCGGCGATGGGCGCGCTGGCCGAGGCGTTCAACCACTGGGTGGAGAACGGCAAGCGGCACGGCATGCGGGAGGTCGTCGACAACGCGCTGCGGGTGCTGGAGCGCGGCCTGACGCTCTGACGTGCCCGTCCCCGGACGGCCCCAGGGCGCGCGGTCAGCCGGTCGGGCCGGTCAACGCCCGGCGCAGCAGCTCCGGATCGGCCGTCGGCGCGTCACAGGTGAAGCCACGGCAGACGTACGCCGCCGCGCGTCCGCTGAGCAGCGGTCGACCGCGCAGCAGCGGCACGGACGCGCCTTCGCCCGCCGTCAGCCCGGT
>NZ_LJGU01000110.1:15068-33394 GCF_001751245.1 Streptomyces oceani
TACAGCAGGTGCGTACGAGCCGCCCGCGCTCGTCGGTGTGCACCGCGAGCAGCAGGTCCGCCGCGGCCACCGCGGCCTCCACCAGGTCGGGCCGGTCGAAGTAGGCGCCGGTCTCGGCGAGCGCGGCGATCGCCAGGCCGTTCCAGGCGGTGACCACCTTGTCGTCCCGCTCCGGACGCGGGCGCCCGGCCCGCGCGGCGAGCAGCCGCCCGCGTACGGACTCCAGGCGTTCGGTGACCTCCGGCACGCCCCCGCCTTCCGGGCTGCCCGGTACGTCCGCGCCGTCCGCCCCGGAGTCGCGCGTGCCCCCGGCTCGGTCCTGGAGCACCGAGGCGCCCTCCTCGAAGGTGCCGCCGTCGGTGACGTGGAAGTGCCGGGCGGCGAACTCCCCGTCCTCCGGGCCCAGCACCTCGACCAGCTGGGCCGGCGTCCAGACGTAGTACGCCCCCTCCTTCTTGTGCGCCCCGGCCCCGTCGGCCGGGTCCGCGCTGTCCGCGTCCAGCGCCGAGGCGAAACCACCCTGTGGGGTACGGAGTTCGGCGACCATGAAGTCCGCGGTGTCCAGGGCGACCCGGCGCGCGAGCGAGGAGCCGGTGGCCCGCCAGAGGTGGGCGTAGAGGCGGCACAGCAGCGCGTTGTCGTAGAGCATCTTCTCGAAGTGCGGCACGATCCACCGGTCGTCGACGGAGTACCGCGCGAAGCCACCGCCCAGTTGGTCGTGGATGCCGCCGCGGGCCATCGCCGCGCAGGTGACCTCGACCATCTCCAGCGCCTCCGCGGAGCCCGTACGCGCGTGGTGCCGCAGCAGGAACTCCAGCGCCATCGGGGGCGGGAACTTGGGCGCGCCGCCGAAGCCGCCGTACTCCGCGTCGAACTCGCGGCGCAGGCCGTAGAGCGCGGTGCCCAGCTCCTCGGCTCCGGGAGGCCTCGGCCCGTCGTACGCGATGCCGCGGCCGGAGAGGTCGGCCGCGATGCCGGCGGCCACCTCGGTCACCTCGTCACCACGGTCCCGCCAGGCGGTTCGTACGCCCTCCAGCACCTGCCGGAAACCGGGCATGCCGTGTCGGGGGGCGGGCGGGAAGTAGGTGCCGAAATAGAAGGGCTCGGCGTCCGGGGTGAGAAAGACGGTCATCGGCCAGCCGCCCTGCCCGGTCGCCGCCTGCACCGCCGCCATGTACACCGCGTCGACGTCCGGCCGCTCCTCGCGGTCCACCTTGACGGCCACGAAGTGCTCGTTGAGCAGCGCGGCGGTCTCCTCGTCGGCGAAGCTCTCCCGTGCCATGACGTGACACCAGTGGCAGGCGGCGTAGCCGACGCTCAGCAGGACGGGTACGTTGCGCCGCCGCGCCTCCTCGAACGCCGCCTGCTCCCAAGGCCACCAGTCGACCGGGTTCGCCGCGTGCTGGAGCAGGTACGGCGACTGAGAGTAGGCAAGACGGTTCATACCGGCATCGTCGCAGACACGGTCCACCCCACCAAGCACGGTCAGAACCCAGAGCGCGAGCCGCGCGAGGCAGGACGACCGGTGCCCCGCGGTGTGGGACCGCCCTCCCCCACTCCGTGGCGGATGGGAGGACGATCGGTCCTCAGTGGGCGTCGGTGAGTTCGCCCGCGAGGCGCTCGCGCATGGCGGCGCTGGGCTCGTTGAGCCCGGTGACGGTGACCTTCTTGCCGTAGGTGGCGTACTTGGTCTCGACCGCGTCCAGTGCGGCGATGGAGGAGGCGTCCCAGATGTGGGAGCTGGAGAGGTCGATGACGACGTCGTCCGGGTCGTCCTTGTAGTTGAACTGATAGACGAGGTCGTTGGAGGAGGCGAAGAACAACTCGCCGGTGACGGAGTAGACGGTCTGGGTGCCGTCGGGGTCGGTGACGCTGGAGACGTGGACCAGGTGGGCGACGCGCCGGGCGAAGGCGATCATGGCGACGACGGATCCGACGACCACGCCGATGGCCAGGTTCTCGGTCGCCACCACGACGATGACGGTCACGAGCATGACGACGGTCTCGGCCAGCGGCATCCGCTTCAGCGTCTTGGGCTTGACGGAGTGCCAGTCGAAGGTGCCCACCGAGACCAGGATCATCACCCCGACCAGGGCGGCCATGGGGATGTCGGAGACGACCGGCCCCAGGGCGATGCACAGCACCAGCAGAAAGGCACCGGCCAGGAAGGTCGACAGACGGGTACGGGCCCCGGACGCCTTCACGTTGATCATGGTCTGGCCGATCATGGCGCAGCCACCCATGCCGCCGAAGAAGCCGGTGACGATGTTCGCGATTCCCTGCCCGATCGACTCGCGGGTCTTGTCCGAGTGGGTGTCGGTGATGTCGTCTACCAGCTTGGCGGTCATCAGCGACTCCATCAGCCCCACCAGGGCGAGGGCCAGCGCGTAGGGAGCGATCACGGTCAGGGTGTGCGGGGTGAAGGGCACGTCCGGTATGCCGGGGACCGGCAGCGAGGAGGGCAGCTTGCCCTTGTCCCCCACGGTGGGCACGGCGATGCCGGCGCCGATGGTGATGACGGTGAGGATCACGATGGACACCAGCGGGGCCGGGATCGTCTTGGTGATCTTCGGGAAGAGGACCATGAGGGCCAGACCGGCGGCGATCAGCGGGTAGACCGCCCAGGGCACGTCCGTCATCTCCGGCACCTGCGCCATGAAGATCATGATGGCCAGGGAGTTGACGAAGCCGACCATCACGCTGCGCGGCACGAACCGCATGAGCCTCGCGACCCCGAGAGCGCCGAGGAAGACCTGGATGAGGCCGCCGAGGACGACCGCGGCGATGAGGTAGCCGAGGCCGTACTCGTGGTTGAGCGGGGCGACCACCAGGGCGACCGCACCGGTGGCGGCGGAGATCATCGCCTTGCGGCCGCCGACGAAGGAGATGACCACGGCCATGACGCAGGCCGCGTAGAGGCCGACCTTGGGGTCGACACCGGCGATGATCGAGAAGGAGATCGCCTCGGGGATCAGTGCCAGGGCGACGACGAGACCGGCCAGTACCTCGGTACGGAAGATCTTCGGTGAGGCGAGGAAGTCGGGGCGGGACAGGCGCGGCCGACCGACCGCGAAGGTATCAGCGGACATGCATCCGTTTCCGTTCAGGCGCACGGCCGAGCCGCACGCGTCGTACGTGCTTCGTTGACTCCGTCACGGGAGACGGCTCTCCCGACAGCGCAACGCCTCCGGGGGCTCCGTGCCGGAGCCTTGTGCGCCGGAGGCGGGGTTCGGGAGACGGCGGCCGAAGTGGTCGCGGGTCGGGCATCATTGCCCGGAAGGTCTGCGGACCCAGGCCGCGAGGAGGCGGCTCAGGGTGGCGGTTGTGTTCCGCCCGTGGAGAAACTCTACCCTGACGTGAGGGATGGTTTCGAACGGGTCCCGTGAAACCGACGACAGGAACCCTGTGAGTCCGTGACGCGCGTTTACCGGCGCGCAGACTGTTGAGCGATCGCGGAACCCGATGTGACGGCGGGCAGCCAGAAGGAGAGCGTGCGGAGATGACGACGGAGCGGCGGATGCAAATCGGCGAGGTGGCCGAGCGAACGGGCCTGTCCCTGCGCACGATCCGCCACTACGAGGAGGTCGGACTCGTCATCCCCTCAGCCCGCAGCAAGGGCGGCTTCCGCCTCTACACCGAGACGGACGTCGAACGTCTCATGGTCATCCGCCGGATGAAGCCGCTGGACTTCTCCCTGGAAGAGATGCGGGACCTGCTGGAGATCACCGACCGACTCGGGGCCCCGAGCGAGCGGAGCGCGGATGATCTGGCTCGCCTGCGCGAACGCCTGGAGTCCTATCGCAAGGTGGCCGACGCTCGCTGCGAGACGCTGCGGGCCCAGCTCATGGCCGCCGAGGACTTCGCCGCCACCCTCCGCCGACGACTGAGCGACGTCACGGCCTGAGGTAGTGGCCCGACTGCCACCTCCGCCCACTTCGGGAGGCGGACATGGAGGAAGACGATCCGTGCGGCGATGATGGCTTCTCCTCCGTGCCCCCGGCCGGTGCTCAGCGCAACGCGGCGGCGGGGTCAAAGAGCAGCCAACCGCGTGCGATGGCCGGCGGCGCGGGGCGGGGATCGGTGGGCGGTACGGAAGCCCGGGGCCACGCGGGTGCCGTCCTCGCTGGGGTACAGGTGGGTCGCCAGCGACCCGCCAACCTCCGCGTGGAACTCTCCGGCCAGCCGTGAGCGAGTCGGCGCCACCTGGTCAGAGCCGAGCGGTCCGCGCGACGTAAACGGTGTTGGCGGCCGTGCCGCCCCGCAAGGGAGCGTCGAAGCGGACATCGTGTGCCTCTACCACGGGAAACACCTCCGCGAGCACGGAGAGGAACGGCTCGCTGGGAGGGTCGTTCGACCACAGCGCGAACACGCCACCGGGACGCAGACGGTCTGACAGTGTCCGCAGCCCCGCCGCCTCGTACAACCGCGCGTGCCGGGGACGCAGCACATGGTGCGGCGAGTGGTCGATGTCCAGCAGCACGGCGTCGAAGCGACGCCCCGGAGCGTGCGGATCGAACCCCTCGGAGTCCTCCGTCATCGAGAAGAAGTCTCCCTGGACAAGGCGACAACGAGGATCTGATGACAGAAGGGGGCCGAGGGGCACCAGTCCCTCCCTGTGCCACTCGATGACCTCGCCGAGGGCTTCGACCACGAGCAACGAACGCACCCGCGCATGGCTCAAAGCCGTCTCGGCGGTGTACCCGAGGCCCAGCCCGCCCACGACCACATCCAGCTCCGGGCCGTCTGCGTCCGAAAGACCCAGTCGCGCCAGGGCGACCTCCCCGGCGGTGAACAGACTCGACATCAAGAAGTCGTCATCGAGCTTCACCTCATACACGTCCACGCCCGAGGACGGCTCCCGCCGGCGCCTCAAGCTGATGGCCCCCAGGGCCGTGGGGCGCCAGTCGAGCTCCTCGAATCGTGCGCTCACAGCGCTCACGCCTCCCGGTCGTTACAAGCGGTTTCCTCAGGTCCCGGTTGAGGGGCCAGGGCGATTCCACTCCGCTACGCTCACGTTACGTGAGAGTAGCGGAGTGGCGTTCCTGCTGCCGGGGCCGCCGACAGCCTGTTCGTCGCGCCGAACGCGGCCCCTCGGCATCGGCCTTGTCAGCTGCTGAGTATCCACCCGGAGGCGTCCTGGTGGGCGTGGAGGGCCAGGGCCGACAGGGCGGGGAGGAAGAGGACGCCCGCACTCGTGAGGAAGGCGATGCCGTAGTCGACCTCTCGGTGCGGGCGGGTGGCGGCACCGACCAGGGCGGCCAAACCGAGGGCACCGCCGATCTGTTCCATGGTGTTCATCAGCCCGGACACGGCTCCGGCGACGGCGGAGCCGTGTCCGTGGTCGCACCACCCCGTCTCCTTTGCAGTACAGTTGTACTGTGTACGGTCGTATCATGAAAGGGGTCCGATGCCGAGGACCGTCGATCACGAACAGCGCCGCACACAGATCGCCGACGCCGCGGTGCGGCTGGCCGGGCGAGAAGGGCTGCACGCGGTCTCCATGCGCGCCGTGGCCGCCGAAGCGGGTATCTCACTGCACCTGGTGCAGTACTACTTCGGGACCAAGGCCGAGCTCATCCACGCCGGGCTTCGACACTTGGAGCGACAAAGCAACGAGCGCTGGGCGGCACGACTGGCCGCACTGCCCCAACCGGTCTCCGCACGCGCCTACTTGGAAGCCTTCTTCGAAGAAGCGCTACCCACCGACGACGTCAGCCGCACCTTCCACCTCGTCGGCGCCTCCTACGCGGTTCTGGCCATGACCGACCCCGACCTGGCCGACCTGCCCTTCGTGGCGGGCCTCAGCCACCTCGAGAAGCACCTCGACGACGCACTCCGGCGAGGCCAGGCCGACGGCAGCCTCCCGGCGGGCCTGGACCCGGCACACCAGGCGTCCGTCCTCGTCGCGCTCAACCACGGCATCGGCACCACGGTCATGATCGGCCAACGCACGGCGGAGGAAGCCCGCACCGTCCTCCAGCGGCACCTCGCGGCTCTCTTCGATGGCGGAACGCCCCACGCGTCAGGTCACGACAGCCCAGCCGACTGAGCGCGGTTCCTCTCGCGTTCGACGTACTCGGTCTCGACAGCGTCGAGTGCGGCGAAGGATGAGGTGTCCCAGGTGCGGGCGTCGCAGAGCGCCTCCGCGACGTGCGGACCGGACGGGTCCGTGAGACGTGCGTGAGACGATCGGGACAGACCGCGAGGAGGGGGATTCCATGGTGGGGAAGGGCCGGCTGCATGTCAGCGCGGAACTGACCGGGGTGTTGGAGCGGATCGACACGCTCGGCGAAACGCTCGACGAACGGGCCGATGCCGCCGAGGAGTTGGGGCGACTGCCCGAGGACACCGCCCGGGCGCTGCTGGACACGGGGATCGTACGGGCCGAGCTGCCGCTGAGCCTCGGTGGGTACGAGTTCGCGCCGCGGCAGCTGATCGAGACGGCGGAGCGGGCGAGCTACCACGACGCCGCGGCCGGGTGGACCATGTTCGCGCTACAGATGATGACGGGGACCACCGCGGCGTACCTCTCCGGGGACGCGGTGGCCGAGCTGTTCCCGGACGTGCCGAACGGGAAGCACGCGCTGCTGTCCGGGCACGGCACCCGTCCCGGCCGGGCCGTGCCCGTGGAGGGCGGCTACCGGGTCAGCGGCCAGTGGCAGTTCGCCTCCGGCATGGCGCACGCCACCCACATCCACAGCGCGATCCAGGTCGAGGGCACCGGTGAGCTGCGAGTCCTCACGATGCCGAAGTCGCGGGTGACCCTGGACGGCAATTGGGACGTGCTCGGGCTGCGTGCGACGCACAGCGTCGACTACCACTGCACCGACGTGTACGTCCCGCACGAGTACACCTACGTCGCGACCACGGACACCCCGGCCAACGGCGGCGCCGTCTACCGCCTCGGCCTCGTCAACATATCCGCGGTCGGGCACACGGGGTGGGCGCTCGGCGTCGGCCGGCGCCTCCTGGACGAGTTGAAGCGGGTCGCCGCGGCGCGGACCGGTTCGCCGGGCGCCGCGGTCGACACCTCGCAGTTCCACGCCGAGTACGCGACCGCCGAAGCCCGGCTGCGGGCCGCCCGGGCCTGGGCGCACGACGTGTGGCGGGACGTCGAACAGACCCTGGACGAGGGCGAGTTGCCGAGTACGGAGCAGGACACCCTGATCCGTCTCGTGCTCAACCACACGACCTCGACCGCGTACGGGGTGGGTCGCACCGTGCACCGCTGGGCCGGGTCGGCGGCGATCCGCCGCGGCCCGGTCGACCGTTTCCTACGCGACCTCGGCACGGGCGCGCAGCACGTCACGTCGGGCCCGGTCGTGCTCCAGAACTGCGGCAGGTGGCTGAGCGGGGCGCGGCCGGACGCCCGGTGGAGTTTCCTCGACCTGACCTCACCTGACCCAAACCAGTCCTGACCTGGCCCCACCAGGCCGCGTCACTCCCGGTCCGGGTCCGGCGCGCGCGGCCCCAGCGCGTCCCGGACCTGCCGGGCCACCCGGACGATGTCCCCGGTGGGCTCGGTGGCGTACGGGGGATGGCCGCGCAGCCACTCCTCCTCCAGCGCGTACCAGTCCACCGGTTCCGGCTCGCGGTTCTCGGCGAGGGCGGCGGACAGTTCGTCGAAGTACGTGCGCCAGCGCAGCGCGTAGAGCCCGGAGAGCAGCCCGGACCACTCACGGTTGGCGTAGTCGCGCAGGCCCCCCTCGTCGGCGGCCTTTCGGGGACCCCAGACCGTCAGCAGCGACTCGGCGTCGTAGGCCAGCCGGTCCCGCTCCTCGCGGGTGGCGCCCCAGGCGCGGGCCTCGGCCGTCCACCGGCCCAGCAGGTGGCCCGGGTCGGTCGCGACGGCCTTCTCCAGCAGCTCCATCCACCGGAACCACTCGTCTGTCAGCTCGGCGAAGCGGGCCTGGTCCTTCTCCCCGTATGCCGCGCGTATCCGGGGCAGGAGCTGTCGGGAACGGTGCGAGAGGACCTGGCGGGTGACGTCGAGCAGGTCGTAGCGGTAACCGGAGCCGGAGCGCAGCGCGGGCGCGACAGCGAGGAGAGCCGGCAGGGCGCGGGCGAACTCCTCGGGGTCGTGGCGGAGTCGCTCCGGCGACCAGGAGGCGGCGCTCTTCGCGGTGAGGCTCGGGCGGGCGCCGAACAGTCCGTCGTGCGGCTCGCTCCAGGAGTCGGAGCGGGTGGTGCCGTACGCGGTGCGGCGCAGCACGTCCCACGCGGTGACCGCCCGTGGGTCGGGCCGTCCGCTGGGGCCCGTGCCGTACCGGTAGGCGGGCCACTCGGCGAACCACTCCGCAAGGTCCACGCGCCCGTCGCTCCACGCGAGGTCGCTGAAGAGCGCGAGGGCCGCCGGGTTGTTGTCGGCGCCCTCCGGCATGAGGGCGATGCCGTCGAGCGCGCTGCCGGACCTGGTGCGCCACTTCTCGTACAGCTCGGCCCAGTCGGGGGTGTTGGCGCCCATGGCGGTGTGGCCGCCGAAGTTCCAGATGGAGCCGAAGGCGTACGGGGTACCGCCCCAGTCGGCCTCCCGGTCGGTGACGTCGGGGAACCGGTCGGAGAGACCGTCCACGATGAACACCCGATTCCGGTCAACGGCGTCGAGGATGTCCGTACGCGGATTGTTCTGCCAGCCCAGCATCGCCCACACGGCGTCCGGACGGGCGGTGCGCAACGCGGTCTCAACGGCCCGGGCCGCCTCGCCGACAGGTACGTCACCGGGCTGCCCGCCCTCGTGCAGCAGGTCCATCTTGTACATGTCGCTGGTGCCGAGGAGTTCGTGCTGCACGGCGTAGAAGCGGGCGGCGACACGCGCGAAGACCTCGCCGCGCGGGTCGAGCCAGTCGGGGCGGCGGAAGCCGACCCACTCGCCCTGCGGGACCGTACGGGCGCCCGGGTTGCGGTCGGCGAAACCGGGCGGGACGGTGCCGAAGTAGCCGGGCAACACGGGTGTCATGCCGAGCGCGTGGGCACGGTCGACGACGCGGCGGGCGAGCGCGGCGCGCGCGTCGAGGAGCTGCCGGGTCACGGGACCGCCGAATGAGGACATGTTCTGCAGCAGCCACCAGGGCTGGTGGGCCGGGCCCGGTATCCAGTCACGGACCTCGGCGTCGGTGTAGCCGAAGTCCTGGAACACCCGGTGGTAGACGGCGTCCGCGCCGAGCGAGAGGAACACCTCGTTGTAGCCGTGCAGGGCGAGCACGTCGAGGGTGTGCTCCCACTGGTCCCAGGTTCGGTGAGGGCCGGTGTAGCCCTCGTTGGTGTCGTTGAGGACGAAGCGGTGGCGAACGTTCGCCGTACGCTCGACCGGCGCCGCCGGGGCGGGTAGCCGTCCCGGCAGCCGGTTCTGAGCGCCGGTCCAGGAGAACGAGGCGCGGGCCGTGGACCGCAGGTACCAGTGCAGCCCGGTGAGTTGCACGGCGGGCGTGGTGCCCTCGACGAGGAGCGCGCCCTCGTCGCCGTGGACCCGGAAGAAGTCCGGGTCGCCCCGTCGCCGCTCGACGTTCCGGAACGTCACCTGGTCCGTGTGGCGCGGCAGCAACCGGGCGAGCGCCCGTCCGGCCGCTCCCTCACCACCGGCCCGCGCGACTCCCGAGGCGGCGACGACAGCGCCGCCGGAGGCGGTGAGGGCGAGCGAGCCGAGGAGCGTACGGCGTGACAGCGGCATGGGTCCTCCGGACAGTGGAAGCGGGACGGAACCGCCACGCATCCTGTCGCACCCGGCACGGTCCGTACATGTACGAACGCGGCGAGGGCTTGGACATGAGCGACGCCCACAGCGCCCGGCGACGCGGAACGGCGCCCCGGAGCCTCGCCCCCGGCACGGATCTGTCATGATCCGGGGGTTTCACAGTAAGCAAACGCTTTGCCAGGTTTTGGTCCGGACTTAAGATGACACGGCCCCAGTCAGGCACCTCGGGAGGGCTGTCCACTCACAGTCACGCGGCAAGCACAACTTGTAGAGTGAGCCACAATGAGGAGCGTCAATTCGTCCCCACTCAAGCAGCGCGTGCCACAACGCCCCTGACTCTGAAGGGATGACCGCTTTGACCCGCCGGCCGAGCGTTGGCCACCGCATCAGACAGGCTCGTCTGCGTATCGGACTCTCGCAGACCGAGCTGGCCGGTGCCGACATCTCCCCCAGCTACGTGTCGCTCGTGGAGCATGACAAGCGCATCCCGAGCGAGGAGGTCCTCGAGGTTCTGTCCTCCCGATTGGGGCTTCCGGTGCAGGAGCTGCTGGACCTCACGCCGGAGCCGGTGGAGGCGCCCGCGTCCGCCGGGCCAACCGCGTCACCCGCGTCACCCACCGCGAATCCGGCCCCGAACCTACGCCGGGTGGACCTGGTCAGCCAGTTCGTCCAGGCCCGGCAGCAGTGGGAGGGCGGTGATCCCCAGACGGCGCTGGAGCAGTTCGACGCCCTCATCCGCGCCGACTCGACCCGCCGACACCAGGACGTACGCCTCGAGTCACGCCTCTCGGTCGCCCAGATCCTGCAGCAACTGGAGCGTGGCCAGGAGGCACTGGAGACCCTCCGGCCGCTGTTGGACGACGTGGACGGGCAGGAGAGCCCGGAGCTGTGGCAACGGGTGCTCATCGCCCTCGCGGACGTCCTGGAGGAGGAGGGCCGCCCGGGAGAGGGCCTCCGACACGCGCACGCCGCCCATCTCGCGTCGGCGGCGGGGCGCGTGCAGAGCAGGGTCAGCGGCCTGCGCGCCCTGGAGGTGCTGATCCGGTGCGCCTACTGGTCCGGCCAGTTCGACTGGATCGCCCAACTTGCCCCGTCCTCCCAGGAGGCGGAATCCGGCTCCTCCCCGCTGCTCAGCTCGATCCGGCTCTACCAGGCGCTGGAGATGCGGGAGAGCGGCCGGCACGAGGAGGCCGTACGGCTACTGGCTCACGCCAACGAGGAGTTGCAGCCGATCGACGATCCACGGCTGTGGGCGCAGCTGGCGATCCTGAGCGCGGATCTGGTGCTGCTCGCCGGCCACGACGTCGACGCGGCACGGGCCTCGCTGGAGCGGGCTCGGCAGGTGATGACCCTGGTCAGCGGTGCCGAGCTGCCGTACTGGCTGACCGCGGCGGACGCCCTGTGCACGCTGGCGGAGGAACGTCCGGAGCGAGCCGTCGAACTGGCCGGGCGGGTGGAGGAGGCCGAACAGGCCGGGACCGCCGACCTCGGGCGCCCGCAGCACCTCGCCGCCAGCCTGCTCCTGGCCTCCCAGGTGTTCGCCGCGACCGGCCACCCGGAGCGCGCGCTGCGCTGCTGCGCCCGCGCCGCCCGACTGTTCGAGCGGGTCCAGGCGTACCGGCACGCGGCGGCGGCCTGGGAGCGGTTGGACGGGCTGCGGCAGGATTAGGGCGTGCCGCCCGGGCCCCGTCCGGGGCCGACGGCCCGATCGCCGCTCAGCCCGCCACTCCGGCCGTCGGGGCACCCCGGCTGACCCGTACGCCGTCCTCGCCCCAGTACCGCACCTCGTCCGGCCGGTGCCAGGTGGCGATGGAGCACACGTGCCGCTCGCTGATGTGCACGTCGGTCACGTGGACCGTGGAGACCACGCCGTCCGGGTGCTCCAGCCGCACCCGACCGCGGTCCCCCTGGTAACCGGCGACCATCCGCCCCGGGTCGAGTGTCAGCCCGTAGCCGAGGAGTTGCAGCGCGGCGTCCTTGCGCACCCACAGCCGGGTGGCCAGCTTGCCCCGCTGCTCCCGCGGGGCCCTACGCACCAGTTGCCACTCGGTGGCGTGCAGAAGCCGGGACTCGGAGGTCCCCAGATGCGGCGGGGCGGTCTCCGCCGAGACGCCCATCCGTCCGACCCGCTCGCCGAGAGCCATCGCCCACAGGCCGTACGCGGTGATCTCCACCCTGGTGCCGAGCCGTCTGCCGGCCGCGACCGCCGACGGCAGCGAGGAGCGCACCCCGATCCGCTCGCCCCGGGAGGCGGGGCTGGCGGAGCGTTCAAGACCATGCCCCACCGACGACCGACCGGCGGGGACGACGGACGGCTCGGGGCCGCCGAGCACATGGATTATCCCTTGCTGAGAAGGATACTTTGGCACTCTTTCCCCCGATGTACACGCGTCGCCGGACATACGTATCGCTTCCGTGGGAGCGGTGGCCACCCGCCCGCCCTCGGTCATTCAAGGCGCGCCGACGCCGCATTGCAAGCGGGGATACGACGACCGGAGCGGGATTTCGCTGGAACGTACCGAATTTCCCTGTTGCGCACGCGGATTCGCTACCGGATGCCCACTCGCCGCGGGCGGCTCGCGCCTCCGACCGGAACGGACATCGTCCCGCATCGCCGCCGCACCGTCACTCCCGCGTGCCCGCTGCTCATCGCGTATGCCGACAACCACCGAGCCGGGCCGAGGCGTTGGGCGACATTCGGAAGCAGGCGCACCGAAAGGAGCCGCACTTCCGAGTTCCTCTCCGGTCGGCCCGCCCACGGCCAGGCGTCCACTCGAGATGACCAACGGGAGTCACATCTCCGACACTTATCGGAATTGCGGAACAAACCGAGAAGAACGTTTCGACACAGTCGATCAATCCAGAACTGGTTACGGCATAGTAGGTTACCGGATCGCCAATTCCCGCGACGCGCTCGTCCTCCACCTCGAGACGCACCATGCCACGAGGGCACGGAGCACGGGAGGCGTGCGATCCTCCACGCGCCGACGCACCCGCACGTGCCCGCCCCCGCAGGCCCGCCGCGGACCAGCCCTTACGTCCCAAGAACCGGGGAAACTCCCAGACTTCCGCCCAGATGACCGCCCCCCGGTTGTACCGGGGCTCCACACCTTGTGAATAGTGTGGGTGAGGAAGGCCCTGACCCCGCCTTCCACTCAGGACCTGCCCCAGGAAGGGACGACTCGATCCATGAACGCAGCACCCGCGGACGACGGTCTGTGGTGCCGGAGGTTCCATCCGGCACCCGAAGCGAACCAACGTCTTGTCTGCTTCCCGCACGCGGGCGGCTCGGCGAGCTTCTACTTCCCGGTCTCGGCCGCCCTCAGCTCCACGGTGGACGTCGTCGCCGTGCAGTACCCGGGCCGCCAGGACCGGCGTACGGAACCAGGCGTCGACTCGATAGAGATACTGGCCGACCAGATCGCCGAGGTACTGCAGGGCTGGGACGACCGGCCCACGACCTTCTTCGGTCACAGCATGGGCGCCGTCGTGGCCTTCGAGGTGGCCCGCCGGTTGGAGGAGAGCGGATCGCGGGTGACCCGGATCTTCGCCTCCGGACGCCGTGCCCCCTCCCGGCTCCGGGACGAACAGGTGCACAAGAAGGACGACGACGGCATCGTGGCCGAACTGCGCGCGATGGCCGGCACCGACCCGCAGATCCTCGGTGACGAGGAGCTGCTGCGGATGATCCTGCCGGCCATCCGCAGCGACTACACCGCCATCGAGACGTACGCCGCGCCCGAGGACCGTACGGTGGCCGCGCCGATCTCCGCGTTCGTCGGCGACGACGACCCCAAGACCACCGTGGAGGAGGCCGCCGACTGGGAGCGGCACACCACCGCGGAGTGCGAGCTACGCGTCTTCGGTGGCGGCCACTTCTACCTCGCCGACCGGTCCGCCGAAGTGATCAGCCTGCTGAGAAAGCACTTCACCGGAACCTCCGCGACGACCGTCAGCTGACATGCGGAGGGCGGAGGGCGACGAGCCTCGCGACCCCAGGACGCACACCGTGCGTTCGGGCGTGTCCGGTGAACGGATACGGCTCAGCGCTCTGGACACCATCACCGGCGGGCTCTACACCGACCGTGCCTTCTATTTCCGAGAGACCCTGGACGGGTCCACGCTGCGGGCTTCACTGGCCGAGGTGCTGCGGCTCTTTCCCCTGCTCACCGGCCGGCAGCAGCGGGACCCGACCGGCGCGCTGAGCGTCCTCTGCAACGACGCGGGAGCGACCTTCGAGGAGGTGGACTCGTCGCTGCCCATCGCCGCGTACGCCCCGGACCGGGCGGACCGGCCGACGCTGCCGCAGCTGCTGCCCCAGGTCGCGCAGTTCCGCCTCACCGGGGAGAACGTGCCGCTGCTGGCGATACGCCTCACCCAGGCGGCCGGCGGCGGTTCCGTGCTGGGTGTGCGGATCAAGCACACTCTGGTGGACGGCAGGTCCTTCATGACGTTCGTGGACAGCTGGTCCAGGGAACACCTCGGGCGCGGCTATCCGAAGCCCAACCACGACCGTCATGTGCTCGACGAGCTGGGCTCCGACGCGCCGGACGCGGCCACCCGGTCCAGCGACCGCTTCGTCGTGCCCTACCGCCGGGAGCGGTTCGGAGTGCTGGCCAAGGCCGCCATGGTGGCCCGCAAGACCCAGACCGTGCTGGTCCGCCTGCCGTCCGCGGAGGTGCGGGAGATCAAGCGGTCGGCGATAGCCGACCTCCCCGGCATCGACCGCTGGGTGTCCACCGCGGACGCCGTGAGCGCACACCTGTGGCAGGTGCTCAGCCGGCTCCGCGCACGCCCGGACGGCGCCCGGGAGACCCTCGGCACGATCACCAACTTCCAGTCCGCGCTGGGCCAGCTGCTGCCGCCGCACTACTGGGGCAACACGATCACCAACCTGTCCCCGGTCCTCACCGCCGACGAACTGCGCGGCCACGCGTTGGGCGAGGTCGCGCACCTGGTGCGGCGGACCCGATCCGACGTGACCGCGGAGAAGATCCGCGACGAGACCGCCTTCCTGCTCGCGCAGCGTGCGGCGGGCCGACAGAACAGGGTCATGCCCCGGATGCTCTTCGGCGCCTTCGAGGGCACCGTGCAGCTGAACGACATGTCCAAGATGCCGCACTACGCACTGGACTTCGGCGGCGGCACGCCCTTCTGGTGCGACATGCCCAGCGGCGGCCTGCCTTGGATGGTGCGGGTGATGTCGGCGCCGGAGGAGGACGGTTCGCTGGACGTCCACGTGAGCATGCCGCCGGCGGCGGCTGCCGCCTTCCAGGGACAGCGCTCCTGGCAGGAGCACCTGCACCGGTACGCCCCCTGACGAGCGGCGCTGAGCGCACGACTCGGGGCGGACGACTCGGGGCGGACGGGTGCCGGTACGGGCTGGCGGGTGCCGGCAGGGACAGTGGTGCCGGTGCGGGCGGACGTGCACCGGTGCACGTCCGCCCGCACCGGCACCACTGTCCCTGCCGGCACCCGCCAGCCCGTACCGGCACCCGTCCGCCCCGAGTCGTCCGCCCCGAGTCGTGCGCTCAGCGCCGCTCGTCAGGGGGCGTACCGGTGCAGGTGCTCCTGCCAGGAGCGCTGTCCCTGGAAGGCGGCAGCCGCCGCCGGCGGCATGCTCACGTGGACGTCCAGCGAACCGTCCTCCTCCGGCGCCGACATCACCCGCACCATCCAAGGCAGGCCGCCGCTGGGCATGTCGCACCAGAAGGGCGTGCCGCCGCCGAAGTCCAGTGCGTAGTGCGGCATCTTGGACATGTCGTTCAGCTGCACGGTGCCCTCGAAGGCGCCGAAGAGCATCCGGGGCATGACCCTGTTCTGTCGGCCCGCCGCACGCTGCGCGAGCAGGAAGGCGGTCTCGTCGCGGATCTTCTCCGCGGTCACGTCGGATCGGGTCCGCCGCACCAGGTGCGCGACCTCGCCCAACGCGTGGCCGCGCAGTTCGTCGGCGGTGAGGACCGGGGACAGGTTGGTGATCGTGTTGCCCCAGTAGTGCGGCGGCAGCAGCTGGCCCAGCGCGGACTGGAAGTTGGTGATCGTGCCGAGGGTCTCCCGGGCGCCGTCCGGGCGTGCGCGGAGCCGGCTGAGCACCTGCCNCCGGGACTCCCCCGGTTCCCCGTCCGCCTCGTGCACCCGGCCCCGGGCCAACCAGGACCGTCGGGTCGGCCGTGGGTAGCCGGTCGGCCGCCGCCCGAGCGGGCGGTGTCCGCCGACCGCCCGCGCCAGGGACCGTCAGCGGTGTTCCGCGGCCACGTCGAAGTGGTCGTAGTAGAAGCCGAAGCGCTCCCGCAGCGCCGGCAGATCCAGCGCGAAGTCCTCGGCCGCGTACCGGTTGCGGCCACCGCGCCGGCTCTCCGACTCGGCGTACTCGCGCATCGCTCGCTCGGTCCCGCTGTCCAGTTCCCGATCCGCGGCCTCGTACACCCGCTTCATCTCGCCCAGCGGATCGGTGATCAGGTCGCGGAAGCGGATGTCCACGACCCTGCCGTCGTCCGGGTCGTGGTCGCGTACGGCGGCCCGCAGCAGCCGTTCGACGAAGTCGGCGGCGTAGCGTCCGACCAGGTGCGGGTCGGGCCGGTCGAAGTAGACCCGGGCGCCGTAGGTCACCATGTTGGCGAAGGAGATGACCGAGGTCACCGGGTCACGGTGGGTGCGTACGACGGTGGCGTCCGGGAAGGCCGACTGCAGCGGTCCCATCATCTCCAGATGCCCCGGCGCCTTGAGGGCCCAACGCTCGGCGCCCGGACGGCTCCACTGGAGGTACCGCAGCACCTGCCGGAACTGCCGGTAGCCGGCCGTGTGGTCGGCCTGTGTGTACCACTCGCGGTAGCCGGGGACCAGCGCGATGTTCTCGTACATCGACGAGCAGTGCCCGATCGCCAGCAGTGGGTTCTCCTCCTCCGGCTCGTCGGCCACCGAGCCGTGGATGCTGGCCTGTTCGGGCAGGATCTTGCTGGTGAGCCGGACCTCGTTACGGCTGCTGGCGATCCGCGGGTCCGGGTCCGGCTGCCGCGCCGTGAGGTCGCCGGCGGGCAAGGGATGACTCGCCTCCCACAACAGCAGGCTGCGCCAGCCGCTGTCCTGCCACAGCAGTTTCTGCACGAACGTGGTGCCGGTGCGCGGCGTGCCGGTGACGAACAACGGGCTGGGCACCGCCGCCTCGAAGATCTCCGGCCGATGCACCTCCAGGTCCCGCAGCCGCAGCCGGTTGACCAGGCTGCCCAGCAGCTGGTTGTACATCACGAAACGCCCGCTGGTGCTCAGCCGCGTCTCGGTGCGCAGCGACCGGCACAGCACCTCCAGCGGCTCGTCCAGCGGCGCGTCGTCCCCGAAGTCCGCCAGCTCGGTCTTGGCACAGGCCTTGCGCTTGAGTTCCTCGGGGTCGAACTCCCACAGTCGCCCGGCGAGCGGACTGGCGGCGGCGCCGAGCGCCCGCATCGCCAGCGGCAGCTTCGGGCGGGCCAACTCAGCGGCGCGGGCGGTCAGTTCCGCTCGACGCGGCGCTTCGGACTGGGACAGCATGCGGGCTCCGTACAGCAGAGTTCGTTCGGGCGGCCGGTGGGCGACGGCCGGTGGCGACGCCCGCCGGCCCGAGGTGCGGTCGGCGGGCGCGGCGTCAGCCGGTCACGTACGTGGAGCCGGACCAGTCGAAGGCCAGCAGCTCCTGGCCCTCCACCAGTACCGTCTCCGTGGACGGTTCGAAATGGTCATAACGGTTGGACCGCATCACCTTGACCGGCGCCGTAGGGTCGGAANGTCGGCGGGCGCGGCGTCAGCCGGTCACGTACGTGGAGCCGGACCAGTCGAAGGCCAGCAGCTCCTGGCCCTCCACCAGTACCGTCTCCGTGGACGGTTCGAAATGGTCATAACGGTTGGACCGCATCACCTTGACCGGCGCCGTAGGGTCGGAAACACAGCGGGTCCGCTCCTGCTCGGGTAGGTGGCGGAGTGGGCCACCGCGTAGGAGGACGTTCGCTTCGTTCGACCGCATGGGTGGCAGTCCCTTCCTAACAGCTGACTGGTCATCCCGGTCAGTGTTGACGCTGTGGGCGACACGGGCCATCGCGCGGCTGGGGGGTCGAGGAGATCCCCTAGAAGGTCGTGGGCGCTTGCTGGCGCGCCGCGCGAGGCGTTGCCCGACTCGGGCACGGAACCGCCGATTCAGTCACCGGTCGGCGAGCCGACGCAGCGCCCGGTGCGCCATGCCTCCCGGTTCGGCGCTGTAGATCACCAGCCGCTGGTCGTGCTCGGGCACCCGCAACGTCTGCCCGTCCAACTCGACCCGCCCGACACCCGGGTGCTCGAAGCACTTCCACAGGGCGGGCTCGGCACGTACGTGGTGTTCCCGCCAGGCCCCCGCGAAGCCGTCGTCCTGGACGAGGAGCCAGTCGATCAGCGCCGGGATGTCCGGGTCCGCCGGGTAGCGAACCCACGCCTCGCGCAGCTCGGCCACGGCCTGCCGAAGGAAGCGGGCGGTGTCCTCCGGGCCGCTCCCACAGCTGGTGACGGTGACAGCGGCGGTGACGGCGGCGGCGCGGTCCGTACGGCCGAAGGCGAGGCGCAGCACGTTGCGCTCGCGCGGGGCGAGCCGCCCGAAGTCCGCGATGAGCGCGGCGGCCAGGGCGTTCCAGGC
>NZ_LJGU01000111.1 GCF_001751245.1 Streptomyces oceani
GGATCGGCGCGCGCGGCGGTGGCCCGGCCCGCACCAGCGCCCGTACGGCCCTCGGCGCGCGCGGCCGTGGCCCGGCCCGTCGACCCCGACGCCGGCACGGAGGCAGCGCAGAACGCGCAACGGTCGCCCAGGAGTTCCAGCCCGCACCAGTGGCACTCGTCCCGCCGCACCGAGGCGACCAGCTGGTAGAGCACCGAGACGTCCGGTATCGCCGCCGCGAACTCCATCAGCTTGCCCGTCCCCCACCAGCGCGCCGAGTCCTCGGGAAGGTACGCCTCCTGCACCTGGGAGACCCTCCAGTGCGGGGCGAGCGACTGCGTCACCCAGTCCGAGCTGAGGTTGCCGGTGGCGACGGTGAGCCGGGTGGCGTACTCCGGGCCGTCCAGGGTGTCCGAGTCACCGCCGCCCAGCCGGACGAGTGCCGGCCGCGGAGTGGCGCGTACGGCGAACTGGGCGCCCGGCATCCAGGACTTGGCGTGCGCGGTCAGCGAGACCGGGACCCGGTCCAGCTTGGCGACCGAGCCCAGCAGAGCACCGGCGTGGATGTAGTGGGCCAGCAGCCGCGCGGCCGAGCCGAGGACACCCGGGCTGAAGTCGCAGAGCGAGAGCTGACGCAGCTGACGCGCCAGCACCCCGGTCGCCAACGGCGGTAGTTGGACGGGCAGCAGCGCGATCCGGTCGCTCTCCAGGATGGCGCGGACCGTGTGCAGTCGATGCAGGAAGGGGGTGGGCAGGGTCGCGGGATAGACGGCGATGAGGTGCCCGTGCTGCCGCAGCAGGCCGTACGTCTCGCTGAGCGCGGCCTCCAGGGACTGCTCCCCGGGCGGGGTGAGGACGTGCGCCCGCGGGGTGTAGCGGTCCGGCGGGGACAGCATGTGGCCGCGCCTGGTGACCGCCAGCGCAGTAGTCACGTCCGCTCCCCCTGTCCACGACGCCCTGTTCTTCGGGTCGAGTCGGCGGCGTGCTGCCGCTCCACGACCGAGCGGTCCGGCCCGGCCGGTGAGCGCCCGGCTACTCGACGTACGACATAACACCTTATCCGCGTGCCCGTCGGCAGAGAACCGAGAGCGCTACCCCGCACCCTGCCGCACATCTCCCAACTACCCACCGCCGGACGCTCTCAGCCTGTCGATGCGCGAAGTCTTGACATGTCCATTGGTCTGGACCAGTCTTCCGGGCACGGTCGGGCTCGCGCGGACCCGGATGGCACGTGCGGCGCCGACGACCGTGTGGAGACAGACGGTGGCCACCGCTCCCTTTCCGCGTTTCGCCCCCCACTCCCAGATGCCTTGGAGGCAGCAGTGGAACGCAGCACTCGCGCAACGGAACTCCCCCACAGAAACCGCCACGCCCCGCGGCGCCACCGGACCATGGCCTCGCTGGGCGCCGCGCTCGCGGCGACGGCGGCGCTGGTGGCCGTCAGCCTCGGCAGCGCGCAGGCCGCCGGGCCGGCCGACGCGCGTCCGGCGGCCGAGGCGCAGACGTCCGCCCAGTCGCAGCAGGCGGCGGGGTCCAAGGCGGCGGTGCCCGCGCACGCGGTCACCGGCTACGTGCAGAATTTCGACAACGGCGCGCCGACCCAGCGGGTCAGCGAGGTACCGGACGCCTACGACATCATCGCGGTCGCGTTCGCCGACTCCACGAACAACCCCGGCGAGATCACCTTCAACCTCGACCCGGCGCTGGCCTCGTCCACCGACCAGCTCAAGTCGGACATCGCGGCCAAGCAGGCCGAGGGCAAGTCCGTGATCATCTCGGTCGGCGGCGAGAAGGGCAACGTCACGATCAACGACGACGCCTCGGCGGCCCGCTTCGCCGAGAGCGCTCACGCCCTGATGCAGGAGTACGGCTTCGACGGGGTCGACATCGACCTGGAACACGGCATCAACGCGCAGTACATGACCAAGGCCCTACAGCAGCTCTCCGACCTGGCCGGACCGGACATGGTGCTCACCATGGCCCCGCAGACACTGGACATGCAGTCCACCGACACCGAGTACTTCAAGACCGCGCTGAACGTGAAGGACATCCTGACCGTCGTCAACATGCAGTACTACAACAGCGGTTCGATGCTCGGCTGCGACGGCAAGGTGTACTCCCAGGGCTCGGTGGACTTCCTCACCGCGCTCGCCTGCATCCAGCTGCGTGGCGGCCTGGACGCCAGCCAGGTGGGCCTCGGCACCCCCGCGTCACCCAGCGCGGCGGGCTCCGGCTACGTCGACCCCGCGATCGTCAACGACGCGCTGGACTGCCTCACCAAGGGCCAGAACTGTGGCCAGTTCAAGCCGGACAAGACCTACCCCAAGCTGCGCGGCGCCATGACCTGGTCCACCAACTGGGACAAGGGAGCGGGCAACGGCTGGTCCAACACGGTGGGGCCACACGTCGACGCGCTGCCGTAGAACGACAGCCGCCACAGCCGCCACAGCGGCGACCACCGGGCGAAGCGTGGGGGCGTACGGAGCAGCGACCGTACGTCCCCACCGCCGCTCACCAGGGCAGCTCCCGCACCTGCTGGACGCACAGCACGACGAACAGCACGCCGGACAGGAACAGCAGCGCGTTGCTCAGCCAGCCGTTGCGCCACTGGCGCGGTGTGCGGGAGGAGTTGAGCAGCCACAGCAGGGTCAGCGCCAGGAACGGCATGAAGAAGGCGCCCAGCACGCCGTACGTGATGACCAGCGCGAAGGGCTGCTCCAGCCAGAGCAGCGCCATCGGCGGGAAGGTCAGCCACAGGACGTACGCGCGGAACGGCAGCGACCGTTCCTGCTGCCCGCGTGCCACCAGGGCGACGCTCGCGGCGGGCTGCGAGCCGGCGGCCCCCGGGTCGGTCACGCCGGTGCCGCGCTCGTCCGTGGCTGCCGCGGCATCCGCGGCGTCCGCGGCGCCGGTGCCGCGCTCGTCCGTGCGTGCGGCGATCGGGCCGGCGCCCCGACCGGCCCGCAGGTGGTCCACGAAGTCCGCGAACATCAGGCTCACCCCGTGCCAGACGCCCACCAGCGAGGAGAACGACGCGGCGAAGAAGCCGATCAGGAACAGCTTCGCGGTGGTCTCCCCGAACCGGGAGGCCAGCACGTCGCTCAGGTCCAGCAGCCCCTCGTCGCCCTCCGCGAGCGCGATGTCGCTCGCGTGCAGCAGCTCGGCGCCGATGATCAGCATGGCGACGACGAAGATGCCGGTGGTGGCGTACGCGACCCGGTTGTCGAAGCGCATCATGCGCATCCAGCCGGAGTCGGTCCAGCCCTTGGCGTTGATCCAGTAGCCGTACGCCGCCATCGTGATGGTGCCGCCGACCCCGCCGATCAGGCCGAGGCTGTACAGGATCGAACCGTCCGGGAAGGTGGGCACCAGCCCGCTCAGCGCGGCCCCCATGTCCGGGGCGACGCGCAGCGCGACGTAGACGACGATCACGAACATCAGGCCGACGAAGACCATCATGAGCTTCTCGACCACGGCATAGCGGTTGAACCACACGAAGGCCAGACCGAGCAGCCCGGTGAGCACGCCCCAGAAGGTCATGCCCGGCCCGTCCGGGAAGAGCGAGCGCAGCGGGAGCGCGCTGGAGGTCATGGCCGTGGCGCCGTACACGAAGCCCCAGACCACCACGTAGACCGCGAAGTAGCCGGTGGTCCAGGGTCCGAGACCGCGCCAGCCGTCGAAGAGCGTACGACCGGTGGCCAGGTGCCAGCGACCCACCGCCTCGGCCAGCGCGATCTTGACGACGCAGCCGATCACGGCCGCCCAGAGCAGGGTGTAGCCGAACTTGCTGCCGGCGAGCAGCGTCGACACGAGGTCGCCGGCGCCCACGCCGGTGGCCGCGACGACGATGCCGGGGCCCAGGCGCCGCCAACTCGGCTTGCGCGCCGTGTCCTCGGGAAGCGCGCCGCCGGCAGGCTGGCCCGTACGGTCGGCCGGGTCCGTACCGCCCGGCTCCGCGCCCTTGCCCGGCTCCGTACGACCACCGTCCGCTCCGGGCTCCCGTGCCGCTGCCATCGCGCCTCCACTCGTCCGTCCCCGAGGTCAACCGTGGGACATCGTCCATGGCCACGCCTCGAATGAACAGACGGTGCGGGCACCGGAACCGTAGCGCCGACCGGACCGCCGCTTTCCTCCCGGTTCTACGCCGCGTCGTCCCCCTGGTCTCGTTTCCCGTCGTCGTCCTGGCTGTCGCTGTCCCCGTCCTCCCCGTCGGCCGCCTCCCGCTCCTCCTTGACGGCGTCCTCATGGCTCAGGACGACCTCGCCGTCCTTGATCTCGCCACGCCAGCCCTCGACGTCATCGTCGGCCTCCAGGGTGACGTAGCGCTGGAAGTGCTTGAGGTCCAGGCGCAGCCGCCGGCCCTGAGCACGCCAGAGGTTCCCGGTCTTCTCGAAGAAGCCGGCCGGGTAGTACTCGACGACGACCACCAGGCGGGTCAGGCTCGGGGTGATCTCGTGGAAGCTGACGACGCCCTTCGTGCTGCCCTTGGCGCCCTCCGAGGTCCACTCGATGCGCTCGTCCGGGACCTGCTCCTGGATGGTCGCCTGCCAACTGCGGTCGGAGAAGGCGACCTTGACCTTCCAGTCCGACTCGACCTCGTCGGACATCTTGACGCTCTGGACACCCTTGGTGAAGCCGCTGAACTCCTCGAGTTGCGTCCAGTAGTCATACACCATGCGACGGGGGAGCCCGATGTCGATCGTCTCCACGATGTTGGTCACCTTGCCGCCTCCTCCGCCGCCGCTGCCACCCCCGCCGCCTGCGCCGCCGAGGGCTTCCTTGGCGCCGCCGGTCACCTTGTCCTTGACGCCCTTGACCTTCTCGCTCAGGAACGCCTTCCCAGCCGATTCGCCCCCGAGCACGCGCTTGCCGATGCCCAGCAGGTCACCGCCGCCGGCGCCACTGCTCAACCGCTCGGTGAGGCCGGTGAGCTGGCCACCGACGGCGTTGACCGCTCGTTGGCCCTGTGCCTCCAGATAGTTCCCGATCTCGCCCTTCAACCGGTCGATTCCGGAAGGGCCGTCCGACTGCGTCTGCTGCTTGTTCGCTGCCATGACCGGCTACCTCCGGCGCGTACGGCCGGAGGTCACCGACCGACTGGACGACGTGTCCTCGGACTTCCCGGAGGACTTCGCGGACGACTTCGCGGACTTGGTCTCCGTGCTCGCACGGTCGCCGCCACCTTGGTCCTCGCCCTCCCCTTCCTGGTCCCGCTGCTGGTCCCGCTGCTGGTTCGTATCGTCCGGCGCCGCCTGGAGTGCCTGGGTGCGCTGCTGGAGGCGGTCCGCCAGCGAGTTCATGGTCCGGTCGGTGGCCGAGGTGAGGGCCGTACGCCCGGACTCCGCCAGCTCTCCCCGCACCTGCTCGCTCAGCCGTCCGAACTGTGGAGAGTCCTTCAGCGTACGAACTCCGTGCGTGAGGAGGTCCTGTGGGCTGACGGACAACCGCCGCCCCGCCGCGATGGACGCCAGCGTGAGCGCGACCTTGCCCTTTCTCGTGCGCCCCAGGACGTATCCGGCGGCGATGGCGGCCGTCAACGCGGCCTTCCTGCTGTCCTGCATCACGCCTCCTTCTGGCGAGAAGCGGGGAGTGTCCTGGCTGGTGCTCGGCATCGCCAGCTCACTCCGGGTCGGTGGCTGTCCGGTCCGTCGGGTCCGCCTCGCGGTCCTCGCTGCCCTCCGACCGCCGGAGGCGGCTGGCGAGGAGGTAGTCGACCCGCACGTCCTCGTACTCGACCCCATGGGTCACCGGATCGGGCAGGTTTCGGCGGCGACCGCGGGATACGGACTCGCGGCCGGGCGTGCCGTCGAAACGAACCTCGGTCTCCGGCGGCTCCTCGAAACGCAGCCGCTCGGCCTCCACCGTGGAGGTGAACTCGATGTCCCGGTCGGCAGTTCACGGCGGGCGTTCCCGGCGGTTGCCACGCCCGCCGTTCGTGGACTTCCCGGACCGCGCGGACGCGGATCTCGCCGCCGGCTTCTCCCGTCTCTTCGGCCTGCGGGGTGTCCGGTGGCCGGACTCGCCGTCGCCCTCCGCGGTCTGCTCGGAGGCCGCGGCACCAGCTTGTTCCCCGGCCTCGCCGACCGTACGGCTGGCGGTCTCGGCAGCCTTCCCGGCGCCCTCGCCGGCCCGCGCGGCGGTCTCGCCGGCCTGTCCGGCGGCCTCACCCGCGCCCTCCCCCACGTCCTTCGCGGCCTCACCCGCGCCCTTGCCGACATCCTGTACGGCCCCGCCCGCGCCCTCCCCCACGTCACCAGCCGCCTTACCGGCGCCCTCCCCCACGTCCTTCGCGGCCTCACCCGTGCCTTTGCCGACATCCTGTACGGCCCCGCCCGCGCCCTCCCCCACGTCCTTCGCCGCCTCACCGGCCCCCTCCCCCACGTCCTTCGCCGCCTCACCGGCGCCGCTGCCCACGTCCTGTACGGCCCCGCCCGCGCCCTTGCCGACATCCTGTACGGCCCCGCCCGCGCCCTCACCCACGTCCCGCACGGCACCGCCGGCACCCTCACCGACGTCCTCCACCGCCTCGCCCGCGCCACGTCCGATCTCGCCGACGGCGTGCCGGGCGCCACTGCCGACCTCCTGGACGGCGGACCCCACTCCGGAGGTCACCTGCTCGAGGATCTGCGGGTTCCGGTCGATGGTCGACAGCACCCGGCCGACGATCGCGGCGACGTTGTCCAGCCTGACCTTGAGCAGCGCCTGCGCCTCCACCCCCTTGATGTCGAGGTGTACGCGGCCCAGCCCCACGTCCGCGCCGACGTTGAGCTTCAGCAGGTCCAGGACCTCGGCCTCGAGCGAGACCCTGGCCCGCAGGTCCTGCACCTCCAGGTTGATCTCGTCGACCCGGAGTTGCGGCACGTCCAGCAGGACGTCCGGATCGCCGGACAGCCGTCCGCCGCCGGACCCGGCCTCCGGCAACTCTTCCGCCGGCTCCTCGTCCGCCGGCTGCTCGTCCACCGGCTGCTCGTCCACCCGCTCCGGGTACGGAGAGTCCTCCGAGCCGTTCGGCTCGCCCAACTCCCGGGACTCGCCCGTGCGGGACGCGTTCTGGTTCTCGGCGTGGTCGTTCATACGAACCCCTCAGCCCGCGACCTGAACCTTTTGCCCCATTCTGCCGGCCCACCACCGGTCCCGCATGTGCGCGCTCCGGGCCAGACACACACCCCCGCGTGGCCCCACGCGTACGGCCCCGGAGCGCCCTTGCCGGGGCGTTCCGGGGCCGCCGTACGCGACGCCCGTACGAGGTCGCCGTACGGGCCTGGTCAGACGAACAGGCTGAGTGCCACCGCGACCGCGAAGCCCGCGACGGAGAGCACCGATTCGAGCACGGTCCAGGACTTCAGGGTGTCGCGCTCGGAGATGCCGAAGTACTTCGCCACGATCCAGAAGCCGCCGTCGTTGACGTGCGAGGCGAAGATCGAGCCGGCGGAGATCGCCACGATCACGAGCGCCGTGTGCGCCTGCGAGAAGTCACCGGAGGTGATCAGCGGAAGCACGATGCCGGCGGTGGTCACGATCGCCACGGTCGCCGAGCCCTGCGCGACCCGCAGCACCAGCGACACCAGATAGGCCAGCACGATCACCGGCAGGCCCATGCCGTCGAAGGTCTCCGCGAGCGCGTCGGCGATCCCGCTGCCGGCGAGCACCGCGCCGAAGACGCCGCCAGCACCGACCACCAGCAGGATGTTGCCCACCGGCTTCAACGAGGAGGTGCACACCGTCTCCAGCGACTGCCGGGACCAGCCGCGCCGGATGCCCAGGAGGTAGAAGGACAGGAACAGCGCGAGGGTCAGGGCGACGAACGGATGCCCCACGAACTCGATCACCGAACGCAGCGTGGAGGGGTCAAGGGCGATGGACGAGAACGTCGCCGCGAGGATCAGCAACAGCGGGGTGCCGATGATCGCCAGCACCGTGCCGACGGACACCGGCGCCTCGACCGGCTTCACTCCGGAGGCCCGCTGCTCCTCGGCGATGACCCGCTGCGACTCCTCCAGCGCCTCCACCATGTCCTGCGGCACCTCGACGAACACCCGCTTGCCGATCCAGGCGGAGTAGGCCCAGGCGGCGAGCACCGCCGGGATACCGCAGATCGTGCCCATCAGGATGACCCAGCCCAGGTCGACGTCGAGCAGTCCGGCGGCGGCCACCGGGCCGGGGTGTGGTGGCAGGAAGGCGTGCGTCATGGACAGGCCGGCGAGCAGCGGCATGCAGTACAACAGCACCGATTTCCCGGAGCGCTTGGCCGCGGCGTAGACGATCGGCGCCAGCACGAAGATGCCGACGTCGAAGAAGACCGGGATACCGAACAGCAGTCCCGTCAGGCCCATGGCCAGCGGCGCCCGCCGCTCGCCGAAGAGCCCCAGCAGGCGGCTGGACAGCGCCTCCGCGCCGCCGGAGACCTCGAGGATCGCGCCCAGCATGGTGCCCAGGCCGATGATGATCGCGACATGCCCGAGGATGCCGCCCATGCCGTCCTCGATCACCGACACCGTGTCGGACTGCTGAACGGTGCCGAAGAGTTCGGTGACCGAGAGGCCGGCCGCGAGTCCGGTCGCGATGGATACGGCCAGCAGCGCGACGAAGGGTTGCAGACGCACCTTGATGATCAGGAAGAGCAGCAGTGCGATGCCGAGCACGGCCACGGTCAGCAGACCCGCCGTGCCGTCGACGAGCAGCAACAGTCCGCCGGTGTGTGGCGGGCTCTCCGGTTCGGCGCCGGCTATGTGCATAGGGGGACCTCGTGATTCCGGGCGTGTCCTCGCGGACGGATGGGTGGTTCAGGGGGTGGCTCGCCGTGCGTGGCTCGCTGGGGCGCGGTGGCTCGCTGAGCGGTGGCTCACCGTGCGGGCGGCGACGGTAGTACCGGGGGTGCTTGTACGTGAGAGGTGCCGTGTGTGAGTGGTGCTGGGTGTGAGTGGTGCTGGGTGAAGGGCCTGTGCGTTGATCCGGCGCGTCGCGACCTGTGGCGGCCCCCGAGGCCCGGCCGCGCGCGGGCGCGGCCGGGTTGGCGCTCAGTCCAGTACGGCCAGCGCGTCCATCTCGACGAGCAGGCCGGGCGGCAGGCCGACGTAGACGGTGGTACGAGCCGCCGGCGGCGCTTGGAGCCGCTGCTCCGCGAAGTAGGCGTCGTAGACCTCGTTCAGCTCCGCGAAGTGCGCGGTGTCGGTGAGGTAGACCCGCAGCATGATCACGTCGTCCCAACCGGCGCCGCCCTCCTCGAGGATGGACCGTACGTTGGCGAAGGTCTGCAGGGTCTGCTCACGCAGCGAGGGCCCGGCGGGGGTCGGCGCCTGGCCCTCCACGGCGGGCAGGAAGCCGACCTGTCCTGCGACCTGGAGGAGGTTGCCCTTGCGCACACCGTGCGAGAAGCGGGCGGGTGGCGTGGTGTGCGTGCTGGGGACGTACGCGGTCTTCTCGCTCATGTGGGCTCCCTGACGTTCCTGGTGTTCCTTGATCTGTCGTGTTCCCGGGCCGTCCCGGCCCGGAGACTGGGACCGTCCCGGCCCGGAGACTGAGACCGTCCCGGCCCGAAGACTGGGACCGTCCCGGCCCACGGGCTCTCTGGGCTCAACCGGCCCTCCCGGAGTACTCCGCGCTCACGGCCTCGGCCGTGCGCCGCACCAGCGGGAGCAGCGCGAGGAGTTCCTCGGCGGTGACCACCACGTTGGGGGCGGAGACCGACATGGCGGCGACGACCCGCCCGTCGGCGCCCCGGATGGGCGCGGCCACGCAGTTGATGGACTCCTCGTGGCCGCCGAGATCGGTGGCCCAGCCCTGTTCCCGTACCTTCGCCAGCTCCTTGCGGAAGGCGGCGGCGTCCGGGATCGAACGGGCCGTGTAGCGGGGGTAGTCGAGGCTGTCGGTCAGCGCGCGCCGTTCCGCCTCGGGCAGGTCGGCCAGCAGCAGCTTGGCGACCGCGGCGACGGTGATCGCCACCGGCTTGCCGATCCGGGAGTACATCCGTACGGGATAGCGGCTCTCCACCTTGTCGATGTACAGCACCTCCTGCTCCTCGTACACGGCGAGGTGCACGGTGTGGCCGGTCTGTTCGCCGAGGCGGGAGAGATGGGGGTGCGCGATCTCGCGTACGTCGAGGTTCTCGATGGCCTCCTGGGCGAGCGCGAACAGCCGTGCGCCCAGCCGGTATCGCTGGTCCCGCTGACGGTAGACGATGCCGTGCTCGTCGAGGGTGCGCAGCAGCCGCAGCGCGGTGGACTTGTGTACGCCGAGTCGGCCCGCGACCTGTTCCAGGTTGGCGGGCCCCTGGGCGAGCAGGGGGAGGATGGTGAGCGCTCGGTCGACGGTCTGACTCATGGTGCCGTTGCCTTCTGTGTGGTCCAGCCGGGGCCGAGTCGCAGTGTGCCCCACGTCGCGGAGTCGGCCGCGACCAGCCGGTCGGCGTGCGCGCGGGCGGGCGGCTCGGCGAGGTCGCCGGGCAC
>NZ_LJGU01000107.1:0-3148 GCF_001751245.1 Streptomyces oceani
GGGAACCGCAGCGCCGCCTCCATGCCGCCGCCCGCCACCGGCCGCAGCTCCACCCGGCCGCCGGCCTGCCGTACCGTACGGGCCACGATCGCCAGCCCCAGGCCCGATCCGGGCAGTCCCCGCGCGGACGGCGAGCGCCAGAACCGATCGAAGACATACGGCAGTTCGGCCGTCGGCACCCCGGGCCCGTCGTCCCGCACGAGCAGTTCCCCGGCCGCCGGCCCCTCGGCTGCCAGGCACACCCGCACGGTGCCCTCCGGCGGCGAGAACTTCACCGCGTTGTCCAGTACGTTGACCACCGCCCGCTCCAGCGCCGCCGGTTCCACCCGTACGTACCAGGCGTCCAGCGAACTGCGGAAGAAGACGCTGGAGCTGCGCAACCGCACCCGCTGTACCGCCCGTTCGACGATCTCGTGCAGACCGACCACCTCCGGCGGACCGCCCGCCGGGCCGGCGTCCGAGCGGGACAGCTCCTGTAGGTCACCGACCAGCGCGGCCAGCTCGGCCAGTTGCGCCTGCACCGAGGCGAGCAGCGCCGCGCGGTCCTCCGGCGGCAGCGACCGGCCGCTGTGCTCGCTGCGCACCAGCAGGTCGATGTTCGTACGCAGCGAGGTCAGGGGAGTGCGCAGCTCGTGCCCGGCGTCCGCGATGAGTTGCTGTTGGAGGTCCCGGGATGCGGCCAGTGACTCGGTCATGGAGTTGAACGAGCGGGACAGCCGGGCCACCTCGTCGTCTCCGGTCACCGGGATGCGTACGGTCAGGTCCTCCGTACGGGCCACGTGCTCGACCGCGTCGGTGAGCCGGTCGACCGGGCGCAGGCCGGCCCGGGCCAGCGCCACGCCCGCGCCCGCCGAACCGAGCACGCCGGCCAGCGCCACCGCGCCCAGCACCAGGGCGAGGGTGTCCAGGGAGCGCTCGACCTCGTCCAGGGGGCGGGCCACCGACACCGCCACGTCCGTGCCCGGCAGCGGGCGGGTAAGCATCCGGTAGCCGGCGCCGTCCTCCGTCCGCACGCTGTGGATGGCCTGCCGCCGATCGCCGCGCGCCACCGCGACGTCCTCCAGGCCGACCGGCAGCGGCTGGTCGCCGAAGATCATGCAGCCGGTGCCGTTCCGGTCCACCAGCCGCACGGTGGAGCGGAACGGGTTCGGCACCGACTCCCGCTCCTCGGCCGGCACCGCCTGGCACTGCCCGGCCCGCACCTGGCGGATGACCTGCTCGGTCGGCACCCGGTTGTCCCGTAGCGCGTCGTCCAGCGAGGAGATCAGCTCGGCGCGTACGAGGAACCAGGCCGCCACCGCGCAGGCGGCCACCGCCACCGCCACCGCCACCGCCACCAGCAGCGCGAGCCGGGAACGCAACGGCAGCGCGCTCGGCGGCAAGCCACTCAGCGGCGGCAGCGAACGCGCGCGCCACCACGCGCGGGCCCGGGCCAACGGTCCGCCGCCGTCCGGCGCGGGGCCGCCCGGCGTGGAGCCGCCCGGCGTGGAGCCCGGCACCTACTCGCTCTCCCGAAGCACGAAGCCCACTCCGCGCACGGTGCGCACCAGCCGTGGCTCGCCGCCCGCCTCGGTCTTGCGGCGCAGGTACATCACGTACACGTCCAGCGAGTTGGACGCCGGCTCGAAGTCGAAGCCCCAGACGGCGTGCAGGATCTGCTCCCGGGTCAGCACCTGGCGCGGGTGCGCGAGCAGCATCTCCAGCAGCGTGAACTCGGTGCGGGTCAGCTCCAGCGGTCGGCCACCGCGCGTCACCTCACGGGTGGACAGGTCCATCCGCAGGTCCGCGTACGCCAGGGTGTCACCGTCCGGGCCGCCCTCGCCCGTGCCCGCCGCCCCGGCCGCCTCCGCCGCGTACGAGCTGCGGCGCAGCAACGCCCGTACGCGCGCGAGCAGTTCGTCCAGCTCGAAGGGCTTGACCAGGTAGTCGTCGGCGCCCGCGTCCAGCCCGGTGACCCGGTCGCCGACGGTGTCCCGCGCGGTGAGCATCAGGATGGGCGTACGCAGGCCGGCCGCGCGGAGTCGCCGGGCGGCGGTGAGGCCGTCCATCCGGGGCATGAGGATGTCCAGGACGATCAGCTCCGGTTCGCGCGCGGTGGCCTGCTCGACGGCGTCCAGGCCGTCTACGGCGAGCGCGGTCTCGTAGCCCTCGAAGGTGAGGCTGCGGCGCAGCGCGTCACGCACCGCGGGTTCGTCGTCGACGATCAGCACGGTCATGTCCTCCAGCATGCCCGCCGGCGGCGGTTCGGCGGGGGTACGGACGCGGGTCCGGGGCGGCCGCGGCGGCCGGGACGTCCGCCTGGGGGTCGGTCACTGCCCGCCGCCGGCCCGCAGCTCGTCCAGGATCTGCCGGAGGTCGTCAACCGGTACGGCGAAGCCGAGGCCGATGCTGCCGCCGCCCGAAGTGGCGGTGCTGTTGGCGGAGTTGATGCCGATGACCTCGCCGGAACGGTTGACCAGCGGCCCGCCGGAGTTGCCCGGATTGAGGGGCGCGTCGGTCTGCAGCGCCTCGTAGGTGGTGGTGTCGGAACCGACCCCGCCGTTGTACTCGCCGCCGCCGTACTCGAAGGGCCAGTCGCCGTCCTGGCCCCGCGGGGCGTCCCCCTGACGCGGCACCGTCACCTCCCGGTCCTTGGCGGAGACGATCCCGCTGGTGACCGTGCCGGTCAGGCCCTGGGGCGAGCCGAACGCGACCACCTCGTCGCCCACGCTGACCTTCTCGGAGCTGCCGAGCTCCGCGGGGTCCAGGCCGCTGGCCTCGGCTCGTACCAGCGCCATGTCCAGGCCCGGTTCGGTGCCCACGACCTCGCCGCCGACCGTACGCCCGTCGGACAGCGTGACCTTGACCCGCTCGGCGCCGGAGACCACGTGGTTGTTGGTGAGGATCTCGCCGTCCTCGGAGATCACCACGCCCGAGCCGGTCGCGGTGCCGGCGGCCGAGCTGGCGTTGATCTCCACGACGCTCGGGCTGACCGCGTCGACCACCTCACCGACGCTGTCGGTGTCGGCCGCCGTCTGGGTGCCGGACACGGCGGCGTTGCCCGTGCCGCCGGTGCCGCCCTCGTGGAACGCGCCCTGCACCAGGGCGCCGGCTCCACCACCCGTCAGCGCCGCGACCGCCGCCACGCCGGTCAGCAGCGCAACCGGCC
>NZ_LJGU01000107.1:3194-8280 GCF_001751245.1 Streptomyces oceani
GGCCCGCGCGCCCGGCGACGCGGCGGCGGAGGCTGCCCGCCGGAGGAGGGCTGCGGGGGCTGCGGGGGCTGCGGAGGTGGTGGGCCGGCCGTGTGCCCGTACGACAGCCCGTCCTGGTGCGGGCTCACGGAGCCGTGGCCGGGCTCGTGGGGGCGCTGCGAGTTCTGCCGGTGCTGCGGGTGCTGCGGGTGCTGGGGTGCCGTCTCGTGTGCCGTCATGCGTCCAGGCTGGGTGGCACGTATGAGATTCGGCTGAGTACGCCCTGAGCGTTCCGTCCATTTCCGCTCAGGTGTACTGCTGCCAGGGCTCGTACTGTTGTTGTCCGTACTGCGCCACGGGCTGCTGGAAGGTTTGTTCGTACACCTGCTGGTACTGCACCACGTCCTCCCGTACGGGCGGCGTGTCCCCCCACTCGTGCAGGATGCCCTGCCAGTCCTGGGTGCCGCCGGCCGAGTCGGTGCCGGTGAAGCGGCGGGCGTCCGGGCCCCAGCCCTGCGGGAAGTTCGCGTGCCAGCCCTGTTGTGCGGCGCCGCCGGGGACGAAAGTGGCGGCGGCCGTCGACGACGTCGTGTCCCCGGCACTCCAGCCCTCCCAGCCGCTCCGGTTGTCCCAGCCGGCGGCGGTCGTCTGCTGACTCGGGATGTGGGTGTGCCCCTCGGCGTGCGGCTCCGCGGCTCCCCGGCGGTGCCGGCCACTCGCCTCCCAGCCTGGGGCGCCGCGTGCCGGACCGAGTCGGCCCTGTACGGACAGTTGTTGCGCCCGGGTGACCAGACGGTGCAGATCCAGCCCGAACTCGTTGGCCAGCACTCGCAGGTCCACCCCGCTCTGCCAGCCGCCGATCAGCACCGCGTCCATCGCCGCCGACCACACCGGCTCCGCGCCAGCCCCCGTCCCGGCGCCCGGGAACAGCGTGCCGGCCGGGGCGTACTCCGGCATCTCCGGCACGGCCGCCCCGCCGGCCTGGGCCCCGGGAACCGCCCCGCCCAGGGCCGCACCACCGGGGGATTCCGTGCCCTGCCCGCGCTCCTCGAACAGTCGCGGAGGCGATTCCGGAACGGCCAGCAACTCGTCCGCGACCGCCCGAGCGTCATCCTTGCTGACGGTGCGTCGCGCGATGCGCACCTCCCGTTCGGCGAGGCCCAGCAGGTCCGCCACGGCGCTGTCGTTACGCAGGGTCACCGCGAAGGCCGCGAGGAACCGTGCCCGGGTGGCCCGGGCGTCGTCGAGCGTCCCCTGCGCGTCTTTCACCTCGTCATCGCTGCGGCAGAAGGCTTCTGCCAGTACGGTGTTCCGGTCCCACAGCTGCCTCGGTTCCATAGCGTGCTCAACGCCTGAAGGCCACCAACGCACACGCGTCGGCCCCGCGCATCACCCCAATGGCGGTACGACGGCTGGAACCGCGCGCCCGCTGAGCGAGCGCTCACCCTGCCGGAGATTGACGCGAGGAGCGGAGCACACGGCCGGCCCGGTTGGTGTCAGGCCGTGGGCGTCTCCAGGTCGAGCGCGCTGAGCACCTGGTCGAGGAGGTCCTCTGGGGCGAACTCCGAGACCCAGTCGGCGAATCGTCGGGTGTACTCGGCAAGAGCCACCCCCTCGTCATCGTCCGAGCTGTCACCCGGCGTGAGCCCGAAGTGCTCCCACAGCCAAGCGAGATACCTCTCGCGTGCGGGGGCGAGGCGCGCGCGATCCTCGTGGTCGTCCGGTTCGGCGGCGAGCGACCGGAAGAGTTCGCGCAGGTCGCTGGCTTCGACCCAGAGATCGCCCTCGTCACCGAAGAAGACGACGGGCAGGGTGGCGAGGTCGGTGCGGTCGTCACAGCGCCACAAGGCGTAGTACGAGCCGGAGGACGTCGCGTAGGCGAAGGGAATCAGTCGGTCCAGATACGCGTCAGGCGCGTCGCCGCAGAACCAGTCCAGGTCGAGGTCGTAGTCGAACAGCTCGAATCCGGGCGCGAAGAACCGTCCTCCGAGACTGTCCTCGAACTCCTTGAGCAGGTTCAGTTCAGGGACGGGTGAGTAGACATCACTCATGGAGACTTCTTCGGCAGGGGACGGTCAGACAGCGGCGACCCTAGGCGCCGGGTCTGACACCGGACGTCGCCGAAGACCGACGGTGACGGCCAGGGCCACCGCCACCCAACCGCCCGATCAGCCCCGCGCGTTCAGGCCCGTGCCCGTACCGCATCCGCAGGAACGGCGGACGACCAGCCCGGACGGGAACTGGCGAATCCGCTCCCGCCGGCTGCCGGCCACCCGCAGGCCGTCGTCGAGCACCAGGTCGACGGCCGCACGCGCCATGGCCTCCCGGTCGGAGGTCACCGTCGTCAGCGGCGGATCGGTCAGCGCCGCCTCCTTCACGTCGTCGAAACCGGTCACCGCCACCTCACCCGGCACGTCCATGCCCAGCTCGCGGGCCGCCCGCAGCACGCCGAAGGCTTGATCGTCCGTGGAGCAGAAGAGCGCGGTCGGCCGGTCCGGCCGGCTCAGCAGCTCAAGCGCCAAGTGGTAGGTGTCATAACGGTTGTACGGCGCCTTCACGAGCTGACTCTCGATCGGCCGTCCGGCCTCCCGCATCGCTCGCGCCCAGCCGTCGATGTGGTCGGTGACCGGGTCGCCGTTCGCCGGGGTGGTGTCGGTGCCGCCGAGGCAGGTGACGGACGCGTGGCCGTGTTCCAGCAGATGACGGGTGGCCAGCTGCGCCCCTCCGACGTCGTCCAGGACCACCGCGACGTCGTCGATGGCCTCCGGTCGCCGGTGCAGGAGTACGACGCGGGCGTCCCACGCCTCGATCTCGGCCGCGGCGTGCTCGCTGGGGCCCTGGCTGATGAGGATCAGCCCGGAGACCCGCATCCCGAGGAACGCGCGCAGGTAGTGCACCTCGCGCTCGTCGAGGTAGTCGGAGTTGCCGACGAGCACCATCTTGCCGCGCTCGGCCGCCGCCTGTTCCACGGCGTGTGCCATCTCCGCGAAGAACGGTTGGCGGGCGTCCGGCACCACCAGGCCTATGAGGTCGGTCCGGCGCGAGGCCATGGCCTGGGCGACCCGGTCGGGCCGATAACCCAGCTCCTCGATCGCCGCGAGGACCCGCTCCTTGGTGGCCGCCGCCACCGGCCGGGGCCCGTCGTTTATCACATAGCTGACCACCGCGGTCGAGGTACCCGCCAGCCTTGCCACGTCGTCTCGCGTCACCTTGGCCACACCGGTCAGTCTACGCGCGCAGCTTCCGGACGGGTCCGGAATCCGGTCGCCGCCCGATACGGCGGGCGAACCCGGCTTCCGGGCCGGTCGGGCGGGCTGGTCCGCGGCGCGGTGGCAGCACCGGGTGAGCGGTGCGTCCAGCACGTCGGGACGTCCGCGTCAGGGTCCGGGAAGCCATGACGGCCACACCGTCGACAGCCCCGATCGAACCCGGCACCTGGGCGGCGGCGACCATGACGCGGACCGTACGGTGACCTCAGCCGCCTCCGGAAGGGCGGTCAGCGCCGGCCGCGCGCTTGGTGACCTCCTCGGCCGCCTCCGTGACCGCTCTGGCGTCGGCGTCCGCCCGCCTCTCGGCGGCGCGCCGCTCGGATCGCTCGCCCCGCTCCGGCGAGACGAAGCGGTAGCCGACGTTCCGGACGGTGCCGATGAGCGACTCGTACTCCGGCCCGAGCTTGGCCCGCAGGCGGCGTACGTGTACGTCGACGGTGCGGGTGCCGCCGAAGTAGTCGTACCCCCACACCTCCTGCAACAACTGCGCCCGGGTGAAGACCCGCCCCGGGTGCTGGGCGAGGTACTTCAGCAGCTCGAACTCCTTGAACGTCAGGTCCAGCGCGTGCCCCTTCAGCTTGGCGCTGTAGCTGGCCTCGTCCACGGTCAGGTCGCCGTTCCGGATCTCCGTGGGGCTGTGACCCGCGTCCAGGTCCCGGCGGCCGGTCGCGAGCCGGAGCCGCGCCTCGACCTCGGCCGGCCCGGCGCTCTCCAGCAGCACGTCGTCGACGCCCCACTCGGCGGTCACGGCCGCCAGCCCGCCCTCGGTCACGATCAGCAGCACCGGGCTCTCCGTACCGGTGGAGCGCAGCAGTTGGCACAGTGCCCGCACCTGCGGCAGGTCCCGACGACCGTCGACGAGGATCACCTCGGCGCTGGGGGTGTCCACCAGCGCGGGCCCCTCGGCGGGCGCCACCCGCACGTTGTGCAGCAGCAGCCCGAGGGCGGGCAGGACCTCGGTGGAGGGCTGGAGCGCGTTCGTCAGCAGCAGCAGGGAACTCACGGACGACCACCCCCGGTCGGCCGCTCCGGCCTTGGTCGTACGGGGGGTTGTTGCGGTGGTCCGGTTCGTTCGCCCATGTCGTGGACTCCTTCCACGGGCTGCGAGGACGATGACGGCACCGCTTCGTGCCGCCCGGAAAGCGCAAAAGGACCCGGGGGCCACGCTGCCCGGGTCCTTCACATGCCCCGCAGAATAGCCGAAGCGCGGGCAGCAGCCCAGTGTGAGATGACTCGCGCCGTACGCGCGGGACGAGGGGCCGCGTCCCGAAGAGTCCCCGGAGACCGTGCGGAAATAAAGGATAATGCCTCTCAAGGAGGACCGCGGCTCGGTGCCCTGCTCTCGGGCGGGCCATGATGGGGGCCGCGACACCCGGCGGACACAGCGAGAGGGACGAGCATGCCGAGCGGCACCATCCGCTACTGGGCGGCGGCCAAGGCCGCGGCCGGCCGCGCGGAGGACACGTACGAGGCCACCACGCTCGCCGAGGCGCTCGCCGCCGCGCGTGCCCGCCACGAGGCGGAGCCGGAGTTCGCCCGGGTGCTCCTGCGCTGCTCCTTCCTGGTCGACGACTCCCCGGTGGGCTCCCGAGCGCACACGGAGGTGCGCCTCAGTGAGGGCGGCACGGTCGAGGTGCTCCCGCCGTTCGCGGGCGGCGCCCGGTGACCGGTCGGCCGCACTACGGGGAGCCGGCGTACGGGCCGGAACCGGACGGCTCGTACGGGCAGCCGCGACCGGCCCAGACGCAACCCCCGCACCCGCAACCGCACCAGGCACCACCCGCGCGCCCGCAACCGCACCAGGCACCACCCGCGCGCCCGCAGCCGACGCCGGCCGC
>NZ_LJGU01000107.1:9084-25689 GCF_001751245.1 Streptomyces oceani
GTACGGTACAGCGTGGGCGGTGGGGGGCGTCACGGACCCCGGCCGGGCGGACGGCGCGCTGCTCGGGCTGGCCGCGGGAGTGTGCGCGGTGGCGGGGCTGCGGGTGGCGAGTTACGACTTCCCCTCGCGTTTCGTCCACCTGACCGCCGGGGTCGCGTTGCCGCTCAGCCTGGCGGCGCCCGTGGTCTATCTGCTGGGGCGTGTAACGGGCTGACCTTCGGGGGAGGAGGGACGACGGGGTCGAGGGCGCGACTTGGCGTCCGGCGTACGGACAGGACCTGGCAAGCTTGTGAGGACCGGGGCCGGCCACGCGCCGGTCGAGCCCCGCCACAGTTCCCGCATCAGGAGGTCCACGGTGTCCAGCATCATTCAACGGATCAAGGAGTTCAGCCGCAGTCCGCAGGGGCAGAAGGCGATCGACTCGGCCCGGCGCGCGGCCTCCGACCCGCGGAAGCGCGCGCAGGCCACGAAGCTGCTCGGGAAGCTGCGCGGACGGCGCTGACGGCGTAGCGGCTCGCGGACGGCGCGCGGTTAGCCGGCAGCGGTCGGACCCGACCGTCGGCCCCGTACGAACGCCCGCCTCGGACGACCGCCCGCCCCGTACGCTCGGCGGCCGGCCCTGGGCCGGCGTGCCCGGCCGGCACGGGCCACCAACGCGCGGGCGGCCGCCGACGGTTGATCGACGGTCCACCCGAGGCGGCCGGGCCGGAGTACCCTCGCGGCAGTCGAACACAGGGGGAACTTCCGCAATGCGCGCACTCCGATTCAGCCTCGTCGTGCTCCTGGTGCTGGGCGGGCTCTTCGTCGCCGCCGACCGCGTCGCCGTGTATCTCGCGGAGAGCGAGGCGGCCGACAAGGTCCGGTCCTCGCAGGGGCTGGCCGAGGCCGAGTCCGCCTCCGTGTCCATCCACGGCTTCCCTTTCCTGACCCAGGTCGTCGGGCAGGAACTCGACGACGTGGACGTGCGTCTGGAGGGCATGACCGTGGCGGCCGGCGGGCAGCGGGTGAAGGTCAGCGAGGTGGACGTGGCCCTCTCGAAGCTGGCGATGGGCGACAGCTTCGACATCCAGTCCGCCGAGCGCGCCACCGGGGTGGCCCGGCTGTCGTACGCCAACCTCCAAGCGATCGCCCCCAAGGGCGTACACGTCACGCACGCCGGAGCGGAGCGCGCCGCGAAGAACCAGGTGCGGATCAAGGCCAGCGTCGACATCCTGGGCCGGCGGGTGGACATCCCCAAGCCCATGTACAGCACGGTGCGGGTGACCGACGACGGGCGGCTGCTGTTGCGCGCCGAGTCCATCCCGGGCTCCAGTATCCCGGGGGCGGAGGAGGAGATCCGCAAGGTGGTGGACTTCGAGGAGGAGGTGCGCGGCCTGCCGGCGGGGATGGAGATGCGGGAGGCCGAGGTGACTGAGGACGGGTTGGCCTTCCAGCTCCGGGGCTCGAACGTCGATCTGACGGGCTGAGCTCGTCCCAGACTCACGGGCCGGGCAGGCAGCCGGACAGCCTGCCGGTGGGACAACCTGGCGGCGGGGCTGCCCGGCGGGACGCGGGGCGGGCCTGCGGCCCATCGCCGCCGGCCAGCGACTGGTGTCCACATCGCGATACGCCATCGTCCGCGTCACAGCGCCACACCGGGGGAACACCCCTCGTCCATGGCCGCGCGGAGCGACATTCGAGGGCCGCGTCTCACATCACAGACTCTTACGTCTCGCCATTCGGTAGCCCGGTGACACGGGACCCGGACTCTCTTACGATCGAGGGCATGAAGCGACAGGCGGTTCTCACGAAGCGACGGGCAGTAGACCTGTGCCGCGTCGCCGCCATGCTGTGTCGCCCCGGCGGCTGACGCACCCGCTCCCGGCATGCGCGGCCCGCGCGCCCTGACGGGTACGGACCGTGGCGCGGCAGACGCCCGCACCGCGAGCGTGACGAGCGGTGCTCGTACCGCCGCACCGGGGTCGGCAGGCCGCGTCCGCCGCACCTGCAGCCGCAGCACCACCGCACCCCTCGAGACCGCCGCTCGGCCCAGCCGGCCGCCCGGCACCGACCGACCGCGCACCACGCCCCCGCAGGCTGCGCACGCGCACCACACAGCCGCACCACACAGCCCAGCTCCGCTCATCAGCCAGCCCTCCGGAGGAGATCCCATGAGCCGCAGTGACGTCCTGGTGGACGCCGAGTGGGTCGAGGCCCGTCTCGACGACCCGAAGACGGTCCTGGTCGAGGTGGACGAGGACACCTCGGCCTACGACAAGAACCACATCAAGAACGCCGTCCGGATCGACTGGAAGCAGGACCTCCAGGACCCGGTGCGCCGCGACTTCGTCGACCAGGCCGGCTTCGAGAAGCTGCTGTCCGAGAAGGGCATCGCGAACGACGACACGGTCGTGCTCTACGGCGGCAACAACAACTGGTTCGCCGCCTACGCCTACTGGTACTTCAGGCTCTACGGCCACCAGGACGTCCGGCTGCTGGACGGCGGGCGCAAGAAGTGGGAGCTGGACTCCCGCGACCTGGTCACCGAGGTGCCGGAGCGGGCCCGTACGACCTACCGTGCCCAGCCGCAGGACACCTCGATCCGCGCGTTCCGGGACGAGGCCGTGGCGGCCATCGACCAGCAGAACCTGGTCGACGTGCGGTCCCCCGACGAGTTCAGCGGCAAGCTCCTCGCGCCCGCGCACCTGCCCCAGGAGCAGTCCCAGCGCGCGGGCCACATCCCGAGCGCGCGGAACATCCCGTGGTCCAAGTCGGCCAACGACGACGGCACCTTCAAGGGCGACGCGGAGCTGAAGGAACTGTACGAGGGCGCGGGCGTCGACTTCGGCAAGGACACCATCGCCTACTGCCGGATCGGCGAGCGTTCCGCGCACACCTGGTTCGTGCTGCACGAGCTGCTGGACCAGCCGAACGTCAAGAACTACGACGGCTCCTGGACCGAGTACGGCTCGCTCGTCGGCGTCCCGGTCGAGCTCGGTTCGAACTGACCGAGAGCGTCCGGCGGTGGCGCGTGGGAGAAGGAGGGCGCCGGGCATCGGCGTACGGCCCCGCACAGGGTGCCGCTCCCCTACTGCCGGACGCTCTGAACCACCGAAGGACCACGAGGAAGCTGAGGACACATGTGCGGAGCACAGGCGGGCGGCCCGGACGCCGCCACGATCAAGCCAGGTGAGACCACCATCCAGGGCAGCGTCACCCGCGACGGCGAGCCGGTGAACGGTTACGTCCGGCTGCTCGACGCGACCGGCGAGTTCACGGCGGAGGTCCCGACCTCGGCCACCGGCCAGTTCCGGTTCTACGCCGCCGAGGGCACCTGGACCGTACGCGCGCTGGTGCCCGGCGGCAGCGCCGAGCGCACGGTCGTCGCGCGGGACGGCGGCCTGGCGGAGGTGGCGATCGCGGTCTGACGTACGCGCCGCGCGCGGACGCGTGCTCGTACGCGGACGCGGGCCGGACGCGTACGGACTCGTGCGGGCCCCGGGCGGACGATGCCCACGGAACGGGAGCGCACAGACTCCCGCTCCACCGCCCGGGCCCGCGCCCGTACACACCGCCCGTCACGGCCGTGCTGTCACTGCCGCCACTGCCGGCAGTGACAGCCGTGACGACTCCACGACAGAAGGGCCGCGCCTCCGGGTTGGACACCAGAGGCGCGGCCTTCTCGTATGCGAGGGCGCGGGCCGGACGTAGGGGGACGTCCGGCGCACGGGGGTGCGCCCTCGCATACCGTACGGGGGCTGGCCGCCGGTTACGCGGCGACCAGGGTGCCCATAGCGGGCGTGTGCGACCCGCGCCGCGCCCCGCCGACTCGGGGGAGAGTCGGCATCGCGCTCGTCGGGCTGCCCCCGAGCTGTGTCATCCGCTCGGCCACGGTCTCGGCGGTCGGCTGGTCCAGTCGGCCGGCGAGCCGGCCCTCGGCGAGGAAGTGCACGGAGTCGGCGTACGACGCGGCGACCGGGTCCTGGGTCACCATCACGACGGTCTGCCCGTGGCGGTGCACGGCCTGCCACATCAGGTCGAGCACGCTGCGCGCGCTCTTGGCGTCCAGCGCACCGGTCGGCTCGTCGGCGAAGATGACGCTGGGCTTGGTGACCAACGCCCGCGCGAGCGCCACCCGCTGCTGCTGACCGCCGGTCAGCTGCGCCGGCCGGTCGTGCGACCGGTCGCCCAGCCCGACCTGTTCCAACAGTCGTACGGCCCGGCGCGGGTCGGCCATCCGGCCGGCGAGCCGCAGCGGCAGCGTGACGTTCTGTAGCACGCTGAGAGTCGGCATCAGGTTGAACTGCTGGAAGAGGAAACCGATCCGCTGCCGCCGGAAGCGGGTCAGCTCGCTCTCGCTGCCACCCGACATCTCGGCGCCGTCCACGGTGACCTCACCGCTGGTCGGTTGGTCCAGCCCGGCCGCGCAGCGCAGCAGCGTGCTCTTGCCGGAACCGGAGGGGCCCATCACCGCGGTGAAGCTCCCGGCGGGCAGGCTCAGGGAGATCCCGTCCAGCGCGGCCACCTGGCGTCCGGCGGAACCGGCGGGGCCCGCGGAGGCGGAGTCCTCGCCACCGCCGTAGACCTTGCGCAGGGAAGCGATCCGCAGTGCTTCCGCGCTCCGGTTCGAGTGCACGTCGTGGTGCCGGAACATGGCTCTCACTTCCCTTCGGTGGCGCCGGTGTGCGCCGTTGGAGAAGACGCTACGGATCGCCCGCCGCGGCCACGAGGGCGGTACGTACCCAAAGCCGCAGGGCACCTGACTACACCCCCGACGGGACCGCGGTCCTGTGCCGGTGCTTCGGCGGGCCACCCACGACGGCGACCGACGGGCGGCGATCGGCCGGGGCCGACCGACGGGCGGCGATCGGCCGGCGATCACCCGAACGTCATCGAGTCGCGACCCGCGCGCAGGGTCAACGACGGGGCGTGAGGCGTTAGTTTGGGGGGCACACACCGCGCGGCAGGGGGTCGCCTTGACGGACTCGACACCACAGCCGGCCATGTCCCGGCTGGACACCTCCGTGCCGCACTCGGCACGGATCTGGAACTACCTGCTGGGGGGCAAGGACAACTATCCAGCGGACCGTACGGCCGGTGACAAGGTGTGCGCCGTCTTCCCCGGGATGGTCGACATCACCCGCCACTCCCGCGCCTTCATCGGGCGCGTGGTGCGGCATCTCGCGCAGGAGGCCGGCATTCGGCAGTTCCTGGACATCGGCACGGGCCTGCCCACTGTGGACAACACCCACGAGATCGCCCAGCGGGTGGCTCCGGAGAGCCGCATCGTCTACGTCGACAACGACCCCCTGGTCCTCGTGCACGCCCAAGCCCTGCTGACCAGCACGCCCGAGGGCGTCACCGCGTACATCGACGCCGACGTGCGGGACCCGGAGCGGATTCTGCGTACGGCCGGTCAGACGCTGGATCTGAGCCGTCCGGTGGGCCTGATGCTGATGGGCATCCTCGGTCTGGTCAGCGACTACGACGAGGCGCGCTCGGTGGTCGACCGGCTGCTGGACGCGCTGCCGCCGGGCAGCTTCCTCGGGCTCAACGACGGCACCGACACCGACCCGGCATACGTGGAGGCCATCCGACGGCACAACACGGCCAGCGGCGCCGTGCCGTACACACCGCGCAGCCCGAAGCTGATCGAGGGCTACTTCGAGGGGCTGGAGTTGCTGCCCCCGGGGGTGACCACCTGTCCCAGGTGGCGTCCGGAGGCGGAGCCCTGGGGGACACCACCGGAGGTCTCGCTGCACGGCGGGTTGGCCCTCAAGTCCTGACCGCGGGCGGCGGCTTCACGGCCGCCCCTGACCAACCTTGACTGGCCCCGGCGGCCCTGCTGGCTGGTCCTGACGGCCCTTGGCTGGCGCTGGCTGAACACCGCCCGTACGGCGACCGTTGACTGATGCGTCGAACGCGTGCCAGGCGCCGGATCATGATCTGGTCACGGGGGCAAGGACAAAACTGGCCCCGGGATGTGGATCTTTGCGACCGCACCCACACCCAACCTCCACAAGACCCCGGCTGAACGGACACGTCGTGGCCTGAGACGATGTCCGCGGCCGAGTCCGAAGCGAGTCGGTGCGGGCTGACCCATGGGCGAACATATAGGGGAGTTCTTGAATTTGTTCGATCATGCACCCCCCAAGTTTCGAAATTGTCCTTGTACGTGCCAGGGTGTTTCGCCATACCCCTGAGGACTCAACTGTTCTCGTTTGGCGAGATACACACCCCCACCGGTCTTGACCAACCCGCTAGGTATCCGTGTGTCACCGATAATGATCACCGGCTCCGATGACGGAGCCCCGCAGTGAGAATCTACCGTCGACTCGTCCTCCTGGTCGCGGTACCGCTCGCGGTAGCCGTTACCTTCTCCCTCCTCGCCCTCGCCCCGTCCGGGCAGCAGGCGCTCCAGGCGCACCGGCTCACCAAGATGGTCGAAGCCGCCACGGCCGCCAGCGAGCTGGCCTACCGACTACAGGACGAGCGGACGGCCGCCACCGCGCTGGTCTCCGGCCAGGGCGACGAGGCCAACTTCCGTAAGACCACCGCCGCCACGAGTGCGAGCATCGACACCTTCCGCGCCAAGCGCGGCGATCTGTCACACGTGCCCGAGAACGCCCAGAAGGCGCTTGAGCGGGTGAATCGTTCCGTCGAGAATCTGCCCACGCTCCACGCCCAGGCACGCTCCGGCAGCAGCTCGCTCTCCGCGCTGACCTTCAGCTACCGCATCATCATCGGCGACCTGGTGACCTACCGTGAGGGCATCGCCCAGGCGGAGGGCGTGGAGGCCGATGTCGCGGACCAGATCCGGGCCAACGCCGCCCTCTCCGAGGCCACCGAGCACATCGGCCAGCAACAGGTGACCGTGCTACGGGCGCTGGCCGGCGGGGGATTCACACCCGCCTCGCAGCAGACGTTCCAGGCCACCATCCTGGGATACACCGAGTCGACGAACACGATGTTCGACATCGGCCCGGAGGAGTGGCGCACCTGGCTGGAGAAGAGCGTCTCGGGCCCGAAGGCCCTGGCGGCGCAGCGCCTCGAGGACCAGGTCAGCCGTAGCCAGCCGGGCGCCGAACTCTCCATCGCCGCGGACACCTGGCGGAAGGCCACCTCGGACCGGTTGTCGCTGCTGCGCTCCGTGGAGAGCCGGATCGACGACTCGGTGCTGAGCACGGTGGAGGACAAGCGTTCCGAGCTGATCTGGTGGGCCGTCGGCGAGGCGGTCCTCGTTCTGTTGACGCTCGTCGGCACCGTGCTCGTCGCCTCCCGGCTGGGCCGGGTGATGATCCGCCGGCTCCGCGACCTGCGAGACGCCGCGAACGACATGGCGCACCAGCGGCTGCCCCAGGTCACCAGGGAACTCTCGCAGCCGGGCGCGCTCAGTGGCGCCACGCCCGAACAGGTCGCCCAACGCTCCAGCAAGCCGGTGACCACCACCGGCGAGGACGAGATCGGGGAGGTCGGCGAGGCGTTCAACTCGGTGCACCACGAGGCCGTACGCCTGGCCGCGGAACAGGCCGACGCGCACGAGCAGTTCGCCGAGACCCTGGTCACCGTGGCCCGGCGGGGCGCGCAGCTGACCAGCGTCATGGTCTCCGAGCTGGACACCATGCAGCGCGACGAGGCCACCCCGGAGCGGATGAAGCTGCTCTTCGCGCTCGACCACCTGGCCATCCGGATGGAGCGCAACACCAACAACCTGCTGGTGCTGGGCGGTTCCGGTCACGGCCGAGCCCGCACGGCCGACGTACCCTGCTCCACGGTGGTCATGGCGGCGGCTCAGCAGATCGAGCAGTTCGAGCGGGTGGAGACCGGGGTCATCGAGCCGGGCATCGGCATCACCGCCCGCGCCGTGCACGACCTGGCGCACATCCTGGCCGAACTGCTCGACAACGCCACCCGCTACTCCCCACCGGAGCGGAAGGTCGGCATCGCGGCCTGGCGGCTGTGGGACCGCGCCGTCGTGCAGGTCGTCGACGACGGGGTGGGCATCAAGCCGGAGCGGCGGGCCGAACTGAACGCCACCCTGGCGGAACCACAGGCCAGCATCGGGGCCGTACGCTCCATGGGCCTGCACGTGGTGTCCCGACTCGCCGCCCGGCACGGCATCGTGGTCGAGCTGCGTGGCTCGGAGAGCCCCGGCACCATCGCCGAGGTCATGCTGCCCTCCGGCGTGTTGACCAGCGCCTCGGGGGACGAGGCGCCGGACGCGCTGCCGGGCGCCGGGAGTGTCCGCCCCGAGAGCGGTACGACCGGGCCGGCGGGCACGTCCGTCACCGCGCGTGGGGCCGTTCCCGCCCCGCCGGCCCCATCAGCCGCGCCCGGGCCCGTACCCGAGCCGGACCAGCCGGCACGGCGGCCGGCCGAGACCGCGGGGGCTCCCGCGCCCGAACCGGCTCGTGGTCACCACGACTACAGCGCCGGCACCGGCGAGGGAGGCGGGGAGAAGGCACACGCCCATGACGAGACGACGCGGCTGGGAAGGGTACGCCCGGCCGGCCCGGAGTGGCCCGGGCCGCGCCCCACGGCAGCCCGGGCGGCTCCCGGCGGGGACACGAACCGAGAGGCCGTACGGGACGCCCAGCCCACCCGGGAACGCGCCACCGACGGGGAGTCCGACGGGCCGTCCACTGGTCAGCACGACGCGCGGCCCGCGCCGTCAGCTCCCGAGACCGCCGGGTTCAGCTCCGCGGGGCTGCCCGTACGGCCGCGCAAGCAGGGGACCAAGCAGCAACGGCCGGCTCCCGTACAACAGGACAAGGGTGACGGCACAGCGGCACCGGCGTCCGGGGCCGGGTCCAAGCCCCAGTCGCCGCCCCGCCGCAGGGACTCCCGGCAGATCTCGGACGTCCTGACCGCCTATTCGCAAGGCATCAACAGGAGCGCGAATCGCCGCGAGCGCCCTGCCCCGACGAACCCCGGCGGTTCGGAGAACGGGAATGCCGACGACACTCAACGGAACACGTGATGACCCGACCTATTGACCTGAACTGGCTGCTGAGCGACTTCGCACGACGGCTCCCGGAAGTCACCCACGCCGTCGCCGTTTCCGTGGACGGGCTGGCGCTCGCCTTCACCGGGATGTCCCGGGACGACGCCGACAGGCTCGCCGCGATCGCCTCCGGCATCGTCAGCCTGCTCTCCGGGGCCGCCCAGTTGACGCAGACCGACCCGGTGGAGCACAGCCTGACCGCGATGGAGGGCGGCTACATGTTCTCCATGGCGGTCTCCGGCGGCGCCTCCCTGCTCGTGTCCACCACGAGGGAGGCGGACATCGGCGAGGTCAGCTTCATGATGTCGGAACTGATCAACCAGGTCGGGGACGCGCTGTCGCCGGAGACGCGCGACCACGGTTCGCACGTCGCGTACTGACCCCCCTGTCCGCCCGCCCCCACCCCTGCCAGCACCCGTACCTCCCCCAGGAAGCCCAGATGTTCAAGAACGCACGCATAGCGCGCAATCAGAGAATACGGACCACCGGTGCCGTGGCACTCACCCTCTCGGTGGCCGCCAGCGCGGGCTGTAGCAGCAGTGGCAGCTCCGAGGACGACACCCTCAAGATCGGTTTGCTCGCCTCGCTGTCCGGCACCTACGAGCCCGTCGGCACGGAGCTCCGCGATGGCTTCAAGCTCTATCTGGACACCCATGACGGCAAGTTGGGCGGCAAGAAGGTCGAGCTGGTCATCGGTGACGAGGGCGACGGGCCGGCGACGGCGCGGCCGGCGGCCGAGAAGATGATCAAGAAGGACCAGGTCGACGCCATGACCGGCATCGTCGCCAACGGTTCGTACAACTCCGTGCTTCCGCTGGCCGAGAAGGCCAAGATTCCGCTGGTGTCGTCGAACGGTCGACCGCCGGTGAAGAACGTCGACCGGCTGTGGCACACCTCCTTCCTCTCCGACGAACCGGGGCAGGCCATCGCCGAGTACGTACACGAGGAGGTCGACGGCCCCGTCTACGCGATCGGCCCCGACTACCAGGGCGGCTACGACGAGGTGGGCGGTTTCACCAAGGAGTTCAAGAAGGAGGGCGGCGAACTCGCCAACCCGGACGGCAAGACCACCTGGACGCCGTTCCCCAAGACCACGAACTTCCTGCCGTACTTCTCGGACATCGCCAAGTCCGACGCCGAGGCGATCTACACCTTCTACGCCGGCAAGGCGGCGGTCGACTTCGTCAAGCAGTACGCCAAGTCGGACGCCTCGCACCTGCCGCTGTACACCGCGTTCGCCACCGAGGGCAGCACCCTGAAGGCCCAGGGCAAGGCCGCCAAGGACGTCTACTCCGTCCAGAACTACTCCGCCGACCTGGACAACGACGCCAACCGGAAGTTCGTCTCCGACTGGACGGCCAAGCACGACACCACGCCCACGGAGTACGCGATGGCCTCGTACGACGCCGCGTCCGTGCTGGACAAGGCGATCGGCGAGGCCAGCAAGAAGGGCGAGGTGACTTCGGAGACCATCAACAAGGCCATCGGCGGCCTGGGCAAGATCGACAGCCCGCGTGGTCCCTGGGAGTTCAACGAGAAGACGCACGCGCCGGTGCAGAAGTGGTACCTGCGTCAGGTGCGTCCGGACGGTGACCAGTTGGCGAACGTCAAGGTCCAGGACCTGAAGACGCTGGGCTGATGTTGGGAACCCTCGACGCGCAGCTCGTCCCGGCGGTCGACGGCGTGGCCTACGGGCTGCTGCTGTTCGTCGTCGCCGCCGGACTGAGCCTCGCCTTCGGTACCGCTGGCGTACTCAACCTCTCGCACGGCACGCTGTACGCCGTAGGTGCCTACACCGGAGCCGAGCTGAGCGACGGCACCTGGACGGGCATGCTCCTCGGGCTGCTCGTCGGCACGCTGCTGGCCTGCCTGGCCGGCGTCCTGCTGTCCGTGGCGACCGCCCCGCTGGCCAGACGGGGCCATCTCGCGCAGGCGTTGCTGACCTTCGGGCTCGCGCTCGTCGGCGGCAACCTGCTGGTCGAGTACTTCGGTTCGGACTCGATGCCCGTACGAGTCCCCGAGGCCCTGAACGAGTCGGTGAACATCCTCGGGCACCGTTATCCCGCCTACCGGCTCGGCTTCATCGTGATGGCGGTGCTGCTGGCGACGTTCGGCACCTGGGTGCTGAAACGTACCCGCGCGGGTGCGGCCGTACGCGCCGCCGCGGACGATCCGCAGATGCTGGCGTCCACGGGTCACAGTCCGCGTGTCGTGCACACCGGAGTGCTCGCCGCCGCCGGTGCGTTGGCCGGCGCGGCGGGAGTGCTCGGCGCGCCGATCATCGGTCCGGCGCCGGACACCGCGGACACGGTGCTGATGCTGTCCCTGGTCGTCGTGGTGCTCGGCGGAATGCGGTCGCTGTGGGCCATCCTGGTCGCCGCGATCGTCGTGGGCCAGGTGCAGACGCTCGGCGTCTCGCTCGCCCCGGAGTGGGCGCCGTACCTGCTGTTCGCCGCCATGGCCGCGATCCTGACCGTACGGGCGCACCGTTCGCCGGTACCGGAGGACGCCGAGCACCCCGGGAGCATCGGTTCCTCCTCCGCCGACCCGGTCCGCTGGTTGTTGCGCAGGCTCACCCCCGCGCGGGCCGGCGCGGCCACCAGGGTCGGCGGCTCCGACCGGGCGGCCTCCAACAGGGCGGACGCCCCCGAGCGGACCGTGGACGGCGATTCCGGTTCCGCCCCGAGCGGGACGCGGGACACGAGGCGCAAGGCCGCAGGGAAGCTCGCCTCCGGCCCGTTTCCCAGGATGCTGCGGCAGGCCGCGCCACTGCTGCTCCTGCTCGTGGTGCTCATTCCGCTGCCGACCCTGCTGGAGCCGTACACCCTCTCGCTCGTCGGCTACGCGCTGGCCCTGGGCCTCCTCGCGGTCAGCGTCACCGTCCTGACCGGGTACGCCGGCCTGCCCACCCTCGGGCAGGCGGCACCGTTCGCCATCGGCGCGTACACCACCGCGCTGATCGCCGGCGAGGGGTGGACGGTGGGACCGGTCCAGGTCCTCGCCTCGGCGACGACGGCCGCGCTGTTCGCCCTGGTGACCGGCCCGGCGGTGATCCGGGCACGCGGCACGACGGTGCTGATGATCACGCTCGCGATCGGGGAGCTGACCGTCATCGCCATCGAACAGTTCAAGTCGCTCACCGGCGGCACGGACGGACTCCTCGACTTTCCCGCAACCCAGGCACTGTGGGGCGGCGAGCCGCTGGTCGAGGAGGACGCCATCTTCAACTACACCCTGGTCGTGGCAGCCTGCGCCATCGCGGTCACCCTTCTCTTCCTCCGCTCCCCCGCCGGCAAGCTGCTGACGGGCACCCGCGGAGCCGAGGCCCGGATGCGTGCCTCGGGCCATCCGGTGACCCGCTACCTGCTGCTCGCCTACATCGGGTCCGGCGCGCTGGCCGGCATCGGCGGCTCCCTGTTGATCACCGTGCAGGCGTACGTCTCACCCTCCGACGTGGGCTTCGAGATCGCCGCGTTCGCGCTGCTGGCCGCGGTGATCGGCGGCACCCACTCCGTCATCGGCGCGCTCCTCGGAGCCGGGCTCATCGTCTTCGTCCGGGACTGGCTCTCCGCGTTCTGGCCGGGCCACGGGCCCCTGCTGCTCGGCACGCTGTTCGTCGTCACCGTGTACCTGCTGCCGCGCGGCCTCGCCGGGCTGCGCCCACCGCTCCCGAACCGCCGGTCACCTGCCCGGGAGAGCACCTCATGAGTCGTACGCACCCGTCCGGCCCCGACACGGACCGCCCCCGCACGGACCCCGCCGACGGCTCCCTGTTGACGCTCTCGCACCTCACCCGCAGATACGGCAGCCTCACCGCGGTGAACGACGTGAGCCTGCGCCTTCCCGTCGGTGCCCGGCACGCCGTGATCGGCCCCAACGGCGCCGGCAAGACCACCCTGTTGAACCTCATCGCCGGCACCGAGCGGCCGGACGGCGGCACCATCCTGCTGGCCGACCCGGACCGGCCGGGCGGCAGCGGGCAGCTTGGACGGGCCGGACGGGCCGGACTGACTGGCCGGGCCGGGAAAGCCGGTGGCATCGACCTCACCCGTACCGAGGCGGCCCGACGCAGCCGGTTGGGTATCGCCCGCAGCTACCAGCAGCCCACCGTCATCACGGAACTGACCGCGCTGGACAACGCCATGCTGGCCGGCTGGCGGCACCACCGCGCGGGCTGGACGGCCTGGCGCCGACCCGCGCGCCGGCGCCAGATGCGGGACATCGCCATGCGGCGGCTGGAAGCCGTCGGGCTCGCCGACCAGGCGGAGCATCCCGCTGGCGCCCTGTCCCACGGCCAACGCCGGATGCTGGACCTGGCCGCCGCGCTGGTCGGGGAACCCCGGCTGCTTCTGCTCGACGAGCCGGCAGCCGGGCTGACCGACCGCGACATCGGTCGCCTCGTCGACGTCCTCCGCGACATCCCCGCCGACGTCGCCCTGCTCCTGGTGGAACACCACATCGAGGTGGTGACCGAACTCGCGGACAACGTCACGGTGTTGGCCTCCGGCAGCGTCCTGGTGAGCGGCGGCACGCAGGAGGCGCTCAGCGACCCCGAGGTCCGTGAGGTCTACCTGGACACGGTCCCCACCTCCGTGGCCGAGTCCGCCACGGGCGCGGGGCCGGCGAACGGTGCCGACACCCCGCCGTCAGCCACCGAGAGGGGATGACCGATGCCCGCCACCGCACCCCAGTCGAACGGGACCGCCGAACGGCGGGACGCTCCCGAGCCGCCGATGCTCCAACTCAACGGGCTGACGGCCGGCTACGGCGGCGGCACCGTGCTCCACGAGCTGGACCTGGACGTGCCGCCGGGCGGCGTGCACGCCGTCGTCGGCCACAACGGCGCCGGCAAGACCACCCTGGTGCACACGATCGCCGGGCTGCACCGTCCCACCGCGGGCTCCGTACGAGCGAACGGACGGGACGTCAGCGGCCGGCCCGCCCACCAGGTCGCCCGTGCCGGCATCGGCCTGGTACCGCAGGGCCGGCGGGTGTTCGCCGGACTGACCGTCGGGGAGCACCTGCGGCTGTCGTACCGTCCGCCGCGTCCGGTCAAGGGCGACGGCGGCCGTGGGGCCCGCCACCAGAGGACCTGGACGCCGGACAGGGTACTGGAGCTGCTGCCCAGGCTGGCCGAACGACGCGGGCACCGGGGCAGCGACCTGTCCGGCGGGGAGCAGCAGATGCTCGCGCTGGCCCGCGCGCTGCTCGGCAGTCCCCGGGTGCTGCTGCTGGATGAGCCGACGGAGGGACTGGCGCCGCTCCTCGTACGTCAGATCCGCGAACTGATCGGCACCCTGGCCTCGGAGGGCATCGCCATACTGCTGGTCTCGCCCAGTCCGACCCTGGCGGTGGAGAGCGCCGACACGGTCACCGTACTGACCTCAGGGCGGGTCACCGCACGTCTCGACGGCGCCCCGCTGCGCGCCGACCCGGCTCCGCTGCACGCCGCGTTGGATCTGACGCCCGTGCCGGCGCCCAGCTGACCGGGCCGGCGGGCCGCGCGGCGGTCCCTGGCCGGCCTGCTGTACCGTANGTACAGCCGGCGCGACCAGTCGAGCAGCCAGGCCGAGAACTCCGGCAGCGCGGTGAGCCGTTCGGTGACCCGGGCGTCCGCGGCGGCCCGCTCCCCCGAGCCGTCCGTCGTACGGTCGAGCGTGCCGCGCAGCTTCTCGACACAGCGGGCCAGGTGTACGCCCAGGCGGCGGGCGAGCGGGAAGTCGCAGGGCCGCAGTTCGCCGCCGGCGTTCCGGTAGGCGTCCAGTGCGAGCACGATACGGGCCGGGTCGGGCTCCGCCCCGCGGCCGTGCCGTGCCTGGTCGAAGACGGCCGCGGCGGTCTCCAGGGTGGCGCTGTCCGGGCCGGCGGTGTCCCAGTCGATGAGCACGCAACCGTCGGCGGTCCACAAGACGTTGTGCGGCACGACATCACGATGGGTCACGACGTGGTCCCCGACCTGCTGGTAGCTCGCCTCGATCCGGGCGGTCAACTCCGTGATCAGCGGCAGTCGTTCGCGCAGCACCGGCGCCCAGGGCCGCTGCTGCGCGAGCCCGGCCGCCAGCCACTCCTCCCAGGCTTCCGCCGGGTTGACGCCGTACCACAGCGGCCACATGCCGTCCGTACGCTCCTCCCCCGCCGGCCACAGGGCGTGCAGCGCGGCCAGGGTGGCGCCGCACCAGCGCGCCAGGTCGGNCAACTCCGTGATCAGCGGCAGTCGTTCGCGCAGCACCGGCGCCCAGGGCCGCTGCTGCGCGAGCCCGGCCGCCAGCCACTCCTCCCAGGCTTCCGCCGGGTTGACGCCGTACCACAGCGGCCACATGCCGTCCGTACGCTCCTCCCCCGCCGGCCACAGGGCGTGCAGCGCGGCCAGGGTGGCGCCGCACCAGCGCGCCAGGTCGGCGTCGGGGACGGGCTCGTCCCCGTCCAGCCAGGCGTGCATCCGCACCAGGCCGGCCCCGTCGCCCAGGTCGACGGCCAGACCGCAGCCCGCTTCGGCACCCCCGGCATCTGGGGCAGGCTCGATCGGCTCGATCGTCATCGGGGTGGGGATGCCGGCGGCCGACGCGGCACGTTCCAGCTCCATGGCCCGTTCCAGCTGCGGACGCCAGCCCTCGGGCCAGTCCTGGACGAGCAGCCGCTTCACGAAGTAACGGCCGGAGCCGGTGTCCAGCCGCCAGGTCGGCTGGCTGACGTACCGTACGGGCGTCAACGCACCCGACCCGTCCGGCTCGGCGGGGCGCTGGAAGGCGCGAGCGAGCGCGTGCACGTCCGGCGGAGGCGATGGTGGCGGCACACTGCGAGACTACGCCGATGGGCTTCGACCTCAACTGCGTCCTCACGCTGCATGACGACGTGCTGCCGCTCTACGACCTGCTCGTCCCGGGCGGTTCCGGGCACGCATTGCGCACCAGCGGCCCCGGCCTGCCGGACGCGTGGGCGCTGCCGAACCCGTGGGAGCTGGAGTGCGGGACGGACGGCGCGTACGCCCTCCGCCCGGGCGCTCTCGCCCCAGCGGACCTGGACGCCTGGCGGGCCGACGCGCGGATACCCGAGGAGCCGGATCCGCTCGACGCGTTCGACACGGACGACCTGCTGCTGGGCTCGCTGCTCAGCCTCGGCGCTCCGGTGCTGTTGCTCAACGACCGGACCTTCGGCGGCGTCCTGGGCCACGAGTACGCGGCACTGCTGGCGGGCGGTGAGCTCCTCGCCGCCCACGGCGTCGACTTCGGGAAGCGTACGGCCTTCGCCCTGGAAGACTCCGGCGGCTACCGCACGACCGACCCGGCGACCGCCGCCCCCACCACCCGGTGCGCGGAGCTTCTCGACGACCGTTTCCGGGGCCGGTTCCTCTTCGACGGTTACCTGCCGCGTGCGGCGCACCGGGAGGGAGACCCCTGTCGGGCCGCACACGAGGGTCCCCAGCCGGACGTCGACCCGTCCTGGGCGCGGCACTTCCCGCCGCTACTCAGCGGCGGCTGAGGAACAGCACCGGCCGAGGCGGCGAGACTCCGCGGACCGAGCGCGGGCACGTCCCGGCTCGGCCCTGGCTCAGCCCCGGCGCAGCGCGTGGCCGCCGAAGCCGCTGCTGCCGTCCGAACCCTGGTTCTGCGCCTGCCACCACT
>NZ_LJGU01000108.1:0-46294 GCF_001751245.1 Streptomyces oceani
GCGCGGGCACTCGGGCCTCGGTGGTACGCACCGTAGAACGCCTCGACTGCTTCGCGCTACAGACCGCCGAGGCGCTGGCGGTGGCCAGCGACCCGTGCCCGTACGAGGAGCTGCGTGCGCTGTTGACCGGCGCCGCCCCCGAGCCGGCGGAGCGCGCGGCGGTCGACGCGCGGCTGCCGCGGGCACTCGACACCCTGCGTGCCCGTGCCCTGCTGTGGGGGGCGGACGACCGGCTGCGGCTCGTACGGACCGCCCGCGAGGTGTTCGCGCCGGCCACCTCCCGCCCCTCGCNGAACCGGTCGACCACGTGTTGCTCCAGGCTGACCTCACCGCCGTCGCGCCGGGCCCGCTGGAGCGCCGACTGGGCGCCCAGCTGGCGATGTTGGCCGACGTCGAGTCCAAGGGTGGCGCCACGGTCTACCGGTTCGCCCCGGGGTCCGTACGCCGTGCCCTGGACTCCGGATGGACCGCGAGCGAACTGCACGCCTTCCTGGCCGCCCACTCCCGTACGCCGGTGCCGCAGCCGCTGTCGTACCTCGTCGACGATGTCGCCCGGCGGCACGGCCAGTTGCGGGTCGGCGCTGCTTCCGCCTATCTGCGCTGCGATGACGACGCGCTGCTGGCGCAGATCCTGGCGGACAAGCGGACGGCCGCCCTGCGGTTGCGCCGGCTCGCTCCCACCGTGTTGGTCTCGGCCACACCCGCCGAGCAACTCCTGGCCCGGCTCCGCGAGTTGGGCTACGCCCCGGCGGCCGAGTCCGCGGACGGGGCGGTGCTGGTGGCCCGCCCCGACGCGCGCCGGAGCCCCCGCCGCACCGCACCGGAACCGGTACCGGACGGTCCGCCCCGACCGGACCACGCCCTGCTGACCGCGGCCGTACGCGCCATCCGTGCCGGCGATCACGCCGCGACCGCCGTGTCCAGGCCGCCGGCCGGCACCCGTACGCCGACGCCCGGTGGCGAACTGCCGCGCAGCGCCGCGGCCGACACCCTCGCCACCATGCAGACGGCGACCCTGTCCGGCGCGGTCCTGTGGATCGGCTACGTCAACGCGGACGGCGCCGCCAGCCAGCGGGTCATCGCACCGGTGCGGGTGGAGGGCGGCTTCGTCACGGCGTACGACCACACGGCGGACGAGGTACGGACGTATCCGCTGCACCGGATCACCGGCGTCGCCGAACTCGCGGCCGACTGACGCGTGTCGCCGGCCGCCCGGGCCGTACCAACGGACACCCCGAACGGACACCACGGACAGGCCACCCGGTGGTCCACACCGACCCCGTCCGGCACGAGCCCGCCGTTCCGCCGCGCCGCTCAGTCCTCCGCGCCGCCCCGCGCCTCGTCGTCCGGGCGGAGCAGCACCAGTGGCACACCGTGCTCGGAGTCCGCCCCCAGGGCCTCGTAGTCCGCGCTGTCCCGCGGCGCGTGGCCGAGCGAGCGCATCAGCTCCTCGGCCGTGAGCGGATGCCGTCGCGCGTAGTCGGCGAGCCGGCGGCCGGAGTCGGCGGACGGCAGCGGGACGGCGGTGCCGTGGTACGTACGCCGGCCGACCTGGTAGCGGACCGCCGGCCGCGCCAGGACGTTGCGCATCCACTGCGAGCGGCGGGCGTAGGCGGAGGCGACGACGAAACTGTCCGGTTCATCGCCCCGGTCGACGACCTCCAGCACGACCTGACGCGGTCGCCCGCTGACCCGGCCGATATGCGTGAGGCAGAGCAGCCGCTCGCCGAACAGGCCGCCGAGACCGGCCCGAAACGCGAGGATCGGCGCGCGCAGCAGCATTCGTCGTACGCCCCTGGGTGGTCCGCCCCTCAACAGCCGCACGGCGGTTCCCCCTTCACTCAGCCGTCGATCACGCCACGGCACAGCGTACGGCCCGTACGCCATGTGTGGCCGCGCTCACCGCCCGCCACGCGCGCCGTTCAGCCGGGCAGGGCCAGCGTGCGTACGGCGAGGTGAGCACGGCTCCTCGTCGCTTCGCACGACGATGCGGGACACTGGAGGCTTGCCCTTCGTCGCCCGGCGCGCCAGCGAAACGGAACCGGAACCCACCGAGCCGGGCCGACGGCGGCGAACCCGACCCAGCCCCGTGGCGGAAGGCGAGGACCGCGTGACCGGTGCAGGCCCACTCATCGTGCAGAGCGACAAGACCCTGCTGCTCGAGACGGACCACGAGCAGGCCGACGAGTGCCGGCGGGCTATCGCGCCCTTCGCCGAACTGGAGCGGGCGCCCGAGCACATCCACACCTACCGGGTGACACCGCTCGGCCTGTGGAACGCCCGGGCCGCCGGGCATGACGCGGAGCAGGTGGTGGACGCGCTGGTGGCGCACTCGCGCTATCCGGTACCGCACTCGCTGCTCGTGGACGTCGCCGAGACGATGGCGCGGTACGGCCGGCTGCGGCTGCTGAAGCACCCGAGCCACGGCCTGGTGCTGGAGAGCAGCGACAAGCCGGTGCTGGAGGAGGTCCTGCGGTCCAAGAAGGTCCAGCCGCTGGTGGGCGACCGGATCGACGAGGCCACCGTCGTCGTGCACCCCTCGGAGCGGGGCCAGATCAAGCAGACGCTGCTCAAGCTGGGTTGGCCCGCCGAGGACCTGGCGGGCTACGTGGACGGCGAGGCGCATCCCGTCGCGCTGGAGGAGGCCGGCTGGTCGCTGCGGCCGTACCAGACGCAGGCGGTCGAGGGCTTCTGGCACGGCGGCTCCGGCGTGGTCGTGCTGCCCTGCGGTGCGGGCAAGACGCTGGTCGGCGCCGGCGCGATGGCGCGGGCGCAGGCCACCACGCTGATCCTGGTCACGAACACGGTCGCGGCCCGGCAGTGGAAGCACGAACTGGTGCGCCGGACCTCGCTGAGCGAGGAGGAGATCGGGGAGTACAGCGGCACCCGCAAGGAGATCCGACCGGTCACCATCGCGACGTACCAGGTGCTGACCACCAAGCGGAAGGGCGTCTATCCGCATCTGGAGCTGTTCGACTCGCGGGACTGGGGCCTGATCGTCTACGACGAGGTGCACCTGCTGCCGGCTCCGGTGTTCAAGTTCACCGCCGACCTCCAGGCCCGGCGGCGGCTGGGCCTGACCGCGACGCTCGTACGGGAGGACGGGCGCGAGTCGGACGTCTTCTCGCTCATCGGCCCCAAACGCTTCGACGCGCCCTGGAAGGAGATCGAGGCGCAGGGCTACATCGCCCCCGCGAACTGCGTGGAGGTGCGGGTCAACCTCACCGACTCCGAGCGCCTGGCCTACGCCACCGCGGAGACCGAGGAGAAGTACCGCTTCTGTGCCACCACCGACTCCAAGCGCCGGGTGACCGAGGCCCTGGTGCGCCGGCACGAGGGCGAACAGACCCTGGTGATCGGGCAGTACATCGACCAGCTGGACGAGTTGGGCGAGCACATCGGCGCCCCGGTCATCAAGGGCGACACGAGCAACGCCCAGCGGGAGAAGCTGTTCGACGCCTTCCGCCGGGGCGAGCTGCACGTGCTGGTGGTCTCCAAGGTGGCGAACTTCTCCGTCGACCTGCCGGAGGCGACGGTCGCGATCCAGGTCTCCGGGACCTTCGGTTCCCGGCAGGAGGAGGCGCAGCGGCTGGGCCGCGTGCTGCGGCCGAAGGCGGACGGGCACGAGGCGCGGTTCTACTCGGTGGTCGCCCGGGACACCCTCGACCAGGACTTCGCCGCGCACCGACAGCGCTTTCTCGCCGAGCAGGGGTACGCGTACCGCATCGTGGACGCGACGGACCTGTTCGCCGACGACTGAGTCCGCGGCTTCGCCACGGCGTGGCTCTCGCCGGGAGGGCGGCCCGCGCGCTCGGCGCGGCCCGTCGGGCCCTCAGTGCGTGCCGCTCGGCTGGTCGCGGCAGACACAGTCGGGCCGGCAGCCGCACGCGTCCGCCTCGGGATGGGCGGCGGGGACCTCCGCACCGTCCCGGACCGCCGGAGCGGCGGGGGCGCAACAGCCCTTGCCCCTCCAGGCGTCGCGGCCTTCCTTGACGGCGAGGCCGGCGATGACCAGGGCGGCCAGGGGGTCGGACCAGGACCAACCGAGAGTGGCGTTCAGGACCAGACCCAGCAGGAGGACGGCGGACAGATACGTGCACAGCAGCGTCTGCTTGGAGTCGGCGACGGCGGAGGCGGAACCGAGCTCGCGCCCGGCCCTGCGCTGGGCGGCGGACAGGAAGGGCATGATCGCCAACGACAGGGCGGCGATGACGATGCCGGGGATCGACGGGTCCGCCTCCCGGGTGCCGGTCAGCGTACGGACGGCGTCGAGGGCGACGTAGGCGGCGAGCGCGAGGAACGACACCGCGATGATCCGCAGGGCCCGCTGTTCGCGGGCTTCTCGTACGGCGTGGTCGCGGGCGGAGAACTGCCAGGCGACCGCGGCGGCGGAGGACACCTCGATGACCGAGTCGAGACCGAAGCCGATCAGCGCGGTGGACGAGGCCAGTGTGCCGGCGGTGAGGGCGACGACCGCTTCCACGAGGTTGTAGGCGACCGTGGCCGCGACCAGCAGGCGTATCCGGCGGGTGAGCGCGTCACGGCGGGCCGGCGAAGAACCGAGCGACAGCGACGTCTCGGCGGTCATGATCAGCAGCAGCCCTTCGTCTCGGCGTCCGGGCAGGTGCGCTCGGTCTGGACGGCCAACACGGCGGTACGCAGGTCGTCCAGTGCGTGGCCGAGACGTTCGTCGGCCAGCTCGTAGCGGGTACGGCGGCCGTCCGGGGCGGTGCGGACCAGCCCGCAGTCACGCAGGCACGCGAGGTGGTTCGACAGTCTCGTACGAGAAACGCCCAACGTGTCCGCGAGGTCGGCGGGGTAGGCGGGGGCTTCGCGCAGGGCGAGCAGGATGCGGCAGCGGATCGGGTCGGCGAGCGCGCGGCCGAACCGGGCCAGCACCTCGATGTCAGGGGCGACGGTCAGCACACCGCTACAGTACACGGGATGCTGAATTCAGGGAATCATGGATCGTTTCGGTTGGGTCCGGGTCGTCGGGTGGTTACTGCCCGGGTCGCTGGTGGGATCGCTGGTCGGGAGGCTGCCGGGCTGGCTGACTCGCTGGCTGACCGACCACGCCCTCGTACTGCCCGAGCACGGCGACGCTGAAGGTGGCCTCGGCGAACACCCGAATCGCCCGCAGCGCGTCCCCGAACACGTGCCGGGGATGACGGTACGGCGACCGGCCGTCGCCGACCGCCCCCAGCGCGGTCGCGCCGCGCACCGGGGCGGCCGGCGCGGAATGCTGAACGGATGCGGTACTCATACCCCCAGAGTGCTCCTTGTTTCCTGGTCATGGCATCGGTCCCGGGCCTCATTTCCCCGCGGGGCCAGATCCCTCCCGGGGGTTACGGACGGCTGCTCCCGTGGGCGCACCGCGCCCCTGAGACCCCTCCGGGTCAACCCGGGGGCGATCCTTGGGTGTTGGCCCCCTACTCCGCCGAGGGCGCGTCCACCTCCCGACGCCGATCGGTGCTCAGCCGGTACGCCAGCCAGCCGCCCGAGCCCGCGAAGAGCACGGCGGTGACCAGCAGCCAGCGCCCCAGATACACCTCGGCGGACAGCCCGGTGATCGCCTCGTACGCCGCCACCTGCCGGGTGATCAGTGGGAACCAGACCAGCAGCAGGAGGCCGGACAGCACGGCCGGCACCCGGACGCAGTTCAGCACCGTCCGGCGGTGCCGACCGGCCGGTACCGCCGCCCGCAGAGCCCGGTCGGCGAGCGCGTACAACGGCAGCAGCACCAGGTCGTGCACCAGCGCGGCACCGACGAACCACGCCGTGACCCACAGCCAGTCGCCGGCCAGCAGCCGCACGCCGGCATAGCCGGTGAGGACGAACGAGGTGAGGAGCAGTGTCGGCCGTAGCGGGCCGTGGCCGAACCAGCGGTCCCGCCGACCGTTCCGCCAGCCGCCCCGCCGGCCGTCGTGCCGCCTCACGACAGCGCGCCGAACGTCATCCGTCCCACCCACTTGGTGTTCAGCACCCCCGGCGCGGCCGGCACGATGATCCGCGCCGGGTAGCCGTGGTCGAGGGACAGCGGTTCGCCGTTGACGTACAGCGCGAGCAGCGATCGCGGGTCGCGCACCTGGTTGTCCCGCAGCGCCGCTGCCCGGAACGACCCACTCGGCTGTACGGACACCACGAACAGGTCGGGCGGCTGTCGCCGGTGGCCGACCAGGGCGGCCAGGTCGAGCAGCCGTACCCCCCGCCACCACTGGTCCGAGGTGGACCAGCCCTCCACGCAGGCGATCGGCAGCGCCACGCTGTGCTGCGGCAGCTCCAGCAGCATGGCGCGGGACAGCCGGAGTTCGCGCCCCCTGCCGTGGAGCGCGAGCCGCCACTCCGGGCCCGTACGCTCCGGGGTGACGCCGACGTGCGCGGCGGTCTTGTTGATCTGGAAGCCGTTCGGTCCGGCTCCCGGATCGCTGCCGCCGTGCGGTGCGAACAGGGCCGTACGCCGCAGCCCGTCGAAGTTCTGGCCGACCGTGGTGGCCAGCAGCAACAGCGAGCCGCCCCCGACCATGCCCAGCGCGCCCCGCCGGGAGAGCGTCGGCTCCACGGGGTGCGGGGGGCGCAGCCGCGCGTCCGCCTCCTCCGCACGCTCCCGCTCGCTCTCCTCCGCGCCCGCGCTCCCCGCCCGTACGGTCCGGCGCGCCCGTACGGCCCGCACCGCGCGCGGCAGCCGCAGCGCCACGTGCACGACGAAGGCGGCCGTGAAGACCCAGGCGCCGTAGAAGTGCAGGGTGTAGAAGGAGCCCGGGAAGACGTACGCCAGCTGGACGTTCAGCACGCCCGTGCCGAACACGAAAAGCCCACCGCCGACGAGCAGCAGCAGCGACACCCGTTCCATGGCGTGGCTGAGCGAGCGGGCCGGCGGCAGCGCGAAGAGCTTCGGGATCACGGACCACAGCTTGGCCAGCAGCACCGGGATCAGCGTGATGCCGAGCGTGACGTGCACGCCCTGGGTGAGCCGGTACAGCCAGTCGGGGTCGGTCGGCCAGGAGAAGAGGTAGAAGCCGAGCCAGCCCTTGTCCGGGGTCATGTCGTTGGCCGGCGAGAGATCCGGGTTGTAGGCGGCGTACGACAGCAGGCCCGTGCCGAGCAGCAGGACGATCCCCGGCAGCAGCACCAGCCCGAGCGGCGAGGTCAGCCGGAGTCCACGCAGCGGGCTTCGCCACCAGCGGGCGGAGAACGGGCCGGAGCGCGGGCGCGGCACGAGGCGCGCCCAGCCGGCGGACCGGGACGGGAGGCGTGGTCGGACGCGCATGGTCTTCCCTCGGCTGCTGAGTTGTCCGCGGTTCACGGCGCCGAACCGCCTGTCGCCCCGACGGTATGCGCCGCCGCCACGCGGACCGGCGTAGCGACGCACTCCGGAACGGACGGAAACCGGGCGAGAACCGGGCGGGAACCAGCACGAACCGAAAGCACGAGGGCGGCGCGTCGGAAGCGAACCCGCCGAGAGAAAACCGTTCGCGCCACGGGCCCCCGCTGCCCTAGACTCCCGCCCCTTGCCTTCCTCCCTCAGGTACCGGGACCCCGGCGCTGCAAGGACTCGGCGCTCCGGGTCTCCGGGGTTCTCCCGTGGGGAGGGACTCCGGCCGCTCGGAAACCGGCCGGCGACCCGATCACGTACCCACACCGCACGCACCGTGCCCCGGCACGCGCGTGCGGTACGCCGTGTGGTCGCCGTCGGCCGCGCCGGCACGCGTCCACACGCGCGATCCGACGCCCACCCACCGGAGGCAGATCCGTGCCCGCGTACGACCCGTCGCCACCCACGCCACCCGCACCGCCCACGGCACCGGCGACACTCACGCCGCTGGAACGCGAACGCGCCCACCTGGCCGCGTCCCGTACCGCACTGCGCGCCATGCGCGCCGAGACCGAGGCGCTGGACCTGTCCGACGTCGCCCCGAACTGGGTGAGTGCCCAGGTCCTGCGGGGCGACCTGGCCCAGCGCGTCCGGGAGCTGGCGGACCTCGCGCACGCGCCGCTGTTCTTCGGCCGGCTGGACTGCGCCGTGCTGCCCCGGGTGCCGGCGCCAAACGCGACCCCGGCCTCAAGCCCAAACCCGGAGCCAGCCTCGGACCCGACCCCAGGCCCGACCCCGGACGAGGAGCGCCCCGCCCTCCACACCCTCTACATCGGCCGTCGACACGTGCACGACCCGGAGGGCGACCCGATGGTCATCGACTGGCGGGCGCCGGTCTCGCAGCCCTTCTACCAGGCGTCGAAGAAGGACCCGCGGGGCGTCGAGCTACGCCGGCGGTTCGGCTACACCGCGGGCGAACTGACCGCGTACGAGGACGAGCGGCTGACCGACCCCGGCGAGCAGCGGGTCAGCACGCTGCTCCAGCGGGAGATCGAACGTCCCCGGGTCGGGCCGATGCGGGACATCGTCGCGACCATCCAGCCCGAGCAGGACTCCCTCGTCCGCGCCGACGTCGACGGCACGGTGTGCGTGCAGGGCGCGCCCGGCACCGGCAAGACCGCCGTGGGCCTGCACCGGGTGGCCTATCTCCTCTACACCCATCGGGAACGCCTCGCCCGTAGCGGCACCCTGGTGATCGGCCCGAACAGTTCCTTCCTGCGCTACATCGAGCAGGTCCTGCCCGCCCTGGGCGAGTTGGACGTACGGCAGGCCACCGTGGAGGAGCTGGTGGCGCACGTCCCCGTACGCGCCACCGACTCGGCGCTGGCCGCCGGTGTGAAGGGCGACGCGCGGATGGCGCGGGTGCTGCGCCGGGCGGTACGGGCCGGGGTGCGGCTGCCGACCGAGCCCTGCGTGGTGCAGCGGGGCGCCCGGCGGNGGCGCGCCCGTACGGCCCGCACCGCGCGCGGCAGCCGCAGCGCCACGTGCACGACGAAGGCGGCCGTGAAGACCCAGGCGCCGTAGAAGTGCAGGGTGTAGAAGGAGCCCGGGAAGACGTACGCCAGCTGGACGTTCAGCACGCCCGTGCCGAACACGAAAAGCCCACCGCCGACGAGCAGCAGCAGCGACACCCGTTCCATGGCGTGGCTGAGCGAGCGGGCCGGCGGCAGCGCGAAGAGCTTCGGGATCACGGACCACAGCTTGGCCAGCAGCACCGGGATCAGCGTGATGCCGAGCGTGACGTGCACGCCCTGGGTGAGCCGGTACAGCCAGTCGGGGTCGGTCGGCCAGGAGAAGAGGTAGAAGCCGAGCCAGCCCTTGTCCGGGGTCATGTCGTTGGCCGGCGAGAGATCCGGGTTGTAGGCGGCGTACGACAGCAGGCCCGTGCCGAGCAGCAGGACGATCCCCGGCAGCAGCACCAGCCCGAGCGGCGAGGTCAGCCGGAGTCCACGCAGCGGGCTTCGCCACCAGCGGGCGGAGAACGGGCCGGAGCGCGGGCGCGGCACGAGGCGCGCCCAGCCGGCGGACCGGGACGGGAGGCGTGGTCGGACGCGCATGGTCTTCCCTCGGCTGCTGAGTTGTCCGCGGTTCACGGCGCCGAACCGCCTGTCGCCCCGACGGTATGCGCCGCCGCCACGCGGACCGGCGTAGCGACGCACTCCGGAACGGACGGAAACCGGGCGAGAACCGGGCGGGAACCAGCACGAACCGAAAGCACGAGGGCGGCGCGTCGGAAGCGAACCCGCCGAGAGAAAACCGTTCGCGCCACGGGCCCCCGCTGCCCTAGACTCCCGCCCCTTGCCTTCCTCCCTCAGGTACCGGGACCCCGGCGCTGCAAGGACTCGGCGCTCCGGGTCTCCGGGGTTCTCCCGTGGGGAGGGACTCCGGCCGCTCGGAAACCGGCCGGCGACCCGATCACGTACCCACACCGCACGCACCGTGCCCCGGCACGCGCGTGCGGTACGCCGTGTGGTCGCCGTCGGCCGCGCCGGCACGCGTCCACACGCGCGATCCGACGCCCACCCACCGGAGGCAGATCCGTGCCCGCGTACGACCCGTCGCCACCCACGCCACCCGCACCGCCCACGGCACCGGCGACACTCACGCCGCTGGAACGCGAACGCGCCCACCTGGCCGCGTCCCGTACCGCACTGCGCGCCATGCGCGCCGAGACCGAGGCGCTGGACCTGTCCGACGTCGCCCCGAACTGGGTGAGTGCCCAGGTCCTGCGGGGCGACCTGGCCCAGCGCGTCCGGGAGCTGGCGGACCTCGCGCACGCGCCGCTGTTCTTCGGCCGGCTGGACTGCGCCGTGCTGCCCCGGGTGCCGGCGCCAAACGCGACCCCGGCCTCAAGCCCAAACCCGGAGCCAGCCTCGGACCCGACCCCAGGCCCGACCCCGGACGAGGAGCGCCCCGCCCTCCACACCCTCTACATCGGCCGTCGACACGTGCACGACCCGGAGGGCGACCCGATGGTCATCGACTGGCGGGCGCCGGTCTCGCAGCCCTTCTACCAGGCGTCGAAGAAGGACCCGCGGGGCGTCGAGCTACGCCGGCGGTTCGGCTACACCGCGGGCGAACTGACCGCGTACGAGGACGAGCGGCTGACCGACCCCGGCGAGCAGCGGGTCAGCACGCTGCTCCAGCGGGAGATCGAACGTCCCCGGGTCGGGCCGATGCGGGACATCGTCGCGACCATCCAGCCCGAGCAGGACTCCCTCGTCCGCGCCGACGTCGACGGCACGGTGTGCGTGCAGGGCGCGCCCGGCACCGGCAAGACCGCCGTGGGCCTGCACCGGGTGGCCTATCTCCTCTACACCCATCGGGAACGCCTCGCCCGTAGCGGCACCCTGGTGATCGGCCCGAACAGTTCCTTCCTGCGCTACATCGAGCAGGTCCTGCCCGCCCTGGGCGAGTTGGACGTACGGCAGGCCACCGTGGAGGAGCTGGTGGCGCACGTCCCCGTACGCGCCACCGACTCGGCGCTGGCCGCCGGTGTGAAGGGCGACGCGCGGATGGCGCGGGTGCTGCGCCGGGCGGTACGGGCCGGGGTGCGGCTGCCGACCGAGCCCTGCGTGGTGCAGCGGGGCGCCCGGCGGTGGCGGGTGCCGGCGTACGAACTGGAGGAGATCGTGGGCGAGTTGCTGGAGCGGGACCAGCGCTACGGCGCCGCCCGGGAGGCCCTGCCGCAGCGGATCGCGCACTCCGTCCTGGTCCGCATGGAGCAGGCGGGCGAGGCACCGGACGACCGTACGCAGGACGCGGTGGCGCGGAATCCCGCGGTGAGGGCGGTGGTGAAGGAGTCCTGGCCGACGGTGGACCCGGCCAAGCTGGTGCTGCGGCTGCTGTCCGACGCGGAGTTCCTGGCCGAGCAGGCCGAGGGCGTCCTGACGCCGGAGGAGCAGCGAGCCGTGCTGTGGAGCAAGCCGGCGCGCGGGGTCCGGTCGGCTCGGTGGTCGGCGGCGGACGCGGTGCTGATCGACGAGGCGCACGACCTGGTCAGCCGTACGCCCTCGCTCGGGCACGTGGTGCTGGACGAGGCGCAGGACCTCTCGCCGATGCAGTATCGGGCGGTGGGGCGGCGCTGTTCGACCGGCTCGGCGACGGTGCTGGGCGACCTCGCGCAGGGCACGACGCCCTGGGCGACGGCTGGTTGGCGGGAGGCGCTGGCCCAGTTGGGCAAGCCGGAGGCGCGGGTGGAGGAGCTGACGCAGGGCTTCCGGGTGCCGCGTGAGGTCATCGCGTACGCCTCCCGGCTGCTGCCGGCGATCGCGCCGGAGCTGACGGAGGCGACCTCGGTGCGGGATTCCCCGGGCGACTTCGCCGTACGCCACAGCGCGGCCGGCGAACTGTCCGCCACGGTGCTCGCCGCCTGCCGGGAGGCTCTGGAGCGGGAGGGCTCGGTGGGGCTGATCGCGGCGGAGGCACGCGTACCGGAGCTGGCGGGCACGCTGGACGCGGCGGGGCTGGCTCACGTCGCGCCGGGGGTGGAGACGAGCGAGGAGACGCGGCTGACGTTGGTGCCGGCGACGCTGGCCAAGGGGTTGGAGTACGACCACGTGGTGCTGGACGAGCCGGGGGCGATCGTGGCCGGCGAGCCGGACGAACGCACCGGCCTGCGCCGGCTCTACGTCTGCCTGACCCGCGCGGTGTCCGGCCTGGTGGTGTGTCACGCGGGGCCGATGCCGGAGCTGCTGACCGGCGTTCGGCCGGCCGACGAGGCTGTGGGGCGACAGCCGGCCATGGACTGACGGCCCCGACGGGCGGTCGCGTACGCCCGCACCCCGGGCGGCGGTCCCGCCGGCCACCGGGGTACGGGCGTACGTGCCGCGTTGGGGCGTTACTGCGGTGGCGGTGCCTGCGGCTGCTGCGGCGTACTCGGCATGTCCGGAGGCTCGGGGGCGCTCGCGAACAGGTCGAAGTACATGCCGGTCGCGACCAGCGCGCCGATCACGCCGAGCGCCAGCCCGCCCAGCGCCAGCGCCCGCACCCAGACCCGGGCGTCGGTGCGCTTGGCCAGCAGCACCAGGACGGTGGCGCCGAGCACGATCGCCACCAGCGCGAAGAAGCCGTTGAGCAGCGCGACCGCGTCCCACGGCGTGCCGTAGATGGCCTCGATCTGCTCCTCCGGGCTGCCGGGGCTGGCGCCGGACTCGAGCTGGCCGGTCATCTCCTCCCGGGCCCGCATCTGTTCGGTGAACGAGGTGCCGGTCAGCGAGCACAGGCCCAGGCCGACGCTGAGCACGGCGGCGGCGCCGGCCATGAAGCCGCCGCGCCCGTCCTCCCGCTGGGGCTGGTACAGGTGGGAGTCGTCCGGGAGTTCGTCGTCGTGGTCGTCCAGGGGTCGCCCGTCCTGCCGATCCTCGACCGGCTCGTCGGCGGGCTGGTCCTCCGTGTCAGTGGTGTGCTCGGACGTGGCGGCCTTCTCGCTGCCGCGCTTGTCGTGGGGGGTCTCCGCCGGGTCGGCCTTCTTCTCGAGGTCCGGCTGCTCGTCTTCCGCAGCGCTGTCGGCGGACTCGTCGTGCTTGGTGGTGTCCGTAGCCATAGACCGCCACCCTACGGACCACACCTAAGGTCGCAGTAAGCATCACCACGGATGGATGGCAAGTCCCGAAAAGGGTGATGTGTCTCACGTCGCACTCAGGGCGTGATGACCGGGGCCGTCCGCCCGACCCGGCTCCAGCGGACCCGCAAGGGGTGTGAGTCGTCTGCGACCGCGTTCCCCGCGGCCAGCCCTCCCGGGTGTCCAGCCCGGTCAACTCGGCGAGCCCTCATCCGTGCTCCGGTTCTGGCCCGGACTCGTGACCCTCCTGGAGCGGCGCGCCATCTTTCCCGCGGCGAACGTCGTGGCGGCAACGGCTCGGACCCAGCGGGGCCCTCCACGCTGCGCCCACACCACACACACGCACCCGCCGACAGCAAGAGCCAGGACGGCGATCAGCAGAACGGTCATGTTCCCACCCCCGGGTTCGTTCGCTCGGTCCCGCTGATCGTCTCAGGCCGGGAAGGGCAACCGTGCGAGAGGGCCCATGGGATCGTCGACCTCACCCGAGGAGGATCTCCCGCCAGCCCGGACGAGCACGCGACCCCGCATCGGGGTCTCGAGTTCCCGGAAGGAGCGGGCTGTCGGTGACGCGCGAGATCCAGGCGGCGTGCTCGGGGCTGTCCCGGATCGCTCGGAAGGGTCTTGGCGATGTTCGTCGCTCCCCACAACCGCGGCTTGCCGGCAGACCCCGCCCACACGTCCGTGAAGCGGACAGCCGGACATCGGCGGGCACCAGCTGAGCGGGGCCTCCGCCGACGCCGCGTCCCTCCCGAATCCGTCACCAGGACACGCGTCCGCTCCGCCGGTGCCCCGTTCGAAGAAGTCGCGCAGGATGGTCAGGCGTCCCGAGCGGCGGCCCCCTCCCCCTCCGCGTCCGCGTGCTGCCGCCGTGCCAGCGCGTGCGCCACCTCCCGGGTCGCCGGGTACAGCGCGAGGTAGTGCTCGTACAACTCGTCGTACACGGCGGCCAGCGCCGGGTCCGGGGTGACCGTCGACTCGATCGGGTTCCACGACTCGATGTCCGCGCGCTCGGCCAGCCCGGCTCCCACGGCGGCCAGGAAGGCGTCGCCGTACGCCGCGCCGATGGTGTGCCGTGGCAACTGCTGCTCCAGCCCGGTCACATCGGAGACGATCCGCGTCCACAGTTCCCGGGCGCCGCCGCCCACCGCGACCAGGCGCCGCAGGTCACCGCCGGCCTCGGCCATCGCGGCGAGGTTGTGCCGGATGCCGTAGGCCGTGGCCTCCAAGGCCGCCCGATACAGGTGCGCGCGCCCGTGCCGGAGCGTCAGCCCGGCGAGCACGCCGCGGGCGTCCGGGTCGAAGACCGGCGTGCGTTCCCCCGCGAAGTACGGCAGCATCAGCAGCCCTTCGGCGCCCGGCGGCAGCGCGCCCGCCTCCGCCGTGAGCGTCGCGTAGTCGGCTCCGGTGAGGTCGCGCAGCCAGCCGGTCACCGCGCCGGAGGTGGCCATGCCGCCGGCCAGACAGTACGTCCCCTCGAAGGCTCCGGAGGTGGACCACAACCGGGAGTCCGGCACGGGCTGCCGCACGACGTTCACCAGGAACATGGTGGTGCCGTACATCAACATCAGGTCGCCCTCGCCGGTCGCCCCGACACCGGTCGACTCGGCCCAGGCGTCGACCGTGCCGGCCATCACCGGGGTGCCGGCTGGGATGCCGGTCGCCTCGGCCGCGGCGTCCGTGACCGTGCCCACCCGGTCAGCGGGCCAGACGAGTTCGGGCCACTCCAGGCCGGGCGCCACCTCCTCGCACCAGTCGCCGATCCAGCCGCGCTCCCGCAGGTCGTACAGCGGGGTGCACTGGCTGGCGGAGTGGTGGTCCAGGACGTACGCCCCGGTCAGCCGGTGCGCGAGCCAGGAGCTGGCCATGAACCAGCGGCGGGTTCGGGCGTAGGTCTCCGGTTCCCGCTGCCGCAGCCAGGCCAGCTTCGGGCCGACGGCCTGGCTGGTGAGCGGCGAGCCGCAGCGCTCCAGCACCCGTTCGGCGCCGTACCGTTCGGTCTGCTCGGCGATCTGTTCGCCGGCTCGGGTGTCCACGCCGTACAGGATCGCCGGGCGCAGCGGCCGGCCGTCGGCGTCGGCGGGCAGCAGGCAGGGCCCGATGCCGCTGACGCACACCCCGCCCAGCGCGGCTCGCCGGTCGGCGCCTTCGCCGGCATGGCCGTTGCTGTCCCCGCCGCCGTCGCTGGCGCCGTCCAGCAACTCCCGTGCCAGCGCCTCGAAGTCGGCCCACCACACCCGCTCGGCGTCGTGCTCGAACCAGCCGGGCCGAGGCGTGTCCGTACGGTGTTCCCGCACGGCGCTCGCGACGACCTCGCCGTCCGCGGCGCGCACGAGGATGCCCTTCGAGCTAGAGGTGCCGATGTCGATGCCCATGACCAGCGCTTCGCGCATCATTCGATCTTCCCGCTCATGTCGTACTTCTGGTAAATCTCGGCCGCGTTCTCGGAGTTGATCTCCACGGTCTCCAAGGTCTGTTTCTTCGGTACCTTTCTGCCGGCCACGATGTCCGCGACCGTGCGGGCGGCCTCCTTCGCCCCGGTGGGATACAGGTAGGTGGCGTCCAACTTGCCCTGCTGCACCGCGCGAATGCCGCCGCTGGGTATGGCCAGGCCGTCGATCCCGAGGAATTTCGTCTTCTTCGCCTTCCCCGCGGACTTGGCCGCGAGAAACGCTCCCAGTGCCATCGGATCGTTGTGGCTGAAGATCAGGTCGATCTTCTTGCCGCCCTGTAGCCACTGCTGTGTCACCTTGGTCGCGTCCGCCCGCAGCCACTTCGCCTCCCGCTGCGCGACGACCTTGATGTCGTGGCCCTTGATGGCGTCCATGAAGCCCTTGTGCCGCTCGATCTGCGGCTTCGCGCTGAGCACCCCCCGGAGTTCGGCTACCCGGCCACCGTCCGGCAGTTCCCGGACGGCGCGTTCTCCCGCCTTCTTCCCGATCTCGTAGTTGTCGCCACCGATGAACGAGGTGTGGCAGTCGGTGTTGACGCTACGGTCCAGCAGCACCACCGGGATCCTCGCCTCGCACGCCATCTCCACCACGGGGGTGAGCGGATCGGGTTCGTTCGGGGAGACCAGGAGCACGTCCACGCCCTTCTCGATGAACGTCTGCACCTGGCTGAGCTGGGTGGCGCTGCTCTGTTGACCGTCCGAGATGGGCAGCAGCTTCAGCTTCGGGTACTTCTCCATGTAGTAGCGCAGTTGGAGGTTGATCTGCGCGCGATAGGGCTCGGCGTTGTTGGACTGCGAGTAGCCGATGACGAACTCGTCCTTGTTCCGGTCCCCGGCGTCCTCGTTCGTCGGCGCCTTCGAGGTGCAGCCGGCGGTGACCGCCAGTGTGAGGACGAGACCGAGTGCCGCGTACCCTCGGGTCGCCCGCCTCATGCCTTCTCCTTCCGGCGGAAGAGGTCCGGACGTTGCAGCACCACCGCGAGCACCACGATCGAACCCTTGATCACGAGCTGCCAGTTGTCGCTCACGGCGTTCAGCCCCAGCACGTTGTCCAGCAGGGTGAGGATCAGCGCGCCGATGAAGGTGCCGACGATGGTCCCCTTGCCGCCCCGCAGCGACGCCCCGCCGATGACCGCGGCGGCGATCGCGTCCAGTTCGTACGAGGTGCCGGCGAGCGGGTCGGCCGCGGCGCTGTAGGCCGCGTCGATCGGTCCGGCGATGCCCGCGAGCATGCCGGAGAGGGTGAACACGGCGATCGTGACGAAGGTGACGTTGATGCCGGACAGTCGGGCCGCCGTCGGGTTGCCGCCGACCGCGTAGACGTGCCGACCGAAGGTCGTACGGGACAGCAGCAGGTGGAAGGCGACGCACACCACGACGAACGCCAGGACGGGGAAGTAGACGCCCTCCTTGCCGACGAAGGGCAACCAGACGCCCTCCAGGACGTTGTGCCCGGGCGTGCCGAGCTGCTGGAAGGCCTCGGCCTCGGGGGTGAGCGTCCCGTCCGGGCCGGCGACCTGGGTGCCGACGGACACGTTGTCGGACATCTCCCGGTCCAGTCCGCGCGCGATGGACAGCATCGCGAGTGTCATCACGAACGACTGGATGCGCAGCACCGAGGTGCCGATGCCGTTCACCAGGCCGAGTGCCGCGCCCGCCAGCATGCACAACGGCATGATCTGCCACACCGGCATCTGCTCGTTGACCAGCAGCAGCGCCGCGGCCATCGAGCAGAAGCCCATCAGCGAGCCGACGGACAGGTCGATGCCGGCGGTGAGGATCACCAGCGTGACGCCCACGGCCAGGATGCCGCGGGAGGAGAACGCCCCGACCGCGTTGGTCAGGTTGGTCTCGCTCAGGAAGACGTCGCCCTGCGTCACGATGCCGATCAACAGCACGAGGACGAGGCCGATATAGCCCTGTAGCGAACCAAGCACCGGTAGCAGCCGGGCGACCCTGGCCAAGGGCGTGCGGGCTTGCTCCTTGTCGGGAGCGTCGGTGAGTGTGCCGGTCATCTGTGGTCGCCCCCGGGAGTACCGGCATCGTCATCGGTGCCGGCGGTGTCAGTCGTGTCGGTCGTGTCCGTGGTGTCCGGGCGATCGTCCGGGTCGGTCGGGTCGGTCGGGTCAGCCGGGTCGGTCGGGTCGGCCGGGTCGGTCGGGTCAGCCGGGTCGGTCGTGCCGTCACCGGCCGTCGGTTCGGCCGCGTCACCGCCACCGGTCCCCGTCACCACGTCCTCGCGCGCCATCGCCGCGGTGAGCAGCGCCTCCTGCTCGGCGCGCGGTCCGTTGGCCGCGTCGCGGTGGAACTCGCCGGTCAACCGGCCCTCGCAGAGCACCAGCACGCGGTCACACATGCCGATCAGCTCGGGGAGTTCGGAGGAGACGGCGAGGATTCCGGTGCCCTGCCGGGCGAGCCGGTCCATCAGTTCGTGGATCTCGGCCTTCGCGCCGACGTCGATGCCACGTGTCGGCTCGTCCATCAGCAGCAGGCTCGGCCGTGCCAGCAGGCACTTGGCGAGCACCACCTTCTGCTGGTTGCCACCGGACAGCGTGTCGACGTTCGCGTTCAACGAGGGCGCCTTCACCCGCAGGCCGTCCACCTGCTCGGCCACCGCCTCCCGTTCCCGTCGCCGGTCAACGGTGTGCCAGGGCCGCCGGTAGCGGTCCAGGGAGGCCAGTGAGGTGTTGAACCGCACGGTGTTCGCCAGCACCAGCGACTGCGCCTTACGGTCCTCCGCGACCAGCGCCATCCCCTTCCGCAGGGCGTGCTTGGGGCTGCGCGGTCGGTACGGCTGCCCGTCCAGGGTGACGCTTCCGCCGACCCGGCCGGCCCCGTACGCGCCGAACAGCGCCTGCAGCACCTCACTGCGACCCGCGCCCATCAGCCCGGCCAGGCCCACGATCTCGCCGGCCCGTACGCTCAGGTCGATGCCGTGCAGCCGGCTGCCGCCCTCCGGCACGCAGCTCAGCCCGGACACCTCCAGCCGCACCGGCCCCTCGCTGCGCTGCTCGCCGCCGCGTGGGTACAGCTCGTCCATGGTGCGGCCCACCATGAGTCGTACCAGCTCCGAGCGGTCGGTGTCCGCCATGGCCCGCTCGCCGACGTACTCGCCGTCCCGGAGCACGGTGACGGAGTCGGCTATCTCCTCCAACTCCTCAAGCCGGTGCGAGATGTAGACGACGCCGACGCCGTCCGCGGTGAGGTCCCGGATGACCTCGAAGAGGCGGCGCACCTCCGCGTCCGCGAGCGCTGAAGTCGGCTCGTCCATGACAAGCAGCCTGACGTCGAGGTTCAGTGCCTTCGCGACCTCGATCAGCTGTTGTTCGGCTATCCGACAGTGCTTGACCGGCCGCCGTGGCGGCACCTCCAGACCCAGCCGGGTCAGTAGTTCGGCGGCCCGGCGGTCCATCGCCCTGTAGTCCACCGTGCCGCGCGGGGTGCGGGGCTCACGCCCGAGGAAGATGTTCTCGGCCGCGGTCAGCTCCGGGACGAGGTTGAGTTCCTGGTGGATCATGCCGATCCCGAGCGCCTGGGCGGCCTTCGGAGAGTGGATCGTGACCGGCACGCCGTCGCACTCGATGGTGCCCTCGTAGTCGGTGTGTACGCCGGCGAGGATGCTCATCAGGGTGGACTTGCCGGCGCCGTTCTCGCCGAGCAGGGCCACCACCTCGCCGGCGTGCACGGTGAGGCGCGCGCCCCTGAGGGCCCGCACGCCGGGGAAGCTCTTGGCGATGGCGCGCATCGCGAGCAACGGGCCGGCGTGCGGGCCGGGACGTGTCCGGCGGCCGGTGGCCGCGCCCCCTTCCACCGCGCGGCCGGTGGCCGCGCGGCGGGCTGTCATACGGCGTCCCCGAAGCCGTCGTAGCGGATGCCGAGCTGCCGGCAGACGGCCCGGAGTTCGGCGACGTAGTCACCCGGCACGGCGTGGATGTGGTTCGAGCCGAACCTGCTCAGGAACTCCTCCGCGGTGCAGTTCAGCGAGGCGAAGGCATGCGGCCACATCCAGCTGCTGGCCTCCATCATCTGCTTGTTGGTGGCCTCGTCGTACGTCCTGAACCCGCCCCGCATGACGTGCATCCGGTATTCCGAGTCCTGCCGGGTGAGCCGCGCGAAGGTCATCTCGCCCGGGGCGGCGAGGTGGTGCACGGACGCGCCACCCGCCGGGAAGTAGAAGTCCTCCGGATAGAGGTTGACGTGCCGCAGGTTCTCCGCCGGGTCACTGGAGCGCGCGGCGTACCAGGTGGCGTGCTGGCCGGAGTTGCACAGGTCCCAGACGTCCTTGTCGGCGTGGTAGTGCCGTACGTCGGCGAACAGCACCGGATCGCCGGACAGCAGCTTCAGCAGCTGCATGGTCAGGGCCGCGTCCATGTCCGCCTCGGTGGAGGTGACATGGGTCTCCTTCGGGCCCTCCCAGTCGTAGGGGTCGTTGAGGAACGCCTCGGCGACGTCCATCGTGCAGAAGTTGGCGGTCAGCTCGGGCTGGCCCTTGATACCGGAGAAGTCGAGGTTCCACTCGTCGATCAGCTCACGCATCGCGTAGTACGAGCGGATCTGCCGCTCCAGCAGCTCGGGCGTGAGGATGCCGCCGTCGTAGTGCACCCCGGCGGCGTGCTTCTCCAGCCAGGCGCGGGCGGCGCTGACCCTGGTCTGGTCGGCGTGCTCGCTGCGGCGTACGACCTCCCACTGGTCGATCTCCTCGACATCCACGCCGAAGGTCCGCATCCACTGGTCGGTGTTCGCGGTGGCGGTGTACATGCCCATGGGCCGGCCGCCGATCCGGCCGAACGTCGAGCCGCGCAGGCCCTGTACGGCGGCGCCGGCCCGTACCTTCGCGAGGATGCGCTGCTGCACCTCGGGATCGTCCAGGTCACCCCAGGCACGCTCGTGGGTGCGGCCTATCTGGTCCAGGGCGCCGCCGCCGGCCAGCATGCCGACCATGCCGGGGAACTTCGGGTCGATGTTGGCCACCAGCAGCAGCGGACCCGGGGTGGCGTCCGCGGCCAGCGCGGTGAAGTGCGGGAACGTCCACACCGAGTGGTGCAGGATCGTGATGTCCGGATGCTGGTCGGCCACCCAGCGGGCCTGCGAGGTCGCGAGGGCGTTGCTGCTGACGTGCTCGGGAGCGGTGACGACCTCGTGTCCGGCGTCCCGCAGCACGGTCGCGAGCTGGTTCGCGGCTCGGTCGACGTGCTCGGTGACGTCGCGCCGGACGTAGTCCCGGCCGTCCGAGATGGGCAGCAGGCCGATCTTGGCCATGGGGGGTCCTCCAGTGTGTCGTGCGTCTTGGCTGGCGTGCGGGTGCGACGGGTGAGCGGACTGTCGGGTCGCCGGGTTACTTGAGCCCGGAGGTCTTGATGGACTCGGTGATCTGTCGTTGGAAGGTGAAGAAGAGGACCAGCATCGGCAGCGCGGCCACCGCGGCGGCCGCCAGGATGTAGTTCCAGTTGGCGCCGTACTGCTGCTGGAAGGAAGCCATACCCACCTGGACCACCGTCAGGTCCGGATCGGTAGCGACGATCTGCGGCCAGATGAAGGAGTTCCAGTTGGCCAGGAAGAAGAACACCGCGAGCGCCGAGAGGATCGGCCGGGACAGCGGCAGCACGATGTTCCAGTAGACCCGCCAGTAGCCGCAGCCGTCGACGATCGCGGCCTCCTCCAACTCCCTTGGGATGCCCAGGTAGAACTGGCGCAGCAGGAAGATGCCGAAGGCGTTGAAGATGGCGGGGATGATCAGGCCCGCGTAGCTGTCCAGCATGCCCAACTGGCGCACCACCAGGAACAGGGGAATCAGCACCACCGGCGGTGTGACCAGCAGCGTGCCGAAGATCGCCATGAAGATCGGCTCGCGCCCGGGAAACCGCAGCCGGGCCAGGGCGTACGCGGCCATCGAGTGCAGCAGCAGCGACACCAGCGTGATGGTGGCGGAGACGAAGAAGCTGTTCCACAGGAACTTCATGAACGGCACTTCGGTGAAGACGTACACGAAGTTCTGGACGGTGATCTCGCTGGGGATCAGCTTGCCGTCGTTGACGGTGGCCCGGGTCTTGAAGGAGGCCGAGACCATCCACAGGATCGGGAAGGCCGCCACGGCGGCCAGCACCACGCACAGCGCGGTCAGTACGGTGCGCGGGCTGCGCAGCCGTCTGCTCAGCGGCATCCGGTTGTGCTGCGGGGAGCGCAGTTCACTGGTCGCCATCGTCGAACCTCCCACCCTTGGTGGCCTTGAACACCACCGCGGAGCACAGCACCATGATCAGTACCAGGAAGGAGCCCATCGCCGCCGCGTAGCCGTACTCGCCGAACATGAACGCCTGTTGGTAGATATAGAAGATCGCCAGCGAGGTGCCGTTGGCCGGCCCGCCGCTGGTGAGCACGAAGATGACCTCGATCCCGCCGGTGATCGCCGCGACGGTGGACATCAGCAGCACGAAGAAGCTGGTCGGGCGCAGCAGCGGCCAGGTGATGGTGCGGAAGGTGGTCCAGGGCCCGGCGCCGTCGATACGGGCCGCCTCGTAGTACTCCTGGGGGATCTCCTGGAGCCCCGCCAGGAAAATGATCATGTAGTACCCCATCATGACCCAGACCATGATGGCGATGACGGAGGCGAGCGCGAGGCTGGGTTCCCCGAGCCACGCCTTCCCCTCCAGCCCGGCCGCGCGCAGGGCCTTGTTCACCACGCCGTTCTGGGTGTCCAGCATGAACTGCCACAGCAGGCCGACGACCACCAGGCTGATGACGTACGGCATGAAGAAGAGCGTGCGGTAGATGCCGGTGCCGGGAAGCTTCTGCTTCATCAGCAGCCCCAGGCCGAGGCTCACGATGAACAGCGTGGGCACCAGCACCACCACGTAGATCCCGGTGACCTTCAGCGAGTCCCAGAAGAGCGGATCGGACATCATCCGCTCGTAGTTGCCCAGGCCCACCCACTCGTAGCTGCCGAAGCCGCTGATCTGGAAGAAGCCGAGCCCGATGGACAGCAGCATCGGGATCACGACGAAGGTCAGCAGCCCGATTCCGTCCGGGAGCAGGAACAGCGCGGCGGCGATCCGCTCCCGCTTCTTGCGGCTCATGCCCGTACGACCCGAGGGGCCGCCGGTGGACTGCCCGGACGGCGTGTCCTGTTGGCGTTCCGGCGTGGCGACGCTGCTCATACCAGATCCGCCCCCTTGTAGCTCTTGAGATACGCCTCGATGGACTGGTCCGCCCGGTCGACCGCGCCCGACACCCCGTCGCCGCCGAGCATGGTGCCCTGGATGGCGTCCGAGATGGCCTTGTAGACGGCCGGGGGATAGCGCGGTTCGGCACGTCCGGCGGGATAGATCTCGTCCTTGAACTTCTTCATGACCGGCGAGTCGTAGCCACCCTGTTCGATGCCGAGCTCCAGGGCCGTCCTGCGCGGGGCGATGTCCGTCTTGGCCTTGACGCACCAGTCGGTCATCCGCTGGATGGAGTGCTTCTCCATGGAGCCGATGGCCCAGGCGATGAACTCCGCCGCGCCGTCCGGGTCACGTCCCTGCGTGTTCGCGCCGAAGGTCCAGCCGCCGAGCCCCGTGGTGTACGAACCGCCGGACGGCACCGGGAGCTTGAAGACGCCGTACTCGAAATCGGGAGCGTAGGAGTTGAAGCTGGCCACCTGCCAGATGCCCTGCTGCCACATGCCGACGTTGCCGGCCTTGAAACCGCTGATGACGTCGTTGGCCGCGGGTGGCGTGGTGGGCGCGATACCGTGCCGCACCGCGTCCTGCCACAAGCCGAGCGCCTGCCGGGCCGCCTTGGAGTCGAAGGCGCTGTTGCCCTCCTTGTCCAGCACCTCACCGCCGCCCTGCCACATGAAGGGGTACCAGGTGAAGTTCTGGTAGTAACCGGGCTTCGTCTCGAACACCAGCCCGGCCCGGGTCGGGCTGCGCAGCTTGTCTCCCGCGTCCAGCGTCGCGTCCCAGGTGGTGGGGATGTCCCCCTCGGAGAGCCCGGCCCTCTCCCACGCCTTGACGTCGTAGAAGATCGCCAGCGGCTCGATCTCCATCGGCAGCGCGTACACCCGGCCGTCGATCGTCCGGCTCTCCAGCGAGTCCCCGAAGTCCTCGATCACCTCGGGCTTCAGGTGGTCGGTGAGGTCCTTGAGGATCCCGCCGTTGGCGTAGCGCAGGAAGTCGCCGGGGCTGACCATGAAGATGTCCGGACCGGTGCCCGCGGCGAAGGCGGTGGGCAGCTTGGCACCGTTCAGATAGATCGGCTGGGGTATGTAGGTCAGCTCGATCTGGGTCTTGTGGGTCTTGTTCCACTCGTCGACCATGGCGACGAACCAGTCGCTCTGTGCCTGGACCGCCGGGTCGGGGGAGTTCTGCGGACCGTAGAAGTTCCAGAACCGCAGCGGTCCGTCGTCGCCCTTGGCGGTGCCGCATCCGCTGAGCGCGACGCTCCCCGCCGCCGCGCCCGCGGCGCCGGCCGCGAGAAGGCTCCGCCTGCTGACGTCTCTCATGGTGCTGTCTCCTAGTCCACTTCGAGGGCGAGGAGGTCGGGGGTGGCCGGCCGCGCGGAGGTCGCCGGCGCGTCGAGGTAGAAGACCGTCATGGAGGCGATGTCGTCGCTGGTGGGGCGGTAGCGATGGGGCAGGCCGTTGCCGTTGCCCGGGCCGATGCCCAGCGACTGGACGGTGACCCGCAGGTCCTCGGAGAAGCGGATCGGGTCCTGTACGTGCCAGCGGTACATCCCGAAGCGCTGCTGGCTCACGTACAGCCCGTCCGGCTTCAGCACCTGGTTCAGCCCGAGGTACGGCGTCGTGTACTCGGTGTATCCCCGGCCCTCGATGTCGTAGTTCCAGGCGCCGCCGAAGTAGTCCTCGGTGCCGGTGCCGCAGATCGTCGGGAAGTCGGTGTCGCCGTCCAGGTAGAACTTCAGCTCGCCCTCGCCCCACCAGCCGGGACTGTTGGTGGCCCACGCGAGGTACGCGCCGACGTACTGCCCGCGACCCCGCACGCCCTCCAGCAGCGTGTGCGTCTCGCCCCACGGCACCGGATGGCTGCGGCGCCACTGGGCGTGCAGGTAGCAGGCGTCCTCGGGGACCTCGGCCAGCTCGTAGTCGATCTGGTAGTACAGCACCACGGTCTCCGCGGAGAGGTTCTCCACGGTGAAGCGGGCCCGCTCGCGGAAGGGCATCGCCCAGTACGCGTTGAAGCCGCCGTTCGGATTGGCCGCCACCGGCACGGAGGAGACCTGGCTGAAGCGGTTCCAGCCGTTGCAGAAGAAGTCGCCCAGCGGCACCTCGACCGCCGGCTCGGCGGCGCCGTCCCAGTACGCCCGCAGCAGCGTGCCGCGCCAGGCGCGGTGCGGCGCGGTGGTGCACCAGACGTGCCGTACGGTCCCGGGCCCGGCGAGGTCCGCCAGCTCGGCGGTCTCGCCGGGAGCGATCTCGATGCTCGGCGAGATCTTCCAGCCCCGGCCCAGTGCGCCCGCGGCCTGTGCGCCGGTACCCTCGGTGGCTCGGCCGCCCGCGCCCTTGGCCCCGGTGAAGTTCTCCGGGCTGACGGACCGGGTGACGGCGTCCGTACGCCTGGCCAGCTCGTCGAGCATGGTGCGCTCACTCCATCGTTTGAAATCGATTTCTTAGCAACTCGCACAGCACCCAACAACTTCACAAGGGTGGGAGACTGCCGAATTTACGGCCCCAACGGAGATCCGTCGATACTCCGTTGAAATCCATTTCACGCGAACGTAGAGTTCCCCCGGAGCGGTGTCAAGAGGTCGCGTGAAGGAGTCCGGTGGCAACGATCAGCGATGTGGCACGGGCCGCCGGGGTGTCCCCCGCGACGGTGTCACGAGTGTTCAACGGAGGCCGGGTCAGCGCTGAGCGCACCGAACGGGTCCGGCGGGTCGCGGCGGAACTCGACTTCTCCCCCAACCGGGTCGCGCGTTCCCTGCGCACCCAACGTGCCAGCGTGATCGGGCTGGTGATCCCGGACATCGAGAACCCGTTCTTCACCGCGCTCGCCCGAGGCGTCGAGGACGCCTCCCAACGCACCAACCTCTCGGTGGTGTTGTGCAACACCGACGAGGACGTCGAGAAGGAGGCGCGCTACCTCGAGGTCGCCCTCGCCGAGCAGATGGCCGGCGTCATCGTGGCCGCCGCCTCCCGCCGCCGCTCGGACTTCTCCGCCCTCGCCGAGCGCGGCATGCCGGTGGTGGCGGTCGACCGGCGGCCACGCGCGGCGATGGTGGACGCCGCCATGGTCGACAACCAGCACGGCAGCGAGGAGGCCACCGCTCACCTGCTGGAGCGCGGCTACGAACGGGTCGCCTGCATCACCGGCCCGGCCGGCGCCTCCACCTCGGAGGAACGCCTCGCCGGCTACCGCGCCGCGATGCGCGAGGCCGGCCGGCCCGACGACTGGATTCGGGCCCACATCCGGCACGCCGACTTCCGCGTCGAGGGCGGCCACGGCGCGATGAGGGAACTGCTCGCCCTGCGCACCCCGCCGGACGCGGTCTTCGCCACGAACAACCTGATGGCCGTCGGCGCCCTGCGCGCCCTGCGGGAGGCCGGCGTGGAGCCGCCCGGCTTCGGTGTCCTGTCCTTCGGCGACGTCCCCTGGGCCTCGCTCGTACGCCCGCCGCTGAGCACGGTGCAACTGCCCGCGTACGACCTGGGGGTGGCCGCAGCCGGCCTGCTGCAGGAGCGGATCGCGGGGACCGACAAGCCACTGCAGACCGTGGTGCTGCGCACCGCCCTGCACCCGCGCACGAGCACGGCGGGCCCAGACGGGGAGTAGAGCCGACACCTCAGCTTTGCTACTTCTCTTGCTACTCTGAATGGCGTGCGTACACCCCCTCCCGGCGGCAAGGACAACGACGATGTCGCCCAGAAAGTCAGCGTTTCCATGCCCTCGGAGCGCATCGCCGCGATTCGGGCACGAGCCGGCGCACGAGGCTTCTCCGCCTACGTGAGCGCCGCGGTGGAGCGCCAGCTCCAGCGGGATCTCCTCGAGGAGCTGCTGGACCGGAGCGAAGCCGAAGCCGGACCGGCACCGCAGGGCGTGGCGGACCGGGTGACCCAGGCTTTCCAGCGTGCGACCACGCTGGCTGACCTGGAGCGGGACGAGTCCACGGACTCCGGTGACGCCTCCGAGGAAGGGCAGTCGTGGCGCGGTCGCCAAGCAGGGTGAGCAGCGGCGGCATCCTCGTACTGGACAGCGAGGGGCTCGGGAAGGCCGTTCGTGCGGACCCGACGGTCACCGCGTTCATCAGAGGAGCCCAGTCCCACGACGCCGTGGTCGCGGTCAGCGATCTCACGCTCATCGAAGCCTGGCACTCCGGCATCAACATGGCCCGGTTCCGCTGGTACGTCTCGCGCCTGGTCGTGCTGCCCGTGACCGAGGAGATCAGCTGGCGCGCCATCGAGCTGCTGCGGGACGCCGGCCTGCACGGTCACAAATACGCCATCGACGCCGTGGTCGCCGCCTCCACGCTCGCCCGACCCGGCCCGCGCGTCATCCTCACCTCGGACCATGACGACATGTCCAAGCTCTGCGGCACACGCGTGCATATCGAAGAGGTGTGACCAGTATCGGGGTACGACCCGTGGCCGTGGCTCAGGCGTCCAGGGCGGCGCGCCAGGTGCGTACGGCCGCCGACCGTACGGGAGTCGACCAGCCCGACTCGCGCGCGGCACCGCCGATGTGGAAGGCGCTCACTCCGACCGCCAGCAGCTCGGGCACATGGTCCAGCCGCAGGCCGCCACCGGCCATCAGCCGCGGTTCGTAGCCGGGTTCGGCCTTGGCGCCGCGGGCGGCCTCGTCCCGCAGCACCGGCAGGCCCTCGTCCACCCCGAACGGAGAGCCGGCGGTCAGATAGGTGTCCAGACCGGCGTGCTCGGCCAGTCTCCTGCGCAGCTCCGGACGATCCACGGCGCGGTCGATCGCCCGGTGGAAGGTCCAGGAACAACCGGCCAACCGGTCGGTCAGCGCGTGGACGGCCGACAGGTCGGGCTGGCCGACCGTGTCCAGGAAGCCGAGCACGAACTCGTCGGCACCCGCCGCCCGCAACCGCCCCGCCCGCTCGCACAGCGCGTCGAGCCCCGGCGCGCCACCGGTGCCGAAGCCCGCCGCCGTACGCAGCATCACCCGCAGCGGAATCGATACGGCCGCGCGGATCTCCGCGAACGTCTCCAGGGAAGGCGTGAGCCCGTCGGCGGCCATGTCGGTGACCAGCTCAAGGCGGTCCGCTCCCCCGGCCTCGGCCGCGCGCGCGTCCTGGGCGTCGAGCGCGATAACCTCAAGGATTGGTCTAGACATGTGCTCCAGGTTGCCATACCGCCGGCGGACTGGGTAGCCGGGCCGCAGAATTGACCGTATGGCCAGCACACCTGACGATCTCCTCGCACGGTGGAACGCCCTGCTCGCCCGCGCCGGGGTGGCGGACCCCGCACCCTATGGCGCGGAGTTGCTCGCCCGCTGGGCCGAGCCGCAGCGGCACTACCACACCACCGCTCACCTGCGCGCCGTGCTGGACCGGATCGACGAACTGGCCACGGACGCCGACGACCCGGACGCCGTACGCCTCGCCGGCTGGTTCCACGACGCGGTCTACCGCCCGGAACGCAGCACGAACGAGGAACGCAGCGCCCGACTCGCCCGCCGGGCCCTGGCCCAGGCGGGGCTGGCCCCTGGGCGTACCGAGGAGGTCGTACGGCTGGTGCGGCTCACCGCGAGCCACGACCCGGCGGACGGGGACGGCAACGGCGCGGTCCTGTGCGACGCGGACCTGGCGGTTCTGGCGGGATCGCCGGAGGAGTACGCGCACTACGCCGCGGCCGTACGGCGGGAGTACGGCTTCGTGCCGGACGAGCGGTTCCGTGCCGGGCGGGCGGCGGTGCTGCGGCAACTGCTCGGGCTGCCCCGGCTGTTCCGTACCAGCGGCGGGTACCGGCGCTGGGAGCGCACCGCCCGGCACAACCTGCGCGGCGAACTGGACCTGCTGGACGCCTGAACCGCACGAATGGCCCAGGACCGCCGTACCCCGTTCCCGGTTCTGTGGGCACAGTGAGTGAGCCGAAGAGCGCGCCGGTGTTGAAAGCGACGAGACCAATTGAGCGAGCTTGCGAGCGAGTGCAGTGTCGAGGAGCGTCGACACCGGGTACGAGCGCCCGGAGGCGAACCGAGCAAAAACCAGTCGACACCGGGTACGAGCGCCCGGAGGCGAACCGAGCGCATAAGAGAAGGGAACCCGATGCAGCTGATCACCGCATTCGACACCGCATTCGGCGAGTTCGACCGGCTGGTGCACGAGGTCCGCGACGACCAGTGGCACGCTGCCACGCCCTGCGCCGACTGGAGCGTACGGGAACTGGTCAACCACCTGGTCAGTGAGCATCTGTGGGCCCCGCACCTGCTGGGCGGCGCGACCCTCGAGGATGTTGGCGACCGTTTCGACGGCGACGTGTTGGACGGCGATCCGGTACTCGCCTGGGAGCGGGCCGCGACCGCCTCCTATCCGGCCTTCCACCGGGAGGGCGCGCTGCGCGGGCCCGTACACGTCACCGGGGGCGAGGTGCCGGCCCCGGTGTACGGCTGGCAGATGACGGCGGACCTGGCCGTGCACGCCTGGGATCTGGCGCGCGGCATCGAGGCCGAGGTGATCATCCCGGACGAGCTGGCCCGGACACTCCACGAGCAGGCCGAGCCGGAGATCCCCGCCGACGGCCTCCCCGGCCTCTTCGGGCCGCCGGTGGAGGTGCCGTCATCGGCCAGCCCGCAGGACCGGTTGCTGGCGCTCCTCGGCCGGCGGCCGTAACGCGGGCCTCTGGTCGGCTGGGCCCAACCGGGACCCGCCCGTACGGAATAGGTCAGCCGCCGCCGGGAGTTCGACACTGGCGTGACTTCCGACAGCCCCATCGAGCAGACCGCCGCAGCCACCCCCGCCTCCCCGGACGCAGCCCGTACGCCTGATGCCGTGCGCGACGCCGACGCCACGAGACCGGCGGCCGGCTCCCGGATGCCCGTCGCCGTGTACGTGCTGGGGCTGTCGGTGTTCGCCCTGGGCACCTCGGAGTTCATGCTGGCCGGCCTGCTCGAACCACTCGCCCGGGACATGGGCGTCTCCATCCCGAAGGCCGGGCTGCTGATCTCGGCGTTCGCGGTCGGGATGGTGGTGGGCGCGCCGGTGCTGGCCGCCGCGACGCTGCGGCTGCCACGCCGTACGACGCTGATCGCGCTGCTGGCCGTCTTCGGGTTGGGGCAGATAGCCGGGGCGTTGGCGCCGAACTACCCGGTGCTGTTCACCTCGCGGGTGGTGAGCGCCCTGGCCTGCGCCGGCTTCTGGGCGGTGGGTGCGGCGGTGGCGGTGTCGCTGGTGCCGGTGACCGCGCGGGCCCGGGCGATGGCCGTGATGTTGGGCGGGCTGAGTGTCGCGAACATCGCGGGCGTGCCGGCGGGCGCCTTCCTGGGCCAACAGGCGGGGTGGCGCGCGGCGTTCTGGGCGGTGGCGGCGCTGTCCGCGGTCGCGCTGGTCGGGGTGGTGACCCTGGTGCCGCGTACCCGACCGGAGACCGGCGCGGAGGCGCCACGGCTGCGCCGGGAGCTGCGGATCTACGCCGACAAGCAGGTGTGGCTGGCGCTGGTGACCATCGCGTTGAACGCCGGCGCCGTCTTCGCGCTGTTCTCGTACCTCTCGCCGCTGCTGACGGACACGGCCGGGATGGCGGAGCGCTGGGTGCCGTACGTACTCGCGCTGTTCGGGCTGGGTGCGCTGGCCGGTACGGCGCTCGGCGGGCGGATCGCGGACTCGCACCTGTTCGGCACGATGTACGGAGGCATAGCGGCGTCCACGGTGGTGCTGGCGGTGCTGGCCCTGGTCGCGCACAGCGCGGTGGCGGCGGTCGTGCTGGCGTTTCTGCTGGGCGTCACCGCGTTCACCACCGGGCCGGCACTGAACGCGCGGATGTTCAACGTCGCGGGGGCGGCGCCGACCCTGGCGGGCGCGACCACCACGGCCTCGTTCAACATCGGCAACACCCTCGGGCCCTGGCTCGGCGGGCTGGCCATCAGCGCGGGCTGGGGCTATCCGGCGGTGGCCTGGGTCGGGGCCGCGATGGCCGGCGCCGCGGTACTCGCCACCCTGGTGGCGTCCCGGGTGCAGCGGGCGGCGGAGCCCACCCGGTTGGTCGCCGGTACGGCAGTACGCGGGGGCGGGCAGCACACCCGGGAGCCGGGAGCGGTCGGCGCGGCCGGCGAGCCGGTGGCGGTGTCCGGCGACGGCACGGGACGCGGGTCGGAGGCCACGGCTCCAAGCGGGGCTGAGCAAGCCTGAGCGGAATCCGGGCGGGACCGCTGGCGGCTCCGCGGGACGGTCAGCGCGCCAACGCCGGCGACCCGCGCCCGCCGTACGGGCCCGGCCGGTCCTTGGCTCTCTTACGCCCCCAGCTCACCGGCCCCCGCCCCCGCCGCCCGGCGCCGGAGCCCGGCGGCGGCCAGCCGGCGCACCAGATCCTTGCTGTCCGTACGCACCGCACCGAGCCGCACCGCCGTCGCGTACCGCTCGGACGGCACGTCGTAGTGGTCCCGGTGGAAGGCCCGGTGCGGGCAGCCGAGGGTCTCGGCGAAGGCGTGCAGTTCGGCGTACGACGTGTCGCTGATCAGGTGTGACCACACCCGGCCGTGGCCGGGCCAGTCGGGTGGGTCGATGTAGACGGTCACGGGAGTGTGTCGAGCGAGCCGAGCCGGGCCACGCTGGTCGCGGTCTTGGCGCACACCCAGTGCGGGTTCTCGCCCAGCTCCGGCTCGATCTCCAGCGCGTGCAGGTCGGCGCCGCCACACACCGGGCACAGTGGCCAACGGCCGTAGCGTTCCAGCAGTGAGTCCTGGACGTCCTGGGCGACCAGTCCGTCCACGAACGCCATGCCGTCCGGCCACTGTTCGACCCACCATCTGCGGTGTGCGACCGCTTCCTCGACCAGCGACACGACGTCCGCCTGCGCGACGTCCCCCGCGCTGAGGTCGGCCAGGATGCGTGCCCGCGCCGTATGGAGTGCCTGTTCGAGGCCCGTGGTCTCAGGTTGCTGCGTCATAGGTCAATTGCACCAAAAACCTCCCGCCGCTGATGCGCCGCACCTTCCCTACTCGTGGGTATTGACCGACCGCCGATTCCGAAAATATCTTTCTACGGTGACGAACTTGCTGAAGGAAGATTTCGCCAACCGCTCGGTCGCGGGCAGACCCGGTTCGCGCTCCGGCCCGCCCGGGCCCGGAGCACTGGCCGCGAAGGTGCGCACCATGGCGCCGTCCATGACCCGCTCCATGCAGCGGGTCGCGGAGACCGTCGCGCACGACCCGGCCGGTTGCGCGCGGTTGACGGTCACCGGACTCGCGGAGCGCACGGGCACCAGCGAGGCGACCGTCGTACGCACCTCGCGGCTGCTCGGATACCCGGGATACCGCGACCTGCGGCTGGCCCTCGCCGGACTGGCGGCGCAGCAGGAGTCCGGCGCCGCGCCAGCCGTGACCGCCGACATAGCGGTGGACGACCCGATCAGCGAGGTCGTCAGCAAGCTCGCGCACGACGAACAGCAGACGCTCGCCGACACCGCGGCCGCGCTGGACACCACCCACCTGGAAGCCGCCGTGTCTGCGCTGACCACGGCCCGCCGGGTGGACGTGTACGGCGTGGGGGCTTCCTCGCTCGTCGCGCAGGACATGACGCAGAAGCTGCTGCGCATCGGATACTCCGCCCACTCGCACCCGGACCCGCATGTCGCGGTGACGACGGCGGTGCAGTTGCAGGCCGGCGACGTCGCCCTCGCGATCACGCACTCCGGCCGCACGGTCGACGTGATAGAGCCGTTGCGGGTGGCGTTCGAGCGGGGCGCGACCACCATCGCGGTCACCGGACGGCCGGATGCCGAGGTCGGGCAGTACGCCGACCATCTGCTGACGACCTCCACCGCCCGGGAGAGCGAGCTGCGGCCGGCCGCCATGTCCAGCCGGACGAGTCAACTCCTCGTCATCGACTGCCTGTTCGTCGGGGTCGCCCAGCGGACGTACGAGACGGCCGCGCCGGCGCTGTCCGCGTCGTACGAGGCGCTGGCACACCGCCACGCGCCCCGTCAGCGCTGACCTCCGGCCGCCCACGGACCGATCCGCCCACGGATCGGGCCACGCACGGATCGAGTCCGCCGACCGAGCTGCCGGCCCGGCAGCCGCCGCCAGCGAAGCCGCCGGGTTGTCACCGGGAGAGCGGCCGTCCGACGTGCGAGTGTCCGACCGTCCGGAGGCCGACCGTCCGACTTTGCGGGCGTCCGAGCGTCCGCTGGACCTGGTGGAGCACCCGGCACGCCCCGGGCCGCTGCCGCCGCTCCGACAGACGTTCGGGTCCGGCCCGCCACGGCCGCCGGCCGTGTGTCCGCCCGCGCGCCCGACGCTCGTACGGTCGTCGACGGCATCGACCGGCCTACCCTCCACCTCGGCCGTACGCCGCCGGGCAACCGTCGGTCCTCCCGTACGGCTCGACAGCCGCCGGCCCACGGACCGCCACCCCGGGCCACACCAACCCAACCCGCCCGCCCGCCGGACCACCGCAGCGCATCGCCCGCCACTCCGGCGGCGGCATCCGCCGAACGCACCAGAAAGAGCCACCCAGCATGACCACCGCCGACTCCTCCTACGGCCGACTCCGCGCCGAACTCGACTCCCTGACCACCGAGGCGTTCCGCGACGAGCTGTCCGAGATCGACCGCCTGCCGACCCTGGACATCGCCAGGCTGATGAACGCCGAGGACGCCACGGTGCCCGCCGCGGTGGCCGCCCGACTGCCGGAGATCGCGGCCGCGATCGACGACATCGCCGAACGGATGGCCCGGGGCGGCCGGCTCGTCTACGCCGGCGCGGGAACCGCCGGACGGTTGGGCGTACTGGACGCCAGCGAGTGTCCGCCCACCTTCAACACGGAGCCCTCCGAGGTGCGGGGTCTGATCGCCGGCGGCCCCTCCGCCATGATCAGCGCCGTGGAGGGGGCGGAGGACAGCAAGGAGCTGGCCGCCGGTGACCTGGACGAGCTGCGGACCGGGCCGGACGACACGGTCGTCGGCGTCTCCGCCTCCGGTCGTACGCCGTACGCGGTCGGCGCGGTCGAACACGCTCGCGCGCTGGGCGCGTTGACCATCGGGCTGTCCTGCAACGCGGACTCGCCGCTGGCCGCCGCCGCCGAACACGGCATCGAGGTGGTGGTGGGGCCGGAACTCCTCACCGGCTCCACCAGGTTGAAGTCCGGCACCGCGCAGAAGTTGGTCCTCAACATGCTCTCCACCCTCACCATGATCCGGCTGGGCAAGACCTACGGAAACCTGATGGTCGACGTACGCGCGTCCAACGACAAGCTGCGGGCCCGCTCCCGCCGGATCGTGGCGCTGGCCACCGGCGCCGAGGACGAGGAGATCGAGCGGGCGCTCGCGGCGACCGACGGCGAGGTCAAACACGCCATCCTCACGCTGCTCGGCGAGGTGGACGGGGACACGGCCGCACGGCTGCTGACCGAGTCCCATGGTCACCTCCGGGCCGCGCTGCGGGCCGCGCGAGGCTCCGAGGGTCCGGTCGGGAGCTGACCCGGGTCGGGCCCAGGCTGTGGCCCGGATGCTCCGGGACCGACCGGACCACGACCAGACCGACCGGACCACGACCGGAAACCGTCCGGACCCGGACCGCGACCGTCCGGGAGTCGACGCCGTACGAGCCGCGGCGAGCAGCGGGCCGCCCTCCGCGCGGGACGGGCGGCCCGGTGCTTGCCGTCAGCCGGCGGCGGGAGTTCGGCCTCAGCGCACCAGCACCCGCATGGTCTCGGAGGTCACGGTCCCGTGCTTCCCGGTGACCGTACGCAGCTCGTTCACGCCCGTGACGCCCAGCTGGACGCGCAGGTCGTACGAGCCGTCCGGCCGCACCGTCGTGGCGGTGGGCAGCGTGTGCCACTCGCCCTGCCGCTTCTGTTGCAACAGCACGGTGTATCCGGCCGGCACGCTCTCGGTCTGTCCGGTCACCCGGAACTCCTGCCACTGTCCCACCACGACCTCGTCGATCCGCGCCGAGTTCACCTGGGCCCGCGGGACGTCGGCCGGAAGCGTCCTCGCGGGCGTACCGGCGTGGTGCGGCCCGCGCGGTTGCGGCGTCGCGTCCGTGGCCACGGCCACGGCGGCGCCGGAACCGAGCAGACCGACCGTCAACAGGCCGGTGAGGAGGGATCTGGAGAGAAGGCTTCGCTTCATCGGTTTCCTGTCCTGTGCGAGGGAACATTCCATGTCTTTCCATATCCAACAGCAATGAAAGCGACGAATCATCGGCCAATCGGTCGGCGTTCCCACCCTCCTCGTTCCGAGGCTCACCGCGCCCCTGGTACTCCCCACGAGGTAGGTGGGGAGCCTCTCCGTGTCGGACGCCCCGCCGCCCGGCGAGCACCACGCTGGCACCATGACCGTTCCAGTCGAGACCACCGAACTCACCAAGCGCTACGGCGAGATCCTCGCCGTGGACCGTCTGAACCTCGGCGTGCGCCCCGGCGAGGTGTACGGCTTCCTGGGACCGAACGGCGCCGGGAAGACGACCACCTTGCGCATGCTCCTCGGTCTCGTACGTCCCACCTCCGGCGGAGTGCGCCTGCTGGGCCGTTCGCCGGGCGATCTGACGGGCGTCGGCGCGCTCATCGAGTCCCCGGGCTTCTATCCGTACCTGTCCGGACGGGACAACCTGCGGGTGCTGGCCAGGCACGCCGGCGTCGGGGCCCCCCGGGTCACCGAGGTGCTGGAGACCGTGCGGCTCACGAAGCGGTCCGGCGACCGCTACGCCACCTACTCGCTCGGCATGAAACAGCGACTCGGCGTGGCCGCGGCCCTGCTCAAGGACCCACGGCTGCTGGTCCTCGACGAGCCCACCAACGGGCTCGACCCGGCGGGCATGGCCGATATGCGGGCGCTGATCCGCCGGTTGGGCGCCGCCGACTGCACGGTACTGCTCTCCAGCCATCTGCTGGGCGAGGTACAGCAGGTCTGTGACCGGGTGGGGGTGATCGCGCGGGGGCGGCTGGTCGCCGAGAACACCGTGGCCGAACTGCGCGGCGACACCGTGTTGCGGATGGTGGCGGAGCCGCTGGAGCTGGCCGCCAGCACCCGCCCGCGGACTGCTGGGGGACGCCCGGGTGCGGGTGGTCGAGGGCGGTCTCGACCTGACGGTGGAGTCGGAACGTGCCGCGGAGATCAACGGCGCGCTGGTGACCGCGGGCGTCGCGGTCAGCGAGCTTCGCCTACGGGAACGCGACCTGGAACAGGTCTTCTTCGAACTCACGGGGTCCCCAGCGACCGCGGCGAGCGCAGGGGGCGCGGGAGCCACGGAAACTCCGGAGGCTCCTGACATCACGGAAGCCATGGAAGGGGTCACCACACATGTGGGGTAGCACGGTCGCCGAACTGATCAAGCTGGTGCGTCGGCCGGCGAACTGGGGGCTGCTGGGGATCGCCGTCGCGCTGAGCCTGACCTTCGGCTACTTCATTCCGCTGGCCGGGGTGTCCGGCGCCGGGGGCGACGCCCCCAACAGCGACCGTGGCCTGGACGCCATCCTGCCGGACCAGCTGGTCGGCAACTCCCTGGGCGGGTTGCCGGTGTTCCTCGGTGCCATCCTTCTCGTCGTCGGGGCCCTGGCGCTGGGCGGCGAGTACGGCTGGGGCACCTGGAAGACCGTACTGACCCAGCAGCCTTCCCGACTGATCGTCCTCGCTGGGAAGTTGTGCGCGCTGGCCGGCAGCGCGCTGGTCTTCGTACTGACGATGTTCGGCACGGGGGCGCTCACCAGCTGGGCGATCGCTCTCGCCAAGGACGCGCCCGTCGTGTGGCCGTCCGCCACGGACCTGGCCGCCGGCCTGGGCGCGGGCTGGCTGATCGCCCTGATGTGGGTCTCGCTGGGGGCGCTGCTGGCGATCGTGCTGCGTGGGCTGGCCCTGCCGATCGGGCTGGGGCTGGTGTGGCTGTTGGTGGTGCAGAACCTCGTGATCTCACTGGCCGCGCCGCTGCTGGACTGGGTCGACATGGCACGACAGGGCCTGCCCGGGGCCAACGCAGGCTCGTTGGCCGCCTCGCTCGGCGCCTCCGGCAGTACGCCCGGAGTGGGCGAGTTCGCCGGTTCCGGACAGGCGACGCTGGTCGTCGCCGGCTACCTGTGCGCCTTCGTGGGCCTGGGCGCGTGGCTGCTGAGCCGGCGCGACGTGCTGTAGGGGTCGCGGTCCGCGAGGTCCCGTGCCGGGCGTCGGGACGGGACCTCGCGGACCGTTGGCCGGCGGGGCGCCCGGGTCGCCGCTGGCGACCGTCGGCCTACTCGGTCACCCGCGGCCCGACCTCGCGCACGACCGTGTACGTGGGGCTTCCGCTCATGCGCGGCTCCGCCGTACCGGAGAGCCCCGCCAGCGCCCGCTCGATGGCCGCCATCCGACCGTCGGTGTCGGAGGTCTCGACGAAGCGACGGTAGTCGGCCTCGCTCTCCCAACGCACGATGTTGTACACCCGGGTGCCATCCGTACTCACGTGGAACCGGGCCGAGAGATAGCCGGGGTGGAAGTTCACCCACTGCTCCTGTATCTCGGCGAAAGCACGTACGAGCTCGGTCTGGGTCTCCGGGCCGTCCACGGTGTAGTCAATGATCGAGTAGAAGCAGCTGTCTGTGGCCATGTCATCCGTCCAGTCTTCCGGTCATGCGGGTGGAGTGATCTCCGCACAGGAGTCTGGAGCTTCAACAGGACTTCAGGTCAAGCGTGTTCGAGTCGGCGGCGCCACGCTCCCGAAAGGAGCGGCGCGGGCCTGGCACGACGAAAGGGCGGCCCCCGACTGGGAGCCGCCCTTCGACGGATACGGCGGAGCCGCTGATCCGAGGATCAGAAGCCCATGTCGCCCATGCCGCCGGTCGGGTCCGGCGCGCCGGCGGCGGCCTTCTCCGGCTTGTCCGCGATGACGGCCTCGGTGGTGAGGAAGAGCGCCGCGATCGAGGCGGCGTTCTGCAGGGCGGAACGCGTCACCTTGGCCGGGTCGTTGATGCCCTCGGCGAGCATGTCGCCGTACTCGCCGGTGGCGGCGTTCAGGCCGTGCCCGGTGGCGAGGTTGCGCACCTTCTCCGTGACGACGCCGCCCTCGAGACCGGCGTTCACCGCGATCTGCTTGAGCGGGGCCTCCAGGGCGAGCTTCACGGCCTGTGCGCCGGTGGCCTCGTCGCCCTCCAGCTCCAGCTTGTCGAAGACGCTGGACGCCTGCAGCAGGGCGACGCCACCGCCGGCGACGATGCCCTCCTCGACGGCGGCCTTGGCGTTCCGCACCGCGTCCTCGATGCGGTGCTTGCGCTCCTTCAGCTCCACCTCGGTGGCGGCACCGGCCTTGATGACGGCCACGCCGCCGGCCAGCTTCGCGAGCCGCTCCTGCAGCTTCTCGCGGTCGTAGTCCGAGTCGGAGTTCTCGATCTCCGCACGGATCTGGCTGACGCGGCCCTGCACCTGGTCGGTGTCGCCGGCGCCGTCCACGATCGTGGTCTCGTCCTTGGTGATGACGACCTTGCGGGCGCGGCCGAGGAGTTCGAGGCCGGCGTTCTCCAGCTTGAGGCCGACCTCCTCGGAGATGACCTGACCACCGGTGAGGATGGCGATGTCGCCGAGCATGGCCTTGCGACGGTCACCGAAGCCCGGGGCCTTGACGGCGACAGACTTGAAGGTGCCCCGGATCTTGTTCACGACGAGCGTGGACAGCGCCTCGCCCTCGACGTCCTCGGAGATGATCAGCAGCGGCTTGCCGGACTGCATGACCTTCTCCAGCAGCGGAAGGAGGTCCTTCACGTTGCTGATCTTGGAGTTGACGATGAGGATGTAGGGGTCCTCGAGCTCCGCTTCCATCCGCTCCATGTCGGTGGCGAAGTAAGCCGAGATGTAGCCCTTGTCGAAGCGCATGCCCTCGGTGAGCTCCAGCTCGAGCCCGAAGGTCTGCGACTCCTCGACGGTGATGACGCCTTCCTTGCCGACCTTGTCCATCGCCTCGGCGATCAGCTCGCCGATCTGGTTGTCGCCGGCGGAGATGGAGGCGGTGGAGGCGATCTGCTCCTTCGTCTCCACGTCCTTGGCCTGCTCCAGCAGGGCGGCGGAGACGGCCTCGGTGGCCTTCTCGATGCCGCGCTTGAGGGCCATCGGGTTGGCGCCCGCGGCGACGTTCCGCAGGCCCTCCTTGACCAGTGCCTGGGCGAGGACGGTCGCGGTCGTCGTGCCGTCACCGGCGACGTCGTCCGTCTTCTTGGCGACCTCCTTGACCAGCTCGGCGCCGATCTTCTCGTACTCGCCCTCGAGCTCGATCTCCTTCGCGATGGAGACACCGTCGTTGGTGATGGTGGGGGCGCCCCACTTCTTCTCCAGCACGACGTTACGGCCCTTGGGCCCGAGCGTGACCTTGACGGCGTCGGCGAGCTGGTTCATCCCGCGCTCGAGGCCGCGCCGAGCGTCCTCGTCGAACGCGATCATCTTGGCCATGTGAAGTGGTCCTCCCGGACGTCGGGGACCCCCGGCACGTGGTGCGAGGGGCGGATTTCTCCGGACCGAGCTGGCGCCCGCGACGGACGGCTTGCAGACTGGCGGGGGTTCGTACCCACCCGTCGGCAGACCTCACCGAACCGGTCCTTCTGTCACTCTCACTGTGTGAGTGCTAACGCCCATGATTAGCACTCGACCCCTACGAGTGCAAGCGCCTGGGGACAGGAAGCACCCTCGGCGAGGATCGGTGGGAGGTTCGGCGAGGACCGTCGCGAGGTCAGGTGCGCGACGGAAGAACCAGCGGAGGTGCGGCCGTACGCGCGCACAGCGCGGGCCCGGGTCCACCGTGGCGATCGGTGGACCCGGGCCCGCGTCCAGCTGACTGTCTTCCGGTCGGCGCTTCAGCCGGCCACGCGGACCATGTCCGCCTGTGGCCCCTTCTGACCCTGCGAGATCTCGAACTCGACCCGCTGACCTTCATCCAGGGTGCGGTAGCCGTCCATCTGGATCGCGCTGTAGTGGACGAACACGTCCGCACCACCGTCGACCGCGATGAAGCCGTAACCCTTCTCCGCGTTGAACCACTTGACGGTGCCCTGAGCCATGCCTAACTCCCCTATTACTGGCCCTGCGCGAGCACGCACTTCGCGAGCCCGGGTCAGACCTCACCCCCGATAATCCGGGGGCGTGCGCCGGAACGCGTCGACCGCCGCTGAATGTATCTGCCCGAACGCCGTGCGCAACAGGTCATTTCGACGAAAATTCCAGCCGGGAGATTTACCCAATAACCCTCAATATTCCTGCAAATCAGGGCAATCCACATGGGGCGTAAGGTGCGAAGCCGGCAATCCCGGCGGTAATCCGAACACGCGTAATCCGATGGCGTGGCGCCACGGCATATGCGGTGGGGTGGTCGCCTCCCACCCTACTCTCTTCCTAAACATGAATTTGCCGCGGCCGAGCCCGGCTCCGCCGTACCCCCGGACCCCGGCCCGGACACGACGGTGCCCGGCCGCGCGGCTCCACACCCCGCGGCCGGGCACCAGGACCGTACGAGCGCCTCAACAGCCCCCGGCCACCGCCGGGATGATCGAGACACCCGCGCCGTCCGGCGTGGGTGTCTCCAGCCCCTGCTCGAAGCGGACATCGTCGTCGTTCACGTAGACGTTCACGAACCGGCGCAGCTTGCCGGTGTCGTCCAACACCCGCGGGCCGATGCCGGTGTGGTTCCGCTCCAGATCGGCCAGCACCTCGGAGAGCGTGCCGCCCTCGGCCGTGACCTCGCTCTCGCCTCCGGTGTACGTACGCAGGATGGTCGGAATGCGGACCTTGACGCTCATGCGGAATTGCACCTTCCGTAAGTAGTTCCGTGCCTTCGGGAATCGCGGAGTCCGGCAGCCCCGGACTCGGGACCGACCGCCTGTCCCAGGCTCTGTCTCAAGGGATCAAGGGATCAAGGGATCACGAACTCAGGACGCCAGTCCGGCGGCCCGGAAGGCGTCCAGGCTGGGGCGGATGGTCGCGGTCGGTCCGGTGGTGGGCGCGACCGCGTCCAGGGTCTTGAGCCCGTCGCCGGTGTTCAGCACCACGGTGCTCAGAGAGGGGTCCAGCTCGCCACTCTCCAGCAGCTTCCGGGTCACCCCCACCGTCACGCCGCCGGCCGTCTCCGCGAAGATGCCCTCCGTACGGGCCAGTTGCTTGATCGCGTCGACGATCTGCGCGTCCGTCACGTCCTCCACCGAACCGCCCGTGCGCCGGGCGATGTCCAGGACGTACGGCCCGTCCGCCGGGTTTCCGATGGCCAGCGACTTGGCGATGGTGTCCGGCTTGACGGGGCGTACGACCTCGTGGCCCTCCTTGTAGGCGCGCGATACCGGCGAGCAGCCCGCCGCCTGCGCCCCGAATATCCGGTACGGCCGGTCCTCCACCAGGCCGACCGCGATCAGCTCCTTCAGCCCCTTGTCGATCTTGGTGAGCTGGGAGCCGGAGGCGATCGGCACCACCAGCTGGTCCGGCAGCCGCCAGCCGAGCTGCTCGCAGATCTCGTACGCCAGGGTCTTGGAGCCCTCGGCGTAGTACGGCCGCAGGTTGACGTTGACGAAGCCCCAGCCCTCGCCCAGCGGGTCGCCGATCAGCTCCGAGCAGAACCGGTTCACCTCGTCGTAGTTGCCCTCGATGCCGACCAGCTCGCCGCCGTAGACGGCCGCCATCACCACCTTGCCCTGCTCCAGGTCGTGCGGGATGAAGACGCAGGAGCGGAAACCGGCCCGGGCGGCGGCGGCCCCGACCGCGCCGGCGAGGTTGCCGGTGGAGGAGCAGGAGAGCGTGGTGAAGCCGAAGGCGTGCGCGGCCTCCACCGCGATGGCGACGACCCGGTCCTTGAAGGAGTGCGTCGGGTTCCCGGAGTCGTCCTTGATGTGCAGCGAGCCGGTGACGCCCAGCTCGCGCGCGAGGTTGTCCGCCTTGACCAGCTGGGTGAAGCCGGGGTTGGTGCCGGGCCGGTCTGTGACGTCGGCCGGCACGGGCAGCAGCGGGGCGTACCGCCAGATGCTGTTCGGCCCGGCCGCGATCCGCGCCCGCAGCGCCTCTGGGTCGCCACCCGGCAGCTCGTACGCGATCTCCAACGGGCCGAAACACTCCGCGCAGGCGAAGACCGGCCCGAGGGGGAGGCGCTCGCCGCACTCCCGGCAGGACAGCGCGACGGCGGGGCCGAGCGAGACACCCGCGGTCGAGTCCGTCGGGGCGGTGGGCTGGGAGGTCCCGGTGGTTTGCACAGCCATGAAGGCGAGGTCCTTTCTCCTCATCTTCCTCGTGACGTATCTCGCCACGAGACGGACTTGGCACCTTCCCGAACTGGGGACCCCGCCACGGAACGCAGGACCAGCCGGAGGGTTGCCGGGGCTTCTTCGGGCCGTATCCCTCTGCCCCTCTGGATGAGCGGTGTGAAGTTGTCGTGGGCACTCGGGCGCCGGGACGTGTCCGTGGCTGTCGAGTGCCCGCCGCGGGCCGACCCCGACATGCGGTGGCCGGCCTCGTTGTTCAAGACTGTAACCGAAGGCCGGGATCGCCAGCAGTGGCGTCCGAACGGCGAGATGGGTGGCGCGGGCCGTCGGTGTGCCGCGTCGGCGAGCGGGTGTAGGGAGCGTACGTGCTGGACGAGGTCGGCCACTGGCTGGAGAACCGCTCGTGGAGCGCCGCCGATCGCCCCCTCGGCGCGCTGCTCACGGCGAAGCGGGCCGGCGGCGACTCCGCGGCCGTGCCGCCGCGCGGCGGCACGAGCGTCAGCGTCGTACTGCCCGCGCTGAACGAGGAGGCCACCGTCGGCGAGATCGTCTCGGTGATCCGCCGAGAACTGATGTCCCCGGCCGTGCCGCTGGTCGACGAGCTGCTGGTGCTCGACTCCGGCTCCACGGACCGTACGGTCGAGGTGGCCGCCGAGGCGGGGGCGCGGGTCGTACGCCGCGACCAGGTGCTGCCGCGGCTGCCGGCCCTGCCGGGCAAGGGCGAGGTGTTGTGGCGCTCGCTGCTGGTGACCGGCGGCGACATCGTGTGCTTCGTGGACGCGGATCTGCGGGACTTCTCCGCGGACTTCGTCTCCGGGACCGTCGGCCCGCTGCTGACCGAGCCCGGTCTACAGCTCGTCAAGGGCACGTACGACCGCCCGCTCGGCGACCGCCCGCAGGACGGCGGCCGGGTCACCGAACTGGTCGCCCGGCCGCTGCTCAACCTGCACTGGCCCCGGCTCGCCGGTTTCGTACAGCCGCTCGGCGGGGAGTACGCGGCCCGCCGCACGCTGCTGGAGCGGCTGCCGTTCCCGGTCGGCTACGGCGTGGAGCTGGGGCTGCTGGTGGACGCGTTGCACACGGTCGGGCTGGACGCGCTGGCCCAGGTCGACCTCGGCGTGCGCCGGCATCGGCACCAGGACGGGCAGGCGCTCGGGCGGATGGCGGCGACGATCTACCGCACGGCGCAGGCGCGGCTCTCCCGCGGGCAGCTCGTACGGCCGGAGCTGGTGCAGTTCGAGCGGATCGCCGGCGCCGAGCGGGGCGCGGGCGATCCACTCGGCGCCGGCGGATACGACCCCGGGAGCCCCGGTCTCGGCGGCGAGGCTTCCGGGGCCGGGTTCCGGGCGCGTACGCACCCGGTGGACACCGAGGAGCGTCCGCCGATGCGGGAGATACCGGAGTACACCGCCCGCCGCCGAGCCGCCTGAACGGGCGGGCGGGACCGAAGGCGGACGGCGGGCGGGACCGGTGGCTCAGCCCACCACCGCGACCGACTCCACCTCCACCAACTGGTCGTCATAGCCCAGGACGGCGACCCCGAGCAGCGTGCTCGGCGGGTCGTGGTCGTGCTCCGCGAAGGCGTCCCGGATCACCTCCCAGGCCGTGACCAGGTCCGCCTGCCGGGAGGAGGCGACGTAGACCGTGGTCTTCGCCACATCCGCCAGCCCGGCGCCGGCACCGGCCAGCGCGGTCACCAGGTTGGCCATCACCTGCCGGGCCTGGCCCGCGTAGTCGCCGACCGCGACGGTCGCGCCGTCCCGGTCGAGCGGGCAGGCGCCGGCGGTGAAGACGGTGCGGGGCGGCGCGGTGACCGCGGCGGCGTAGGCGTACTCGGCGACGTCCGAGAGCTGGTCGTTCCGGATCAGTTGCACGCTGTTGCTCATGAGGCCCTTCGGAGTTCGCGGTGGCTGTTCGCTGTGTCCCGGCTCGCGGTACGCCAGCTGTCCGGGCCAGCCCAGCACGGCCACCGCCCGCGTGGCCAGGCGTTTTCCGGCGCGTACGGCCCAGGGCGGCGCGTACGATCCGGGCGGCGCGTACGGCACCGGTGCGAGCGCCGGGGGCGCGGGCGTTGGGGCGTGCGCCGGAGCGTGCAGCGGCGCGTACGCCGGAGTCCGACTACGCTCAAGGGATGGCCGCTGAACGTTCCGCACAGGTGCTCATCGCGTCCAACCGGGGCCCCGTCGCCCACTCCTTCACCGACGGCGGGGCGCTGCTGGCCCGGCGCGGCGGTGGCGGACTCGTGTCCGGACTGAGCGCCCTCGGCCCGGAGGCCGGCGCCGTCTGGACGTGTGCCGCGCTCGGCGACGCCGACCGGGAGGCGGCCGGGCGGGCCGGGCCGCGACTCGACCCACAGGACACCGGCGGGCAGGCCGTACGCATGCTGGACATTCCGGCGGAGGTCCTCGACGACGCGTACGCAGGCGTCGCGAACTCCGTGCTGTGGTTCGTCCACCACCTGCTCTACCAGACGCCACTGGAGCCGGCGTTCGGCGCCGACTTCGCGCGGCAGTGGGAGGCGTACGAGACGTACAACGCCACCTTCGCCGAGGCGCTCGCCCAGGAGGCGGCCGAGGGCGCGGCCGTGCTGGTGCAGGACTACCACCTCACGCTCGTCCCGGCGCTGCTCCGGGAGCGCCGTCCCGACCTGCGGATCGGCCACTTCTCGCATACGCCCTGGGCGCCCCCGGACTACTACCGGCTGCTCCCGGACGACACCGCCACGGCCGTGCTACGCGGCATCCTGGGCGCCGACCGGGCGGCCTTCCTCACCCGGCGCTGGGCGGCGGCCTTCGCGGCCTGCTGCGCCGAGGTGCTCGGCGCGGAGGTCACCCCTTCCCCGGACGCTCCGGACCCGTCGAACCCCTCGGACGCTCCGGAGGACGTGTTCCGGATTCGGCACGCCGGCCGCACCACCCGGATCGGCGTGCACGGCCTGGGCGCGGACGGGGAGTTCCTTCGCGAGCGCGCCCACCGGGCGGACGTCACCGACCGGTTGTCCCGGCTGCGCGCCGAGATCGGAGGCGACGAGCGCCGCACGATCGTACGGGTGGATCGCACCGAGCTGTCCAAGAACATCGTGCGGGGACTGGAGGCGTACCGCTGCCTGCTCACCGAGTGGCCCGAGTGGCGCGGGCGGGTGGTGCACCTGGCGCTGGCCTACCCCTCCCGCCAGGACCTGACCGTCTACCGGGACTACACCGCCGAGGTCGGCCGGGTGGCGGAGCGGATCAACGCGGACTTCGGCACCCCGGACTGGACCCCCGTCGTGCTGCACGTCCAGGACGATTTCGCACGCTCCCTGGCCGCGTACCGGCTCGCGGACGTCGCGCTGGTCAACCCGATCCGGGACGGCATGAACCTGGTGGCCAAGGAGGTGCCGGTGGTCTCGGACGCCGGATGCGCGCTGGTGCTCTCCCGAGAGGCGGGCGCCCACGTGGAGTTGGCCGGGGACGCGCTCACGGTCAACCCGTACGACGTACGGGCCACCGCGCGGGCGCTGCACGAGGGGCTGGTGATGGGTCCGGAGGTGCGTACGGCCCGCACGGAAAGGCTGGCGGCGGCGGCGACCGCGCTGCCGCCGAGCGAGTGGTTCCTGGCCCAACTGCGCGCCCTGGGCGGCTGAGCGACGCTCGGTCAGAGCCGCTCGTCCGCTCGGTCCGGGCGCTCGGCGGACGCCCTTGTGCGTCCGCCCGGAGCGCGCGAGGATGATCACCGATGCCCACCGAGAATCTGCGTATCCCCACCCCGGACGGCCACGCCGACGCCTTCGCCGCCTTCCCGGACCGCGAGGAGCGGCACCCGGGAGTGCTGTTGTACACCGACATCTTCGGCGTGCGGTCCGAGTTGCGGGAGCGGGCCCACGAGCTGGCGGACCACGGGTACTACGTGCTCGTCCCCAACCTCTTCCACCGGCACGGTCCGGCACCGGTGGTCGAACTCCCCGAGCACATCGGCGAGGACGTCCGTCCCGAGCTCGTCGGCCGGCTGCTGCCCCGGATCGAGGAGCACACCACCGCACGCGTCCTGCGCGACGCCGACGCCTATCTCGACTTCCTCACCACCCGGCCCGAGGTCGGCGCCGGGCCGGTCGGGGTGCTCGGCTACTGCGTGGGCGCCGCGCTCGCTCTGCGCACCGCGACCGCCCACCCCGACCGGGTGGCGGCCGTCGCCGGTTTCCATCCGGGCTTCCTGGTCACCGACGCCGCCGACAGCCCCCACCGGCTCGTGCACCAGCTCACCGCCCGGGCCCACTTCGGCCTCGCCGAGGGCGACCTGTCGGCCGAGGACCGCGAGGAACTCGTCCGGGCCCTGGACGCCGCGGGCGTCGACCACACCGTCGAGACCTATCCCGGCGCCATCCACGGCTTCACCATGTCCGACACCGACGCCTTCGACCCCGCCGCGCTCCAGCGGCACTGGGACCGGCTGCTCCCACTGCTGGACCGTGCCCTGACGCACGACTGAGGCTCGGGCTGGGGTTTCGGCTGGGGCTCCGGGCTCCGGGCTCCGGGCTCCAGCTCCGTCTCGGGCTCCGCCTCCGGCGCGGGCGGCGCCCGCCCGCGCTCGTACCACCGCCGCTCAGCCCGCCGGCGGCGTCACCGCG
>NZ_LJGU01000108.1:46906-72239 GCF_001751245.1 Streptomyces oceani
GAGCCGGGCCAGCAGGGCCGCCGCGCGGGGATGCGCGCGGGCCTGCTCGGGGTCCGGGACGATCGGGGCCAGGGTGCCGTCGAAGTCCAGCGCGACGACCGCACGGGCGGGGCGGGCCAGTAGCGCGGCGAGGCCGTCGCGTCCGGCTGCGGAGTGGGGGGTGGGGAGGACGGGTTCGGGAGGGGAATCGCTGCCCATGGCCCGAGCCTACGCCGGGTGCGGGCGTACGACGTGCGGTGCGGACCGTACGACGTGCGGTGCCGGTCGGCGGTGAGCGCGCGTGCGGTCAGGCCGGGTCTTCGGGGTCCCTGCGGGCGCGCTGGACCGCGCGCCGGCGGCGCAGTCGGTTGACCGTCAGCGGGTCGTGCGCCAGCGCGGCCGGGTCGTCCAACAGGGCGTTCAGCAGCTGGTAGTAGCGGGTCGGCGAGATGTCGAGCCGTTCCCTGATGGCGCGTTCCTTCGCGCCCGGACCGGACCAGCCGAGGCGCTCCAGGGCGAGCACGGACCGGTCCCGCGCGGACAGTCCGCCCGAGGCCGCGCCTGACCGCTCCGCTTCCCGGTCGGCTTCGCCGTCCGCTTCCCCGTCCGCGCGCTCGTGTTCGTGCTCGGTCCCGGCCATCCGTACAACCTACTCGGCCGCCGGCCCGGCACCGTGCCGACCACACGACAGCGACCGTACGTGCACGATACGGACCGGCGATTGACGCTTCCGCGGTCTACACCAGTGACGGTATCGTGGCCCGGACGAACGCCCGGGCAGGATGCTGACCAGGCACCGTGTACGACGTTCGGGGCTGGGCGCGGTCGAGTCCGCGGGCGTGCCCGCCGGTTTCCCGTGACGCCCCGCCCGATGCTTGGGCACGGGGAGTTACGGGTAGCCAGTCGACGGCGAGGTCGAGTCGACCCCTCGGCCACGCCAGCGGGCGCCGCACGACCGGCACCGCAGAAGCACCGCACCAACACCGCACCAACACCGCACCAACACCGCACCAGCAGCAACGCTCGCACCCCGAGGAGTCCCGCATGGCCGCCACGCCCGGTCAGGAAAAGCACGGAGAGTCCCCCGGCTACGGCCAGTTCGGCACCACCGGGCAGTCCCGTACCGCCGAGGAGATCGAGAGCCAGCCGAACTGCTGGCGCCGCGCGGCCGAGGAGGCCACCGGGTTCGGCGCGGCACTGCCGCAGCGCGGCGAGCGGGTGGCGGTGAGCGGGTGCGGCACCTCGTGGTTCATGGCCCAGGCGTACGCGGCGCTCCGGGAGGCCGCGGGGCAGGGCGAGACGGACGCCTTCGCGGCCTCCGAGTTCCCCGCCTCGCGGGCGGAGTCGTACGACCGCGTGGTGACCGTCACCCGTTCCGGCACCACCACCGAAGTGCTGGGGCTGCTGGGCGAGTTGCGGGATCGTACGCGGACCGTCGCGCTGACCGCCGACCCGGCGACCCCGGTGATGGACGCCGCGGACCATGTGGCGGTGCTCGACCACGCGGACGAACGCTCCGTCGTGCAGACCCGGTTCGCGACCAGTGCGCTGGCCTTTCTTCGAGCCGGCCTGGAGCAGCACGGCCCGTTGCCGGCCAAGGCGGTCACGGACGCGGCGGCGGACGCGGAGTTCGCCCTCGCCGGCCCGCTGCCCGGTAGTGCGCTGGAGGCGGAGCAGTGGACCTTCCTGGGGCGCGGCTGGGCGTACGGCCTGGCGTTGGAGGCGGCGCTGAAGATGCGGGAGGCCGCCGGGGCGTGGACCGAGGCGTACCCGTCAATGGAGTACCGGCACGGGCCGATCGCGATCACCGGTCCCGGCCGCTGTGTCTGGCTGTTCGGCGAGCCGCCCGAGGGGCTGGCCGACGAGGTCGCGCGGGTCGGCGGGGCGCTGGTGTCGGAGGCCACGGACGGGCGCGGGCTCGATCCGATGGCCGACCTGGTGCGGGCGCAGCGGCTGGCGGTGGCGGTCGCCGAGGAACGCGGCTTCGACCCGGACCAGCCGCGCAACCTCACGCGCAGCGTGGTGCTGGACGGCTCGGCGGCTGCCGGGTCCTGAGCGGCCGTGCGGAGGCCGTGCGGCGAGGCGTGCCGCCCGGACGAGCGCACCGCCTCGCGGGGCTCGCGGACCGTACGAGCCGACCGCCCAGACCGTAAGCGACCGCCCGTGCCGTACGTCCAGCGGCGTCGGACGCCCGCTCGGGCCGGCGCTCGGGCGGGTGATACGCGCCGAATGACGCGGAATCCCCGTCCCGTTCACGCGGGTTCTCGCAGAGATCGGACAACTGGACTAGACCTCTCCAGCCTCCTCGGGTGAGACTTAGCGCTGTGAGTCCATACGTCATCGCCCTTGATGTGGGCGGCACCGGCATGAAGGCCGCCCTCATCGGCCCCGGCCCGGAGTACGCGCGGCTGCACGAGACCCGCCGGGACACCCCGCGCGAGCGTGGCCCGGACGCGGTGGTGGAGACCGTCCTCGGGTTCGCCGCCGAGCTGCGCGACTACGGCCTGGAGCGGTACGGAACGCCGCCGCTCGCCGTCGGTGTGGTACTGCCCGGCATCGTCGACACGGCCGCGGGCGTCGCGCGCTACGCCGCCAACCTCGGCTGGAGCGACGTCCCGCTGCGCCAACTGCTGTGCGACCGGCTCGGCCCCGAACTGCCCGTCGTGCTCGGCCACGACGTGCGCACCGGCGGGCTCGCCGAGGGGCGCGTCGGCGCGGGCGCGGGCGTCGACCGGTTCCTGTTCGTGCCACTCGGTACGGGCATCGCCGGCGCGATCGGCCTCGACGGCCGGGTCGAGCCGGGCGCGCACGGCAGCGCGGGCGAGATCGGGCACGTGGTGGTGCGTCCGGGCGGCCGGGAGTGCCCGTGCGGGCAGCGTGGTTGCCTGGAGACGCTGGCCTCCGCCACCGCCGTCGGCCGCGAGTGGGCCGCCGCCAGCGGCGACCCGGGCGCCACGGCGGCGGACGCCGCCAAGGCCGTCGACGCCGGTGACGCCCGCGCCGTACGGGTCTGGCAGGAGGCCGTCGCGGCCCTGGCCGACGGCCTGGTCATCTCCCTCACACTGCTCGACCCACGCACGCTGATCATCGGTGGCGGCCTGGCCGAGGCGGGCGAAACCCTGTTCGCCCCACTGCGGGACGCGCTGCGTGACCGAGTGACCTTCCAGCAGCTACCCACCATCGTCCCGGCCACCCTCGGGGACTCGGCCGGCTGCCTGGGCGCGGGACTCCTCGCCTGGGACCAACACACCGCGGAGGTTCCCTCTCGATGACCGCACACACGGCGAAGATCAACGCCACGGGCTCCGGGACGGCCCGACGCACCGTACTCACCGGAGCACGGACGGTGCTGCCGGACGGTGTGACGGAGGACGTCACGCTGACGGTCGAGGGGGCGGTCATCACCGCGCACGGTCCCGGCCGGGCCGCTGACTCGGCGGCCGGTCCCCCTGCCGGCCCGGCAGCCGACCCGGCCTGCGCCTCGTACGACCTGACGGGCCACTGGCTGCTGCCCGGCTTCGTGGACACGCACGTGCACGGCGGCGGCGGCACGTCCTTCTCGACGGACGTCGCCGAGGAGGCGCGACGCGTCATCCACACCCACCGGCGGCACGGCACCACCACCATGGTCGCCTCCACCGTCACCGGCGACCTCGACGACCTCGCCCGACAGGCCGGGGCGTTGAGCGAGCTGGTGGAGCAGGGCGACCTGGCGGGCCTGCACTTCGAGGGACCGTTCATCTCGGCCGACAGGTGCGGCGCGCACGAGCCCACACTGCTGCGTGACCCGGACCCCGCGGACGTACGCAAGCTCATCGACGCGGCGCGCGGCACCGCCCGCATGATGACCCTCGCCCCCGAACTCCCGGGCGGCCTGGAGTCCGTACGGCTGCTCGTCGAGCACGGCGTGATCGCCGCGATCGGCCACACCGACGCCTCGTACGACACGACCCGCGCCGCCGTGGACGCGGGCGCGAGCGTCGCCACCCACCTCTTCAACGCGATGCCCGGGCTGGGTCACCGCGCCCCCGGGCCGATCGCCGCGCTGCTGGCGGACGAGCGGATCACGGTCGAGCTGATCAACGACGGCACGCACCTGCACCCCGCCGTCCTGCAGCTGGCCTTCCGGCACGCGGGCGCGGAACGCGTCGCCTTCATCACCGACGCGATGAGCGCCACCGGGGTGGGCGACGGCCCCTACACGCTGGGGCCGATGCGGGTGGAGGTGCGGGACGGGGTGGCTCGGCTCGCCGACACCGGCTCCATCGCGGGCTCCACTCTGACCCTGGACCAGGCGTTCCGGCGCGCGGTGACCGTGGACGGACTGTCGGTGCCGGACACCGTACGGGCCCTGTGCGGGAATCCGGCCCGGCTGCTCGGAGTGGCCGACCGGGTCGGCAGCCTCGAGGTCGGGAAGGACGCCGATCTGGTGGTGCTCGACGCGGAGTTCGCGCTCGCCGGCGTCATGCGCAAGGGGGAATGGATCGTGCCGCCCACGGTGGGATAATGGCGGGCCGTTCCGACGAGCCGGGGCGAGCGGAGCGGCGCGTGCCACCCGGGAAGGCCCTGATCACTCCCGCTTGCCACCTCGTGGGGAGCGCGCGACCCTGACGTACGCTGCGGGCGCCCGCCCGCGGTCCGTACGCCGCCCGCAGTCCCTGCCCGCCCCAGACCATGGCTTGTCCCGTAGGGGGTTGTTCCGCGTGATCCTGACGGTGACGCTCAACACCGCTGTCGACCTCACCTATCGCGTCCCGCGCCTGGAGCCGCACGGCTCCCACCGGGTCCGCGAGGTCACGGAGCGGCCTGGCGGCAAGGGGCTGAACGTCGCCCGGGTCCTGGCGTCCCTCGGTCAGGCCGCGGTGATCACCGGCTTCGCCGGCGGACCCACCGGCAGCCAACTGCGCGAACTGCTGAACGCCGCCCCGGGCGCCGCCGGCCTGACCGACGCGCTGGTCCGTACGAAGGGGCACACCAGACGCACCGTCGCCGTCGTCGACGAGTCCACCGGCGACACCACCCAACTCAACGAACCCGGCCCGCACATCGCCCCGGAGGAATGGTCCGCCTTCCTCGCCGCCTACCGCGAACTCCTCCCCAGCGCCGACGCGGTGGCGCTCTGCGGAAGCCTGCCGCCGGGCGTACCGGTGGGCGCGTACGCAACGCTCGTGCGGGAGTGCCGGACCGCCGACATCCCGGTGCTCCTGGACACCAGCGGCGAGCCGCTGCTGCGCGGACTCGCCGCGCGGCCCGAGATCGTCAAGCCCAACTCCGAGGAACTGGCCGGCATCACCGGCAGCTCCGATCCCGTGCGGGGCGCCCACCAGGCCAGGCGCCGCGGCGCACACGCGGTCGCCGTCTCCCTCGGCCCGGACGGTCTGCTCGCCGTCACCCCGGACGGCTCCTGGCGAGCCACGCCACCCCGGCAACTGAAGGGCAACCCGACCGGCGCGGGGGACGCCGCGGTGGCCGGTCTGCTCTCCGGGACCGTGGAGCGGCTGTCCTGGGCCGAGCGGATCACCCGAGCGGTCGCCCTGTCGGCGGCGAGCGTACGGGCGCCGGCGGCCGGCGAGTTCGACGAGGCGGCGTACGCGGACCTGCTGCCGCAGGTCGAAGCGGTGGAGGCGTGATGGGGCCTCTTATGCGCTCGGTTCGCCTCCGAGCGCTCGTACCCAGTGTCGACACTCCTCGACACCGCACTCGCTCGTCCCTCGCTCGTCCCCTCGGCCTCCGGCCTGGGGAGACCCCATGCTCACTCGCTGTACCCACAGAACCCGGAGCGGGGAGGCGAGCGAACCCCGGAGTAACACCGGACCCTCGGGATCGAAGCCGTACCCACAGAACCGCACGCGGGGAATCGAACACCGCTCGACCTTGGAGGCCGCATGCCCCTCGTACCCACCGATGAACTCATCGCCGAGGCCCAGCAGTCGGCACACGGCGTCGCCGCCTTCAACGTGATCACCCTCGAGCACGCGGAGGCCGTCGCCGCCGGTGCCGAGCGGGCGGGGGCGCCGGCCATCCTGCAGATATCCGAGAACGCCGTGCGGTTCCACGACGGCCGGCTCGGCCCGATCGCCGCCGCGGCCGGCGCCGTGGCGCGCGGCTCCGACGCGCGGCTGTCGCTGCACCTGGACCATGTCCGCGACCCCGGGCTCTTCAGGGCGGCGCTGGACGAGGGCTTCGGCTCGGTGATGTTCGACGCGTCCCAACTGGATTACGCGGCCAACGTCGCCGCCACCGCGGACGCCGTACGCCAGGGCCACGCCCGGGGCGTCTGGGTGGAGGCCGAGCTGGGCCAGGTCGGCGGCAAGGAGGGCGAGCCCGCCCTGGACGCGCACGCCCCCGGCGCCCGTACGGAGCCGGCCGAGGCAGCCGACTACGTCCACCGCACCGGCGTCGACGGCCTGGCCGTCGCCGTCGGCAGCTCGCACGCCATGACCGCGCGAACCGCCGAGCTCGACCACGAACTCATCGCCGCGCTACGGAAGTCGGTGCCCGTGCCGCTCGTCCTGCACGGCTCCTCCGGGGTCCCGGACACGGAGATCGTCCGGGCCGTCGCGGCGGGCATGCTGAAGATCAACGTCGGCACGGCGCTGAACACCGCGTTCACCGGGGCAGTACGGGAACACCTCACGGCGCACCCGGAGACCATGGACTCGCGGAAGTACCTCGCGCCCGGCCGGGAGGCGATGGCCGAGACGGTGGCGGACTTCCTGCGGGTCATCGCCGGCTGAGCCAGTCCGCCGGGCTGACCTGGGCGGCTCGGGCTGGCCGGGGGTGCTCAGCTCTCCCCGGGCTTCTCGCCGGGCGGCGCCAGCCACACCTGGTCGAGGTTGACGTCGCACTTGTCACCGTCTCCGCAGGAGATGGTGAAGGTGTTGCTGCCCTCGTCGAGCTGCACGAAGGCGTAGGTGTACGTCCAGCCGTTCTCCCAGTCGCCCTTCTTGGCGTCGGCGTGGTTCTTCATATCCAGGCCGGTGGCGTGCGGCTTGTCGTTCACGCTGAGCGAGAGATGCTGGTCGGTGCCGGGCACGCCGTACTGCACGTAGAACCAGTACTTGCCGGCCTTCTCGACGTCGGCCGTCCACTGCGCGCTCGCGCCCGGATTCTCCATCCCCGCGACATAGGTCCCGTCCTTGCCCTTGGCTCCGGGAATGTCCCGCGCGACCCGGGCCTCGCCACCCAACCGGAGTGCCGCCGCGTCCTCCTTCGGCAGGTCGGCGGGCGTCGGCTTGGCGTCCCCGCTGGGCTTGTCCTTCGGCGGGCGCTTGGTCTCCTCGGAGGCGCTCGGCGAGGCGTCGCCATGCGCGCCCTGCTCCTCCTCGCCGCCGTTGAAGTACATCGCCGCGCCGATGCCCAGGACGACAGCCGCGACCACCGCGACCGCGCCGGCCAACAGCCCCGTACGGTTGCCGCCCCCGCCGCGGGAGCCGTGCGCGCCACCGCCCTGCTGCCGCAGCGCCGCCCGGCCGCCGGCCATCACCTCCGGCGCGGCGTAGTGCGCGTTGGGCTGGCCCTCGCCCGGTGCCGCCTGCTGCGGGAACTGCTGCGCTCCGGCCTGGCCGCCGAACTGCCGCTCGCCGACGGCGCGGACCTGGTTCGCCGAGCGTCGCGAAGCACCGGCCTGATACGCCGACCCCGCCCCGTCCGTACCGCCGCCCTCGGGCCGGTACAGATAGGCGAACGGATCGTCGTCCCGCGACGCACCCGTGCCGTTGTTGTCGGCGGTCATCCCCGGTCACTCTCCCCTGCTACGGCTGGTATCCGGGCGAGCCTACACGTCCGGTACGACACCTATGCCAACCGCGAACTGAGCAGCGGACGAACCTCCTTCGAAGCCCTCGGAACGCCCCAGGGCAGCCCTCAACCGGCCCGGCGCTGCCCCTTCGAACGGGAGCGCTTCTCCACGTACATGCGCTGGTCCGCGGACGCCAGCACCTCCTCCGCGGTCATCCCGCAGCCGGCCCAGCCGATGCCGAAGCTGGCGCCGACCCGTACCGTACGGCCGTCCACCCGGATCGGCGGGATGATGGCGTTCCGCAGGCGCACCGCGAGGTCCTGCGCCTCCATCGGACCCACTCCGTCGGCCAGCACGACGAACTCGTCGCCGCCCAGCCGGGCCACCGTGTCGTTGTCCCGGACCAGCCCGGTCAGCCGCCGGGCCACCTCGATCAGCACCTCGTCCCCACTGTGGTGGCCGTACCGGTCGTTGATCGACTTGAAGCCGTCCAGGTCGCAGAAGAGCACGGCGAGCCCCTTCTCGCCCGGACCGTCGCCCCGCGGGGGCACGGCGTGCACGTGATACGGATCGTGCGCCGCGACGCCCACGCCCGCACCCCCGCCGGCACCCTCGCCCGGGGGGAAGCCGTACCCGTCGAAGTCCTCGCCCAGGGCGTCCAGGCCACCAGTGCCATCAGGGCCACCGAGCGCCGACACCGGCCCGGCACCGGCGCACAGCCGGCTGGTCAGACGGGCACGCAGCTCGGCGCTGTTCGGCAGCCCGGTCAGCGAGTCGTGGCTGGCGCGATGTGCCAACTGCAGCTCGTGTCGCTTGCGTTCCTCGATGTCCTCGACATGGGTGAGCAGGAACAGCGGACCGTCCGCGGTGTCCGCCACCACGGAGTTCCGCAGGGAGACCCAGACGTACGAGCCGTCCCGACGCGTCAGCCGCAACTCCGCGCGGCCTCCCTCGGCCGAGGTGCGCAGCAGGGTGCCGATGTCCTCCGGGTGCACGAGGTCGGAGAAGGAGTACCGCCGCATGGCCGAGGCCGTACGGCCCAGCAGCCGGCACAGCGCGTCGTTCGTACGCACCAGCCGGCCGTGCTGGTCGCCCCCCATCTCCGCGACGGCCATGCCGCTCGGCGCGTACTCGAAAGCCTGCCGGAAACTCTCCTCGCTGGACCGCAGCGCCTGCTGCTCGCGCTCCAACCGGACCAGCGCGCGCTGCATGTTGGCCCGCAGCCGGGCGTTGCTGAGCGCGATGGCGGCCTGCGAGGCGTACATCTGCAGGGCCTCGCGACGCCATGCGCCGGGGCGACGGCCGTTGTCCGGGCGGTCCACGGAGATCACGCCGAGCAGTTCGCCGTCCGCGGCGTGCAGCGGGGCGAAGAGCCGGTCGACGGGGTGCCATCGGTCAGGGTCCTCGGTCACGGAGGCGGTGGCGTGCCACTGCGGCACGTCGTCGCCCTCGAGCACCCAGCCCTCGCTGTGCGGGATGAACCGGAGCTCTCCCCACCGCTCGCCCATGGTCAGCCGTCGCTCCCAGGAGGCACGGGAGCCCACGCGACCGGACATGGTCGCCTCGGCCGCGTCGCTGCCGGCGACGGCGGCGACCACGAGATCGCCGTCGGCGCGTACGAGGTTCATCACACACAGCCGAAAGCCGAGCCCGTCGACCACGCCGTCAGCGATCGCCTGCAGCGTGTCCGCCAGGCTGCGCGCGGTGTTCAACTGCCCCACGACCTCGTGCAGTCGCCGCAGGCTGGCGAGGCGGACGTAGGGCTCCGACTCGGTCTCCATCGCCTCCCCCTGAGCGTCGTACTCCGCGTGGTGGGACCGCGGCTGCCGAGACCCCACGCGCACATGCATGTGCATGTCCACTGAATCACAGTCAGCTGCACGCTCGGTACACACGGTCAAGTCTGAACCTCAGACGTGACTCAAGTCACAACCATGCGAGCATAATTGACCGCACAGCGTGGAAGGGGCCTCCTTCCCCCGGCACGCGAGCGCCGGATGGTACGCGCGCACACCCGCCCCGCGACGCGGGTCGTAGGACCGCCACCCCCGGGATCTCGTCCTCGGGCCCGATGCAAGAACGCGCGCCGACCCCGTAGCGTTCCTGATGTGTCACAAGCAGTACGATCCGAGACTTCCGCCCCCATCCCGCATGCTGAGGGGGTGAGCGAGGACGAGTTCAAGGCCGCCATGGCGCGGCTCACGGCGGGCGTGGTGCTGGTGACGGCGTTCGACCCGGACGAGGGACCGCACGGCGAGGACGTCGGGATGACCGCCACCGCCTTCATGTCCGTGTCCCTCGAACCGCCCATGGTGCTGGTGAGCGTCCGGGACGGCTCCCGGATGGACGAGTTGCTGGAGCGCCAGCCGCTGTGGGCGGCCGCCGTGCTCGCCGGGGACCAGCGCCAGACCGCCGGCCGGTTCGCCATGAAAGGCCGGCTGAGCGACCGGCTGCTCTTCCAGGAGGTGCCGCACTCCCGCGGCCCGGTGTCCGGCGCGCCCCTGGTGGACGACGCGCTGGCGGTCGTCGAGTGCCGTACGGAACGCCGCGTGCCGGCCGGCGACCACACGCTCGTGATCGCCCGGGTGCTGTCCTCCGCGCTGCCGCACACCGCGGACGGCGGACCGCTGACGTACTACCAGGGGCGTTACCGAGGACTGGACTGAGCGGCGCAAGCGGGGCGGCCACACGGCGGCCGACTCGGGTTCGGCCTGGGGGCTCGACCTCGGGCTCGGACTCAGAAGTCCTGCGTCGACTCGTCCCCCGTCGGAGAGCCTCCGCGACCGTCGTGCGGGTCGCTGCCGTCTTTCCGGTCGCTGCGGTCTTTCCGGTCGCTGCGGTCATGCTGGGCGTAGCGGTTGTGGAAGCGACCCAGGTGGACGTGCCGGCTGAGCCGGATCACCGGCCGGATCAACAGCTCCACGCTGCCCAGCAGGAAGCACCAGGTGCCGGTGCGGGTCCAGTCCGCCGAGAAGAACATCACGCTGCCGACGATGAACCAGACCGCGATGAGGATGTCGTTGACGATGCTCGCGGTCTCGTAGCGCTGGCGGACCAGCAACTCCTCGCGGCCGATCCGCAGTCGCAGGGCGGCCGCCCGGTCAGAGGATTCGCTCATGCTGGCCAGTCTGTGTCCCGTACGGCCACCCCGCCGCTCGACGCGGGCCAGCCGGCGGACCCGTACGGCTCCCGGCCGGCGCGTACCGCCAGGACGGACTGTCAGTGGCGGGGTGCATCCTGGGGCCCATGTCAGCATCCCGGGTACGGAGGGTGCCCGCACCCCAGGAACCACAGATCCGCCTGCCGCGGTTGCGCGCCTTCGAGGGCGGCTCACTCGCCCCGGACGACGACCATGACGGCGTGTCCTTCACCGACCTCGACCTCAGCGGCGCGGACGCCGCCGGCAGCACCTTCCTGGACTGCGGGATATACCGCTGCGTGCTGACGGAGACCCGGCTGGGCAACTCCCGGCTGATCGACTCCGAGCTGCTCGGTGTGCAGGGCGTGGGCGCTTCACTGGCGGGCGCGGAGATCCGGGACGTACGGCTCGAGGACGCCCGGCTCGGGGGTGTCCAGTTGCACGGCGCGCGCCTCACCCGGGTGCGGGTGCGCGGCGGCAAGGTGGAGTTCGGCAACCTGCGGCAGGCGGTCCTGAAGGACGTGCTCTTCGAGAACTGCGTGCTGGTGGAGCCGGACTTCGCGGGCGCCCGGCTGGAGCGGGTCGCGTTCCACGGCTGCACGCTGCGTCAGGCCACCTTCGACGGGGCACGGATGCGGGACGTGGACCTGCGCCAGACCGCCGGGCTGGACATCGCCTCCGGCGTCGCCGGGCTGGCCGGGGCCGTGCTGAGTTCCACCCAACTGATGGAGCTGGCCCCGGCGTTCGCCGCCCAGCTCGGCATCCGGGTGGCGGACTGACGGCGTCCGGCGCCCTGGCGGGCGCGGTGCGGCGGGTGCGGGTCAGATCCGGGGGAAGCGGCCGTACAGTCCCAGCACCGACGGGTTGTCGCCCAGCCCCTCGTGCATGTCGACGAGATCGGCGAGCAGGTCGTGCAGGAAGTCCCGGGACTCCCGCCGCAGCATGCCCTGCCGAAAGGTCAGCGGCGGCTCGTCCGTGTACTGCCAGTCGGCGGTGATCTCCACCAGGAAGTCACCGGCGGCGCCCGCCCGCCGCTCGAAGACCAGACAGTCGGTGCTCTCGGTGAAGTCGAGTTCGGCGTACGCCGCCGTGCCACCGATCCGCTCCACCGTGTCGCACAGCGCCCAGGCGAAGTCGAGCACCGGCACCCACCCCCACCGGGTGGACAGCTCACGGTCCGCCCTGGTGTCGGCGAGATAGACGTCGCCGCAGAAGAGGTCGTGCCGCAGCGCGCGCACGTCCGCCGACCGGTAGTCGGTCTGCGGCGGGTCCGGGAAGCGGGGCGAGAGGGAGTAACCGATGTCCAGCACGGGCCGATCCTGACACGGGCCGTGTCGGTCACCGCACGGCGGAGTCGCCATGGGGTGGTGCGCCGCACCGCGGTACCGCCCCGCCGCGGGTGGTGCCTCAACCCTCGGCTTCCTCCGAGCCGCTGGCGTGGGACAGCAACTGCTGCGTCCAGATCGTCTTGCCGTCGTACGTGTAGCGGCTGCCCCAGCGGTGCGTCAGCTGGTGGATGAGGTACAGCCCCCGCCCGCCCTCGTCGGTCAGCCGGGCACGCCGCAGATGCGGCTGGGCCTGGGTCGTGTCGGACACCTCGCAGTAGAGCGAGGTGCTGTCCCTGATCAGGCGCAGCCCGATCGGGCCGGTGGCGTACCGGACGGAGTTGGTCATGAGTTCGCTGACGATCAGTTCCGTGCTGAACGCCAGGTCGTCCAGTCCCCACTCGCCGAGCTGCGCCAGGGCCCGGTCCCGCGCCGCGGCGACGACCGAGGGTTCGGCCACGAACTCCCAGGAGCTGGTGTCCGAGGGGGCCAGTCCGTGCAGCCTGGTGACCAGCAGGATGGTGTCAGCGCTGGCCGGCCCGCTGGTGAGGGCCGCCAGCGCCGCCTGCCCGACCTCGGCGGGCGCCCGGTGCTCTCGGGCGGCCGTACGCAGTTCCCGGCGGAGCCGGCCGGCGGCAGCGGCGTCCTCGCTGTCCCGGCCAGCGTCCTCGGCGTGGGAGGCGGCACCGGCAGAAGCAGACGAAGAGGCAGCGCTCAGGTTGCCGGAGTAGAGGACCAGGAGGCTGCCCGCCGGCAGGTCGAGCCGTACCGGTTCGAAGGGCGTACGACCCTCCCCGAGCGCCGATCCCGGCGCACAGTCCACCAGGCTGGTCGTCCCGTCCGGGTGGACCACGACCGGCGGCGGGTGGCCGGCGCTCGCGAGTTGGCAGGAGTCGCTGGCCGGGTCGTAGACCGCGTACAGGCAGCTGGCGCCCTCGACCTGCGCCGCCGTGCCGGACGGGTCGGCGGCCGCGAGCCGCAGCACCAGGTCGTCGAGATGTGCGAGCAGGTCCTCCGGCGGCAGATCGAGATCGGAGAGCGTCTGGACCGCCGTACGCAACCTCCCGGTGGCCGCGGTGGCTTCCAGGCCCTGCCCGATGGTGTCACCGATCACGAAGGCCACCCGGGCCGCGGACAGCGGGATGACGTCGAACCAGGACCCGCCGCCCCCGTCCGGGCCGGCCGCGGGCAGGTACGCACCCGCCGCCTCGGCCGCGTGCGCCTCCACGGTGTCCGGCGGCACCAGGCTGCGGCGCAGCGCCTCGGCCGTACGCCGCTCCTGGGTGTAGCGTCGCGCGTTGTCGATGGCGAGCGCGGCCCGGCTGACGACCTCGTCGGCCGTCTCCGCGGACCGTCCGTCGAACGGCGCCCGGTCGCCCGTACGCCACAGGTTGACGGCCCCGAGCACCAGGCCGCGGGCGTGCAGCGGCGCGATCATGAAGGAGGAGCCACCGTGCGGGAGGAAGAGGCGGCGGCGCTGCTCGTCGTCGGCGAAGGCGGCGCTCATAGCCTCCCAGTCCGGCACCGCGGCGGAGAAGCCACGCAGGTAGTCGCTCTCCAGGGTACGCAGCCGCGCGGTCTCGCCCACTCCGTACAGCTCGGTCGGCCACTCGCCGCCGGCGGCGGCGACCGCGACCCTGGTCAACGAGGTGCCGCGGGCGATCTGCGCCGGCTCCTCGCCGACCCGGACCCGCTCGGTGAGGTCGACTGCGACGAGGTCCGCGAAGGCGGGCACGAGCACGTCGGCCAGCTCCTCGGCGCACTGCCGCACGTCGAGTGAGGTGCCGAGGCGCCTGGCGGCGGTGTTGATGGTGGCCAGCTGGTCGCCGTAGCCCTCCTGGTCGGTGACCTCGGTGTACACGCACATCACGCCGCGGGTCCCGCCTTCTGGCCCGTTCAGCGGCAGGACCGTCAGCGACACGACCCGTTCGACGTGCGGGGTCTTCCGGTGCCGGATCCGGTGGTGCACGTTGATCTGTGGCTCGCGGCGCTCCACGGCCCGGCGCATGTCAACCTCGATGGCGGCGGCGTCCTCCGGAAGCAGGAAGGCGCTCAGCTGCTGCGGCGGGTCGCAGTGCACGCTGTCCCCCACGAAGTCGAAGCCCGCGGTGAGGTTGCTCCGGGTCACCCGCAGTCGCGCGTCGTGCACCACCAGGCCGAGCCGGTGCTGGGTGAAGAGCGCCCGCAGCATGGCCTCCTCCTCCAGCCCGCGCTGGGACGGGTGGATGGCGAAGAGATGCAGGACGTATCCGGGGGGCGCGCCGGTGCCGACGCCCCCTTCCAGCTCTCCGGGCCATGCCGGATCCGGCCGCCCGTACGCGGACCGGCCGGCCTCCTCCAGCGCGGTGAGCCAGCAGTACAGCTCGTCGGTCCCGGCCCCGCCGGCGTCCTCCGCCTCGGCGCTCGCGGTTCCGGGGCTCCCGGCTTCGGAGTTTCCCGCCTCGCGGCCGTGCCGTGCCGGCAACGCCGCGCGCGGCCTGGGACGTACGACGAACTCCGCGGACCGGGCGTCCCGCTGCTCGGTGGCCGCCACCAGTTGCTGCTGGACACTCGCCTCCGCTTCGTGGAACAACTCGTCCACCGGGCGGTCGACCACGTCCGCCGCCGGCACGTCCAGCAGTTCGGCGGCCTCCGGGGAGCAGGCGAGGACGACGCCGCCGGTGTCGAGCACGAGCAGCGCGGACGCGACATCGAGGTGTGCCGCCGGATGTCCCCACGGCTCGCGTGTGCGCTGTGCGTCGGGCTGGCCGTCGGCTGACTCGTCGGGCGGTCTGTCGGGCTGGACGCCGGCGGACTGGGCGCCGGCCGGTGGTGGCGTGCTCGTACGCGCCGCCGTAAAACCGTCGACGGGGAGCGCGGGGCCGGGAGCCGACGCCCGGCTGGCGTCGGGCCCCTCCGGAGGCACGCGGCCGGCGGTCGGTCCGCTGCCACCAGGGCCGTGGTCCGCGTGGTTCATCGCCACTTCCTGTCTCTGATGCCCCGCCGTCCGCTGTGCGGCCGGGTCGATGCCGGTCGGAGCCGAAGTGTCAGACGTTGGCTGCATATATCGCAAACTCGACCATATCGATGCGCATCACATGATTTTCTGTGGGCCGCCAACCTTTGCCGTTCCCACTGCCGCCGCCCCCCACACCCGCGAACGCCAACCGACGAACCGTTACGCCCGGCGCCCCGTGGGCACGCGTACGCACATGCACGGCGGCGTCCCCTCCTCGGAGGGGACGCCGCCGTCTGGTCGTCGTCCGGCACGACCCCCGGTCAGCGCTCAGCGCCGACCGATCGGGGAGAACCAGATCAGACGTTGACGCCGAAGTCCTGGGCGATGCCCGTGAGACCGGCGGCGTAGCCCTGGCCGACGGCACGGAACTTCCACTCCGCGCCGTTCCGGTACAGCTCGCCGAAGACCATGGCGGTCTCGGTGGCGGCGTCCTCGCTCAGGTCGTAACGCGCGATCTCGGTGCCGCCCTGCTGGTTCACGATACGGATGAAGGCATTCCGCACCTGGCCGAAGTTCTGGCTGCGGCTCTCGGCGTCGTAGATCGAGACCGGGAAGACGATCTTGTCGATGTCCGCCGGCAGGCCCTGCAGGTTGACGTTGATCTGCTCGTCGTCGCCCTCGCCCTCACCGGTGATGTTGTCACCCGTGTGCACGATGGTCTGGTCCTGCGTGGCGCGGTTGTTGAAGAAGATGAAGTGCTGGTCGGAGTAGACCTTGCCCTGGGCGTTGACAGCGATGGCGCTCGCGTCGAGGTCGAAGTCGGTGCCCGTGGTGCTACGAACGTCCCAGCCGAGGCCGACCGTGACGGCCGTCAGACCTGGCGCCTCTTTGGTGAGCGAGACGTTGCCGCCCTTGGACAGGCTTACAGCCATGGGGTTTGCCCTTCTCTGTGTGGACTCTGGGTGGTTCGGAACCTTCACCCTCTCACTCTGCTCAACGCACTCGATCCGAGGGCGGTTCCAGCTTCCCGGGCGTTCTTCACCGACTTCCCGCGGCTCCCGCGCACCCCGGCACCCGGAGCGACGAGCCCGTACGGCGCACCCCCGCACGTACCCGAAATCCCCGTGACGTCGCGGGCGACACAAGGGACAATGGACACATGTCCGAGCCACCTGTGATCCGCGGATCGGTCTCCCTCCCGGAGGCCGAGCTGCGCTGGCGCTTCACGCGCTCCTCGGGCCCCGGCGGACAGCACGTCAACACCACGGACACCGCCGTCGAGTTGCGTTTCGACCTGGAGCGGACGACGGCGCTCCCGCAGCAGTGGAAGGACCGCGCGCGGGACCGGCTCCGCGGCCGGCTGACCGATGGCGTACTGGTCGTACGAGCCTCGGAGCACCGCTCGCAGTGGCGTAACCGGGAGGCGGCGGCCGAGCGGATGGCCGCCCTGCTCGCCGAGGCCACGGCCCCACCCCCGGCGCCGCGTCGGCGGAAACCGAAGCCGCGTGGGCTCAACGAGCGGCGGCTGCGGGAGAAGAAGCAGCGGTCCGAGGTGAAGCGGGGCCGCTCCGGGCGCGGTTGGGACTAGGTCCTGTCCGGCGGATCTTGTGACGGTCTCGGAGTCGGGCCGTTGGCATGGTCATGGGGCAGGGACTCACGAACGAGGAATGGGCCCGGCTGAAGCCGCATCTGCCCATGTTCGGGCAGCGCGGCGGCCGTTGGGCCAGCCACCGCAGGATCATCAACGGGATCGTCTACCGACAACGCACCGGAGTGCCCTGGCGGGATCTGCCTGCGCGTTTCGGGCCGTGGAGGACCGTGTACGAACGGCACCGGCGCTGGTCGGCGGACGGCACGTGGGACGAGATCTTCGCGGCCGTCCTGGCCGACGCCGATGCCGAGGGCCCGCATCGACTGGTCCATGGTGAGCGTGGATTCCACCTCGTGCCGCGCCCACCAGCACGTCACCGGGGCCAGCAAGAAGCCTCCCCGGGTAGCCGGGAAAAGACTCATGCCCCGGCAGCACCGCCCCGACGAGGGACTCGGACGCTTCCGGGGCGGCCTGACCTGCAAGATCCACCTCGCTGGTGAAGGGGGAGGCCGCCCGCTGGCCCTGCTGATCACGCCAGCTTCAATTCCCCTACGGCGCGATAACTGGTGTGTTCTGAGCCATGCGGATGCGCCACTGTCCAGCAGCGTCCCGCATCAGTGTCATCATCAAGATGCCTTCCATGGGATCACTGGCGTCCCCCTCCTGACCCTCGGATCCGACAGACCTCTGGCGAGCATGAGCCACGGCGACCTCGGGCGTGAGGAAGGCGATGTTCTCGATGGTGTAGCTCACCGTGATGTCGGCCAAGGGACCGCCCTCAGCGAAGACGAAGGATTGCGCCTGGTACAGGTGGTCAGCGCCGAACACCAAAGTACCGCTGAAGTTGACAAAGACTGTGTCTGACGAGAAGAGGGCGTTCATCGCCCCGGCACTGTTCTCATTGAACGCAGCCTCGTAGCGCGCCACGACCTCCGCGACCTCATCCTCGCCGCCCGACGGGCCAGTCTCTTCGAGCCCTCGCACGGTCGTCATGGGAAACCCCCAACTATGTGGTGTGATCGACGCCGAGCCTCGTACTTCAAGCGCACTTGAGGTCAATAGTGCTCACGGCGGCGACGCCAGCACTTCGTCAGCTTTCGCCCTACGTCAGCGTTGAGCGGCCCACCGCGTCATGATCCGCCGGACAGGACCTAGCCTCGAGCCACGCCGCGCCGTGCCTTTACCGCGCCGCGCGCACCGTCCACGGGTGAAGCTGACGTGCGGGACGGATGACGGCAATGGGGTTGTCGTGTACACACTCTGTCTGTTTTGCTGTGCTGGCTTCCGGCGGTCGGACAGCACGCCGAACTGCGGGCCCCCACGCCCCTCCAGGCGAGTGAGCGCATGACAGGTTCCTGCCCCGAGGCCGGTGCCACCAACCAGCGCAGCACGCCAACGGCCGTCTGAGCGTCAGCCCCTGGACGGGCCGCACCGGCGCGCGCGCCTCCCACAGGGACCTGGCTTCTCCATCCCCCCACGACGCGCCGGGAGTTGCGAGGACGAGTATGAGCAGCGCAGTGCGCGGAAAGACCTGGCGCCGCGGCCTGGTGGCCGCCGGCAGCGCGGGTGTGGCCGCCGCGATCGCCTTCACGATGCAACCGGCGACCGCCAGCCCGCCCGAGGAGAGCCCCTCGATGGGCGAGGCGTTCAGCGAGGCGGCCGCGGAGTACGACGTACCGCGTGACCTCCTCGTGGCGGTCGGCTACGGCGAGACCCACCTGGACGGGCACAACGGCAAGCCGAGCCAGGACAACGGCTACGGCGTCATGCACCTGGTCAGCAACCCGGACCGGCAGAGCCTGGAGAAGGCCGCGAAGCTCACCGGGGAGTCGGTCAAGGACCTCAAGAACGAGGACTCCGTCAACATCCAGGGCGGCGCCGCCGTCCTCCGTGCCCACGCGGACGCCCTCGGGCTGACCGCCACCGAGCGCGAGGACCCCGCCAACTGGTATTCTGCGGTCGCCCGTTACGCCGGCGCCAGCAGCCCGCAGTTGGCCAAGCTCTACGCGGACAACGCGTACGAGATCCTGGGCGAGGGCGTACGCGCCAACCCGAAGGGCGAGGGCTCCGTACGCACCGAGGCGCAGCGGGTCTCCCCGGACCGCGGCAAGTACGCCAAGGTCGGCGAGGTCGGTACGAAGAGCGAGGACTACCCGCCGGCCCTGTGGGTCCCGGCGAGCGAGTCCAACTACACCGCGGGCCGGTCGGCGGACATCTCCCAGGTGGTCATCCACGTCACGCAGGGCTCGTACGCCGGCAGCATCAGCTGGTTCCAGAACCCCGAGGCGCAGGTCAGCGCGCACTACGTGATCCGCTCCTCGGACGGTGAGGTCACCCAGATGGTGCGGGACGGCGACACCGCCTGGCACGCCCGGGACGCCAACAGCTCCTCGCTGGGCATCGAGCACGAGGGCTACGTCGACGACCCCTCCTGGTTCACCGACTCGATGTACCAGGCCAGCGCCGCGCTGACGAAGCACCTGGCCGACACGCACGGCATCCCGAAGGACCGGGAGCACATCGTCGGGCACAGCGAGGTGCCGGGCAACGACCACACCGACCCGGGCCCGAACTGGGACTGGGACAAGTACATGGGTCTGGTCAACGGCTGACCGACCGGGGCCTGACCACCTGACCAGTTGGCCACTCGGCCACTCGGCTCCCGCGCCCCGGCATGGGAGCGGGAGCCAACCCTCGCGGTCCCCTTCCGACGTTCGTTGCGGAAGGGGACCGTTCGTGGCGACGGCCAGGGCGAGACTGCGCGGGGCCGGCACCACGAACGTTCGCCCGCCTACGCCAGAGCCCCGTGGCGGGTCAGGGACGGTCGACGATGCCTACGACCGAGCACCGCGGGATAGCGCGGGGGTGCCGTTCTCACACGTTTCTCCCACGCATCTCCCGTTCGCTGGGCCATGAGGAGCCGCCCCGGGCAGAGCCACGCCCAGGAGGCGCGAGCCTCCGAGAGGAACACCGACGAACCAGAGGCCGCTTTACGCCGAGCCCCAACGGGCCCCGGACACACCGTTCGAGTAGGTCACGGTGTATCCGTGGGCCAACGCCCACCCTTTCGCGGCCCTTTCCAGCTCGGTGGCTCCGCAGTTCAGGTAGTCCGTGGCGATCCTCTTGTTCCCGAAGTCATGCAACAGCGACGCCATCACGGGTAGCGACTCCGCGACGCCGAGCCGGATGGCCACCCCAAGCAGACTGCGGGTTCTCGGGACGGACTGTTTCACGGCACGCCACAGCGCCAGGCTGTACATGGCGTGCTGCTGATTCCGAAGCCACCTGCAGTGCCGGCTCGCGGTTTCGGGGTCGGTCCAGGAGGCGGACCCCGTGTAGTCGTGGCGCAGAAGTGCGGCCAATTCCAGGAGCCGCGACTCGGTCTTGGCCAGCTCCCTCATACGGTGTGGCTTGAGGCCGTACGTGTTCCGGACGTCCGCGTCCGCGCCGAGGGCGATGAGCCGCTCGGCAGCGTCCTCGTGACCGTGGTAATACGCGAGATGCAGTGCGGTCCATCCCAACGCGTCCGGCTCATCCACACCGAACTGGCCGACCTGCGGGTGATCGCTGGCAGCGGCTTCATCGAACAACCTCCGCGCGGTCCCGTGCCGGAGCGCGGCGAAGATCCGCTCGGGGCTCTCACGCCTGTTGTTGGTCAGCGACGGTTCGGCACCGAGTTCAAGGAGTAGATCTGCCATGTCGAACCGTTCGTCCCGGTAGGCGTGGTGGAGCGCCGTATCGCCGTACGTGTCCGTCCCGTGGAGCAGGCTGTGGTCAGATTCGACGCGGTCCCGCACCTCGCGGAGGTCCCCCCGTCGCACGGCCTCGTGCAACGACTGGACGAGGCGTTTCCGGTGTTGCCAACGACGGTAGCCGTACACGATCGCCACAGCCGCCGTCACGACGACCAGGAACCAGAACAGCATGACGCCTCCCTCTCTCGGATCGACCGACCAGCCGGCGGCCAGGGACCACTCCGAGACGGAGCGCGGGTGAGCAGCGCAGCCGGGTAGGAGCAGTCCTCTCATCCCAGGGCGCGAAGGATTGTTCAGGAACCCGGCTCCCGACAGTGAACATCCGGGGACTCGGGACCGTTCAACGGCCGTACCGGTCGCTCTTCCGTCGGGGCGGCTCAGCACTGGAGTGTCGGCCCCCAGGCAGGGTGTATCCCTCGGCACTCACGAGGCGGGCGACCTCGGGCATGGTGAGGCCCGCCTTGCGCAACTCGTACATGCGCTGCGTCACGGCGATACCGGGTGGTGGACGATCCATGCGCTCACCGTACGGCCGGGGTCTGACAGCCGAAGCGCATTGCGGCGTGACGGTCGCTTGGCTCCCACCACGACCGAGCGGCTCCCCTGTTGATCAGGGGAGCCATTGGTCTGCATGGAGCCGACTGTCGGATTCGAACCGACGACCTTCTGTTTACAAGACAGATGCTCTGACCAACTGAGCTAAGCCGGCGCGCCCGAGCAGTGTACCCGCCCGGAGCACCGTGACGACCGGGGGTTTTCCGTACGCGAGGTACTGACAAAAGCCTCGCGCCCGGGTTAACGTCCCCTTCAATGTCCTGACGACAGGACCACAAACCCTTTACGACGGATCGTCCGGCACGTACCTGCCGGTGAAGGAGACAACATGGCCACGGTCACCTATGACTCGGCGACCCGGATCTACCCGGGCGCGAAAGACCCCGCCGTCGACCAGCTCGACATCGACATCGAGGACGGCGAGTTCCTCGTCCTCGTCGGCCCGTCCGGCTGCGGCAAGTCCACCTCCCTCCGGATGCTCGCGGGGCTGGAGGACGTCGACCAGGGCAGCATCCGCATCGGTGAGCGTGACGTCACCCACCTTCCGCCGAAGGACCGGGACATCGCCATGGTGTTCCAGAACTACGCGCTGTACCCGCACATGACCGTCGCGGACAACATGGGCTTCGCCCTCAAGATCGCGGGCGTGAACAAGTCCGAGATCCGGCAGAAGGTCGAGGACGCCGCCAAGATCCTCGACCTCCAGGGCTACCTGGACCGCAAGCCGAAGGCACTCTCCGGCGGTCAGCGGCAGCGTGTCGCGATGGGCCGCGCCATCGTCCGGGAGCCGCAGGTCTTCCTGATGGACGAGCCGCTGTCGAACCTGGACGCCAAGCTCCGCGTCCAGACGCGTACGCAGATCGCGAGCCTCCAGCGGCGGCTGGGCATCACCACCGTGTACGTCACGCACGACCAGGTCGAGGCCATGACCATGGGCGATCGGGTGGCCGTGCTGAAGGACGGGCTGCTGCAGCAGGTCGACTCGCCCCGCCGGATGTACGACAAGCCGAAGAACCTCTTCGTCGCGGGCTTCATCGGCTCCCCCGCCATGAACCTGGTGGAGGTGCCGATCACGGACGGCGGCGTGAAGTTCGGCAACAGTGTCGTGCCGGTCGAGCGGGAGGCGCTGTCCGGTGCCAGCGACAAGGGCGACACCACGGTCACGGTCGGCTGCCGCCCCGAGCACTTCGACATCGTCAACGGCGACGGCGGCGGGAAGCTCGACAAGGACGAGAAGGCGAGCAAGTCCAAGGACGAGCACGCGGGGCTGGCCGTCCACGTGGACGTCGTGGAGGAACTCGGCGCGGACGGCTACGTCTTCGGCAGTGCGGAGATCGGCGGCGGCGAGAAGGACCTGGTGATCCGGGTCAGCGGCCGTGAGGTGCCGGAGAAGGGCTCCACGATCCACGTCGTGCCGCGTGCGGGCGAGACCCACGTGTTCGCCACGTCGAGCGGCGAGCGGCTCAGCGACTGACCCGTCTTGCCCGCTCACGCGGGGGCTTCGTACGGATCCCCGCGGGTTTCGTACGAGTGGGGCCGCGTCCGGGGAACTCCCGGGGACGCGGCCCCACTTCGTTGGCACGGCCGCCGGCCCGTGCGCCGTTCCGTACGGCGGGGTCGAACGGCGTGGGGCTACCACCACTCGACCGAGTGACCGTATGTTGCTCTGTCGTCACCGCTCGCTACCATCCCCTGTGTGAACCAAGCAGTCCGCCGCATCGGCCGCTCCCTCGCCCTCGTACTCCCGGTCGTCCTGGTGCTCTCCGGGACGCTCGCGGTGGCCCGCGTGCCGTGGGGGAGCCCGCCCGCCGACACGCGGGCCCTCACCTCCGCCACGGACTCCGGCAGCGCCGGCGAGCGGCCCCGCGCCACGGAGGGCGCGGAGTCCGCGTCGCCGCAGGACCGGCTCCGGGAGCGGCTGCTCGAGACGCTGCGCGAGCAGGACCCGGGCGTCGCGCTCACCGAGCTCCAGCAGGAGATGCGGCGGAAGCCCTCGCTCGCGAAGCACTGCGCCTCCCTCGCCACGTCGTTGGGGCGCGCGGCCGTCGAGAAGTACGGCGCCGCGCACCGCGCGCAGTCCTTCGCCCGCCCGGTATGCGACACCTCGTTCGCCAGCGGGGTGGCGCAGTCCGGCTGAGCCCGTACGGGGCTCGGGCGGGCGCCTCGTGCGGGCCTCATACGGGCTCGTGGGGCAGCGCAAGCCGCCGGCCGCGGCGCGAGCAGCGCCACGTAGAGTCCCGTCATGACCCGTGACGCTCCCGAGCAGCAGGCGCAGACCCCGGCGCATCCCAGCCAGGCCGTGATCCTGGCCGGCGGGCAGGGTTCACGGCTGCGGCCGTACACCGACGACCGTCCCAAGCCGATGGTCGAGATCCCCGGCACGGGCATGCCCATCATCGGTCACCAACTGGCCTGGCTGGCGGCCGAGGGCGTCACCGACGCCGTCATCTCCTGCGGTCATCTCGCCCGGGTGCTGGAGGACTGGCTCAGCGAGGCGGACCTTCCGCTACGGGCCCACACCGTGATCGAGCCGGAACCACTGGGCAGGGGTGGCGCGTTGAAGTTCGCCGCCGCCTCTCTGCCGCGCCCCGACGAGGCGTGGTACGCCACCAACGGCGACATCTGGACCCGCTTCTCGCTCCGTGAGCTGGCCGAGTTCCACACCGAACGCGGCGCCACCGCGACCCTCGCGCTGGCCCGCCCACGCATCCCCTGGGGGGCGGTGGAGACCGACGAGTTCGGCCATGTCCTGGACTTCATCGAGGCACCGCCCTCGCCCTACCTCATCAACGCCGGGGTGTACGCCTTCGCCGCCGACTTCGCCGGGCTGCTTCCGGACCGCGGCGACCACGAGCGTACGGCGTTCCCCCGGCTGGCCCGCGAACGGCGGCTGGCCGGTTTCCCGTTGCCGCAGGGCGCGTACTGGCGGGCCATCGACACCGCGAAGGACCTGACCGAGGCGGCGAAGGAACTCGGGCGCGGCTGATCCGGGTTCGGCCGGCCCGGGTTCGCCGGACCGCCGCGTCAGCCGACGGTACGGCCGGTGGCCGTCCCACCGGAGCCGGGCCACGCCCCGTACCTCCCGTACACCCGTCAACCCAGCAGGCCACCCAGGGCGTTGCCGCCCTCCCGGCCGCCCGAGGTGCCGCCCGAACCCGAGGTGCTGCCGCCACCCCCGGTGCCCCCGCCACCGCTGCCGTCGGGTGCCCCGCTGGCGGCGCGGCGCGGTCCCCCGGTGGCCGCGGCGCCGGTCGTACCGTCCCCGGCGGTGGTGCTCCCCCCGCTGGGTCGCGCTGGTGCCTCCGGGCCGGCGGAGGTGGTGGGGGCGGAGGGCTGCGGTGCCGGTACGGTCTCCCGCTGGCCCGGCGACGACCGCTCCTCCGCGCCGGCCGGCCCGGAGCTGCTGGACGCGGACGGGCGAGGGTCCCGCTGGTTCTGCCGAGTGCCGTCCGGGCCCGGGCCGGTCGGGCCGTTCCGAGCGCCGGGCTCCCGCGGCAGCGGCGAGCCCGGCAACTCGTTCCGCGGCGGCTCGCCGGGGTCGGGCACCGTCACGGTCTGAGTCGAGCGCACGGCGCCGCCCAACAGCGCTCCCACCAGCAGGGCGGAGCCCACGACCACCGTCGCCAGCGCGGTGCCCCGACGCAGCACCCGGCGCCGCAGGTCCCACAGTTCGACGCGCGGGCCGAGCCGCCGCCATGCCTCGCCGGCCAGCCTGGCGTCCATCGAGTAGACGGGGGCGCCCGCGATGATCAGCGGGCTCCAGGCGGCGAGGTAGACGATGTCGGGGGCGTCGTACGCCGGCACGGTGTGCCAGCTCACGGTCACCAGCAGCGCCGCGGACACCACCGCGCCGGTGCCGGCCGCGAGTCGCTGCCACAGTCCGCAGACGGTGAGCACCCCGATGATCACCTGGAGGAAGGCGACCGTGAGTCCGGCACCGACGGGATGCCCCAGCGCGAAGTCGTGCAGCGGGGTGGCGACGGCCCACGGCTCCAGCGAGCGCAGCCAGGTCACCATGGAGCCACGGTCGCCGCCGTCGAAGTACACGGGATCGCACAGCTTACCCATCCCCGCGTAGATCGAGATGAAGCCGAGGAAGACGCGCAACGGCAGCAGCACCACCCCGAGGCTCATCCGCCGGCCCGGATAGTAGGCGTGCCGGGTGGACTTCCCCCGCCCGGCGCCGCCCCGGCGCCCGGACACCCGGCTCCGCGCCCCTGAGTCAGGGTCGCCCTGTTCGGCCCCCCGGGCTTCGTACGGACCGCCCGTGTCCGGCTCCCCGTACGGGCCGCCGGCGCGCGGCTGGCCGT
>NZ_LJGU01000108.1:72826-84121 GCF_001751245.1 Streptomyces oceani
GGCGGGCCGGCGGCACCGGGGGCGCGCTCGATCACACGTGGGAGCGTCTGGGTGGCGACGTCCCGCTGCGGCTGGTCCAGCTCCTCCGGTCCGTCCAGCCCCTCCCGCTCGACCACGGGCGTGCGCGCCGCACGCAACAGCCGGCGCGCGCCGGTGTCCTCCGGGCCGATGTGGCCGCTCCACACCAGCGGCGGCCGGCGTCTGCGCACGCTCGCGCCGGTGCTCGCCGGCCGCCCTCCGCTGTTTCCCGCCCGCGCGTCGGCGTACGAGCGGCTGGCCGCGTCGAGAAGCCGGTTGCGGGGTGCCGGGGTGGGGAGTTCCACCCGGAAACTCACGTGGTTCACGACGACCTGCGCGGGATCGCTCGGCACCCTGACCGTACTCAGTACGGACGCGTCCTCGGTGAATCCCGGCGGGGTGCCTCCGGAGGCTGCTCCTGGGCCGATTCCGGAGTCCGGTGTGCGGGATGTTCTGGTGTCCACACTCCTCTAACCGAGTGACGGACCCGTAGGACACTGCCTTGACCGGTCCGATGTGTCAGGGGTCCGTCAAGGGTCGTACGGCCATCCGAGCGCGCGTACGGCGACCGCTCGGGGCGCCGGCTCGGCTGCCACCCCCGTGACAGCCCACAGCCTCCCGGCTCACCGACGCCGGCGGGCCGCCTCGTACAGCACGACGCCGGCCGCCACCCCCGCGTTGAGCGACTCCGCGCCACCCGGCATCGGAATGCGCACCCGCAGGTCACAGGTCTCGCCCACCAGCCGGGACAGCCCCCGGCCCTCCGAGCCGACCACCACCACCGCCGGTCCCTCGAGCGCGTCCAGGTCGTGCAGCGCCATCTCACCGTCCGCGGCCAGCCCCACCACCATCAGCCCGGCCTTCTGGTAGGTCTGCAGCGCCCGCGTCATGTTGGTGGCGCGGGCGACCGGCACGCGCGCCGCCGCGCCCGCCGAGGTCTTCCACGCCCCCGCCGTCATGCCAGCCGCCCGCCGCTCCGGGATGACCACGCCGTGCCCGCCGAAGGCCGCCGTGGAACGGACGACGGCGCCGAGGTTGCGCGGATCGGTCACCCCGTCCAGCGCGACGATCAGCGGGTCCTCGCCCACGTCGAAGGCGACGCCGGTGAGGTCCTCCGGATGCGCGTAGTCGTACGGCGGGATCTGCAGCACCACGCCCTGGTGGTTCAGGCCGCTGGTCATCCGGTCCAGCTCGGGACGCGGCGCCTCCATGAGGTGGATGCCGCCCCGTTCGCTGGTGAGCCGGAGGGACTCCCGCACCCGGTCGTCGTTGTCGATGAACTGCTGTACGTACAGCGTGCTGGCCGGCACGCCCTCCCGCAGCGCCTCCAGCACGGAGTTCCGCCCGACCACCAGCTCGTTGGTCCCGCCCTTGCCGGCACGCTGCCGCTGACCCGGCCGGCCGCCGGCCCCGGACGCCCGCCGCGCCCGGGCCTCCGCCGCCCGCTGTTTGGCGTGGCCCTTACGCATCTCGGCTGGCGGGGTCGGGCCCTTCCCCTCCAGGGAGCGGCGACGCTTGCCGCCGCTGCCGGCCTGCGCGCCCTTCTTGTTGGACGTACGCCGGTTGGGGCGCTGGCTGTTGCCGGCCATGGGGCCACCATTCCTCTGCTCTGCTGACTGTGCCGTGTCCGTCGCGGACGCCGCCGCGTACGCACGACCACGCCGGACGCCCGTCCGGTCCTGACTGACATGTGGCGCCTTCAAGGGTACGGGCGGTGGCCGCTTCGTACNGTTGTCGATGAACTGCTGTACGTACAGCGTGCTGGCCGGCACGCCCTCCCGCAGCGCCTCCAGCACGGAGTTCCGCCCGACCACCAGCTCGTTGGTCCCGCCCTTGCCGGCACGCTGCCGCTGACCCGGCCGGCCGCCGGCCCCGGACGCCCGCCGCGCCCGGGCCTCCGCCGCCCGCTGTTTGGCGTGGCCCTTACGCATCTCGGCTGGCGGGGTCGGGCCCTTCCCCTCCAGGGAGCGGCGACGCTTGCCGCCGCTGCCGGCCTGCGCGCCCTTCTTGTTGGACGTACGCCGGTTGGGGCGCTGGCTGTTGCCGGCCATGGGGCCACCATTCCTCTGCTCTGCTGACTGTGCCGTGTCCGTCGCGGACGCCGCCGCGTACGCACGACCACGCCGGACGCCCGTCCGGTCCTGACTGACATGTGGCGCCTTCAAGGGTACGGGCGGTGGCCGCTTCGTACGCCGGCACCGGTACGCACCGCCCGTACGCCCGCGGCCGTACAGCCGCTGCCCGTCCAGCCGCGGCCCCGGCAGCCGTGAGTCTCCCCTACGCCGGTCCGCCGCCGCCCAGTTCCCAGCGCGGACCGCTCGGGGTGTCCTCGATGACCAGCCCGGAGCGCTGCAACTCGTCCCGGATGGCGTCGGCCGCGGCGTAGTCCTTACGGGCCCGCGCCGCCTGCCGCTGCTCGAGCACCAGCGACACCAGCGCGTCGACCACACCCCGTAGTTCCTCGCCACGGCCGCCGGCGCCGGTGTCCCCGGCCCAGGGCTCGGCGAGCGGGTCCAGGCCGAGCACGCCCAGCATCGCCCGCAGCTCGGCGCACCGTGCCACCGCCGTGTCCTTGTCATCCGCCGTCAGCGCGGAGTTGCCCTGCCGGACGGTCGTATGCACGACCGCGAGGGCCTGCGGGACGCTCAGGTCCTCGTCCATCGCCTCGGCGAACGCCGTCGGCACGGCGGCCGCCGGCTCGACCTCGCCGACCAGCTCCACCACCCGCCGCAGGAAGCCCTCGATCCGGGCGAACGCGGTGTCGGCCTCGCGCAGCGACTCCTCGCCGTACTCGATCGTGGAGCGGTAGTGCGGGGTGCCGAGGTAGTAGCGCAGCACGATCGGCCGCCAGTGCTTGACCATCTCGCTGACCAGCAGCGAGTTGCCGAGCGACTTGCTCATCTTCTCGCCGCTCATGGTGACCCAGGCGTTGTGCGCCCAGTAGGCCGCGAAGTCGTCGCCGTACGCCCTGGACTGGGCGATCTCGTTCTCGTGGTGCGGGAAGACCAGGTCGACGCCGCCGCCGTGGATGTCGAAGGCCGCGCCGAGGTACTTGTGCGCCATCGCCGAGCACTCCAGGTGCCAACCGGGCCGGCCGGGACCCCACGGCGTGTCCCAGCTCGGCTCGCCCGGTCGCGCGGCCTTCCACATGGCGAAGTCGCGTGGGTCCCGCTTGCCGGTCTCGCCCTCTGACTCGGGCTGCCGGAGATTGTCCAACTCCTGGTTGGAGAGCCGCAGATAGCCGTCGTAGGAACGCACGTCGAAGTAGACGTTGCCGTCCGCGGGATAGGCGTGCCCCCGCTCGATGAGGACCCGCATCATCTCGATCATCTCGGGGATGTGGCCGGTGGCGCGGGGCTCGTTGGTCGGCGGGAGGCAACCGAGCGCGTCGTAGGCGTCGTTGAAGGCGCGCTCGTTCTCGTAGCCGATCGCCCACCAGGGGCGGCCCTGGTCCGCGGACTTCGCGATGATCTTGTCATCGATGTCGGTGACGTTCCGGACGAAGGTCACCGCGAAGCCGCGGTAGGCCAACCAGCGGCGCATGATGTCGAAGTTGAGGCCCGACCTGATGTGGCCGATGTGCGGGGCCGCCTGCACGGTGGCACCACACAGGTAGATCGAGACGCGGCCCGGTGTGAGCGGGGTGAAGTCACGGATCTGCCGGGCGCTCGTGTCATACAGGCGAAGATTCACGGGTACAGCGTAATCCGCACGCCGGGTCGGTTTCGCCCGCCCGCGCGCGATCAGCGCCGGACGGGCGGCGCCGCGACGGTCAGAGCCGGCCGACGACCTTGCGCGGCGTGATCCGTACGACCACCCGCTCGGCGTCCTGGTGCGCCTCCGGGTTGAACTCGGCGTAGTCCTTGCCGACGTACTTCCGGGCCAGCTCGTTGATCAGGTCCTGGCCGCCCTCGGTGGTGAGACTGGCCTCGCCACGGATCTCCGCGTAGAGGTACGGCTCGTCCGCCGGCTGCACGACGACCGAGATCCGCGGGTCCCGGCGGAGGTTGGCGGTCTTACGGCGGTCCACGGTCGTGGAGATCAACAGGTCCTCGCCGTCCCGGCGTACCCAGACCGGCGAGGCTTGCGGGCCCCCGTCGGGCTGGATGGTGACGACGGTGACGAAGACCGGTCCGTCGAGGATCTGCTTGAGAGGGTCGGAAAGCGTGACTGGCACGGGATGCGCTCCTCGGTTCGGGACAGCGGTGGTACGGGCTTCTCGGCCCTCGGCGATTATCCGCCCGTGCCCGCGCCTGGCCACCTTCCCACGCGGGCCGTCCGAAGGTTCGCCCTGGCGACCGGCCGTCCGCGAGCACGCTCGCGAGCGCCGCTCAGCCGGCCTTCGGGTGGCGTACGAGCAACGCGGTGGCGATGGCGGCCAGTCCCTCCGCGCGACCGGTGAGGCCGAGACCGTCGGTGGTGGTTCCGGAGACGGAGACCGGCGCGCCGACCGCTTCGGAGAGGGCCCGCTGGGCTTCGGCCCGCCGCTTGCCGATCTTGGGGCGTACGCCGATGACCTGGATCGCGACGTTCCCGACCCGGAAACCCTCCGTACGGACGATCCGGGCCGCCGCGGCCAGCAGTTCACTGCCGGCGGCACCGGACCACTCGGGGCGCCCGGTGCCGAAGTGCGCGCCCAGGTCGCCGAGTCCGGCGGCGGAGAAGAGCGCGTCGCAGGCGGCGTGTGCCGCCACGTCACCGTCCGAGTGGCCGGCGAGGCCGTACTCCTCAGCCGGCCACAGCAGGCCCGCGCACCAGAGCGGGCGACCCCGCTCGAAGGTGTGCACGTCGGTGCCGACCCCGACCAGCGGAAGCGCGGGCGGCGGCTGGTCCGCCGGCTCGTACGGCTGCGGCTGCGGCTGCGGCTGCGGCTGCGGCTGCTCAGAATCCGTCATTGGCCCTCCGACGGGCGAGTACGGCCTCCGCCAGCACCAGGTCCAGCGGCCGGGTCACCTTGAACGCCTCCTCGTGCCCGGGCACCACCACGACCCGGGCACCCAGCCGTTCGACGAGGCCCGCGTCGTCCGTGGCACCGGGGTCGTCCGGGCCGTGGGTGCCCTGGGTGCCGGCCGGGTCGTGCTGCTGCTCATGTGCCTTCAGCAGGGTCTCGCGCTCGAACCCCTGCGGGGTCTGCACGGCACGCAGCCGGGAGCGTTCCGGCGTGTCGACCACCGGTTCCGGGGCACCGGGCCGCTCACCGGGCGCGACCTGTTTCACGGTGTCCGGCACCGGCAGCGCCGGTACGACCGCCACCTCACCGGCCCGTACGGCCGCCGCCACCGCGTCCACGAGGTCGACCGGCACCAGCGGACGGGCGGCGTCGTGCACCAGGACGCTCCGGACGTCCTCGGGCAGCGCGGCGAGGCCGCGACGCACGGATTCCTGGCGGTTCGCGCCGCCCGGCACGACGAGGAGGTCGACCCCCTCCAGGGTCTGCGCCAGCAGGTGTTCGTCGAGCAGGGTGTGCACGTCGACGACACCGTCCGGCGGCGCGACGACCACGACGAGCGAGACCGTACGGGCGCGGGCCATGGCGCGTACGGCGTGCACCAGGATGGGCGTGCCGCTCAGGGTGCGCAGGGCCTTCGGAGTGCCGGGCCCGAGCCGAACTCCCCGGCCGGCGGCGGGGATCACCACGGCGGTGCGGTGCGGGTCGGGAGGCGTGTGGGAGGACATTGATTGCACGTTCAGGTTTGTTTCCTCAGCCGAGGTGGGTATGGCCACAGCAGTGCCGGGCACGACGCCTTGATCGGCCCCTTCCGTGACATCCGATCAAGTCAGTCGCTGAGGCCCGGCACACCAGTAGAGCATCCCGGCGAGTCGTCTCTCGGCAGCGCTGGGCTGGGCATGAAAGGCGCGTACGGCCGAGTTCTGCCCGCGACCGCACGACGAGCCCACGCACGGCGGCGCTCGTACGGCCACGACGCCGCACGACCAGTGGCGTACACACTCAGCGACCCCTCGCCCACACGCCGCATTGGGACATGGCAAGACTGCCGAGTGGCGACCGACTGCCGCCGGACGACACTCGCCACCTGGACACACGAGATCAACGCCGAACCGGCCCAAACGACGCGACACCGAGCGCGCCCGACGCCGGGCGGGACCGAAGCGGCCCGTGCCGACACGGGCCGATCTTGTCGTTCGGCAAGTTCCACGACGCGTGGGCACCGCGACTTCCCCACCGAGGATCCCCAGGACCAGGCCGAGGAGGAGAGATGGCGGTGAGACCGCGACACCCACGCGTGCGTGGCGAAGCTGAACCAGATCAGTCCGACGGGGAAGCCCGTCGCAGGGTCAGGAGGCGAGCACCTCGTCAAGCAGCGCCTCGGCCTTGTCCTCGTTTGTCTTCTCCGCGAGGGCCAACTCGCTCACCAGGATCTGGCGAGCCTTGGCCAGCATGCGCTTCTCACCGGCGGACAGGCCACGCTCACGCTCCCGCCGCCAGAGGTCACGCACGACCTCGGCCACCTTGATGACGTCGCCGGAGGCGAGCTTCTCCAGATTCGCCTTGTAGCGACGGGACCAGTTGGTGGGCTCTTCGGCGTATGGCGCGCGCAGCACCTCGAAGACTCTGTCCAGTCCGTCCGTGCCCACCACATCTCGCACGCCCACGATCTCCGCGTTGTCCGCGGGGACGCGCACCGTCAAGTCGCCTTGCGCGACCTTCAGAACCAAGTAGGTCATGTCCACGCCTTTGATCTGGCGAGTTTCGATAGCCTCGATCAGCGCGGCCCCGTGATGGGGATAGACCACGGTGTCGCCAACCTTGAACGTCATGTGTCAGGTACCCCTTCCGTGGCTATCCATCCTAACACGGACACAGGGCGTACTGAATGGCGTTTTCGCAGGTCAGGCCACATTTCGGGGCTTGACAAGGAAGCCTATGTCGTGCTGCGAAAGCCTGGCCGATCGAGGTATTCGCAGGTCGGAAGCAGTCCACGGAGGCCGCATATCACCTCGGCAATGACAAAGTAAATCTTGGTTTGTCGAGCGTTTTGTCCGTTTTGTCGCACTCTATGAAGCGGCCGCTCCGGCCGTTCCGGGTAATTGATCAGTCCGTCGATAAGCGCCGACAAGCGACGACAAGCGCCGTTGACGTTGATCAGTATTCCGTCGGACTTCCCCGCCGGATTCTTATCCGCAATCAAACGTTTCGCCATACCGGACGAGCGAGGCTGCTGAGTCGTACGGCTGGTTCGCCCAACCACCGTGACACTCACGAGACCTACGAGGGGTGGGTGCGCCAACGCGTGGCCCGGGTCGGTAGCCTGATCCGCTAGCAGTTCACCATCGTCCGCGACCGGGCACGCCGTTCGGCCGCCAAAGCTCGTCCAAGGAGATGCCGCCGCCGTGAGCAGCAGCCTTCGACGCGGCACTCTCGCCGCCACCGCCATCGCGCTCGCCGTAGTCTCCCTCAGCGCCTGTGGCACCGGGAACAACGCCCAGACCCTGCAGATCAAGCCGGACAGTGCCGCGACAGCCGTCGACGACATCCAGATCCAGGCCGTCAACTTCATCGTCCCCAAGGGAGGCGAGGGGCCGGCGACGCTGACCGCGCGAATCTTCAACTCCGACAGCGAGCCGCAGCAGCTCAAGGACATCCGGGTGGGCAACACCGGGCTCAAGGTGGAGCTGAGCCCCGCGAAGGGCGAGCAGAAGCTGACCGTGCCGGCCCACGGCCACCTGGCGATCGGCGGCAAGGGCAACGCCTCCGCGGTGATCGCGGAGGCCGACCGGAAGCTGCAGCCCGGCGAGGCCCAGCGGGTCAGCTTCGACCTCAGCTCCACCGGCAAGATCGAGATGCGCGCCACGGTGGTGCTCGCGACAGCCGACAATTACCGGGAGTTCGGCCCAAGCGCCGCACCCACGCCCTCCGAGGCGCCGACCGAGTCCACCCCGGAGAGCCCCGGTGCCGAGGGCGAGCAGACCGAGGGCGAGCAGACCGAGGGCGAGCAGACCGAGGGCGCTACGACGCCGGAGGCCACCGAGACCGGCCCGGCGAACACCCAGCAGCCGACCGGCAGCCCCACGCAGAGTCCCCAGGACTGAGGGCGGCAGGAGCACGGACAGCGCCGACGGCTGTACCCACAGCGCCGACGGCGCTGAGTAGGCGTCACGCCGTCGGCGCGGACGTGCTCCCCGACCGGGAAGCCGTCGACGACTCGTCGGTCAGGGTTCGAACTTGTAGCCGAGGCCACGCACCGTCACCAGGAAACGGGGCGCGCCGGGGTCGGGCTCGATCTTCGCCCGCAACCGTTTGACGTGTACGTCCAGGGTCTTCGTGTCACCGACGTAGTCGGCGCCCCACACCCGGTCGATCAGTTGCATCCGGGTCAGTACCCGGCCGGCGTTCCGCAGCAGCATCTCCAGCAGGTCGAACTCCTTGAGCGGCAGGTCGACCTTCTCGCCGGACACGGTGACCACGTGCCGGTCCACGTCCATCCGCACCGGCCCGACCTCCAGGGCGGCCGGGCTCACCTCCTCCGGGGTGGACTCGCCGCGCCGGCGCATGACGGCACGCACCCGGGCGACCAGTTCACGGGAGGAGAAGGGCTTGGTGACGTAGTCGTCGGCCCCTATCTCCAGCCCGACCACCTTGTCGATCTCGCTGTCCTTGGCGGTCACCATGATGACCGGGACGTTGGACCGACCGCGTAGCTGACGGCACACCTCCGTGCCCGGCAGGCCCGGCAGCATCAGGTCGAGCAGCACCAGGTCGGCGCCGTTTCGCTCGAACTCGTCCAGCCCTTCCGGCCCGGTGGCCGCGATGGCGACCTCGAAGCCTTCCTTGCGCAGCATGTACGACAGTGCGTCGCTGAACGATTCCTCGTCCTCGACGACGAGCACTCTGGTCACGGGTGGACCTCCGGGGCAGAGAAGTTTTCAACAGGGGGGTCAACAGTGGACTTGGGGGACCGGGAAGACTCTGGTGACTGACGGGACTCGTCGGAGGGCCGGGCGCGGTCAACAGCGGGACCGGCACGGTCGCCGTTCTCCTCGCCGAAGCCGTCCTCCGCGCCGAACGCGGCGGGCTCCCACAGCGCGCCGCTCAGGCTGTCCCGGCCGCGCCGGTTCGCCTCGGCCTTCTCGCGTGCCCTGCCCGCCTCCGGCAGCCGCAGGGTGAAGGTGGAGCCCTCGCCCTCGACGCTCCATACGGTGACCTCGCCGCCGTGCGACGCCGCCACGTGCTTGACTATGGCGAGGCCCAGTCCCGTACCGCCCGTCGCGCGCGAGCGTGCCGGGTCGACGCGGTAGAAGCGCTCGAAGACGCGTTCCTTGTCCATCGACGAGATGCCGATGCCCTGGTCGGTCACCGCGATCTCGATCAGGTCGCCGCCGGGTGCGGGCGTACGCCGACCGGCTATGCCCACCCTGGTGCGCGCCGGCGAGTAGTTCACGGCGTTCTCCACGAGGTTCCCGAGGGCCGCCGCGAGCTGCCCGCGGTTCCCCCACACGTGCAGGTCCTCGGTACCGGCGGCGGCCAGGGTGATCTGCTTATTGCTCGCGGTCTGGCTGCACCGGTCGATCGCCTCGTCCACCAGTCCGGCCACCGCGACGGCCTCGGAGTCCTCCAGCGGGTCGTCGTTCTGCACCCGGGAGAGGTCGATGAGTTCCTGTACGAGGCTGGTCAGCCGGGTCGCCTCGTTCTGCATACGGCCGGCGAAGCGCACCACGGCCTCCGGGTCGTCGGCGGCGTCGATCACCGTCTCGGACAACAGTGAGAGCGCGCCGGCGGGCGTCTTCAGCTCGTGGCTGACGTTCGCGACGAAGTCCCGGCGCACCGCCTCTATCCGGCGCGCCTCCGTCATGTCCTCGACCAGCACGAGCACCAGCCGTGAGCCGAGCGGGGCGACCCGCGCGGAGACCGCCAGGGCGTCGCCCCGGCCGGTACCCCGGCGTGGCAGGTCCAGCTCGACCTGCCGGATCTCGCCATCCCTCCGGGTGTCCCGGGCCATGCCGAGCATCGGCTCCACGGTGAGCTTCCCGCCGCGTACGAGTCCCAGGGCGTACGCGGCTGAGCTGGCCTTCACCACGGCGTCCGACTCGTCCAGCACCACGGCCGAGGAGCGCAGCACGGAGAGCACGGTGTCGACGCCGGGTGGCAGAGCCACCTCGGAATGCAGCGACGTACGGGTTGGACGGACCTGCTCGCGCTCGCTCCAGCGGAACGCCAGCATCGCGACCACTCCGGTGCACACACCGGCGACCGCGGCTACTGCGGCGACGGCCGCATTCACGTCCATGTGTCCAGGCTATGCGGCATCCGAGACGCTGCCCCAGTGCTTCCTGGCCCGTCTCGAACAGTCGTCCCCCAGAGTTCACCTCTGTGTAGGAGCTGATTCACTTGGGAAGCCGGCAGCGGACGCATTGGACACCCACCGTGGGAACATGTGGGACGCCGTCTGACGACCCCGCTCGACCACGGTTACCACGGACTGTTCGCACGCAATACGAAGGCAATCGCGGTGCGGGGCATACGCCACGCGAGGGAAGGAGACGCATGCGGGACGCGTACCACGAGGAGCTGGACTCCATCAGCGACAGTCTGGTGGAGATGGCCCGGCTCGTCGGCTCCGCGATCGGGCGCGCCACGACGGCGATGCTGGACGCGGACCTGAAGCTCGCCGAGAGCGTGATCGCGGCGGACGAGAAGGTGGACGACCTACAGCGCGACCTGGAGACCCGGGCGATCCAGTTGCTGGCCCGGCAGCAGCCGGTGGCCACGGACCTGCGGATCGTCGTCACCTCCCTGCGGATGAGCGCGGACCTGGAGCGTTCCGGCGACCTCGCGCAGCATGTCGCGAAGGTGGCCCGGCTGCGCTTCCCCGCATCCCCGGTGCCCCGGGACCTGCAGGCCACCCTGCTGGAGATGGGTCAGCTCGCGCAGCGGCTGATGGCGAAGACCGGCGAGGTGATCATCACCAAGGACGTCGATCTGGCGCTGCAGTTGGAGCAGGACGACGACAAGATGGACGACCTGCACCGGACGCTCTTCCAGCACCTGATGGACGACCGCTGGCAGCACGGCATCGAGACGGCCGTGGACGTGACACTGCTGGGCCGTTACTACGAGCGGTTCGCCGACCACGCGGTCTCGGTCGCCCGCCGGGTGGTCTATCTGGTGACCGGTGACTACGCCGACGAGCTGGACGAGACGGCCGCCGCCTACGACGGCACGGCACCGGTCGAGAGCGCCTGACGGGACGGCCAAGCGGCCCGATGGCCCAGCGGCCGGGGCCCGGAGCGGCGGCCCGGGCCCGCAGGGCCGAGGGG
>NZ_LJGU01000108.1:84735-90651 GCF_001751245.1 Streptomyces oceani
GCGCGGTGCGCTGCTGCGGCCGGGTGCCTCCATGCGCTGTCCGTGCGCCGTTGCCGGCCCGCCGGCCGGCGCCGTGCACTGGACGTACGCGTACGCGTCCATGCGCGCCGTCAGTATCCGCTCGACGCACCCCGCCGGCGTATCAGACGTACGTCAGCCAGGTACGCCGTCGACCGTACGGTCGCCCGCTGAGAAGGAGGCCCATCATGCCCGACGTCCCGAACCGGTCGCCGTTCCCCGAGGACCTGGAGGACCGGCCGCGATTGCCGTTGCTCGGCGCGTGCGGATGCGGGCCGGACTGCCGCTGCGGCTGCCAGTCCGGCGGTCCGTGCTCCTGCGGGGGAAGCTGCCGCTGACGCGGCTCCCGCCCCCGCCTCCGGCCGCCTGGCGCGGCGAGCGGAAAGCGGGGTCCCGTACGCCGGCCCGGACTCGGGCGCCGGGCCGGCCCTCGTGCTCCGCCCGTGTTACTTCTTGCCCTGCTGCTTGACCGCCTCGATCGCCGCCCGCGCGGTCTCCGGGTCGAGGTAGGTGCCGCCGGGCGTGCTCGGGCGGAAGTCCGCGTCCAGCTCGTACGCCAGCGGGATGCCGGTGGGGATGTTGAGCCCGGCGATGTCCGCGTCCGAGATCCCGTCCAGGTGCTTGACCAGCGCCCGCAGCGAGTTGCCGTGCGCGGCGACCAACACGGTGCGGCGCACCTGCAGGTCCGGCAGGATGCCGTCGTACCAGTACGGCAGCATCCGGGTCACGACGTCCTTCAGGCACTCGGTGCGCGGACGCAGCTCGCTCGGGATGTCGGCGTAGCGCGGATCGGCGCTCTGTGACCACTCGGAGTCGTCGGCGAGTTCCGGCGGCGGGGTGTCGTACGACCGGCGCCAGAGCATGAACTGCTCCTCGCCGTACTCCGCCCGGGTCTGCGCCTTGTCCTTGCCCTGCAGGGCGCCGTAGTGCCGCTCGTTCAGCCGCCAGCTGCGGCGCACGGGGATCCAGTGCCGGTCGGCGGCGTCCAGCGCGAGGTTCGCGGTGCGGATGGCCCGCCGCTGGACCGAGGTGTGCACGACGTCGGGGAGGAGGCCGGCGTCCTTCAGCAGCTCGCCGCCTCGGACCGCCTCCTTCTCGCCCTTGGTGGTGAGGTTGACGTCCACCCAGCCGGTGAACAGGTTCTTCGCGTTCCACTCGCTCTCGCCGTGGCGGAGCAGGATCAGCTTGTACGGTGCGTCGGCCATGGCCCCGAGACTAGACGAACCGGCGTCACCGGCTCCGGACAGGGCGGCTCTCGCCCGGCCACCCGTGGGCACCGGGTTGACGGTCTCCGTCAATTCGTTGGAGGCGCCCCGCCCGGCTGCGTAGCGTACGAGCTCGCGCACGACGCGCCGTTCGCCCACGGTGTCGCGCCGTCCCGTACGCAAGTCGTCCCGCACGCAAGGGGTCAGCACGCATGTCCAAAGCCAGTCCGCGGCGCGCGTTCACCGACAGCGTGTCCGGACTGCCGCGCCAGTTCTGGTGGTTGTGGACGAGCACCCTGGTCAACCGGCTCGGTGCGTTCGTCGCCACCTTCCTGGCGCTGTACCTCACCGTCGAGCGGGGCTACTCCGCCTCGTACGCCGGGCTGATCGGCGCGCTCTACGGGCTCGGCGGCGTCGTCTCCTCCGTGGGCGCCGGAGTGCTGGCGGACCGGCTGGGCCGGCGGCCGACGCTGCTGATCGCCCAGTCCTCGACGGCGGTCTCGGTGGCGGCCCTGGGCTTCGTGACTCATCCGGTGGCCATCGCGGTGCTGGCCTGGACGGTCGGCATGGCCACCAACGCCTCCCGCCCGGCCGTACAGGCGATGATCGCGGACATCGTGCCGGCCGCGGACCGGGTGCGGGCGTTCTCGCTCAACTACTGGGCCATCAACATGGGTTTCGCGGTCTCCTCCACCGCGGCCGGGCTGCTGGCGCAGTACAGCTACCGACTGCTCTTCCTCGGTGAGGCGGTGATGGTGTTGGCCTGTGCCCTCGTCGTCTACGCCAAGCTGCCGGAGTCCCGCCCGGGGACCGATCATCCGGACGCGCGACCCGGCGCACCCGCGCACGAGGCGGGTGGGACGTATGAGGCGAGCCCGTCGGTCTCGCTGTGGCGGGTGCTGCGGGACGGGCGCTTCATGGTCGTGGTGGGACTCAACCTCGTCATCGCGCTGCTCATCCAGCAGGCGTTCGTGGCGCTGCCGGTGTCCATGGGTCTGGAGGGCTTCTCCAGCTCGGACTTCGGTCTGGTGATCGCCTTGAACGGGGTGCTGATCGTGCTCTTGCAACTCCCGCTGACCCGGTTCATCGAGCGACGGCACCCGGCACGGCCGCTGGTGGTCTCCGCGCTGCTGACCGGGTACGGCTTCGGTCTGCACGCCTTCGCCGGCTCGGTGGCGTTCCACGTGCTGGCGGTGTGCGTGTGGACGCTCGGCGAGATGATCAACGCCCCCACCCAGATGGGCCTGGTCGTACGCCTCTCCCCGGCGCACGGGCGCGGGCGCTACCAGGGGGTCCACACGCTGTCCTGGTCGCTGGCCGCGCTGCTGGCCCCGCTGTTGGGCGGCGGTGTCATCGACCGTTTCGGGGCGGACACGCTCTGGGCCGTCTCCGCGGTGCTGGGCACCGTGGCGGCGCTGGGATACGGACTGCTGTCGCGTACGCTGCCCGCGCGACCGGCGTACGACACCGAGCCGGACGGCGACCAGCCGGACCGTGCCGACGCCCGGCCGAGCTCCGAGGCCGGCGGCTGAGCCTCAGCCCTCCACGGTGCCGTCCGCCCCCGCCTCGCCGGTGAGGTGCTTGAACGCCGCGAGGTTGCGGGTCGACTCGCCCCGCGCCGTCCGCCACGCGTACTCCTTGCGGATCGCGCTCGCGAAGCCCATCTCGAGCAGCGTGTTGAACGAACCGTCGGCGTTCTCCAGTACGGCGCCCAGCAGCTGGTCGACGGCCTCCAAGGTGACGGCGGCCAGCGGGAGCCGGCCGACCAGGTAGATGTCGCCGTGCTGGTCGATGGCGTAACCCACGCCGTACAGCCGGGTGTTCCGTTCGAGCAGCCAGCGATGCACCGCGGCGTGGTTCTCGTCCGGGCAGCGCACCACGAAGGCGTTCACGGACAGCGAGTGCCGTCCCACCACCAGCGAACAGGTGGTGGACAGCTTCCGGGTGCCGGGCAGGGTGACCACGAAGCTGCCCACGGACGGGCTCTCCCACTCCAGGCCGGCGTCCTCGAGCGCCTGCCGGAGCACGGTCGTCGTAGTGGCTGTCGGATCGGATGAGGGTGACACGGGTGACGACGGTTCTGACGCGGACGCGGCGTCCTGCTTCGGCTCAGCCATGCAGCGAGCGTAGGCGACCGGCCCGGGCACGCAGCGCGGCGGTGTAGACCTCGGCGGTGCGCGTCGCGGTGCTGTCCCAGCCGAACTCGCGCGCGTGCCGTACGGCCTCGGCGCCCATCCGCTCCACCCGGCCGCCGTCGTCCACAAACCGGCGCAACGCACGGGCGAACGCGACCGGCTCGTGCCCCGCGACCAGATAGCCACTGACACCGTCGCGCACGGCCACCGGCAGCCCGCCCACCGAGGAGGCGATCACCGGGGTGCCGCTGGCCTGTGCCTCCACCGCGACCAGGCCGAAGGACTCGCTGTAGGACGGCATGACCAGGACACTCGCCGCCCGGTACCAGTCCGCCAGCTCCTCCTGCCCGACCGGCGGCCGGAAGCGTACGAGTTCGCTGATGCCCAGCCGGGCGGCCAGCTTCTGCAGGCCCTCCGGCTTGGCCTGGCCGCTGCCGCTCGGGCCGCCGACGATCGGCACCAGCAGCCTGCCGCGCAGCCCGGGGTCGTCCCGTACGAGTTCGGCGACCGCCCGCAGCAGCAGGTCTGGTGCCTTCAGTGGCTGTATCCGACCGGCGAACAGCGGGATCAGCGCCCCCTGCGGCAGGCCCAGCCGGTCCCGGGCGGCGGCGCGGCCGTCGGCGGGCTGGAAGCGCTCCAGGTTGACGCCCGGGTGCACGATGGCGGTGGTGGCTGGTTCCGCGTCGTAGTGGTGCAGCAGCTCGTCCGCCTCCTCCGCGGTGTTCGCGATCAGCCGGTCGGCGGCTCGTACGATCTGGGTCTCGCCGATGACCCGCGCGGCCGGTTCCGGGGTGTCGCCCTCGGCCAGCGCGGCGTTCTTCACCTTGGCCATGGTGTGCATGGTGTGTACGAGCGGCACGCCCCAGCGCTCGGCGGCCAGCCACCCGACGTGGCCGGAGAGCCAGTAGTGCGAGTGCACGAGGTCGTAGTAGCCGGGCCGGTGGCCCGCCCATGCCTGCATCACGCCGTGGGTGAAGGCGCACAGCTGCGCGGGCAGCTCCTCCTTGGCCAGCCCCTCGTACGGTCCCGCCTCGATGTGCCGGACCAGCACGCCGGGCGCGATCTCGACACTGGGGGCGAGCGCGCCGGTCGTCGCGCGGGTGAAGATCTCCACCTCGACGCCGGCCGTGGCGAGCTGCTTGGCCAGCTCCACGATGTAGACGTTCATGCCACCGGCGTCGCCGGTGCCGGGCTGGTGCAGGGGTGAGGTGTGCACGCTGAGCATGGCGACGCGACGCGCCCCGCGCGCGGCGCGTAGGGCCGCCGCCGACAGACCACGACCGCGTGCTTTCAGGATGCCGAGCCGGGGGACCTGCTGAGTCACGGGTTCGGTGCCTCCTTGGCGTCGGGACACCGTCCACAACACCGACGGGGCTGCCACCATTTCGCTTTTGCCCGATCGTTACGTACCTTGCCGGTCCCCACCATCCCGGGTGCTGTGGATACAGCCCCCATCCCGACAGTCCGGTCGCCTCCTGGGTTCGCTCGCCTCCCCGCCTAGGGTTCTGCGGGTACCGCGAGTGAGCCGAAGGGCGCGCCGGTGTTGAAAGTGACGAGACCAAGTGAGCGAGTGTGCGAGCGAGTGCAGCGTCGAGGAGTGTCGACACCGGGTACGAGCGCCCGGAGGCGAACCGAGCACAACCAGTCGACACCGGGTACGAGCGCCCGGAGGCGAACCGAGCACATAAAAGACACCATCACCCGGGGCACGACCAACCCGAACCGGCTTCGCCGCGTGGACCGCTGGCTCGCCGCCACGCACGGCCCGGCGCTGCGGCGCGCGGACGAACCGCCGGCGGTCGTCGATCTGGGTTACGGCGCCGCCCCCTGGACGACGGTGGAGCTGCTTCGTCGGTTGCGTGGCGTCCGGGCGGACGTCCGGGTCACGGGCGTGGAGATCGATCCGGCCCGGGTCGCGGCGGCGCGGCCGTACGAACGGGACCAGCCCGGCCTGAGGTTCGTGCGCGGCGGCTTCGAGGTACCGCTGCCTCGAGCCCCGCTGGTCATCCGGGCGGCGAACGTGCTGCGGCAGTACGCCGAGCACGAGGTGCCGCCGGCGTGGGAGCGGTTGCGGGGGCGGCTGGCGGCGGACGGGCTGCTGGTGGAGGGCACGTGTGACGAGGTCGGGCGGCGGCATGTATGGGTCGCCCTCGGGCCGGAGGGTCCGCGTACGGTCAGCTTCGCCGCCCGGCTGGCCGACCTGGGACAGCCGTCCGAACTGGCGCCGCGGCTGCCCAAGGCCCTCATCCATCGCAACGTGCCGGGCGAGCCGGTGTACGCCTTCCTGCGGGACTTCGACCTGGCCTGGGCGGGCGCCGCGCCGTACGGCGCTTTCGGCGCGCGGCAGCGCTGGACGCACGCCGTGCGGCGGCTGCGCGCGGACTGGCCGGTGATCGACGGACCGCGACGCTGGCGCCAGGGTGAGGTCACGGTGCGCTGGGACGCGCTCGCCCCACGCCACGGCCCGCTGGCCTGACGCGCCCCGTTTCTCGTACGGGCTCGGCCCGGCGCCCGTACGAGCCAGTCCGCCGGTCCGAGCGGCCGCGCCTCACCCCTGC
>NZ_LJGU01000108.1:92245-99739 GCF_001751245.1 Streptomyces oceani
TACTCCCGGGACAGCGTGTCGGACAGCCAGCCGAGTTCGGCGCGCAGCTGGTCCGCCCAGGCGGTGTCGACCAGCGGGCGGTAGGCGTGCAGCGCGCCGCCGAGCCGTCCGGCGGCGCCCCGCAGCTGGCGTACGGCCGCCGCCGTCTCGGTCGCCGACTCGGCGCTGCCGGCGCTCTCGGCGTGTACCCGCAGCGCACGCAGGAGTTCGGCGGCCTCGGTGTGCAGGTACGGTCCCAGCGCCTCGCCGACGCGCACGGCGCCTCGGGCGCCGGCACTCGTCGCCGAGGCACGCTCGGCGACCGGTTCCCCCCGTTGTCCCATCACTCCCCCTCCCACGGCCGTGCCCCCGCGAGCAGCGGGACGATCGGCGGGCGAGCGAGCTGTCGGGAGGGGTCGCGCGGCAGGGTCAGATCCGGTGACGGAGTCAGGCCAGATGAGGGAGTCAGGTCAGGTGATGGGCTCAGGTCACGTAGCTGGCACACGTCGGCGCCTCCGGGCGTCGATCAGCATTTCCTGTATGTTCCGCAGTGGTCGGCCCTCCGCGTCGTGCGCGACGCGTGTCCAGTCGCCCTCCGAGTCGAGGTGCCAGGAGGCGGTCGTGTCCGAGGTGCCGCGTTCCAACAGTCGGGTGAGCGAGGCGCGGTGGGCCGGGTCGGCCACCCGCACCAGCGCTTCGATACGCCGGTCCAGGTTGCGGTGCATCATGTCGGCGCTGCCCAGCCACACCTCCGGTTCGCCGGCGTTCTCGAAGGCGAAGACCCGGGAGTGCTCGAGGAACCGGCCCAGCACGCTGCGCACCCGTATGTTCTCGCTCAGCCCGGGCAGACCCGGGCGCAGCGTGCAGATGCCCCGCACCCAGACGTCCACCGGCACCCCGGCCCGGGAGGCGCGGTAGAGCGCGTCGACGACAGCCTCGTCGACCATCGAGTTGACCTTGATCCGGATGCCTGCCGGCTGGCCCGCTCGGTGGTTGGCGATCTCCTTGTGCACCCGCGAGACCAGCCCGTCCCGCAGGGACCTCGGCGCCACCAGCAGCCGCCGGTAGGTGGCCCGGCGGGAGTAGCCGCTGAGCCGGTTGAACAGGTCGGACAGGTCCGCGCCGACCTGCTGGTCGGCGGTGAGCAAACCGAGATCCTCGTACAGTCGGGCGGTCTTCGGGTGGTAGTTGCCCGTGCCGACGTGCGCGTACCGGCGCAGCGTGTCGCCCTCCTGGCGGACCACCAGGGACAGCTTGCAGTGCGTCTTCAGCCCCACCAGTCCGTAGACCACGTGGCAGCCGGACTCCTCGAGCTTCCGAGCCCACCTGATGTTGGCCTGCTCGTCGAACCGGGCCTTCAGCTCCACCAGGACGAGCACCTGCTTGCCCGACTCGGCGGCGTCGATCAGCGCGTCGACGATCGGGCTGTCCCCGGACGTCCGGTAGAGCGTCTGCTTGATCGCCAGCACGTCCGGGTCCGCCGCCGCCTGCTCCAGGAACGCCTGTACGGAGGTGGAGAAGGAGTCGTACGGGTGGTGCAGCAGGACGTCCCGGTCTCGTAGCGCCGCGAAGACGTCCGGGGCCGAGGCGGACTCCACCTCCGCCAGGTCACGGTGCGTGCCTGCGACGAACTTGCGGTACTTCAGGTCCGGCCGGTCCATCGCGCTGGCGATACCGGTGAGTCCGGTGAGGTCCAGCGGGCCGGGCAGCGGATACACCTCGGCGTCGCTCACCTTCAGCTCCCGCACCAGCAGGTCCAGGACGTACGGGTCGATGGACTCCTCGACCTCGAGGCGTACGGGCGGACCGAACCGGCGGCGCATGAGTTCCTTCTCCAGCGCCTGAAGGAGGTTCTCCGTGTCGTCCTCCTCGACCTCCAGGTCCTCGTTCCGCGTGACCCGGAACATGTGGTGCGCCAGCACCTCCATGCCGGGGAACAGCTCCTCCAGGTGCGCGGCTATCACGTCCTCCAGCGGGACGTACCGCTGCGGGGACGCCTCCAGGAAGCGGGCGAGCAGCGGCGGCACCTTCACCCGCGCGAAGTGGGTGGCGCCGCTGACCGGGTTCCGCACGACCACGGCGAGGTTCAGCGACAGCCCGGAGATGTACGGGAAGGGGTGCGCCGGATCGACCGCGAGCGGCGTCAGCACCGGGTAGATCTGCTGGCGGAAGAGGGTGAACAGGCGGGCCTGCTCCTTCTCGCTCAGCTCCGGCCAGCGGATCAGCCGCAGCCCCTCGTCGGCGAGGGCGGGCGCGACGTCCTGCTGGAAGCAGGCGGCGTGCCGCGCCATCAGCTCCCGGGAGCGGTTCCAGATCAGCTCGAGTACCTCCCGGGGCTGCAGCCCGGAGGCGGAGCGGGTCGCGACGCCGGTGGCTATCCGCCGCTTCAGGCCGGCGACCCGCACCATGAAGAACTCGTCCAGGTTGCTGGCGAAGATGGCCAGGAAGCTGGCCCGCTCCAGCAGCGGGGTCTCCGGGTCCTCGGCCAGCTCGAGGACCCGCTCGTTGAACGCCAGCCAGCTGCGTTCGCGGTCCAGGAAGCGGCCCTGCGGCAGGTCCGACTCGGCGGCGTCCGGCTCCTGGCCCTCCTCGTAGGTGTCCGGGTCCGCGTCCAGGTCGGGCGCCAGGTCCGGCTCCAACGTCGCCCCGGCTCCGGGGACGGCCTGCGGCCGGTGTGCCGCGATCGATCCGACGGACGGCTGTACGGTCTGGGAGTTCGGTGCAGCGGGCTGACTCATGAACCCATTGTTCCGCGCGTCGGTGACACCGAGCGCGGCGTGCGGGGCGCGAGTGGCTGGCTGCATTCCGCGATCTTCGCAAGCGCGGTTGAATCACCGGTTACGTCGACGTGGCGACGAGTCGAGCACCAGCTTGCCGCGCGCCCCGGGCCGAGCCCGGTCCGGGGGCGGCACGAGGCCCCGCCCGGCCCGTACGCCCGCCGGCCCGCGCGCACCGTCTGCTGTACGGCCAAGGCGGANCCCGTACGCCCGCCGGCCCGCGCGCACCGTACGCCCGCCGGCCCACGCACGTACGCCCGCCGGCTCAGGTCTCGGTGCGGTACATCAGGTCCGTCTCGTGCGTACGGAAGCCGAGCCGCTCGTACACCGTCACCGCCGCCACGTTGTCCGCGTCCACGTACAGCATCGCCGTCGGCAGCCCACGGTCCCGCGCCAGGTGCCGCAGCCCGAGCGCGGTCAGCGCCCGCCCCAGTCCGCTGCCCTGCTCGTCCGGCGCGACGCCGAGGACGTACACCTCGCCCAACTGCTCGGCGCTGTGCACCTTCGTCCAGTGGAAGCCGACGAGCCGCTCCCCGCGCACGGCCAGGAAGAAACCACTCGGATCGAACCAGGGCTCGCCCTTGCGGTCATCCAGGTCCCGCTGGGTGAGTCCGCCCTGCTCCGGATGGTGCGCGAAGGCGGCGGCGTTCAGCTCCAGCCACTGGGCGTCGTCCTCGCCCGGCCGGAAGGTACGCACCCGCACACCGTCCGGCGGCGTCGGCTCGGCCAGTTCCAGCCCGGCCAGCGGCCGGCGTAGCTGACGCAGCTCGCGGAACAGCGTCAACCCCAGCTGCTGGGCCAGGTGTCTGGCCGCCGGGTGGCCGCCGTGCGCCCACAGCCGCAGCCGCTTGCCCGAGGCGTCCAGCAGCGCCAACCCCAGCCGACGGCCGTGTCCGCGGCCCCGGTGCTCCGGGTGCACGACCAGTTCACCGGCCGGCGCCTCGACGGGGTCGGTGTCCTCCAGCTGCGCGTAGCCGACCAGTTGGTCGCCGCTGTGCACCAGCAGGTGCCGTACGCCCGTCCGGCGTCCGCCGCGCAGCTGCAACCGCCCCTGTTCGGAGACGGCCGGCTGCCCGTCGACCCGGGCGGCGGCGTCGATCAGTTCCTGTGTCTCCCGCACGTCCCGGGGGGACACCTCGTCCGCAACCACCACGTCACTCATGCCAGGGAGCCTAATGGAGCCCGCGCCACCGAGCGTGCCGCCCCGGCGAACCGCCGCCCGGCGAGCGGTGGTCCGTCGACCCGTCGCTTCCCGACCGCTGTCCGGTCAGCCGGCACAACCAGCCGCACGACCCGCTGTCACGACCAACTGGCACTCCGCACTGGCACCACTCGCTGGCGCAACCCGATGGCCAAGCGCGCACGACCGACTCTTCACACCGCGCCCCCTGACACGCTACGCGCGTCGATCGTAGGCTTCCTCCGCTCGACCCCCACCAGACCCCGGACTTGAGGGACCACAGGAGCCATGGCAGTAACTTCCCGCCCCACACGCGCCCCCGCGCGCGCCCCAGGGCGCAGACGCCGGACCGCTCGACTCACCACCACCGCCGCCGCGTTGGCCACCGCGGTCGGCCTCCTCTCGGCCGCGACCCCCGCCAACGCGGGCGACCCGGCGTCCACCTCGGGCCGTACGACCAGCGCGCACGAGCGGTCAGCAGACCGGTCCACCGGTCGGACGGTAGACGTGCAGATGCTGTCCTTCAACGACTTCCACGGAAACCTCGAACCCCCGCAGGGCTCCGCCGGCGAGGTGACCGAGCGGCAGCCGGACGGCAGCACGAAGCAGGTCAAGGCCGGCGGGGTGGAGTACCTGGCGTCCAGCCTGCGCGAGGCCCGGGAGGGCGAGGAGTACTCGGTCACCGCCGCGGCCGGCGACATGGTGGGGGCGAGCCCGCTGATGTCCGGTCTGTTCCACGACGAGCCGACCATCGAGGCGATGAACAAGCTGGAGCTGGACGTCACCTCCGTCGGTAACCACGAGTTCGACGAGGGACGTGCCGAGCTCGAGCGGCTTCAGAAGGGCGGCTGCCACCCCGAGGACGGCTGCGCCGAGGAGGGGCGTACGTTCCAGGGTGCCGACTACCCGTACCTCGCGGCGAACGTGACGGACAAGAGGACCGGCGAGCCGATCACGAAGCCGTACCACGTCTGGAAACAGCGCGGGGTGAAGGTCGGCTTCATCGGCGTCACGCTGGAGGGCACCGGCGATCTCGTCGCGGACGACGCGGTGAGGGGGCTGGAGTTCCACGACGAGGTCGAGACGATCGACAAGTACGCCGAGGAGTTGGAGCGCAAGGGCGTCAACGCGGTGGTCGCGCTGGTGCACGAGGGCGGCAAGCCGGCCGGCGACGCGTACAACTACGACTGCGACAGCCCCGGCCCGGGCGACGGCATCTCCGGTCCCGTCTCGGCGATCGCCGAGAAGACCACCCCGAAGGTGGACGCACTGGTCACCGGGCACACCCACGAGGCGTACGCGTGCAACGTCCCGGACCCCGAGGGCACGCCGCGCACGGTCACCTCGGCCGCGTCGTTCGGCACGCTCTACACGGACACCACGCTGACGTACGACCGGGCCACCAAGGACGTCGTACGCACCGAGGTGGCGGCGGCGAACCACGTGGTGAGCCGGGAGCAGCCCAAGGCCAAGGACATGACCAAACTCATCGAGCGCTGGGGCAAGTTGGCGGAACCGGTCGCTGAGCGGCCCATCGGCTGGATCGCGGAGGACATCGCCGGTGCCGGCTCAGACGTCCCCGAGACACCGCTGGGCGACCTGATCGCGGACGCCCAACTGGCCGACGGCAAGAAGCAGGACGAGGACACCGACCTGGCGCTGATGAACAGCGGCGGCATCCGCGCCGACCTCACCCACGAGGCGTCCGGCGACGAGGGCGACGGCGTGGTGACGTACGAGGAGGGCTTCTCCGTGCAGCCGTTCTCGAACACCGTCAACCTCGCCGACCTGACCGGCGAGCAACTGCTCCAGGTGCTACGGGAGCAAGTGAGCGGGGACAACGCCGAGAGCCCGAAGATCCTCCAGGTCTCCGAGGGCGTGGAGTACACCCTCGACCTGACCAAGTCCGGTGCGGACCGGGTGGTGGCGGACAGCGTACGGATCAACGGCGAGGCACTCGATCCGGACGCCACCTACCGGGTCGCCATGAACAGCTTCCTGGCCGGCGGCGGGGACGGCTTCCCGACTCTGGCCGAGGGGAAGAACCCGCAGGTCGGCGAGGACGACATGGCGGCGCTGGAGGCGTATCTGACGGACAACTCCTCGAAGGAGAAACCGCTCGAGGCACCGGCGGCGGATCGTATCGAGGTCAAGGAGTAGCCGGGCCCGGAACAGCCGAACGCGGGCCGCTGCCCGGCTCGCCCCGCCACGTCGGGGCGAGCCGGGCAGTTCACGTGCGGGCAGCGGGTCATGGGCTGTGTGCTGGCCCCGCTGGCCCCGGCATCAGCCGATCGCGGCGGCGTACGGGCTCTTCGTACGGGCCTCGCGCAACGCCGTCGCCCACCAGTCGAGCTGGCCGAGCATGCCCCGGGCCGCCACCGCGGCCTTCTCGTGGTCGTCCGGGCGGCCGTCCTCCTGGAAGCGTCCCCAGGGGTTGTGGAAGCTGAGCGAGTCCCGGACGGTGACCGCGTGCAACTCGGCGAATACCTGGCGCAGTTGCTCGACGGCGCGGAGCCCGCCGCTCATCCCGCCGTAGGACACGAAACCGACCGGCTTGGCCTGCCACTCGGCGTGGAACCAGTCGATGGTGTTCTTCAACGGGGCGGGGAAGCTGTGGTTGTACTCGGGGGTGACCACGACGAAGGCGTCGGCGGCGGCCAGCCGGCGAGCCAACCCGTCCTGGACCCGCGCCGTCTCGGCGGGCGGCGCGGCGGCGAAGTCGGGGAAGGCCTGGGGCAGTTGGTGGTCCGCCAGGTCGATGGTGTCGACCTGGCCGAAGCCCGAGTGGCCTTCCGCCTCCCGCACGAACCAGTCGCCGATGACCGGCCCGAAGCGGCCCTCGCGGACGCTACCGTAGAGCACGGCCAGCCGGGTCGGACGAGCGTCCCCGTTCGCTGGGGTGGTGGCCCGGCTGTCGGTGGCGGTGGTTGTCGAAGTGGTGGTCACAGTGACGGCGTTCATCGCTTCCTCCTGGCTGAGTAGGTGACCACCAGGCTGCTACTTGAATCAAACTTCAAGTCAACACGTTCACCACTTCGCCGCTCTCGCGCCACGCCGGAGTACTAGCTGGTACCGCCCCGGGAACGGACCCGGCCAAGGCGGCGCGCGGCGCGGCCACGGTAGCGATCGGTCACTGCGCTCCCTGAAGCGCGCCCGGAGCGGGGTGGTCACTCGACAGCCGTCCCGCTCCTCGATCTCTTCCTGGGCGAGTTCGGCCCGGTGAGGGATCACGGCATCGTCCCTCCGCCGAAAGTCACGAGGAACCTCGAGCTGGGGCGAGCCGTACTCGGCGAACCCCACCAGCATCTCCTCCAGCACCCGTCGGGCATGAGGGTCGCCGTGGACGTCAGCGCCGCTAGCCGCCACTGTCCCGGGCACCGATGAGGTCCAGCCGCTCTGTGACATCGACCAGGCGGCTAGGCATCTGCGACCTCCACCTCGTGCCGTACTGTCACTCGGCTGGCCCCAGCTGACCCGACGGCCCCGGCTGACCCGGCGGCTCGGTCGGCGGCGGTGCCGGAGCCCCGGGGAACCGCAGCGCCGCCTCCATGCCGCCGC
>NZ_LJGU01000097.1:0-22348 GCF_001751245.1 Streptomyces oceani
GAGCGGCGCGGTGGCCCGCGCCCGGGACTTCGTACGGCAGGCGCTGCGGGACTGGGGCTGGTTGCCGGCCGCCACCGCGGACCAGCGGGCAGCCGCCGAGGACGCGCTGCTCGTGGTCTCCGAACTGGTGACGAACGCCTGCCTGCACGCCAGTGGCCCGGACGAACTGCGGATCGGCAGCACCGCGAAGATGCTGCGGCTCGAGGTGGTCGACCAGGGCGGCGGCGCGCCCGCGCCACGCACTCCGCACCGCTCCGGCCGTCCCGGGGGACACGGGATGTTCATCGTGCAGCGGCTGTGCCTGGACTGGGGCGTCGTGCGGCACGCCGAGGGCAACGGCAAGACGGTCTGGGCGGAACTCGCCGCGCCCGCCTGACGGTTGCCGTACGGACACGCCCCGGGCTCGTGAGGACGAACCCGGGGCGTTACGACGTGTCGGGCCCTGTCAGCGGGCCCGACACCACGTGTCAGGGCACGTCGCCCATCAGCCGGATCACCTTCCGCCGGTAGATCAGGAAGGCGATACCGGCCACGACCGCGATCGCCCCCTGGCTGCCGAAGTAGGCGGCGGAGCCCACGATCTCGTCCCCCAGCACCAGTTGCTGGATGGCGGCGACACAGTCGCCGGCCGTCACCGCCAGGAACCACAGTCCCATCACCTGGCTCGCGTACTTCTCCGGCGCCAGCTTGGTGGAGACCGAGAGCCCGACGGGCGACAGGCACAACTCCGCGAGCGTCTGCACGAGGTACGCCGTCACCAGCCACAGCGGGGTGACCCGCTCGCCGCCGGACGCCGCCGCCATGGCCAGCATCATGATCCCGAACGAGGCGCCGACACCGACCAGACCCATGCCGAACTTGACCGTGGTCGAGGGATTACGGCTGCGCAGCTTGACCCAGATCATGGCGACGATCGGCGCGAACGCCATCACGTAGAGCGGGTTGAGCGACTGGTACCAGCTCTCCGGGAAGTCCATCCCGAAGAGGGTGGAGGAGGTGCTGTCCTTCGCGAAGACCGTCATCGTCGAGCCGGACTGGTCGAAGATCATCCAGAAGATGGCGGCGGCGATGAAGAACCACAGGAAGCCGTTCATCTTCCTGTGCTCCTCCGCGGTCACCTCCGGATCCCGGTGGATACGCACGAAGTACATGCCCGGCAGCACGATGCCCGCGATGGACAGCGGCCACAGCACCCAGTCGATGGAGAAGGCGTTCGCGAGCGCCAGCGTGCCGTAGAAGACCGCGGTGACGGCCACCCCGACCGCGGTCCACTTGAACGCCCTAGCCCGCTCCTCGGCGGACAGCGGCGAGGGCACCATGCTGCTCTTCGCGCTCAGGTGCTTCGTGCCGAGCAGGAACTGCAGCAGGCCGAGCGCCATGCCGACACCCGCCATGGCGAAGCCGAGATGCCAGTTGACCTCCTGGCCGACCGTACCGATGGTCAGCGGGGCGAGGAAGGCACCGATGTTGATGCCCATGTAGAAGATCGTGAAGCCGCCGTCCCGGCGCGGGTCCTGCGGCCCGTCGTAGAGGTGCCCGACCATCGTGGAGATGTTGGACTTCAGCAGTCCGGAGCCGGCCGCGATGAAGACCAGGCCGATGAAGAAGGACGCCTCCACCGGCACCGCGAGCAGGAAGTGCCCGGTCATGATGATGCCGCCGGCGATCGCGACCGTCTTACGCGGTCCCCAGAGCCGGTCCCCGAACCAGCCGCCCGGGAGCGCCAGGAGGTACACGGTCGCGTTGTAGACCGAGTACAACGCGGTCGCGGTCGCGGCCTTCATGGCCAGACCGCCGTCCGCCACCTCGGCGGTCAGATAGAGCACGAGCAGTGCGCGCATGCCGTAGAAGCTGAAGCGCTCCCACATCTCGGTCAGGAAGAGGGTGGCCAGACCGCTCGGGTGGCCGAAGAAGGTTCTGTTCCCGGGGTCCCCGGTAGCAGCCTTCGACAGGCTGGGCGCCATGGTGGTGGCTCCTTGATCGGCTCGGGACGCGCGTACGAGACCGCGGGGCGCGCCCGGTATGGGGATGTTGTGCGGCGGATGGGAAACCCGCACGGAAAAGGACCCCGGCGTCGTACAGCGGCCAAGGGTCCCTGTCGCTCGTGTGCTCTGAGCGAGCCCAGCGTACGACCACGCACGGGGTGACGGGGAGAGGCTGCGACATAGATCACAGGTGAACACGGAGTCCCGCCGAGGTTTCCCAGGTGACGTGTGCATATCATCAACGATTCTCTGTGGTCAGGCGAACACGCGGCGGCTCCGGGGGCTTTCCACGGACACTCCGCGATCCGCCCAGGGCGGCCGCCGGCGGGGACGATCCACGCGCTGTACTGTGCGGACTACCATCGGGTCATGACCCGTGTACTGCTCGCCGAGGATGACGCGTCCATCTCCGAACCCCTCACCCGGGCCCTGCGCCGGGAGGGATACGAGGTGGAGGTTCGCCAGGACGGACCCGGCGCGCTGGAGGCCGGCCTCCGGGAGGGCGTCGACCTGGTCGTGCTGGATCTCGGGCTGCCCGACATGGACGGCCTGGAGGTCTGTAGACGACTGCGGAACGACGGGCGTACGTTCCCGGTGCTGGTCCTCACCGCGCGCGCGGACGAGGTGGACACGGTCGTCGGCCTGGACGCCGGCGCGGACGACTACGTCACCAAGCCCTTCCGGCTGGCCGAACTCCTCGCCCGGGTGCGCGCCCTGCTGCGCCGCGGCGCCGCCGCGGAGCCGACGCCCCCACCGGCGACGCACGGCGTGCGGATCGACGCGGAGTCGCACCGTGCCTGGATGGGAGAGGAGGAACTGCACCTGACGGCCAAGGAGTTCGACCTGCTACGGGTGCTCGTGCGGGACGCCGGACGGGTGGTCACCCGGGACCAGCTGATGCGGGAGGTCTGGGACACCACCTGGTGGTCCTCCACCAAGACGCTGGACATGCACATCTCCTGGCTGCGTAAGAAGCTCGGGGACGACGCCGCCAACCCACGCTTCATCGTCACCGTGCGCGGTGTCGGATTCCGGTTCGAGAAGAGCTAGCGCCGCCCGTATGCGCCGTCGTCTCATTCAGTCCACCCTGGCCGTGGTCCTTGTCGTGATCGCCGTCTTCGGCGCCTCGCTGGTGCTCGTGGAGGCCCGCACGATAGAGGGGAGCGTCGAGGAGAGCGTCCGCTCCGAGGCCGTACGCCTGGTGTCCGTGGTGGACAACCGGATGCGTGCCGGCGAGCGCGTGACCACCGAGAGCATGCGGAACACGGTGGAGAGCGACCGGTACGTCCGCATCGACCTGCCGGGCCGGGAACCGATCCTGCTCGGCGACGCCGTGCCCCCCGACGAGGCCATCGTGGCACAGCAGACGGGCGAACACGGCGAGACCATCACCGTGCGCCAGTCCCGGGACCGGGTGCACGAGGAGGTCGGCCGCAGCCTGTTGATCATCTTCGCGGTGTCCCTGCTGGCCATCGGCGCCGCCGCGGTCCTCGCCGTACGCCAGGCGCACCGGGTGGCCGCGCCACTGACCGACCTGGCCGAGGCCGCGGAACGGCTCGGCTCCGGTGACCCACGCCCACGGCACCGACGCTATGGCGTACCGGAGTTGGACCGGGTCGCGGACGTGCTGGACGCCAGCGCCGAGCGGATCGCCCGGATGCTGACCGCCGAGCGCCGGCTCGCGGCGGACGCCTCCCACCAGCTACGCACCCCGCTCACCGCGCTCTCCATGCGCCTCGAGGAGATCATCGCCACCGCCGACACCCCCGACCCGGAGGAACAGGCCACCGTCAAGGAGGAGGCCACCATCGCGCTGGCCCAGGTGGAGCGGCTCACCGACGTCGTGGAACGGCTCCTGACCAACTCCCGGGACCCGCGCACCGGCTCGGCCGTCGGCTTCGACCTGGACGAGGTCGTCACCCAGCAGATGGCGGAGTGGAAACCGGCCTACCGCGGTGAGGGACGAGCACTGGTCCGCTCCGGGAAGACCGGGCTCGAGGCGGTGGGCACTCCCGGCGCCATGGCCCAGGTGTTGGCGACCCTGATCGAGAACGCCCTGATGCACGGCGGCGGTACGGTCGCCATCCGCACCCGGGTGACCCGGAACCAGGCGGTGGTCGAAGTGACGGACGAGGGACCGGGCGTCGATCCCGGCCTGGGTTCGCGGGTCTTCGACCGGAGCGTCAGCGGACGCAACTCCACCGGCCTGGGCCTGGCCGTGGCACGCGACCTGGCGGAAGCGGACGGCGGGCGGCTGGAGCTACTTCAGCAGTACCCGCCGATCTTCGCCCTCTTCCTGAGCCGGGAGTCCGGCACGTCGGCGACGGGTGACTGACCCGTCCGCGGCCGTCGCGCCGTCCCGACCGGCGGTCTCGCCGTCCCCTACGGCAGCTTCCACGTCCCGTACGGCGCCGGTGGGACGGTCGGCGGGCTGCCGGTCACGTTCCTCGCCCCGGTCCCCGGCGGGCTCCTCCTCGGTGGCCGACTCCCCGGCGCCGTCGCGGTCCCGGAACACCCAGGTGCGGTAGGACCAGAAGCGGAAGATCGTGCCGATGCCCAGGCCCACGACGTTCTTGGCGATGTTGTCCGCGAGCGGAGAGGTGAAGTCCAGACCGTAGTGCGAGATCGCCAGCACGCCGTTCTCGATGACCATGCCGATTCCGCTGAACAGCAGGAACAGCGAGACCTCGCGCTGGACGCGGCTCTTGTCCACGTGCCGGTAGGTCCAGTAGCGGTTGCCGACGTAGTTGGTCGCGATGGCGACCCCGGTCGCGATGACGCCGGAGCGGACGGCGGCCAGGTCGAACGTGTGGATGCAGAGGTTGAACACCGCGACGTTGACGAGGAAGCCGAAGGCGCCCACGGTGCCGAACTTGGCCAGCTCCCGGACGAGGTGTTCGAGACGTGAGCGTACCCTGCGCCATTGACCCATAGTGATTGCTCAGTCCCCGTTCGGTCGGCGTCATCTGCTGAGCGCGTCCGGAGGTCCCCAGGCTCACTCGCTGTACCGCACCCGCTCTTCCCATGGCACATGCTAACCAGCCCGGCTACGCCAGCAGGGTGGCGGTGCATAGCCCGTAGGACGCGAACGGGCGCCGGTGGGTTCCGTCCCGGCGACCACACCGGCCACGGAATCGCCGAGGGCTCGGCCGGATTACCCTGGAGCCGTGACTTTCCCGGTAGTCGGCATGATCGGCGGCGGCCAGCTGGCCCGTATGACCCATGAGGCGGGTATCCCGCTCGGCATCAACTTCAAACTGCTCGCGGACGGCCCGCAGGACTCCGCGGCGCGGGTCGCGGGGGAGGTGGTCGTCGGCGACCACCGCGACCTGGACACGCTCCGCGACTTCGCCCGCGGTTGCGACGTGATCACCTTCGACCACGAGCACGTGCCCACCGAGCACCTCCGTGCCCTGGAGGCGGACGGCGTGCCCGTACGCCCCGGCCCGGCCGCGCTGTTGTACGCCCAGGACAAGGGTGCGATGCGAGAGCGGCTGGACGCGATCGGGGTGCCGAGCCCACGGCACCGGCTGGTGCGTGACCCGGACGACGTCATGGCCTTCGCGGCGGAGGCGGCGGACGGCGCGGCCGCTTCCGTGGCAGCCGGCCAGGACCTCCCGGTGGTGCTGAAGACCGTACGCGGCGGGTACGACGGCAAGGGTGTCTGGCTGGTGCGCGACCGCCAGCAGGCCGCCGAGCCGTTCCGCGCGGGGGTTCCCGTACTGGCCGAGGAGCGGGTGCCGTTCGTCCGGGAACTGGCCGCCAACGTGGTGCGTTCGCCGCACGGCCAGGCCGTCGCGTATCCGGTGGTGGAGTCCGTACAGGTGGACGGGGTGTGCGACACCGTGATCGCGCCCGCGCCCGAGCTGCCGACCGAGCGGGCCGTGCGCGCGCAGGAGTTGGCGCTCCGGATCGCGGAGGAGCTGGACGTGGTCGGGCACCTCGCGGTCGAGCTGTTCGAGACCACGGACGGCCGGGTCCTCGTCAACGAACTGGCCATGCGACCGCACAACTCCGGCCACTGGACCCAGGACGGCGCCGTCACCTCGCAGTTCGCCAACCACCTGCGCGCCGTGCTCGACCTGCCGCTCGGCGACCCGCGCTCGCGCGCCCGCTGGACGGTGATGGCGAACGTCCTCGGCGGCGACTACCCGGACATGTACGCCGGCTACCTGCACTGCATGGCCCGCGACCCGGAACTCAAGATCCACATGTACGGCAAGGACGTGAAGCCCGGCCGTAAGGTCGGCCACGTCACCACCTACGGCGACGACCTGGCCGACGTGCGCGCACGCGCGGCCCACGCCGCCGGTTACCTGCGAGGGACGATCCCAGAGTGACCCAAGCCGCCCCAGGCCGGCCGGACGTCGGCATCGTCATGGGCTCCGACTCCGACTGGCCCGTGCTGGAAGCCGCCGCCAAGGCGCTGGACGAGTTCGGAGTGTCCTACGAGGCCGACGTCGTCTCCGCGCACCGCATGCCGCACGAGATGATCCGCTACGGCACCGAGGCCGACGAGCGTGGACTGAAGGTGATCATCGCGGGTGCCGGTGGCGCCGCCCATCTCCCGGGCATGCTCGCCTCGGTGACACCGCTGCCGGTGGTCGGCGTGCCGGTGCCGCTCAAGCACCTGGACGGCATGGACTCGCTGCTGTCCATCGTGCAGATGCCGGCCGGGGTGCCGGTCGCCACCGTCTCCGTCGGCGGCGCGCGGAACGCCGGGCTGTTGGCCGTACGCACGCTGGCCGCGCACGACGCGGAGCTGCGGCAGGCGATGCGGCGGTTCCAGGAGGAGCTCCGTGAGGAGGCCACCGAGAAGGGCCGCCGGCTGCGCGCCAGGGTCGCCAGCACGGAGGCCGGATTCGGCTTCGGAGGCGCCCGGTGACCGACTCACTCCAGCAGGCCCGCGAACTCCTCGCCGAACACCCGGTGGTGGACGGCCACAACGACCTGCCGTGGGCACTGCGCGAACAGGTGGCCTACGACCTCGACCAACGTGACCTGACCGCCGACCAGTCCGCGCACCTGCACACCGACCTCCCCCGGCTGCGCGCCGGCGGGGTGGGCGCGCAGTTCTGGTCGGTGTACGTCCGCACCGACCTGACCGGTGACGCGGCCGTCAGCGCCACCCTCGAACAGATCGACGTCGTACGCCAACTCGTCGCGCGCCACCCGTCCCAGCTGCGACTCGCGCACAGCGCCGCCGAGCTGGCGGAGGCCCGGGCGGCCGGCCGGATCGCCTCGCTGATGGGGGCCGAGGGCGGCCACTCCATCAACAACTCGCTCGGCACCCTGCGCGGCCTGTACGAGCTGGGCGTGCGCTACCTCACGCTCACCCACAACGACACCATCGACTGGGCCGACTCCGCCACCGACGAGCCTCGGCACGACGGTCTGAGCCGCTTCGGCGAGGAGGTCGTGCGGGAGATGAACCGCGTCGGCATGCTCGTCGACCTCTCGCACGTCGCCGCCAGCACGATGCGGGACGCGTTGCGGGTGACCGAGGCTCCGGTGCTCTTCTCGCACTCCTCCGCCCGCGCCGTATGCGACCACCCGCGCAACATCCCGGACGACGTGCTCGCCCGACTGCCCGTCAACGGCGGCGTGGCGATGGCCACCTTCGTGCCGAAGTTCGTGCTGCCGGAGGCGATCGCCTGGAACGCGGCGGCGGACGAGCACATGCGCGCGCACGGGCTCCACCCGCTGGACGGCACCGAGGAGGGCGTACGCCTACAGCGCGCGTACGAGGCCGAGCACCCGCGGCCGCGCGCGACCGTGGCCACCGTCGCCGATCACCTGGACCACATGCGGGAGGTGGCGGGCGTCGACCACCTCGGCATCGGCGGCGACTACGACGGCGTGCGGTTCACCCCGGACGGTCTGGAGGACGTGGCGGGCTACCCGAATCTCATCGCCGAGCTGCTGGACCGGCGTTGGTCGCGGGCCGATCTGGCCAAGCTGACCTGGCAGAACGCCGTACGGGTGCTGGGTGACGCGGAGTCCGTCGCCGCCCGTGTCCAGCGGGAGCGGGGGCCGTCCGTGGCGACGCTCGACCAACTGGACGGCTGAGCCGGACCGAGGTCCGTTGCTAACCCTCGAGTGCCAGGGCCGCCGCCAGGCACCCGAGGGAGGCCGCGGCCAGGACCGTACGCGCGTGGTTCCAACGCACCCAGCGACCCTCGAAGCGTTCCCGGGCGGCCGCGAGGGCCGGACCGTCGGCCTTCTCCAGAGCGTCGTTCAGCGGTACGTTCACCGCGAAGGTGATCACCAGCGTGGCCGTGTACAGCAGGAACGCCGCCATGACGAGACGGGACGGGCCGTTCGTGGCGCCGCTCGCCATGGAGGGGACCGCGACGGCGAGGATCACCAACATGGTGCCGCCGAAGGCCAGGGCGAACCAGGGATTGAGGATCTTCCGGTTGATCGACCGCATGGCGTTCGCGAACGCTCGCTCGTCACGCTCGCGCAGACCCGGCAGGACGGCCACGGAGAAGGCGAAATAGAGCCCGGCCATCAGCCCGTTCAAGGCGGTGGCCAGCACCAGCGCGCTCTCCTGCCATACCGGCATCACCGGTCCTCCTTCGTCAGCCCTACCGCGTCCGGTCAGTGAACTACGCGGCGGCGCCCGGGTCCAGGCGGGACGTCCGTCCTGTTGTGATCGGGTAGTGCGAGAACCCCAGGGCGGGCGTCACGAGGCGTCGCCCGTCCGCAGCTCGAACCAGACCTCTTTTGCCGCCGTCGGGGATGAGCTCCACGCCCCATCGGTCGGCGGTCGTGCGGATCAGGAACACGCCTCTTCCGTCCTCCGCGTTGGCGTCGGGTTGCTTGGCCACCGGCAGCCCGGCCTCGGTGTCCCGCACGGCGGTGCGCAGCTTGTCGCGGGGGTGGTGCAGGGATAGGACGCACCTGGGAGAGGCAGCGTGCTGCGCAACGTTCACCAGTAGCTCCGAGACGCACAGCGTGACCTCGTCGGCGATCTGCGCGAGCCCCCAGGTATCGAGGCGCGCGGCGGGCGCTCGAAGATGAGTGCCCGATGATCGCGGACGCATGGCTGTCCAACGTCGAGGCCCTGGCACAGGCAGCCAGCAGAAACGCCCCGGCGTGCGAAGGCGCGCTCAGCGCGGCATCACGCGCCGTGGAGCGAATCGGCACCGAGGCGCCGCCGTGGCCATGGGTGTTCACCTTCAGCGAGGCGAAGGTCGCGACCAATCGTGCGGCGTGCGGTGAGCGCTTGGGTTTGCCGAAATGGGCGGGAAGCGAGTCACTGGTCGGCCTCGTCGAGCAACTGCTCGCGGTGTGGGACGGGCAGCCCTCACGTGGCTACGGCGGCACCGCTGAAGTGGTTGCCTACGCTCGGCGTATGGGTGTGCCCGTGACGGTCCTGTGGCCCGAAGGGGCGACCCGAGACTGAGCCCGCGCTACGAGGGCGTCCCCGGGCGCCGGCCTGTTGGCCGCTACCGGGGGCGCGTCGCACGGCCCGCGACCCACGGGACCTCGGGTACCGCGCGGTGTCCCGTGGGTCGGTGGCCGTGCCGCTGGAGGTTCCCTACGGGATGTTGCGGGCCATGACGACGCGCTGGACCTGGTTGGTGCCCTCGTAGATCTGCGTGATCTTCGCGTCCCGCATCATGCGCTCGATCGGGTAGTCCCGGGTGTAGCCGTAGCCGCCGAGGAGCTGGACCGCGTCGGTGGTGATCTCCATGGCGGCGTCCGAGGCGTAGCACTTGGCGGCGGCGCCGAAGAAGGTCAGGTCCTCCTTCTGGCCGCCCTGGCTGATCCGTTCGGAGCGGGCGGCGGCGGCGTACGTCAGCTGCCGGGCGGCCTCCACCTTCATCGCCATGTCGGCGAGCATGAACTGCACGCCCTGGAAGTCGCCGATCGGCTTGCCGAACTGCTTGCGCTCGGCGACGTACCCCTTGGCGTAGTCCAGCGCGCCCTGGGCGATGCCGAGCGCCTGCGCGGCGATGGTGATGCGGGTGTGGTCCAGGGTCAGCATGGCGGTGGCGAAGCCGGTGCCCTCCGCCCCGATCATCCGGTCCGCCGGAATCCGCACGTTGTCCAGGTAGACCTCGCGGGTGGGGGAGCCCTTGATGCCCAGCTTCTTCTCCGGGGCTCCGAAGGAGACGCCCTCGTCGGACTTCTCCACCAGGAAGGCGCTGATGCCCTTGGTGCGCTTCTCCGGGTCGGTGACGGCCATGACCGTGTAGTAGTCGGAGACGCCGGCGTTGGTGATCCAGCGCTTGACGCCGTTCAGGACATAGCTGTCGCCGTCCCGCACGGCCTTGGTCCTCATGCCCCCCGCGTCCGAGCCGGCGTCCGGCTCGCTGAGGCAGTACGAGAACATCGACTCGCCCTTGGCCAGCGGCGCCAGGTAGCGCTTCTTCAGCTCCTCCGAGCCGGAGAGGATGACCGGCAGCGAGCCCAGCTTGTTGACCGCCGGTATCAGCGAGGACGAGGCGCAGACGCGGGCGATCTCCTCGATGACGATCACGGTCGCCAGGGCGTCCGCGCCCGCGCCGCCGTACGCCTCGGGCACGTGCACGGCGTGCAGGTCGTTGCTGGTCAGCGCGTCCAGAGCCTCCTGTGGGAAGCGGCTCTCCTCGTCCACCTCGGCGGCGTGCGGTTCGATCTTCGCGGCGGCGAGCGCACGCACCGAGTCACGCAGCATGTCGTGTTCCTCGGCCGGCCGGTAGAGGTCGAAGTCAGCTGGTCCCGCCACGGTCTGTCACTCCCCTGGAAGTCGTGCAGGCGAGATGCCGGTCAGCGGCAGCCTGCTAATTACCGTTAAGTAACCCAATTCTAAGGGTGGGAACTCGCACGGGTACAGGTGAGGTGCCTCTCGGGGAAGCGCATACACTCTCGCACTCCCGTCGTCGCCGGTCAGCTCCCCGCCCCGGCGCCGAGAAAGGCCGGGGCGCTCGGCGGCGCCTCCCGGCGGCCCGTACCATCGGCAGCGCCTCAACACGCCCCAGCCCGCCCGTATCGCACAGGAGCAGCACATGGCCGAGCCGGCTCTGCCCAGGATCACCGTCATCGGTACGGGATATCTCGGCGTCACGCACGCTGCCGCCATGGCGGACCTCGGCTTCGAGGTGCTGGGCCTGGACATCGTGCCCGAGAAGATCGAGATGCTGTCCCGGGGCGAGGTCCCGTTGTACGAGCCGGGCCTCACCGAGCTGCTGGGCCGGCACGTCACCGGGCTGGAGGGCGCCTCCGGGCGGTTGCGCTTCACCACCTCGTACGAGGAGGTCGCGGAGTTCGGCGACGTGCACTTCGTCTGCGTGAACACCCCGCAGCGGCACGGTGAGTACGCCTGCGACATGAGCTACGTCGACAGTGCCGTCGAGTCCCTCGCGCCGCTGCTGCGGCGGCCGGCGCTGGTGGTGGGCAAGTCCACGGTACCGGTGGGCAGCGCGCGGCGGCTGGCCGCCCGGCTGGCCGAGTTGGCGCCGGCGGGCGAGGATGCCGAGCTGGCCTGGAACCCGGAGTTCCTGCGGGAGGGCTTCGCCGTCCGGGACACGCTGCACCCGGACCGGATCGTCGTCGGCGTACGCAGCGAGCGGGCCGAGCAGCGGCTGCGCGAGGTGTACGCGAGCCCGCTTGCGGAGGGCACGCCGTTCATCGTGACGGACTTCCCGACCGCGGAGCTGGTCAAGACGGCGGCCAACTCCTTCCTGGCCACCAAGATCTCCTTCATCAACGCCATGGCGGAGGTCTGTGAGGCGGCCGACGGTGACGTCGTGAAGCTGGCCGACGCGATCGGACACGACGACCGCATCGGCCGGAAGTTCCTGCGCGCCGGGCTCGGCTTCGGCGGCGGCTGCCTGCCCAAGGACCTGCGCGCGTTCATGGCGCGGGCGGGAGAGTTGGGCGCGGACCAGGCGCTGACGTTCCTGCGTGAGATCGACTCGATCAACATGCGTCGCCGCGCGCACATGGTGGAGCTGACCCGGGAGGCGCTCGGCGGCGGCCTGCTGGGCAAGCGGGTCGGCGTGTTGGGCGCGACCTTCAAGCCGGAGTCCGACGACGTACGGGACTCGCCGGCGCTGAACGTCGCAGGGCAGCTGCATCTCCAGGGTGCCCAGGTCACCGTCTACGACCCGAAGGGCACGGAGAACGCCCGGGCGCTCTTCCCGACCCTCGGATACGCGGCGAGCGCGCTGGAGGCCGTACGGGCGGCGGACGTCGTGCTGCATCTGACCGAGTGGGCGGAGTTCGGGGAGTTGGACCCGGCGACGCTGGGCGAGGTGGTGGCCACGCGGCACATCCTGGACGGCCGTAACACGCTGGACCCGCGGTTGTGGCGCAAGGCGGGCTGGACGTTCCGGGCGCTGGGCCGACCCACGGCGTGACGCCGGGACCTGACAGGTCGCCGCGGGCCGCCCGGCCAGGTCGGCTACCTGCCGGGCCCGGCCAGATCGCGGAGGCGGGCGGCCGTACGCGGGCGGGTGCCCGGTGGATCCTACGGCTCCCGCCGCAGTGCTCGGCCCGCCTCGGTGGGCACCACTTCGAACTCCACGGTCCGCTCCGGACCCTCCAGCACCTCCGCGACCTGGGTGATCCGCTGTTCCTTCGGGTCGACGCGGACGGAGAGGGTGGTCGGTCGGTCACCGTCGAGCCTGACCAGGGCGGTGTGTTCGTCCACCTCGGCCTTGGAGTACGTCGCGGTGCGCGGCGCCTGGGTGCGTAGGAGGAAGTCCGTGTCGTGCCTCGTGCGCCACTTCCTCGCGTAGGCGCGCAGGTCCTTCGCCACGTAACGGGCACGTAGTTCCCCGGCCCGCTGGGAGTCGTCCCGGGACTTCGCGGTCAGGTAGGCGTTGTAGAACCGCGCGGCCACCGCCACGGGCCGTTCGACCCGCTGGTCGTTCGGTCCGACCCGTACGGTGCTCTCCTCGTGGGGGGAGTCGGAAGGGAGGCCGGTCAGCGTGCCCCCGAGGGCCACGGCGCTCACGGTGGCGGCGGTCGCCACGACCCTCCACAGCTCCCGGCCGCGCCAAGCCGAACCTCGGGCGGGCGCCTTCGTCGCGCGTTCCCGGCGAGCCTCGCGCAGCAGCAGGGCGCGTCCCGCAGCGAGACGTTCCGGTTCGGGCTCGGCCGGTTCCGGGCGTAGCCCGCGTACCTCGTTGACCTCATCCATGTGTCGCCGCCTCCTGGAGCACGGTGGGGGCATCACCCAGGGCCTTCCGCATCTGCTTACGGGCCCGGTTGAGCCGGGAACGTACGGTGCCCACGGGGATGGCCAGCGCCCGCGCCGTCTCCTCGTACGACAGGTCGGCCCAGGCGGTGAGCAGGAGCACGTCGCGGTCTCGGGCGGAGAGCCGCGCCAGCGCCTCCGCGAGCGGTCGCCGCCACGACTCCGCCGACACCCGGGCCTCGATCCTGTCGGCATAGGACTCGGCGACCGGGTCCTGCCCGATCCGGGCGAGCATTCGGTACGAACGGGCCTCGAAGCGCCGGTGCTTGCTGATGAGGTTGCTGGCGATACCGTACAGCCAGGGGCGGGCGTCGGCGCGGTCCCGGTCGTATCGCTGCCGTTTCCGGAAGGCCACGAGGAACGTCTCGGCGACGATGTCGTCGGCGTGGTCGTCGCCGAGGCGGAAGGTGGCGTACCGGTGGATGGCCGCGGCATGCCGGTCGTAAAGCGTGGTGAATGCCTCGGGGGCGGTCAACGACCGCTCGATGACGCGGGAATCATCGGTGTTCAAGCAAGCTCCTGGGCACGGCGTGAGAGTGTCCGCCAGCCGCCGGAGCGACTGGCGGACCGTGGTTCCGCACGGGTGCCGGACGGGGCCGGCCCGCCCGTCAGCCCCGTACGGGTTTCGGGTGGAGCTTCTCGCCGGGTTCCGTTACCTCGTACTCCATGGTGTTCTCCCCGGAGTCCAGCAGCTCGGCGATCTGGGTGATCTTCCGGGTCTCCGGGTCGACCGTGACGAGGAGGGTTCGCGGCGCGTCACCGCCGAACGTGACCCGTACCTCGTGTTCGTCCACCTCGGCCTCGGCATAGCTCCGCACCGTGGTGGGTGCCTCCGAGCGCAGCACGAAGTCCTCGTCGTGCCTCTCGCGCCACTCCTCGGCGTAGCCGCCGAGGCCGTTCCCGAGGTGCCGCTCACGCAGCCGCTCGGCCTTCTTCCCGGCACCCTGGTTGGTGGCCCGGACGTAGGCGTCGTAGAACTCCCGGGTCACTTCGAGGGCCTGGTCCGTCGAGGACCCGTCGGCCGATTCCTCGGAGGTGGCGGTCGCCACGGCCGCGGTCCCGGGAACCACCAGCGCGGCGGCGCCCACAGCCAGTGCGGCACGGCGAACGGCACGGGACGTGAACTTCATCTGTCAAACCCTTCAGGAGTCGTGTCGGGCACCGGATCCGTCGGCGCGCCGATGTCTGACGGTGTTCTCCCGAAGTCCCGAAACGGGTTCACGGTTCGTCCCGTCCGGCGCCAAGTTGGGCTGCCCGCCGGGTGTTTCGTCGCCCCGCCGGGCCGGGAGCGGGGCGGCGGGCCGTCGGCCGGGACGGAGGTTACGTCGCCCGCCGCGCCGCCCGGTACGTGCGCATCTTCGCCCGGCTCCCGCAGACGGCCATCGTGCACCAGCGGCCCCGCCCGGCCGGGCTGCGGTCGTAGAAGACCCACCGGCAGTCCTCCGCCTCGCAGGCTTTCAGCCGCTGCCAAGAGCCGTCCGCCGCCGCCGCGATGCCGACCGCGAGGCGCGCGGTGAGCGCGGGCACGCCGTGCAGCGAGGGGCGGGGGACGACGCGGACCGCGCCCGCCCGGTCGGGTTCCAGGACCAGCGGCGCCTCCCGGAGGAGCCGGCGCGTGCTCCGTAGCCGGGAGTCGGCGAGGTCCGTGCCGGTGTGCGCGAGCGCGCAGGCCCGCAGCATCTCGCGGAGTTCGGTGATCCGCGGCAACTCGGCGGGAGTGAGGCCGAGGTCGGTCAGCTCGTGCTCCCGGAGGAACTCCGCGAGGCCGTGCGGCGAGGCGAGACGGTCCTCGCCGCTCTCGACGTCGAGTGTGTTCGCCAGCGCCTGGGCCAGGACGAGGGCAGGCGGCGCCGTACGGTCTCCCATGCTTGCCAGGTTACCGGCTGGGCGGCATGATGCAGTAACGCGTTACTGGTTAACTGGTTTATCTGGTAACCGTCGCCCGACGACTCATGCCGCCTCGGGTTGCGCAAGGGGCAACGGTGGGGAAGGCGAAGCCGGTTGCCGGCGGAGACGTACGTACCGCAGGACGACGAAGGGAAGCGACATGGCCATCGCGACACTGGGCGTCACCGTGCTGGACTGTCCCGATCCATGGGCACTGGCCCAGTTCTACGCCGGTGTGCTGGGCGGATCGGTCGACGGCCGGGACGACTGGGTGGAGGTGGCCACGCCGGACGGCGTGCGTCGGCTGGCCTTCCAGCTCTCGCCCGGTTACGTCCCGCCTCAGTGGCCGAGCCTGGAGCACGGACAGCAACTGCATCTCGACTTCGACGTGGAGCGGAGTCGGCTCGACGAGGCGGAGAGCCGGCTGCTGGAACTGGGCGCGCGCCTCGTACGGGGAGACGACGGCGGGCGGGAGAACTTCCGGGTCTACCTGGACCCCGTCGGGCACCCGTTCTGCCTGTGCGCCTGCTGAGGAGCGCCGGGCGGCCGACGGTCCGGCGCCGGGGTGTGGCACCACGGTGCGCCGGCCGCGGAGGGTGGCTTCCACGGCCGGCGCACCGGGCACGGCTCACTGGCTGCCGGGCAGACCTCCGTCGACGGTGACCTTGTCGTCCGCGTTCAGCTGCGACATCAGTTCCTTGACCCGCGTCATGTCCCACTTCAGCGAGCCCTGCGGGGCTTGTTCGGGGGAGAGGGGCATGTTCATCGAGGTGCCCTCACCGCCGGTGATGCCCTTCATCGCCCAGAACATCTCGGCCAGGTTCCACAGGCTCATGTCCTTGTCCACGATCAACGTGTCCATGCCCGCGCTCATGGTCGGGTAGAGCCTGAACGGGTTGATGATCGTCCCCGGTGTCGCCGTCTGGTTGGCCAGCGCGGACAGGAACTTCTGCTGGTTCTTGGTCCGTTCCAGGTCGCTGCCGGCCTCCTTGCGGTTACGGACGTACGCCAGCGCCTCCTCGCCGTTCAGGGTCTGCTTGCCCTTCTCGAAGTCGGCTCCGGAGTCCTTGTCCTTGATGTCCCGAGGGATGTCCATCTCGACGCCGCCGACCGCGTCGACGATCTTCGCGAAGCCGCCGAAGCCGATCTCCGCGTAATGGTCGATCTTCAGCCCGGTGTTGTGCTCGATGGTGCGGGTCAGCAGGGCGGGGCCGTCCTGCGAGTAGGCGGCGTTCAGCTTGGTGGGGCCGGGGGACGGGTATTCCTTGCCGCTTTCCGAGCCGGTGAACGACGGTATGGTCACCCAGGAGTCCCGGGGCAGGCTGACCATGGTGTTCCCGTTGTCCCCGACGTGCAGGATCATCATCGAGTCGGTGCGCGCGGTCTCGCCGCCGGCCGAGCCGGTGTTCAGCCGTTCCTTGTCCTCGGCCGACATCCCCTTGCGGCTGTCCGAGCCGACTATGAGGTAGTTCGTCCCCTCGCCGCTCTCCGGTCGGTCCTGAACTATGCTGAGATCAACCTCACGTTGCAGCTTCGAGTCCGCCCAGAAGTACGTGCCCACGGACCAGACGAGCAGCACCAACACCAGCGTGAGCAGCGTCCACTTGACCCGCCGTCCCCAGTTGGGGCGCGGCCGGTCGTCGTACCGGTCATCGCCGTAGCCGCCGTACCCGTCGTACCTGTCGTCGTAACCACCGTGACCGGCGCCGTAGACCTGACCGGCGTTGTAACCCGAGTCGTACGCGTCCCCGGGGCCGTAGCCATCCGCGTATCCACCCTGGTTGCCCGGGCCGCCACCCTGCGCGCCGTAACCGCCCCGGTTCTGCTGCGGTACGCCCGGCGCCTGGGTGTGCGGCATGCGCCGCGTCCGTTCCGGCTGTGCGGGGGCCTGGCCCCCTTGCCTGCCGTGCGGTTCCTGGTTCCATCCGTCCGGCCACTGGTTCATGGAGGGTAGTTTGCACGGAGGTTCGGCGCGGACACAGGGTGGGTGCCGTTTTGGTGCGAGCCTGTAGCAGAGCTGTCGAAAACCGGGTGGCCAGAGAGCGGGCAGAGCGCGACATAGGGTTGGAGGCATGACCGATCAGGCCACCGAGGCGGAAACCGCCCTGCCAGGAAAGCCCACAGCGGCCTCCCGCACCACGCTGTCGCACATCATGACGGCGAACGAGACCAATCTGCTCGGCACCGTGCACGGTGGTGTGATCATGAAGCTCGTCGACGACGCGGCGGGGGCGGTCGCCGGCCGGCACTCCGGTGGCCCCGCCGTGACGGCCTCGATGGACGAGATGGTCTTCCTGGAGCCGGTGCGCGTCGGTGACCTCGTGCATGTGAAGGCCCAGGTGAACTGGACGGGCAGGTCCTCGATGGAGGTGGGCGTGCGGGTGCTGGCCGAGCGCTGGAACGAGTCCCGGCCCGCCACCCAGGTCGGCAGCGCGTACCTGGTGTTCGCCGCGGTGGAGGAGGGCGGCCGACCGCGTGCCGTACCGCCGGTGCTGCCGGAGACCGAGCGGGACAAGCGGCGTTACCAGGAGGCGCAGATCCGTCGTACGCACCGGCTCGCGCGGCGGCGGGCCATCAAGGAGTTGCGGGAGCGGCGCGCGGCCGAGGGTCTGGAGGACTGAGCCGGCGGCGGGCAACGCGCCGCCGAACCCGGGCGACACCGTGTCGCGCGGAGCGAAGTCACCGTGGCGCCAAGGCGTTTGATGGACCTTACTGTGAACTGTCCGGGTTTGCGCCGTATGCCGTTCTAGGTCGGATGGCTCCCGTCGCCTGCGCCGCGTTCCGGGCGCGGTCGGCCAGCCGACGGGTCGCCCGGACCAGTTCGGGCGGGCTCTCCACGACGTACGGCTCGTCGACCGCCGCGAGGACGCCCGCCAGCCAGTCCCAGTCGTCCGGAGCCGTGACGTAGCGGCATCGGTCCTCGGTCACCGCTTCGAGGACGCCGGCCGCGGCGGCCAGCCGGGGTGCGACGGTGGAGCGTGCCGCCAGGAAGAGCACCGATCCCGCCGGGGCGGCGGCCGCCCCCGCCGTTTCGGCCGCCGCCCCGGCGGGGCTGGCGCGTCGTGGGAAGGCCGCCGTGCGCTCGGGGAGCGGGCGTGGGGTGAAGGTCGTGCCGGGCACCACCACCCGGCGTATCCGATCCACCCGGAAGGCGCGCCAGTCGGCCCGGTCGAGGTCCCAGGCATGGAGGTACCAGCGGTGTGCCAGCAGCACCTGCTGGTACGGCTCGACGTGGCGGTCGCTCTCCCGGCCGTCGGCCGCGGTGTAGTCGAAGCGCACCAACGAGCGCAGCCGCGCCGCCGCGGCGAGCTGACCGAACACCCCCAGGTCGGCGGGCTCGTCCGTCCGCGGCACGGCCTCCGTCGTGGCCAGCACCGCCCGCACCCGCGTTCGTACGCGCGCCGGCAGCAGCTGCTCGATCCCAGTCAGCGCGTCGCTCGCCGGCCCCGCCGAACCGTCCTCGTACGCCGCGGCGTGTCGAAGGCCGACCGTCAGGGCGACGGCCTCGTCCTGGGAGAGCGGCAGCGGCGGCACGCCTTCCCCGGTGAGCAGCCGGTAGCCGCCGCCGGTGCCGCGGGCGGACTCGACCGGGTAGCCGAGGTCACGGAGCCGGTCCAGGTCGCGACGGACCGTACGGGGCGAGGCCGCGAGCCGCGCGGCGAGTTCCCGGCCGCTGCGCGGGCGTCCGCTCCGCAGCAGCGACAACAGGGTCAGCAGACGGGCGCCCGGGCCCTCCACGTGATGCTCCACCCCGCGAGTTTCGCAGCGTCCGGAGGGATGCGCAGCCCCTCGCCGAGCGGCGCACCGGCCTTGCGGCCAGCATCCGGCCACAAGGGTCCGTACGGTTCCCGCGTCAGCCGTACCGATCGAAAGGTCCGCTATGTCCATCGTCGTCACCACACCCACCGGGCACGTCGGATCGCGTGTCGTGCGGCTCCTGCTGCAGGCGGGCGTGCGCCCCCGGGTGCTCGTCCGGGACCCGGCACGGTTGTCCCCGGACGTGCGCGAACGCGTCGAGGCACGCCAGGGCGACCTCACCGACGCGGCCTTCGTACGCGAGGCCATCGCCGGGGCGCGTACGGTCTTCTGGGTCGACCCGACCCCGCACGCCTCAGCGAACCCGATCGAGACCTCGCAGCGCACGGCGGCCGGCCTGGTGGACGCCGCCCGCGCCGGGGACATCGCGCGGGTGGTGCTGCTCAGCAGCGTCGGGGCGGAGAAGCGGCACGGAGTTGGTCACATCGACGGCCTGGCCGGCATCGAGCGGCGGTTGGACGCCACCGGCGCCGACGTGCTGCACCTGCGCTGCGCGTACTTCTTCACCAACCTGCTGCTCAGCGTCGAGGAGCTGGCAACGGGCGTGCTGACCACGTCCGTTGGCCCGGGGGTCGCCATGCCGTGGGTCGATCCGCGGGACATCGGCGACGTTGTCGCGGCGCGGCTGGTCAACGAGGACTGGCACGGTCGGATCGTTCAGGCCGTGCACGGCCCAGAGGACCTCACCTTCCCGCGGGTCGCGGAGATCCTCACCGGGGCGCTGGGGCGTGCCGTGAGGCCGCGCACGGTGGGGGAGGAGGACGTACGCGCTGAACTGCGTGCCGCCGGGCTGCCGGACAGCGCGGTGGAGGGGATCGTCGGCATGACCGCCGGGCAGCGGGACCTGGTGGTCGAGCAGCGGCGGGACGTCCTGACCACCACCCCGACACACCTCGCCGGCTGGGCGTACACGCACCTGCGGCCGGCCCTGGAGCGGTAGCCCCCCAGGCCGTGCGGCCCGTCGGCGGCCCGGGCCGTGCTGGCTGCTCTCAGTCGCTCTCAGCCGCTCTCAGGAGTTGAGGTAGTGGAGTACGGCCAGCACCCGGCGGTGCCGGCCGGATTCCTCGGGGGACAGCCCGAGCTTGGTGAAGATGTTCGCGACATGCTTCTCGACGGCCCGCTCGGAGACGACGAAGCCCTCCGCGATCGCCGAGTTGGTCAAGCCCTGTGCCATCCGGGAGAGCACCTCCCCCTCGCGAGGAGTCAACGTGTCGAGGACGGAGCCCCTGCGGCTGGTGCTCAGCAGTTGGGACACCACCTCCGGGTCGAGCGCGGTGCCGCCGGCCGCGACCCGGCGCAGGGCGTCGACGAACTCGCCGATGTCCATGACCCGTTCCTTGAGCAGGTAACCGACCCCGGTGGCGCTGTCCGCCAGCAGGTCGGCGGCGTACCGGGTCTCCACGTACTGCGAGAAGATCAGCACGCCCACCTCGGGCCGGGTCCGGCGGATGGCGACCGCGGCTCGCAGGCCCTCGTCGCTCTGGTCCGGCGGCAGTCGGATGTCGATCACGGCGGCGTCCGGCTCGTGCTCGGCCACGGCGGCGTGCAGCGCTTCCGCGTCCCCGACCGCCGCCGCCACCTCGACGCCGCGTAGACCCAGCAGTTGGACGAGGCCGTCCCGCAGGATGGCGGAGTCCTCGGCGATGACGACACGCATGACGGTGGCTCCTCGGAGAGTGCGGTATCGGCGGATGCGGTGCTGTGTGGCTCGGTGACTCCGTGACTCCGTGGCTCGGTGGCTCCGTGCGCTCGGCGCGCCGCCGTCAGCCGGGCAGTTCGACGGTGATCACCGTAGGCCCCCCGGCCGGGCTGCTGACCTCCAGCGTGCCGTCGACCGTACGGACCCGGTCCCGTAGCCCGGTGAGCCCGCTGCCGCCACCGGCGTGCGCGCCACCGGCACCCTCGTCGGTCACGGTCAGCCGCAGCCGTCCCGCCGCCCGCTGACGTACGTCGATGGTGACGCCCGGCGCGCCACTGTGCTTCACCGCGTTCGCCAACAGCTCGGCGGCACAGAAGTAGGCGATGGACTCGGTGGCCGGTGCGGGTCGTTCCGGCAGGTCCACGTCGAGTTCGACCGGCAGGACGGTGCCGGCGGCCAGCGTGGCCAGCGCGGTGTCCAGGCCCTGTTCGAGCGCCGGGGGATGGATTCCGCGTACGAGCGCCCGTAGGTCCGTGACCGCTTCCCTGGCGTGCTGTTGTGCGGTGTCGACGACGGTCAACAGCTGCTGTCGGTCGGCCTCCGAGGACAGCAGCTCCCGGATCACGGTCAGTTGCATGCCCAGACCCACCAGCCGGGCCTGGGTGCCGTCGTGTAGGTCGCGTTCGATCCGGCGGAGGGTGCTGACCGCGTCGTCCACCGCCCGTGTCCTGGTCTCCTCCAGGGTGCGGATGCGTTCCTGTTCGGCGGTACGGCCGAGGCTGTGGCGCAGTAGCACCCGGTGCGGCAACAGCGCCTTGCGGAGCAGCCAGGGCGCGGCGAGGAGCAGCAGCAGGCCGAGGGCCGGGACGACGAGTTGGAGCGGGAGCGAGTCCGGTTCGGTGCCCGGCACGTCGAGCCCGACCTGTCGGGTGCCGCCGTCCGGGTCCGGCACGGTGCTGTGATTCCAGTGCCGCGTGACCGGATAGCTGAGGCCCAACGTCCCGTACACGTAGCACAGTACGGTCGCCAGTAGCCCGGGCAGCGCGCTCAGTGGCGCCAGCGCCAGCCAGCCCGCGGCCCGCCAGTTGGCCGGGTCCCGTAGGAGGGCGCGCCGCCAGCCGAACACGCCGGGTTCGGTGCGAGTCAGGGGCGCGGGCACGCGGTCCCGTAGCAGCCCGGCGGCGAGTGACCGGTGCAGCGCGCCCAGCGCGGTGGCCAGCCGCAGAGCGCCGCTGATCAGCCACGGGCCGAGCGGAGTGATCGACAGGACGGCGCCCAGCAGCATGCCGGCCAGCACCAGCACGAAGCCGACCAGCGCCAGCGGGAGGACCAGCAGAGCGTACAGCGGCAGGGCCAGCGTCCGGAGCCGGAACGGCTCGGTGAGCAGCGAGCGGGCTGGAGACATCAGCGTTCAGGGTGTCAGCAGTCGGCGGGTGACGCGGCTCTGGAGGGCCGCTGTCGTATGCATGATCCCCAGGGCCAGTACGTGGACGCCGAGGACCGCGAGGGCGTGTACGAACCAGGCGCCCGCCAGCGTGGGGCCGCCCCAGGAGTTGTCGAACTGACTGTCGGCCGTGAAGGGATGGCCCAGGGCCGAGATGGCGTCCGGGCGGAGGCAGTAGAGATATCCGGAGTAGACGCCGACGAGGGACATGGTCACCGCGAGGAAGGCGATCAGCGCCGGCGGGAAGACCAGGAGGCTGTGACAAAGGACGCGTCCCGCCCCGACCGGGCCGCCCTCGTCACCGGTACGCGCGGTCGGTCCCGTACGGGCGGTGGCGCCGGCCGGCGGGATGGCGCGGGCGTACGGCCCGAAGCGGCGGGCGC
>NZ_LJGU01000097.1:22616-35345 GCF_001751245.1 Streptomyces oceani
TACAGCAGGCGGGCGCGGGCCCGTTGGGCGCGGGCCGCGGTGTCGCCGTGGCCGCAGAGCGCCATGGGTACGGCGACCAGTGTCAGCGGCAGTCCGGTAGCGGCGTGTGCCGCCGTACGCCTCGTCCAGCGGACGCCGCGGCGGAGCGCGGCACACGTGGCGCCCGCCCCTTCCGTGTCGGTGCGTGCGCTGGCCGGGGGCGGCCGAAGCCGGACGGTGTCCGTACGCGGTGCGGTCTCGTGCATCGGTGCTCCTGGTCATGCGCCACGGGGCGGGTGAGGCGGGCTCGTCTGGTCACGCTGCTCAGCTTCCGCCTCGGACGGGCCGGCGGGCGAGGGTGGCAGCACGGAACCCGGGGGTTCGGTTCTCCCCACCCACCTCGCGTCACCCGCTCGCGATGCGTCGTTCGCCTGACGGCGCTCGGGAGCCGGGACCGTACGTACGGCAACTCCCGTCGCTGCCAAGGCTCTTGACTGAGACCTGCGCACGGGTATGGTCTAGACTAATGGCGAGCGGGAAACCGAAACGACCACTTCGCAGTCGTCAGTCATTTCACGGGGCGGCTGCACCCCTCACCGCTGGCGGCACGTCCGTCTTCGCGTTCGTCACGCAGCTCGACCAAGCCGCCCTCGAGGTGCCCGTCGCCGCATGGCGGGCCCGCCCCCAACGAGAGACCGGCGGCCTACCGTGAAGGAGTTGACATGCACGCGAAAAGGAAGCTGGCGGCGCTCGTCGGCGTGAGCCTCGCCCCGGTGATCGCCGTGAGCCTGCCGGCCAGTACGGCCAGCGCGCACGGCTACATCTCGTCGCCGCCCAGCCGGCAGGCGCAGTGTGCCGCGGGCTCCGTCGACTGCGGTCCCATCAAGTGGGAGCCGCAGAGCGTCGAGGGGCCCAAGGGACTGAAGAGTTGTAGCGGAGGCAACGAACGCTTCGCGGAACTCAACGACGACAGCAAGGGCTGGCGGGTTACCGACGTCGGCCAGTCCCAGACCTTCACCTGGAAGCTCACCGCCCGGCACGCGACCAGCACCTGGCAGTACTTCGCCGGAGGACAGAAGATCGCCGAGTTCGACGACGGCGGTGCGCAGCCAGGAGCCACGGTCACCCACGACGTCAACTTCGGCGGCCTGAGTGGCCAGCAGAAGGTGCTGGCGGTGTGGAACGTCGCCGACACCGCGAACGCCTTCTACGCCTGCGTGGACGTCAACATCCGCTGACCCGTAGGGCACCCGCACCATCCGGGTCCGTACGTCCGCCGCCGCCCCCGTGGCACCCGACTGGGCGCGGCGGCGGATCACGGACCGGGTGGGCCCGGCCGTCGGGCACCGGGGTCGGACGGCCGGGCCGCCCGGTTCGAGCCGAGGGCGTCGTGCGCGCGAACATGCGCGTACGACGCCCTCAGCCGCAGGTCCTCAGCCGCAGGTCACCTCGTCACCCGTGACGGCCTCCGCCTCCGCGCCCAGGCGTTCGGCGCCGCCCTGCCGTGGGTCGGCGGCGCGCACCGCCCGTACCCGGTCGAAGTCCTTCCCGACGGTCACCAGCATGGCGGGACCGCGCCCCTTCTCCTCCCGCAGCTCCGCTCCGGGCAGCGCGGCCTGCAGGGTGCGTACGGACCGGTTCCAGCGCGGGTCGTAGGTGATCACGGTCCGCTTGACGTCCTGCCGTTCGGCGTTGCGCGGAATGCCGGTGGTGTCGAAGTCCGTCTCCCGCAGCGCGGTGTCCACCCGATGGCCCAGCCCGGCTTTCTCGGTACCGTTGGCCACCTGCACCCGGATGCGGTTCGGCGCGATGTCGACCGGGGTGGCGTCCTGCTCCTGCTTCTCTCGCTGGTCGTGCTTCCTGTCCCCGCCACTCGGCGCGGTCCCCCCTCCGCCGCCCTCGCCGGAGTCCGGCCGCTTCCGGTCCGCGAGCGGCCTGTCCGCGCGCAGCGTGTCGAACAACTTGTCCGCCTTCCCCTCGTCCCACTTGACGGTCGAACCCAGCCCCGGCACCGGATAGTCGGCGTCCTCGACCGGCACTGACACGAACTCCGAGGAGGCGGGCGTGAAGTCCCGCATCGCCCGCCCCAGGGCGACGATCTCCGAGGTGCCGAAGCCGGGATCCGCGCGCACCGACCTCAGCAGCGTCGACGCGACCTCGTTCAGCTTCGCCGGGTTCATCAGTACGCCGCTGCTGGTCGCACGGTCGATCACGGAGGCGATGAACTGCTGCTGCCGCTGCATGCGTCCGAAGTCCGAACTGCCGCCCAGATGCCGCGCGCGGACGTACGCCAACGCCTCCGTCGCGTCCAATCGGGACTGACCGGCCGGCAGGTCGAGTCCGGAGCGCTCGTCCTTGAGCGGGCGCACGGTGCACACCGGCACACCACCGAGCACGTCGACGGTGTTCATGAAGCTGCGGAAGCTGACCTCGAGGTAGTGGTCGATGTGTACCCCGGTCATCTTCTCCACCGTGCGGACGGTCAGGTTCGGCCCGCCGTGGGTGTACGCGGAGTTGATCTTCGCCGGATAGGCCTGGTGCTTCGTCCCACCCTCATGGGTGTGCTTGGGCAGCTTGACGTAGGTGTCGCGTGGCAGGCTCACCACGCTCATCCGCTCCCGGTCCGCCGAGAGGTGCACCATCATCAGGGTGTCCGTGCAGTTGCAGGAGGCGCCGCCGAGTTGGTGCTTCCGACGTTGTTCCGCGCTGAGTTCAGCCCGGTCGTCGACACCCACCACCAGGAAGTTCAGCCCGTCCGAGGAGGCCGGCCGGTCCTCCAGGCCGGCGAACGGGTCGACCCGGCCCACACCCTCGTCCAGCCCGCTGACCAGCGCGTGGCCGACCCCGCTGGTGGCCAGCACCAGCGCCGAGGTCGCAGTGGCGAGGCGTACCCCCCAGCGGGGCCGTCGGCCGCGCCCTCGGTGCTGCGCGTGCTGCCCGCGCTGGCTGTGCTGCCCGCGCCGGGTGTCCGGGCGCATCCGGCCGGACCGCGCGCCGCCGGACCGCCGACCGCTGGGCTTCCTTCCGCCGGCCTTCCGCCCGTCGGGCTGTTCCGTCCCGGACCGTCCGCCCGAGGTGGAGCGTCGCGGGCGCGGGTCCCGGGTGTCGCGTACGGCCGTACGCTCTGGCGGGCGCCGACGGGACGGGGCGCCGGGTCGGGAACGGGCCGGTGGGAACAATGCGGACCTCCGCGGCGACGGGGCGTGCCTCGACGAGTGGTTCCCGCCCGCCCACGGGGAGGGACGGGCACGCGCGTCGGCGGCCCGGCCCACTCATCTCGAGTTGCTGTCGCAATGTAGACACATATGATGTGTGCGCTCCTGCTCACACGCCGTAGGCCCGGGCAGGGCACCCGGCCGGGTAAGGTCGCGTCGCCCGTTCGCGGTAACGTGGCCGGCGTGACTGGACCCGTTCCCCCCGCAGTTTCCGTGATCATGCCGGTGCTGGACGAGGAGCGGCATCTGCGTGCTTCCGTGCGGCACATCCTCGAACAGGAGTACGCCGGCGAGCTGGAGGTGGTGATCGCGCTCGGCCCCTCCACGGACCGTACGGACCAGATCGCCGCCGAGCTGACCGGCGAGGACCCGCGCGTGCGCACCGTGCCGAACCCGACCGGCCGTACTCCCGCCGGGCTGAACGCCGCGATCAAGGCATCCCGGCACCCGGTGGTGGTGCGGGTCGACGGACACGGCATGCTCTCGCCCGACTACATCGCCACCGCCGTGCGCCTGCTGGACGAGACCGGCGCGGCGAACGTCGGCGGCATCATGCACGCCGAGGGGGAGAACGCCTGGGAGCGTGCCGTCGCCGCCGCGATGACCGCGAGGATCGGCGTGGGCAACGCCGTCTTCCACACCGGCGGGGCGGCCGGTCGTGCCGAGACCGTCTACCTCGGGGTCTTCCGGCGCTCGGTGCTGGAGGAACAGGACGGGTACAACGAGGAGTTCATCCGGGCACAGGACTGGGAGCTGAACTTCCGCATCCGGGGGGCCGGCGGCCTGGTCTGGTTCTCGCCCGAGCTCCGCGTCTCGTACCGGCCGCGGCCGAGCGTACGCGCGCTGGCCAAGCAGTACCGCAACTACGGTCGCTGGCGGCACGTCGTCGCGCGCTACCACTCCGGCTCGATCAACCTGCGCTACCTCGCACCCCCGGTGGCCCTGTGCGCCATCGCGGCCGGGCTGGTCGTCGGTGTGGCGGGATTCCCCTGGGCCCTCGTCGTACCAGGCGGTTACCTCGCGGCCATCACCGCCGGATCGGTGCCGGCGGGGCGCGGCCTGCGGGCCGGGGAACGCGCGCGGATTCCGGTGGCGCTCGCGACGATGCACATGTCGTGGGGGTGGGGCTTCCTCACCAGCCCGCGGAGCCTGGCCCGCCGGGTGCGGGCCAGTGGGCGTACGACGTCCGCGCTGGCGGCGGACTGAGCGACCGCGCAGTCGGCCGCCAGCTGGCCGTGCTCCCGGCCGGGAGCACGGCCAGCCCCGCGAGGTCACCAGGTGTATCCCGGATTGACCTCCATGCAGCCCTCCTTGTCGCCGCCGTTCACCGACTCGGTGCTGTCCGGCGCCTTGTTCGCGTCCTCGTCGGCCCCGTCATCCGCAGCCTCCGCCGGGTACGTCGCGCCCGTACGCCAGTCGGCGCCGACCACCACGGTGATCTCCTCCACCTCGGAGGAGTGCCTGACCATCCGCTCCGGGACGCCGAGCGCCTCGGCGACCGCCAGGGCGTTGCTGCGCTGCCCCTCGGTGGCGTAGCTGATCCGGGTGTCGACCTGCGGTTTCGGGGTCTGATCGGCGAGTGCCCGGGTGAAGCCCTCGTTCTGCAGTGCCTGGGAGACGGCGCCGGCTCGGCCGGGCACGGCGGCGTTCGCACCGGTGGCCGTGCCGTTCATGACGTGTACCGGGATCTCGGACGCGGGATCGGCGTCCTCGGCCGCACCGGTGGGCTCCTCTTCCGGCTTCTTCTTGTCCTTGCCGTCCAGCGCGATGTCCTGGCGGATCAGCGAGAAGACCTTCTCGGCGTCGCCCGGCTTCGGCACCACGTAGCTCCCGCCGGGGGAGTACTCCCACGGCATGGTGGCCATGGTGATCCGGTTGGTGGGCACCTGCTTGAGGTCCTTGCCCAGGTCGTACAGCTTCTTCACGCTGCCCAGGCCGTGGTCCACCGTCAGCGCCTTGGTGGCGGCCTCGGCCAGCTTGCGCAGTTTGCCCGGATCGCTCAGCTTCGTGCCGGCCTTGAGCTGGCGGACCATGGAACTCATGTAGAGGTGCTGGGCCTTGGCGCGCCCTATGTCGGAGCCGTCCCCGAAACCGTGCCGGGTGCGTAGCCACTGCAGGGCCTGCTCGCCCTTGATGACCGAGGTGCCCTTCTTCAGCCGCAGCCCGGACTTCGGGTCGTGGACGTTCTTGTCGACACACACCGGTACGCCGCCGACCGCGTCGGCCATCGAGACCACCCCGGAGAAGTCGATCATCATGAAGTGGTCGATCGGGATGCCGGTCAGCGCCTCCCAGGTGGCGACCGTACAGCCCGGACCCCCGTGTTGGAGGCTGGCGTTGATCTTGTCGACCGTCTTCGGGAAGACCTTGTCCTGGTCGGCGTCACTGCACTTGGGGATGGTCACCCGGGTGTCCCGGGGCACGGAGAGGACGGTCATGCTGCTGCGGTCCGCCGATACGTGCAGCAGCTTCTGCACGTCGGCCAGCGGCGGGCGGCCGGCGTCCCCCTCGGAGCCGCCGAGGTCCAGGTTCCGCTCGGAGTTGCGGGAGTCGGAGCCCAACAGCAGGATGTTGAGCGGCCGTTGGCCCTTCGCGTTCGGGTCGCTCGGATCGAGCTTGTGGTCGCCGAGGCTGAGGTCGTCCGAACTGAGATTGCCGTTGAGGTGCTCGTAGTAGAAGTAGCCCGCCGCCGCGGTGCCGAGTATCAGCAGCGAGAGAGTCAGTGTCACCCAGCGGAAGACCCGTCGACGAAGCGACCCGGGCCGGTCCCGGTCGCCGCGCGCCCCCGCCGGTCCACCGGACTTCCCGGCCATGCCGTGCTCGGCTCTCGTACGCTCTCGACCGCCTGGCGGAGCCGGGCCCCGCCTGGGCGGCCGGCGTCTGTCGGCCTCGCTGTCCCGGTCCTCGTAGAGGCCGTCGTCCCAGCCGAGTTCACCGGCCGACGGGGCACTCGAGCGCCCCCGCCCGTCGTCGGTGCTGTCCTGCTGCCGCACGAGACCTCCCCTGTTCTCATGTGCTGGGTCCCGGACGCCTGGCGGGGCGGCTGGGGGTGGTTACTTGGCACACACGTTCTTGTCGCTGGCGTTGACGTCGTCCACTCCCTCCGGCGCCTTCTCCGGCGCCCCGATCGGCTCGCCGGCCTCGGTGAAGTCCTCGCCCAGTGTGAGGGTCATGGGCTCCGCCGCATCCTGGCCGTCGTCGGACTCCTTGAGCGCCTTCCGCGGCAGTTCCAGCATCTCCGCCAGGGCCTTGGCCTGGCCGGCCTGGTCCGGGGCGTACTCCAAACGGGTCTCGTCCAGCGTCTCGGAGGCGTTGCCGGCGTTGGTGGACTGGGTCACGCCCTCGCTCTGCAACCAGGTCACGGTGCTCTGCGCCGCGCCCGCCGGCCCACCGCCGTTGAGGATGTCCACCGCCACCTCGGACGCCGGGGCCTTCTCCACCTTCTTGAGGTCCGGACCCTTGTCCTTCTTCTTGCCCTTGTCCGTCTTGGTGAGGGACTTGTCCTGCTGCACCATCTTGAACAGCGGCTCGGCCGCGCTCTCGTTCAGTACGACGGTGGCCGGGTCCTGCGGGTTGTCGACGACCGGGACGGTGGCGAAGGTGACGTTCTCCGTGTCCACCCGACGCAGGTCCTTGCCCAGCTCGACCAGTTTCTTGATACTCCCTATGCCGCTGTCCACCGTGAGCGCCTTGGTGGCGGCGTTGGAGAGGTCGTAGAGTTTGCCCGGGTCGGTCAGGGTGCCGCTGGACTTCATCTTCCGGATCATCGAGCTGAGGAACTGCTGCTGGAGCTTGATCCGGCTGAGGTCGCTGCCCGTACCGACGGAGTGCCGGGTTCGCACGAACGCCAGCGCCTGCTCGCCCTCGATGGTGTGCCGGCCGGCGTCCAGTTTGAGATGTGACTTGGGGTCGTTGATGTCCTCGGCGACACAGACCTCGACGCCGCCGACCGCGCTGGACAGCTCCTTGACGGCGTTGAAGTCGGCCATCATGAAGTGGTTGATCTCGACGCCCACTATCTCCTGGACCGTACGCCAGGTGCAGCCCGGGTCCCTGCCGCGTTGCCCGAGGCTGGTGTTGAAGCGGACGTCCTGCTCGGCCGGGATGACCTTGGTCGAGCCGTCCTCCTGCTTGGTGGGGCACTTCGGGATGTCGACGATCATGTCCCGGGGGATGGACAGCACCGTGGCGTTGGACCGGTCGGCGGAGACGTGGAAGAGCAGCGTGGTGTCCGCGTGGCCGACGCTGCCGGTGTCGCCGTAGCCCTTGTTTCCCTTGCCCTGGCGGTCGTCGGTGCCGAGGATCAGGATGTTGATGGGGCCGTCGGACGTCGCCGGGTTGTCGATGCCGACATCGACGTCGTTGAGGTTGCCGTTGAGCTTCTGGTAGAGCCAGAAGCCCCCGGCGCACCCGGCGACGAGTATCAGGCCCATCGCGCCGCCGGTCCAGCGCAGCACCTGCTTCTTGCGGCTCGGCTTGGCCTTCGCCTTGCGCCGACTGCTCCCGGCCGCGCGGCGACCGGACGTGCTGCCGGATTCCGCCGACCGGTCCTCCCGGGGCCGCCGTGGGTTCGGGACCTGCAGCTGCGTGGTGTCGTCGTCGCCCTCCGTGGTGGAGGCGGGGACTGCTCTTCTCTGACGCGGGGGAGTACGGCGCCGACCGCCGCCCTGTCGCGGGGTCGAAGCCGCGCTGTTGACGCTGGAGTCGTCGGCCGAGTCCAGCCGAAGCTCGTAACTCCCAGTGCTCGGATTGAACACCCACTGATCCGCGGGGTCGACTTCGCCGCCCGCGTGTGGCCGGTCGTGCTCGTCCACGTTGCGAAAGTCCTCCATGTGCCGCTGGCGCCCTGGGGCGGCCGGGGTCGCTCACACTATCCGGCAGCGTCCGCGGGCAGCGACGGGGTCGCGCCCTGTAACGCCGTCAGGTGTGGTCGGATTGCCCGGTTCTCTGCGCTCCTGGGTGGAGTGCGGCTGTGCCGCGGGGGCCCCTCTCTCGTCGCTCCACGTCTTCTTCACTCCCGGTCCCGGGAATCGTTGCGGGCTCGCTGCCGTCCGACCGCGTCTTGTCCGGGGTCGGGCGGACGTACGAGTGTCGTTCACAGGGACAGACGGTCGAGTGACGAATTTGGTTGTATGCGCGAGCCGTTGGTTCCGTACGGTCGCCGGCCCGGCGGGCGTGCCGGACGTCCGCGGGGCGGTCAGTCAACGGTGTCCGTGACCTGCTCCCGCTTGGCACGCTCGGTCAGCGCGTCCGCATCCAGCCGGTCGGTGTTGCGGCACAGTACGAGCGAGGCGCCGGCGGCGAGGGGGGCGTAGAGACCGGCCGACAGGCCGTCCCAACTGTCGTACTCCCGCAGGGAGAGCAGCCGCGAACCGGGCCCGAGGCCAAGCCTCTCGGCGTCCGCCCGGGCGCGCTCGAGGAGTTGCGCTCCGCTCAGCTCGGGTGCTCCCGACAGGCCCTGGCCGCCCGGCACCGGCGGGGCCAGGGCGGGCAGATCAGGGTTCACCGGTGCGTACGGGGCGAAACGGTCGCCCTGTCCGGGAACTTCCACCGCGTAGTCAACGAACCCGGGAGGAGTCTGCGGGAAGCGCGCGCCCAGCGGGCGCAGACTCAGCGCGACCCGCTCGCCCTGGCAGTGCCGGGCGTCCTCGAGGGCGTCCGGGCCGGCCACGGCGACATCCGCGCGCGTGGGGTCGCCGCCCACGTCGGCGATCACTCCGGTGGCCGAGCAGGCGATCAGCCACACCGCGGTCTGCCAGTGCGCGGGGAGCAACAGGGCGACCCGGTCGCCGGGCTCGGCGTTCAGCTCGTCCTGGAGCAGGTTGGCGGTCTTCGCCACCCAATTGGCGAAGGTCGCGACGGAAAGTTCGACACGCTCGCCGGTGGCGTCGTCGTAGAAGGTCACGAGCGGGCGGGAGGGGTCCGCCTCCAGGGCCGAATCCAGCAGGTCGGCGGCGGTGCGGTCGGTGGGGTTCATCCACGTAAGGGTACGCCGCCGGTGGGCTGTCAGACCCGGGGTGACGGGGGGTTCGTGGCGGGGTGTGGAGCCGACCGTGTGTCAGTTCTCCGATAGACAGATATGGGAGTTTATGTCCACGATCAAGCCATGCGCGTACTTTCTGCCTCCGCTCTCGGCTCCCTCTGTACGGCCGCTCTGTTGCTTCCCCCCGTGGTGCCCGCCGCCGCGAGCACGGTCGCGGAGCAGGACGCCGCGGCCGACGTCCGTACGGCGGATGTCCGAACCGGGGACGCCCGTACCGGGGCTGACCGGCGTGCGTCGCTCGGCAGCACACGGTCGCTTCCGCTGCCTCCCGCGGACGTGTCCGACCGCGCTCGCCAGAACGATCAGGACGTCAGCCAGGACAGTCGCGACGCAGGTGTCGGCGGGGCGCGCGAGTTGGCGCCCCGCACCGTTGAGCCGTTCTCGCTGCTCGGCGTGGTCTGGGAGGACGCCGACCGGGAGTTGGGCGGCCAGGTGCGGGTGCGCACCCGCAGCGTGCGTACCGGCGAGTGGTCCGAGTGGCACGACTTGACGGAGCACCGCGGCCATGCCGCCGAGCGGCGGCGGGGTGCCGGACCGACGAGGGGAGCCACCGCGCCGCTCTGGGTCGGCGCCTCCGACGGGGTGCAGCTACGGGCCGAGGACGCCGCCGGCAACCTGCCCCGGGGCATGCGGCTGGAACTGGTACGCCCGGGCTCGGACGAACCGCCCGCCGAGGGCGAGCCGGCGGGGCGGCGCGGTGGCTCGGACGGCACCACCCTCCCGGCCCTGGACCGCGAGCGGACCAAGGCCGCGGCCGAGTCCCGGGGCTCCGCCGGGACGTACGACCCGAAGGGCGAACACATCGCCCCACGCCCGGCCATCGTCACTCGCGAGGGCTGGGGCGCGGACCCAAACCTGCGGGAACCGGGCCACGCCTACACCGACGCGGTGCGGACCGCCTTCGTGCACCACACCGCCGGTTCCAACGGCTACGACTGCTCCGAGGCCCCCAGGATCATCCAGGCGATCCACCGCTACCACGTGAAAAGCAGCGGCTGGCGGGACATCGGCTACAACTTCCTGGTCGACAAGTGCGGCAAGATCTACGAGGGGCGTGCGGGCGGGGTCGCCAAGCCGGTGCGCGGCGCTCACACCCTCGGCTTCAACGAGAACTCGATGGGCGTCGCCGTCCTCGGCTCGTACGACAAGACCGAGCCGTCCCGGCAGGCGCGGGACGCGGTGGCCGAACTGGCCGCCTGGAAGCTGGGCTTGTACGGCGTCGACCCGCGTGGCACCTCCGGCATGACCGGGGAGGACGGTGCGCGGCAGCGGATGGACGCCATCTCCGGGCACCGGGACGGGTTCGCCACCGAATGCCCCGGCGACCTGCTCTACGGTCGCCTGGACGAGGTCCGCGCCACCGCCGCGCGGTCACAGGGGAGGTAGAGCAGCCCGGATGTCCGTGGCGCCGACGGGCGTCGTCCTCCAGTACGGTGGGCGGCGCCCGTACGCGTGCCGTACCGGCGTACCGCCGTACGCCAAGCAGCCGTAGCAGTCCCGCACCGATCAGGAGCAGCGTCCTTGTCGTCGTCCCGTCTTTTCGCCGTCCACCTGGGGATCTTCTCGACGGAGGACGACGCCGGCAGAGTCCGCGAGGCGTGCACCCGCTGGCTGGAGCCCCTGGGGCTGAGCCACGAGCTGTCCTTGATCGGCCCGGAGGAGCGGACGCCGGCCGGCGAGTTGACCCTCGCCGAACGCTACGAGGAACTGCCCGACCAGTGGCGCGCGCAGTACGGCGAGCCCGCGCCGGCCAGCCACGACATCCGGGAGCTGCGCTTGCGGTTGCGCTGCTCGCCCGACGTGCTGGAGGACGTGTGGGAGCGGCTGACCCGAACTCTCTGCCCCGACCCGGAGCACGCTTCGCCCTGCCCGATTCCCTGGTCGGGCGGCTGGCGCGGTGAGGTCGAGGCGGACACTGACGGGCGCTGACCGGCGCTGACCTTCTTCGGTCCGGCCTCCCGGCGGCCCGTTGTGACCCGGCGGCCCCGCGGCCGTCGCGGCTCGCGACCCGACACCACGTGTTTCGTGGCGGCTCAGTGTCCGCCGTCACACGTCCCGTTCACGGGAAAGTCATGGACAATTACTGGCTAGTAGCAACGGCCCGTCCGTGCGCCGCCCCCAGATCTGACCGCACCCACCTCCGCATACAGGGAGCAGCCCCATGCAGGAACGCGCGCCAGCCGAGGCAGTTCTCCTGGTAGGCGGAAAAGGCACCCGGTTGCGGCCGGTCACCGTCAACACGCCCAAGCCCATGGTCCCGGCCGCCGGCGTCCCCTTCCTCACGCATCAGCTGGCCCGGCTGCGGGCCGCCGGGGTCGAGCACGTGGTGATGGCCACCTCCTATCTGGCCGAGGTGTTCGAGCCGCACTTCGGGGACGGCGCCGCGCTCGGCCTGCATCTCGAGTACGTCACCGAGACCGAGCCGCTGGGCACCGGTGGCGCGATACGGAACGTCGCCTCTCGACTGTCCTCCGGCCCCGACGAGCCGGTGCTCGTCTTCAACGGCGACATCCTGACGGGGCTGGACGTGCGGGCCCTGCTGGACGGCCACACCGGTTCCGGCGCGGACGTGTCGCTGCACCTGACCCGGGTCACCGACCCGCGGGCGTACGGCCTGGTCCCCACCGACGACACCGGACGTGTGACCGCCTTCCTGGAGAAGCCGCAGGCCCCGGAGGAGATCGTCACCGACCAGATCAACGCGGGCGCGTACGTCTTCCGCCGTTCGGTCATCGACGCCATCCCGGACGGTCGCCCGGTGTCCGTGGAGCGGGAGACCTTCCCCGAACTCCTGGCCGCCGGCGCGCACCTGCACGGCATGGTCGACTCCACCTACTGGCTCGACCTCGGCACCCCGCAGGCGTTCGTGCGGGGCTCGGCGGATTTGGTGCTGGGCCGCGCCCCCTCGCCGGCGGTGCCCGGCCGGCGCGGCGAGTGTCTGATCCTGGACGGCGCCGAGGTCGCCCGGGACGCGAAGCTCACCGGCGGTACGGCGGTGGGCACCGGGGTCGTGATCGGGCCCGGGGCGCGGATCGAGGGCAGTACGCTGCTGAACGGTTCCGTGGTCGGGCCGGGTGCCCGCATCCGTGGCTCGATGGTGGGCGCGGCGGCGCGGGTCGGGGCCAACTCGGTGCTGGACAGCGCGGTGGTGGGGGACAGCGCGGTGATCGGCGCGGACAACGAGTTGCGCGGCGGCATCCGCGTCTGGTGCGGTGCCCGGATCGGGGACGGGTCGTTGCGCTTCTCCTCCGACCAGTGACGGTTCGCCCCGGCGGCGTCCGAGGCACCGGCGGTCGGCAGAGCGGGACGGCGTACGACGGAACGGCGGGGCAGTGGTGGGAGCGAGCGCAGTGAGACCAGCGGTGGCACGGACGGGGCGTACGTGAGGCGAGCCGGACAGCCGCGGCGACCGGACGGCGGGTTCGCCGACGAGCCGGGCGTCGCTCGCTCGCGTACGACACCGGCACCCGGGCTGACGAGCCCGCGGCAGGC
>NZ_LJGU01000097.1:36063-57071 GCF_001751245.1 Streptomyces oceani
GGCGCTGCCCCGCCGCGCGCCACGCCTCTCGCGCGGCGACATCGCACGGATCTGACGGGCCGCTGGCCGTCGGATGGCGTACGGCCCCGCTCAGCCGCCGTCGCCCAGCGCGTCGTCGCTCAGCGCACCGTCACGAAGGCCGCGCCGTCCCGCGCCGGCCGGGCGCGCGGCGGCGCCGCCGGGTGCCCCACCGCGACCGACCCCATCGGGTCCCAGTCGTCGGGCAGTTCCAGCACGTCCCGTACGACCTCGCGGCAGAACATCGTGGATGACACCCAGGCCGACCCCAGCCCCTCGCCGGCGAGGGCGACCAGGAAGTTCTGGATGCCCGCGCCGTTCGCGACGACGAACATCTCCCGCTCGGCAGCCGCCCGTCGCGGGTCCGGATAGCTGTGCGAGCCGGTCATCACCAGGCAGGGCACGACGAGGTACGGCGCGTTGCGCAGCAGGTCCCCACGCCGTACCCGCCTGGCGATGCTCTCCTCGCTCTTGCCGTCGCTCCGCAGGTCCGCGATCCAGGCGTCCCGCATCGCGTCCAACAGCCGCTCCCGTGCCTCGGGGGTCTCCAGCAGTACGAACCGCCAGGGGGTGGTGTGGTGCGGCGCGGGAGCCGTGACGGCCGCCGCGACGGCGCGCCGTACCGCCGCCGGGTCCGGCGCTTCCGACGTGAACTCGCGCACGGTGCGCCGCAGCGTGACCGCCTCCCGTACGGCCTCCGAGGTACCCAGCCGGAACATGTCCTGCGCGGCGTCCCGCAGCAGTTCCCGCGCGGGGGCGTCGGTGGCCTGGTCCGCGTCGTGTACGTGTCGCGCCAGCCCCCGGAGCACCGCCACGGGCAGGCCGTCGGCCTTGCCCTTCACCAGCTCGCCGGCCGCGGCCAGTTCGTCCCCGACGGCGGTCAGGGTGACGCCGAGCGGATTGCCGTACACGTCGGTGCCGCCGCGCAGGTCCTCCAGTACCCGCACGCCGGCTGCTCCGATGGCGACATCCGTCTGTCCCTCGCGCCAGGGTCGCCCGAAGGTGTCGGTGACGATGACTCCGATGTTGACGCCGAGTGCCGCACGCAGCCCGGCACGCAGGCGTCGGGCGGACTCGTCCGGGTCCTGGGGCAGCAGCAGCACGGTGCCGGCAGGGGTGTTGGACGCGTCGACGCCGGCCGCCGCCATCACGAAGCCGTGCCTGGTCTCGACGATCCGGGCGGGGCCGCGGCGGGCGACCAGTCGTACGGACTCGGCGTCGATCGAGGACTCCCGGTCCCCGGCGGTCACGGTGCGACCCTCCGCCTTGCTGACGATCTTCGAGGTCACGATCAGCACGTCGTCGTCGGCGAGTTCGGGCAGCCCCTCCTGCTGGCTCGCCGCCGTGACCAGCTTCACCAGGTCGTCCCCGGCGCGTACTTCCGGAATCCCCGGCAGTGCCCACACCCGGTACTCCGCCGGGGGCACGCCGCTCACGCGCCCACCTCCGCGGCCAGCGCCAGCGCCTCGTCCGCCATCCGCGCGGTGGCCTCCTCACTGGTCATCATGAGGGGCACGGCCACGCAGCGGATGCCGGCCTCCTCCACCTCCCGTACGGTCGCGGCGTCCGTGGTGTCCACGAGCCAGCCGTCCAGCAGGCCGGAGCCGTAGTGCTGGGCGACGGCCGCGGCGGTGGACCGTACGCCGATCGCGGCCAGCATCTTGTCCGCCATGCCGTGTACGGGGGCGTCGCCGACGATCGGGGAGAGGCCGATCACCGGCACCCCGGCCTCGGCGATGGCCTCCCGAACACCGGGCACCGCGAGGATGGTTCCGACGCTCACCACCGGGTTGGACGGCGGGAAGAGCACCACGTCGGCGGCGGCGATGGCATCCAGCACGCCGGGGGCCGGAGTGGCCTGCTCGGCGCCGACCGGCACGACGGCGTGCGCGTCGACCGAGGCGCGCAGCCGTACCCAGTACTCCTGGAAGTGAACGGCCTTGCGTTCCCCGTCCAGGTCGACGGCCACATGGGTTTCCACCCGGTCATCGGTCATGGGGAGCAGCCGTACGCCCGGCCGCCAGCGCGCGCACAGTGCCTCGGTCACCTCGCTGAGGGGGTAGCCGGCGGCCAGCATCTGGGTGCGCACGATGTGGGTGGCGAAGTCGCGGTCACCCAGCCCGAACCACTCCGGGCCGACGCCGTACGCCGCCAACTCCTCCTTGACGGTGAACGACTCGTCGGCGCGGCCCCAGCCCTGCGCCTCGTTGATGCCACCGCCCAGGGTGTACATCACGGTGTCCAGGTCGGGACACACCTTCAGACCGAAGAGGTGGATGTCGTCGCCGGTGTTCCCGATGACGGTGATTTCCGCCTCCGGGACCGCGGACCTGAGTCCACGGAGAAACCGCGCCCCACCGACACCCCCGGCCAAAACCACAATCCGCTGCATGCCCATAAGTGTGTCAGCCGAAGGCTGACTTCCTTGAGGGGCGGTGGTCGGGTTGGGGTCTCCCCGGGCGGAGCCCAGGGGACGGGTGGGCGTGTCAGCCGAAGGCTGACGTGGTGACCGGCGGTGGGTCCGCCACCGCACAGTGCGGAGCGGCGTGCAGCGGCATCTCGGTCAGGCCGGGGAAGTACACGTGCAGGCTCACCGTGGGTTCGAGGCCGCTGTTGACCGTTTCGTGGGTGTAGCCGGGTGCGAAGGTCCGTTGTGCGCCCGCCGTCAACCTCCGGGTGACGGCCCGCCGTCCGCTTCCGGCGACCTCGGTCAGCTCACCGGCCAGGACGGTCAGTACGCCGGATGAGGGTCCGTGGTCATGGCGCCCGGTGCCCTGGCCGGGCAGCCAGCTCAGCAACCACACCTCGTATCCGGGCCCGGTGCGCAACCGGTGGTACCAGCGGGTCGTGGGGTCGTAACGCACCAGTGGTCGCCAGTCGGCGGGCTGGTCCGCGATGGCGCGGGCGAGGCCGGCGAACGCGGCGACGGTGCGGGGGTGTTCGGAAGCGGGGGGCAGGAGGTGTGGGAGGGCGAGTGGGTCGCCGGCGATCTGGATGTCACTGTTCACTGGGAATGCCTTCGGACGGGCCGGGCCGGTCCGAAGCGGATGCCCCGGACGGGCCCGTGTCGTGGGTGTCGGGTCGCCTCGCCACCGCATCGCGCGCGGATGGTCGCAGGTGGCGCCGTCGTCGTACGGGCGGGTGCCTGGGAGTCCACCGGCCGCACGGTGCCTGTGCCGGGGCGGGGACGAAGCGTGGGCGCGCGGGCGGAGCTGGTTCTCGGAGAACAGAAGCCCTGGGGAGCCGGAGTCTCGGGGGCCGATGGCTCAGACGCGTCGCCCGGATTCGGGAGGAGCTGTCGGGAAGCGCACGGAACGCGTCAACAGCAACAGTGACAGTGGCCGAACGCAGCTCGAAGGGACCCGGCGCGGCGGGCCTGGCTGTGCGATCGAGTCACGGGCATACGCTCCAGGAGACCGGGCGATATGCCCGGCTGTCAACCAAATCCCGCGAATGGCGGCATGGGTTCACTGAATCCGGTTGCGTTGCCCGGAGAAAGGTTTGTGCGATCGGTTGCCGGGACAGGTCGCACAACATCCGTACACACAAACGCCGTTGTGCTTCTGTGATCTCATTGTGATCAGTGTCGCCGTGGGGTGCGAGGCGGAACGCGTGGGTCGCGCACCGCGTTCCTCGAGTGGGGAACGGGCGACGCGACGCTTGCTCCGGCGTGGCTGGGCGCGGGTGTCATAGTTTGTGGCTATTTGAACACTTTCTGCGTGGGCGTGGTTCCGCAGAGTGAATAACGTTCCAATAGCAGATCTTGGCTTGACTGGCATGGATCACACTCTTGTAATTTCACCCGTGTCGTTCAGTGGCGATTCGTAACGGCCGCATCACGGGGACGCAAAGACAGACGAGGGGCGCGCATGACCGAGCTGTTCCAGCAACTGCTGGTCGAAGAGGCGGACGAGGAGCTCGGCTGGCAGGAGCGCGCCTTGTGCGCGCAGACCGACCCAGAATCATTCTTCCCGGAAAAGGGCGGTTCAACCCGAGAGGCGAAGAAGGTCTGCCTTGCCTGTGAAGTCCGCTCCGAGTGCCTGGAGTACGCACTCGCCAACGACGAACGCTTCGGCATCTGGGGCGGCCTGTCCGAGCGTGAGCGGCGACGCCTGAAGAAGGCCGCCATGTGAAGCGGCGCCGCGGTGGACGCCGCGCCGGACGCCGCCCCCCTGGGGTGACGTGCCCGCCCCGGGCGTGCTCGCGCCCCCGTCCCGCCGTACGAGCCGGGCGGAGCCGGGATGGTGAGCCGTTAGTCTGGGGCACCGTCCGAGGCCCCGGGCCCTCCGGGAGCCCCGGTGTCCACCACAGTCCACTCCAAACGGCGGCCCGTACCTCGATGTCCGTGCACAGTCACTCGGCGGCCCACCACGAGGGCGCCTCAGCAGGGCCGGCGCCCAGCCCGCCCGAGTATCCGCGTCACGTCGTGACGGCCGTGCTCGTCGCGCACGACGGAGCACGTTGGCTGCCCGAGGCGCTCTCCGGGCTGGTGGGCCAGCGACGGGTGGTGCAGAACGTCGTCGCCGCGGACACCGGCAGCGCCGACGACTCGGCCGCGCTGCTCACCGAATCCCTCGGCACCGACCGGGTGCTGCACCTGGCACGGCGTACGGGCTTCGGCGCGGCCGTCGAGGAGGCCGTACGCAGCGCCGGCGTGCTCACCCCGGACGACCTGCGCTATCTGAGGCGGCCCAGCAGCTGGGACGCGGCCAACCACAGCTGGCGCGACGACGCCCACGCCATGCCGGAACTCCCGTACGGCGAACCGGTGCAGTGGCTCTGGCTCCTGCACGACGACAGCGCCGCGGAACCGGACGCGCTCGCCGAACTCCTCCGGGTCGTGGACGCCGACCCGTCCGTCGCCATCGCGGGGCCCAAGCTGCGCGGTTGGTACGACCGCCGGCAGCTGTTGGAGGCCGGCGTCAGCATCGCCAACAGCGGCCGACGCTGGACCGGCATCGAACGGCGGGAACAGGACCAGGGCCAGCACGACCAGACCCGGCCGGTGCTGTCCGTGTCCACCGCCGGGATGCTCATCCGGCGCGACGTCTTCGAACAGCTCGGCGGCTTCGACCGGCGACTCCCGCTGATGCGGGACGACGTCGACCTGTGCTGGCGTGCCCAACTCGCCGGTCACCGGGTGTGCGTCGCCCCGGACGCCGTGCTCCGGCACGCCGAGGCGGCCTCGCGGGAACGACGCCCGGTGGACTGCGCCGGTCGCGGCGGCGCCAGCCCGCACCGGGTGGACAAGGCCGCCGCCGTGCACACCCTGTTGGCCAACTCCCGTACGGCGGTGCTGCCCTGGGTGCTGCTGCGGCTGGTGCTCGGCACCCTGCTGCGGACCCTCGCCTATCTGGTGGGCAAGGTGCCCCGACAGGCGCTCGACGAGGTGGCCGGGCTGACGGGCGCCCTGCTGCGGCCCCTGCGGCTCGCGGGCGCGCGGCGCGGCCGTGGCCCGACGGTGGTGAGTCCCCGCGAGCTGCGCCCGCTGTTCCCGCCCGCGGGCGCGACCGTACGGGCCACCGTCGAGCAGGTCGCCAGCAACCTCGGTGGCCGCTCCGAACCGGAACTCTCCGCCGGCGGCCGGCACGGCGCGGTGGAGTCCGGCCCGGGCGGGGAGGACGCGGACTTCCTGGACATCGAACAGTTCGCCCGACTGAAGCGGATCGCCCGCAAGCCCGGGCCGCTGCTCTTCGCCGTGCTGCTGCTGGTCTCGCTGGTCGCCTGCCGCGCGCTGCTGGGTGGCGGCTCCCTCGCCGGCGGCGCGCTGCTGCCGGCGCCGGAGGGGGCGTCCGACCTCTGGTCCCACATCCAGGACAGGTGGCAGCCGGTCGGCGGCGGCAGCGTGGAGACGGCACCTCCGTACCTCGCCGTGCTGGCGCTGCTCGCCAGCCTGCTCTTCGGCAGCACCGGCCTGGCGCTGACCCTGCTGCTGGTCTGCTCCGTACCGCTGGCCGGGATCACCGCGTACTTCGCCTCCCGGCCGCTGGTCGACTCCCGGCTCGTACGCGCCTGGGCCAGCGTGGCGTACGCCTTCCTACCCGCCGCCACCGGCGCGCTGGCCGGCGGCCGGATCGGCACGGCCCTGCTGGCCGTGGTGCTGCCGCTACTCGCCCGGGCGGCGGTCGCCGCCAGCGGACTGCGGGGCTCCGCCTCCTGGCGGGGGACCTGGGCGTACGCCGCACTGCTGACCCTGACCAGCGCGTTCACCCCCGTGGTCTGGCCGCTGACACTGACGCTCGCCCTGGCGCTGCTGGTGACGCACCGTGGGAAGCCGAGCCTGCTGCGGCAGTTGGCACCGCGGGTGCCGGTGGTGCTGCTGACTCCGCTGGTGCTGCTGGCGCCCTGGTCGCTGACGCTGCTCGGGGACCCCGTCCGCTTCCTGCGCGAGGTGGGGTTGCCGTACGGACACGGCGCCGCCGATGCCCTTGACCTGCTCACGCTCACCCCCGGCGGCCCCGGAACTCCCGGGGCGCCACTGCTGATCGGGGTGCTGCTCGCGGCGCTGGCCGCGCTGCTGCGTACCGACCGGTGTGCGGTCGTCCTCGTGGCCTGGTCGGTCGCCCTCGCCGGGCTGCTGTGCGCGGTGCTGAGTAACACGGAGGGTTGGGCCGGGCCTGCCATCCTGGTGTACGGCCTGGCGCTGCTCGCGGCAGCGGCCGTCGGCGCCGACGGCGCCCGGGAGCGAGTGGCGGCCCGCAGCTTCGGCTGGCAACAGCCGGTGGCCGGCCTGGTGGCCGTCGCGGCCGTGCTGGCGCCGTTGGCCGCCGCCGTGAGCTGGATGGTCGACGGGGCGGCGGGGCCGGTGGAACGCCGTGACCCGGCGCAGGTACCGGCGTTCGTCGCGCAGGAGAGCACCACCCGGGACCAGCCCCGCACCCTCGTCCTGGCCGGCAACGGCGAGTCCGGCGGGGAGCCCGCCGAGAGCGCCCAGAGCGCGGGGACCGAAGGAGCCGGGGAAGTGTCGTACGCCCTGGTACGCGGTTCCGGTGCCCGCCTCGGGGACGCCGACCTGGCCTCGGCCGAGGGCGCGGACGGCCGGCTCGACGACGTCGTCGCCAAGCTGGTCGCCGGTTCCGGCGCGGACCAGACCGAGCAGCTGCGTGGCTACGCGGTGCGGTACGTCCTGGTACGGGACGGCGCGCCCCGCCAGATGGGCCGGGTGCTGGACGCCACACCGGGGCTGACTCGGCTCAGCCAACAGGACGGCAGCGCGTTGTGGCGGGTCGACGCGGAGGTCTCCCGGGTCTCCATCGTGCCGGGCGCGGAGGGTTCAGGGGGTTCCGGGGAGCCCGGGGTCAGCGACTCGGCGACAGCGGGCGACTCGCGGGACGCCGCACGTGGCGAGCCGGTCGCGGTGGCCGCCGGCCCGGTCGAGGCGCACACCGACGTGCCGGCCGGCTCGGGAGACCGGGTGCTGCGTCTCGCGGACGCCGCCGACGCCGGCTGGCGGGCCACGTTGGACGGCGAACCGTTGGAGTCCGTGACGGTCGACGGTTGGGCACAGGGCTTCGAGTTGGGCCCGGACGGCGGCCGGCTGGACCTGACGTACGAGACGCCCGCGACGCATACCGCGTGGGTGTGGGGACGTGGACTGCTCGGGCTGGTGGTGCTCGTCCTCGCCTTGCCCGGTCGTCGTCGGGAGATCGACGACGACCTGCCGGAGGCGGTGGCCGTGCCGGTCGAACCGGTCCCGGGCGAGGGTCGTCGTGCACGGCGGCTGCGGGCCGCGGCGGGGGCGGCGGCACCGGCCGCCGGGCCGCCACCCGCCGGGCCGCCGGAAACGCTGACGGGGGCCGCGCAGTCGGGCACGCCCCATATCCCGCAGCAGGTGGCGTACGAACCGACCTGGTCGCACCCGGCGGGCCCGGACACCACCGCGTACCCGACCGCGGACCAGTACGCCTGGTCGGCGGGAAACCCCCCGCCCCCCGAACAGCCACCTCAGGTGCCGGACCAGCCGTACGCCGATCCGTACGCCGACCCGTACGGCAACACGTACGCCGACCCGTACGGCGACGGCACGGCCTACGGCCCGGGCCAGGCCTATGGCACCACGGACCCGTACGGCCGCGACGGCGGTGACCCGTACCCGTACGGCGACAGGAGCGAGCAGTGAACCGGAGCACCCTCAGCCTGATCGGCGCGGTCACGGCTCTGGCCGCCGTCACGGGGATCGGCGCGGTTACCGCGCCCGGCGGGGAGCCGACGACGGACGGCGCCGCCGCGAAGCGACTGCCCGTGGAACGTTCCACGTTGGCCTGCCCGCAGCCCTCCGACTCGGCACTCGCGGAGACGGACTACGCGGCCTTCACGCCCAAGGGGAAGTCCGACGAGAAGGGCAACGCGGCGTTGTCGCCCGCGGAACCGGCCGATCCGGGTGACCCCAAGGGGAAGGACGAGCAGGACGACAAGGGCGACGAGGACGACAAGGACCGCGGGCAGGAGGACAGCGAGAGCAAGGACCGGAGCGACAAGCCCGTGCTCTCCCTGGAACAGCCCGGGCAGCCGGTGACCGCCAGCACCCAGCGCGCTGACGCGCCGGCCCTGACGGGTACCGCGGACGGTCGGTTCGCTCCCGGCTGGACCGTGCAGCAGACCACGACCGTGAGCGCGGGTGACGGCCGTGGCCTGCACGGCATGAGCTGTGCGGCACCGGACGCCGACTTCTGGATTCCGGGCGCGAGCACCGCGGACGAACGCCGTGACTACGTCCACCTCACCAACCCGGACGATCTCGCCGCCGTGGTCGACCTGGAGCTGTACGACAAGGACGGCGCCGTCGAGACGGAGGCCGGCCGGGAGATCATCGTCCCGCCGGGAGCGACGGTGCCGGTGCTGCTGTCCACGCTCACCGCACGGCAGTCGACCAATGTGACGGTGCACGTGGTGGCTCGTACGGGCCGGGTCAGCGCCCAGGTGCGGGCGCTGGACGAGAAGTTGGGCGGTGACTGGGTGCGGCCGTCCGCCGTGCCCGGCCCCCGCGCCGTACTGCCGGGGATTCCGGGCGACGCCACGTCCGTACGGCTGGTCGTGATGGCGCCCGGCTCGAAGGACGCCGACCTCAGGGTGCGGCTGGCGGGGAAGTCCGGCGAGATCACGCCCGCCGGACACGGCACCCTGCACGTGCGGGCGGGGACCACCGCGGCCGTCGACCTGGACGAGCTGACGCGGGGACAGGCCGGCTCGCTGGTGCTGTCACCCTCCGAGGAGGACGACGCCACCCCGGTCGTCGCGGCGGCCCGGGTCACCAGGGAGAAGGGCAGCGAGCGGGAGACGGCGTTCATCCCTGCCACCACGCCGATCCAGGAGCGTGGCACCGCGGCCGGCAGCCGGTCGAAGGGTTCCACCGTCCACCTGACCGCGCCCGACGAGGCGGCGAAGGTGCGCGTCACCTCCTCGGCCGGGAGCGAGGGCGGGAGCCCGCGGACGAAGACGTACACGGTCCGGGCCGACACCACCCTGGCGGTGCGACCGCCCGCTCCGAAGGGCGGCGAGGGCGCCTTCGCTGTGACGGTGGAGCGGCGGTCCGGCGGCTCGGTGTACGCCTCGCGGATGCTGGAGCGGGAGGAGGACGGCGTGCCGATGTTCACGGTGCAGTCGATGCCGGATGACCGAGGGACGGTCGCGGTGCCGGAGGCGGGGCCGGACCTGTCGGTGCTGGGTGACTGAGCGGGCGGGTCGCTGAGCGGGCTGGTGCCGGCCGGCGTCCGCGCGTCACTCGCCGCCGTATCGTGGATCGATCGACTCCGGTGCGAGCCCGAGCAGTTCGGCCACCTGCTCCACCACCACCTCGTGTACGAGGAGCGCGCGTTCGTCCCGGCTCCGGGTTCGGATCTCGATCGGCCGACGGTAGATCACGATGCGGTCCGCCCCGCCGTCCGCCATCGTCACCCTGCCAAGCGGTACGCCCGTCACCTCCGCCGGCTCTCCCGTGTCGAGGCGCGGCACCTCCTGGACGGCGAAGTCGATCGCCGACAGTTGCGGCCACCGGCGCTCCAGGCGGTCCGCGGAGTCCCGTACGAGATCGTCGAAGACCTCGGCGCGGGTGGCGGAGAGCGGCACCTGCGGCGGGGCGATCGGTCCGCGCATGCCGCGCCCGTGCCGGTCGCGATGACGGGTCCGACGGCCGGACGGGCCGGTGGGGCCGGAGCTCCGGGCCGGGCCGGAATCGCCGGACTGAGGGGGCTCGCTCATCCCCCTGAGCCTAAGGGCTGTTCCGCGATCCCCGGTGGATCAGCGAGCGGAGTCCGGCGCTGGGGCCCGCCGAGCCGGTGGAGCGGGGCTCCCGGGCCTTCGGGCCGAGAATCAGCCGCGTACCGGGCGTACCCGGACGATTCGACAACGCAGGGCTCTCCCCGCGCCGATGGGTTTCGCGGCCGCGCGGCCGCTCGCCCGCCGCTGCTGTNCGCAGGTCAGCGGCCAGCGGCAGGGCGGGACCCGCCGGGCCGCCGCACGACACGGTGTTCCCGGCCACGGGTGCGTCATCGCAGCCCGGTCACGAGTGCGGTACCGTCCATCGTCGTGAGTCCTGTACGCCGCTGTTCGCGCACCGCATGCGGACGCCCTGCCGTGGCGACACTGACGTACGTCTACGCCGATTCGACCGCGGTCCTGGGGCCGTTGGCCACCTATGCCGAGCCGCACTGCTACGACCTGTGCACCGAGCACTCGGAACGGCTGACCGCGCCCCGTGGCTGGGAGGTCGTACGACTCGCGCTGGACACCCGCCAGCCAGGACCCAGCGGTGACGATCTCGAGGCGCTGGCCGACGCCGTACGGGAAGCGGCCCGCGGTGGTGGGTCGCGCACGGAGCACGGCACGTCCGCGGCACCCGCCCCCGGCCCGATGGGGTCCGGCGGGCCCGAGACGGACCCGATGGAGGTCGCCCGGCGCGGTCATCTTCGGGTGCTGCGCTCGCCGGAGTGACCCGGGTGCCCGGCCCCCGCGGTCCGGCCCCTCTCGGCGCGGGGCCTGCGGGTAGGTTGGTGAACCCCGTTGTGGACTCCCGAAGGAGCGGATGGCTGTGGCCGACCTGTCGCGGATCGTGAAGGCGTACGACGTGCGCGGAGTGGTGCCGGACGACTGGGACGAACCGCTGGCCGAGTTGTTCGGCGCCGCCTTCGTACGGGTCACCGGCGCTGAGGCGATCGTGGTGGGTCACGACATGCGGCCGTCCTCGCCCGGGCTGTCCCGGGCCTTCGGGCGCGGGGCCGCCGGACAGGGGGCGGACGTCACCGAGATCGGGCTCTGTTCCACCGACCAGTTGTACTTCGCCAGCGGCAGTCTCGGACTGCCCGGGGCGATGTTCACCGCCTCGCACAACCCGGCCCGTTACAACGGCATCAAGCTCTGCCGTTCTGGAGCGGCGCCGGTGGGGCAGGAGACGGGACTCGCGGACATTCGTCGCCTGGTGGAGGAGTGGTCGGATACGGGCGCGCCCGCGGCGCGCGGGCAGGGCGCGATCGCGCAGCGGGACGTCCTGGCCGACTACGCCGCGCACCTGCGCTCCCTGGTCGACCTGACGGCCATCCGCCCGCTGAGCGTCGTGGTGGACGCGGGCAACGGCATGGGCGGACACACCGTGCCGACCGTTCTCGACGGACTCCCGATCGCACTCGATCCGATGTACTTCGAACTGGACGGCACCTTCCCCAACCACGAGGCCAATCCGCTCGATCCGGACAACATCGTCGACCTGCAGGCCCGGGTGCGGAAGACCGGCGCCGACCTCGGGATCGCCTTCGACGGCGACGCCGACCGGTGTTTCGTGGTCGACGAGCGGGGCGAGCCGGTGTCCCCGTCCGCGATCACCGCCCTGGTCGCCGCCCGCGTGCTGGCGGCGCATCCGGGCGAGACCGTGATCCACAACTGCATCACCTCCTGGTCCGTCCCCGAGGTGGTACGCGAGGTCGGCGGCACCCCCGTCCGTACCCGTGTGGGGCATTCCTTCATCAAGGGGGAAATGGCGGCCACCGGCGCGGTCTTCGGCGGTGAGCACTCCGCGCACTACTACTTCCGGGACTTCTGGAACGCCGACACCGGCATGCTGGCCGCGCTGCACGTCCTCGCCGCGCTGGGGGGCCAGGACGGCCCGCTGTCCGCGCTGGTGGAGCGTTACGACCGGTACGCCGCCTCCGGTGAGATCAACAGCACCGTGGCGGACCAGACCGCCTGCGTGGCCGAGGTGCGCCGGGTCCACGGCGAGCGGGCGGGCCTGGAACTGGACGAGTTGGACGGGCTGACCGTGACCGCGGACGACTGGTGGTTCAACCTGCGGGCCTCGAACACGGAGCCGCTGCTCCGGCTGAACGTGGAGGCCCGGGACACCGCGACCATGACCCGCGTACGGGACGAGGTGCTGAGCCTGATTCGGGCGTAGCCCCGGAAAGCCCGTGCGGGCCCCGTGTCACACCGGCGCCGGCACCACCCCACGGCACCGGCGTAGCCCCCGCGCCCCCGGCACCGGCGTAGCCGGTCCTTCGCCGCACAGCCGCCCGGTGCCGTGTGCCGGGGCCCCGCGCACGGCGGTACCCTGGCCGACAACCGCCGCCTGACGTGGTGACCATGACTTTGAGAAGGGACACCCCATGCCGCTGGAAGCCGGCCTTCTGGAGATCCTCGCCTGCCCCGCGTGCCACGCGACGCTGCGCGAGGAACGGCGGTCGGCGGGGCCTGACGGTGCGGGGGCCCCAGGGAGCGCCTCCCCGGGGACTGACACCCCCGGGAGTGACTCCGAGGCGCCGGAAGCCGAGCTGGTCTGCACCGCGAGCACCGGTTGTGGACTGGTCTACCCGGTGCGCGAGGGCATCCCCGTCCTCCTCGTCGACGAGGCACGACAGCCCGGCTGACGGGCCCCTCACGGGCACCGGACTGGCGGCACCAACCGGCGGATCGATCGGAGGCTTCGCAGGATGCTCGACGAATCGGTGCTGGACGTCCCCGACGCCCTGGCCCGTGCCGATACGCACGGGCTGCTGCACGGCGCCGCGGAGTCCGGTGCGCGTACCCGTACCGCCATGCGGCTGGCCGAGGAGGCCGGCCTCGCCCAGCTGCGGCCCGACGGCCGGCCCCGCTCCGTACTGGTCGCCGGCTCCGGATCGGCGACCGGCTGTGTCGCGGACCTGCTCGGGGCCTTCGGGAACGGCGCGGTGCCCGTCACCCGGCTGCGGTCGACCGGCGCCTTCGCCTCGCCCGCCGCGCTGAGCTGGACGCTGCCCGGCTGGGTCGGTCCGCTCGACCTGCTGCTGCTCGCCACCACGGACGGCATGGAACCGGGGCTGGAAGCTCTGGTGGAACAGGCGTACCGGCGGGGCTGCACGGTCGTGGCCGTCGCCCCGATGGGCACCCTGCTGGCCGAGGTGGTCGGCCGTACCCGCGGCCTGGCGATGCCACTGGCGCCCCGGGTGAGCAGCCCACTGCCGTACGGCAGCGGCGGCGGCCTCGACGAGTCCGGTGACCTCGCCGAACAACCCACCGTCGCCCTGGACCCGAGCACCCTGTGGGCCCTCGTCACCCCGCTGCTGGCGCTCTGCGACCGGCTGGGACTGCTGACCGCGCCGGCGTCCGCGATCGACGCGCTGGCCGAGCGGCTGAACCAGGTCGCGGAGCGGTGCGGACCGGTGACCGAGACCACGGGCAATCCGGCCAAGACCCTGGCGGTCGAACTCGCCGACGCGCTACCGCTGTTCTGGAGCGAGGGTCCGCTCGCGGGAGCCGCCGGACGGCACAGCGTCACCACCCTGAGCACACTCGCCGGACGCCCGGCGCTCGCCGCCGAGCTGCCCGAGGCCCTGGTCACCCATGGCGCGCTGCTGACCGGAGCGTTCGGCGCGAGCGATGACCCGGACGACTTCTTCCGGGACCGGGTGGCCGATCCGCGGGCGCCGCAGGCCCGCATGGTGCTGCTCCGGGAGCAGGTGCCCGGAGCGGACTCCGCCGTCGTCGCGGCCCGCGACCTGGCGTACGCCCATGGCACCCCGCTCAGCGAACTCGAGGTGGAGGGCGGCAGCGGACCCCTGGAGACGGCCGCCGAGCTGATCGCCACCACGGATTTCGCCGCCGTTTACCTCACGCTCGCCGCCGGCGAACCCTCCTGAGGCGTGGCGCGGCTATCCCGGTATCCCATCCGCGTCGGGCCGAAACGGCTCGACCACCCGTATCCGTACCCGTACAGCAGCGAGACCCCAGCGAGAGTCAGGACGCGCGCACGATGGACCGCCTCGACAACGCCGTACGCCCCTACGCCTGGGGCTCCACCACCGCCATCCCGGAATTCCTGGGGGTGCCGCCCACCGACGAACCGCAGGCCGAGCTGTGGATGGGTGCCCACCCCGGCGCACCCTCCCGGCTCGACCGCGGCGCCGGGCCCGTCTCCCTCGCCGAGGTCATCGCCGACGATCCGGCGGGCGAACTCGGGGCGGCGAGCGTACGGGCCTTCGGCCCCCGACTGCCGTTTCTGCTGAAGCTTCTCGCCGCCGCCGCTCCGCTGTCGCTCCAGGTGCACCCGGACGCTGCGCAGGCCGCCGCGGGCTTCGAGGCCGAGGAGGCGGCGGGCGTACCACTGGACGCCCCGCACCGGAACTACAAGGACGCCCACCACAAGCCCGAACTCCTCTGCGCCCTCACGTCCTTCGACGGCCTGTGCGGCTTCCGGCACCCGGCGGAGACCGCCGAACTCCTCGCCGCCCTGGACGTGGACGAGCTACAGCCGTACGTCGACATCCTGCGGGCCAGTCCTGGCGAGGAGGCGCTGCGGGAGGTGTTCACCGCCGTACTCACGGCCGATCACGAGGCCATGGCCCGTACGGTGGAACAGGCCGCCGAGGCGGCCGAGCGACTCGCCGCGGCTGGTCAGCGGCAGCACGCGACCGCGTACGCCGGGTACGCCTCCATCGCCCGGCAGCACCCCGGCGACCCCGGCGTCCTCGCGGCGATGCTGCTGAACCACGTCCGGTTGCAGCCCGGTGAGGCGCTCTACCTCGGGGCCGGGGTGCCGCACGCCTACCTGGACGGCCTCGGCGTCGAGATCATGGCCAACTCGGACAACGTCCTGCGCTGCGGCCTGACCCCCAAGCACGTGGACGTGCCCGAACTGCTGCGGATCGTACGTTTCGAGGGCACGACCCCGGAGATCCTGCGTCCGGAGGCGGACGGCGGCGAGGAGGTGTACGCGACGCCGGTCGAGGAGTTCCGGCTCTTCCGGACGACTCCGGCGCCGGGCGGCGAACCGCTCGTGCTGGCCGAGGGCCGCCCACGGGTGCTGCTGTGCGCCGCCGGCCGGGTGATGCTGCACGGCGGCCGGGCGGACGGCGAACTCGTGCTGGAGCGTGGCCAGTCGGCGTACGCGAGCGCGGCGGAGGAGATCCGGGTCAGCGGCGACGGGACGCTCTTCGGCGCGACGGTGGCCGTCGGCGGGCGGCCGACGGCGTAGCGCGGCGGGTGCTCCGGCCCGGAGTCCTGGAGCGGCCCAGGGCCCGGAGCACCTTGCGGCGGAGTGGCCCCGTCGGGTTGTCATTCGATCTCGGCCAGGACGCGCAGAATCCCCTCGGTGCCCTCGGCGGCCAGTAGCCGTTCCCGGTAGTCCTCGGACACGAGCTTGCGGGAGAGCAGCGCCAGGATGCGCAGGTGCTCGTCGCCGGCCGCCGCCTCCGGGACGGCGATCATGAAGACCAGCCGGGCCGGCGTGCCGTCCGGCGCGCCCCACTCGACGCCCTCCGCGGAACGGGCGAAGCCGACCAGCGGTCGGGTCACCGCGTCCGTCCTGGCGTGCGGGACGGCGATCTCCTCGCCGAGACCGGTGGTGCCCTGTTCCTCGCGGGCGAGCGCGGCTCGGACCAACTCCTCCGGCGCGGACACCGCGCCGCCGCGGGCGAGGAGCGCGGCCATCTCGTGGATGGCGGCCTCCTTCGCGGTGGCGGTCAGCCGTTCCCGTACGGTCGCCCGGGTGAGGTGGCCGGAGAGCACCACGGGGTCGGCGGGCGCGGTGGCCTGGGACCCGGAGGCTCGGCGTGCGGAGGCTTGGGGTGCGGAGGCCTCGGCCTCCGTCGCGTGGTCCGTGGACACGGGCCGCGGGCCGGGCTCGGCCGCGGGGGCAGCCACGGCCGCGTGACGTCGACCCAGCGACATGAGCGCGACAGTGGCCAACCCGGTGACAGCCGTGCCGACAGCCACCGCCAGGAAGAAGACCGCGACACCGTCGATGGCGCCGAGTAGCGCGACGATCGGTCCGCCGTGCGGCACGTTGTCCTCGATCGCCGCCAGTCCGGCTATGCCGCCCGCCACCGCGCCGCCCAGCATGTTCGCCGGGATGACCCGGGCGGGACGCGCGGCGGCGAACGGGATGGCACCCTCGGTGATCCCGAAGAAGCCCATGAAGAGCGCGGCGTAACCCGTCTCCTGCTCCTGGGCGTCGAAGTAGCGTCGCCGCAGCAGCGTGGCCAGCCCCTGGCCGAGCGGCGGCACCGGGATCGCCGCNCGGCCTCCGTCGCGTGGTCCGTGGACACGGGCCGCGGGCCGGGCTCGGCCGCGGGGGCAGCCACGGCCGCGTGACGTCGACCCAGCGACATGAGCGCGACAGTGGCCAACCCGGTGACAGCCGTGCCGACAGCCACCGCCAGGAAGAAGACCGCGACACCGTCGATGGCGCCGAGTAGCGCGACGATCGGTCCGCCGTGCGGCACGTTGTCCTCGATCGCCGCCAGTCCGGCTATGCCGCCCGCCACCGCGCCGCCCAGCATGTTCGCCGGGATGACCCGGGCGGGACGCGCGGCGGCGAACGGGATGGCACCCTCGGTGATCCCGAAGAAGCCCATGAAGAGCGCGGCGTAACCCGTCTCCTGCTCCTGGGCGTCGAAGTAGCGTCGCCGCAGCAGCGTGGCCAGCCCCTGGCCGAGCGGCGGCACCGGGATCGCCGCCGCGCACATGCCCATCACCTCCGGGTTCTTGGAGACCAGCCCGGCGCCGAAGAGGAACGCCGTCTTGTTCACCGGTCCGCCCATGTCGAAGGAGATCATCAGCCCGAGCAGGACGCCGAGCAGCGCGGCGCTCGTACCGGTCATGCCGCCGAGCAGGTCGGTGAGGCTGTCGAAGATCCAGGAGATCGGCCGGCCGATGACGTAGATGAAGAACAGGCCCAACGCCGAGGTCGCCACGATCGGGATCACGATGATCGGCATGATGGGCTGCGCGAACTTCGGCACCGGGACCCGCTTGATCAAGCGCACCAGGTAGCCGGCCAGGAAGCCGGTGATGATGGCTCCGATGAAGCCGGCGCCGGACTCGGAGTCGTACAGTTCGCCGGTGTTGGCGATCCAGCCGCCGATCATGCCGGGCACCAGAGCCGGTCGGTCTGCGATGGCGTACGCGATGTAGCCGGACAGGATCGGCACCATCAGGGTGAAGCCGATGGTCCCGATGTCGTTGACGTGCTTCCAGAAGGAGCCGTCCGGGATGACCAGTCCGCCGTCCGACCTGGGTTCGCCGCCGATCGCCAGGGAGATGGCGATCAGCAGGCCGCCGACGACGACGAACGGGATCATGTAGGAGACGCCGTTCATCAGCGCCTTGTAGGTCGTCCCGCGGGCCCCCGTACCACCCGACCCCGCAGCACCCGATCCCGCAGCACCCGATCCCGTACCGCCCGCTCCCGCGTCGGCCCGCTGGTCGCCGGCGTCCGCCCCGCCGTCGGCTCCGGTGGCCTGTACCGGCGCCCGTAGCACCCGGTCGAGCAGGGCGTCCGGATCGCTGATGCCCTCGGTGACCCCGACCACCAGCACGCGCTTGCCCTCGAACCGGTCCCGCGGCACGTCCTTGTCGGCGGCGAGAATGACCCCGTCAGCCTCTCTGACATCGTTGTCAGTCAGTACGTTCTCGACCCCGATGGACCCCTGGGTCTCCACCTTGATGCGGATGCCGCGCTGCTGCGCGGCCTGTGTGAGTTTCTCCGCAGCCATGTAGGTGTGCGCGATCCCCGTGGGGCAGGCGGTTACGGCGAGCAGCCGCACTTCCTGGTCGGCGGCCGGCCCCGTGGGTTCGCCGGCCTCGGCAGGACTGGTCACCTGGAATCTCCTTGCTTGGCTGAGTGTGCTGTGGGAAGGATGGGTACGACTGTATGAGCGGTGCACGGGGGCCGAAAAGTGACCCGTGGTCCTTGCACCGACCCTGAACGATCCGCTCGACTGGACGGGCGGTGTAGATTCGAGAGCGCAGACGTCGCTGCTGATGGCGGTCGGGCGGCCCGGACACAGACGTACGGGCCTCCGAGGGAGAGAGGGCCTCCGACGGACTGGGCTGTGACCAAGGGATGCGTGTGTGTCGTCCGCGGAGCATGGGATTCCGCACCCGACACGCCCCCGACGCCGCAGCACGGACCAGCAAGCCACACACCTCGACATTGCGAGGAGCAGCCCGCATGACGATCGCTACGACGTCTACCGACCAGGACTTCAAGGTCGCCGACCTGTCCCTCGCGGCCTACGGCCGCAAGGAGATCGAGCTCGCCGAGCACGAGATGCCCGGTCTGATGTCGATCCGCAAGGAGTACGCCGCGAAGCAGCCGCTGGCCGGCGCGCGTATCACCGGCTCACTGCACATGACCGTGCAGACGGCCGTGCTCATCGAGACCCTGGTCGCGCTGGGCGCACAGGTGCGCTGGGCGTCCTGCAACATCTTCTCCACCCAGGACCACGCCGCCGCCGCGATCGCGGTCGGTCCGAAGGGCACTCCCGAATCGCCCCAGGGCGTGCCGGTGTTCGCCTGGAAGGGCGAGACGCTGGAGGAGTACTGGTGGTGCACGGAGCAGGCGCTGACCTGGCCGGGCGTCACGACCGGCGGACCGAACATGATCCTGGACGACGGCGGCGACGCCACGCTTCTCGTACACAAGGGCGTGGAGTACGAGAAGGCCGGTGCCGCGCCCGACGTGTCGACCGCGGAGAACGACGAACACCGTTGCGTGCTCCAGGTGCTGAACCGCACCCTGGGTGAGAACCCGCAGAAGTGGACCCAGCTCGCCTCGGAGATCCGCGGTGTCACCGAGGAGACCACCACCGGCGTGCACCGGCTCTACGAGATGCAGCGCGCCGGCGAGCTGCTGTTCCCGGCGATCAACGTCAACGACTCGGTCACCAAGTCCAAGTTCGACAACAAGTACGGCTGCCGGCACTCCCTGATCGACGGGATCAACCGCGGCACGGACGTACTGATCGGCGGCAAGACCGCGGTGATCTTCGGCTACGGCGACGTGGGCAAGGGCAGCGCCGAGTCGCTGCGCGCCCAGGGCGCCCGCGTGATGATCACGGAGATCGACCCGATCTGCGCGCTTCAGGCGGCCATGGACGGCTACCAGGTGGTCCGGCTCGAGGACGTGGTGGAGACCGCCGACATCTTCGTGACCACCACCGGCAACAAGGACATCATCATGGCCTCGGACATGGCCAAGATGAAGCACCAGGCGATCATCGGCAACATCGGTCACTTCGACAACGAGATCGACATGGCCGGCCTCGAGAAGATCGACGGCGTGGTCAAGGACGAGATCAAGCCGCAGGTGCACTCCTGGACCTTCAAGGACGGCAAGAAGATCATCGTGCTGTCCGAGGGTCGTCTGCTGAACCTCGGCAACGCCACCGGACACCCGTCCTTCGTGATGTCCAACTCCTTCGCGAACCAGACGATCGCCCAGATCGAGGTCTTCACCAAGCCGGAGGAGTACCCGACCGAGGTCTACGTCCTGCCCAAGCACCTGGACGAGAAGGTCGCCCGCCTGCACCTGGACGCGCTGGGTGTCCGGCTCACCGAACTGCGCCCGGACCAGGCCGAGTACATCGGCGTCGCGGTCGAGGGCCCGTACAAGCCGGACCACTACCGCTACTGATCCGCTCGCCCGCGCGCAGCACGCGGCACGCGGCCGCACGAAGGCCCCTCGCCCATGGCGGGGGGCCTTCCCCGTGTCCGCGAAGTCGCGCCCGTAGAGTCCCCGCATGCCCCGTGGCCGTTACTCGCTCCATGACCCGCACGACCACACCCCGCTGGGTGACGAGCACTTCCAGTGTGCCCACGGGCCATCCGGCTGGCGTTACGTCGCACAGATCACCAGCCCTTCCGGGGAGCACGCCGGCTCGATCGACCTCACCCTGGACGCGCTCGCCCGTCCCATCCGGATGGAACTCCACGCCGGTGGCTGGCGGGTGCGCGGTGCCGCCATGGATGGGGTGACCTGGGTCCGTACGGCCAGCGGCGGCGAAGGTCGCGAACACAACGCCGCAGCGCACTCCTTCGCCGGGCAGTCCCCGGCCTTCCTGGTGGCGACTGCCCGGCTCCTCGCCCCTGAGCTGGGCCAGCGAGGGAGCCGGGGCCGACTGGTGTACCTCGCGCCTCCGGTGCTCGCCCCCCGTACGATCAACCAGACCTGGGCACTGGTCGCCAGGGACGCGCACGGTACGGATACCGGGCCCCTGACGGTCGAGAGCTACCAGGTAGGTGACCTGGACACCGGCGAGGGGATGGAGGTGCACCTGGCCGGGGACGTGGTGCTCGCGGCACCGGGCGTAGAGCTCGAGGAGCTGGACTCCCCGCCCTCGACGTCCACCTGATGGCCGCGAGTACGGGGCGACTTCGCGACGCGGAGGGGCCGTGGCCGGCCTCTCGGCGCTGACCGGCACGCAGCGCCCAACGGATGAGTGGGGACGTGTGTAACGAGCCGATGGCCGGCTGATGTGCGAGGGGCGTACGGAAGCTGCTATTGTCGTGCACGGCTCGCCGGACCGCGCACGCGGAGAGGACGGGCCGTCGAGGGAGCAAGAGCCAGCCGAGTTCGACGAGTTCGGCGTCGTGCGCTAGCATCTCTCAAATCCTCTTCCAGAGTTCACGGGATTCTGTGCTGTCTGGCCGAGGGTGCCGATCTTCCGGAGAAAATTCCTCTGGTAGGGTCGGAGAAACGCCGAAGGAACATCCGGAGGATTCCTGAGAGGGAGTCTGATGTGAGTGTT
>NZ_LJGU01000098.1:0-2669 GCF_001751245.1 Streptomyces oceani
GGGCGCCGGCGTGGCCGGGGCGGACGCCCGGGCGGCGGGAAAGCGAAGGCACGGGGGCGGGCGCCGGTGGGCGTGCGGTGAGCGGTCGACGCTCGTACGTCCTCGGCGCGCGGGTGCCGGGTGGGTGTCGGTGCGCGTGTCGGGGCACGACTGGTGCGTCAACGGTCCGTGATGCGTGTCGAGTCGATGACGTAACGTATCCGTGCCGTCCCGCCTTCACCCGCCAGGTGTCCGTGCGCCGGACCGTTCCGGCGGGTGGCGGCGGATGCCACACGTCCGCGCCGGCCGTGGCGCGCCGAGCCGAGGGGGAGTCGGTGACCGATGGACGAGGGCCTGAAATGGATCGTGGGACTGCTCCTGTTCTGGCTGGTCGTGGCGCTCGCCATCACAGGTGCCTGCCAGTCGCCTGGTGAACGCCGACAGGGGAGGTCGCGGGGGAGCGGCGGCGCGTTCGGCGCGGGTTGGGAACTCGGTGGCGGCGGGGACAGCGGAGGCGGGGCCTGCGACGGCGGTGGTGGTGGCGGCTGAGCGCGCCGGCGCCCGCCAACCGTACGGCCGGGCTCGCACGCGCGGGCGCCGGCCCACGAGCGCCTACGAGCCCGGGCGGGTGTCCAGCGTCGGGAACTGTGAGCCGTCCACCAGCGCTGGTAGCGGCTCCGGGAGCTGGAGCTTCTCGCTCCAGCCAACGGCGTGCTGCGCCCGGTAGGTGCCCTCGCTGGGATCGGAGAAGGCGGCGAGCTCCGCCGCGAACGGGTCGATGACCAGATAGACCGGGATGCCTGACTCGGCGTACTGCGCGCGCTTGGCGGTCCGGTCCATGGTCAGGCTGGACCGGGACACCACCTCGGCGACGAGCAGCACCTCGGTGGGCGGCACCGTGCTTCGCCAGGTTTCGAGCACGGCCGTCGGAGCCACGAAGAGGTCGGGGATCGCGAAGTCCTCGCTCTCCGGTGTCCTGGTGACGCCGAGATGGTCCTCCAGCTCGTATCCGACGGGGACATACGGCAGCAGCATGCTGGCCAGCCGCCACAGCATGCGGCCGTGCATGCCGGTGGGCGTAGGTGACACGACGATGGTCCCCCCGATGATCTCCACCCGATGCCCCTCGGGCACCCGTAGTTCCTCGGCGACCTCGCGCATGCTCTTTGCCGCCACCACTGCCTCCGGAAGCGTCGCGGTCATACGGTCCCACCACCTCCTGCCCGCTCCAACGATGGCACACCCGCCCCCGTAACGGCCCGCGCACGGATCAGTCGGCGGCCTCCGCTCGGCCGAGCAGCGCGTCGCGGTGCGCGCCGCCGGACTCGGTGATCAGCTCCTCCACGCTCTGGGGCGAGCGGACCGGCAGGAACCGGATGTCGCCGCTGTGCGCCTCCTGGGCCTCGTCGGCCGCGCAGGTGAAGCCGTACACGCCGGGTCGGGGCAGGGAGTTGTAGCCGAACGGGTTGGAGAAGTAGTACGCCCCGGTGTCCAGCAGCGCGGCGTGGTCGCCGGCCTCGAGCCTGGGCAGCACCCGGTCGCGGGCCACCAGGTCGCCGGCGAAGCAGCAGGGGCCCGCGACGTCCTGGGCCACCTCCTCCACGGCGGTCGATCCGGTCGCCGCCCCGACCGCGGCTGGCTCGGCGGTGCTCGCGTGCTTGGACAGTCCCTTGGGGTCGTACGCCCGCACCCGGATCGGCCAGGCGTCCGGCGCGAACACCGTGCGCACAGCGACCTGCGCGCCCGCGTGGGTCACCGCGATGGGCCGGCCGCCGGCCGACTTGGCGTACTCCACCCGGGCCACGATGCTGCCCGCCTTGGCCAGTAGCGAGCGCCCGAACTCGGTCACCAGCCCGTACCGCCCGTCGAACAGGCCCGGCACCGTGTTGGCCAGCAGGCGCGCGTAGTCGGCGTAGCTGGGCGTGATCTCGTCGGTGTCGAAGTTCACCGGTAGCCCGCCGCCGATGTCCAGGGTGCTGACCTGCTGGTGCCCGACGGCGGCGTTGATCTCCTCGGCCAACTCGTAGGTGGCCCGTACGCCCGCGGCCATCGTCTCCAGCGCCATGCCCTGCGAGCCGACGTGGCAGTGCAGCCGGGTCAGCCACGGCCGCTGCCGGTAGGCCCGTACGACCCACGCGCGGGCGCCCTCGTCGCGCAGCGCGACGCCGAACTTGGAGGTGGCGGTGGCCGTGCTCATGGCGTCGATGGCGCCGCCGCCGAGCTGCGGGTTGACGCGCAGCCCGAGCCGCGCGTCCGCGTCCGGGCGCAGCGCGTCGAGGCGGGCCAGCTCCTCCGGGTTGTCGGCGTTCAGCGCGATGCCGGTGTTCAGCGCCTCGTGCAGCTCGCTGGCCGTCTTGGCGGGGCTGTCCAGCACCGTACGGTCCGGGTGCACGCCGGCCGCGCGGGCCAGCGCCAGCTCGCCGGGGCTGGCCACCTCGGCACCGATGCCGCAGTCGTCCAGCAGCCGGAGCACGGGCACCAGCGATCCGGCCTTGACCGCGAAGGTGTGCAGGACCCGCTGCCCGTCCGCGGCCACCTCGGCGAAGGCGGAGTGCAGCGCGGCGGCGGACTCGCGTACGGCGGCGAGGTCCAGCAGGCCGGCGAGCGGCTGCTGGTCGCCGGACACCAGGCCCTGCTCGACTGCGGCGCGTATGGCCAGGTCACGGCGGGGGGCGGCGGGGGTCGTCGGG
>NZ_LJGU01000098.1:2717-4701 GCF_001751245.1 Streptomyces oceani
CGGCGGCGAGGTCCAGCAGGCCGGCGAGCGGCTGCTGGTCGCCGGACACCAGGCCCTGCTCGACTGCGGCGCGTATGGCCAGGTCACGGCGGGTGGCGGCGAGGTTCGTCGGGTGGTTCATGCCTCCAGCGAAGCACGTTCGGCGGAGCGATCCCAGTCTGGTTGTTGACTGAAAATATTCACTCCTTAGGGTGTATGAATAGATGGCTGCCGGACGGCAGCAGTTCTGTTCTCCTCGGGGAGGCACGCCCATGTCAGGACAGCCGGCCGGACCGCGAGTCGTACGGGCTCCGCGCGGCACCCAACTCAACGCCCTGGGCTGGCCCCAGGAAGCCGCGCTCCGGATGCTGCGGAACAACCTGGACCCCGAGGTCGCCGAGCACCCGGACCAACTCGTCGTGTACGGCGGTACGGGCCGGGCCGCGCGCGACTGGCCGTCCTTCGACGCCATGATGCGCACCCTGGAGACGCTCCGACAGGACGAGACCATGCTCGTCCAGTCCGGCCGCCCGGTCGGCGTGCTGCGGACCCACGAGTGGGCGCCACGGGTCCTCCTCGCCAACTCCAACCTGGTGGGGGACTGGGCGAACTGGGAGGAGTTCCGGCGGCTGGAGGCCCTCGGCCTCACCATGTACGGACAGATGACCGCCGGCTCCTGGATCTACATCGGCACCCAGGGCATCCTTCAGGGCACCTACGAGACCTTCGCCGCCGTCGCCGCCAAGCGCTTCGCCGGCAGCCTGGCCGGCACCATCACGCTCACCGCGGGACTCGGCGGCATGGGCGGCGCCCAGCCACTCGCCGTCACCATGAACGACGGTGTCGCGCTGTGCGTCGAGTGCGACCCCTCGCGTATCCGGCGCCGTATCGAGCACGGCTATCTGGACCGTGCCGCCGACTCCCTCGAGCACGGTCTCCGGCTGGCCACCGAGGCGCGCGACGCCCGCCGCCCGCTGTCCGTCGGGGTGCCCGGCAACGCCGCCGAACTACTGCCCCGGCTGCTGGAGATGGGCGCCCCGATCGACATCGTCACCGACCAGACCTCGGCCCACGACCCGCTCGCCTACCTGCCGGTCGGCGTCGACTTCGACGAGATGGCCGAGCGGGCCGCCACCGACCCAGGCGGGTTCACCCGCCGGGCACAGGAGTCCATGGCCCAGCACGTGGAGGCCATGGTCGGCTTCCAGGACGAGGGCGCCGAGGTCTTCGACTACGGCAACTCGATCCGCGGCGAGGCCCGTACGGCCGGATACCCGCGGGCCTTCGACTTCCCCGGGTTCGTGCCCGCGTACATCCGCCCGCTGTTCTGCGAGGGCAAGGGGCCGTTCCGGTGGGCCGCGCTGTCCGGCGACCCGAAGGACATCGCGGTGACCGACCGCGCGCTGCTCGAACTCTTCCCGGAGAACGAGTCGCTGGCCCGCTGGCTGCGGATGGCCGGCGAACGGGTGCACTTCCAGGGGCTGCCCGCCCGGATCTGCTGGCTCGGCTACGGGGAGCGGGACAAGGCCGGAGAACGCTTCAACGAACTGGTCGCCTCGGGCGAGATCTCCGCGCCGTTGGCGCTTGGCCGGGACCACCTGGACTGCGGCTCGGTCGCCTCGCCGTACCGGGAGACCGAGGCGATGAAGGACGGCTCGGACGCCATCGCGGACTGGCCGCTGCTGAACGCCATGGTGAACGTCTCCTCCGGCGCCTCCTGGGTGTCCGTGCACCACGGCGGCGGGGTGGGCATGGGCCGCTCGCTGCACGCCGGCCAGGTCACGGTCGCCGACGGCACGGCGCTGGCCGGCGAGAAGCTGCGCCGGGTGCTGACGAACGACCCGGGTACCGGCGTCATCCGGCACGTCGACGCCGGCTACGAGCGGGCCGACGAGGTCGCCGCCGAGCGCGGCGTACGGGTGCCGATGCGTGAGGGCGGCGCGGCGTGACCGCGAGGGAGGGGGACGCGGGCCCCGGCGCCGGCACGACGGGCGACGCCGCTCGC
>NZ_LJGU01000098.1:4762-11070 GCF_001751245.1 Streptomyces oceani
CGGCACGACGGGCGACGCCGCTCGCACGGGGGGCGCGGCCGCTCGTACGACGGGCGACGCCGTGCCCCCGTCCTTCCAGGAGATGTGGCGGGAGCTGGCCGCGCTCGGCGGGCACGCCGACGACGGCTACCGGCGGTTCGCCTGGACCGCGGCGGACGCCGACTGCCGGGCCTGGTTCGCCGCGCAGGCCCGAGGGCGCGGGCTGGCGTACGAGACGGACCGGAACGGCAACCAGTGGGCTTGGCGGGGCGTTTCGGAGTCGGCCAGTCCCGATCGGCCAGCCGGCGAGAGGCGGTCGGCCGGCCCCGACCAGGCGGCGACCGATGCCGTGGTCACCGGCTCGCACCTGGACTCCGTCCCGGACGGCGGCGCGTACGACGGCCCCCTCGGCGTGGTCTCCGGGTTCGCCGCGCTCGACGAACTGCGCGCCCGCGGTGCCCGCCTCCGCAAGCCCCTGGCCGTGGTCAACTTCGCCGACGAGGAGGGCGCCCGGTTCGGCCTCGCCTGCGTCGGCTCTCGACTGGCCGCCGGCCAACTGAGCCGCGAACAGGCCGCGCGGCTCCGGGACGCCGACGGCATCACGCTGCCGGACGCCATGGCACGGGCCGGCCACGACCCGGAGGCGATCGGCCCGGACCCGGAACGCCTCGCCCGGATCGGCGCCTTCGTCGAACTGCACATCGAGCAGGGTCGCGCCCTCGCCGACACCGCCCACCCGGTCGGGGTCGCCTCCGCGATCTGGCCGCACGGCCGTTGGCGCTTCGACTTCCACGGCGAGGGGAACCACGCCGGCACCACCCGCCTGGACGATCGCCGCGACCCGATGCTGACGTACGCCACGACCGTGCTGGCGGCTCGTAAGAAGGCCCGACTGGCCGGTGCCCTGGCGACCTTCGGCAAGGTCGCGGTGCAGCCGGGCGGGGTCAACGCCATTCCCGCGCTGGTGCGCGGCTGGCTCGACTCCCGCGCCGCGGACGAGGAGACGCTGAGCCGGGTCGTCGAGCAGATCGAGGGAGCCGCCCGGGACCGCGGAGCGCGCGACGGCGTACGGGTCGGGGTCACCCGGGAGTCCTTCACACCGTTGGTGGAGTTCGCCTCCGGGCTGCGCGACCGGCTCGCCGCCCGGCTGGGCGGCGTACCAGTGCTGCCCACCGGCGCGGGACACGACGCCGGCATCCTGTCCGCGACACTGCCGACGGCGATGCTGTACGTACGCAACCCCACCGGCGTCTCGCACGCCCCCGCCGAGTACGCCGCGGAGGACGACTGCGCGGCCGGCGTCACCGCACTCGCCGACGTGCTGGAGGACCTGGCGTGCCATTGAACGAGCGGCCGCACGACCCGCCGAACGAGCAACCACGGGATCAGCCGCATGCCCCGCCGCACGACCCGCCCGCCCCGGACGTCACGTACTGGGCCGAGTACGCCTGGCTGGACGGCACCGTACGGCCCGAGGTGGCCCTGGACGTCGCCGACGGCCGGATCACCGCCGTACGCACGGGCGTCGGCGCGCCCGCGCCCGGCGACGTGCCGCTGCGCGGGCTGACCGTGCCCGGCCTGGCCAACGCCCACAGCCACGCCTTCCACCGGGCCCTGCGCGGCGTCGTACAGCAGGGCACGGGCACTTTCTGGACCTGGCGGGAGTCGATGTACGAGGTCGCGGAACGGCTCGACCCGGACCGCTACTTCGCCCTCGCCCGTGCCGTGTACGCCGAGATGGCGCTGGCCGGGATCACCACCGTCGGCGAGTTCCACTACGTCCACCACGCGCCCGGCGGCGTCCCGTACACCGAGCCGAACGCCATGGGCGAGGCGCTGATCGCCGCCGCCGCCGAGGCCGGCATCCGGATCACCCTGCTGGACACCTGCTATCTCGCCGCCGGCTTCGACCAGCCCCTGGAAGCCCACCAACTCCGGTTCAGCGACGGCACCGCACAGGCGTGGGCGGAACGGGCCGAGGCCCTGCGGCCGGACGGGAACACCCGGATCGGCGCGGCGGCGCACTCCGTACGGGCCGTCCCGGCACGCGAGTTGCCCACCGTCGTGGAATGGGCGCGGCACCGCCGGGCGCCGCTGCACGCGCACCTGTCCGAGCAGCCGGCGGAGAACGCCGCCTGCCAGGCCGCGCACGGCCGCACCCCCACCGAACTGCTCGCCGAGCACGGCGTCACCGGCCCGGACACCACCGCGGTGCACGCCACCCACCTCACCGAACGGGACATCGCGCTGCTCGGCGGCTCCGGCACCGGGGTGTGCGTGTGCCCGACGACCGAACGCGACCTGGCCGACGGCATCGGCCCGGCGGTGGACCTACGAGAGGCCGGCAGCCCGGTGTCGCTGGGCAGCGACAGCCACGCGGTCGTCGACCTGTTGGAGGAGGCCCGCGCGCTGGAGCTGAACGAGCGGCTGCGCACCCGTACGCGCGGCCACTGGACCGCCGCCGAACTGCTGCGGACCGCTACCGAGCGGGGCCAGGCCGCGCTCGGCTGGGCGACGGCGGGCCGGTTGGAGCCGGGCGCCCTGGCCGACTTCACCACCGTCGCGCTGGACACGGTGCGTACGGCGGGCCCGGAGCCACGGTGGGCGACCGAGGCGGTGGTCTTCGCGGCCGGCGGCGCGGACGTCCGGCACACGGTGGTCGGCGGCCGGCAGACGGTGCGGGACGGCGCGCACGCCCGAGTGCCGGACGTGCCACGGGCGTTGACCCAGGCGATCGCGGCGGTACGGGCCTGACCGGGCGGGCCGGTCGATCGCCCCCACACACTCCAGGAGGAACACGATGAGCAGCACCGTCATCCACGGCATCGGCAGCCTCGTCACCAACGACCCGACGCTCGGCGAGGGCCCGCTCGGACTGGTCCCGGACGCGGCCCTGGTGTTCGAGGACGAACGGGTCGCCTGGGCCGGCCCGGCGGGCGCGGCGCCCCCGGCGGACACCGCCTGGGACGCGGGCGGCCGGGCCGTCCTCCCCGGCTTCGTGGACTCGCACTCGCACCTCCTCTTCGCCGGCGACCGGACGGAGGAGTTCAACGCCCGGATGTCCGGGCGGCCGTACTCCGCCGGCGGCATCCGTACGACCGTCGCGGCCACCCGCGCCGCCTCCGACGTCGAGCTGCGCGAGAACCTTCGCCGGCACCTGCGGGAGGCGCTGCGCCAGGGCAGTACCACGATGGAGACCAAGTCCGGTTACGGCCTCACCACCGAGCAGGAGTCCCGCGCGCTGCGGGTGGCCGCCGAGCTGACCGAGGAGGTCACCTACCTCGGCGCGCACGTGGTGCCGGCGGAGTACGCCGAGGACCCGGCCGGTTACGTCGCGCTGGTGACCGGCCCGATGCTGGACGCCTGCGCGCCGTACGCGCGTTGGGTGGACGCGTTCTGCGAGCGGGGCGCGTTCGACGAGGACCAGGCGCGGGCGATCCTGCGGGCCGGCCGGGAGCGCGGGCTGACGCCGCGTATCCACGCCAACCAGCTCTCGTACGGGCCGGGCGTGCGGCTCGGCGTGGAGCTGGGTGCCGCCTCGGCCGACCACTGCACCCACCTGACGGACGCCGACGTGGACGCCCTCGCGCAGGGCGACACGGTCGCGACGCTGTTGCCCGGCTGCGAGTTCTCCACCCGCGCGGTCTACCCGGACGCGCGGCGGCTGTTGGACGCCGGCGTGACCGTCGCGCTGTCCACCGACTGCAACCCGGGCTCGTCCTTCACCTCGTCCATGCCGTTCTGCGTGGCGATCGCCGTACGGGAGATGGGCATGACCCCGGGCGAGGCGGTGTGGTCGGCGACGGCGGGCGGGGCGCGGGCGCTGCGGCGCGCGGACGTGGGGCGGCTGAGCGCCGGGGCGTACGCGGACCTCGCGGTGCTGGACGCGCCCTCGCACGTGCACCTGGCCTACCGGCCGGGGGTGCCGCTGGTCCGCGAGGTGTGGCGGCGGGGCAGCCGGGTCGACTGAACCCTGGGCCTGGGCTTGGCCCTGGGGTCGGTCCTGGGCCGACCGAACGTGCCGGTGCCCGGAGGGCGTTGGTTGACGCAGCCGTGCCCACGCCGACGAACGTACGAAGCCGTCGCCCTGGCGCAGGGCAACTCCGGTCCCGGTCAGCCCGGGTACGCCCGCGTCCGCGCCTCGCCTCCGCACCCTCTACGCGGTCCGCCGCCCCGGGGCGAGCGTGTGCGAACTGGCGGCCAGCAGTTCCGGATAGGGCTCCGCGATCCGCGCCGCGGTCAACGCGGAGTCAGACAGCGGGGAGCCGATGGCGGATTCGCCGGTGTGCTGCTCGGTGGCCTTGAGGATGTCCCACGTCGGGCCCTCGATACCGAGCACCTGGGCGTCCTGAAACCCCGCGCTGAGACCACCGCCGTTCACGGCAGCCAGGCGACCTGGGGCCTGGCGACCTGCGGCCTGCGCCGGCCCGGCCGTCCGCTCCCCCCCGTTGTGGACGGCCGGGTCCTGGCACGCCGCGCGCATGGCGCCAGTGACACCCCTCGCCATGAGCCCCGCCGGCGGCGCCGGCGTCCGCTCACTCCTCCAGGGTCAGGCCCTTGCGGAGCTTGCCGAGGGTGCGGGAGAGCAGCCGGGAGACGTGCATCTGGGAGACGCCCAGCTCGTCGCCGATCTCGGACTGGGTCATGTTCGCCACGAACCGCAGCGAGAGGATGCGGCGGTCCCGGGCAGGCAGCTCGGCGATCAGCGGCTTGAGCGACTCGACGTACTCGATGCCCTCCAGCCCGTGGTCCTCGTAGCCGAGCCGATCCGCCAGCGCGCCCTCGCTGTCGTCCTCCTCCGGCTGGGCGTCCAGCGAGCTGGCGGTGTAGGCGTTGCTCGCGGCCATGCCCTCGACCACCTCATCGGTGGTCAGCCCGAGCCGTTCGGCCAGCTCCTGCACGGTCGGCGCGCGGTCCAGCCGCTGCGCCAGCTCGTCACCCGCCTTGGCCAGGTCCAGCCGCAGCTCCTGAAGCCGGCGAGGGACGCGTACGGACCACGAGGTATCCCGGAAGAAGCGCTTGATCTCGCCGACGATGGTCGGCATGGCGAAGGTCGGGAACTCCACCCCGCGGTCGATCTCGAACCGGTCGATCGCCTTGATCAGTCCGATCGTGCCGACCTGGACGATGTCCTCCATCGGCTCGCTGCGGGAGCGGAACCGAGAGGCGGCGAACTTGACCAGCGCGAGGTTGAGTTCGACGAGGGTGTTGCGGACGTACGCGTACTCGTGGGTGCCCTCTTCGAGGTGCGTGAGCCGCTCGAAGAGCGTCTTGGACAGCGCTCGCGCGTCGACCGGGCCCACCTCGTCGTACGGCGGAAGCTCCGGGAGGTGTAGCTGCTCGAGGAGGGCCTCCTCGAGGGCGTCCGCGGTCAGCGCTGTGGCGTCCGGGCTCGGGTCCGGGTCTGCGAGGGCCTCGGCGGCCGGGTCGGTAGAGTCCGATATCCCGTGGTCGAGCCGGGGTGACATGGGTGTCCTCCATCATTCTCGGCATATGGCTGCCGGGGCCGTGACGTGCACTACGGGGTGCGGCGCCTCCAAAGCCGACGTGTTTCGGATGTCTTTTCTAGACCTACCCGCTTCGCTGTCGGCATGGCAAGTCCGTATTGTCCAATTTTGAACGAAGCGACGAGGTCCGGCGCTGACGTTCGGCCGCCGCCGACGGCAGGTGTTCGGCTATCGGTGGCAGCGCTGAAAGCGTAGGGTTCAAAGGGCCTGATGTGGGCAGCAGAGAAGGCTTGTTACGCAATCGCAAGGGGTGTGCATGGACCGCGGGATACCCGGGAGCGGCAACCGGGGTCGGCTCACGGTCGACGTACGGCACCACGGCGACAGCCTGGTGGCCACCCCGGACGGTGAGCTTGATCACCATACCGAGGCCCTGCTGCGAGAGCCCCTGGAGCAGGGCGTCGCTGAGGGATACAGCCGGCTGATCGTGGACTGTGCCCAGCTGGAGTTCTGTGACTCGACAGGGCTGAACGTGCTGCTCGGCGCTCGGTTGAAGGCCGAGGCGGCGGGCGGCGGCGTCCACCTGGCCGGGATGCGGCCGGTCGTGGCGCGGGTGTTCGAGATCACCGGTATGACGGCGCTCTTCACCATCCACCCCGACCTGGAAAGCGCCCTCGGAGGCGTGGCCGGGACGTGACTCGGGCGTTACACGCGTCACACCAGTCCGTCCGTATCAGTGGGTGTTCTCACGGTCCGGCAGGGCAGGAGACCACTGAATCTGTCAGGCATTCGGTGAGGTGAACCACTGATGAGCACCCCCCGGCCGTACGCGGCGGGCGATCGCGGCCCGGAGCGCGACGGCGCCGCGACGGCCGCCGCCGC
>NZ_LJGU01000099.1 GCF_001751245.1 Streptomyces oceani
CGGTGCCGCCCACCGAGGTGCTGCTCGTCGCCGAGGTGGTGTCCCGGTCCAGCCTGACCATGGACCGGACCGCCAAGCGCGCGCAGTACGCCGAGTCAGGCATCCCGGTCTATCTGGTCATCGACCCGTTCGCGGCGGAGCTCGCCGCCTTCTCCGATCCCAGCGAGGGCACCTACCGGGCGCAGCACGCCGTTGGCTGGAGCGAGAAGCTCCAGCTCCCGGAGCCGCTACCAGCGCTGGTGGACGGCTCACAGTTCCCGACGCTGGACACCCGCCCGGGCTCGTAGG
>NZ_LJGU01000100.1:0-2923 GCF_001751245.1 Streptomyces oceani
GGCCGTGGAGCCGGCCGCTGGCTCGGTGCCGCGCGCCGGCCGGGACGCCGGTACGGCGGCGGGCGGCGGCGTGCGGCCCTCCGGAGCGGGTCCGCGGCTCAGTGAACTCACCCTGCTGGTCGCCCAGTCCAGGGAGGCCGGGATGAGCGTGGAGCTGTCCGAGGACGGCGCGCGCCGCGCGTACGCGGAGGGGGTCGAGCAGACGGCGTACCGGGTGGTGCAGGAGGCGCTGACGAACGTGCACAAGCACGCCGCGGGAGCGCGTACGCGGGTGCGGCTGGCGCACCGGGAGGCCGAGGTGGCGCTCCAGGTGGAGAACGACGCGCCGGCAGCGGAACGCGTTGACGCGGGCCTGCCCAGCGGCGGTAACGGCCTGGTGGGGATGCGGGAGCGGGTGACCACGCTCGGCGGCGCCTTCGTCTCGGGGCCGACCGACGCGGGGGGCTTCCGGGTGTCGGCGGTCATCCCCGGCTGACGTGCGCGTACGTGCCAGCCGGCGCCGTACGGGCGCTGGTCCGCGTGCTGGTACGGGCACCGTGGCCGCGCGCCCGCGGTCAGGCGCCGTTGGACTGACCCGGCTCGGCACCCACCGGCACGTCGGCCCCCTTGCCGACGAGCGTCGCGAGACTGTTCCGGACATGCTCCATGTGCTCGCGCATCTTCTCGGCCTTCTCCCGCTGCTTCTCCCGCAGCCGGTCCGAGTCCCGCTCGATCCGCTGCTGCCGGGCGCGCGCCTCGGAGAGGATGCCGGAGGCGCGTGACTCGGCCTCCTCCCGCACGCTCCGGGCGGCTTCCTCCGCGTCCGTGTGAACCCGTTGCGCGTCCACCAGGACGCGCCGCGCCTGTTCGTCCAGCTCCGCCACTCGGGCGTTGTTGTCGGCTTCCTGATCGGCCAGCTGCTGGTCCAGTGTGTCGGTCCGCTGCTTGTGGTCGCGCTCCTGGTCGGCACGCAGTTCGGAACAGCGCCGGCCCATCTCGTCCAGCGCGTCCAAGGCGGCCTGCCGGGTCTGCTCCGCTGTGCTCCGGGCGGCCTCCCGCAACTCCTCGGCCTCGTCCCGGCTCGCGGCGAGCGTACGGTCCGCGTCCGCCTCCGCGTCCGCGCGCACCTCCTCGCCCGCCGTACGAGCCGCCTCCCGCAGCTCCTGTGCCGCCGTCTCGCTCTCCTCGGCGAGCCGGCGGGCCTCCGACTCGCCGCCGGCCTGCACGTCCTCGCCCTCGGAGGTGACGGTGGCCAGCAGTTCCTGTGCGCGAGGGCCGAGGGACGCGTACGTCTGCGGGGTGAGCGTCTCCAGCAGCGTGCGCAGCCGCTCCGCCTCGTCGGCCAGCTCCTTCTCCAGCACGGTCAGCGCGGAGACCCGTTCCTCGGCCTCGACCCGTTCCTCGTGCAGATCCGAGACCTTGCCGTCGACCTGCTCGGGACGGTAGCCGCGGCGTACGACGACGAATCCGTGCGGCGACGACGCACTCATGAGGGCCCCTTAACTCGGTGACACGTGGGCGCACTCCATTCTGGTGGCAGTGCTGGTCACGGTGCGACCGCGACCAACTCCCGCCCGCCAGGACGGTGATCACTCCAGGATGCGATATCCGTACGGCGAAACCGTAATCGGAACATCTCCTCGGCGGAGAACGAAAGGTTCACCGTCGGGCCAGGCCACCCTTTCGGATGAGGTGTGCCAAAGCGGCTGACGTCCGTGACCGGCCGCCGCCCGCCGGCCGACGACCGGTCACGGACGGCGTCCGCCCAGGCCGGACCAGGCCCGACCTGGGCGGACTTGAGTTGGCTCGGCCTAAAGCAGCCCGTCCCACATCTGCTCGAGCAGCACGGCCCACCAGTTCTCCGGCGCGGACAGCGCCGCACCGTCGAGCATCGCGAGTTGTGTCTGGAAATCGACGGTCCACCGGCCCGCCTGCTCCGGGTCGAGCCCGTGCCGCAGCCGCCACATCCGCCCCAGCAGCGCGAGGCAGCGTACGAACTCGGGCAGTCCGGTGCTGACGAACTGCGGGGTGGCCGGCCCGCCTCCGGGGCCGGCCTCCAGCGGCACGGCGACGATGTGGGCGGTGCCGTACTGCACGCACAACTGCTTGCCGAAGTCGTTGCCCATCACCAGGTACGAACCCGCGTCGGACGCCGGCTGCACGCCCCGCTCCTGGGCGAGTTCGGCGAGTGTCGGCACCGGACGACCGGGCTGCGCCTGGCCCCAGAAGAACGGTCCGAACTCGACCGGGATGCCCGCCCAGACGAGCACCTGGCCCACGATGTCCGGCACGCCCTGGCGGGACACCGCCCGCTGGTCGAAGCGGAAGACGCCCTGCGGCCCGAACGCCTGCATCAGCTCCTGCCCAATGCCGTCCGGCGGAATCGGCGGGGCGGGCTGGATCTGGTGCGGTGGCGGCAACGGCGCGCGGTTCGGGGCGAGGCGGGGGGGAGCGTCCGCCACCTGGTGCAGCTCGCCCTGGTGCTCGACAAGATGCCGCATGCCCTGCTGTCGCGCGGTGTGGTCCGGGCCGTACGACGCGGTGTGGCTGATCCGTACCTGCGGCCACGACTCGCGGATCATCCGGGCGCAGTAGCCGCCCGGCAGGGCGCAGGACTCCAATTCGGTGTGCAGTTCGAGCACCTGCTGCGGCGGTACGTTCATGGCCCGCAGCTCGTGCATGATCTGCCACTCCGGATGCGGGGTGCCGGGGGCGGAACGGCGCATGAGCTGCTGCTCGGAGCCGTCCGGCGCGCGGTAGCGCAGCACGGCGAGATAACCGGGGCCGACGGTGGGCTGGTTGCTGGGCGCACCGTGGCCGTAGGCCGGGGGCGCGCCGGGCGTCCCGGGGGCTGGGGCCGACGGGGGCGCACCGGGTGTGCCGGGGGCTGGGGGTGGTGCTCCGGGCGCGGGGGGTGCCCCTGGTGTGCCGGGTGTGCCGGGTG
>NZ_LJGU01000100.1:3883-36405 GCF_001751245.1 Streptomyces oceani
GGGTGGTGGGGTGCTGGGGCCGGCGAGCATGGTGGCGGCGGCGTGTACGCCCCCGGCGCCGCCGCCGGAGCCGCCGGTGCCGGGTGGTGGTGTGCCGGGGGCTGGGGGTGGTGCTCCGGGCGCGGGGGGCGCCCCTGGTGTGCCGGGTGGTGGGGTGCTGGGGCCGGCGAGCATGGTGGCGGCGGCGTGTACGCCCCCGGCGCCGCCGCCGGAGCCGCCGCCTGAACTGCCCGTGTCCCCGGAGCCGGCCGGCGGCCCCTGCGGTGGTACGGGTGGCGCGCCCGCCGCCGAGGGACTCGGCCGGTTGTCGCCGAGCGCCGGTGTGATGGCCGTATTCGGCAGCGCGCTCCCCTCCGGCATCAGCTCGGTCTTCGCCTCCGAGCGGGAACTGGGCGGGGGAGGCGGTGTGTCGTCCGCGTCGCTTCCGCTGATCGGCGGTGCGAACACGGTGGCGGACGGCTGCTGGGCCCCGCCCCCACCGCTGGTGTCCGTGGCGTCCCAGGGGCTTCCCCCGGCCGAGGAGCCGGGCCCGCCGCTCGCCCCGGCCGCCGCGCCGTGACCGGGACGGTTGTCCGGGACGCCCATCTGGTCCGCGGCCTGCTGCAGCCAGTCCGGTGGCGTCAGCAGGAAGGAGGTGGCCTCCAGGTCCAGCCGCTGCGGGCCGGGCGCGGGTTGCTGGGGGCTGGCGTTGGCGCCGTACTCGCGCTCGAAGTGCCGGATCACGTCCTCGACGGGCAGCGCTGGCCAGAGTGTGGCCTCCCCGCTCTCCCGGGCGATGACCAGCCGGCTGCCGGCACCGTCCGAGACCGGGCCGCCTGGCCGGTCCTCCGCCCAGGCGACGAAGCCCAGGCCGAACTCCTGCACGCGCACGTCGCGTTGCTGATAGCCCGGCACGCCGGAGTTGACCCACTGCTCGGCCCGCTCCTGCGCCTGTGCCAAGGTCACCATCGCGATCACCTCTCCACCGGGACGGCGCGCGCGAAGCCGCCGTCCACCATCAGATTCGCCACGGTCTCCAGTTCCGGGGGGCTGCCCGCGAGTCTCCGCAGGAAGTCGTCGAAGTCGGCGCCGCACGGCCGCAACAGCGTGTCCAAGCGCTCCTCGGTGCTCATGCCGTCCCGGTCCCGTACGTCGTCGTACGCGCAGAACCAGACCGAGCCGATCCGCTCGCCCCGTACCTTCACGGCGATGATGCCGCCCTGGACGAAGGCGACGCTGAGGTAGTCCTTGCTGAAGTGGTCGCGCAGGCACTTGTTGACGTACACGAGGTCGTCGACCGCCGGCTCGTCCCGCACCGTGAAGAACGGCTGGTCGACCAGCAGGCCCAACTCGGCGTCCAGCGCCACCCCGCGGGGGGCACAGCCGCCGGCGGCCTTCAGGAAGCCGCGGTACGCCCCGGGCAGCCGGTAACCCAGCCGCTCCTCGATGTCCACGACCCGCTGCTCGCTGACGGACTCGCCGGCGGGCAGCCGGAAGTGGGCGGGCCTGGTCTCCTGCAGCTCCCGAGTGCCGCGCTTGCCGTGGTCCACCGGGGTGGTCGCGAGCCCGCCGTGATGCCGCAGCAGTGCCTTGACCTCGACCGGGACCAGCTCGATCCGGCGGGAACGGGCAACGTGGTGCCAGGTCCAGCCGTGCGGGGTGGCGACTGCGGGGAGGTTCGTCCACATCGCGTGGCCGGAGGCGTGTAGCGCGGCGTTCGCCGACACGAAGTCGGTGAGCCGCAGCTCGTCGCCGCCGAAGCCGTCCGGTGGCTCGGCGATCTCCGCGGCCGCGCAGGCGTACGGCGAGAAGTCCGGGAACCCGTGCTCGTCCACGCGTACGCCGCCGGGATGCCGAGCGGCTCGGACCGGGTCCGGGAATCGCACGGCCTGCCCGGCGTAGGCCGTGTTCGGTGGCGCGGCGTGCTGTCCGAGCCGACCTGTCGTCATGGCGGTAGCCCCCTGCTGATGCTGGCTGTCCCGGACAGAATATGCGCTAGGGCGATGGCCAGTCATTGCCGCACATGCTTGCCGCCCTCGGATCACGTCGGGTCCGGGGGTGGCAGGGTGAGCGGGCTGAGAGCGTCCGGCAGTGGACGAGTGGGATCAGGAGGGCGTCGGCGTACGCCCAGCACAGTGTCGCTCACCCACTGCCGGACGCTCTCACGCCCCCGCGGCGGCGAGCTTCTCGTACTGCGTGGTGAGCAGCTTCTCCGGCGGCGGCTTCGGGTCGCCGGAGAGGGCGACCGAGGTGAAGGTGGCCGTGTTGGCGCCGGAGCGAATCACCGTGAAGGTCATCGGGACGCCCTCGCCCTTCGTCTTGTTCTCCATGGTGTACTGCACGGCGTCATCGCCGATGCCGACCTGCTGCCCCTTGGTGATCTGGAACGTGGCGGGCTTGCCCTCGACCTTCATGGTGAAGTTCTGGCAGGACTCCAGCGCGCCGTGCATCTCGTCCAGCCAGCTGCTGGCCTCGCCTTCGGCGTACGAGGACAGCAGCACCTGGTGGACGTTTGCGCTGATGCTCTTCCCGGCGGGCGACACGGCCGTGGCCTCGTACGCCGAGCGCGAGTACTTCGGCTCGGCGTCCGCGCTGTCGGTGAGCGGTTCGCACTCCGACGGGTCGGGTTGCACCTTCTCCTCGGTCCCGAAGACCTCGTCCTTGGGGGTGCTCTTGTATCCCTTGAGGTCGCCGGTCTTCAACAGGGCCTTCTTGAGCTGCGCCTTGGTCAGCGGCTTCGCCTCGGAGTCCTCACCTCCGCCGTCGCTCTCGCTGCCGCCACTGGTTCCGCCGGACCTCTTCTTGCCGTCGCCGCCGCCGTCGTCGCCGCTGCCGCACGCCGCGGAGGACAGGACGAGTGCCGGGACGGCTACCGCGGCGGCGAGCGCGCGCCGTAGGGAAGTGCTGAGCATTTGTCCAACTCCTGTTGGGATGGGGGCAGCTCTGATGTTGGTGTGACTGGAGGGTAAGTGCCACCCCCTTGCACACTTCCCCTGCATACTTGGCGCGGATCTCCACGCGGAGATCGCGGGGAGGAAACGCACCACCATGCACATGACATCACATACAGCGATCTGGCAGGGCGAGGCCGAGGCCAGCAGCGCCGGAGACCCCCGGCTCGGCTGGCGGCGATACGACACGGCCTCGGACGGCGGCACGGCTCCGGACGACTTGGCCGCCCCGGACGCGAGCCAGCGGAGAGCCACCGACTCCCCGCACGCCACCGACGCGGCCGAGCCCGCGGAGCCCGGCGGCGGCACCACGGCACCCGCACCGGACGTACGTACGGGCTCGGCGGGGAGATCCGACTCACCGTCCGACGCGCCGTCCGACGGCGAACTCGCCGCACCCTTCCTACGGCGCCGCAGGGACGGCATCCTGCCCGCGGTCGCGGCGGCCCTGTCGGTGCGAGGCGAGACACACACCTGCACCGGCAGCAAGACCGGGCGAGGCACCGAACTGCATCCCCTCGTACGCGACTTCCTCGACACCCTGGGCCCCGACCAACGGGCACGACAGGCGGGCCGCTGCCCAGAGGCAGTACTCCTCTCCCAGGTGCTCAGCAGCGCGGAGGCGTCCCGCTCACGCAAGAAGCGAGGCCGGAAGCCGCTGTCCCACGGTGAAGCCAAACGCACCCTCAAGCACGCCAAGCTGACGACCCGGCGCATCCGCGAGCACGGTGACCCGCTGCACGGCAGTTTCGCCCCGCCCTGCCACTCCTGCGCGCCGCTGCTGGAGCACTTCGGGGTGCGTACCGTCGCCGTCCCCCAGGAGGAGGCCAGTTGACCGCGGCATACCAGCGTGCATCCGCGGGCCGCTTCCCGGACGCCGTCGACGAGGCGCTCCGGGCAGCCGGTTGGCGTCCCGGCCGCTGGGACATGCGGCAGGCCGAGGTCTGGGCCGACACCCTGCGCGACCACACCTCGGATGGCGGGCACCGGCACGCGGTGTTCCCGGCGGTGGTGGAGGCGTGGGCGGAGTTCGGCGGCTTGGAGATCTCCCCCACGGCGCCGGGCCGCGACCTCGCGCCGAGGAAACTCCGGCTCGATCCGCTCGCCGGCCTGCACGCGGCCCGTACGCTCGGCGATCTCGGTCAGGCGCTCGACACGCGACTCGCCCCGCTGGGCGCCGAGGCGGATGACTCGGCGCTGCTCGCGATCGACGCGGTGGGCCGCGTCTACGCCCTGGACCACACCGGGGACTGGTACTTGGGCGCGGGCGTGGACGCCGGACTGACGACGCTGATCGGCGGCGTACGGCCGGTGCGGCTGACGCCTCTGTGACGGCGGCCCGGGAGTGCGCGGGGAGCATGGGGCACGCCGGCGCTGGAGTGCCGCGCGGGGGCAGCGCACCCAGTCCCGTACCGGGGTCCACTGATCGTCTTCGGCACGCCAGGAGGGTAGACCCGCGGCCGACCGACCGGCTCGGGAAGCAGCCCCGCTCACCCGGACGAGGGAAGCGGACCGTTCCCTGGCACTGGAGCCCCGGCTGAGCCCGCACCAGCGATCCCGTAGGGGACGCGCTCCGGGACTCCCCCGGGTGCTGTTCGTGCTCGCGCAGGACGTGCCGGCCAACTCCCCTTCATAGCCTCTTCGTACGGGGCCACCACAGGGCCGGGGTAGGGCAAACCCCCGGCCACACTCGGCGATCAGCACCATCGCCGTGCCCCTCCCCGCTCGGACAAGCTCAGTGGCGTACGGGACGAGCGTCCCGTGCGTACGGGAGGGACAGTCCCGTGGTCTCGAACCAGTGGCTGAGGAGAAGACAGTGACAACGGCACTAACGCAACCCACGACGGGGGCCAACGGAGGTCGCGTGGCCGTCGCCGCCGCAGGACGGCGGGTCGTCAAGGCGTACGGCGCGGGGGAGACCCGCGTCCTCGCGCTGGACCGGGTGGACGTGGACATCGCGAGCGGCGCCTTCACCGCCATCATGGGACCCTCCGGCTCCGGCAAGTCGACCCTGATGCACTGCCTGGCCGGTCTCGACACCGTCAGCGAGGGTGAGATCTGGGTCGGTGACCAGGAGATCACCAAGCTCAAGGACAAGAAGCTGACCCGGCTGCGCCGGGACCGGATCGGCTTCATCTTCCAGGCGTTCAACCTGCTGCCCACCCTGAACGCCGCCGAGAACATCACGCTCCCGATGGACATCGCCGGGCGCCGGGTGGACAAGGAGTGGTTGGGACGCGTCGTGGAGACCGTCGGTCTCGGCGGGCGCCTCAAGCACCGCCCCAACCAGCTGTCCGGCGGCCAGCAGCAGCGGGTCGCGGTGGCCCGGGCACTGGCGGCCCGACCCGAGATCATCTTCGGTGACGAACCCACCGGAAACCTGGACTCCCGGGCCGGCGCGGAGGTGCTGCGCTTCCTGCGGCAGTCCGTCGACGAGTTGGGCCAGACGATCGTGATGGTCACCCACGACCCGGTCGCCGCCTCGTACGCGGACCGGGTGCTGTACCTCGCCGACGGCCGACTCGTGGACGAGATGCTGCGCCCCTCCGCCGAGGCCGTGCTCGACCGGATGAAGCACTTCGACACCTTCGGGAGGGTGTCGTGACCGTCCTCCGAAACTCCCTGCGCAGCTTCCTGTCGCACAAGGGCAGAATGCTCCTCAGCGCGATCGCGGTGCTGCTCTCGGTCGCCTTCGTCTGCGGCACCCTGGTGTTCACGGACACCATGAACGCCACCTTCGACAAGCTCTTCGCCTCCACCTCGGCGGACGTGACCGTCTCCCCGAAGGAGAAGGAGGGCGCCGAGGGCACGGAGGGCGCCGGGCAGTCCGGCACCGGCAAGCCCGCGACGCTGCCCGCCGAGGCGCTGGCGAAGACCGCGCGGGCGGACGGCGTACGGTCCGCGGACGGGGTGGTGACCAGCTCGAGCGTGACGGTCGTCAACGACGCGAACGAGAACATGGGCTCGACCACCGGCGCGCCGACCATCGCCGGCAACTGGAACGACCACGAGCGCGCGTACATGGAGATCACCTCCGGACACGCGCCCCGCGGGCCGACCGAGATCATGGTGGACGCCGACACCGCCGAGAAGCACCACCTGCGGCTGGGCGACGAACTGCGCACCATCGCGGCCACCGGCGAACGCACCGCGAAGATCAGCGGCATCGCCGCCTTCGAGGTCACCAACCCCGGCGCCGCGGTCGTCTACTTCGACACCGGGACGGCGCAGGAGTTCCTGCTGGGGGACACCGGCGCGTACACCGGAATCGCGGTGGCCGCGGACAGCAACGTCACGCACGAGCTGCTGAAGCGGAACGTCCAGCGGGCACTCGGCGGACCCGACGCCTTCACCTACGAGACCCAGGAGGAGACCGCTGCCTCCAGCGCCGACGACATGGGCTCGTTCCTGGACGTGATGAAGTACGCGATGCTCGGCTTCGCCGGGATCGCGCTGCTGGTCGGCGTCTTCCTGATCGTGAACACCTTCTCCATGCTGGTCGCCCAGCGCACCCGGGAGATCGGGCTCATGCGCGCGCTCGGCTCCAGTCGCAAGCAGGTCAACCGCTCGGTGCTGGTCGAGGCGCTGCTGCTCGGCGTGATCGGCTCGGTGCTCGGGGTCGGGGCCGGTGTGGGGCTGGCCGTCGGGCTGATGGAGCTCATGGGCGGCATGGGCATGGAGCTGAACACCTCCGAGCTGACCGTCAAGTTCACTACCCCGGTGATCGGTCTGCTGCTCGGCATCCTGGTCACGGTGCTGGCCGCCTACCTGCCGGCGCGCCGTGCCGGCAAGATCTCCCCGATGGCGGCGCTGCGGGACGCGGGCACCCCCGCGGACGGCCGCGCCAGCGTCCTGCGCGGCGTGCTGGGCGTACTGCTGGCCGGTGCCGGGGCGACCGCCCTGGTGTTGGCCGCGCGGGTGGACGAGGCGTCCGAGGGCGCGCTGTTCCTGGGCCTGGGGGTGCTGCTGAGCCTGGTCGGCTTCGTGGTCGTGGGCCCGTTGCTGGCCGGGGTGCTCGTACGGGGGCTCAGCCTGATCGTTCTGCGGCTGTTCGGGCCGGTGGGCCGGCTCGCCGAGCGGAACGCGCTGCGCAACCCACGGCGTACGGGTGCCACCGGGGCCGCCCTGATGATCGGGCTGGCGTTGGTCGCCTGTCTGTCCGTGGTCGGTTCCTCGATGGTCGCCTCGGCCACGGAGGAGCTGGACAAGTCGGTCGGCGCGGACTTCATCGTGGAGTCCAACTCCGGGCAGCTGATCACCCCGGACGCGGCCGAGCGGATGCGGGACATCCCGGAGTTGGCCCACCTCACCGACTACCGGGTGGTGCCGGCCGAGGTGCGTACCGCCGAGGGGGAGAGGACCGGGGCCAAGGACCTCATCGCGGCCTCGCCCACCTACGCCGAGGACCTGCGGGTGGAGACCGTAGCCGGGGAACTCGCCGACGCCTACGACCGGGACTCGATGTCCGTGGACCAGGCGTTCGCGCGGAAGCACGACCTGGGCGTGGGCGACACGCTGTCCGTGGGCTTCGAGAAGGGCGAGACCGCGCGGCTGACCGTACGAGCCATCACCTCCAGTGACGGTACGGTGGACCGGGGCGCCTTCTACACCAGCACGGCCACCGCCCAGAAGTACCTCCCCCAGGGTGAACTGCCGCTGAACCTCATCATGTTCGGCTCGGCGAAGGACGGGCAGGAGGACGCGGCGTACGCGGCGCTGAAGGAGGCGATGGAGCCGTACCCGCAGTACCAGGTGCGGGACCAGGCGGACTTCAAGCAGAACCTGCGGGACCAGGTCGGGCAGATGCTGAACATGGTCTACGGGCTGCTGGCGCTGGCGATCGTCGTCGCGATCCTGGGCGTGGTGAACACCCTCGCGCTGTCCATCGTCGAGCGCACCCGGGAGATCGGCCTGATGCGGGCCATCGGCCTCTCCCGGCGGCAGCTGCGCCGGATGGTGCGGCTGGAGTCGGTCGTGATCGCGCTGTTCGGCGCGCTGTTGGGCCTCGGACTGGGCATGGGCTGGGGGGCCACGGCGCAGCGGCTGTTGGCCCTGGAGGGGCTGACGGTGCTGGAGATCCCGTGGTCGACGATCAGCCTGGTCTTCGCCGGTTCGGCGCTGGTCGGCCTGGTGGCCGCGCTGGTACCGGCCTTCCGGGCGGGGCGGATGAACGTACTCCGGGCGATCGCCACGGAGTGACGCGGCGGTAGCGGCTGAAGCGGCGAGAGCCCACGTCCCGGCGCCCGGATCGGCGCGCGGCCGGCGTGGACTCTCGCCTTCGCCCGACTCGCTTCCCGTGCGTGTTGTCCTATGCCGCGTCCCCCACCGGACGTCCCGCGCGTGGCCGCTCCCTACCCGTCATCCGGGAGCAGGCGGAACGCGTCGTGCGGTGTCAGGGGCTGCACGGCGCGGAAGTTCTTCCTGTTGATGGTCAGCAGGTTGCTGGTGCGAGATTTTTGGCCAGTACGGCGTTCATCGCGTCTGTCGGGCCGATCTTCAGGTCGGGGTAGCGCTGCGTCACGGCGCGTGCGGTGACGAGATGCGCACCCGTCCCGGGAACCTCCCAGCGCCCGGTCGCGACCCGACTGGCAATGTGCCCCAGCACCCTGATGGCCGTGCTCGATCCGAGTGACGAGGTGACCGCGGCGGGCTGTCCGTCCCGAGTCGTACGCTGGAGGCCGAACCCCCGGCTCGCGCGCGCGTCGGGATCGTCGTGTTGCCCACCTCCAGTCATCGGGACGGAAAACCCCTCATGAGCCTCACCGGCCTGCTCGACGCCGCCGTAGACAACCCCGCGTTGGCCGAGGCGGTGGCCGCGGCCGGCGCCGGCAACCGGCACCATGTCGACCTGGTCGGCCCGCCTGCCGCGCGCCCCATCGCCATCGCCGCGCTCGCCCGGAAGGCCACCGCCCCGGTGCTCGCGGTGACGGCGACCGGTCGGGAGGCGGAGGACCTGGCCGCGGCGCTGCGGTCGTTCCTGCCGCCGGACGGCGTCGTGGACTACCCGTCCTGGGAGACCCTGCCGCACGAGCGGCTGTCGCCGCGCAGCGACACCGTCGGCCGGCGCCTCGCGGTGCTGCGCAGGCTGGCGCACCCGGAGGCGGACGACCCGTCGACCGGGCCCGTCCAGGTGGTGGTCGCGCCCGTACGCTCCGTGCTGCAACCGCAGGTCAAGGGCCTGGGCGAGCTGACCCCGGTGGCGCTGCGGCAGGGCCAGGAGGTGGACCTGGAGCAGATCGTGGACGGGTTGGCCGGCGCCGCGTACAACCGCGTGGAGTTGGTGGAGAACCGCGGGGACTTCGCGGTCCGGGGCGGCATCCTCGACGTCTTCCCGCCCACCGAGGAGCATCCGCTGCGGGTGGAGTTCTGGGGCGACGAGATCGAGGAGATCCGCTACTTCCGCGTCGCCGACCAGCGTTCCCTCGAGGTCGCTGAGCACGGGCTGTGGGCGCCGCCCTGCCGCGAGCTGCTGCTGACCGAGGGCGTACGGGAGCGGGCCGCCGCCCTGGCCGAGCGGCACCCGGAGCTGGGCGAACTGCTGGGCCGGATCGCCGAGGGCATCGCGGTGGAGGGCATGGAGTCGCTGGCCCCGGTGCTGGTGGACGAGATGGAGCTGCTGCTGGACGTGCTGCCCGCCGGCAGCATGGCGGTGGTCTGCGATCCGGAGCGGGTGCGTACCCGGGCCGCGGACCTGGTCGCCACCAGTCAGGAGTTCCTGGAGGCGTCGTGGGCGGCCACCGCGGGTGGTGGCGAGGCGCCCATCGATGTGGGGGCCGCCTCGCTGTGGGGCATCGCCGACATCCGGGAGCACGCCCGCGAACTGGGCATGCTGTGGTGGTCCATCAGCCCGTTCGCGGTGGACGGGGAGCCCGTCGACCCGGCCGCGCCCGGTGACGACCTCGGCGGGCCGGACGGCTCCGGGGATGACGTGCTGCGGCTCGGCATGCGCGCGCCCGAGGCGTACCGCGGCGACACCGCGCGGGCGCTGGCGGACACCAAGGGATGGCTCGCGGACGGCTGGAGGTGTGTCTACGTCACCGAGGGCCAGGGCACCGGCGCGCGGATGGTGGAGGTGCTCGGCGGCGAGGACATCCCCGCGCGGCTGGACCCGGAGCTGACCGAACTCGGCTCCGGTGTGGTGCGGGTCGCCCGCGGCTCGCTGGACGGCGGCTTCGTCGACGACCGGCTGAAGCTCGCGGTGCTCACGGAGACCGACCTGACCGGGCAGAAGGCGGCCAGCAAGGAGGCCGGCCGGATGCCGGCCCGGCGCCGTAAGACCATCGACCCGCTCACGCTCGAACCAGGCGACTACATCGTGCACGAACAGCACGGCGTCGGCCGCTACGTCGAGATGGTCCAGCGCACCGTCCAGGGAGCCACCCGCGAGTACCTCCTCGTGGAGTACGCCCCGGCCAAGCGTGGCCAGCCCGGCGACCGGCTGTTCGTACCGACCGACCAGCTGGAGCAGATCACCAAGTACGTCGGCGGCGAGCAGCCCTCGCTGCACCGGCTCGGCGGAGCGGACTGGACGAAGACCAAGGCGCGCGCGAAGAAGGCGGTCAAGGAGATCGCCGGCGACCTGATCAAGCTGTACTCCGCGCGGATGGCCGCCCCCGGGCACGCCTTCGAGCCGGACACCCCCTGGCAGCGGGAGCTGGAGGACGCCTTCCCGTACGCCGAGACGCCGGACCAGCTCACCACCATCGGCGAGGTCAAGGAGGACATGCAGAAGTCCGTGCCGATGGACCGGCTGATCTGCGGGGACGTCGGATACGGCAAGACCGAGATCGCGGTGCGGGCGGCCTTCAAGGCGGTGCAGGACGGCAAGCAGGTCGCGGTGCTGGTGCCGACGACGCTGCTGGTGCAGCAGCACTTCAGTACCTTCACCGAGCGGTACGGCCAGTTCCCCGTCCGGGTGCGGGCGCTCTCCCGCTTCCAGTCGGACACCGAGTCCAAGGCGGTGGTGGAGGGGCTGCGGGACGGTTCGGTGGACGTGGTCATCGGCACCCACCGGCTGTTCTCCACGGACACCCGCTTCAAGGACCTGGGCCTGGTCATCGTCGACGAGGAGCAGCGCTTCGGCGTCGAGCACAAGGAGCAGCTGAAGAAGCTGCGGGCCAACGTGGACGTGCTGACCATGTCCGCCACCCCCATCCCGCGCACCCTGGAGATGGCGGTCACGGGCATCCGCGAGATGTCCACGATCACCACTCCGCCGGAGGAGCGGCACCCGGTGCTGACCTTCGTCGGCCCGTACGAGGACCGGCAGATCGGTGCCGCGATCCGGCGGGAACTCCTGCGCGAGGGCCAGGTCTTCTACATCCACAACCGGGTGGAGTCCATCGACCGGGCGGCGGCGCGGCTGCGGCAGATCGTGCCGGAGGCGCGGATCGCCACGGCACACGGCCAGATGTCGGAGTCGGCGTTGGAGAAGGTGGTGGTGGACTTCTGGGAGAAGCGCTTCGACGTCCTGGTGTCCACCACGATCGTGGAGAACGGCATCGACATCTCGAACGCCAACACGCTGATCGTCGAGCGCGGCGACAACTTCGGCCTGTCCCAACTGCACCAGCTGCGCGGCCGGGTGGGTCGCGGCCGGGACCGGGGGTACGCGTACTTCCTCTACCCGCCGGAGAAGCCGCTGACCGAGACCGCGCACGAGCGGCTCGCCACCGTCGCCCAGCACACCGAGATGGGTGCCGGTATGTACGTCGCCATGAAGGACCTGGAGATCCGTGGCGCGGGCAATCTGCTGGGTGGTGAACAGTCCGGGCACATCGCGGGCGTGGGCTTCGACCTGTACGTCCGCATGGTCGGCGAGGCCGTGGCCGACTACCGCGCCGCGCTGGAGGAGGGCGGCGGTGAGGTGGAGGAGCCGCCGCTGGAGGTGAAGGTCGAACTGCCGGTGGACGCGCACGTCCCGCACGACTACGCGCCGGGCGAGCGGCTCCGGTTGCAGGCGTACCGCACCATCGCCTCGGCCGCCTCGCAGGACGACATCGTCGCGGCGCGGGAGGAGCTGGCCGACCGGTACGGCCCGCTGCCGGAGCCGGTGGAGAACCTCCTGCTGGTCGCCGGGCTGCGGATGCTCGCGCGCTCCTGCGGGGTCACGGACATCACGCTGCAGGGCAACAACATCCGGTTCAGCCCGGTGGAGCTGCGGGAGTCGCAGGAGCTGCGGCTGAAGCGGCTGTACCCGCGCTCGGTGATCAAGTCGGCGACGCAGCAGGTGCTGGTGCCGCGGCCGAAGCCGGCGACCATCGGCGGGCAGCCGGTGGTGGGGCGGGAACTGCTGGCCTGGACGGGGGAGTTCCTGACGAGCGTGCTGGACTCCTGAGCCGGCATGGACCGGCATGAGCCGGCTGAGCCCGGCCGATCGGTGCCGTACGTCGCTCCGTACGCCCTTCCGCACGTCCCCGGAAACCGCCGAAACCACCGAACCAGTGGTCAAGGCCACGTCCCAGTACCTAACATCGATCATCGCCAAGTCTCGTACCACCATCGCACCGCGCCGCCGGGAGGCCGCATGAATCGCCGTAGGTCCGCCCTCACCGTCTCCACCGCCGTCGCGCTCGCTGTCGCCGCGCCGTTGCTCACCGGGTGCGGCAGTGACGCTCGGCCGGGGGCCGCCGCCGTAGTGGACGGCGACCGGATCACCATGGCCGCGCTCCAGTCCCAGGTCGGCGCGGTGCGGGACGCTCAGCGGGCCTCTCCGCAGGGCGAGGAGCTGATCCAGCGGTCCGGTCAGCTGACCCGGGCCAAGCTGGACGGCATGATCCGTGAGCGGGTCGTACGCCAGGCCGCCGACGAGGCCGGGGTCACGGTGACCCGGCGGGAGGTGCAGCAGGCCCGGGAGCAGTTCGAGAAGCAGCCCGGCGGCGCCCAGCGGATGGAGGCCACGCTGCTGCAACAACAGGGGGTGGCGTCCTCGGGGATCGACGACTGGATCTGGCTGCAGGTGGCGGTGCAGGAGATCGCCGAGAAGTCCGGCCACGACCTGCGGACCCCGCAGGGCAACAAGGCTCTCTCCGACCAGCTCACCAAGGTGTCGGAGAAGATGAACATCGACGTGAACCCGCGGTACGGCGAGTGGGACGCGCGGAAGGCCACCCTCGCCGAGCAGGAGACTCCCTGGCTGAACGACCTCACCAAGAAGAAGCGCCAGCAGGAGCAGCTCCAGCAGCAACAGCAGCTCGGCACCTGACCGGCCCGCGCCGCGGGAGGGCCGTGGTGGGTTAGCTTCGTACGCGTGCCGCACTCCGTCGAACGGCCCGCTGAGCAGCCCGCCGGGCAGCAGCGGTCCGACCCCCAGCCGCGTATCGTCCTGCTCACCACCAGCCACCGGGTGCCGCCCGGGCTGCTGTCCTGGCCCGCCTGGCAGGCGCTGCACGCCGCGGACCGGGTGCTCTGCGCGGACGCCGAGCATCCGCTGCTGCCGTACCTGCGTGAGGCGGGCGTCCCGGTCGAGGTGGCCGCGCCGAGCGCGCGGGAACTGGTCGACGCCTGCCTCGCCGACCCCGCCGCCGGCACGGGTGCTGATCCCGCTGCCGGAGGCCAGCCCGCCGGCGAGCCCGCCGCTGAGACCGCCGTGCCGGCCCGCACCCTGGTCGTCGTCGCGGCGGCCGAGGGTGAGCGACGGCTCACGGACGGGCTGGCGGCCCTGGCCGGTTCCGGGCGGGAGCGGATGCCGCGGCTCGAGCTGCTCCCCGGCTCGTACGACCTGCCGGGCGCCCGGCTGCTCGACCTCGTCGAGGTGATGGACCAGATTCGGGCCGACTGCCCGTGGAGCGGCGTACGCACCCACGAGGACCTGGCGAAGTACGGCATCGAGGAGGCGTACGAGCTGGTCGAGGCGATCGAGGCGGGGGACCGCGAGTCGCTGCGCGAGGAGCTGGGGGACGTCCTGCTACAGGTCGTCTTCCACGCCCGGATCGCCGAGGACGACCCGGAGGAGCCGTTCTCCGTGGACGATGTCGCCGCCACCATCGTGGAGAAGCTGATCGGGCGCCACCCGCACGTCTTCGGCGCCGAGTCCGCGGCGACCCCGGAGGACGTCAAGGCGCACTGGCTGCGGACCAAGGCGGACGAGAAGCGGCGCGACTCGGTGACCGAGGGCGTCCCGATCGACCAGCCCGCCCTGGCGCTCGCCGCCAAGCTGGGTTCGCGCGCCCGTACCGCCGGCTTGGACGTGTCGCCGCCGGACGAGCCCGGGCCCGGGTACGAGCTGCTGGCCATGGCCGTACGGGCGGAGGCGGCCGGCATCGACCCGGAGACCGCGCTGCGGGCGGCGGCCCGCGCCTACCGGGACGCGATCCGGGCGGCGGAGGGACCGGCGCGCACGACGCCGTAACCGGTGACCGGACGTATCGTTGTACCGCGCGGCTGCGCGAACCCGCACGGCGGGGAGGAGCGGCACGGTGACCATCGAGATGTCCGACAGGATCGACATGGCCGAGGCTGACCCATCTGGACTGGACGAGCAGCTGGCGCTCCTGGAGCAGATGACGATCCCCGAGGGCTACAAGGCCGAGATCGTGGGAGGGGCCGTCGTCGTGTCGCCGCGGCGGAAGAAGCACTGGAGGATCATCGAGTTGGTGCTCCTTCAATTGAAGAGGACCTTTGGTGAAGAGGCCAACACGCTTTCGGATGTTCTGTTGCCCTTGCCGGGCCGTGGCAACAGTTTTTCCCCGGATCTGCTGAAGCTCTCAGATACGGCGGATGCTGATGAGTCCGATTCGGTGAATTATCAGGATGTCGAGTTGGTGGTCGAGGTCATCTCCCGACAGACCAGGGGTAACGACTACGGCCCCAAGTGCGAGGTGTACGCGTCCGCCCAGGTGCCGATCTATCTGATCGCCGATCCGTACACCGGCAAGTGCCACGCCTTCGGACGTCCCAACGGTGAGACGTACGAGAACGAACTGACAGTGAAGTTCGGAGAGGATCTGGACCTCACCACGCTGGGCATGGAACTTCGACTGGAGACGAAGAAGTTCCCGCTGGAGTGACCATGGCCTCCGGCCGGCTGGCGGTCAAGCGCCGTTGACCTCGACGGGAGTGCTGGCCAGACTGCCCGCCATGACGATCACCGCTTGCCGTACGCGCACCCTGTCCAGGTCCGTGGCCGCGCTCAGGTCCGCCGCGGACACCCTGACCCGTCCCGACGGCCACGGCCGGGCGGCGCTGGTGGCGTACGGCGCGCTCTCGACCGTCGACCTGCTGGCGACCGCCCGGTCCCCGCGCGGCGCCGCACGGGCCGCGAAGCCGCTGCTGATGCCGGCGCTGGCGGCGTACGCGGCACGGCGGCGTACGGACCGCGCGCGGCCGCTGCCCAGGCGGCTGACCGTGGGGCTCGGCTGCGCCACCGCCGGGGACGCGGCGCTGCTGGCGGACGAGCACGAGCCGGCGTTCCTGCTCGGGATGGCCGCGTTCCTGGGCACCCAGGTCAGCTACACCGCCGGCCTGGCCGGAGTCGGCGGGTTGCGCGGGCTGCGGGCCCGGCCGGGTGTGGCGGTGGGCTGCCTCGCGGCGTGGGCGGCGGTGAACGCCGCGCTCGCCCCGGCGCTGGAGCGGCGGCTCCGGCTTCCGGTCGCGGGATACAGCCTCGCGATCGCGGCGATGGGCGCCACCGCGTACGGGGTCGGCGGCGACGTGGCGGTGGGGGCGACATCGTTCCTCGCCTCGGACCTGCTGATCGGGTTGCAGGCGGCCGGCGTGGAGTTCCCCACGCAGGAGGTGCTGGTGATGGCGGGCTACATCCTCGGCCAGTACCTGCTGGTGACCGGCTGGCTGGACCGGCTGGACGAGGCGGACACGGTGCTCTGAGGCCGGTCGGCCGCCGGATACGGTCGGGGCGTGCACGAGGAGAACACCGCGCCGACACCGCCACCCGCGTCCGTACGACCGTCGCCGCCCGGGTCCGAATCCCCCGGGCCGGAGGTGCCGGCGCTCTTCGGCTGGGAGTTCGCGACCGACCCGTACCCCGCGTACGCCTGGCTGCGCCAGCACGCGCCCGTACGACGCACCGAACTGCCCAGCGGGGTGGAGGCGTGGCTGGTCACCCGGTACGCCGACGCCCGCCAGGCGCTCGCGGACCAGCGGCTCAGCAAGAACCCCGGGCGGCACAGCGAACAGGCGCACGGCAAGGGCAAGGTGGGCATCCCCGGTGAGCGCGGCGCGAACCTGATGACGCACCTGCTCAACATCGACCCGCCGGACCACACCCGGCTGCGGCGGCTGGTCTCGCAGGCGTTCACGCCCCGCAGGGTGGCCGCGTTCGAGCCGCGGGTGCGGGAGCTGACCGACCGGTTGATCGACGCCTTCGCGGAGCGCGGCGAGTCGGATCTGATCCACGAGTTCGCGTTCCCGCTGCCGATCTACGCCATCTGCGACATGCTCGGCGTCCCCGCCCAGGACCAGGACGACTTCCGGGACTGGGCGGCCATGATGATCCGGCACGGTGGCGGTCCGCGGGGCGGCGTGGGGCGTGCCGTGAAGAAGATGCGCGGCTATCTGGCGGAACTGATCCACCGTAAGCGGCTGGAGCCCGGCGACGACCTGATCTCCGACCTGATCCGGGCGTCCGACCACGGGGAGCAGCTGTCCGAGAACGAGGCCGCGGCCATGGCGTTCATCCTGCTCTTCGCCGGCTTCGAGACGACCGTCAACCTGATCGGGAACGGCACGCTCGCGCTGCTGCGGCATCCGGCGCAGCGTGCCCGGTTCCAGCGCGCGGCGGAGGCCGGTGACGAGGGCGAACTGGGCTCCTCGGTGGAGGAGTTGCTGCGGTACGACGGCCCGGTCGAGATGGCGACCTGGCGCTTCGCCACCGAGCCGGTGGAGCTGGCCGGGCAGCGGATAGGCACCGGGGACCCGGTGCTGGTGGTGTTGGCGGCGGCGGACCGGGACCCCGCGAAGTTCAACCAGCCGGACGTACTCGACCTGGCGCGGCGGGACAACCAGCACCTTGGTTACGGGCACGGCATCCACTACTGTCTCGGCGCCCCACTGGCCCGACTTGAGGGACGGGTGGCTCTCGGTACGCTCTTCCGCCGCCTGCCGGATCTCCAACTTGCTGCGGATACGGGTGATTTGCGCTGGCGCGGCGGGCTCATCATGCGTGGATTGCGCAGTTTGCCCGTTACTTTCGCGTGATCCACGCGACATTGGCTTGAGACGGACGCGGCTCGACGCTACGTTCGAGCACCGACGAGCTGTCGTAGGGCAGACGCCACCAAGAAGGTAGGACACCACATGCGTTCGGGTAACGGCCGGCACCGACGACCCCGCCAAGCCCCCGCTTTCGTCGTGGCGGCGGGAGTCACGGGCGCGGGTATCGCGATGCCGTTGTTGGGCGTGGGCTCCGCACAGGCCGCCGATCCGGGTACCTGGGACCGAGTCGCCGAGTGTGAGAGCGGCGGTCTGTGGAGTTCCAACTCCGGTAACGGCTACTACGGCGGGCTGCAACTCACCCTGGACATGTGGGAGGAGCACGGCGGTACGGAGTTCGCGGAGCGCCCGGACCTGGCCAGCCGTACGCAGCAGATCACCATCGCGGACAAGATTCTGGCGGAGCGCGGGCCGAGCGCCTGGCCCAGCTGCTCCGCGACCTCGGGCCTGACGGACGGGACGGGCGACGGCACTGACGGCGGCGTGGACGGCGGGACGGAGGGGGACCCCGGTTCCGAGTCGCCGACCGAGTCGCCCAGCGCGCCGGACGAGCCGGACCAGCCGGGAGACGCCCCGCCGAGCCCGGAGCCCAGCGATCCCTCGGAGCCCTCGGACCCGACCGCGTCGCCGGAGCCCAGCCAGCCCCCGGAGTCCACCGAGCCGGCCGAGCCTACGGAGCCCAGCCAACCCCCGGAGCCCAGCCAACCCCCGGAGTCCACGGAGCCGAGCGCGCCCTCCGAGCCGGGCACCCCCAGCCCGTCCCAGCCGGACGGTTCCACGGAGCCCTCCGAGCGACCGGACGGTGCGGACTCCGCCCCGCCGACCCCGCCCCGCGGTGGCGAGGGCACCGGAAAGCACCGTGGTCAGCCGGACGAGCGGGAGCGCGCCGAGCCGGAGCACCCCTCGCGCGGTGACGACGGCCAGCGCGGTGGCGGGGAGCACCGACGGGACGGCGACAACTACCGCGTCCAGCACGGCGACTCGCTCTCCGCGATCGCCTCCGACCTCGAGATCGAGGGCGGTTGGACAACGCTGTACGAGAAGAACCGCGACGAGGTGGGCTCGGACCCGGATCTGATCCTCCCCGGGCAGCAGTTGCGGCTGTGATATGAATCTCCGCGAAATGACCGATTCGCGCAGATGGCCCGACTTATCGGGTCGCCGTGGAGCAGCCCGTGGCATCTGGTGACGCGCTCGCTGGCCGGCTGGGAGCGGAACCACGAGGCGGCCACGCCGGGGCGGGGCGGGTGGCCGTGCGCGAGTGCCGCGCTCGTACGGCGGGCGCGCGTGGCCGGAGACGCGGCCCGTACGGAGCCGGGGCGAGGCTCGACCGCCGCCGCTCGCGGTTCCGACGGGCAGCCGAGCCCAGGGAAGGTCGATTGATGTCCGGTCATCCACGCCCCCGTACCAGAACCGTGCGCGCCGTCCGCTTCACCGGCGCCGCCGTGCTCGCCCTGGTCGCGCCGTTGGCGGTGGCGGGCGGCGCGTTCGCGGCCTCCGACTCCTCGGCGGACTGGGACGCCATCGCCCGGTGCGAGTCGAGCGGCGACTGGCAGGCCAACACCGGCAACGGCCACTACGGCGGACTCCAGTTCTCCCAGTCCAGCTGGGAGGCGGCGGGCGGCACCCGCCACGCCCCGCGCGCCGACCTGGCGACCAGGTCCGAGCAGAGCGCGGTCGCCGAACGGCTGGCCGACATGCAGGGCATGGACGCCTGGACCTGTGCCTGAGCCCGACCCGGAGTCCGAGACCCGAGGAGAACACTCCGTCGCGGAGGCACATCGCAGCGGAGTGTTTTCTTTATGACCGGAACAAACGCATCGGTGTGCGAGACGGTTAGGCTTCGGGTGCAGAAGCCAGACACAGACGAAGGAGACCCCAGTGCCGTCCATCGACGTCGTCGTAGCCCGCGAGATCCTCGACTCGCGGGGCAACCCCACGGTCGAGGTCGAGGTCGGCCTCGACGACGGCAGCACCGGGCGTGCTGCCGTCCCGTCCGGCGCTTCGACCGGTGCCTTCGAGGCCCTTGAACTCCGAGACGGCGACCCCGGCCGCTACGGCGGCAAGGGGGTCGAGAAGGCCGTACTCGCCGTCATCGAGCAGATCGGCCCGGAGCTCGTCGGCTACGACGCGACCGAGCAGCGGCTCATCGACCAGGCGATGTTCGACCTGGACGCCACCGCCGACAAGTCCTCCCTCGGCGCGAACGCCATCCTGGGCGTGTCCCTCGCCGTGGCGCACGCCGCCTCGGAGTCCGCGGACCTGCCCCTCTTCCGGTACCTCGGCGGCCCGAACGCGCACCAGCTGCCGGTCCCGATGATGAACATCCTGAACGGCGGCTCGCACGCCGACTCCAACGTCGACATCCAGGAGTTCATGATCGCGCCGATCGGCGCGGAGTCCTTCTCCGAGGCCGTGCGCTGGGGTGCCGAGGTCTACCACGCGCTGAAGAGCGTCCTGAAGCAGCGCGGGTTGGCCACCGGACTGGGCGACGAGGGCGGCTTCGCGCCGAACCTCGGCTCCAACCGCGAGGCCCTCGACCTGATCATGGAGGCCATCAACAACGCCGGATACGCGCCGGGTCAGGACATCGCGCTCGCCCTGGACGTCGCCGCCTCCGAGTTCCACAAGGACGGCGCGTACGTCTTCGAGGGCCAGAACCGTACGGCCGCCGAGATGACGGCGTACTACGAGGAGCTGGTGGCGGCGTATCCGCTGGTCTCCATCGAGGACCCGCTCTTCGAGGACGACTGGGCCGGCTGGAGCGCCCTCACCGCGTCCCTGGGCGAGAAGGTGCAGATCGTCGGCGACGACCTCTTCGTCACCAACCCCGAGCGGCTCTCCCGTGGCATCGAGGAGAAGGCGGCGAACGCCCTGCTGGTGAAGGTGAACCAGATCGGTTCGCTGACCGAGACCCTGGACGCCGTCGAACTGGCCCAGCGCAGCGGCTTCAAGAGCATGATGTCGCACCGCTCCGGAGAGACCGAGGACGTCACCATCGCGGACCTGGCCGTCGCCACCAACTGCGGCCAGATCAAGTCCGGTGCCCCCGCCCGCTCCGACCGGGTGGCGAAGTACAACCAACTGCTGCGGATCGAGGAGATCCTGGACGACGCGGCGGTGTACGCGGGCCGCGCGGCTTTCCCCCGCTACAAGGACTGAGGGCGCCCTCGGCCCGAGCGTGGCCGGGTGACCCCGGTCGTGGTCGATCAGCGCACTGTGGCTGACGCGGCGGTCGCGGTTGATGCGGCACTCGGTACGGATGTCCCCGCCCCCGTTCCCGTACGGTGGCGGGGACATCCGTACAGGACGCGCCAGCGCGCACGCGACGACAGGGGAGAGACGTGCCCGCGGACCGGTTCTCGACCGCGACCAGGCTCAGGACACTCGGCACTCAGGCCGCCGAACGGGTCTACCGCGCGCAGAACCGCCGGATCCGCACCCCCGGCCGCAGCCGGCTGACCGGCCGGGCCGCGCTGCTCGCGGTGGTGGTGTGCTCCTTGGTGGTGGCGCTGGCCTACCCGCTCCGGCAGTACGTCTCGCAGCGCGCCGAGATCGACGACCAGCGTCGGCAGGCCCAGGAGACGCGGGAGCGGGTGCGTGAGCTGCGCGAGCTGAAGGCACGCTGGCAGGACGAGGCGTACGTGGAGCAACAGGCCCGGCGGCACCTGCACTTCGTACGCCCCGACGAGGTCAGCTACGTCATGCGGGACGGCAGCGCGGGCATCCGGCCGCCGAAGGACCACGGCGGTTCGGACCGGCCGTGGTACGAGAACCTCTGGGACGAGGTCGACTCGGCGGACGGCGGCTGAGCCACGCCCGAGCCGTGCGAGCCCGGCGCCCGTGCGAGCGCGGCGCCCGTGCGAGCCCGCGCCCCACGACCCGGCCGCCCTGGCAGGATGACCTGCCGACGCCCGCGTACCCCCGCGGCAGAGCCGCCCGCCAGCCCACCGAGCGAAGAGAAGCCACAGCGATGGACACCCCGCCACCCCAGACCGAGCCCACCGAGCCCACCGCGGCGGACATCGCGGCCTTCCAGCAGCAGCTCGGCCGCCCACCGCGCGGCCTGCGCGCCATCGCGCACCGCTGCCCCTGCGGCCAACCGGACGTGGTGGAGACCGCACCGCGGCTGCCCGACGGCACGCCCTTCCCCACCACGTACTACCTGACCTGCCCTCGGGCGGCCTCCGCCATCGGCACCCTGGAGGCCGACGGCGTGATGCGGGAGATGACCGCACGGCTGGCCGACGACCCGGAGCTGGCCGCGGCGTACCGCGCGGCGCACGAGGACTACCTGGCCCGGCGGGACGCCATAGAGGAGCTGGTGGGCTTCCCCAGCGCGGGCGGCATGCCGCACCGGGTGAAGTGCCTGCACGTGCTGGTCGCCCACTCGTTGGTGGCCGGGCCCGGCGTGAACCCGCTGGGCGACGAGGCGTTGGTCATGCTGCCCGAGTGGTGGCGCAAGGGGCCGTGCGTACGACCCGACACCACCGCTGACCCCGGGTCGGCACCCGGAACGGAGGGGGACGCGTCATGAGCCGCCGGACCCGTGTCGCCGCCGTGGACTGCGGCACCAACTCGATCCGCCTGCTGGTCGCCGACGTCGACCCGGACACCGGCGAACTCACCCCGCTGGACCGCCGGATGGAGATCGTCCGGCTGGGCCAGGACGTCGACCGTACGGGCCGGCTCGCCCCCGAGGCGCTGGAGCGCACTTTCGCCGCCTGCCGCCGGTACGCCGCGATCATCCGCGAACTCGGTGCCGAACGGGTCCGGTTCGCCGCCACCTCGGCTTCCCGGGACGCGGAGAACCGGCGGGAGTTCCAGCGCGGCGTCGTCGAGATCCTCGGCACCGAACCGGAGGTGATCACCGGTGACCAGGAGGCGGCGTTCTCCTTCACCGGCGCCACCCGGGAACTCACCGGAGGCTCGTACGACAAGCCGTACCTGGTGGTCGACATCGGCGGCGGTTCCACCGAGTTCGTGCTCGGTGACGCGTCGGTGCGCGCGGCGCGCTCGGTCGACATCGGCTGCGTACGGCTCACCGAACGGCACCGGCTGGCCGACCCGGTGACGGACGAGCAGGTCCGTGCCATGCGGGCGGACATCGAGGCGGCGCTGGACCTGGCCGGCGAGACGGTGCCGCTCACCGAGGCCCGTACGCTCGTCGGCCTCGCCGGTACGGTTACCACGGTGGCCGGCATCGACCTCGGGCTGGACGCCTACGACGCCGCGGCGATCCACCACTCCCGACTGACCCGGCAGCGGGTCGCCGCGATCTCCGAGCGGCTGCTGCGCTCCACACACGCGGAACGGGCCGCGATCCCCGTGATGCACCCGGGCCGGATCGACGTGATCGCCGCGGGCGCGCTCGTGCTGCTGACGGTCATGGAGCGGGCGGACGTACCGGAGGTGCTGGTGAGCGAGCACGACATCCTGGACGGCATCGCGCACAGCTGCGCTGCCGCGGAGTAGGTACTGAGCCGCGGCGATGCGCGGAGCGCCCCCTCCGGCGGCCGGCATCGGCGAACCGGCCGGCAGCGGGTGGGTGAGTGGCGAACGGTCACGGCTTGGGCTCCCGGATGTGGTCGAGTGGGGTGGTCCACTCCTGGCCGCCGCCTTGGGGCGGGCGGAGCCACGCCACCGGCGGTCCGTCCCCGGGGATGGCGGTCAGGGTCCGTGACGCCGCCGGGTTGACCTCGGGACATACGGCCGTCAGTCGGCCGGTGAGGTCGTGCAGGGTGTCGTGCACGAGGTGCCCGAGAAGCGGGTGGTCGTGGTGAAACAGGCTCAACGGGCGTCCGTATGCCTGGTGGCCGCTCATCGGGGGTCCGCCTGCCGCAGGTCGGCCACGGCCGCCCACCAGGCGGGCTCGCCACCGCCAACGGGTCGCAACAGCACGCGCGTCGGGTGGTCTATCACTTCGGTACGGACCGCCCCCAGGTCGTCTTGGAGGAGCTGCACCACGCCGGTGCGACCGGTGTGGCCGTCCAGCGCGCGGACACCGACGGACAACCACGAGTGGGCGACCGTGCGCGGTGTTGGCTGTGGTGTGGTCATCGCCATCGCCTCGTTCTTCGGGCATGCGGGATGAGGGGGACCGGTGGATCAGCAGAGGCTGAACCGGCTGGTTCCCAGGACCCGTTCACGGTGACCGGTGACACAATGAGTCGGCAAGTGAATCCACAGTGATTCACTCACTGGGCGAAAGATGGCACATGCCAACGCGTGCACATGCTCTGTCGCACTGAGCAAATCCAGTGCGACACTGCGCACATCGCCATGAAAAGCAGGAAGTTGGCCAGGAAGGCGGGCACATGGCGGCACAGCACAGACCAACGGCACGCCGAGTCGCGCTCGGTCATGAGCTGCGCGAGCTACGCAAACAGGCAGGGTTCAGCATCGCTGAGGCCGTAGAAGGCATGGCGTTCAGCCATGCGAAGCTTCAACGGGTCGAGACCGGGTTGCAAGACCTGCGTAGCGCCGGTGACCTGCGCAAGCTCCTCACTCGGTATGGCGTTACAGATGAAGAGGACATCGAGAAACTGGTGGAGACGCAGCGCGACGCCGCCAGTCAGGAGTGGTGGACACCTCACACCGCATACCTGAACTCGGGCATGCCGCGGTTCCTGGGGATCGAGGCGGCGGCGCAAGAGATCCGGGCGTATCACCCAAACCTCATCACCGGACTGTTGCAGACCGAGGAGTACGCGCGCGCACGTCATGAGATCGCCAAGGCGATCGACGAGACCACGAGTGAATTCGTGGACCACAGCGTGAGCGTACGGATGAAGAGGAAGGAGGCTCTGACCCTCGACTCAGACCCGACGAGGTTCTGGGCGATCCTCTATGAACCGGCACTCCGCCACGTTGTCGGTGGAGTCGACGTGATGCGCGAGCAGTATGAAGAGATCATCAAGCTCGCGGGCCTCACCAACGTGACGGTTCAGGTGCTCCCACAGACGATGCGGGGGTATCTGCCCGTGCACGACTTCACCATTCTGCATCTCGGCGACAGCCTGCCGACGACGGTCCAGGCGGACACCGCTTGGAGCGTGGTGTCCATGGCCGACAAGCCACGTGAGGTCGGGCGATTCTCACGGCGCTTCGAAGCACTGTCGCGGTCTGCTCTCCCCCCAGAGGAAACCCCGAATTTCCTGCACCAACTATCCCGAGAGATCACCGCATGAGCATTGAGACCCACACTCTGACGGCTCCTGTCCTTGCCAGTGTTGCTGACTGGTTCAAGTCGTCCCACAGCGACAACGGAGGAAACTGCGTGGAGGCCGCTGACCTGACTCGGACCGCGTACGACGGGGTAGCTGTCCGCGACTCCAAGGACCCCAACGGTCCCGCGCTGATGTTCACCCTGGAGGCGTTCGCCTCGTTCGTGACGGAGGCCCGCGCCGGACGCTACGACGCCTGATAGGTCCGAGCCACAACGGCCCTCCCGCCCCGACTCGCGGGCTGAGGAGGGCCGTTGCCGCAGTCGTGTCCCGTGAGCACCGACACCTTCGTTCAGTCCGGATTCCTGGTGGGCGTCCCACCGTGACGGTCCGGCACCCGTGTGGGCTTGTAGGTCAGTTGTATGTCCGGCCGGTACCTGTAGTCGCGTCAGCGAGTCGGTTGGCGTTGGCGCGTGAGCAGACTGAGTCCAGAGTGAGGAGACCCTGATGAGACAGCGTACGAAGAGACTCGCCGGCGCCGTGGCGGTCCCGTTGGCCGGCGTGCTGACCCTCTCCGCCGTGACGGCCGACGCTGTGACGGCCAACGCCGCACCGGGGCAGGAGGCCGGCGAGTCCTCCGACACGCGGGCCGCCGTCACGATGGACGTCGGTACGCACAACGTGCTGAGGGGCGCCGCGGCGTTCAAGCCGATCGGCGACGTGATCGGCTGGCAGGAGATGAACGACCCGGCCGACCGGAAGCGGCTGAAGAACAAGCTCCCCCGGTACAACCACTTCATCCCGAAGAAGAAGCCGGCGCGGGCGGTGCCGATCTCCTGGCGGCAGGACAAGTTCACGTTCGTCCGGGGCCATGCCGTGCTGACGCACAAGGGCGAGGCCAAGGTGACCCCGAACCGCTACGTCACCTGGGCCCTCCTGGAGCACCGGAAGACGGACGAGCGGCTGATCGTCATGAACACCCACTTCATCTCCGGTGCCTGGAGCAAGCACCCGGACCGTCAGGGGCGTTGGCTGAAGCACGCGAAGAAGCTCCGCACCGTCATCAAGAACCAGCACGGCAAGCACCCGAAGCTGCCGATCTTCCTGGTCGGCGACTTCAACCGGCACAAGGCGCTGAAACTTCCGGCCAACGTCGAGTACATCCGTGTCAAGGGCGCCAAGGGCGTGCCGATCGACCAGTCGTACGCCACCGACACCGTGCGGACTTCCAAGGTGAAGCGCCTCAAGCGCTTCGGCTCCGACCATCACGCGTACCGCTTCACGGCGACCTTCTGACCGTTCCCGGGCCGATCCGCCTCGGGACGGTTGTACTTGACGACACGGGGCGCCCACACTCCGCCCGAAGCGGATCGGCGGACCCGTCGTGGACACCCGCACGTACGGGCGGGTACGTCGGCACGGGCACGGCACGCTCCTCGGCGCGCCCCTGACACTATGGTTGCTCTATGAGCAACACGTCGGGTGAACGGCCCGCTACCTCGGTGCAAGCCGTCGACCGGGCGGTGACCGTACTCGAGATCCTGGCGCGCCGGCACGAAGCGGGTATCACGGAGATCGCCACCGAACTCGGGGTGCACAAGTCGACGGCCTTCCGCCTGGTGGGCGCGCTCGCCGCGCGCGGCCTGGTGGAGCAGAAGGAGCAGCGCGGGCGATACCGGCTCGGCTTCGCACTGATCAAGCTGGGCGGCGCGAACCGTACCCAGCCCGATCCGCTCCAGGTCGCGACCCCGGTGTGCGAACAGTTGGCGGAGGACGTCGGCGAGACGGTCAACCTCGCGGTCTACGAGGGCGGCGGCGCGGCGAACATCGTGCAGGTGCCAGGCCCCGCCGCGGTCATCACGCAGAACTGGATCGGTCGGCGGACCCCGCTGCACGCCACCTCCAGCGGCAAGGTGCTGCTGGCGTACGCCGACTCGCGAGAGCAGGCGGAAGCGCTCGAGGAGCCGTTGGAGAGGTACACCGCGGCGACCCTGTGCGACCCGGAGGCGCTGCGCGAGGAGCTGTCGACGATCTTCCGGCAGGGCTACGGTTTCGCGCACGAGGAGTTCGAGATCGGGCTCAACGCCGTCGCCGCCCCGGTCTGTGAGGCGGACAGTTCGGTCACCTTCGCGCTCAGCGCGTCCGGGCCGGCGTACCGGCTGACCGCCCAGCGGCTGCCGGACGCGGCGAAGGAGGTGGTGGCCGCCGCGGAGAAGATCTCCTGGCTGCTCGGGTACCTCCCGCCGGAGTGACGGGCGGTCGGGGCCGGTCCGGGAGTGCCCTCGCGCCCGCCCCGCCCCGTCCCGCCCCGTCCGCACCCGACGCGCTCAGAGTACGGCGGCGGCCTGTTCTCCCGAGCCCGAGCCCGAGGCGGGCCCGGAGTCCGAGCCCGTCGTGGCCAGCGCCCGTCGCCATCTGGTGAACTCCTTGGGCCGGTTGACGCCCAGTACGGCCGTGGCCCGCCCCTCGCGTTCGTACACGGCGAGGAAAGAGCGGTCCGCCGGATCGCCCGCCTCGACCCGCACCTCGTCCTCCGCGCCGCGATGTCCGGCGAACTGGATGCGCACGCCGTACTGTTCGGACCAGAAGTACGGCACCGCCGCGCGCCGTCGCCCGTCGTCTCCGGCCGCCGGGCCGGCGCCCCCACCGAGCAGCGTGCGTACGGCCGTGCGCGGCGCCTCCAGCGCGTCCGTCCAGTGCTCGGTGCGTACGTACCGCCCCGTACTCGCGCGGTAGGAGGCCGCGCAGTCGCCGACCGCCACCACCCCGGGCAGGTTCGTGGCGTACGCGGCGTCGGTGCGGACACCGTCGTCGACGGTCACCCCGGAGCCGGCCAGCCAGCCGACGTTCGGTTCCGCCCCGACGCCGACCACCACGGCCGTCGCGGGGAGTTCCTGACCGTCCGCCAGGCGTACCGCCGTCACCCGGGGCTGGCCCAGCAGTTCCCGTACGGGCACCCCGCAGATCAGCCGTACCCCGTGGTCCGCGTGCAGCGCCGCGCAGGCCGTGCCCATCGTCGGCCCCAGCGGTCCGGCCAGCGGCACCGGCAGCGCCTCGACGACGGTGACCTCGGCGCCGGCCGCCTTCGCGGTGGACGCCACCTCCGACCCGATGAAGCCGGCGCCGACGACCACCACCCGGGCACCCGGCCGGAGTTCCTCCCGCAGCGCGCGGGCGTCCTCCAGGGTGCGCAGCGTGTGCACCCCGCCGCGCCCGGCGAAGCCCGGCAGGTTACGGGCGCGGGCGCCGGTGGCGAGCACCACCGAGTCCGCCGACACCTCGCCGCCGTCCGCGAGCCGCACCCGGCGCTCGTGCGGAAGCAGCGCGGTGGCGGGGGAGCCCAGGCGCCAGTCGAGGTCGAGGGCGTCGTCCGCCTCCGTGCCGAGCGCCAACTCCTCGGCGGAGGCGCGGCCGAGCAGGAAGTCCTTGGACAGCGGCGGACGGTCGTACGGCCGGTGCGGCTCGTCGCCGACCAGCGTCACCCGCCCGTCGAACCCCTGGTCGCGCAGCGCCCTGGCGGCGGCCAGACCGGCCAGGGACGCTCCGACGACGGCGACCGAGCGGATCACGCGGTCACCGCGGCGACCGCGACACGCACCCGGATGACGCCGTCCGCGATCTCCACCTGGTGCGTGCGTACGGGGCGCTTGGCCGGTGGTCCGCTGGGCATGCCCGTACGCAGGTCGAAGCAGGCGGCGTGCAGCGGGCACTCCACCGTGCAGCCCTCGAGCCAGCCGTCCGCCAGCGAGGCGTCCTGGTGGGTGCAGGTGTCGTCGATGGCGTGGATCTCGCCGTCCGCGTTGAAGACCGCCAGGGGTTCCACACCCCCCGGGCCCTCGACGCGGATGGATTCGCCGGGCGGCAACTCGTTCAGGTGGCAGACCTGGACGACGACGTCCGACCGGGTCAGGGTCTCGCTCTGCTCCATGGCTGTTCCTCCGTACACGGGCGGGGCTGGACGACTCCGCGGATCTGACATGTGTGGGGAGCGATACGGCGAGCCGACGGCACGCGAACGGGTTCGGATGCCGTACGGGTGGGGCGTGTGGAGCACGTGCGGCACGTCGGGGACGTGCTGGCTTGCGCTTGCTGGTCGCTGAGACGCGAAAGACGCGAAGGACGCGAGAGAGGACGTGCTGTTCGTACCAGTGTGCGTTCCGCATAGTGCAACCTAATTGACTATGCGCAACAAAGGTGGGGCGGGCGAGGGTCGGTTGTCAAGCGGGACGGCCCTGCGGGCGGCTACCTTTTCGTTATGAGCGACGACAGGCGCAAGGCGGTCCGGGGCGGCGGTGGTTCGGGCGGTGGCTCCACGGCCGTGCAGTCCGTGGACCGGGCGGTGACGATTCTGGGGCTGCTCGCCCGGCACGAGGAACTCGGCGCCACGGACCTCGCCGAGGAGCTGGGGGTGCACAAGTCGACCGCGTTCCGGCTGGCCCTCGCGCTGGAGCAGCGCGGCCTGGTCGAGCAGGCCGCGGACCGCGGCAAGTACCGCTTGGCGCACGGCATCGTGCGCCTCGGCGGAGCGGCCAGCGCGCAGCTCGACATCACCCGGGAGAGCCGGCGGGTCTGCCGGGACCTGGCCGAGGAACTGGGCGAGGGGGTCAACCTCGCGGTCATCGACGGGACCGAGGCCATCCACGTCAGCCAGGTGCGCGGGCTCGGCTCGATCAGCGCCTACAACTGGGTGGGCCAGCAGACGCCGTTGCACGCCACCTCCAGCGGCAAGGTCCTGCTGGCGTACGAGCCGGTGGCCACGGTGGACGCCGTGCTGGCCCGCGGGCTGGAGCGGTTCACCGGGCACACGCTCGCCGGCGCGGCGGAGCTGCGCGCGGAGCTGGCCGAGGTGCGGGAGCGCGGCTGGGGCAGCACCGCGGAGGAGTACGAGGTCGGGCTGAACGCCATCGCGTGCCCCGTCCACGGCGTCGGGGACGCGGTGGTCGCGGCGCTGAGCATCTCCGGGCCGTCCTATCGGTTGCCGCCTCGGCTGTTCCCGGCGGTGGCGCGCTCGATAGCCGCTGGCGCCGAGGAGATCGGCCGGCGGATGAAGCGGCTCGGCTGACCGGTTCGCGCGCCGCGTCTCACTCGTTCGCGGGAGTGGCACGGGCCGTGTGCGGGGAACCGGCAGAGGTACGTCCCGGGTGTACTCCCGCGGTGCCGGAGGTCGCCGTGACGCCTGTGACGACGGGCGTCCCGAGCGCCAATACCCCTCACCCTTTCGGGGCTTGACATCCCCGCAGTGACAACCGCCATACTCGCGGTCGCGGCCCTGTTGCATATAGGGCCACGTGTTGCGCTACCTGAAACCCATTGGGTTACGTACTCCCTCTCCTGCCCCTTCTCCCGGATGGTGGGGATGCACCGTGCGCCGAATCGTCATCTCGCCCGCGACCGCCCGCCGCGTACGACGAACGCGAGATCTCCAGCGCCTGCCGCTGCCACTGCCGTTCTCGCTGCCGCTGCCGTCGGCGTGCCCGCCGGGTGCCGCCAACGCCGGCTGACCGGCGGCTGTTCCACGCCTGACCTGCGCCGAGCCGTTCCGCGTTCGGCTCCCGTACGCCAGTCCGTACGCCTTCGACCCGCCCGACCCGCCCGAGCGCCTGCCCCTCCGGCTCGGTCGACAGGAAGGTCCGCCCATGCCCGCAGTACCCCCGGCACAGCAGCACCCCACCGAGCTGTGGCGTAACCCGGACCCCAAGCCGTCCTACGACGTGGTCATCGTCGGAGCCGGCGGCCACGGCCTGGCCACCGCGTACTACCTGGCCAGAAACCACGGCATCAGCAACATCGCCGTGCTGGAACGTGGTTGGCTGGCGGGCGGCAACATGGCCCGGAACACCACCATCATCCGCTCCAACTACCTCTGGGACGAGAGCGCCGGCCTCTACGACCACGCGCTGCGGCTGTGGGAGGGCCTGTCCGAGGAGTTGGACTACGACATCCTCTTCAGCCAGCGCGGCGTGCTCAACCTGGCGCACAGCCTCCAGGACGTGCGCGACGGCACCCGGCGGGTGGAGGCGAACCGGCTGAACGGCGTGGACGCCGAGTGGCTGACCCCGCGGGAGGTCGGCGAGTTCTGCCCGATCCTCAACGTCTCCGAGGACGCCCGCTACCCGGTGCTCGGCGCCACCCTGCAACGCCGTGCGGGCATCGCCAAACACGACCACGTGGCCTGGGCGTACGCCCGGGCCGCCGACGCGCTGGGCGTCGACCTCATCCAGAACTGCGAGGTCACCGGCATCGACACGGTCGGCGACCGGGTCACCGGCGTACGCACCAGCCGCGGGCCCATCGCCGCCGGCAGGGTCGCGCTCGCCGCCGCCGGCCACACCAGCCTGCTCGCCGGGATGGCCGGCCTGCGGCTGCCGTTGCAGAGCCACCCGCTACAAGCGCTCGTCTCCGAGCTGCTCGAGCCGGTGCACCCGTGCGTGGTGATGTCCAACGCGGTGCACGTCTACGTCAGTCAGGCGCACAAGGGCGAGCTGGTGCTGGGCGCGGGAGTCGATCCGTACGTCAGCTACGGACAACGCGGCGCCTTCCACGTGATCCAGGAGCAGATGAGCGCGGCGCTGGAGCTCTTCCCGATCTTCGCGCAGGCCCGGGTGCTGCGCACCTGGCGCGGGATCGTCGACGTCACCCCGGACGCCTCGCCCATCCTCGGCCGCACGCCGGTGGCCGGCCTCTACCTCAACTGCGGTTGGGGCACGGGTGGTTTCAAGGCCACCCCGGGCGCCGGCTGGGCGTACGCCCACACCATCGCGCACGACGAGCCACATCCGCTGGCCGCGCCCTTCGCGCTGGAGCGCTTCACCACGGGCGCGCTGGTGGACGAGCACGGAGCCGCCGCGGTGGCGCACTGAGTCCGTACGACCGCACGCCGCTGGCCACCTGGCCACCTGGCCACCTGGCCACCTGGCCACCTGGCCGATTGACCGACCGACCGCCCGACCGCCGAGCCAGCCCGAGCCGTTCGGGCACAGGAGAGTGACCGATGCTGCTGATTCCCTGCCCCTGGTGCGGGGAGCGCGACGAGGTGGAGTTCCGCTGCGGCGGCCAGGCCCATGTCGCGTACCCGGCCGAGCCGACCGCGCTGAGCGACGAGGCGTGGCGCGACTACCTGTTCGTACGCGACAACCCGCGCGGCTGGTTCAGCGAGCGCTGGTGCCACGCGGCGGGCTGCCGCCGCTGGTTCCACGTCCTGCGGCACACCGTCACGCACGAGGTGCGGGGCGGCTACCGGATGGGCGAGCGGGCGCCGGTGACGCCCTCATGAACACACACCGGCAGCCCTCCGGCGGGCTCATCGACCGCTCCCAGCCGCTCCACTTCACCTTCGACGGCGCCTCGTACGTCGGCTACGCCGGCGACACCCTCGCCTCCGCGCTGCTCGCCAACGGCGTGCACCGGGTCGCCACCAGCACCCTGTACGGTCGCCCGCGCGGCATCCTCGCCGCCGGCACGGAGGAGCCGAACGCGCTCGTGCGGGTGGCCGGTTCGGCCGGCGCCGCCGCTCAGCCGATGACCCAGGCCACGGTGACCCCCCTGTACGAGGGGCTGCGCGCCAGCGGGCTGGCCGCCGGCAAGGGCCGGCTGGACCAGCCCGGGCCAGGCGCCACCGGGACCACCGAGCGGTACGACGCCGTACACGCACACTGCGACGTGCTCGTCGTGGGCGCCGGACCCGCCGGCCTCGCCGCCGCCCACGCCGCCGCCCGCACCGGCGCGCGGGTGCTGCTGCTCGACGACCAGACCGAGCCGGGCGGTGGTCTGCTCGGCGCCACCGAGACGATCGACGGCCGGCCCGCCCTGGACTGGGTCCGGCGCACCACCCGGCTGCTGGCCCGGCACCCCGAGACCCGGGTGCTCTCCCGCACCAGCGTGCTCGGATACTACGACCACCACTACCTCGTCGCGGCCCAGCGCTTCGACCGTCCCGCCCCGGGCGGGCCTCGCGAGCGGCTGTGGCAGCTGCGCGCGCGGCACGTCGTGCTGGCGACCGGCGCGCAGGAGCGTCCGTTGCTGTTCGCGGGCAACGACCTCCCCGGCGTCATGCTGGCCCACGCGGCTCGGACGTACCTGAACCAGTACGCCGTCCTGCCCGGCCGGCGGGCGGTGGTCTGCACGACGAACGACAGCGCCTATCCCGCCGCGCTCGAGCTGGCCGAGGCGGGCGTACGGATCGAGCGGGTCGTGGACGCCCGGCCGGCGGCGCCCGCGCCCTGGGCGGAACGCTGCGCGGCGCGCGGCATCGCGGTGC
>NZ_LJGU01000100.1:37394-64199 GCF_001751245.1 Streptomyces oceani
TGGCCGCTGCCACTGCCAGCCGATCCCGCCGAGGCCCGTACGCACTTCGTGGACCTACAGCGGGACGCCACCCTCGCCGACCTCGCACGCGCCGTCGGCACGGGCATGCGCTCGGTGGAGCACATCAAGCGCTACACCACCATCGGCACCGCCCACGACCAGGGCCGCACCTCCAGCGCGCTGGCCACCGCCGCCACCGCGCAGCTGCTCGACGTGCCAGTCGGCACGCTCGGCCCCACCTCGCACCGGCCGCCGTACACCCCGGTGTCCTTCGCGCTGCTCGCCGGCCGGGCCCGGGGGCGGCTGCGCGATCCCGTACGCACCACCCCGATGCACCCCTGGCACCGCGCGCACGGCGCCGTCCTCGAGGACGTCGGGCAGTGGAAGCGGCCCCGCTACTACCCGCGGGACGGCGAGGACATGGCGGCGGCGGTGCGTCGGGAGTGTCTGGCCGCCCGGCAGTCCGTCGCGGCGATGGACGTCTCGACGCTCGGCCGGATCGACCTCCAGGGCCCGGACGCGGCCGAGTTCCTGAACCGGGTCTACACCAACGGCTTCGCCAAGCTGCGCGTCGGCTCCAGCCGCTACGGCGTGCTGTGCACGGCCGACGGCATGGTCTTCGACGACGGCGTGACCATGCGGCTCGCCGAGGACCACTTCCTGATGAGCACCACCACCGGCAACGCCGCCGCCGTACTGGACTGGCTGGAGGAGTGGCTGCAGACGGAGTGGCCCGAGCTGCGGGTCCACTGCACCTCCGTCACCGAGCAGTGGGCCACCACCGCCCTGGTCGGCCCGCGTTCCCGCGCGGTACTGAGCACCCTCGCCCCCGAACTCACCGTGGACAACGCCGACTTCCCGTTCATGGCCTGGCGGGACGCGCGGGTGGCCGGGCTGCCGGCGCGGATCGCCCGGATCAGTTTCTCCGGGGAGCTGGCGTACGAGATCAGCGTGCCCGGCTGGCACGGGCTCGCCCTGTGGGAGGCGGTGCTGGCCGCGGGCGCGCCGTACGGCATCACCCCGTACGGCACCGAGACGATGCACGTGCTGCGGGCCGAGAAGGGCTTCGTGATCGTCGGCCAGGACACCGACGGCACCGTCACCCCGCAGGACCTCGGCATGGACTGGGTGGTCAGCAAGCGCAAGGAGTTCCTCGGGCAGCGCTCGCACCAGCGCCCGGACACCGTGCGCACCGACCGCAAGCACCTGGTCGGGCTGCTGCCCGTGGACCCCGGGGAACTGCTCCCGGAGGGCGGTCAGATCGTCGAACCGGGCGCGGCCGGGCCGGACGGCCAACGGGCCACGCCCGTCCCGATGCTGGGGCACGTCACCTCCAGCTACCACAGCGCCGCACTCGATCGCACCTTCGCGCTCGCGCTGGTCAAGAGCGGGCGGGAGCGGATCGGCGGCACCGTCGAAGTGCCGTACGCGGGACGGCTGGTGTCCGCCGAGATCACCCAACCGGTCTTCTACGACAGCGAGGGGAGCCGTCGCGATGGCTGAACCGACACTCCATACCCACGGCACCGGCACCGGCACCGGCACCGGTACCGGTACCGGCAGCGGCACCGAAACCGAAACCGGTTGCGGCAGCGCCGGCACCGGCGGCGGGCCGTCAGCCGGTGGAAGCCCGCCCGCCCGTGCCCCGCTGGCCCACCGCGCCACCGAGTTGGCCGCCGCGGCGGTGCCGGGGCCGGCGGGCGTGCGCCTGGCCGAGCGGCCCTTCCTGACCCAGGTCAACCTGCGGCTGCGGGTCATCGGCCGCACCGATCCGGGACGTTTCACGCTCGGCGGCCCCGACCCGCTCCGACTGCCCCGGACCCCGAACACCGTCTGCCGCTCCCGGGAGCGTACGGCCCTCTGGCTCGGGCCCGACGAGTGGCTGCTCCTCGCCCCGGAGTGGACGGCCGACCAACTCACCGGCGAGTTGCGGGCGGCGCTACGTACCGCCACGGCCGACCAGCTGGTGAGCGCGGTGACCGACGTGTCCGCGAACCGGGCCGTGCTGGAGCTGACCGGCGGCCGGGCCCGGGAGGTGCTGGCGAAGGTCTGCCCGCTCGACCTGCACCCCCGGGTGTTCGGGCCGGGGAACTGCGCGCAGACGCCGCTGGCCGGCGTGCAGGTGTTGTTGATGGCCCGTGAGCCGGACGGGACGGGGGATTCGGATGAGGGGGAACGGGACGGCGGCTTCCGGCTGTTCGTACGGCCCTCCTTCGCGGACTTCGTCGTGGACTGGCTGCTGGACGCGATGGCGGAGTACGCCCCGGGCCCGGAGCCGTCCGAGCCGCGGGCGGCGGACGCCGAGGCGGCCACGCCGACGAGCCCCGGCCCCTGGCAGCGGCCCGAACAGTCCGAACAGCCCGCACGTCCAGCGCCGTTCCCGGTCGCGTAGGCGCACGCCGCCGCGCCGGACCCGGCCCCGTAACGACCCGTACGCACCGCACGACCCGTACCGCACCTCTCCACGCACCTCTCCGAGTACTGGCAGGAGGCCGAACATGCCGGCACAACCGCGTACGCAGCCGCGCGTCGTCATCATCGGAGCCGGCGTCGTCGGGTCCGCGCTGGCGGACGAACTCACCGAGCGCGGGCTCACCAGGGTCACGGTGCTGGACCAGGGCCCGCTGTTCGCCACCGGGGGCTCCAGCTCGCACGCCCCCGGGCTGGTCTTCCAGACCAACCCGTCCAAGACCATGACCGAGTTCGCCGGCTACACCATCCGCAAGTTCCTCGGACTCGAACCGGCCGGGCAGGGCTGCTTCCAGCAGCTCGGCAGCCTCGAGGTGGCCGGCTCCGCCGCCCGCTGGGACGACCTGAAGCGCAAGCAGGGCTGGGCCACGTCCTGGGGCGTGCACGGACGGTTGCTCGACCCCGAGGAATGCGCCGCGCTGCACCCGATGCTGGACCAGGACCGCGTCCACGGCGGCCTGCACGTGCCGGCGGACGGACTGGCCAGCGCCGTACGGGCGGTGGAGGCGCAGGCCCGCCGGGCCGTCGAGCGCGGCGCGCGGTTCGTACCGCACCAGGAGGTGACGGCGGTCGAGCAGGCGGGCGGCCGGGTCACCGGCGTGCGTACGGCCGACGACAGCCACTTCCCGGCGGACCTCGTCGTCTCCGCCGCCGGCTTCTGGGGCCCGCGGCTGGGCCGGATGGTGGGGCTCACCATGCCGCTGGTGCCGCTGGCGCATCAGTACGCCAAGACCGGCCCGCTCGACGTGCTCGCGGCTGTGGGCAATCCGCCGGATGGGGCGAGCAAGCCGATCCTGCGGCACCAGGACCGCGACCTGTACTTCCGGGAGCACGGCGACCGCGTCGGCATCGGCTACTACGGTCACCGCGCCATGCCGGTCGACGCGGACGACGTGCTCCGCCCGGCCGAGGCCCCACGGATGCCGTCCATGCTGCCGTTCACCGAGGAGGACTTCGCGCCGGCCTGGCGGGACAGTGTCGCGCTGCTCCCGGACCTGGCGCGTACGGAGGTGCGGGACGGCTTCAACGGGCTGTTCTCCTTCACCCCGGACGGCATGCCGCTGCTGGGCGAGCACCGCGAACTCGCCGGCTTCTGGGTCGCGGAGGCCGTCTGGGTCACCCACTCGGCCGGCGTGGCCCGCGCCGTGGCGCGCTGGTTGACCGAGGGTGAGCCCGGCATCGACCTGCACGAGTGTGAGCTGCACCGGTTCGAGGAGGTGCAGCTCGCCCCGGACTACGTAAGCGAGCGAGGCTGCACGAACTTCGACGAGGTCTACGACATCATCCACCCGCTGCAGCCCATGGAGAGCCCTCGGCCGCTGCGGGTCAGCCCGTTCCACGCCCGGCAGTGCGAGCTGGGCGCGTACTTCCTGGAGGCGAGCGGCTGGGAGCGGCCCCACTGGTACGAGGCGAACGCCCCGCTGCTGGCGGAGGGTGGCCCACGCGCCGCCCCGCCCGGGCGGGACGCCTGGTCCGCGCGCTACTGGTCGCCGATCGCCGCCGCCGAGGCGCGGGCCACCCGGGAGGGCGTCGCGCTGTACGACATGACCCCGCTCAAGCGGCTCGAGGTGACCGGCCCCGGCGCGCTCGCCTTCCTCCAGTGGATGACGACGAACAACGTGGCCAGGAAGCCCGGCGCGGTGACGTACACGCTGCTGCTGGAGCCATCCGGCGGTGTCCGGGCGGACCTGACGGTCGCGCGGCTGGCCGAACAGCACTTCCAGGTCGGGGCGAACGGCAACCTGGACCTCGACTGGTTCCGCCAGCACCTGCCGGCCGACGACAGCGTGCGGGTGCGCGACATCACCGCCGGCACCTGCTGCGTCGGAGTGTGGGGGCCACGCGCCCGGGACCTCGTACAGCCGCTGACCCGGGAGGACTTCGGGCACAAGGCGTTCGGCTACTTCCGCACCAAGCCGGCGTACGTCGGGAACGTGCCGGTCACCGCGATGCGGCTGTCGTACGTGGGCGAGCTGGGCTGGGAGCTGTACACCAGCGCCGACCTCGGGCTGCGGCTGTGGGACACGCTGTGGCGGGCGGGCCAGCCGTACGGGGTGGTCGCGGCGGGGCGCAGCGCCTTCAACAGCCTGCGGCTGGAGAAGGGTTACCGCGCGTGCGGCACCGACATGACCACGGAGCACGACCCGTACGAGGCCGGTGTCGGCTTCGCCGTGCGGCTGGACAAGGAGGGTGGCTTCCTCGGCCGGGACGCGCTGGTCGAGCGGGCCGAACGGCCGCCCGAGCGGCGGCTCACCTGCCTGACCGTGGACGATCCCGGCCAGACGGTGCTCGGCGGGGAGCCGGTGCACGTGGACGGAGTGCCCGCGGGATACGTCACCAGCGCGGCGTACGGCTACACCGTCGGCACCACGGTGGCGTACGCCTGGCTGCCGGCCGCCGCCAGCGCGGCGGGGACGCCGGCGAGCATCGAGTACTTCGGGGAGAAGGTGCCGGCCACCGTCGCCGAGGAGCCGGTCTTCGACCCGGACATGACGCGCATCCGCCGGTAGGCCGTGTGGTTTGGATCTTCGTGGATCACGGAGCGGGGTCTGGTGTTGGGGCCTCCCCAGGCCGGAGGCCGAGGGGAACGAGCGCAGCGGCGCCGCGTGTTGAGGCGACAACGCGGCAGATGTGCGTGCCAGGCAAGCGCCGTCAGAGCGATCCCCGTGGCCGATCCGAACGACGTGGCCCAGTTTTCCCAGTTCGGGCGGGTGTTCCGAGCCGCAACCGGAGTGCCCGCCACCGCCCTTACCGACCGACCCCGAGGTGGGTGACCGACGTGTCCCTTTCCCGTACGCCCTTCAGCGCGGCTGCCAGCGCGAACCCCCACGTGATCCCCCCGGCGCCCGGCACGACCGAGACGCTCGGCACGACCGAGGCGTCCGACCACGCGGACCCGGAGCACGCGGCCGCCCGGACGCTTCCGGAGAGTCTCCTCCCGACCCTCCCCGGCGCCGACTACACCGACCCGGAGGTGTTCCGCGAGGAACAGCGGCGGATCTTCGAGCGGATGTGGTTCTGCCTCGCCCGGTCCGCCGACCTGGACCGACCGGGCCGCTTCCAGACACACCAGGTCGGCGGGGAGAGCGTGCTGGTCACGCGCTCCCGGGACGGTTCGGTGCGGGCCTTCCTGAACATCTGCCGGCACCGGGGCGCCCAGCTGTGCACGGCCCCCGAGGGCGAGGTGCGGCGAGGGTTCCAGTGCCCGTACCACGCCTGGACGTACGACCTGGACGGCCGGCTGGTCGCCGCGCCCAACCTCACCGGCATGCCGGACGTGGACCGCCGCGACTACGGACTGCTGCGGGCGCACGTCCGTGAGTGGCTCGGCTACGTCTGGGTGTGCCTGGACGAGCACCCGCCGTCCTTCGAGGAGCAGGTGATCGGCGCGGTCACGGCGCGGCTCGGCGACCGGGCGCACGTCGAGGCGTACGGCGTGGAGGGGCTCAGCCTCGGCCACCGGGTCAGCTACGACGTGCGGGCCAACTGGAAACTGATCATCGAGAACTTCATGGAGTGCTACCACTGCGCCACCATCCACCCGGAACTGACCGAGGTGCTGCCGGAGTTCTCGGACGGCTTCGCCGCGCAGTACTACGTCGGGCACGGGGCGGAGTTCGGCTCCGAGGTCCGCGGCTTCACCATCGACGGCGGGGCCGGGCAGGAGCCGCTGCCGGGCCTCCGGGAGGAGCAGGACCGCCGCTACTACGCGATCACCGTACGGCCGCAGGTCTTCCTGAACCTGGTGCCGGACCACGTGATCGTGCACCGGATGTACCCGATGGCGGTGGATCGTACGGTCATCGAGTGCGACTGGCTCTACCTCCCCGGCGTGGTGGCCGAGGGCACCGACCTCTCCCGGTCGGTCGAGCTGTTCCACCGGGTCAACGAACAGGACTTCGACGCCTGTGAGCGGTGCCAGCGCGCGATGGGCTCGCGGGCGTACGAGCGGGGTGGGGTGCTGGTGCCCAGCGAGCATCACATCGGGGAGTTCCATGGCTGGGTGCGCGACCGGCTCGCGGGCTCGGACGGGACTGACGAGACGGGTGGGGCAGCGGAGTGAGCGGACACGAAAGAAAGTTTGTGAAGTCCTTCACAAGAATTATGCCCCTGGCCGTCTCGAATGGCGGAGCTAAGCACCGGATAAGCGAGGTTCGCGGGCTCTACGGCGACGCGTCGCAGGGTTGGCCGCACGGCCGGTGCGTCGGGCTGGATGCGGAACCGTAGCGACTCCTCCTGGAGAAGCGCAGCTCAGGACCGGTGAAGGAAGGGAGGTCGAGCAGTGTGGCGAGGTCGCTCGGGAGATTGAGCGGAAGGCGCGCTTCCGGGGTGGGGGGATTGTAGCAGGGGCACACCCAGTGCTTGTGAACCCCCTCACGAGGTCACCCCCGCCTGGTGCTGGATACTCGAAGCATGAGCACCACGGAGCGTCCTCGAATCCTCGTCGTAGGCGGCGGGTACGTCGGACTGTACGCGGCTCGCCGCATCCTGAAGAAGATGCGCTACGGCGAGGCTACCGTCACCGTCGTCGACCCGCGCTCCTACATGACGTACCAGCCGTTCCTCCCCGAGGCCGCGGCCGGCTCCATCTCCCCCCGGCACGTCGTCGTCCCGTTGCGGCGGGTGCTCCCGAAGGCGGAGGTGCTGACCGGGCGGGTCGGCACCATCGACCAGGACCGTCGGGTGGCGACGGTGGTGCCGCTGGTCGGCGACTCGTACGAGCTCCCGTTCGACTACCTCGTGGTGGCGCTCGGCGCCGTCTCGCGCACCTTCCCGATCCCCGGGCTGGCCGAGAACGGCATCGGCATGAAGGGCGTCGAGGAGGCCATCGGGCTCCGTAACCACGTGCTCGAACAGCTCGACAAGGCCGACTCGACCACTGACGAGGAGATCCGGCGCAAGGCGCTGACCTTCGTCTTCGTCGGGGGTGGCTTCGCGGGGGCGGAGACCGTCGGTGAGATCGAGGACATGGCCCGGGACGCCGCGAGGTACTACCCGAACGTACGGCGCGAGGACATGCGTTTCGTCCTGGTCGACGTCGCGGAGAAGATCCTCCCCGAGGTCGGCCCGAAGCTCGGCGAGTGGGGCCGGGAACACCTGGCGGACCGCGGCGTCGAGATCTATCTCGGCACCTCAGTGAAGTCCTGCGTCGACGGCCGGGTGGTGCTCTCCAACGGCTTCGAGGCGGACTCCCACACCATCGTGTGGACCGCCGGGGTCAAGCCCAACCCGGCACTGGCCAACTTCGGCCTGCCGCTCGGCCCCCGTGGACACGTGGACACCGAGTCGACCCTCCAGGTGAAGGGGACCGACTACGCCTGGGCCGCCGGGGACAACGCGCAGATACTCGACCTGGCCGCAGGCGGGGGAGCGTACTGCCCGCCGAACGCGCAGCACGCGCTGCGTCAGGCCAAGGCTCTCGGCGACAACGTCATCTCCCGTCTGCGGGGCTTCCCGCAGAGCGACTACAAGCACGCGAACAAGGGCGCGGTCGCCGGCCTGGGGCTGCACAAGGGCGTCGCCATGATCGTCCTGGGCAAGCTGCGGCTGCGGCTCCGCGGCCGGCTCGCCTGGTACATGCACCGCACCTATCACGGCATGGCGGTGCCGACCTGGAACCGTAAGATCCGGGTCTTCGCGGACTGGACGCTCGGCATGTTCCTCAAGCGCGAGGTCGTCTCGCTCGGCGCGATGGAGAAGCCGCGCGAGGAGTTCCACGAGGCCGCCTCCGGAGTCACGGCGGCGGCCAGCGCCAAGAAGCTGACCGACCCGGAGGCCACGGCCGAGGCGGACCGAGAGGCGGCCCGCGGTGCGAAGAAGGCCGCGGGGAAGGGCGACCGGTCGCGGAGGCAGACGGAGACCGCCGGCGCGAGCTGACCCGCGTACGCCGCCGGCGCCGGGCGCGGCGCAGCCCCCGTAGCCTGACCCCATGGGGAGTACACCATCTGAACCCGTACCGCAGACGGGCGTCGGCGTCGTCGCGTCCTTCGACTTCAACCGTGACCGGGAGTTGTGGCGCTGGGTTCCCGAGCACGTCTCACTGTTCATCTCCCGCACCGGCCCGGTCGCCGACCGGGAGGGCCTCGCACTGGTCCGGGCGTTGAACGATGCCGAGGTGCTGCGGCGACCCACCCGAGAGGTCGGCGAACTGGACGTGAGCGCCGTCGCGTATCTCTGCACCGCCTGCAGCTTCGTCGGCGGCGCGGCCCGGGAGCGGCGGTTGCGGGAGACGATGCTCGCCGAGGGCGCACCCGCGGCCGTCACCACCGCCGGGGCGGTCGTGACCGGGCTGCGGGCCCTGGGCGCGCGCCGGGTGGCCGTGGCGCATCCGTACGTGCCGGCGGTGGGGGAGCGGCTGCGTGCGTATCTGACCGAGTCCGGGCTGGAGGTCGTCTCCCAGCGCGGGCTGGGTCTGCAACCCGCGGAGATCCCGGCGGTGTCGTACGCCCGAGTGCGCGAACTCGTGCGGGAGAGTGACCATCCCACGGCCGACGCCGTGTTCCTCAGTTGCACCGCCCTACCGACCTACGACGTCATCGCCCCGATCGAGGCGGAGTTGGGCAAGCCGGTGGTGACGGCGAACCAGGCCACGGTCTGGGCCGTCCTGCGCGCGGCCGGCCTGACCGCCGTCGGTGCCGGGCAGCGGCTGCTGACAGGTCGGGAGCCCGCCGGGCGAGCGGAACACCGGACCTGACGGCTCGTGGAGCGGGGGTGGTCGCACTCCGGTGGGTAACCGTGCGGCAACCGTGGGAAGAGGAAGTCACACCCCGGCGTTGCAGCGGAGAGAGGCCCCGGACAGGGCTGTATATCTGCTGACTGGCCCCGCTCAGCACGGAGGTGTGCGCAATGGCCGGTATCGCACCACGGATCGCTCAGCTCACGGAGAAGCTGCTCGCCGCCCCGCCGCCGGTGCGGATTCGCGCCTGGGACGGCAGCGAGCACGGTCCGCCGGGCGCTCCCGTGCTGCACATCCGCAACCGTCGGGCGCTGCGCCGGAGTCTGTGGAGACCCGGCGAACTCGGCCTGGCACGAGCCTGGGTGGCGGGTGAGATCACCGTCGAGGGTGATCTGTACGAGGTGCTGGGACTGGTGGCCGGGCTGCTCTGGGACCGCCCGCCCGAGCAGCCGGACGGCGCCGAGGCCGGCCGCGCGCGCGGCTCCACCGCCCGTACGGCACTGGCGCTGGCTCGGGACCCCGCCGTACGCGGCGCCGCCCGGGAACTCCTCACCCTGGCCGGGCCCTGGCCGCCGCCCCCGCCGCCGGCCGAGGAGAACCAGGGGCGTACGGGCCTCCGGCACACGCTGCGTCGGGACCGCGCGGCCATCAGCCACCACTACGACGTGGGGAACGCCTTCTACCGGCTCGTGCTCGGCCCCTCGATGGTCTACTCCTGCGCCTACTGGGATGACCCGGACGGTGCCGACCTGGGTACCGCCGGCCCGGATGCCGCCCGCCCGGATGCCGCCGGCCTGGACGCGGCACAGCACGCCAAGCTCGACCTGATCTGCCGCAAGCTGGCGCTGCGGCCCGGACAGCGGGTGCTGGACATGGGCTGCGGCTGGGGCTCGTTGGTGCTGCACGCGGCGCGGGAGTACGGGGTGCACGCCGTCGGCGTCACGCTGTCCCAGGAGCAGGCGGTGTACGCCCGCAAGCGGATCGCGGAGGAGGGCCTGACCGAGCGGGTCGAGGTGCGCGTGCAGGACTACCGAGAGGTGCCGGACGGACCGTACGACGCCATCGCCTCGGTCGGCATGGCGGAGCACGTCGGCTCCGCACGCTACCGGGAGTACGCCGATGACCTGTACGCGCTGCTGCGGCCCGGCGGACGACTGCTGAACCACCAGATCGCCCGTCGCCCGCAGCCGGACGAGTCGACGTACGAGGTCGACCGGTTCATCGACGCCTACGTCTTTCCGGACGGCGAACTCTCCCCGATCGGGCGCACCGTGGGCCACCTGGAGGACGCCGGCTTCGAGGTGCGCGACCTGGAGTCGCTGCGTGAGCACTACGCCCTCACGCTGCGCGCCTGGGTCACCAACCTGCGGGCGAACTGGACCGAGGCGGTGCGGCACGCCTCACCGGGCCGGGCCCGCGTGTGGGAGCTGTACATGGCGGCGTCCGCGCTGGCCTTCGAGCACAACCGGATCGGTGTGAACCAGGTCCTCGCGGTGCGTACGCCGGTCTCCGGGGTCGCCGGGCTGCCACTGCGCGCTCGTGACTGGCGGACCGGCGCGTAGTACCCGCGGCCGTAGCCCACAGCCGTACCCGCGGCCGTTGCCCGCCGTCGTAACCCACTGCCGTACGACGCGGCCCTACGACGCACCGCCGCCCCGGTGCTCCGCGGGGGAACACCGGGGCGGCGGCAGCGGACCGGTCCGACCCGGGGGTGCCGGACCGGTGCCGGGTCACTCCGTCTTGATCGCGGCCAGCATGTTCAGCTTGGCGGCACGACGGGCGGGCCACAGCGCCGCCAGCATGCCCACCACGGCCGCGAGCACCAGGAAGATGGCGAGACGGTCCCAGGGCAGCACCAGGGAGTAGGTGTCCAGACCGGCGCTGGCGATCAGTTCGCCGGCCGCCCAGCCGAAGAAGACACCGAGCGCGATGCCCATGACCCCGCCGAACAGTGAGATCACCAGGGACTCCAGCCGGACCATCCGCTTGACGCCCCGCCGGTCCAGGCCGATCGCGCGCAGCATTCCGATCTCCTGGCCGCGTTCGAAGACCGACATGGCCAGGGTGTTGATGACACCCAGGACGGCGACGATCACGGCCATGGCCAGCAGCCCGTACAGGATGTTCAGCAGGATGTTGATGACCTGCGAGATGCTCTCCGAGATGTCCTGCTTGTCCTCGACGAGGATCGACGGGTTGTCGCCCAGGCTCTTCTCCAGCGCCGCCTTCACGGAGTCGCTGGGCCCGCCGTCCGTCTTCACGTACACCTGCATGTCGGTGACCTTGGCCATGTGCGTCGCCAGCACCTCGGCGTCCATCTGGATGCCCTGGACCAGTTGGTTGCCCTCGTAGAGGCCGGAGACGGTCAGTTGGCCTCGCTTGCCGTCCTGGTAGGTCACGCTGATCTCCGAGCCGACCTGCCAACCGCGCTTGTCCGCGGTCTTCTCGTCGACGACTACCGCGTTGCCGCCACCCAGGCCGTTCCAGCCGCCCTCGGTGAACTCGACCGAGATCAGGTCCTGGACGGTCGAGGGGTTGACGCCGGCCAACTGCTCCGACTCGCCGTCCACCATGGCCGGCGACATCCGCCACGGGGTGACGGACTCGACCTCGTCCAGCGACTTCAGCGTCTCCTGGATCTTCGGGGACATCGGCTGGAAGTTCGCCATCGAGACCTGGTAGTCGGCCTTGAGCGCGTCCGACGCCATCTTGTCGATGGCGTTCTGCACGCCGGTGGCGACCACCGTGAGGCCGGTGATCAGGGTGAGTCCGATCATCAGCGCGGAGGCGGTGGCGGCCGTACGACGCGGGTTCCGCACGGCGTTCTGCCGGGCGAGCTTGCCGCTCACCTTGAACAGCTTCAGCGCGGGAGCCGCCGCCGCGATGAGCGGCCGGGACAGCAGCGGCGTCAGCACGAAGACACCGATCAGCAGCACCGCGGCGCCCAGCCCCATCGCGGCCTCGCCGTCCTCGGCGGTGGTCGCGTAGAGCACGAGCGCGCCGCCGGCGCCCGCGAGGATCGCGCCGATGATGTTCCGTACGACCAGGGAACGGGTGGTGGCCGGGGCGTGCACGCTGCCCATCGCCGCGACCGGCGGGATCCTGGCGGCCCGCCGGGCCGGCAGCCAGGCGGCCAGCACCGTGACCAGCACGCCCACCAGCAGTGTCGTGACGATGGTGCTGGCGGAGATGATCATCGGCCCCTCGGGCATGCCGCCCATGGAGCCCATCGCCGACTCGAGGCCGAGGGCGATCCCGAGCCCGGCTCCGAAGCCCAGCACGGAGGCGGAGATGCCGACCGCTCCGGCCTCGAACAGCACCGAGCGGGTCACCTGGCGACGGCTGGCACCGACGGCGCGCATCAGCGCGAGTTCCTTGGTGCGCTGGGCCACCAGCATGGTGAAGGTGTTGGCGATGATGAAGACGCCGACGAAGAGCGCGATCCCGGCGAACGCCAGCATGGCGGTCTGCATCCCGGAGGTCTGCTGCTTGATCATCTCGGACTGGTCGTCCGCGAGCTGCTGCCCGGTGATCGCCTCCGAGTCCGGCGGCAGGATGCCGGTGACGGCCTTCTTGAGCTCCTTCTGTGAGGTGCCGGAGGCGGCGGTCAGCTGGATCTCGCTGTACTGCCCCGGCTGCGCGAAGAGCTGCTGGGCGGTCTTGTTGTCGAAGAGCAGCAGCGAGCCGCCGGCCGAGACGGCTCCGTCGTCCGTCGTGAAGATCCCGACGACCTTCTGCTTCTGCACCGGGCCCTGTACCGAGACCGGCACCGTGTCACCGATCTTGTAGCCGGTGCGCTCGGCGGTCTCGGAGTCGAGGGCGACCTCGCTCGACTGCTGCGGCGCCCGACCCTTCTGCAGCGGGTAGCGCTCGTCGGTGCCGTCCTGGCCGGCGTAGTAGTTGGCTCCCTGGGTGCTGAAGCCGTCACCCACCAGGTCGCCGTTCTTGTCGGCCAGGCCGGCGAAGCCGTCGGCGACACCGATCGCCGACTCGACCCCGCTCAGTTGGTTCGCCTTGTCCAGCGTGCGCTGGCTCAGGTTGTTGGTGGGGCCGGAGATCGACTCGCCCTTGTTCTTGTTGGGCTGGATGGCGACGTCGACATGACTGAAGCCCTCCTCGGAACTCTTCTGGAAGGCGTTCTGGATCGTCGCGGTGAAGACCAGGGTGCCGGAGACGAAAGCCACGCCGAGCATCACGGCGAGTACGGTCATCAGCAACCGGGCCTTGTGCGCGAGGACGTTGCGCAAGGCGGTACGGAACATGGGTCAGTCCTGAGTGGAGTGCTCCCCTCACCTCCGCGCGCGGCGGGCCGTACGGACGGCACGCTCGCGATGCGGGCGCGAGGCGAAGGAGTGGTCGATGGGGGCGGGCGCGCGGCGCGTGGGCGCCGTCGCTCAGGTGGTGCGCGCCTTGCCGTCGAACGCCTTCATCCGGTCGAGCACCGAATCGGCGGTGGGGTTGGCCATGTCGTCGACGATGCGGCCGTCGGCGAGGAAGATGACCCGGTCCGAGTAGGAGGCCGCCACCGGGTCGTGGGTGACCATGACGACGGTCTGGCCCAGCTCGCGTACGGAGTTGCGCAGGAAGCCGAGCACCTCCGCGCCGGAACGGGAGTCCAGGTTGCCGGTCGGCTCGTCACCGAAGATGATCTCCGGCTTGGAGGCGAGTGCCCGGGCGACCGCGACGCGCTGCTGCTGGCCGCCGGACAGCTGGTTGGGACGGTGCTTGAGGCGTCCGGAGAGCCCGACGGTCTCGATCACCCGGTCCATCCACTGCGGGTCGGGCTTCCGGCCGGCGATGTCCATCGGGAGGGTGATGTTCTCCAGGCCGGTCAGCGTGGGCAGCAGGTTGAACGCCTGGAAGATGAACCCGATCCGGTCCCGGCGCAGTTGCGTCAGCTTCTTGTCCTTGAGCGAGGTCAGCTCGGTGTCCCCGATCCGGGCGCTGCCACTGGAGATCGTGTCGAGTCCGGCCATGCAGTGCATCAGGGTCGACTTGCCGGAGCCGGACGGCCCCATGATCGCGGTGAACTGCGCCTGCCGGAACTCCACGGAAACCTGGTCTAGGGCGACCACCTTGGTCTCGCCCTGTCCGTAGACCTTGGAGAGGTCCATGGCTCGGGCAGCGGCGACGCCGGGGGCGGGTGTGGCGGCGTAGGCGCCTGCCTGCATCGGGGTGGTCACGAGTTCTCGCTCCTGTCGCGCTGTACGGGGGTGCGTGTGCTGGCCACGGCCATCCTCTCCGATGTCCGAGGCGCGTGAATCCGCCGCGGAACCGGTTTCCGGGCCAGCCTTGGGAGGTATGCCGCTGGGGGCCCGGTCCTACCTGGGTAGGACGACTCTCGCGGCACGGGACGGTCCGGGCATCGCACGATGACCGCACGCAGGGGATCGGTTTGCGTCATTTTCGGCGTCCCGCTCCGCTGCGGAAAGTCGGAGCGCCAAGGGGGGAGGGTAGTGCTGACGCTCAATCAACTGCCAATAAAATAAGACAACATCGCGGCTCGCGGGCAGTTGGGTGGGGGATAGCTGGATAGGCTCGTGTCATGCCGGGCGCGGGCCGTAAGTCCGCCCGCGCGGGTGCGTGCGGGTGCGAGCGAGGAGACCGGTGCCCGGGTGGTGGAAAGTAGACACGACGAGCTTAAACCTCGTTGGCCTTCGGGCCGTGCCGGTTCAAGTCCGGCTCCGGGCACCCACCGTCTCTCGGTCGGCCTCGACGGCCCCTGGGAGGCGAGCCGTTCGCGTGGGCGGCCACGTCGATGAAGCCTTTCGGCTCGTACCGCTCGGCCTCCGGGGCGGTGGCGATCAGGTGGAAGGCACCGAACCGGCCCGCCGTCGTCCAGGCGGAGACGGTCTGTGTGTCCGACTGCCGGGTGCTCTGGGTGAGGGCGTTCTGGGTTTCGGTGTCAAGCGACCAGTTGGGCCTCCCGCGCGGAGACGTGACACGGCGTGCCGATAGGTTGCGTACGCCAGCGTCTCAGCCGGTGGACCGGTGGCGAGGCAGCCGACGAGCTGGTTACCTCCCGCCGGGCGTGGGGAAGGTCCTCATGGGCGGGACCGAAACGGTCCTGTGGCGGTCCGGCGACCCGGCGTGCTGGGAGCCGGAACCAACAGGACTCTTCCGTCGTTTAAGCCACTGCACTAGCGTGCTGGTTTTGCCTACGCATTACTCTAGAGTGCGAGGCCGCGCCGTGCGGTCATGGAGGAGTGAGATGAGGAGCAGCAACCCGGTCTTCTCGCGACGGGGAATCGGCCGAAACAACGGTCAAGCCGGTTTCAACGCCGGTCAGCAGCCACAGGCCGGGAATCCGTACGCGGCGAACCCGTACGCACAGCAGCCCACGACCAATCCGTACGCCCAGCAGGGCCAGATGCCCGGCGCACCGTCCCCGCAGGGCGCGCCGCCGGCCGCGCCGTACGCCGGCCGGATGACGATGGACGACGTCGTCGCCCGCACGGCGATGACGGTGGGCACCGTGGTCGTCACCGCCGCGGTCGCCTGGTTCACGGACATGTCGCTGGGTCTGGCCATCGGTGCCGCGCTGGTGGCGATGGTGCTCGCGTTCACGCAGGCTTTCAAGCGCAAGGCCGTCCCGGCGCTGATCCTGGGGTACGCCGCGTTCGAGGGACTGTTCCTCGGCGCCATCAGCAACTACGTCGACAACTACATCGCCGACGGCGCCGCGATGCAGGCCGTGTTGGGCACCATGGCGGTCTTCACGGCCGTGCTCGTGATGTACAAGACCCGGATCATCCGGGTCACCCAGCGCTTCTACCGCTTCGTGCTGGCGGCGGCGATCGGCTTCGTGCTGCTGATGGGCGTGAACCTGCTGTTCGCGGTCTTCGGTGGTGGCGACGGCCTGGGCTTCCGCAGCGGCGGTATGGGCATCCTCTTCGGTGTCATCGGCATCGTGCTCGGCGCCTGCTTCCTCGCCCTGGACTTCAAGCAGGTCGAGGACGGCATCGCGTACGGCGCGCCGCGTGAGGAGTCCTGGCTGGCGGCCTTCGGGCTGACGCTGACCCTGGTCTGGATCTACCTGGAGTTCCTGCGGCTGATCGCCATCCTGCAAAGCGACGGCTGACCAGCCTTCCCCAGGTGGATCAGCCCTCTTTGACGTGACACGACCGCTGCCCGGTGGCTCACACCGGGCAGCGGTCGTGGTCGTCGGTCGGCGATTCGGCGACGCGAGGCAGGCGAAAGGGTGCGGGCCCGGCGGTGAACGCCGCCGGGCCCGCACCCTTTCGTGCGGCAGGCCCGTCTGGTGCGCGAGTCCGTCTCGCTCCGTCCCGACTACGGCGCGGGATGGGGCGGGACGGCCGGGTCTGGAGGGGGTGGTTGGGGCCGTGGCTCACCAGTGGCGAGCGGCGCGCCTCAGGTCGTGCTCGTGAATGATCGCTTTCGCGTGTCCGTAGGAGAGTTCGTGCTCACCGCGCAGCCAGCTGACCTTTTCCTCGAACCGGATCAGGGCGGGTCCTTCGTCGACCGTGCGGAGCCAGTCGGAGACTTCACGACCGGTGCAGTGCGGGATGCGAGAGAGGAGATTCTGATGCGTCTCATCGGAGATGATCTGGGACATCGGCGCCTCCGGTGCTGCCTTGTCGAGTCCTTGAGGCCCACGGTGCCTGAGGCCGGATGCGATGGCAACCGTCTGTGGAGGGTGCTTGGAGCGCGTCGCGAGGGCCCGCGCCCCGCGTACCGGCGGCCGGTGTCACGGATGTGGTGCCAGTGCCCCGGTGGACGCCCGTAGGCTTACGGCATGCTGGATACGTCGCCCCTGAGCCTGCGCGTCGACCGGCTCGCGGACCGGCTGCGTGCCGCGCCGCAGAGCGCGCTGCGTCGCGGAGCCGCCGCCTCGGGCCTGGCCCTGTCCCGTGAGCTGGCTCGCCGTGCTCAGCTTCGCGAGTTCCCGGAGCGGGTGCCGTACGAACTGCCTGACGCCGGGCCGTTCGCCGTTGGTGACCAACTCGCGGTCGCAGGCCATGACCTGGCGAACGCTCTGTCCGGTACGGAGGACGAGGAGGCGCTCGCGGACGCGGTCCGACTCGTGGACGCGGAACTCACCCCGGCGGGCTTCCGAGCCGACCGGTCGTGACGGCACGCGGCTGTGTCCGGCGGCTCCGGGTGACTCAGTCGCCACACACCGGCCGCCCCGGGCTGCCTCGGGCCGCGCCTCAGAGAGACGCTATGACCCGGCTGGCGAGCAGGTAGACGTGTTCGTCGCCGATCGTGAAGGTCAGCGTGTACGCCCCGGCGGCACCCGATCCGCCGAGCAGCACCGGAGTCGGACCGGCGTCGATGGCCTCGCCCAGGCGGCGGGCGGTCTCCAGGTGTCCGGGGGACACGCACAGCGTGCTGCCGTCCGCGAAGGAGTAGACGTCGAGAGTCCCGAGCGGCCCGGGCTGGGCGTCCACCAGCGGCGTACCGTCGCCCGCCAGTCGGGCCAGACGTTCCAGGGTGCGTTCCTGGTCCGCGAGCACCGGGCGATCCAGCGCCGCCGGGCCGCCGCCCGCGGGTTCGCCGGCCAGGGTGAAGTCCGGGTGTGAGGGGTGGCGTCGTCGGGCCGCCTCGAGATCGGCGGGCTCCCCCCGTCCGTCAGCGGGCAGTATCTCCGTGGGCACCTCACGGTCCTCGTCACCGAAGCCGGCGCCGGGATCGCCGTTGAGGTCGTCGCTGAGAGCGCCGCGGCCGGCGTCCTCGCGCGGGCAGTCGCCCGGGCTCTCGCCGTCACCTTCGTGCCGCTGTTCGGCGCCGTCCGACGGCCGGCCGGCCCGTGGCCCGCCGGCACGCCGCGGGTCCTGCTCCGTCCCCGTTTGCCGAGGTACGAACAGCGCGCTCTCCCAGTGCCCGTAGCACCCCTCCAGGCCGCTGCGTCGACCCTCCAGCAGCGCCTCCAGCAGGCTGCTGTCCAGCTCCGCCGGGATGTCCGCGGGTGGGTTCTCGGCTTGCCGGGTCCCCGGTCGTACGGCCTCGTACTCCGTGCCGTGCCCCTCCAGCAGCAGGTCGAACTCCGCCTCCGTGCCTCGGGCCTCCCGCGCCGCCCAGAACGCGCGCGCCTCGTCCAGGTCTCGTTCCCGCTCCTCGGCGAGCGCCTCGGCGACGGCTGCCCGGATCTCGGCGCTGGGGGCCTCGCGGGTGGCGGGTACGGTCGGGGCTCCGGTCCCGCCGTGGGCCGGGTCGTACGCCGGGTGTCCGTACGCTCGGTCGCCGTACGCGGTCGGCGTGCCGGCACGGGGCGGTTCCGCCGTCAGCTCATCCAGTCTCCGCCGCAGTCCGCGGGCGGTGCGGAGGGCCACGCCGCCGAGGGCGGTGGCGACTGTCGCGGACACCAGCATGGCGATGGATATGGCGCTCACGGATGTACTCCCGGTTCCGGTTCGTTCCCCGAACTGCTGCCTCCGGTTCGGTGGCTGCGGCGTATCCGACGCCCTGACCGTAGTGCAAAACACCATCAACGGGACAGGCGCCCTTTTCGGGCAAATCCTGACACGGCGCTTTGACCAGGGAGAACACCGTGTCCCCGGGGGATATGTCACACCCCGGGGACACGACGACCGGCGTACGCGCCCGCGCGTCTGGGCGGGTGCGGGCTCAGCTGAGGCGTTCGATGACCATGGCCATGCCCTGCCCGCCGCCGACACACATGGTCTCCAGACCGAACTGCTTGTCGTGCCACCGCAGGGAGTTGATCAACGTCCCGGTGATGCGTGCGCCGGTCATCCCGAAGGGGTGGCCCACGGCGATGGCACCGCCGTTGACGTTGAGCCGGTCCAGGTCGACGCCCAGGTCCTGGTACGAGGGGATGACCTGGGCGGCGAACGCCTCGTTGATCTCCACCAGGTCGATGTCGCCCGCGGACATCCCGGCTCGGGCGAGCGCCTGCCGGGATGCCTCGACCGGGCCGTACCCCATGATCTCCGGGGACAGCCCGGAGACTCCGGTGGACACGATCCGCGCGAGCGGGGTGATGCCCAGCTCACGCGCCTTGGCGTCGGACATGATGACGAGCGCGGCGGCGCCGTCGTTCAGCGGACAGCAGTTCCCCGCGGTGACCAGCCCGTCCGGGCGGAACACCGGCTTGAGGTCGCGTACGCCGTCCAGCGTGACGCCGGCCCGTGGACCGTCGTCCCGGGACACCACCGTGCCGTCCGGGAGGGTGACCGGGGTGATCTCGCGCTCCCAGAAGCCGTCGGCGATGGCCTTCTCGGCGAGGTTCTGGGAGCGTACGCCGAACTCGTCCATCTCCTGCCGGGAGACGTTCTTGTGGCGGGCGAGGTTCTCCGCGGTCTGGCCCATCGCGACGTACACATCGGGGAGTTGCTCGTCTTCTCGGGGATCGGTCCAGCCCGCGCCACCGTGCTCGGCGCGGTGCGCGGTACGGGCCTCGGCGTCCTCGAAGACGGGATTGTGCGTGCCCGGCATGCCGTCCGAGGAGCCGTTGACCGAGCGCGAGACCATCTCCACCCCGGCGGACACGAAGATGTCCCCCTCGCCCGCCTTGATGGCGTGCATCGCCATTCGGCTGGTCTGCAGCGAGGACGAGCAGTAGCGGGTGATGGTGCAGCCGGGCAGTTGGTCCATGCCCATCTGCACGGCGACCACCCGGCCCAGGTTGTGGCCCTGTTCGCCGCCGGGCAGACCACAACCCAGCATCAGGTCCTCGACGAGCGCGGGGTCCAGCTGCGGCACCTTCGCGAGGGCGGCGCTGGTGATCTCGGCCGTGAGATCGTCCGGGCGCAGATCCTTGAGCGACCCCTTGAAGGCGCGTCCGATCGGCGAGCGGGCGGCAGAAACGATCACTGCTTCGGGCATCACACGGCTCCAGGGGGCTGGTGGCGGTTCAGCGGTACGGTCATGGCCGTCGTGTCCAGTGTGCGCGGCACAGCCGGTGGCGCGGCCGGAGCCGTCGGCGTACGGCCGTCCCGTCATCCACGGTGCGGCACGTGCCGGGGCCACGCCGCACCCGGGCCGAAGACGGTCACCGCGAAGCTACCCACCCGTAGCCCCCGGGTCACGGCTCACGTGGTGTGACACGGGACTCTTTTGCGCGCTCGTTCGGCCCCGAGCGCCCGGGTCAGTGCCCGTGCCCCGACCTCGCACGGTCCGGGTCACCGGAGTCGTGCGTACGGCCCTCCGGGGAGCCGTCTGACCCGTCGCTCCCGTCCGAGGTGTCGGCTTCGGCCGTACGGTCGGTCGCCGTGGAGGCACCGTCCGCAGGGGGCGCTTGGCGCTGCTCCGTGGGCGGTCGGCGTCGGCGACGGAGTTTGAGCAGCGCCCACGGGCCGCGTACCGAGGCGACCTCGGTGCCGCCCTCCGCCGCCGCCTCCGCGGCGGCGCGGGCGACGGGGAGGATGCCCTCCCGACGGATCGCGTCCGGGTGCTCGTCCCCGCTGGGCCACAGATTCAGCGAGGCGCAGAGTGTCGGCAGCAGCGCCATGGCGGCGGTCGCGTAACCCTCCACGGACGGGTGGTAGTTGTCCGGGCCGAAGAGCTCGCCTGGGTTGGCGGCGAACTCCGGGCCGAGCAGGTCGCCCAGCGAGACCGTGCGCCCGCCCTCCTCCACCACGGCGATGGTCTGCGCGGCGGCCAGCTGTCGGCTCAGTCGTCGGGCGATCCACCGCAGCGGCTGGCTCACCGGCTCGATGGTGCCCAGGTCCGGGCAGGTGCCGACGACCACCTCGCAGCCGACCGTACGCAGCCGGGCCACCGCGTCGGAGAGCAGCCGCACCGAACGCGCCGGGGGCATCCGGTGGGTGACGTCGTTGGCCCCGATCATGATGACGCACACGTCGGGCGCGTGACTGAGGTCGCGTTCGCCCAGCAGCAGGCTGACCTGTCGCTCCAAGCCGTCGGACTGGGCTCCGGACACCGCCACGCAGCGTAGTTCGACCGGGCGTTCGGCGACCGCCGCCAGGGCGGGGGCGAGGACACCTCCGGGTGTCTGTCTCGGGATGTGCACGCCCAGCCCGGCCGCGGTGGAGTCACCGAGCATCGCCAGCCGCAGCGGCCGGGCGGTGGCTCGGCCGCCGGCTCCCGGCTCCCGCTCGGCCCCGGCAGTGGTCGGGTCCTCCCGTACGGGCGGGTGTTGCCGTACGGGCGGGTCCTCCCGCACGGCGGGGTCGTGCCGTACGGAGGGACCGGTCCGCACGGAGGGGTCGGTCCGCGTGGGCGGGCTGTCCGGTGGTACCGGGCCGAGTCCCGGGGCCATGGGGCCCGGCGGCGGCATGCGCTCGCCGCCGGGCCGCGCGAAAGCCGCGCCGTAGAGGCCGTCGGCCATCGGGGGCTCGGACTCGGACACGCCCACTCGGCGTTTGGCGATCTGGACTTCGGTGAAGATCAGCCCGACCGCCGCCCCGCCGAGCAGTCCGAGACCACCTCCGCCGTACGCGGCGGCGGTCGCGATCCGGCGTGCCATCCTGGCACTGGCTGCCTTCGACATCGGCATCTCTCTCTTCCCGCCTCCCGGTGGTGCCTGGGCCATGCTGGTGACGTTGTGTGCGCGTACGGGGTTTGGTGCTCAACACTGTGTTACCCCGTACGAGCCGCCGTGCAACGCGCCGTGAGTGTGCGCATGTTGCGCAATATGGTGTCGGCACGGGCAGCCGGCCGTGCCACGGTCCGCTGCACTCCCCGGGGCGACCCCCCCACACCGAAGCCGTGGAGAACAAGTGCACTATCACGAGTCCATGATCGAGCTTGTCGGCAACACCCCGCTGCTCAAGCTGAACGCCGTGGCCGCCGATATCCGGGCGACCGTGCTGGCGAAGGTGGAGTACTTCAACCCGGGCGGTTCCGTGAAGGACCGGATCGCCCTGCGAATGATCGAGGCCGCGGAGGAGAGCGGGGAACTGCGGCCCGGCGGGGTGATCGTCGAGCCGACCTCCGGGAACACCGGCGTGGGCCTGGCGATCGTCGCCCAGCAGAAGGGCTACCACTGCGTCTTCGTCTGCCCGGACAAGGTCTCCACGGACAAGATCAACGTGTTGCGCGCGTACGGCGCCGACGTGGTCGTGTGCCCCACAGCGGTCGACCCGGAGCACCCGGACTCGTACTACAACGTCTCCGATCGGCTGGTGCGTGAGACCCCGAACGCGTGGAAGCCCGACCAGTACAGCAACCCGGACAACCCCCGCTCGCACTACGAGAGCACCGGCCCCGAGCTGTGGCAGCAGACGGACGGCCGGATCACCCACTTCGTGACCGGCATCGGTACCGGAGGCACGATCTCCGGCACCGGCCGCTACCTCAAGGAGGCCAGCGACGGCCGGGTTCGGGTCGTGGGCGCCGACCCGGAGGGCTCGGTCTACAGCGGCGGTTCCGGCCGTCCGTACCTGGTCGAGGGCGTCGGCGAGGACTTCTGGCCGGACGCGTACGACCGGGAGGTGGCGGACGAGATCGTGCCCGTGTCGGACCGTGACTCCTTCCAGATGACCCGGCGGCTGGCCAAGGAGGAGGGACTGCTCGTCGGCGGCTCCTGCGGAATGGCGGTCGCCGCGGCGCTGCGGGTGGCCGAGCCGCTGGGGCCGGACGATGTCGTGGTGGTGCTGTTGCCGGACAGTGGCCGGGGCTATCTGAGCAAGATCTTCAACGACGACTGGATGAACGACTACGGCTTCCTGGAGGAGGGCGAGCCCACGGTCGTACGGGTCGGGGACGTCCTGCGGCACAAGGAGGGGCCGATTCCCTCGCTGGTGCACATGCACCCGGAGGAGACGGTCGGCGAGGCGGTCGAGGTGCTGCGGGAGTACGGGGTCTCGCAGATGCCGGTGGTCAAGCCGGGCGCCGGGCACCCGGACGTGATGGCGGCCGAGGTCATCGGCTCGGTGGTGGAGCGCGAACTGCTGGACGCGCTCTTCGCCCAACGGGCCTCCCTACAGGACCGCTTGGAGAAGCACATGAGCGGCGCGCTGCCGCAGGTCGGTTCCGGTGAGACCCTCGGCGAGCTGATGGCGGTCCTGGAGGGCGCGGACGCGGCGCTGGTGCTGGAGGCCGGTAAACCGACCGGAGTGCTCAGCCGGCAGGATCTGCTGGCGTACCTGGCGCGGGACACGAAGTAACGCGGGCTGGAGCAACGCGGGACCCAGAGCAACGCGGGGCACGCGCGGGTGGTCTGGCGCGGGTGGTGGGGGCCGTCCGCGCCGGGCCGCGGAGGCCGGGGTGGCTCCGCCCGCCCGTGCCCGTCAGTCCCGGCGCCGCTCACCCAGCCGCTCGTCGCCGAACCAGGAGCGGCTGGCCTGTAGCCCGTTCACCGCGACCACCCCGCCCCAGCACACCAGCAGTCCCGCCAGCCCGGCGTTGACCACGGCGATCGCGGAGAGCGGGATGGCCAGCACGAGCGAGGCCACCGCCAGGCCGAGTCGCGCGCCCACCCCCTCGGGCATCGGGGCGTGCGGGCCCAGCTCGGCGTACCGCGGTCGCTGGCTGTTGTTCCGGGCGACCACCATCTGCTGCTCGGCGAGTTGCCGTCGCACGCGCTGTTCCACGGACGCGTCGATCTTCTGCAGAAAGGTCTCGACGAGCTCGGACTCGTACTCCGGGCCGAGGTCCTTGCGGGCCTGCAAGGTCGCGTTCAGTTCCTTCTTCAGGTCAGTGTCGGGTGCGTCCATGCTCGGCACTCTACGGAGCCCGGCCGGGCGCGAGCACTGGGGCTATCCCCCCGAAGCCCGGCCCGGCGCCCCCCGGGTGGCCCCGCTGTCCCGGGGTGGCCCCGCGACTCGTCCGGCTTGCCGGCCCTGCATAGGGTCATGCAGAGTCGAGGTGCCGTGAAAGTGGCCGTTGGCGACCGGCCGCCGCGGCACCGGCGGCGACGCCGGGACGACGTGCGTGATCCGGACGAACGGGTGGGTGGGATGAGCAGCGCGAGCGCGCGGTTGCTGAGGCTTTTCGAGGGACACCGGCTGACGCCGACCCAGCGCCGTATCGCGCACTGCATGGTGCGGCGGGCCACGGACGCGCCCTTCCTGTCCAGCGTGGAACTGGCCGAACTCGCCGGCGTCAGCCAGCCCTCCGTCACCCGCTTCGCGGTCGCGCTCGGCTACGACGGCTATCCCGCGCTGCGTCGTCACCTGCGGGAGCTGCCCGCCATCGAGGGCACCGGCGGCGCCGAGGGCGGGCCTCAGGCGTTCCCGGCGGCGACGGCCGCCGGGAACGCGTACCAGCAGGCCGTACGAGCCGAGATCGACAACCTCCGGCACCTCGCCGAACTGCTGGCCGACCCGGCCCCCGTCGAGCGGGCCGCCCGGGTCCTGGCCGGTTCTCCGACGCTGCCGGTGCTCGGGCTGCGCGCGGCCGCCGCGCAGGCGCGGGGCTTCGCGTACTTCGCAGCCAAGGTGCACCCGGACGTCCGGTTGCTCGACGAGGGTGGCTCGATGCTGGCGGACCGCCTGGACGCGGCCGTTCGGGCCGGCTCCGAGGCCCTGTTGTGCTTCGCGCTGCCCCGCCACCCTCGCGAGGTGCCGCCCGCGCTGGAGCAAGCGCGGGCGGCGGGGCTGCGGATCGTCATGGTGGCCGACAGCGCCTTCGCTCCGGTGGCGCACCCGGACGACCTGCTGCTGCCGGCGGCCGTCGGCACCGGGCTGGCCTTCGACACCGCCTGCGCGCCGATGTTGCTCGCCCGGGTGCTGCTGGAGGCCATGTGCGACGGGTTGCCGGAGGCGCAGGCGCGATTGGAGGAGTTCGACGCCCGGGCGGCGGAGCGCGGGCTGTTCCTTTAGGCATCGGCCGGTCGGTGGTTTCGTTTCCGCTTTCCGGTGCTGGTCGGCCTTCTGGTACTGCTTCTGGTTTCGGTGCCGGTTCAGCGGCCGGCCGGCCCGGAACGTACGTACGGCACCCGGCCGAGGAACGCCACCAACCGCTCGCCGTGGCTCGCCCCGTCCGGAGTCGGGATCGGCGGACCGAAGAGCGGCGGCCGATCCGGCCGGGCCGGCACCAGGCCGGGTGCCGCGCGTAGCAACTCGGCCGCCAGCGCGGGCGGCACGGGCTGGGGCGACCCGCAGGTCCGGGCGATGTCCCAGCCGTGCACGGCCACCTCCAGGGCCCCGGCCAGAGCCACCGTGTCCGCCGGCACCGGCCAGCCGTCCACGGTGGCCACCCGGCCGCCCGGTGCCGGGCGCGGTGCCCCGGGCCGTACGGGGGCCTGGTGCGCGGGGTCGGGACGTACGGCGTCGGCTGCCCGTGGCCCGTCCTGGCAGCGGTGCCGCATCCGCCGCGCCCGCGCCCGGAACTCGCCGAGCGGATGACCGCCCGACCCCGCGGCCGAACCCGACCCCGCGGCCGAACCCGACGCCGCGGCCGAACCCGACCCCGCCGCCGGCTCCGATGCCGGCGGCAGCTCCACCGGACCTCCGTCGACCCCGGCGCGGAGCGCGGCGAGCGAGTCGTTCAGATGCCATAGGAGCTGCCGCAGGTCCCAGCCGTGGCAGGGGGTGGCGCGGTGGAGCGCACCGTCGGTCACCGGGCGGGCGCACCACAGCGCGTAGTCCAGGGCCTGGCCCAGCAGCGCCCGTGTCATCGCCCCGGCTCAGCCGGTCGGTTGCACGATTTGGACGTAGTTGCCGTCCGGGTCCTCCAGGGTGGCCAGATACGCCTCGCCGTCCATGTCCGTCACCGGCCGAACCCACCGCACGGACAGTTCCTGGTTCAGCCAGCGCTCGGTGGCGTGGATGTCGGTCACGTCGAAGTTGACCAGCAGCCGGCCTGGTTCGGCGGTGCCGGGCGCGACGTCGTCCCGCCGCTCGAAGATCAGGTACGTGTTCCCGGCCAGCTCCAGGGCCAGCACCCCGTCCTCGGGCTTCGCCTCGGGGGCGAAGGCGGTCCGATACCACTCCCAGAGCCGCTCCGGGTTCGTACTGCCCAACACGATGGCGCCGATCTTGGGGGACTGCGGTGCGTGCATGGTCTGCTCCCTGAATCCGTCGGTCGTTGGTGTCGGTGCCGCGTGGGTACGGCCGTGGAGGCCGCGCGACGCGCCGACATCCGGGTAGACGGCGGGGGCGGCGAGAATTCATCGGTGCGGGGCGGGCCCCGGGCGGGCCCGTACGCCACAAGCCGGCGTTCAGGAAATTCTCATGGGCTGCCGTTATCGTGCGCCGCCGAAGGAGGCGAGTGGCGAGGAGAGGAGCGTGCTGTGGGGCGCGGCTCGTATGCGTTGGCGAGAGTTCCGGTGTACCTGCGGGCGGCGGCCGGTGCCTGGTGGTGGACGGGCCTGCTGGCGGCGGTCGTTGGCGTGCTGCCGCCCGGGCTGACCGGGCGCACGATCGGGGTGTGGCTGGGCGTGCTGCTGTTCCCGCTGGTCGGGGCGGTGGTGTTCCGTGTACGGCGGCGGCGCTGTGTCGGCCTGCTGGGCGCGCTGACCACGGCCGGCAAATGGGTCCAGCTGCGTGACCGGGCGGTGACCGTACGGGAGTGGAGGCGGCGGCACCGGTGGTGGCTGCTGCTCGGCTTCCTGACGGCCGTGGCCTCCTCGCTGGCGGTGCCGGCCGCCGGTGGCGCGGCACTGGCCGGCGCTGGTGCGGGCCTTTGGTTCAAGGCGATGTGGCTGGGCCGCTGGGAGCTGCGGCACGAGCGACTGCTGTGGGTGCGGCCCGAGTGGGCGGACGGGCGCAGCCCGGCACGTAAGCAGGTGCGCGGCTGGATGACCACCGGGCCGCTGGCCGGCGACGCCC
>NZ_LJGU01000101.1:0-21870 GCF_001751245.1 Streptomyces oceani
GTTACGGCTCGCGTGACTCCGGACCGGCCGATCCGGCGGGCCCCTTCGGCTCCTCCGGTCCCGCCGAGCCCTCTGATCCCGCCGAGCCCTCCGGCCCCTGGCCGTCGACCAGTTCCTCCGGAGGGGGCGGGGGTACGGCGGGGCTCAACCGCAGCCAGACCAGGAAGGCGATGCCGAGCGCCAGCATGCCCAGGCCGGTCCACAGGTTGATGTTGATGTCCTGGGCCTTCTCCAGGTCCGCCTCGGAGGCGGTGATCCCGGCGAAGGTGACGATCACGCCGTAGACCACGAAGAGTCCGCCGATGATGCGGCGTACGTCGAAGAGCCGCGCCGCGGTGTTGGACTGCCGCTCCAGTTCCTCGACCTGCTGGATGTGGGCGGCCGTACTGCCGCCGTCGGACGACTGCCCGGAGGGGTCCTGCGGGGTGTTTCGCTTGTCGCTCATGAGGGTTCAGCCCTTCGGCTCAGAAGGAGAAGGGGACATAGCAGAGGGCGGCGAGGATGATGGCACCCCAGCCGAGCAGCGCGGGCCTCCGGTACCAGGCGTCGTCCCCGTCGGAGGGCGCCTCCTCCATGCCGGGCGAGACAGTGCCGTAGACCAGGCCGGCCAGCTGTTCCACCGGTTTCGGCTTGGTGACCATGGTGACCACGACCATGACCGCGGCGCCGACCACGAAGGCGACGATGGAGGAGACGAAGTTCGCGCCCTGGTCGGTGGGGATCTCGATGACGCCCTGCTTGTAGAACCAGAAGTAGTTGACCATGGCGGCCACCGTGCCGGTCAACAGCCCCCAGAAGCCGGCGGCGGGCGTGGTCTTCTTCCAGAACATGCCGATGATGAACACCACGAACAGCGGCACGTTGAAGAAGGAGAACAACGTCTGCAGGTAGTTCATGATGTTGCTGAAGGAGGCCGCGATGAAGGCCGTGCCCATGCCGATGAGCACCCCGATGGCCGTGACCCAGCGGGCGATGCCGACGTAGTGCTCGTCCGGCTGGTCCTTCTTGAGGTACGCCGCCCAGATGTCGTTGGTGAAGACGGTGTTGAAGGAGGAGATGTTCGCCGCCATGCCGGCCATGAAGGCGGCCAGCAGTCCGGTGACGGCGAGTCCGAGCACGCCGTTCGGCAGCAGGTCGCGCATCAGCACGGGGATGGCGTCGTTGTACTGCAGGCCCTCCTCGGTGGTGCCGATGGTGGGCTCCATGACCAGCGCGATCAGGCCGGGAATGACCACGACCATCGGGATCAGGATCTTCGGGAAGGCGGCGATGAGCGGGGTGCGCTTGGCCGCGGAGAGGTTCTTCGCGGACAGCGCGCGCTGCACCTCGGCGAAGTTGGTGGTCCAGTAGCCGAAGCTCATCACGAAGCCCAGACCCAGCACGATGGTCAGCCAGTTGGCGCCGAGCGGGTTGTCCGAGCCGATGCCCGTACCCTCCCAGGCGGTCATGAACGCGCCGCCCTTCTCTCCGCTGAGGGTGTCCGACAGGCCGTCCCAGCCGCCGACCCGCTTCAGTCCGACCACGGTCAGCGGGATCAGCGCGGCGAGGATGACGAAGAACTGCAGCACCTCGTTGTAGATGGCGGAGGACAGGCCACCCAGGGTGATGTACGCCAGCACGAAGAAGCCGGCGATGACGATCGCCACCCACTGGTCCCAGCCGAGCAGCGCCTCCAACACGATCGCCATGGCGTAGAGGTTCACGCCCGCGATGAGGACCGCGGAGACCGCGAAGATGATCGAGCTGAGCAGGTGGGAGGAGGGGCCGAAGCGGTGCAGCAGGAACTCCGGTACGGACCGCACCTTCGAGCCGTAGTAGAAGGGCATCATGACCAGGCCGAGGAAGACCATGGCCGGGATGGCGCCGACCCAGTACCAGTGCACCGTGTAGACGCCGTACTGCGCGCCGTTGGCGGCCATGCCGAGGATCTCGGTGGCGCCCAGGTTGGCGGCGACGAAGGCGAGTCCGGTGATCCAGGCGGGCAGGGAGCGACCGGAGAGGAAGAAGTCGAGGCTCGTCTTCACGCTGCGGCGGGCGGCGAAGCCGATACCGAGGACGACGATGAAGTAGATGATCAGAAGTGAGTAATCGAGTGCGTTGGTGGGGAGCCGAAGCTCGTTGGCGAGATAGGGCATATGTCGCTCGCTTCGCTAGCGGGAGGATCGTGCAGAAGCTACTCGTCACCCGTCAACTTCTGAAGGGTGTTGTTGTTATTTTTGTTTAGTCGTGATGAGAACTGCTGGTGCGGCGTGCACTTTGTCCCTTTATGCGCCTAGGGCTAGTGCGTGATCATGTCGTGCCGAGGCTTGAGGTTGACCTGACTGTTTGCTCGTGATTCATTATGTGTGTTTATGTTTGAATGAGCGGGGGAAGGTGCGTGGGGAAGTCCGTGAAGAAGACCTCGAGACAGCTCGCCGACGGCCGGGAGATCGTGTATTTCGACCTCCGCGGGGACACCCCTCGCGAGGCCGTCGACCAGCGTCCGCTCGAGGCCACCGTGACCGCCTCGCGGATCCGGTACGACCCGCTGCGAGCCGAGTGGGTCGCGGTGACCGCGCACCGCCAGGGACGTACGTACCACCCGCCGGCCGACGAGTGCCCGTTGTGCCCCTCCCGGGGCGGTCGCCACAGCGAGATCCCGGAGTCCGACTACGACGTGGCGGTGTTCGAGAACCGCTTCCCGTCCTTCGCCGGTGACCCCGGCCCGCCACGGGCCGAGGGGGCGTACGGCCTCTTCGCGCAGCGGCCCGGTGCCGGCCGCTGCGAGGTGGTGTGCTTCACCTCGGACCACGACTCCTCGTTCGCCGACCTCAGTGAACAGCAGGCCCGGCTCGTCCTGGACGCCTGGACCGACCGCACCGCCGAACTCTCCCGACTGCCGGGGGTGCGTCAGGTGTTCTGCTTCGAGAACCGCGGCGCGGAGATCGGCGTCACCCTGGGCCACCCGCACGGCCAGATCTACGCCTACCCCTTCACCACCCCGCGCACCGAGCGGATGCTGGCCGCGTTGGCCGCGCACCGTGAGCGCACCGGCCGCAACCTCTTCGAGGACGTCGTCGAGGCCGAAGTCACCGCCGGGGAGCGGGTGGTGCTCTCCGGCGAACACTGGGTCGCCTTCGTCCCACACGCCGCGCACTGGCCGTACGAGGTGCACCTCCACCCCCGGAGACGGGTAGCGGACCTGACGGAGCTGACCGAGGCGGAGCGTGCGGAGTTCCCCCGGATCTATCTCGAGCTGCTGCGCCGCTTCGACCGGCTCTTCGGCCCGGACGAGCCGCCCACGCCGTACATCGCGGCCTGGCACCAGGCGCCCGCCGGGGTGGTGGAGCGCGCGGAGTTCGCGCTTCACCTCGAGGTTTTCACCATCCGACGCACTTCCGGCAAGCTGAAGTTCCTGGCGGGTTCCGAGTCCGGCATGAACGTGTTCATCAACGACGTGCCGCCGGAAACCGCGGCCCAGCGACTGCGAGAGGTAGCGAGCGAGTGACAGCGACAGCGCCGGGGAAGCCCCCCGCGACCCCCCGGACGTACCTGGTGACCGGCGGCGCGGGATACGTCGGAAGCGTGGTCGCGGCACACCTGCTGGAGGCCGGGCACCGGGTCACCGTGCTCGACGACCTGTCCACCGGCTTCCGTACGTCGGTCCCGGCCGGCGCCGACTTCGTCGAGGGCCGGGTGCAGGACGCCGCCCGCTGGCTCGATCCGGCGTACGACGCGGTGCTGCACTTCGCCGCCTGCTCGCAGGTCGGCGAGTCGGTGGCCGACCCCGACAAGTACTGGCGGAACAACCTCGGCGGCACCATCGAACTGCTCGCGGCGATGCGGGACTCCGGAGTGCGCCGACTGGTCTTCTCCTCCACCGCGGCGACGTACGGCGAGCCGGTCAGCGAGCTGGTCACGGAGACCGACCCGACCGCGCCCACCAGCCCGTACGGCGCGTCGAAACTCGCCGTCGACCACATGATCACCGGCGAGTGTCGGGCGCACGGTCTCGCCGCCGTCTCCCTGCGCTACTTCAACGTCGCCGGCGCGCACTTCTCGCCCGGGGCCGGCGCGGCGTACGGCGAGCGGCACGACCCCGAGTCGCACCTCATCCCGATCGTGCTGCAGGTCGCCCAGGGCCAGCGCGAGGCGGTGTCGGTCTTCGGCGAGGACTACCCGACCGCGGACGGCACGTGCGTACGCGACTACATCCATGTCGCCGACCTGGCCGACGCGCACCTGCTGGCGCTGGAGGCGGCGGTTCCCGGCGAGCACCTGATCTGCAACCTGGGCAACGGCAACGGCTTCTCGGTACGCCAGGTCATCGAGACAGTCCGCGAGGTGACCGGGCACCCGGTCCCGGAGGTCATCGCCGAACGCCGTGACGGTGACCCGGCGGTGCTGGTCGCCTCCGCCGAGCGGGCCCGGGAACGGCTCGGCTGGGTGCCGCGCCGGCCGGAACTGTCCGCGATCGTCGAGGACGCCTGGTCCTTCGCCCAGCGGGCCAGGGACCAGCGGGCCACCGACCGGTCGGGGGCGACACGATGAGCTTCCAGGAGGTGTACGGAGCGGCCCCGGAAGGTGTCTGGGCGGCCCCCGGCCGGGTCAACCTGATCGGCGAACACACCGACTACAACGACGGGTTCGTGCTCCCCTTCGCGCTGCCACACGCCACCCGGGTGCACGCCGCCCGCCGGGACGACGGACTGTTGCGGCTGTACTCCGCGGACACGCCGGACGGCGTCGTGACACTCAGCCTGGACACCCTGAAGCCGGGTGACACCGACGGCTGGGCGGCGTACCCGGCGGGGGTCGCCTGGGCGCTGCGGGCGGCGGAACTGCCGGTGGGCGGCGCCGACCTGTACGTCGAGTCGACGGTGCCGACCGGTGCCGGGCTGTCCTCCTCGGCGGCGCTGGAGGTCGCCACCGCGCTCGCGTTGAACGACCTGTACGGCCTGGACCTGCCCCGGGACCGGCTGGCCCGGTTGTGTCAGCGGGCGGAGAACGACTTCGTCGGCATGCCCTGCGGGATCATGGACCAGATGGCGTCAGCGTGCGGCACCGAGGGGCACGCGTTGTATCTGGACACTCGTGACATGACGAGCCGTCAGGTCCCTTTCGACCTGGAGACAGAGGGGCTGCGGCTGCTGGTCGTGGACACCCGGGTACGGCACGAGCTGGCCGACGGTGAGTACGCCAAGCGCCGTGCCGGCTGCGAGGAGGGCGCCCGGCGGCTTGGCGTCCCGGCCCTGCGGGATGTGCCGTACGCACAACTCGCCGGCGCGCTGGAGCGACTGGAGAAGCCGGGGGCCGGGGTTGACGCTGGGCCCGCGGCCGCGGTGCGCGCTGAACCGGACACGGCGGCGGCCCAGCGCGGCGATACCGCGGGTCCCGATCCCGCCGTACGCGACCTGGTGCGGCACGTCGTCACGGAGAACCAGCGGGTGGCGGAGACCATCCGGCTGCTGGAGCACGGCCGGCCCCGAGCGGCGGGCCCGCTGCTGAACGCCGGACACGCCTCACTGCGCGACGATTTCCGGATCTCCTGCCGGGAGTTGGACCTGGTGGTGGACACCGCGACCGCCGCCGGGGCCCTGGGCGCGCGGATGACCGGCGGCGGCTTCGGCGGCTCCGCGATCGTGTTGCTGGAGGTGGCACACGCGGAGCGGGTCACCGAGGCGGTCCGGCTCGCCTTCGAACGTGCCGGACACCGCGAGCCGCGGGTCTTCACGGCGCTGCCCGGTCCGGGCGCCCGGCGCGAGTGAGCCCGGGCGGGCTTCCGCGGGCGCCGTACGGCGCGGGCTCGGTGCGTGGTGGCTGGAGCGGTACGGGAGCTGGGGCGGCACGGCGTCCCAGCTCCCGTACACACGCCTCAGGACAGCGACTTGACCAGCAGGTGGTCGGTCAACCCCGGCGGGTAGTCCTCGATCACCCCGACGACCGCGTAGCCCAACTTCCGGTAGAAGTTCGGTGCTTGGAAGTCCCAGGTCTCCACCCGTGAGTGACCGCAGCCCAGTTCGCTGGCCCGCTGCTCGGCGCCGTTGACCAGGCGGGAGCCGAGGCCGCCGCCACGGTGTGGCGCGTCCACCCAGAGCAGGTCGATGTGCAGCCAGCTTCCCCAGGCGTATCCGACCAGGCCACCGACCAGCGCGTGGCCCTCGTCGAAGGCGTAGAGCTGCACGGGTCTCTCCGCACCCGTGTGGGTGTCGCGCAGCGCGCGCATGACGGGGGAGAGGCGATTGTTGGTCTCCTCCAGGCGGCGCTCGACCAACTGGCGCCGGTGCTGGTCGGCCGTGGTCTCGATACGGAACACGCCAGCCAGGGTAGTGCCGTCCCGTGGACGGGCGTGGGCCACGAGTTTCGCGAATTCCGCGCTGCCCGTGCGGCCCGGACCTATGCTGAATCTACTCGCCGCACCGCTTCGATGGCTGAACGGTCGCCGATCGACTCAGGTCGACCCGACGGCACGCAGCCCACCCGGTCGGCTCGCCGGCGCCGCTCGTACGCGGGACGTGCGCCGGCCGGCACCAGGGGCCGGCGCACCGCCGAGGTGCCGGGCGCCCCGGGCGCCGAGACCCGGCGCGGCAAGTGGCCCTGTCCAATCGCTCGTTCGTCCCGCAGAGGTGGCTCATGCCAGGCATACGGCTGCTGGTGGTCGATGACCACCGGATATTCGCCGAGTCGCTGGCCGCCGCGCTGTCCGCGGAGAAGGGTGCGGAGGCGTCGGTCGCGGGGAGCGCGCCGGCAGCCGTACGCAGTCTGGCGCGTGCTGCTGCCGAGGGGCGGGGATTCGACGTGCTACTCGTGGACGCCCATCTGCCGCCGGCGCTCGACGACGCGGGGATGCCGGCCGCCGAGGCGCAGGCCGCTCCGGCGGTCTCCGAGGAAAACGATTCAGCCGGCGGCACGGCCCTCCTCAGCCGGGCGCGTGCGGACCATCCGGGGCTCCGTGCCGTGGTGCTCGCCGACCGGGACGATCCCGTGCAGGCCGCCGCGGCGCTCCGGGCGGGAGCGAACGGCTGGGTGGCCAAGGACTGCTCGCTGAGCAGCCTGCTCCAGATCATCCGGGGCGTGCTGCGGGACGAGACCCATGTGCCGGCGGCGTTGCTGACCGGCGTGGTACGGGTGTTGACCGCGGACCGTCGGCACCGTGCGGAGAGCGACCGGCTGCTCGACGCGCTCACCCCGCGCGAACACGAGGTGTTGCGCTGCATGATCGCCGGCCTGGGGCGCAGGGCGGTGGCCGAACGGCTCGGCCTCTCGCCGCACACGGTCCGTACGCACATGCAGAACGTGCTCGGCAAGCTCGAGGTGCACTCCACGCTGGCGGCGGTCGCGCTGGCCCGTCGCGCGGGCATGGGACCGGCCCCGGCGTCGCCGGGGCCCTCGGGAGCTGAGCGCTCGGCGGCGGGTGGTCAGCAGACGGAGTCGCCGCCGGAGTAGCGCGGCCGGACGCTCTCAGTCCGGGATGTTGTCGAACGGCGCGGTCAGCTCCCGTAGCAGTCCGGCCAGTTCACGGCACTGGTCGGGTGAGAGCTGGGCGAGGATGGCGCGCTCCTGGGCCAGCAGCCCCGCGAGCGTACTGTCGCCGAGGTCCCGTCCCGCGGCGGTGAGCCGGACGAGCACGCCGCGCCGGTCACTGGGGTCCGGCAGCCGTTCGACGAGCCCCTTCTTGGCCAGCCGGTCGATACGGTTGGTCATGGTGCCGGAGGTGACCAGGGTCTGGGTGAGCAGCCGTCCGGGCGAGAGCTGGTACGGGTCGCCCGCCCGGCGCAGCGCCGTCAGTACGTCGAACTCCCAGGGCTCCAGACCGTGTTCGGCGAAGGCGAGGCGACGTGCCCGGTCCAGGTGGCGGGCGAGCCTGCTGACCCGGCTGAGGACCTCCAGCGGCTCCACGTCGAGGTCCGGGCGCTCACGGCGCCAGGCTGCCACCAGTCGGTCGACCTCGTCATCCATGGGGCCCAGTGTAGTAGTTGTGTCGACGTGAAGTCTCTTGACATCGAGACAGTATGTGGTGAGGTTGCGCCCATGGCTGATTTCACTGGTCCCGCTGGTCCTACTGGCCCCATTCGTCCCGCTGGTCCCGCTGGTCCCGCCTCCGGCCCGGCCCACTGGAACCCGGCACAGTACGCCCGTTACGCCACGCACCGCGCCCGCCCCTTCCACGAACTGCTCGCCAGGGTGCCGCCGCTCCCCGGCGCCCCGCCCCGCGTCGCCGACCTCGGCTGCGGTGCCGGTGGACCGAGCGCGCAGCTCCTACGGCGCTGGCCGGACGCGCACGTCACGGGCTACGACAGTTCCCCGAGCATGCTCAGCGAGGCCGTCCGCGACCACGCGGGACCGACGGAGGCCGGCGGCTCGCTGGACTTCGTGCGGGCCGACCTCGCGGACTGGCCTGGACCGCGTCGGGAGACCTTCGACCTGATCATCTCCAACGCCGCCCTGCACTGGCTGCCCGGCCACACGGTGCGGTTCGCCGACTGGCTGGACGCGCTGCCCGCCGGCGGCGTCCTCGCCTTCCAGGTGCCCGGTAACTTCACCGCGCCCAGCCACACCATCCTCGCCGAGTTGCGCGACGCGCCACGCTGGCGGGACCGGCTGGGCACGCCGGCGCGGAACACCGTATGGGAACCCGGCGAGTATCTCGCCGAGTTGGCACGGCTGGGCTGCGACGTCGACGCCTGGGAGACCACCTACCAGCAGGTGCTGCCCGGCGAGGACGCCGTGCTGGAGTGGGTCCGGGGCACCACCCTGCGCCCGGTGCTGACGCTGCTCGCGGACGAGCCCGAGGCGCGCGCCGCCTTTCTGGAGGAGTACGCCGCGCGGCTGCGCGAGGCCTACCCGCGACGCGCGTACGGCACGGTGTATCCGTTCCGCCGGATCTTCGTGGTGGCCGTACGGCGGTGAGGGGCGCCGTGGGTCATCGGGCAGGCGCGTGCTCAGCCGCGGGGCTGGCGGTGCTGGCCGTGCCGGGCGGGCCGGGCGGCGCGTAGGACCTCCGCGACGTCCAACGTGACCTCGGCGCCGATCGATTCGGGCAGCGTGACGTGTTCGCCGGGGGCGTGGACACGGTGGGTGTCGTACTCGTTCGCCACGGGGTCGGTGAGCACGTGCAGCCGCTCGTGCTTGCGGTCCACGATCACGTACACCGGGACCTTGGCGATGGCGTAGGCGACGACCTTGTGCCGCAGGTCGTTGGCGTAGTTGCTGGAGGTGACCTCGAGCACCAGGCGGAAGACCGCGGGGTCGTAGCAGTTGAACTCTATGTGGTGCTCGTCGATGTCCGCGTCGACGAGGGCCAGGTCCGGCACGGTGAAGTCCTCGCGCCCGTCCGGCAGCCAGAGGCCCACGGCCTGTAGGACCCGCGATTCTTCGCCGTGCAGACCCGCTGCCACGAACGGCAACGTCAGGTCGGTCAGAGACCGCGCGTGGGCGGCATCCGGGGGTGGGGTCACGGTGAGGATGCCTCCGATGATCTCGACTCGGTGGCCGGGGAGGCGGTCCATGAGGTCGTCCGCGGTCTCGAGCAGGCTCTTGGGTGCCTCCTCGAGCCGCTGCTCGTCCGGGTACGAGTGCTCGACAGGTAGTGCCGACATGCGTGCCTCCTTGGCCAGGTGCCGAGGTCATCATCGTAGGCCGGTCAGCCGCGCGCGGTCCCGCGTGGACGCGTTCACCCGAAGGGGTGGCCGCCCGGTCGGTGCGCGGTGCGCGGTGCGCGGTGCGTGCCGCTGACGCGCCCAGCGTCTACGAGCGCCGGTGCCCGACCAGGCGCGGCTTCTGCTCCAGCCCGTCCAGGCCGTGCCAGGCGAGGTTCACCAGGTGCGCGGCCACCTCGGCCTTCTTCGGCTTGCGTACGTTGAGCCACCACTGGCCGGTCAGCGCCACCATCCCGACCAGCGCCTGCGCGTAGAGCGGGGAGAGCTTCGGGTCGAAGCCGCGGTTCTTGAACTCCCGGCCCAGGATGTCCTCGACCTGGGTGGCGATATCGCTGATCAACGAGGCGAAGGTACCGGTCTGCTGGGTGACGGGGGAATCCCGCACCAGGATGCGGAAGCCGTCGGTGTACTGCTCGATGTAGTCGAGCAGCGCGAAGGCGGCCTCCTCCAGCAGCTCGCGCGGGTGACCGCCGGTGAGCGCGCCGGTCACCATGTCGAGCAGCCGCCGCATCTCGCGGTCCACCACCACGGCGTACAGCCCCTCCTTGCCACCGAAGTGCTCGTAGACCACCGGCTTGGAGACGCCGGCCTTGGCCGCTATCTCCTCCACCGAGGTGGCCTCGAAGCCCCGCTCCGCGAAGAGCGTGCGGCCGATGTCCAACAACTGCTCTCTGCGCTCCTTGCCGGTCATACGGCGGCGGGCCCGGCGGGAGCCCGTCGGGGACTTGTCCTTGTGGTGCGTGGCGTCTGCGTCGTCGGTCGGCACAGACACCATCATGCCGCTTCGGCCGCCGCCCGCTTACGTCGGGCAGCGATACGGTCACGCTTGGGCCAGCGCACGTTGTACGCCCAGCCGGCCTTCTCGAACCAGCGGATCACCCGCGCGCTGGAGTCCACCTGTCCGCGCTCCACCCCGTGCCGGGCGCAGGTCGGGTCGGCGTGGTGCAGGTTGTGCCAGGACTCGCCGCAGGAGAGGACGGCCAGCCACCAGACGTTCCCGGAGCGGTCCCGGGACAGGAAGGGGCGCTTGCCGGTGGCGTGGCAGATGGAGTTGATGGACCAGGTGACGTGGTGCAGCAGCGCCACCCGTACGAGCGAGCCCCAGAAGAAGGCCGTCAACGCGCCCTGCCAGGAGAGCGTGACCAGTCCACCGATCAGCGGGGGCAGCAGCAGCGAGATCGCCGTCCACAGGACGAACTGCCGGGAGATGCGGCGGATCGCCGGGTCCTTGATCAGGTCCGGGGCGTACTTCTGCTGGGAGGTCTGCTCCTGGTCGAACATCCAGCCCAGGTGGGCCCACCACAGTCCCTTGAGCAGCGCCGGCAGCGTGTCGCCGTACCGCCAGGGGGAGTGCGGGTCGCCTTCGGCGTCCGAGAACTTGTGGTGCTTACGGTGGTCGGCGACCCAGCGCACCAGCGGGCCCTCCACGGCCAGCGAACCCATGACGGCCAGCGCGATGCGCAGCGGCCGCTTGGCGCGGAAGGCGCCGTGGGTGAAGTACCGGTGGAAGCCGATGGTGATGCCGTGGCAGCCGATGTAGTACATCCCGACCAGGAGCCCCAGGTCCAGCCAGCTCATGCCCCAGCCCCAGGCCAGCGGCACGGCCGCGAGCAGCGCCAGGAAGGGGACGATGATGAACACCACCAGCGCGATCTGTTCGACCGAACCGCGCCGTTCGCCACCGAGGGTGGCGGACGAGGTCGCGGCTTCCTCCGACCCGCCTCGGGTGCCGTTCGGATCGGGGAGCACGTGAGGGCTCGCGGTCATCGCAGACTCCTTGCAACGGGCGGAGCGGGGGATTGTCGCGGTGAGGAACGAGATGAACACGCACCGCGTTCACAGGTTACGCCTACGGAACCGTAACCTACGCCTTCGTAAGTATCGCAACGTGGCGAGCGGAGGCAATCGGACCGGTGGGCCGTTTCGCGTGACCATCACCTGGACACCGGCCACGGGCGCGCGGCCGGCCGCCTATCCTTGATCCGTCGGACAGCGCCGTTCGTGATCTGCACCGAGCCCCCCGGAAGCCACCAGCCGCAAGGAGCCGCATCCGTGAGCAGCGCCGACAGCGAGACCGAACATCCCCGTGAGCCGGAGCACTCGGTCCTACGCGCCGACATCCGGCGCCTTGGCGACCTCCTCGGCGAGACGCTCGTACGCCAGGAGGGCACCGAACTCCTCGAACTGGTCGAGCGGGTACGCGCCCTGACCCGCAGCGACGGGGAGGCCGCGGCCAGCCTCCTCGCTCGTACGGACCTGGAGACGGCGACCCGGCTGGTGCGTGCCTTCTCCACGTACTTCCACCTCGCCAACGTCACCGAGCAGGTGCACCGGGGCCGGGAGCTGCGGGCCCGCCGGGCCGCCGAGGGCGGCGTGCTCTCGCGTACGGCCGACATGCTCAAGGACGCCGACCCGCGGCACCTGGCGCAGACGGCCGCGAACCTCGGGGTGCGGCCGGTGTTCACCGCGCATCCGACGGAGGCCGCACGCCGCTCGGTGCTCACCAAGCTCCGCAGGATCGCCGAGCTGCTGGAGCCCGCCGCCGGGACCGACCGACGACGGTCGGACCTGCGGCTCGCGGAGACCGTCGACCTGATCTGGCAGACCGACGAGCTGCGGGTGGTACGCCCCGAGCCGGCCGACGAGGCACGGAACGCCGTCTACTACCTGGACGAACTGCACCGCGACGCCGTCGGCGACGTGCTCGAGGACCTGGCGGCCGAACTCGACCGAGCCGGGGCGCCGTTGCCCGCCGGCACCCGCCCGCTCACGTTCGGCACCTGGATCGGCGGCGACCGGGACGGCAACCCGAACGTCACGCCGGAGGTCACCTGGGAGGTGCTGCTCCTCCAACACGAGCACGGCATCACCGACGCGCTCGAGCACATCGACGAGCTGCGCGGCGCCCTGTCCAACTCCATCCGCAACTCCGGTGCCACCCGGGAGCTCCTCGACTCGCTCGACGAGGACCTGCGTCAACTCCCCGAGATCAGCCCGCGCTACAAGCGACTCAACGCCGAGGAGCCGTACCGCCTCAAGGCCACCTGTGTACGGCAGAAGCTGCTGAACACCCGGGACCGGCTGGCCGCCGACGCCCCACACGTGCCCGGCCGCGACTACCTCGGCAGCGTCGAACTCATCGAGGACGTCACGCTGTTGCAGACCTCCCTGCGCGAGCACCGCGGCGGCCTGATCGCCGACGGCCGGCTGGAGCGGGTGCTGCGTACGCTGGCTGCGTTCGGGCTCCAGCTGGCCACCCTGGACGTACGCGAACACGCCGACGCCCATCACCACGCCCTCGGCCAGCTCTTCGACCGGCTCGGCGAGGAGTCCTGGCGGTACCTCGACATGCCGCGCGACTACCGACGGAAGCTGCTCGCCAAGGAGCTGCGCTCGCGTCGCCCGCTCGCGCCCTCCCCGGCGCCGCTGGACGAGGCGGGCGCCCGTACGCTCGGCGTTTTCCAGACGGTCCGGCGGGCGCTCGACACCTTCGGGCCCGAGGTCATCGAGTCGTACGTCATCTCCATGTGCCAGGGCGCCGACGATGTCTTCTCCGTGGCGGTGCTGGCGCGCGAGGCCGGCCTGGTCGACCTGCACGCCGGCTGGGCGCGGGTCGGCGTCGTGCCGCTGCTGGAGACCACCGAGGAGCTGCGGATCGCGGACGAGCTGCTGGACGACATGCTCTCCGACCCCTCCTACCGGCGGCTGGTGGCCCTGCGCGGTGATCTCCAGGAGGTCATGCTCGGCTACTCCGACTCCTCGAAGTTCGGCGGCATCACGACCTCCCAGTGGGAGATCCACCGGGCCCAGCGGCGGCTGCGGGACGTCGCCCACCGGCACGGCGTACGGCTGCGGCTCTTCCACGGGCGCGGCGGTACGGTCGGCCGTGGCGGAGGCCCGACGCACGCCGCGATCCTCGCCCAGCCCTGGGGCACGCTGGAGGGCGAGATCAAGCTGACCGAGCAGGGCGAGGTCATCTCGGACAAGTACCTCGTGCCGGCGCTCGCCCGGGAGAACCTCGAACTCACCGTCGCCGCCACGCTGCGGGCCTCCGCGCTGCACACCGCGCCGCGCCAGTCGGACGAGGCGCTGGCCCGCTGGGACGCCGCCATGGACACGGTCTCGGACGCGGCACACGCGGCGTACCGGCGCTTCGTCGAGGAGCCGGACCTGCCGGCGTACTTCTTCGCCTCCACGCCGGTCGACCAGCTGGCCGACCTGCACCTGGGCTCCCGGCCCTCCCGCCGCCCGGACAGCGACGCGGGACTTGACGGGCTGCGGGCCATCCCGTGGGTGTTCGGCTGGACGCAGTCCCGGCAGATCGTGCCTGGCTGGTACGGCGTGGGCTCCGGCCTGCGCGCGGCACGCGAGGCCGGCCTGGACGGGGTGCTGGACGAGGCGTACGAGCACTGGCACTTCTTCCAGAACTTCCTCTCCAACGTCGAGATGACGCTGGCCAAGACCGACCTGCGGATCGCCCAGCACTACGTCGACACGCTGGTGCCGAGCGAGCTGCGACACGTCTTCGACACCATTCGGGCCGAACACGAGCTGACCGTACGGGAAGTGCTCCGCGTCACCGGCGAGCGGAACCTGCTGGACGCCAACCCGGTGCTGCGGCAGACCTTCCAGATCCGTGACGCCTATCTCGATCCGCTGTCGTACCTCCAGGTCACCCTGCTACAGCGGCAGCGTGCGGCGGCCGAGCGTGGCGAGGAGACGGACCGGATGCTCAGCCGCGCCCTGCTGCTGACGGTCAACGGGGTGGCGGCGGGGCTGCGGAACACCGGCTGACACGGGGGTGGTTGACGGGCGCGCCCGGGGGCTCAGCGGTCGGCGGGCCCGCGGCGCCGCAGCGTCAGGTAGGTGCCGGCGCCCAGCAGCAGGGCCGCGGCGGTGGCCAGCGCGCCCGCCGAGACGTCCGCGCCGCTGTGGGCCAGGTCGTCACCGCCGGGCGCGGGTTGGGGGCTGTCGGACGCGGTGTCGTCGTACGCGGCCGTCGCGTCGCCGCCGGGCGTATCGGGCCTGTCGGAGCGGGGGTTGGTCGGGCGCGGGGCCTCGGTGCCGGAGACGGCGCCCGGCTGGCTCGCCGGCGGGTCGGGCCGTACGCTCGGCGTGCTCCCGGGTGTGGTGGCGGCCTCGGTCTCCGCCCGCGTCGGCGCGGCGGTACGGTCGCCCGGCTCGGTGTCGCCACAGGCGACCGTGAAGTCGCCCGCGCCGCGCGACTTCCGCTCGCCGTCCAGCCGCCAGCCGAGCGTGTACGCGCCGTCCGCCAGCGAGAGCGGGTCAGTGCGGGCGCTGCCCCGATGGCTCACGGTGAGGGTGCCGGTTTCCGCGATCGTCCCGTCCTCGCCGTCCGCCGGCCGCTGCGCGATGTGCCAGCTGATCCGCCGGGAGCCGTCGAAGTCACGGGCGGCCAGCGAGAAGGTGCACACCTTCGGGGCGCCGTCCCGTACGGCCTCGCCGGTGTCCTCGTCCCGGATCTCCAGGACGCTTCCGCGGTCTGATGGCGCGTGTGCGTGAGCGTGTGCCTCGGTGACGGAGGTGCTTGGCAGCAGAGTCGATACGGCGGCAGCGGCCACCACGGACGCCAGGGGGAGGGCGCGCATGTTCCTGCCAACTTCTGGTACGGACGGGGGAGTCCAACGCAAACGGGTCGCACACAGCTTCAACGGGTCGTGAGCTGCCGGTCAAGCGGGCAATGTCGGATACGCCCGGATGGGTCAGTGTTGCCGTGCTCGCGGATGGTAACGATGCCATGACAGCCGAGGATCGGTACGCGCCCATCAGCCCCGGCCGCCTCATCAGCCCCGCCAGCCCCAGCGGCCACCTGACCCTCAGAGCAGCAGGAACGCCGTCAGCATCCCCCCGGCCCCCAACAGCCCCATGCCCCAGGCCGTTCGGCGCATCCGCAGACCGCCAGCCACGATCAGCGAGGCGAGCAGCAGCGCCCCGGCGAGCGGCACCCAGGCGTACGACACACCGGCGACCCCGGTGCGTACGGCCTCCGTGGCGGACTCGGGCAGCGTCACCGGGACGGTCTCACCCGGGCCCTTCGACACCAGGCTGTCCAGCGTGACCCCGGTGCGGCGCTCGGCGCCCGTGGCGGACGGGGCGTACGACCCGCGGCACTCGTCGTCGCCGCACTTCTCAACGGTGAGCGTGCCGCGTTCCGCGGCGGGCGCGAACATCGCCGGCTCCGCCGTGCTCCAGGAGGTCCACACGCCGGCCACCAGCAACAGCCCGGCGAGCAGCGCCATCAGGACGGTCTTCGCGAGCAGGAGAACGCCGTACGCGCTCTCCCCGGCGCGCCGCACAACGCCACGGCGCTTCGTGGAGGCGGTCCAGGACATGGCGGTGATACTTCGGTATCCCGGGCGCCCGGTCAACCTCAGACTGCCCGTTTGGTCCGTTACCGCACCGAACGGGTTCTCGCGAATCTCTTCACGGCCTTCCGCGGATCTTCACGTCCCACGGCCTGCCGGGAGTTGACGGAGGACCCAATCCGGGCCCGAGGCTCAGGAGTTGTAGGCGCTCTGGGCCCGCTCCAGGCCCTCCCGGATCAGCGCTTCGACAGCGTCGGCGGCGCGGTCCGTGAAGTAGTCCAACTCCTTGCGCTCCGTCGTGCTGAAGTCCTTCAGGACGTAGTCGGCGACGCCCATCCGCCCCGGCGGCCGCCCGACCCCGAAGCGCAGTCGGTGGTAGTCCCGACCCAGCGTGGCCGTGAGCGACCGGAGGCCGTTGTGCCCGTTGTCGCCGCCGCCCTTCTTCAGCCGCAGCACGCCGTAGTCGATGTCGAGTTCGTCGTGCACGGCGACGATCCGTTCCACCGGCAGCCGGTAGAAGTCCCGCAGCGCGCCGATGGGTCCGCCGACCAGGTTCATGTACGACATCGGCTTGGCCACGATGATCCGTGGCCCGGACGTGCCGGGCGGCCCGACGCGCCCCTCCAGCACCTGGGCGCGCGCCCGGTGCGTACGAAACGAGCCGCCGATCCGCTCGGCCAGCAGGTCCGCGACCACGAAGCCGACGTTGTGCCGGTTGCGGGCGTACTTCGGTCCGGGGTTGCCGAGCCCGGCGACCAGCCACGGCGTCTCGGCCGTACGGTCCTTGGGGCTCACGTCGCTGGACATCTGGGCCTCCGGCGGCAGCTGGCGTGTCCTCACGCGGTACGCGACAGCCGCCCCACCTGCTGCGGGGCGGCGATCGAGGGTCTCGGAACGCGGGACTCCTCCCGCCAGTGCCGCGTCAGTCAGGGTTTGCCCGTCAAGGAGCGGCGTCCGGTGCTGTACCACGCAAGGCAGCCGGAAGTCCGCGTAGGGGAGTACTTGGGCTTCCGGACAACGCAGCGAGGTGCTGTGCCGGGCGTCGCGACGGGGCGGACCTTGGCTGACGCGGCGCTAGGTGCTACTCGGCGCCTTCGGCCGACTCCTCGGTGCTCTCCTCCGCCGGCTCCTCGGCCTGCGCGGCCAGCACCTGGATGACGATCTCCTCCTCATCCGTGTCCAGCGTGGTGTTGGCCGGCAGCTTGATGTCCTTGGCCTGCACGGAGTCGCCCGCGGTCAGGCCCTCGACGGAGACGGTGAGCGACTCGGGAATGTGGGTCGCCTCGGCCTGCACCGGCAGCGCGGTCATGCCGTGCTCCAGGATGTGCTGGCCGGGCGCGAGCTCGCCCTCGACGTGGATCGGCACCTCCACGCTGACCTTCTCGCCCTTCTTCACGGTGAGGAGGTCGATGTGGACGAGGAACTGCCGGATCGCCTCGCGCTGGACGGCCTTCGGGATGACCAGCTCCTTCTTGCCCTCGACGTCCAGGTTGATCAGGACGTTCGGGGTCTTGAGCGCCATCATCATGTCGTAGCTCGGCAGCTCGACGTGCACCGGGTCGGCGCCGTGTCCGTAGATCACGGCGGGCACCTTCTCCTGGGCGCGCAGTCGGCGGGCGGCGCCCTTGCCGAACTCGCTGCGGATCTTGGCGGAGAGGTTGACGTCAGCCATGGTGCGCTCCTCGTATCTCAGCTGGTGGTCGATCGGACGGTCACCCGGCACACGACAGACCTTGCTGCGAAGAGCGCGCGTCGATTACGGATGAGCGGTGCGCACGAGGCGTGCGCACGGCTTCCCTCGCCGAGCAACACCGGGAGTGTACTGGGCGAGGGAGGCCGTGCGGAAATCGATCACGGAGGAGACGAGAGAGCGGGCCCTGGGGTGCAGAAACGATCCGCCAAGCTGTACGCGGCGTGTCTCCGCACCGTTTGTGGCACCGGACCTCCCGGATAACCGCTCGCGGCGGCCGGCGAAACCGTACGGGATCAGGACTGTTCGTCGAACAGGCTGGTCACCGAGCCGTCCTCGAAGACCTCCCGGACCGCGCGGGCGATCGTCGGGGCCATCGAGAGCACCGTGATCTTCCCCAGCTCCAACTCGCCCGGGGTGGGCAGGGTGTTGGTGAAGACGAACTCGCTGACCTTGGAGTCCCGCAGCCGTTCCGCGGCCGGTCCGGAGAGGATGCCGTGCGTCGCGGTCACGATCACGTCCTCGGCGCCGTGCGCGTACAGCGCGTCGGCCGCGGCGCAGATCGTGCCCCCGGTGTCGATCATGTCGTCGACCAGGACGCAGACCCGGCCGGCGACGTCACCCACCACCTCGTGCACCGTGACCTGGTTGGCCACGTCCTTGTCCCGCCGCTTGTGCACGATCGCCAGCGGCGCCCCGAGCCGGTCACACCAACGGTCGGCGACCCGTACCCGCCCGGCGTCCGGTGAGACCACCGTGAGCTTGTCCCGGTCCACCTTCCCGCCGACGTAGTCCGCCAGCAGCGGCAGCGCCGACAGGTGGTCGACGGGGCCGTCGAAGAAGCCCTGGATCTGGTCGGTGTGCAGATCGACCGTGAGGATGCGGTCGGCCCCGGCGGTACGCAGCAGGTCGGCGAGCAGCCGGGCGGAGATCGGCTCCCGGCCGCGGTGCTTCTTGTCCTGACGGGCGTATCCGTACGACGGCACGATCACGGTGATGCTGCGAGCCGAGGCCCGTTTCAACGCGTCGATCATGATCAGCTGTTCCATGATCCATTTGTTGATCGGGGTCGTGTGGCTCTGGATCAAAAAAGAGTCGGCGCCACGCGCCGACTCCTGAAAGCGTACGTAGATCTCGCCGTTGGCGAAGTCGAATGCCTTGGTCGGGACCACGCCGATGCCCAGCTGTTGCGCGACCTCCTCGGCAAGCTCGGGGTGGGCGCGGCCGGAGAAGAGCATCAGCTTCTTCTCGCCGGTCGTCTTGATCCCGGTCACAGCACATTCTCCTTGCGTTCCGCTTCGCGTCGGTGGGGTGCTCCCTCACCGTAAACCCCGGCTCGACCCGCTGCTCACCGGTACGCCCTGCTCAGCTCTCCGCGGTCGGCTCCTCCGGAGCGGAATCCGGGGCGGTCTCGCGCTGTTCGGCGGCGGCCCGCGCGGCGGCGCTGCCGGGCCGTTTACGCGCCACCCAGCCCGCGATATTGCGCTGTTGGCCACGCGCGACGGCCAGCGAACCGGCGGGCACGTCCTTGGTGATCACCGAACCGGCGGCGGTGTAGGCGCCGTCCCCGATCGTGACGGGAGCCACAAACATGTTGTCCGCTCCGGTGCGGCAGTGCGAGCCGATGGTGGTGCGGTGCTTGTTGACGCCGTCGTAGTTCACGAACACGCTCGCGGCACCGATGTTGCTCTCCGCGCCGATCTCCGCGTCGCCCACGTAGGAGAGGTGCGGGACCTTCGTGCCGTCCCCGATGACCGCGTTCTTCGCCTCCACGAAGCTTCCCGCCCGCACCCGGTCACCGAGCCGCGTACCGGGCCGAAGATACGTGTACGGGCCGATCGAGGCGCCGGCCCCGATCCGTACGCCGTCGACGACCGCGTTGTTCACCGTGGCGTCCGCGCCCACGACCGTGTCGGTCAGCCGGGAGTTCGGGCCGATCTCGGCGCCCGCGCCCACGTGGGTCTCGCCCAGCAACTGGGTGCCCGGGTGCACCAGCGCGTCGGGCTCGCAGGACACCGTCACGTCCAACCAGGTGGTGGCCGGGTCGACGACGGTCACGCCCGCCAGCATCGCCTGCTCCAGCAGCCGGTCGTTCAGCAGCCGCCGCGCCTGGGCCAGTTGCACCCGGTTGTTGATGCCCACGATCTCGCGGTGGTCGCCCGCGACCGCGGCTCCGACCCGGTGGCCGTCCTCCCGGACGATGCCGAGCACGTCGGTCAGGTACTCCTCGCCCTGGCTGTTGTCCGTACGGAGCCGGCCGAGCGCCGAGGTCAACAGCGCGCCGTCGAAGGCGAACACCCCGGAGTTGATCTCACGGACGGCGCGCTCCACCTCGGTGGCGTCCTTGTGCTCGACGATCGCGGTCACGGCGCCGGTGGCGTCGTCCCGTACGACCCGGCCGTAGCCGGTCGCGTCCGGCACCTCGGCGGTGAGCACGGTGACGGCGTTCTCCTCGGCCTCGTGCGCGTCGACCAGCGCCCGCAGCGTCCCGCCGGTCAGCAGCGGCGTGTCACCACAGGTCACCACGACCGTGCCGGACACCGGCGAGCCCTCCGCGGCCAGCGCGTCGAGGGCGGTGCGTACGGCGTGCCCGGTGCCGTTCTGCTCGTGCTGCACCACGCTGCGTACGCCCTCGTCCAGCTCCGCCAGGTGCGCACTGACCTGCTCCCGCGCGTGTCCGACGACCACGGCCAACCGCCGGGGATCGAGCGAGCGGGAGGAGTCGACGACGTGACCCAGGAGTGTGCGGCCACAGATCTCGTGCAGGACCTTGGGTGTCGCGGACTTCATGCGGGTGCCCTCACCCGCGGCGAGAACGACGACAGCTGCCGGGCGGTTGGCGCTCACGGTGTGCCCTTCGGCTTCGGGTGGGATGACAACCGAAGGATACCGGCGGGACGGCAGCACGCAGCGGCGGGTGGGTGTGGCTCCCCCGCCAGGACTCGAACCTGGAATGGACGGACCAAAACCGTCAGTGTTGCCAATTACACCACAGGGGATCGACGGTGAGCCGGATGGTCCTACCAGGACCGCCCGGCCGGCGCACTCCACTATGCCGTACGGGAGGCGCTCACCGCGACGATATAGGCGAGCCCGCGACGAGCGCACCTCGCCCCCTCAGATGCCCCTTATGGGCTCGGTTCGCCTCCGGGTACGAGCGCCCGGAGGCGAACCGAGCGCGTGAGAGCACAGCCCGTAGGGTGGTTGGTATGACCGAGACGGGGGAACGTGCTCGCGCCCAGGATCATGCCGCGGGCGGACGGGAGCCGGACCTCGCCGGACCGTGGTGGTGGCTGCGAACACGCAGCTTCGTGCTCGACGTGACGCTGGCAGTGCTCTCCGGGGCCGAGTGTGCCTTCAGGTCCGTCTCGTTCGCGCACGAGACGGGCATGCCCGTACCCCTCGCGGTGGCTCTGGGCGCGTTGGTCGGTCTCGTGCTGGTGCTGCGCCGGCGCTGGCCGATCGTCGTGGTGCTGCTCTCCATCGCGATCCTTCCGACGGAGATGGGCTACCTGCTGAGCATCGTCGGTCTGTACACCCTCGCCGCCTCGGACGTGCCCCGCCGCATCACCAGCCTGCTGACCGGCATGCAGATACTGGGCACGCTCGTCATCACCTTCGTGCGGCTCCAGGAGGGCATCGGGCAGGCTCCCGACTTCGACCCGCAGTGGTGGTTCCTCCCGCTGATCACCGTGCTGATGTCGGTGGGGCTGACCGTGCCTCCGGTGCTGACCGGGCTGTACGTCGGTGCCCGCCGGCGTTGGGTGGAGAGCATCCGGGACCGGGCCGACGGCCTGGAGCGGGAGCTGTCGTTGCTCGCCGACCGGGCGGAGGAGCGCGCCGAGTGGGCGCGTAACGAGGAACGCACCCGGATCGCCCGCGAGATGCACGACGTCGTGGCGCACCGGGTGAGCCTGATGGTGGTGCACGCGGCGGCGTTGCAGACGGTGGCGTTGAAGGACCCGGAGAAGGCCGCGAAGAACGCCGCTCTGGTGGGCGACATGGGCCGGCACGCGTTGACCGAACTGCGCACCATGCTCGGGGTGCTGCGTACGGCCGAGCCCGGTACGGAGTCCGCGGACGGGGGCACCGCCTCCTCTGCCCAGACGCCGGGCGGCGATCGGGCCGGGGGGTCCTCGGCCACTGGGGCCGGGACGACGGCGCCGGCGGACTCGGGGGCCAGCGCGGACACGGCCGTGGAGCCGGCCGCTGGCTC
>NZ_LJGU01000101.1:22022-22125 GCF_001751245.1 Streptomyces oceani
GGTCGGGCCGGCCAGCCCGCTGGTTGGCCCGACCGCCTGCCGGACGCCTCGCAAACTCGTCTCTTTTTTGGTTTGACAAAAAAATTGTCCTGGCAATAAATTA
>NZ_LJGU01000102.1 GCF_001751245.1 Streptomyces oceani
CCGCTGCCGGCCCCTACGCCGCCACCGCTCGTACGGCACCCGCCCGTACGCCGCCCGCCCGCCCGGGCTTGCCCGTACCGCCGCTCGCCGGCGAGCCGGTAGCCGCCGGCGGGCGACTACCCTGGACGGCTGACCGGCTCGCGTAACGGGAGAGAGATGCCTGCCAACCTCGTCAATCTGGAAACCGTCGACAAGGTGTACGGCACCCGTGCGCTGCTCGACAGCCTCTCGCTCGGTGTCAGCGAGGGGGACCGGATCGGCGTCGTCGGACGGAACGGCGACGGCAAGACCACGCTGGTCCGGGTCCTCGCCAAGCGGGAGCCCGCCGACAGCGGCCGGGTCACCCACTCCGGCGGCCTGCGGCTCGGGGTGCTCACCCAGCACGACTCGCTCGACCCGGCGGCGACCGTACGACACGAGGTGCTCGGCGACCTGGCCGACCACGAGTGGGCCGGTGACCCGCGGGTGCGGGACGTGTTGCACGGCCTGTTCGGCGGACTGGACCTGCCTGGCTTCCCGGACGGCCTGGACACCGTCATCGGCCCGCTCTCGGGCGGCGAGCGGCGGCGTATCGCGCTGGCGCAACTGCTCATCGCCGAGCAGGACCTGATCGTGCTGGACGAGCCGACCAACCACCTGGACGTGGAAGGCATCGCCTGGCTGGCCGGTCACCTGCGCGCCCGCCGTTCCGCGCTGGTCTGCGTGACGCACGACCGCTGGTTCCTGGACCAGGTCTGCACCCGGATGTGGGACGTGCAGGGCGGCACGGTCCACGAGTACGAGGGCGGCTACAGCGACTACGTCTTCGCCCGCGCCGAGCGGGAGCGGATCGCGGCCAGCGAGGAGGCCAAGCGGCAGAACCTGATGCGCAAGGAGCTGGCCTGGCTGCGCCGGGGCGCCCCGGCGCGTACGAGCAAGCCGCGCTTCCGGGTGGAGGCGGCGAACGAGCTGATCGCGGACGTGCCGCCGCCCCGGGACAACGCCGAGCTGATGCGCTTCGCCACCTCGCGCCTGGGCAAGACGGTGCTCGACCTGGAGAACGTCACCATCGAGGCGGGCGACAAGGTCCTGCTGCGGCAGCTGACCTGGCAGCTGGGCCCCGGCGACCGGGTCGGGCTGGTCGGGGTGAACGGCGCCGGCAAGACCTCGCTGCTGCGCGCGCTGGACGAGGCGGCCCGTAGCGCGGGCGAGCACCAACCGGCGGGCGGGCACATCAAGGTCGGCAAGACGGTGAAGCTGGCGTACCTCTCCCAGGAGGTAGCCGAACTCGACCCGGGCCTGAGGGTGTTGGAGGCCGTGGAGCAGGTGCGCGGCCGGGTCGACCTCGGCAGGGGGCGTGAGATGACCGCCTCCCAGCTGTGCGAGCGGTTCGGTTTCGGGAAGCAGCGCCAGTGGACGCCGGTGGGCGACCTCTCCGGCGGCGAGCGGCGCCGCCTGCAACTGCTGCGGTTGCTGATGGACGAGCCGAACGTCCTGTTCCTCGACGAGCCGACGAACGACCTGGACATCGAGACGCTGACCCAGCTGGAGGACGTACTGGACGGCTGGCCGGGCTCACTGGTGGTCATCTCGCACGACAGGTTCTTCCTGGAACGCACCACGGACCGGATCATGGCGCTGCTGGGCGACGGCACGCTGCGAATGCTGCCGCGCGGCGTGGACGAGTACCTGGAGCGGCGCGCCCGGATGCGTACGGCAGGGCAGGCCGGCGCGCCGGCGCCGGAGGGCGGCGGACGACGTGGGGGTACCGCGGCCACGGAGGGCGCCCCGACGGGCACGCCCGGCGGCGCCGGTGAGCGGGGGGCGGGCACGAAGCCTACGAAGGGGGCCGGGCCGTCTCGCGCGACGCAGAAGGAACTCCAGCGCATCGAGCGGAAGCTGGACCGGATCGGCGACCAGGAGCGGTCGCTGCACGCCCGGATCGCGGAGCACGCTACGGACTTCCAGCTGGTCGCCGAGCTGGACGCCCAGCTGCGGGAGCTGACCGAGGACCGGGACGGTCTGGAGACCCGCTGGCTGGAGCTGGCGGAGGACGCCTGAGCCCAGGGCGTACATGCTGGCGGCGCCGAAGCGACGTGGCGGGCGTCAGTTCGCTGGCTGGGCGTCGAACCTGACGAAGACGCTGCCCGAGTCGCAGAAGCTGATCGCGTATGTCCCTGGTGGGATGTCGACGGCCAGGTGGGCGTCGGGGTCGTCGCCGGGACACGCGGAGTCGATCAGTCTGGCCGGGCCGTCGACCGTCCACGTACTCCTGGCCCTCCGCCAGGGCAGGGTGGCGAGCCTAAGGGGCTGTCCAGGTCGGCGAGGAACTCGGTTTCCGGGCCGTCCGGCGCGTACTGCACGAACAGCTACCGGTCAGGCAGGAAGGTCGCCGACCCCTTGCCCTCGCCGAGGACGAGGGCTTCGGCGCCACCGACCTCGATCACGGCGGCGTAGTGCTCGGCGTCTTCTCCGGCCGTGGCCTGGCAGGCGCGTCCGTAATCCCCCCAGCTGTCGTGTGCGCCCTCGAGATCGGAGTTCGGGTCGACGCCTCGCCACTGGTCGCGCACGCTGTCCGGGACGGCGATGAACGGCCCGCCTGCGGAGATCAGCCACGGCAGCAGCTCGTCACGGGATATCACCAGCGCGAGCGTACAGCTCCCAGAGTCGATGTCGCGAAGTCCCGACAGGGTCGGGTCCTCCGTCCGCTCTGGTACGGGCGACAGCGCGGCCCGGAGACGGCAGAGCGACCCGGTGGTCGGGACCGCCGACCGCCGACCGGTGGCCGGGGCCGCCGACCGGGAGCCGCGCGCACCGGAGCGGAAGCTTTTGACCCGCGCCGCACGGGCACTCAGGCTGGGGTGACGGGGACGCGGGAAGGGAGCCGGGCGTGAACAGCGGGATCGAACAGCTCTCCCGGTTGCTGACGGCCGCGGAGGAAGCGGCACCGAGCGAGGCCGTGGACGTGGTCGCCGAGAACCTCCGGCGGCGCTTCGACGCGTCCCAGGTGTCGTTCCTCATCGTGGACCTGACGGGGCGGGCCGTGGTGCGGCTGACGACCTCCGCCGTCGCCGACGGCGGAACGGAGCTGGAGCGGATCGCGCTGTTCGGCAGCGTCTACGAGCAGGTGATCCGTACCCAGCAGCGCTACCAGGAGACGATCCAGCGGGGACAGCGGGTGATCGCCCCGGTCACCAACCGTGGGGACGCCATCGGCCTGCTGGAGCTGCTGCTGCCGGCCGAGCCGGACGAGGACGTCCTCGAGGAGATCAAGGAGGCCGCGCACGCGCTGGCCTACATCGTCATCGCCGACCAGCGCTTCACCGACCTCTACACCTGGGGCAAACGCTCCCGGCCGCTCACGCTGCCGGCGGAGATCCAGCACCGGTTGCTGCCGGCCTCGCTCTCCTGCGAGGCGGCGCAGTTCGCCCTCTCCGGAAACCTGGAGCCGTCCGAGGAGATCAGCGGCGACAGCTTCGACTTCGCCCTGGACCGCGACACCCTGCATCTGTCGATCACCGATCCGATGGGCCATGACCTCACGGCCGCGCTGTCCGCCACGCTGCTCGTCGGTGCGCTACGCGGGGCCCGCCGCGTGGGTGCCGGCCTCGCCGCGCAGGCGCAGCGGGCCGGTGACGTGCTGGCTGACAACGGCGGCGGGCACGCCACCGGGCAGCTGCTCCGGGTCGAGCTGAGCACCGGGCGGGCGCTGCTGGTGAACGCCGGCCACCCCTGGCCGTTGCGGATGCGCGGCGGTTCGGTGGCGGAGGTCCCCTGCGCGGTGGACGCCCCTATCGGCTTGTCCGAGTTCACCGGACGCCCGTACCAGGAGCAGGAGCTCGACCTCCGCCCCGGCGACCGGCTGATCATGCTCACCGACGGCATGCTGGAGCGGGACGCGGAGCATGTCGAGCTGCCCGCTCTCGTCGCGTCCACCCGGGATCTGCACCCGCGCGAGGCCGCGCTCGCGCTGACGTCCACGGTCCTGGAAGCCGCCGGAGGGAGTCTGCGGGACGACGCCACCGTGCTGTGCCTGGACTGGCACGGCCCGCAGGAGACGCTGCGACGGGTTGGTTCCGGAGCGGACATCGGGCAGGCGTCGCCGGGCCGTCCCGGGGACTCCCGCGCCTGAACGTCCGGACGGGGCGGTGTCAGGTCGCTCACCCCACCCCCAACGTGCGGCTGCCCGCGCGGACTTGTTGCGAGTGTATTGATGTGGTATGTCCAAGTTTACGCTGGCTGCGGTCCGATAACGAGGACGTTGCCGCTGCGGGAACCACGGTCCGGTCTGTCGGTGTCCGGTGATAGAAAGAACATCCACTTACCTGTCAGCATTGGCGGGCCATATGTCCGAATCGCTCGGCCCTACGGGGGTTTGAGGTCGCCGGGCGCCGGTCTGCCCGTAAAGAGGGATGGTCATGTCGCAGCCGCCTCCGCCGCCGAACCAGCCGCCGTCTGGTGGCTTCGGCGGGCCAAAGGATTCGCCTCCCGGCTCCGATGGCGGGCAGCCGGGAGGGTACGGCTATCCGCAGCAGCCGCCGAACCAGCCACCGGGACAACCGCCGAACCAACCGCCGGGCCAGGCACCTGGATACGGCTATCCGCAGCAACCGCCCGGCACGCCACCGGGCATGCCGCCCGGCGGTGGTTTCGGCGCTCCGCAGCAACCGCCGGGCGCACCTCCCGGCATGCCGCCCGGCGGTGGTTTCGGCGCTCCGCAGCCCCCGCCGCCCGGCGGGTTCGGGCAGCCACCCGGGCAGCCTCCGGGCGGGTATCCGACGATGCCGCCCGGAGCGGGCGGCGGTGGCGGCCGTAACAACTCCAAGCTGATCGCCATCATCTCCGCCGTGGTCGCGGTGGTGCTGGTGGTCGGTGCCGGCGTGTTCCTGGTGAGCCAGGGCGGCGACGACGAGAACGACGAGGCGGGCAAGGGCGGCGGCAGCGACTCCAACTCCCAGGGGACGGAGGGCGCTGGCGGTTCGAAGAAGAAGCCGCAGAGCACCGACGGCAAGATGATCGCCAAGATGCCCGCGCCCGAGGTCGAGGAGCAGGTGGCCGTGCCAGGCGCCTGGGCCACCGAGAAGTCCTTCGTGAAGACCTCCACCGAGAGCGTCGTCGCCTTCGACGCGGCGTCGGGCGAACAGGCGTGGGAGCTCCCGCTGGACGGCGAGCTGTGCGGCGCCTCCCAGCACCAGACGAAGGACAACAAGACCGCCGTCACCTTCCGGGAGACCAAGTCCAGCGCCGCTGACTGCAATCAGATGATGCTGATCGACCTGAAGACCGGCAAGAAGGTCTGGCAGAAGGAGATCCCGGGCGACAGCCCGGACCCGGAGAACATCACCATCAGCCAGGGGACCGTCGCCTCCGCGTGGATCGGCGGCTCGGTCGGTTTCCGTATCGACGGCGGCAAGCAGGTCTGGTCGGCCAAGGAATCCTCCAACGACTGCAACGACGCGGGATACGCCGGTGGCGAGAAGCTGCTGGCCGTCGTCGAGTGCGGGGACTTCGGGGAGGAGGAGTTCAAGATCCAGGAACTCGACCCGAAGACCGGCGAGTCGACCAAGACGTACGAGGTATCCAGCGGGGTCGAGACCATACGGGTCGCCTCCACGAGCCCGATGGTGCTCGTGGCGGGCGCCGGCACCAGCACGCCGACGGACATCATGACCCTGTCCGGCGGCAAGTTCACGCCGAAGATCTCCCTCGACGGGGACCGTTACAACACCCCCTGCGGCACCGAGGTCGAGTCGTGCCATGGCATGACGGTCGGCAAGGACAAGGTGTACCTGTCCACCAAGGAGCACGCCGGCTCCAGGGAGGGCGAGCGGACGAACGAGATCATGGCCATCGACCTCAAGTCCGGCGACACCTCGTGGAAGTCGGACGCGGGCAAGGACCGCACCATCGTGCCGATCCAGATGGACGGCGAGACGGTCGTCGCCTACCGCCTGGCGGACTACATGGACCCCGGGCAGATCGTCGGCCTGGACCCGGCCAGCGGCAAGCAGACGCCGTATCTCAACCTCCCGAAGTCCTCCCTGGACTACGAGAAGGAGTACGGGCCGAGCACCATCTCCTCGAGGGGCGAGGTCGTGTTCGAGTACGGCAAGCTGCTGTTGCCCGATCCGTACGTCACCAAGGACAAGGGGACGTTCGTCGACGAGCGACTGCTCGGCGTGGGCTTCGGCGCCCGCTGAGCGTACGACCCTGGCGTGCGGCCACGCCGCGCCGCCTCGGCCGGTCGCCCGGCCGTCGAGTCGACGCGACACAGTCCGGCCCCCGCCGGTACGCCCAGGTGTGGCGTACCGGCGGGGGCCGGTGCGTGTGACGGGGGAGAGGCGAGGAGTTGCCGATGAGTGTGCGGCTGGTGGTGCTGGATGACCAGCGGTTGCTGGCCGAGGCGCTGGCCTCGGCGCTGAAGCTGCGCGGCCATCGGGTGCTCGCGGCGGCGGCGCCCAGCGCGGGGGCCGCCGGACTGGTCATCGGCCGGGCACCGGAGGTGTGCGTGCTGGGCACGTCCCAGCCGGCCCGGCCGGGCGCGTTCGACCCGGTGCTGCGCATCAAGCGGGAGCGCCCGCGGATCGCTGTCGTGGTGCTGGGGCCGGCGCCGAGCCCGCGGGGTATCGCCGCCGCCTTCGCGGCGGGGGCCTCCGGCTACGTCCGGCAGGGCGAGCGGATCGACGGGGTGGAACGGGCCATGCTGCGGGCACGGGCGGGAGAGGTGGCTGTTGGGCCACGGCTGCTGCGGGACGCCTTCGCCGAACTCCTGGACCCGGCCGTCGAGCCGGACGACGAGGGCCGTCGGCTGCTGGAGTTGCTGACCTCGAAGGAGGCCGAAGTGCTGGTGCGGGTCGCGGAGGGGGAGGACACCCGGCGGATCGCGGCCGGCATGCGGATCGCGCCCAGCACCGCGCGCACGCACGTGCAACGGGTGCTGCTGAAGCTGGATGTCGGCTCCCGGCTGGAGGCTGCCGCGCTGGCGGCTCGTACCGGCCTGTTGGAGCGCGCGGCCGACCAGTCGGCCCCGGGCTGACCGGTCGGCACGCCGACCGCCCGGGGCTTGACCGCCCGGCCGCGCGCTCCGACCGTTCGCC
>NZ_LJGU01000103.1 GCF_001751245.1 Streptomyces oceani
TTCGAGCAGGACCGGGGCGAGGAGAACCCTGGCACGCTGGCGGAGTTCCTGGAACAGGTCGCCCTCGTCGCCGACTCCGACCAGATCCCGGACGAGGACGCGGCGGAGGACGACACCGGCGTGATCACCCTGATGACGCTGCACACCGCCAAGGGCCTGGAGTTCCCGACGGTGTTCCTCACCGGCCTGGAGGACGGCGTGTTCCCGCACCAGCGGGCGCTGGGCCAGCCCAAGGAGCTGGAGGAGGAGCGTCGGCTGGCGTACGTCGGCATCACCCGCGCCCGGGAACGGCTCATGCTCACCCGCTCGGTGATGCGCAGCGTGTGGGGGAGGCCGCAGTACAACCCGCCGTCCCGGTTCCTGGAGGAGATCCCGGAGGCGTACGTGGAGTGGAAGCGCACCGGTCCGGCCGCGGGTCCGGCGCCCGCTGCGGGGGGCGGCGCCTCGGCCATGACCGGGACGGCCTCCGGCGGGGCGTCCGGGGCCGGCCGGGGAGCGGCCGGGTTCGCGACCCGGCGCGGCAGCGACCGTCCCGTGGTGTCGCTGTCGGCGGGGGACCGGGTCACACACGACTCCTTCGGCCTGGGCACGGTGGTGGCGGTGAACGGGGCCGGGGACAACGCGGAGGCGACGATCGACTTCGGGGACGAGAAGCCGAAGCGGCTGCTGCTGCGGTACGCACCCGTGCAGAAGCTCTAGCCGCGCGACGCGCGCTCCGCAACCAGACGGCTCGCCCGCCACGTCGCACGGCTGCGCACGCGCGCCCACCGGCCCGCGGGGCGCGGGCACCGGCGGGCCGCGTCGAGGCCGATCGACGGTGTCAGTAGTCGATCGTGATGGCCGCGACGAGCTGACCGTCGTTCCTGACGATGGCAGCGCCCGCCTTCGTCGAGCTGTCGTAGGTGAGTGCGGTCTTGTGCCCCGGGCTTCGGAACCAGGCATCCACCATGGCCTCGGGCGTGGTGTGCGGACCGCCCACGAACAGGACTTCGTGTCCGCAGTGTTCGAGCGCGCCCTTCGCGAGGCTGGCGGAGGAACAGCGTTCGGCCTGAAGGGCGAGCTCGTCGCTCTCCTTGACCGAGCCGAGCCCCATACCGCCGCGACGCCGGTTGAGCAGGGATAGGTTGGCGTTCGTCGGCGGACATGGCGGAAGCGCTGTCCGCCGAGCCTGAGTCGTCGGAGGAGTCCGCGGCCTTCTTCTTGGCCTCCGCAGAACCGGCCCCTTTCTTGGCCCCCGCGGTCGCGGTCTTCTTCCGGGCCTCCGCTGCCGCGGCCTTTCGCTTCCGCTCCGCCTGCTGCTGCCCCGCCTGTCGCGCGGAGCCCACCGCGCGCTCGCGCGCCGTGCGCTGCTTCTCGGCGTCGCGGGCCAGTTGCTGCTTCTTCGCGCGGTCCGCCCTGTTGTCCTCAGTAGGTTTCCCTTGGTTGCCCACCGTGTCCGCTTCACCGGCAGCGGAGCTGTGCCGGTCGCCCGACTCGCTCTGGGAGGTCACGGTCACCGCTGTCACAGTGCCCAGCGCGAGGAGGACACCGGAACCGGCCGCGATCCGGGTACGCAGGGCCGCCGCTCGTCTGCGAGTCCCGCCGTGCGTCCTACGGTGCCGTGACCTGGTGCTTCCGGTCGTTCTCGGTGTGGTGCTTCGTACGGAGAGAGCGGGCAACGGAGCCCATGTCCCGCGTCGTCATCTGTTCGTTATGGCAACTCGACGGGTCCCCACGGCAGGTGTGTGACAGTGGGCCACCACGAACTGGTCCTCGGCCCGCACGGTTTCCGGCCGCACCGTCGCCCGAGCGCCGGGGGCTCACTCGTACGGGTGGGGACGCGCCGTACGCCGTGGTTAAGCTGGCCGCAGGGCCGAGAATCCGGGTATGGGAGGGACAATGACCGCAGAGCCGCTGCCTGCCTGGGCCTTTCCGCCACCGGACGGCTTCACCGCGCAGGACCTGGACCGGATGCCGCACCTCCCGCCGCACACTGAGCTGATCGACGGGAGCCTGGTCTTCGTGAGCCCGCAGAAGTATTTCCACTCGCTGGCGGTGGATCTGCTCACCACGACGCTGCGGGAGTGCGCGCCGCGATCCGCCCGGGTGGCACGGGAGATGGCGGTGACACTGAGCAGGCGCAACCGGCCCGAGCCCGACGTCCTCGTGTTGAGCGCGACGGCGGTGAGCGCGGAAGCGGAAGAGACCGGCTATCACCCCGAGGACGTGTCCCTGGTGGTGGAGGTGGTCTCCCCGGACTCGGAGGAGCGCGACCGGAAGCGGAAGCCACAGCTGTACGCGGAAGCGGGTATCGAGCACTTCTGGCGGGTGGAGAAGAGCACGGGACGTCGTCCGGTGGTCTACGTCTACGAGCTGGATCCGGCCTCGGGCGCGTACGTCGCGACGGGCATCCACCATGACCAGTTGAAGCTGTCGGTGCCGTTCGCGATCGACATCGACCTCACCCGGATCGACCGGCTGTAGCGGTCACCGCGCAGCTCTCGTACGCGGGCGGGTAGGCGTCGCCGCGATAGCCGGGGCCGGCGCCGCGTACGTACGGCCCGGCTCGTCACCCCCTGGGGGCGGGGCGACGGCCGGCCGGGCCGCCGCCTCGTGGGGGGTGGCCGAAGTACTCGAGTGTCGCCTTTGCCCTGCCCAGCAGGATGCCGCTGAGCAGTACGACCAGGGCGAGCCCGAAACCCCGCATCTGCGTCGTCCAGGAGTCCGAGCCGGGGTCCCAGCTGAGAATGCCGTTCGGCAGGGCGATGGCCGGCACGGAGAGCAGGGGGAAGTAGGTGGCGATCGCCCCGGTGTGCGAGCGAGCTCGGCCGCGCAGCATGAGACAGCCGGAACGCAGGATGGTGAGGCCCGTCGCCAGGCCCAGCACGCACAGGAAGAGCGCGAAGACGCCGCCGATGGTCCGGTTGTCGCCCGGTGCCGCGTCGTTCATCCAGGCCCAGCTCGCGTACAGGCCGTAGCCGCAGCCGCCGGTCATCACCGAGCCGACAAGCAGCGCGTGCACCGTGAAAGCGGTGGCGGTCAAGGGTCTCCGGCGCCGGCTGTTCGGTCCGGACGGCCCACCGTCGTAAGGGTTTCGTGGCGCGGGGCTGGCCATGATGGCTCCTGTCTTCGATGGGCGCGTGGTCGGTGGGCCGAGGACTCCGCAGCCGCGCCATGCCGCGCGATTCGCACTGCTACACGCCTCGATGACGCAGCCGGTTCTGACCAATCGTGGGGAATGTGTGTGGGGTTGGTTAACAGCGGAGCTCAGTGACCCTATGGCCGTGGGCACTGGCGGACGGAACGGCCCCAGACCGGCTCCGCGCCCTCTTGGAACCACATCGCCATGTTGCGTACACGCTTCTAGATGTAGTACTTCTTATACATGAGCGAGCAGGTGCACAATCGGTTGGCCATGGTGCGAGCGGAGCGGAAAGTGTCCCGTCAGCGCCTGGCCGAGGCGGTCGGTGCCCACTACCAGACCATCGGGTACATCGAGCGCGGCCAGTACAACCCCAGCCTGGCCCTGGCCCTGCGCATCGCCGCCCACTTCGAGCTGCCGGTGGAAGCGCTGTTCGCGCTGGAACCCTTCCGGCCGCTCACCGACGAGGTATACGGAAGGAAGCCGGCATCATGACGGGGAACGACGCACCGCGGATCACCGCACGCGACCGCTGGACGTACCAGAGCATGAACGACCCACGGGCCCGGCGTATGTGCGCCACCCGCGCGCGACGGGTCCAGGCGGTCCTCGCGCACCTCGCGCTGACGGCTGTCGCCACGACCAGCGGCACGCTGCTGGTGGCGACCGGCCAACTGTGGTGGTGCCTGCCGCTGTTCGCCGCGCTGCTCCTCTGGATGCCGGTGACCGGCATGCTCAACGCCGTCACCCGCGGACTGCTCGAACTGCGTCCCCGGATGCTCGACGAGCGACAGGCCGCCGAACGGGCAGTGGTGCTGGCTCTCGCACACCGCGGCAGCCTGCTGGTGATGGTCGCCGCCCTCGGCGCTTTCGGCGGCGCGCACTGGGCCGGCGCCGAACTGTCCGGGGCGGCGCTGCCGCTCGCGGTGACCGTGCTGGCCGTCGCCCTGACCCACTGGCTGTTGCCGCTCTGGATCGCCGCCTGGCGGGTGCCGGACGAGCCGGCGGACGAGGAGTGGGGCGAGCACGCCGAGCCGCACGCCCCCGCGGTGGCGTAACCCCGCCCGCACGGCTCCCGTACGCGGCCCCGGTCCGTACGGGAGCCGGTGTCCCGCCGCGTACGGACCGGAGCGCCGCCCCGGTGCCGTGGCCAACGCGCCGGTCAGCCCATGCTCTTGGACCCGTCCAGGGACTCCCGGAGGATGTCGGCGTGACCGGCGTGCTGAGCGGTCTCCGCGATGATGTGCATCAACACCCGGCGGGCCGACCACCGCGCCCCGGACTCGAACCACGGGGCCTCCGGCAGCGGCTGGGTGGTGTCCAGGTCGGGCAGGGTGGTGACCAACTCGTCGGTCCTCCGCGCCACGTCCGCGTAGTGGTCCAGCACTCCGGCCAGCGTCTCGCCGGACAGCATCCGGAACTCCGCCGCCCGAGCGGCCCAGTCCTCCTCGGTCATGGTGCTGAAGTCCCCCATGGCGGAGGGGCCGTTCAGGATGAAGTTCGCCCAGCCCTGCTCGACCGAGGCGACATGCTTGATCAGTCCGCCCAGGCACAGTTCGCTGGCGGTGCTTCGCGTCCCCACCTGCTCGTCGGTGAGGTCACGGGTGGTGAAGCGCAGGAAGTGCCGGTGTTTGGCCAGGGCCTCCAGCCATTCGGCACGCTCGCCCGAAGCACGCTCGGACCCGCTGGGAGTGTCAGTGGTGGGCTTGTCAACGGTCATGGCAGCCGCCTTACGGGTTCTGGTTCCGGTTTCCCCTCGGTCAGAAACCACGTTAGGAACCACTGCGGTCAGATTCTGTCCGCAGCGGTCGTGTCGTAGCCATGGCGAACGGAGAGCGGATGTCCATGTGCCCGCCCGAGGCCACGCACGAGGACCCCCGGTGCGGTGTCGCCCAGACGGCTCCACCGCACCGGAGGTCCTCGCTCCGTACCGCCTCACGAGCCTCAGCAACGCGGGTCGGCGAGTGCGCCTACTTGGTGGCGTAGCTCAGCACGGCCCCACGCCGGAAGTTGGCGTCGCCCTGGGTGCCGAGCTCGATCACCCCCGCGCTCCACACCTTGTCCTCGCCAGGCACCTTGACCATCATCTCCGGCCAGAACTTCTGCTTCTCGTCGACCTCCCGGACCTCGCCCGTACGGCCGGGCACCGGCTTGTGCTCGCCGATCTCCCGGACCTCTCCGTCCTTCGTCAGATGCCAGGAGTCGTTGTCGTCCAGCAGCAGGCCGCCGTTCCCGTCGGACGCGGCGATCCCGTCCACCCCCACTCGGCTGGTCGCTTCCTCGGGCATCCGCTGCCACTTGTCGCCGTTCCAGCGCAGCAGGATGTTCTCCGCGTCCGGCTCCGGAGTGGTCTCACCGTGGTTGAAGGTGTGCTCGCCGAGCGCCCACACCTCGTTCTCGGACACCGGGACCACCGTCTCCAGATAGGCGTCCTCCTCCGGGGGCCTCGGCTTGGGGAACCGGTACTCCGGGGTGTCGATGAGCTTCCACGACTCGCCGTCCCACCGCATCGCCGCGGGCTGGGACAGTGTCTCGCCCTTCTGGTCATCCTGGCTGCCGACGGCCCACACCTGGTCCGCTCCCGCGTTGCCCAACGTGTTGGCGTCGGCCGGCAGTTTGGTCTTGGTCCAGCCCTCGCCGTCCCAGTGGCTGGCCGCCGAGTCGCCGTGCAGCGCCCACACGTCGTCCGAGCCGACGACGGCCACGGACACGACGCCCGCGGAGCCCGCGGGCCGCGGGACCTTCCGCCACCGCTCGCCGTCGTAGCGGTAGACGAAGGGAGCGGACTCCGCGTTGTCCGCCCGCTCGCCGAACAGCCACACGTTGTCCGGACCGGAAGCCTCGATGCCGGTCAGACTGGTGTCCTTGCCCTCGATCTCCGCGGGCAGTTCGCTCTTCTTCCAGCCCTTCCCGGAACCGTGCAGCAGCACGGGAGCGAGTGCGGTCTCCTCGCTGTCCTCGCCTATCGCCCACCCCTCGGTGCCGGACACCGGGGCGACATCGGTCAGTTTGGCGTCCAGCGACTCGCTGTAGTGCTCGACCTGCCAACTCGAGGCTGCATTCTCCGGCTCGTCCTGGCCGCCGCCCCCGTCCGACTCGTCGCCGATGGCTATCTGGGCTGCCGTCACGGTCAGCGCTACGGCGGCAACAGCGGTCACACCCTGCCGGTAGCGCCTCTTTTTCGGAGACATCAGTTCCCCCTGGAACTCGGTTCGCTCAGTCACGTTCCGTCGACCATCGCCAGGCCAAGTCACGGCCGGCGCCGACGGAGATGACCAAGCATGCAACATGCGGCGGTACTTCGTCCCGTCCCGAAAGAGATCGATTTCATGACGGCGAGCGCCGCGTACGGCACCCCTCGTCTCCGGTGCCGGTTTCACCTGGTCCTCCGGTGCACGAAGCGCTTCGGATCGCCGTCCCCGATCAGCTTCTTCCGCGGCCCTCCGGGGGCTTCACCCTCCGGTACAGCTGCGGCAGCGCTTGTCCAGGGCCGTCCAGCGCAGCCCGAGGGGCGTCCAGTTTGGCGCCCGCGTCGCTACGCGCGTCCTCACGTATCGCCTCGGCCGTCGTGGTGACGCGCCGCCATGCTCGTCCGTCCGGGAACTCGACGGTACGCGCCTCGCCCGGGTGGTGGTCGATGGCCACCACCACGTCACCGCGCGCCCTAGCCGCATCACGGGAGCCGATACGTGTATGGGTGGAAGCCCACTCCCGTGCAGGACGGAAAGGTATGAGCGCGCACAGCACTCCTCCCGGTGAGGAACCAGAGCACCAGGACTCCGCCGGGGAGCGGGGGCGGGAACGGGCAGCGATGTTCCGTACGCTCCTGACCAGCAGCCATCTGTCGACCCTGGAACAACTTCCGGAACTGGTGAACCGGTACGCCGCCCCGGTCGGGCTGCTGGACGTGCTGATCTACCTCGCGGACCTGCAACAGGAGGTGCTGAGCCCGGTCACCGGCGAGGCGTCCGCGGTGCACGCGGAGGAGAAACTCAACGTCGACGGGACGGTGGCCGGACGGGCCTTCCAGCACGGGGAGATCCTGCCCGTGTCCCCTTCCGAGGCCGATCGCTGGTGGGTGCCGTTGCTGGACGGCACCGAGCGGCTGGGGGTGCTGCGTATCACCGCCGCGCAGGTCGACCCCACCACGGTGGTGGACATGCGCGCTCTGGCCAGCCTGATCGCGCTGATGGTAGTCAGCAAGAGAGACCTCAGCGACTACTACGAACGGCTGGTGCGCCGACGTCGTATGAACGTGGCCGCCGAGATGGAGTGGCGGCTCATGCCGTCGCGGACCTTCGCCACCGACCGCGTGATGATCAGCGGGGTCATGGAGCCCGCGTACGCGATCAGTGGTGACGCGTTCGACTACGCCGTCGACGGCCGCACCGTACACCTCGCCGTCTTCGACGCGATGGGTCACGACACCGCCGCCGGCCTGACGGTCCAGCTCGCGCTGGGAGCGGCTCGTAACGCCCGCCGGCACGGTGTGGGCCTCGCCGAGTGCTCCGTCGCGGTGGAGGACGCGCTGCGCGATCAGTTCGGGTACCTGCGCTACGTCACCGGCATCATCGCCACGCTGGACACCGAGACCGGCGCGCTCGAATGGCTCAGCCGCGGCCATCACCCGCCAGTGATCATCCGCAGCCGTGCCACCGTGAACCTGGACTGCCCTCCAGCACCGCCGATGGGTACGGACCTCACGACGGCCCCCGTCACCGTGTGCCGGCACCAGCTACACCCCGGCGACCGGTTGTTGCTCTACACCGACGGCATCATCGAGGCACGCAGCGCCCGCGGCCAGGAGTTCGGTCTCGAACGCTTCACCGACTTCCTCATCCGCCACCAGGTCGACGAACTCCCGGTGCCAGAGACCCTGCGCCGCCTGGTGCGCCGGCACCTGGAGTTCCACCAGGGGAAGCTGGACGACGACGCCACGGTGCTTCTGCTGGAGTGGCACGGCCCCGCCGGCTACGCCCCGAGCGAATCCGCGGACCTCGTCGGGTTGCCCCGGGCAGGCGGCGACGCGTGACGGCACCGTGGCTGTCCCGCCCCGACACCGGCGGCGTCTGCTCGGCGGCCCGTACGTACGTGTTCACAGCAGCTTGCCGAAGCAGCGGCTCTCCCCGTGGAAGCGGTAGTAGCCGAACTTCTCGGTCTCCTCGTATCCACTGGAGCGGTACAGCTCGATCGCTTCCGGCTGCGCCAGGCCCGTCTCCAGCACCATCCGCCGCCGGCCCGCCTGCCGCGCGCTGTCCTCCAGCTCGGCCAGTATCCGCCGGGCCAGGCCGCGCCCCCGCGCCTCACGCACGACGAACATCCGCTTGATCTCGGCGTCCCCGCGCGCGTACCCCTCGTCGACCTCCTCCTGGGTACGCCAGCCGCCGGTCGCCACCGGGCTGCCGTCGGTGTCGTAGCCGAGGAGATACAGCCCGCGCGGCGGGTCGAACATGTGTGGGGCGAGGTAGGTGACGTCGCCCTCGTCGCCGTATCGCACGGCGTACTCCTCCTGCACCATGGCGTCGAGCTTGACCGCGTCGGGGTGGTCGTAACGAGTGGGGACGATCCGCATGCCCGCCATGGTATGCGCCGCGAATCGGCTCCCCGGGGCGGCGCCGGGCACGGGGATCGGTGTCAGCTCCCGGTGCCGCCCGGCGACCTCCGCCGATCCCGTAGGCTGTCCCGCCGGCGCAGTCGATCGGGAGCGAGCACGTGCAGCAGGTGACGACGGTCAACGTGAACGGCCTACGAGCCGCCGCCCGCAAGGGTTACGGCGCCTGGCTCGCGGCGAGCGAGGCGGACGTCGTGTGCCTGCAGGAGGTGCGTGCCGAGGGGCACCAGCTGACCGACGAGATCCGTGAGCCCGCCGGCTGGCACGCCGTGTACGCGCCCGCTGCGGCGAAGGGCCGGGCCGGTGTGGCCTTGCTCACCCGACGTGAGCCGGAGGACGTACGGGTGGGCTTCGGGGAGCCGGAGTTCACCGACTCGGGCCGGTACATCGAGGCGGACCTGCCCGGCCTGACCGTGGCGAGCCTCTACCTGCCCTCCGGCGAGGTCGGCACGGCGCGGCAGGACGAGAAGGAGCGCTTCATGGCCGCCTTCCTGCCGTACCTGCGTGAGCTTCGGGAGAAGGCCGCGGCGGACGGCCGCGAGGTGCTGGTCTGCGGCGACTGGAACATCGCGCACCAGGAGGCGGACCTGAAGAACTGGCGCGCCAACCGGAGGAACGCCGGCTTCCTGCCCGAGGAGCGCGGCTGGCTCAGCCAGCTCCTTGACCCGGCCGACGGCGGCTACGTGGATGTCGTACGCGCCCTGCACCCGGACCAGTCCGGGCCGTACTCCTGGTGGTCGTACCGGGGGCGGGCCTTTGACAACGACTCGGGTTGGCGCATCGACTACGCCATGTCGACGGCCGGGTTGGCCCAGCGTGCGGTGAAGGCGTACGTGGAGCGGGCCGCCAGCCACGCGGAGCGGTGGTCGGACCACGCCCCGGTGACGGCGGTCTTCGACGTCTGAGGGTCCAGCCGGACTTCGCTCCTCGACGGTTGTGCAGATCCGCCTCGCCATGCATTCTGTTGCATATAGCGTCTGTTGCATGGATGACGTGTGGCGGCTCGAAGTGGAGCCGGAGGTGCGTGAGTGGCTGGAACTGCTGCCGTTTCGGTTGTACCGGCGAGTCGAGGACAAGGCCGATCGATTGCTGGATGCGCCGACCACGCTGGGCTAACCGTACTCCCGACATCTCGGAGGAAAGCTGCGAGAGCTGCGGTTCGATCTGGGCGGCGAGGCGGTGAGGGTCCCGTACTGGCTGGCCCCCGGGCGGCGGATCGTGTTGCTCACGGTCTTCCGCAAGACTCGGATGCGGGAAGCTGCTGAGGTCGAACGGGCACGTGCCGCGCAGAGGACCTGTGAGGACGAGCGCGGCGCGGCTGATCACGTCTACGAGCGGGATGAGGAGCAACGGTGAACCACAGCGGGTGGCGGACCAGGCGAACCCGACAGCTCGCCGGAGAGGGCGTCGAGTACGACCAGGAATACGTGGAAGCGCGGCTCGCTGGGGACTTGGGCCAGGCCGTGTACGACCGACGTACCGAGCTGGGACTCTCCCAGGTGGAGCTGGCGGTGCGGGCCGGCATGACCCAGCCACAGATCTCCCGGATGGAGGGCGGTGACACCGTGCCGACGCTGCCGATCCTGCACCGTCTGGCGAAGGCGTTGGACGGTTCTCTCCTCTTGTCCATCGATGAGGGGAACTCCCGGGTCACCTTCAGGCCGCACGCAGCGTGAGAAACCCCGCGTGTCCTCGTCCTGTCCGCTCGGCAGGCGATCGCTGCCGTACGTGGAGCGACCACGCGCCGGGGACGGCGGTCTTCGGATAGCGGCCGGCCGTACGTCGCTACCGGGCGCTGACTAGCTCGGATGACTCCGCACGATCTCCAGCACGTCTTGGAGGGAACGGGTCACCAGCGTCAGTGACCCTCGCGTCTCGCTCAGGCTCAGTTCGCTGGGGGGAAGCGCGAGTGATGCTTTCGCCAGCTCGCACACGCGTTGCGCCGATTCGAGCAGTTGGTCCGTTGCCTCATCTCGGTCGGATACGAAGATCGCCGTGCCGGTGCGGTTGCTGGTGACCGTTGCTGGGCTGGATTCGTCCTGGTAGCTGCTCATCCTTCGAGGCTCGCCGGGACACACGGTCTCCGCGACGGCATAGAGGGGTGCTGAATGGATGTCACTCGAAGGCGTCAAAGTGACGTCATTCGCGGCTCGTTGAGGGATGATGGCGCCATGAGCGTCACAGCGGACACGGTGCCGGGCACCGCGCCGAACACCACATTGCGCGCCGTACGGATGAGCCTTCGGCTGAGCCAGGACGACCTGGCGCGAGCCATCCGCCGGGCCGGGAACACCGCTGGGGACCCCAACGACGCCTCCAAGCGACTTGTGCAGCGCTGGGAGAGTGGCGTGAGTCGGTGGCCCCGACCGGTATACGCGCGGGCGCTGGAAAGTGTTACCGGGCTGCCCGTCGAGTCACTAGGGTTTGTGCTCCCGGTCCCTATGGCTCGGGTGACCAGCGATGGCCGTGGAGGACACCACATGGAGAGCAGCGCCAACGGTGCGGACAGCCCGATAGAGACGCCGGCGACGCAGCCAGTCGGTGAATACTCGGGTGTGTGGCTCTCCCGCTACGAGTTCTTCTCCTCCGGTCGTGACGCCACGATCATAGGGCGCCACTACGTCGTGCTGGTGCAGCGCGGTAACCGGCTCACGGCCCGTTCGCTGGAGGGGGCGTCCGCCCATCCGGATTCGCCGCTGTCGCTGGATCTCACCGTCGATCGCAACGTCGTGACCGGGACGTGGGTGGAACAGACCGCTCAGGACGGCTACTACGCCGGGGCTCGATACCACGGGGCCGTTCAGTTGCTGATCGAGCCGACCGGGCGCCGCATGAGCGGGAAATGGGTCGGGTTCGGGCGCGAATTCGACGTGAGCACCGGCCCTTGGGAGCTTTCATTCCAGGACACGTCCACCTCGCGGGAGACGCTGGAAAGCTACAGCCGCCCGCCCGAGTAGCTGCCGACGAGCGCTCCTCCCTGGCTCGTACGGGCCGAACCGCCGGCGCTCACCGCGTCACTCCGGGGCGACGGAGCTGACACGCAGCAGCAGGCGTCCCCGGCGGTGCCGGCGTTCCTCGCCGTGGGGCGCCCGCAGCAGCCGGCCGACCTCGACGAATCCGGCCGCGCCGGCCAGTTCCGCCAGCTCGTCGATCGGCCACCGGAAGGCGGTGGCCACCCGGTGGTCGAACGGCGTGACCGGCTCGCCCTCCGACTCGAAGAAGGCGAGCAGGAGGTGGCCGCCCGGCGCGAGCACCCGGCGGAACTCCGCGAAGTACGCGGGCAGTTCCTCCGGTGGGGTGTGGATGATCGAGTACCAGCAGACGATGCCGCCCAGCGCGCCGTCCGCCAGGTCCAGGGCGTCCATGGAGCCGACCTCGAAGCGGAGGTCCGGGTACGTATGGCGGGCGAGGTCGATCATCACCGGTGACAGGTCGACGCCGAACACCTCGTCCAGCCCCAAGTCCCGCAGATGCGCGGTCACGGGTCCGGGGCCACATCCCAGTTCGGCGACGGGTCCGGCTCCGGCGGCCCGTGCGGACTCGGCGAAGGCGGCGAGGATCGCGCGGTCGAGCGGCAGCGCGGTCAGGTCGTCGCGGGGGAGTTCGGCGTAGCGGACGGCCACGGCGTCGTAGGCGTCGGCGGTAGCCCGGAGGTGCGCGGAGGGTTCGGTCACGAGGGAGGATGCTAAGCCGTTGGCCGGACCCAGAATGACCCCAACCCCCGCTCGGTCCGCGTGTAGCCGTCCTCCCGCAGTTTCCGCGGCGCCCGTGCGGTGGGGACAGCAGGTGCTCGTGACCTGGACCCACTTCGCTCGCCGCCATGCCGAGCAACGCCCGGAAGGTGCTCGCACACGCCCAGGACCTCGTGGAACAACCGAACGTCACACTCCGGGAGTTGTCGTTCGCGACCCGTATGCTCGCGGCCGGCCTGAAGGATGTGCTGTACCTGGTGCCCTTCGCGGAGTAAGCGGCGCTCACGCCGCGGGCGGGCCCGACGACGACTGGAAGGACCTGACATGACCAGCAAGTTCACCGAGCTCGCGATCGACTGTGCCGACCCGTGGGAGCTGGCCCGGTTCTGGTGCGCGGTGCTGGACTACGAGGTGCGGGACGAGGAGGACGGACTCGTCATGATCGCTCCCCCGCGGCTCCGGACGCCAAGCGGCAGCCGGGTCCGGTGCCGCCGATGCTGACGTTCGCGCGGGTGCCCGAGGGCAAGTCCGTCAAGAACCGGCTGCACATCGACGTCAACCCGACTGACCGGGAACAGGACGAGGAGGTCCGACGCCTGCTCGAGCTGGGTGCGCGACGTGCCGACGTCGGCCAGGGCGAGGAGGACTGGGTCTGTCTCGCCGATCCCGAGGGGAACGAGTTCTGCGTGCTCGCGGGCCGGCACACCTGAGCCGCCGTCCCGGAGGGGCCTACGGCGCGGGGGCCTACTCGTCGTGGGCCCGCGACGGGCCGGCTCGCACCGTACGGCATGCTGTCGGGCATGGCCGTCGAACCGCTGACCCCGCTCACCCCGCGGCCGGTGCGCCGGCCGTCCCTGGTGCAGGGCTGGCATGAGCTGACCTTCCTGCACTGGCCGGTGCAGCCCGACCGGGTCGCGGGCCTGCTGCCGGACGGCACCGTGCCGGACACCCTGGACGGGATGACGTACGTCGGCCTGGTGCCCTTCCGCATGCACCGGGTGCGGCTGCCGGGCGAGCCGGGTGTGCCGTACTTCCGTACGTTCTGCGAGACGAACGTGCGGTTGTACTCGGTGGACGGGGAGGGCCGGCGGGCCGTGGTGTTCCGTTCGCTGGACGCCGCGCGGCTGCTGCCGGTGCTGCTCGGCCGGGTCGGCGTGGGCCTGCCGTACGCCTGGTCGCGGATGCGGTTGCGCCGGGACGGGGACGTGCTGACGTACACCTGTCGGCGTCGCTGGCCGAGCCCGGTCGGTACGGTGAGCCGGGTGACCGTGCGTCCGGGCGAACGGATAGCGCGGCCGGGGAAGTTGGAGCGGTTCCTGACGGCGCGCTGGGGCCTGCACGTGTCCTGGTACGGCCGCACGCTCCACCTGCCGAACGAGCATCTGGAGTGGCCGCTGCACCGGGCCGAACTCCTCGGGCTGGACGAGGCGCTCCTCACGGCCGCGGGGGTGCCGGAGGCGGCGGGGCCGCCGGTCAGCGTGCTCTACTCGCCGGGTGTCTCGGTCCGGTTCGGTACGCCGCTGGTGGTCTCCTGAGCTGGCGGCTCGGACGGCTGCTGAGCCGGCTCTGAGGGCTCCGTGGCCTCCGACGGCCGGAGCCAGCCGTCCAGTTCGGAGCGTACGCGCCGGTCCAGCGCCAGGCCCAGCTCCGCCTCCACGATCTGCTTGGCCAGCGGACGGAGGCGCTCCAGGGTCTCGGTGATCTCGCTGGCCCGCCCGTCCACGAGGTCGTCGGCGAGGACGTGGCGGCGCAGCAGTTCGCTGAAGACCCGGGCGATGGCGTCGGTGTGGGTACGGAGTTCGCGTCCGGCCGTCAGTACGGCCGAGAGCGGGATGCCCTCCTGCACGAGGGCGGCGGAGGACTCCAGCAGCCGGCGGCTGACGTGCACGATCTCCTCGCCGTCCACGGTGACGTAGCCGATGTCGAGCGAGTTGGCGAGGTTCTCCGGGGTGACCGCGCCCTGGAAGTGGTCGGCCAGCGCCTCCGGGGTGAGGCGTACGGGCTCCTCCTCGGAGAAGGGCGTGCCGAGCATGCTTTCCAGGCCCATCAGTTCGGCCGTGCCGGCGCCGACCCGGCCGTGCTCGAAGGCGGTCAGCAGGTCGGCTATGCCGCCGAGGGTGTGGCCCCGGGCGAGTAGTGCGTTGATGGTGCGCAGACGTGCCAGGTGGCGCGAGTCGTACCAGGCGATACGGCCCTCGCGGCGGGGCGGCGGGAGAAGCTTGCGCTCCCGGTAGAAGCGCAGGGTGCGGGGGGTGATGCCGGCCTGCTCGGCGAGTTCGGCGGCGCGGTACTGCGCGCGCGGGTGGGGCGCGTCCGGGACGGACCGCGGGTCATCATCCGGGACGGACCGCGGGTCACGCTGCGAGGCGGCGTGCTCCGTGCCGCGCCCGCGCGTGCCGGCCCGCGCCGGGTCGTGGGCGGAGCCTGGGGTGCCGTCCGGGTCGGCCGTGCGCTTGGTGGGAGCCACGGTCGCAGCCTATGTGGGGAGGCTGATCGGCCGCCATGAGATCCACCGGGGTGAGAGCGTCTGGCGGCGGGTGAGCGATGTCGGTCGCCGATGCCCGGCGCCCGGCTGCGTTGTCGTCGGTCGACAGCGCAGCCGGCTCCTCCTCCGCCTTGCCGGACTTGGGCCTCGACACCCTTCTTCTCCCACTCACCCACCGCCAGACGCTCCTAGGTGCAACCGCCGGTAACTTTCTTCCTCGCGCCCCCTACCCATCGGTAGTCGCCTGCCCTACGCTCCAACCATGCCAGTGATTGCTGGCGTAATACGCGGAAACAGGCGCGGCCTGCGACCGTACCCAGCGGCAGCGAGCCCCGGGAGGCGGCATGACAGCCGAGCACGAGCACGTACGGGTGGCGGTGATCGGGTCCGGATTCGGCGGCCTCGGAGCGGCCGTACGACTACGCCGCGCCGGCGTCACGGACTTCGTGGTGCTGGAGCGCCGCGACTCCGTGGGCGGCACCTGGCGCGACAACAGCTACCCGGGCTGCGCCTGCGACGTGCCCTCGCACCTGTACTCCTTCTCCTTCGCCCACAACCCGAGTTGGCCCCGCACCTTCTCCGGACAGCCGCACATCCGGGCGTACCTGGAGCAGATCGCCGACACCTTCGGGCTGCGCCCGCACATCCGGCTGAACTTTGAAGTCACCCAGCTGACTTGGGACCCCGAGGAACTGCACTGGGTGCTGGAGGGCAGCGGCGGCACGCTCACCGCGGACTTCGTCGCGTCCGCCACCGGCCCGCTGTCCGACCCGAAGGTCCCGGACATCCCGGGCCTGGACACCTTCGAGGGCCGGGTCTTCCACTCCGCCGCCTGGGACCACGACTACGACCTACGCGGCAAGCGGGTCGCGGTGATCGGCACCGGAGCCTCCGCGATCCAGGTGGTCCCCGCCATCGCCCCGGAGGTGGACCGGCTCACCGTCTTCCAACGGACGCCGCCCTGGGTGATGCCCCGCGTCGACCGGCGCATCTCGGGAGCGGAACGCTGGCTGCACGGCCGGGTACCGCTCACCGGCGCGCTGCGCCGGCGACTGCTCTGGACGATCCGGGAACTCCAGGTCGGCGCGTTCACCAAGCGGCCGAACCAGCTGGGTCTGGTGGAGAAGCTGGCCAGCGCCCACATGCGTCAGGCCATCAAGGACCCGGAGCTGCGCCGCCAGTTGACGCCGGACTACCGGATCGGCTGCAAGCGCATCCTGCTGTCCAACAGCTACTATCCGGCGCTCGCCCGGGAGAACGTCGACGTCGTCCCGGCCGGCCTGCGTGAGGTGCGCGGTAACACCCTGGTGGCCGCGGACGGTACGGAGACCGAGGTGGACGCGATCGTCTTCGGCACCGGCTTCCACGTCACCGACATGCCGATCGCGGACCGGATCAAGGGCGCCAACGGCACCACCCTCGCAGAGGAGTGGCAGGACGGCGGCATGCAGGCGCTGCGGGGATGCACGATGGCCGGCTTCCCCAACCTCATGACGATCATCGGACCGAACACCGGGCTGGGCAACAGCTCGATGATCCTGATGATCGAGGCGCAGCTGAACTACCTGGTCGACTACCTGCGGCAGCTGGACACGCTCGGCGGCCGGACCGCCTTCGACGCCCGACCGGAGGCGGTGACGGCGTGGAACGACCACGTCCAGGACCGGATGCGCCGCACCGTCTGGAACACCGGTGGCTGCGACAGTTGGTACCTGGACGCGAACGGTCGGAACACGACCGTGTGGCCCGGCACCACCAGCGAGTTCCGACGGGTGACCCGACAGCTCGACCTGAACGAGTACGAGGTGCTGCGCCGCCCCGACACCGCGGCTCCTCCGGTCGGGTCCGCCCGTGCCGGATCGGCCCGTGCCGTCCGTAGCGCCGCTGCCTCCACCGCGAGCCCCCAAGCCGCCCACACCGTGCGGGAGCCCTGATGCCGTCTCTCCTCCGCCCCGGAAGCCCGAACCGCCCGGCCAGCGTCCTCACCCCGCCGCGCCCCGACCGCGAGCTGGTCGTGCTCGCCCCGGACGGCGCCCGATTGCACACCGAGGTGCACGGGCCCGACGACGCGCCGGCGGTGCTGCTCGTGCACGGCTGGACCTGTTCGACCGCCTTCTGGGCGCCGGTGATCCGCGCGCTGGTGGCCGAGGGGCACCGGGTGATCGCGTACGACCTGCGCGGACACGGTCGGTCAGCCCTCGCCGACCCGGCCGGTTACGGCACCGACACGCTCGCCGAGGACCTGTGCGCCGTGCTGGACGCCACCCTCGCGCCGGGCGAACGGGCCGTGCTGGGCGGGCACTCGATGGGCGCCATGACACTGGTCGCGGCAGCCGACCGGGAACCGCTGCGCTCCCGGGCCGCCGCCCTGATGCTGTGCAGCAGCGGGATGTCGGGGCTGGTCGGCTCGGCCCGGGTGGTGCCCGTCCGCGCGCCCGCGCTGCGTGCGCGCATCCAGACCGCCCTGCTGGGCAGCAAGCTGCCGCTGGGACCGGTCACTCCGGTCTCCCGGGCGATCCTGCGGTACGTGACCATGAGCCGCGAGGCGAGCAGGGAACAGGTGGACGTCTGCGCCCGTATCGTGCACGCCTGCCCGCGCAGGTCGCGAGCGGCCTGGGCGCACGTGCTGGACGAGGTGGAACTCCTCGACCGGCTCCCGCTGATCGACGTCCCCACCGCGGTCGTCGCCGGCACCGCCGACCGGCTCACCCCCGCCAGCGCGCACGCCCACCGGATGGCCGCGGCCCTGCCGCACTGCGTCGGCCTCACCAAGGTGCCCGGTCGGGGCCACATGACTCCCGTCGAGCGGCCGGACCTGATCAGCGGCGTGCTGGCCACGCTCGTACGGGAACACCTGACGGCGGCGGGCGGCACTGAGCGGGAGCCGGGGGACTCCGGGGAATCCGCCATGCGTCCCGAGCACCCGGAGCACCCCCAGAACGCTCAGCACCCCGAACACCCGAGGAACCAGGCCAAGGAGGAGTCACGATGACCCGTAGGGACCTGGACGGTCAGGTCGCCGTCATCACCGGAGCCGCCCGTGGCGTCGGCGAACTGCTCGCTCGCAAACTCGCCGCCCGGGGCGCCCGGCTGGCCCTGGTCGGGCTGGAGCCGGAGGCCCTGGAGCGGGTCTGCGCCGGCCTGCGTACGGACGCGGCGTACTGGCACGCGGACGTCACCGAGCACACCGAGATGAGCCGGGTCGCCCGCGAGGTCAAGGAACGCTTCGGCAAGGTGGACGTGGTGGTGGCCAACGCCGGGGTCGCGTCCGGCGGGCCGTTCGCGGACTCCGACCCGGACAGCTGGCGGCGGGTGATCGAGGTCAACCTCGTCGGTGGCACGGTCACCGCCCGTGCCTTCCTGCCGCTGCTCCTCGCCTCCCGCGGCTACTTCCTCCAGGTCGCCTCGCTTGCCGCCATCACGCCGGCGCCGATGATGAGCGCGTACTGCGCGTCCAAGTCCGGGGTCGAGGCGTTCGCCCACTGTCTGCGTGCCGAGGTCGGGCACAGGGGTGTACGGGTCGGGGTCGGCTATCTGAGCTGGACCGACACCGACATGGTGCGCGGCGCGGACGAGGACGAGGTGATGCGGGAGTTGCGGGACCGGCTGCCCTGGCCGGCGAACAAGACCTACCCGCTCGGCCCCGCCGTCGACCGCATGGTGGAGGGGATCGAACGTCGCTCGCACCATGTCTACGGACAGTGGTGGCTGCGCGGCATGCAGGGTATGCGCGGCTGGCTGCCCTCGGTGATCGGCGCGGTGGGGCAACGCGAGATGGCACGCTTCGAGCCCAGGCTGGCCGAGTCCGCGATGCGTACCGGACTGGTCGGCGCGGGCGGGGAGGCGGACGAGAAGGAGCGCTCGGCGCGCTGAGCTGTATGGGTCGATGCCCCACGGTGGTCCCTGTCGTCGGGTGAGGAAGGGATTCGGCTGGCAAGGTCGTCAACACGGGCTGCTGTGCTGATTCCTGGAATGGTCTCGTAGCGACGGGGTACTCACATGGCGCCACGCCACATGGTGGCTGAGCACCCCGGTGGAGGTCAGTTGATGAGCGAGGCCGATGTCTCATCACAACGTACGCACGCGGCCGCGCAAGGTAGTTCGGCCCGGGCGCGGCAGTGGCTCCACCGCGCGGTCGGATCGGATGGTCATGAGCGACAAACTCTCGCTCTGATCTGCAAGAGCACCCTGGCTGCTGCTGTCGCGTGGGTTATCGGGAGCGATGTGCTCGGGGCGCAGTCCCCCGCATTCGCGCCGTTCTCAGCGGTGTTGATTATGCAGGTGACCGTCTACCAGTCACTCTTGCAAGCCCTGCGCTATATGGGAGCGGTTTCGTCGGGTGTCCTCATGCAGGGGGTTCTGGGGTTTCTCGCGGGCCCTCACTTGTTCACGTTCGTGATGGTGACGTTTGCTGCGTTGTTGATCGGTCGATGGCGTCGACTGGGATCTCAGGGATCTCAGGTTGTGACGGCGGCGTTTTTTGCCTTCTCCACCTATGTGGCAGCTGTTTCGGCGTCGGACAGGTGGACGCAGTTGGGTCAGATCATTCTGCTGGTTCTCATCGGCTGCGGGGTGGGCGTGGTCGTGAATGTGTTGATAATTCCGCCGATGCGATACCGGAGTGGCGAGTACGGCATACACACTCTCGCTCACTCGTTGTGCGAGCTGGTGAGTGACATGTACGCGGCGCTGCGTGAAGGTGAACTGGACGAAGAACGTACCCAGCATTGGCGGCGGCGCGCTGCACAACTGGGGTCGGTCAGTTCTCAGGCCCAGGCGTCTGTACAGACCGCATGGGAAAGCACGCTTTACAATCCACGTCGCCTGCTGCGCAATCACCGGGTACCTGGTTCCTTCGCCGGCTACCAGGCTGTCGTCGACGCTTTGGAACGGGTCACCTACCAGGTGGCGTCCATGGCCCGCAGTTTCGACCAGTGGCATGACGCTGATGGCAGCCAAGGCCATCTCGATTTCGTCCGCGCCTACGGCGACTTCCTGGCCTCTCTCGCACGCATCGCCGGACTGCTGAGTGAGATCAACGAGGGCCAGCTTCGCCAGCAGTCCGTTGAACTGTGTGAGTCTGCTCAAGAAGCTCAAGAGTGTCGCGATCAGCTGGAAAGAGAGGCCCAAGAACGGTCAGTGCCCCTCAGTGATCCTGCCAAGCCGTACGGAATTCTCATGGCAGAGGCGAGTCGACTGATGGACGAATTCCAGCACACCTGCGACGTGTTGAAGAACGGAGTTGACTCCCAAGTGGCGCGCAACGCCACGAGCTGACTTGCGCGGGTCTTAGCAATAGGGACGCAAGCTCGCTGCGATCCCCTGGTACGCCGCCTCACCGCTGCATTCCCAACATTGGCGGCATGGCAACGTGCCGGTTCGAACGAGAAGGCGCGTTTCGAGCCCAGGCTGGCCGAGTCCGCGATGCGTACCGGACTGGTCGGCGCGGGCGGGGAGGCGCACGAGAAGGAGCGCTCGGCGCGCTGACGCACTGGCCTCCGACGGGCACCCCCGCCGGGGTGCTGCGACTGCGGGCACCCCTGACGGGGTGCTGTGACCGCGGGCACCCCTGCCGGGGTGCCCGCGGTCGCGGCACGTGCGTACCAGGTCCGTTCAGGACGGCACTCAGAAGGCCATGCCCTCGTCGTCCTCGTCCTCCTCCCAGGCCGTACGGCCACGCTCCCGGGTCTCCTCGTCCATCCCGCCGCGCTCGCCACGCTGCTCCCGCTGGCCGGTGCCTCCGGAGTGTTCGCCCATCCCGCCGCCGTGCTCCTCCATGGAGCGCTGGTCGCCGCCGCTCATGCCCCCCTCGTCCTCCATGCGGCGGCTCTCCCGCTCCTCCTGGGTGCCGCGCTGACTGTCGTCCTCCTGCTGGCGTCCGCGCTGCCGCGCCTCGTCGGCCCGCCGCTCGGACTCGTACTCGCTGGACTTGTCGTCGAACTGGTCTGAGATACCCACGGTCACATCACTCCAAGGCGCGAGGAACGGAAGCCCGAAAGGGCCGGGAAGGTTGGAGATACGGAAGGGCATAAAGCCCGATAAGCCCGTAACACTCCTCAGGCTGACACAGTCATCAAATCGCCGCATCGCGGACGAAACTCCGCGCTTCTCGGGTCACTCGCCCCCGCCCCGGGGCGGCAGTGACGGACGACGCAGATCCGGCACCTCGGCGTAGTCCGGGGGCGTCGCGGCCGGGTGCTCCTCGAGTCGCTCCAGCGCGACCCGTACGCCCTCCCGCAGTACGCTGTGCCGGCCCTCGCCCCAGTCCAGCGGGGTCCGGACGACCTCGATGTCCGGACTGACACCGTGGTTCTCCACGGACCAGCCGTACGCGTCGAACCAGGCTGCGTTCATCGGCACCGTGATCACCGTGCCGTCGTTGAGCCGGTGGCGACCGGTGATCCCGACCACCCCGCCCCACGTACGGCTGCCCACCACCGGCCCCAGCCCGAGCAGCCGGAACACCGCGGTGATCATGTCGCCGTCGGAGGCGGTCGCCTCGTCCGCCAGGGCCACGACGGGACCGCGTGGCGCGTTGCTCGGGTAGCTCACCGGCTGGGCGTCCCGGGTGAGGTCCCAGCCCAGGATCTCCCGGGTCAGCTTCTCCACCACCAACTCGCTGATGTGCCCGCCGGCGTTGCCGCGTACGTCCACGATCAGCGCGGGCCGGGACATCTCCATCCGCAGGTCCCGGTTGAACTGCGCCCAGCCGGAGCCGCCCATGTCGGGGATGTGCAGGTAGCCGCACCGGCCGCCGCTCAGTTCGCGTACGACCGCGCGTCGGCGGGACACCCAGTCCTGGTAGCGCAGCGGACGTTCGTTCACCAGCGGCACGATCGCGATCCGGCGCGGCGGGCGCTCCGGGTCGGAGCGGGAGAAGGTCAGTTCCACGGTCGTGCCGCCGGCCGCCGTCAGCAGCGGCGCCGGCCCCTCGACGGGGTCCACCGGGCGGCCGTCGACGTGCGTGAGCGTCGCGCCCTCCCGGATGCCGGAGCCGGCCAGCGGCGAACGTGCCCGAGAGTCCGAGGAGTTGCCGGGCAGGATGCGTGTGAGCTGCCACTCGCCGGCCTCCGTACGGGAGAAGTTGGCGCCCAGCAGGCCGATCGGCCGCTGGTAGTGCGGCGGGCCCTCGTCACGGCGCGCGGAGGTGACGTACGCGTGCGAGGTGCCCAACTCACCGAGGAGTTCCCGCAGCAGGTCCGCGAACTCGCCCGGCGAGGCCACCTTCTCCACCAGCGGGCGGTACTGCGCCAGCATGGCGTCCCAGTCGATGCCGCACATGCCCGGCTCCCAGAAGTACGCCCGGATGATCCGGCCGGCCTCCTCGAAGCACTGGCGCCACTCGGCCGCCGGGTCCACCTCGTGCATGATGCGGCGGAGGTCGATGTGCGTGACGGAGTCGGAGTCCGGCGGCTCGTACGCCGGCACCACCCGCAGGTCGCCGCTGTCGCTCAGCACCAGTCGGGAACCGTCGCCGCTCACCGAGAACCAGTCGGCGTAGCCGGTGAGTTCGGTGCGTTTCGCCTTGATCATGTCGAAGTGCTCGAGGGTCGGGCGGCCAGAGGTGTCCGCCGGGTTGGCGAAGGTCTCGCCGAGCACCCCGGAGATCGGGTACCGCAGCCAGACCAGGCCGCCGCCGCTGACCGGGCACAACGCGGAGTACTTGGACGCCGTGACCGGGAAGGGCGTGACCCGGCTGCTCAGGCCCTCGGACTCGACCAGCACGGTGCCGTTCTCCATCGCGGTGTCCTGCGGGTCCAGGCCCCCGGCGGCTGGCCGTCCGTCCGGGGAGAGCGCGAAGGGCGAGAGCGTCGCCGAGGACAGCGGAACCAGGTACGGCCGGCAGCCCAGCGGGAACGACAGGTCGCCGGTGTGCACGTCGTACACCGGGTCGAAGCCCCGCCAGGACAGGAAGGCGAGATAGCGGCCGTCCTCGGTGAACACCGGCTGCTCGTCCTCGAACCTGCCGTCGGTCACGTCGAGCAGCGTCGGCTCGGTGCCCAGCCGCGCGATCTTGATCTGGCTCAGTGAGCGCCCCACTCCGGGCTGTGCCCAGGCCAGCCACTGCGAGTCGGGGGAGTAGGCGAGGTCCCGTACGGGCCCGTTGACCGAGCGGATCACCTCCGTCACCCGGCTGCCGCCCGCGGCGGGGCCGCCGTCCTCGGCGTCCCGGATGTCCACCAGCAGCAGCCGGCCGTCGTGCGTGGCGACCGCGACCGAGTCGCCGTCCCGCGCCGCGGTCAGCTCCTGCACCCGGCCCAACTCCCCGGGCGCCACGCGCCGCGGGCTGCGCGGGCGGGTGGCCCGTGGCAGGTCCGCGATCTCCAGCGCGTCCTCGCCCTCGGCGTCGGTGACGTACGCGATCCGGCCGGTGTCCCCGAGCATCGCGGGCAGCCGTACGCGTACGCCGGGGGTGTCGGCGATGCTGCGGGCCGGACCGTCCCGGTGGGTGAGCCAGTACAGGCTGCCGCGTACGCAGACGGCGCTGGCCCGGCCGGTGTGGTCGGCGGCGAGGGAGTCGATATGGGTGGCGGCCGGCACCTGGTGCGTACGGCGGCCGGTGCGCGGACCGCCCAGGCGTACCCGCAGCCGGTGGGGGACGCCGTCGGGGGAGAGGTCGGTGACGAGCCAGAGTTCGCCGGCGCACTGGTAGATGACGCGCTCGCCGTCGGTGGCGGCGTGGCGGGCGTAGAAGTCGGCGTGGTCGGTGTGCCGGCGCAGGTCGGTGCCGTCCGGCAGACAGCTGTAGAGGTTGCCGACGCCCTCGTGGTCGGAGAGGAAGGCGATCCGGTCGCGTACGAACATCGGGCAGTCCAGGTGGCCGTCCAGCCCGGGCAGCAGCCGCTCGCCGAGCAGCCACAACCGGCCCTGGGCGCCGCCCCGGTAGCGCTTCCAGGAAGCCGGCTCGTGCGGCGCGGCGCCCGCGAGCAGCAGCGTCTGGCGTTCCGTGGGCGGGTGCCGGGAACTCATCGCGAGGTGGGTGACCGGCCCCCAGGGCAGCTGGCTGCCGGGGCCGCCCCCGGTCGGCACCCGGTAGGACCAGGTGAAGTGCGGGAAGGGCTGGCCGTGTGAGGCGACGGCGAGGATATCCGAGTCACCCGAATCGTCCGGTGGTGTCCAGCCGCAGACCCTGGTGTCCGACGAGCCCCAGTAGGTCAGCCGGCGTGCCGGGCCGCCGGCGACGGGTGCGAGGTGGATCTCCGGGTCCAGGCTGCGCCAGGTGGTGAAGGCGATGTGCCGGCCGTCCGGGGCGAAGCGGGGGTGGCCGACGCGTGTACGGTCCACGGTGAGCCGCCAGGCCCGCTCGCTCGGCTCGTCGGCGGGGCGGGTGGCCTGGGCGCGCCCGTCGGCCTCGACAGCGAGCGGGGCCACCCAGAGGTCGTCCTCGCTGCTGAAGCAGATGAGGTCACCGTGCAGGTGAGGAAACCGGAGATAGGGTCCGCAAGCAGTCACCTCTCCCATTTTTCTGGGTGAATCCGGCACGGCAACTTGTGACGTGCGTCGCACATCCGCCGACGGCTCATCCATTTCATAGGAGCTAGCGTCTTTTGGCGTGGACTGACACTGTTCCTGCGAGCCAAGACCGGAGAACCAGCCCTGTGGCAACGCTTCTGTACAAGCTAGGAAGACTCGCCTTCCGGCGCCGCGGCATCGTCGCCCTCCTGTGGGTGGCGCTGCTCGTGGCCGCGGGGGCGGGTGCGTCCACCGCCTCCTCGCCACCCGAAGACGACTTCGCCCTGCCCGGCACGGAGTCCCAGGAAGCCTTCGACCTCATGGAGGAGCGCTTCCCCGAAGCGGCGGCCGGTGGCGCGTCCGCGCGGATGGTCTTCAAGGCCCCGAACGGCGAGAAGATCACCGCGACCGAGCACAAGACCGTCGTACGCGAGGCCGTCGAGGGGCTGAAGGGCGAGCAGACGGCGTCTGTCGCCGACCCGTTCGTGCCCGAGAGCGGCGCGATCAGCGAGCGGGGCCAGGGCGACGTCGCCTACAGCGTCGTCAGCTACGAGGTGCCCACCAACGAACTCACCGACGAGACCCGGGACAACATCGAGAAGGTCGCCCAGGAGGCCCGCGACGCCGGGCTCACCGTGGAGACCGGCGGTGACGCGCTCTTCGTCGAACCCGACATGGGCAACGGCGAGATCATCGGCATCGGGGTCGCAGCCGTCGTACTGGTCCTCACCTTCGGCTCGCTCGTCGCCGCCGGCCTGCCGCTGCTCACCGCGCTGGTCGGGGTCGGGATCGGCATCGCGTCCATCGCCGCGCTGGGGGCCACCCTCGGCCTGTCGGCCACCACCTCCACGCTGGCGATGATGATCGGCCTGGCGGTCGGCATCGACTACGCGCTGTTCATCGCCTCGCGCTACCGCGCGGAGCTGATGGAGGGCCGCGACCGGGAGGAGGCCGCCGGCCGCGCAGTGGGCACCGCCGGATCGGCGGTGGTCTTCGCCGGCCTCACCGTCGTGATCGCGCTGGCCGGACTCGCCGTCGTCAACATCCCGTTGCTCACCAAGATGGGTCTGGCCGCGGCGGCGACCGTGGTCATCGCGGTGCTCGTCGCCATCACGCTGGTGCCCGCGGCGCTCGGCCTGGTCGGCAAGCGGATCTTCGGCCGCAAGGTACGCGCCGCCAACCCGGAGACCGGCGTGCCCGGCGCGGATCCGGACGCGAAGCCCAAGGCGGGGACCCGCTGGGCCCAGTTCGTGCTGCGCCGGCCGATCATGGTGCTGGTGACGGCCGTACTGGGGCTGGGCGTGATCGCCGTGCCGGTGTCCAGCATGACGCTGGGCCTACCGGACGAGGGCAACCAGCCCACCGACACCACCCAGCGCAAGGCGTACGACATGCTGTCCGAGTCCTTCGGGCCGGGCTTCAACGGTCCGCTGATGGTGGTGCTGGACACCCGGCAGAGCGACGACCCGAAGACCGCGGCCCAGGAGATCGGTCAGACCGTCGCCGACGTGGAGGGCGTCGTCGCGGTGGCGCCCGCGACGTTCAACGAGGCCGGCGACACCGCGACCATCATGGCGATTCCCAAGACGGCCCCAGGCGATGCCGCGACCGAGGACATCGTGCACGACATCCGTGCCGAAGCGAGCGGCGTCGAAGCCAACCACGGTACGAAGATGCTGGTCAGCGGGACTACCGCGGTGGCCATCGACTTCTCGCAGGTGATGAGTGACGCGCTGGTGCCGTACCTCTCGCTGGTGGTGGGACTGGCGTTCGTGCTGCTGATCCTGGTCTTCCGCTCCGTGTTGGTGCCGCTGAAGGCGGCGCTCGGCTTCCTGCTGTCCGTGCTGGCGGCGCTGGGCGCGGTGGTCGCGGTGTTCCAGTGGGGCTGGGCGGCCGAGCTGATCGGCGTGGAGCAGACCGGGCCGATCATGAGCATCATGCCGATCTTCATGGTCGGGGTGATCTTCGGGCTCGCCATGGACTACGAGGTGTTCCTGGTGACCCGGATGCGGGAGGCGTACGTCCACGGAGAGGACCCGGGCCAGGCCGTGGTCTCCGGCTTCAAGCTGGGCGCCAGGGTGGTCAGCGCGGCCGCGGTGATCATGATCAGCGTCTTCGCGGGCTTCATCGGCGCGGCTGACTCGATGATCAAGATGATGGGCTTCGGGCTGGCGATCGCGATCCTCTTCGACGCGTTCGTCGTCCGGATGGCCGTGGTGCCGGCCGTACTGGGCCTGTTGGGCGAGAAGGCGTGGTGGCTGCCAGGGTGGCTGGACAGGATCCTGCCCAACGTGGACGTGGAGGGCGAGAAACTCCGCGAACAACTCAGCCAGCCCAGCGGGCGGTCGGACGAGAAACCGGACGACCAGCCGCTCCCGCCCTCGCGTCAGCACGAGCACAGCGGGGTGTGAGACCCGTGGTGTGAGGTAGGCCGCGTCGTTCGGGCCCCTCACTCCCAAGTCGGCCCGGCCCGGGAACAGTTCCGGGGCCGGGCCGCTCGACGTGTCGTGCCGGGCGGGGCAGGGCCGGACAGGGTCGTCTGAGCCGTCAGACGCCGCCCAGCAACGCGGCGAGCCCGCTGTCGAGATCACCGCCGAGGTCTTCCTGCCCGCGCGGCACGGCCGCGTCACAGCGCCGCAGGAAGTACCGGAGTTCGGCGCGGCGCAGCTCGACCAGCGCCATGCCCTCGGGGGTGTGCAACTCGAGCATCGTGTGGACTCGGCCGCCCGGCCACAGTCGGACGTCGCCGTCGCCCGCCGGCGCGTGCAATCCGGCGCGCAGGAGCTCCCGAGCGAACACCCAGTCCACCTCCGCGCCGTCCAGGGAGGATTCGGCGGGGAAGCTGGCATGGATCGCGAGCGGGTCGGCGCGGTCGTAGCGCAGTACGGCGGTCAGCGGGAGCGCGGCAGTCGTGCGGACGATGAGCCGGGCCTGAACGGGCTGCACGAGCACATCGGACATCCGGTTCTCCTCTGGTTGTGCGGGTGAAGGGGGAACGAGCCCCGCCGTCGGTCCTGTTCCCTCTTGCCCTGTCAGACGCGCCGGGCCCGTCACGAGTCACGACACGGACGGGGTGAGCTGCACCACAAGCGGCGTACGATCGGGGTGAACCGCCCCGCCACGGGCACGTTCCCCCGGGGTGCCCCGAAAGACCAGCGGTTAACCGCACCGGCAGCCGATCGCCTTGGCGGGTTCGCTTGCCGCCCTGTTCCGGGTTCTGTGGGTACGGCTCGTGCCCATGGAGTCCGCTCGCCCTCCGGACGACCCGACCGCCTGTCCGGAGTTCCGTGGGTGCCCCGCGAGTGAGCATGGGGTCTCCCCAAGCCGGAGGCCGAGGGGACGGGCGCGCCGATGTTGAAAGTGACGAGACCAAACGGAGCGAGCGTGCGAGCGAGTGCAGCGTCGAGGAGTGTCGACACCGGGTTCGAGCGCCCGGAGGCGAACCGAGCGCGTGTGGAGGGCACCACGGCCGACGGTTTCCAGCCCGTCCGGGACGCGTTCGCGGCAAACTTCACCGAGCGCGGTGACACGGGCGCCGCGCTCGCCGTCCACCAGGACGGACGTCTCGTCGTGGACCTGTGGGGCGGCGAGCGGTGCGGTGACACGGGCGCCGCGCTCGGGACGACGGGAAGCGCCCCGCGCGGGGAGCAGCCGCAGCCGTGGACCGCGGACACCGTCGCGCTGCTGCGTTCCGCCAGCAAGGGCCCGGCAGCGGCCGTGCCACAGCTGCTCCAGCAGCGCGGCACGCTGGACCTGGACGCGCCCGTCGCCGCGTACTGGCCGGAGTTCCGTGCCGCCGGCAAGGATCGGGTGAGCGTACGGCAGTTGCTCGCGCATCGTGCGGGCGTGCCGGTGCTCGACCGGCCGCTGAGCCTGGCCGAGGCGGTGGACGGCGTCAGCGGTCCGCGCGCGGTCGCCGCGCAGCCGCCCGTATGGGAACCGGGCGCGGCGCACGGCTATCACCCGCACACCTTCAGTTGGCTGTTGGACGAGTTGGTGCTGCGGGTGACCGGGCGGACGCTGGGGCGATGGTTCACTGAGGAGCTGACCCGACCGCTGGGCCTGGACCTGCACTTCGGCCCGCCGTCCGCCGTGGCGTCCCGTACGGCCCGACTGCGGAGCGTGCCGGCGCCCGCGCCGGTGGCCGGGAGCGGACCGCGGGTGCGGCCCAAGTCGACGGTGACGCACGCCTATCGGGACCCGGGGTCGCTGACCCGCCGGGCCTTCGGCGCGGTGGACCTCGCCCGTACGGCTGGCCCCGGTGCCGTCGTCGGCCCAGCCGCGGGCCCGGCTGCCGGCGCGACCGCGAACACCGCCGCCGACCAGCCGCCGACCGACGAGAACCACCCGGCCTACCGCGCCTCCGGGCTGCCTGGCGCGGCCGGGATCGGCACCGCGCGTGCGCTGTCCGCCTTTTACGCCATGCTGCTCGGCCCGCTGGAGGACGGGACGCCCCGGCTGTTCACGCCGGGGACGCTCGCCGCCGCGAGTACTGCGGAATCCGTCGGTCCGGATCGCGTACTGGTCGTGCCCACCCGGTTCGGCCCGGGCTTCATGCTGCACAGTCCGGCCTCGCCGATGCTCGGTCCGGGCTCCTTCGGACACCCGGGCCGTGGCGGGTCGCTGGCTTTCGCGGACCCGGAGTCGGGCGTGGGTTTCGGGTATGTCACCGCCGCCATGCAGCAGTCGGTGACCTCCGATCCGCGCACCCAGGCGGTGCTACGGGCGCTGCGCGGCTGCCTCGACCGCTGAGCCCGCGTACGGGCGCCCGGCACATGGGGGCCGGGCTCCCGCGTGGCCGGTACGGATCGTCCCCGCGCTCCTTGGAGCATCCGGCGGGAGGTGAGGGACACCCCGGGCAGGCGGGGCGTACGCCGATGCCCGACCCCGTCGTCGTCGGTCGACAGCGCCTCCGGCCGCCTCCCTCCGCCGCCTTGGCCGGACTTGGGCACCGACACCCTCCTTTTCCCACTCACCCACCGCCGGACGCTCTTATGCTGGGCCGATGAGGCGAGTTGCTGGGTACGCCGCGCTGGTCACCGGCGCGGGACGGGGCATTGGCGAGGCCATCGCGCGACGGCTCGCGGCGGAGGGCGCGCGGGTGTTGGTCACCGATCTGGACGGCGAGCGGGCGGCGGACGCCGCACGCGCCATCCGCGAACTGGGCGGGGACGCCGCCGGCCTGGCATGCGACGTGACCCGACGGTCCGCGGTGGACGACGCGGTGGAGCATGCCGTACGGCTCTACGGCGGGCTGGACGTGCTGGTGAACAACGCGTACGCGTGCGGCAAGGACGCGGCGCTCTTCGAGGACGAGACGGACGAGGACTGGCTGCGGGACCTCGACGCCACGCTGAACGGACCGTTCCGCTGTGCCCGCGCGGCCATGCCGCATCTGGCCGCGGCCGAGGGGCGGGGCGCCATCGTCAACATCGGCTCGGTAAACGGCGAGCAGGACTTCGGCAACCATTCCTACAGCGCCGCCAAGGCCGGACTGGCCGGGCTGACCAGGACGTTGGCGGGCCGCGGTGCCGCGCGCGGGGTGCGGGTCAACCTGGTCGCGCCGGGAACGGTCGCCACCCACGCCTGGGACGACCGGCGGCCCGCGCTGGAACGGGCCGCGACGGAGTACCCGTTGGGCCGGGTCGGGCGGCCGGACGACATCGCCGCGGCCGTCGCGTTCCTCGCCTCCCCGGACGCCTCCTGGATCACCGGGGTCACCCTGCCGGTGGACGGCGGCCTGCTGAACAGCAACCTGGGCCTGCGCCGGGCACTGCTGGGGGAGACCGGCGACTGACTCAGGCTCCGAGCGGGACGGCCGTACGGTCTCCCGGCCGGTGCCGCCGTGTCAGCCCAGCAGGGTCGCGCCCGCTGCCGGGGCGGTCGCCGTACGGACGTCCCGGCAGGTGCCGGAGCCCAGCAAGGCCGCCGCGACCGCGTCCGCCGACTCGACGTCCGGTACCAGGAACGCGCAGGTCGGGCCGGACCCGGAGACCAGACCGGCCAGCGCGCCCGCGGCGTCTCCGGTGGCCAGGGTGTCGGCGAGGGCGGGATACAGGGAGAGGGCGGCGGGCTGTAGTTCGTTGACGCACCGCGGCAGGCCGGTCGCCTGGGTCGTACGGTCCGCAGCGCCCGCCGTGTCCGTATCGCCGGTCAGGGCCGCGCCCAGGGCCCTCGCGTCACCCGCGCCGAGCGCGTCCAGCAGCGCGCGGGAGGGCTCGGGCGCGGGCAGGTCGGTGACCGTGGCACCGCCGCCGGACGCCTCCCGCAGCCGGTCGCACTCGCGGTAGACGGCCGGGGTGGCCAGCCCGCCGTCGGCGAGGGCGAACACCCAGTGCAGCGTGTCCCCGACCGGCAGCGGAGCCAGCCGCTCGCCCCGCCCACGCCCCAGGGCCGCGCCACCCAGCAGCGCGAACGGCACGTCGGAGCCCAACTCGGCGGCCAGCTCCAGCAGTTGCTCGCGCGGCGTACGGGTGCCCCACAGCGCGTCACAGGCCAGCAGCGCCCCGGCCGCGTCCGCGCTGCCACCCGCCATGCCACCCGCGACCGGGATGTCCTTCGCGATGTGCAGGTGTACGCCCGGCGCCGGCAGGCCGTGCCAGGTGGCGAGCGCGGTGGCGGCGCGAGCCGCCAGGTTGCTGTCGCCCAGCGGCACCCGCTCGGCGTACGGGCCGCTGACGCTGATCCGCGGCGTGTCCGCCGGGGTGGCGCTGACCTCGTCGTACAGCCCGACGGCCAGGAAGACGTTCGCCAGGTCGTGGAAGCCGTCCGGGCGTCGGCCGCCGACGGCGAGCTGGACGTTCACCTTGGCCGCTACCCGCGCGGTGACGGTGCCGGTCATGGGTTCTCTCCCGTTCCCCGCCGCCGCTCGGCCGGCGAGCGGGCGGGCAGCTGTTCCGCGATGCGGGCGAAGTCGTCCACGGTCAGTGCCTCTCCCCGCTCCCGGGCGGGAATCCCGGCCGCCGTCAGCGCGGCCTCGGCCGCTGTCGCGGAGCCGGCCCAGCCCGCCAGCGCGGCCCGTAGCGTCTTGCGGCGCTGCGCGAAGGCCGCGTCGACGACGGCGAACACCTCAGCCCGGGTGGCGGTGGTGACCGGCGGCACCCGTCGCCGGAGCGCGACCAGCCCGGAGTCGACATGGGGCGCGGGCCAGAAGACCGTACGCCCCACCGCGCCCGCGCGGCGTACCTCGCAGTACCAGGCCGCCTTCACCGAGGGCACTCCGTAGATCCGGGAGCCCGGCGCCGCAGCCAGTCGGTCGGCCACCTCGGACTGCACCATGACCAGGGTGCGTTGGATACCGGGGAAGGTCTCCAGCAGGTGCAGCAGGACGGGCACCGCCACGTTGTACGGCAGGTTGGCGACCAGCGCGGTGGGCGCCGGCCCGGGGAGTTCCCGCACTCGCAGCGCGTCCGCCCGTACGAGGCTGAACCGTTCGGCCCGGCCGGGCAGCCGCCGCCGTACCGTGTCCGGCAGAGCCTCGGCCAGCACGGCGTCCACCTCCACGGCGACCACCGAGGAGGCGGACTCCAGCAGCGCCAGGGTGAGCGAGCCGAGGCCGGGGCCGACCTCCAGCACGACGTCGTCCGGGCGGACCTCCGCGGTCCGCACGATACGGCGGACGGTGTTCGCGTCGATGACGAAGTTCTGGCCGCGCTGCTTCGCGGGCCGTACGCCCAGGGCGGCGGCGAGCGTGCGTACGTCGGCGGCGCCCAGCAGCGGATCGGCGGGGTCGGGCTGCTCGACGGGGCCGGCCTGGTCGGCCTGGCGGGTTTGCTCGGCCTGCTCGGCGGGGTCGCCCGGGTCGGCGGGCTCGGGGGCGGAACTCACCCGTGCAGCTTACGGGGCGCGCGAGCAGTGTCCGCGTTCGCGCCCGCCTCCGCCCGGGTTCGCGAGCAGTGTCCGCGTTCGCGCCCGCCTCGCGGAACCGCTCAGGGCCGCTGGTAGCCGAACGCGCGCGCCGTGTTGCCCGCCACCTGCTCCGCCAGCGTCTCCACCGGCACGTCCCGGACCTCGGCCATCGCGCGCAGCGTGACCGGGATCAGATACGGCGCGTTGGGTCGTCCGCGATACGGCGTGGGGGTCAGGAACGGCGCGTCCGTCTCCACCAGCACCAGCTCAGGCGGCGCGACGGCGAGCGCGTCCCGCAGGGACTGGGCGTTCTTGAAGGTGACGTTCCCGGCGAAGGACATGAACCAGCCGTTCTCCGCGCACACCTCGGCCATGTCCGCGTCGCCGGAGTAGCAGTGGAAGACGGTCCGCTCCGGCGCGCCCTCCTCCCGCAGGACGCGCAGCACGTCCGCGTGCGCGTCCCGGTCGTGGATCACCAGCGCCTTGTCCAGCCGCTTCGCCAGCGCGATGTGCGCCCGGAAGGAACGTCGTTGCTCCGCCTGCCCGGCCTCGTCCGTACGGAAGTGGTCCAGCCCGGTCTCTCCCACGGCCAGCACCTGCGGCAGCTCGGCAAGCCGCGCGATCTCCTCCAGGGCCTCGTCCAGCGCTTCCGGACCGCCGTCCGCCGCGATCCGTGGCGCCTCGTTCGGATGCAGGGCCACGGCCGCGTGCACCGCCGGCTGCTCGGCCGCGAGCCGCGTGGCCCAGCGGGCCCGTTCCAGGTCACAGCCGATCTGCACGACGGTCTCCACGCCGACCGCTGCTGCCTGCCGCAGCGCCTCCTCGACCGAGGGTTCCTGCATGTCCAGGTGCGTGTGCGAGTCCGCGACCGGCACCGGGAGAGGCTCGGGCAGCGGCGGAGGCACGGATCGGGCGGTGTTCGGCATACCGTGATGATAGGCGGCCCGCTCCGGCCCCACCCCGCCCCACCGGCGGCCGTCTCCCGTACGGGCGCCGGTACGCCGTGGGGCAGGCCGGCGCCGGCGCGCGTCAGCCGCCCGACTGCGCGCTCTCGGCGGCGGCCACCCTGCCGGACCGCATGATCCGCAGCAGGTGCCCGTCGCAGTTGACGCAGGTGGGTTGGGTGAGCGGCGACGGGACCCGACGCCCGTCCGAGTAGTAGGTCACGATGGGCTCGCCGTCCGGGCCGGTGCGGTGCTCGATGTCGTACGTCTGCTCCCAGCCGTAGCCACACTTCATGCACGCGAAGCTGTACGCCTCGTGGGCGGTGTCGTCCGAGTCCTCGCCGAGCGTGCTGGTGTGCCGTGTCCGGGCACTGACCTCATCCATGGCGGCTCCTTCCTACGAGCAGACAGCTGACCACACCCAGTGGACTCCTCGGTTCGCTCCCGCGCAGCCCCCAGGCTGCGTTGTTGGGGCAGTTTTGGTCCGTATAGAGGGAGTGTGTCCTGCTCTGCGGTTCGAGCTTTACCTTCCAGGCTAGTCCTTTGCCCCGCGCTTGGTACGGGCGTCGCGCCCGCCCCGGTTCAGCGCCCGTCCGCCGCGCCGGTTCACGAGGCCCCGCCCGGTCGCCCGTACGCCTGGCCCGACCGCCCGCACCGTAGGGGCACGCGCCCCTATTCCGCCGGCCGCCCTTCCGCTCGCTGCTTCGCCGCGACCACCGCGTCGAAGACCGTACGCTTCGGCACCCCAGCCTCCTCGGCGACCGCCGCGATGGCCTCCTTACGCCGCTGGCCCGCCTCCTCACGGTTCGCGACCCGGCGGGCCAGCTCCGCCGGGACCAGCTCCGTGCCGTCCGCCTCGGGAGCGCCGGCGACCACGACAGTGATCTCGCCACGCACGTCCCCGTCCGCCCACGTGACCAACTCGCCCAGCGGGCCGCGGCGTACCTCCTCGTAGGTCTTGGTCAGCTCCCGGCACACCGCTGCCGGGCGGTCCGCGCCGAAGACCTCGGCCATCGCGGACAGCGCCTGGCGCAACCGATGCCGTGACACGAAATAGACCAGGGTGCGCCGCTCCGTCGCCACCTCCCGCAGCCGGGCCAGCTGCTCGCCCGACTTGCGCGGCAGGAAACCCTCGAAGCAGAACCGGTCCACCGGCAGCCCGGACAGCGCCAGCGCGGTGAGGACGGCGGACGGCCCCGGCAGCGCGGTGACCCGCAGCTCGCGCCGTACGGCGGCGGCGACCAGGCGGTAGCCCGGGTCCGAGACGGAGGGCATGCCCGCGTCGGTGACCAGCAGCACCCGGGCTCCCGAGGCCAGCGCCTCCACCAGCTCGGGCGTACGGGACGACTCGTTCCCCTCGAAGTACGACAGCACCCGCCCCGTGGGGCGTACCCCGAGGGCACCGGCCAGCCGGCGCAGCCGGCGGGTGTCCTCGGCGGCGATGATGTCCGCCTCGGCGAGCTCGGCGGCCAGGCGGGGCGGCGCGTCGTCGGGGTCGCCGATGGGCGTGCCGGCGAGGACGAGGGTTCCGGATTCCACGGGCAACATCCTGGCAGTGGTGGTGGGCGTCGGACCGCCATGGTTCCCTACGATGTCCCGGTGACCACCAGCCACCCCGCCACCGAGGCCGAACCCGGCGCCACGGGCAGCACCGGCGCCGACAGCACTGGCGCCGACAGCACCGGCACGGAGCCGACCAACTGGCTGGCGCGGCTGCGCCGGTACGGCTACGCGCCACTGCCCCGGCAGGGAGTCACCCAGCGGCTGGTACGGCCGTACCCCGCGCCCTCGAACCGACTGCCCGTCCGGCTCGGCTGCCCGCCCCGCCTCGCGGACTGGCTGACCCGTTGGTCCGGATGGCTCGGGCCGGCGCTGGTGGCGCTGGTCGCCGGGGTGCTGCGGTTCTGGCGGCTGGGCTCGCCGCACGCGGTGATATTCGACGAGACGTACTACGCGAAGGACGCCTGGTCCCTCTATCAGCTGGGTTACGAGGGCAGTTGGCCGGACAAGGCGGACAAGGCCATCCTGTCCGACTCCGGGAGCGTCCCGCTGTCGGACGCCGCCTCGTACGTCGTACACCCGCCGGTGGGTAAGTGGATCATCGGGCTCGGCGAGTGGATGTGGGGCCTCGATCCGTTCGGGTGGCGGTTCATGACCGCGCTGCTCGGCACCCTCTCGGTGTTCCTGCTCTGCCGGATCGGCCGCCGGCTGCTGCGCTCCACGCTGCTCGGCTGCCTCGCCGGCGGGCTGATGGCCGTGGACGGGCTGCACTTCGTGATGAGCCGGGTCGCCCTGCTGGACCTGGTGGTGATGTTCTGGGTGCTGGCCGCCTTCGGCTGCCTGCTCGTCGACCGGGACCGCACCCGCGCGCGACTCGCGGCAGCCCTGCCGGCCGACCCGGAGGCCCGTACGGACGTGGGCGATCGTACGGACGCGGAAGCCGGTGTGGGTCGGGAGGCCCGACCGGACGCCACGATCGCCGAACGCTACGGCCTGGGCGCGCGCCCCTGGCGGATCGCCGCCGGCCTCTGCCTCGGCCTCGCCTGCGCCACCAAGTGGAACGGCTTCTACGTCCTCGCCGCCTTCGGCCTGCTCACCGTCCTGTGGGACGTCGGCGCGCGGCGTACGGCGGGCGCTGGCCGCCCGTTCCGGGCGATGCTCCGCAGGGACGCGCTGCCCGGCTTCGTCTCGCTCGTACCGGTCGTGCTGCTGACGTATCTCGTCTCCTGGACCGGCTGGTTCGTCACCGACGACGGGCACTTCCGGCAGTGGGCGGAGAACGAAGGCGCGCAGAGCAGCTGGAGTTGGGTGCCGGGGCCGCTGCGCAGTCTGTGGCATTACCAGGCCGAGGTGTACGAGTTCCACGTCAACCTCACCTCCGGCCACACCTACGACTCCAACCCGTGGAGCTGGCTCGTGCTGGGCCGGCCCGTCTCGTACTTCTACGAGTCCCCGAAGGCGGGCGAGGACGGCTGCACCGCCGCCGAGGGCTGCGCCCGCGAGGTCCTGGCGCTCGGCACCCCGTTGCTGTGGTGGGTTGCGTGCTTCGCCCTGGCGTACGCCCTCTACCGGTGGCTGCTGCGCCGGGACTGGCGAGCCGGGGCGATCCTGTGCGGGGTGGCGGCCGGCTACCTTCCGTGGTTCATGTACCAGGACCGCACGATCTTCTACTTCTACGCCGTGGTCTTCCTGCCGTTCCTGTGCCTCGCGGTGGCGATGCTGGTCGGCGCGCTGGCGGGGCCGCCGGGGGTGACCGAACGGCGGCGCCTGTTCGGGGTGGTGGGCTCCGGTGTGCTGGTGCTGCTGATCATCTGGAACTTCGTCTACTTCTGGCCGCTCTACACCGGGGAGCCGATCCCGATGAGCGACTGGCAGGACCGGATGTGGTTCGACACCTGGGTCTGAACAGGCTCGGCGTCGTACGCCGCTCGTGGCCGGGACTGATTGTTCATCAAGTGACCACGCTGCGAAGGGCTATTCGGTACTGTGACGTGATCAGGATAACGATGGTCACTCGCTGGGTTGTTGGGAGGCTGGCTCCACGTGTGGAGACAGTGGCACCTTGAATAAGAAGTCAATTCCTTGGGTGGTTTCTCTTTCCTTCTTGATTGTGTCTGGTTGTTCCTCGATGGATGAGAAAAACAGCGGCGATCTGGCACCGCGGAACAGTGGCACAATGCAGACGCAGACGGAGAAGAAGTCGAGTGAGCTCCTCGACATTATGGATCTGCAAGGAAAGGTGACCGAGCCGGGTGCGATTGTCGCGCCATGCTCCGACTACCCGTCAGAGGACGGTGTGATCCGGGCGCCGCATCCTTGGAGCCTGTACGACGTACCGGTGGAAAGAATGCGGGAAGGGATGGACCGTCTCAGGGAGAAGTTGCCGAAGTCGGGCTGGCGGATCACCAAGGACGGAACGGATAGCAGCCGTTCCAAGAGTCCACAGATCATCGCTGACTCTACCGACGGAAAGTACTCGGCTGACATCAGGTTCTGGGAGGAACCTGAGTCGAGTGATGAGGAATCCATGATCGTCGTCACGGTCGTGTCGAGCTGCTTCCGGAGTCGGTGACCGTCCGTCCCGAGGAGTCGCGGTCATCGGTTACTACCCCGTTCCCGGTACGGCGCCGCCGGAACCCCCCGTGCACCTGCCCACGCCGCCCAACGCGCGGAACGGGCGGCCGGGTTGTTCCGCGAGCTGCCGCTCCGTGCCAAGAACGGAACCCCCGTACGGGTTTTCACTTCGGTGCCCTAGGGTCTGACCGACACCTACGGCCAGCCGGGCCGCGGGGTCGGGCGGAGGTTCAGTTCGGATGCGAGACAGCCAGCGGATGGCGGTGCTCGGCGGAGTCGCCGCTGCCATCGTGGGAGCGGCCGGATTCGGGGCGTACGCCCTGGTCGGAGGTGATGACGGAGGCGGGGACGACGGCAGCGTGTCGGCCTCCGGAGACGGCGAGAACCCGGGACCGAAGCGTACGGGCCCGCCCACCGCCAAGGAGGTCCGGCAGACCGCCGAGGACTTCCTCGACGCCTGGTCGGGCGGCGACCTCAAGAAGGCGGCGAAGCTCACCGACGATCCGGCGGCGGCTCGTAAGGCGCTCGCCGGGTTCCGTGAGGACGCGTACGTCGACAAGCTCGCCCTCGCTCCGAAGAAGCCCGCCAAGGCCGAGGTGTCGTTCGGGGTCGACGCCCGGATCGCGTACAAGCAGCAGCGCGAAGCCTGGTCGTACGACTCCGCGTTGACGGTTACCCGGGCCAAGAGCGGTGACGCCGTGGTGCGTTGGGAACCATCCGTGCTGCATCCGAAGCTCAAGGACGGGCAGACGGTCAAGACCGGCGCGGCCGAGACGGCGCCCATCAAGGCGGTGGACCAGAGCGGTCAGGCGATCACCAAGGAGGACCACCCCTCGCTCACCGGGGTGTTGGCCGACCTGCGCGAGCGGTACGGCGACAAGACGAACGGCACTCCCGGCATCGAGACCCGGATCGTCGACGCCAAGGGCAAGGACACCGGCACCACCCTGCGCACCCTCTCCAAGGGCGAGCCCGGCACTCTGGAGACCACCCTGGACCTCGGGGTGCAGCAGGCGGCGGAGAAGGCGATCGCCGACAAGGACAAGGCGTCGGTGGTCGCGGTCAAGCCCAGCAGCGGCGAGATCCTCGCCATCGCCAACGCCCCGGCCACCGGCTTCAACACCGCCCTGCAGGGCTCGTACGCGCCCGGCTCCACCATGAAGGTGATCACCGGCGCGATGCTGATGGACAAGGGGCTGGCGGATCCCGCCAAGCAGCATCCGTGCCCGAAGTTCTTCAGCTACGGCGGCTGGAAGTTCCAGAACGACGACAAGTTCGAGATCAAGAACGGCACGTTCGCCCAGAGCTTCGCCCGCTCCTGCAACACCGCGTTCATCAGCCAGGCGCCCGAGCTGGAGGACGACTCGCTGACCAAGGAGGCGCGCGACGTCTTCGGCATCGGGCTCAACTGGCAGGTTGGTACCACCACCTTCGACGGGCGGGTGCCGGTGCAGTCGGACGCGCAGATGGGCGCCTCGCTGATCGGGCAGGGCGGGGTGCGTATGAACCCGCTGAACATGGCGTCCGTGTCGGCGACGGTGAAGTCCGGGCAGTTCAAGCAGCCCTACCTGGTGTCCCCGGAGCTGGACGACCGGAAGCTGGCAAAGGCGCCCCGCGCCATGGACCCGGGGACCGCCAGCGAGCTGCGCGAGCTGATGAAGCTGACCGCCACCAGCGGCACCGCCGCCAAGCCGATGGCCGGCAGCTCCGGTGACTTCGGGGCCAAGACCGGCTCGGCGGAGGTCGGCGGCCAGAAGAAGCCGAACGCCTGGTTCACGGCCTACAACGGCGACATCGCCGCCGCCGCGGTGGTGCCCAACTCCGGTCACGGTGGCGAGTTCGCCGGCCCGGTGGTGCGCGAGGTGCTGGACGCGGGCTGACCGGGACTGACCCCGGCCGGACGGGACCGGACGCGCGCTGGCCGGCCCCGTTACGGGCGCGTCCCGTGCGGGGCCGCTGCCGGCCCCTACGCCGCCCCCNGCGGATCTGCGGGACTTCTCCGCGGACTTCGTCTCCGGGACCGTCGGCCCGCTGCTGACCGAGCCCGGTCTACAGCTCGTCAAGGGCACGTACGACCGCCCGCTCGGCGACCGCCCGCAGGACGGCGGCCGGGTCACCGAACTGGTCGCCCGGCCGCTGCTCAACCTGCACTGGCCCCGGCTCGCCGGTTTCGTACAGCCGCTCGGCGGGGAGTACGCGGCCCGCCGCACGCTGCTGGAGCGGCTGCCGTTCCCGGTCGGCTACGGCGTGGAGCTGGGGCTGCTGGTGGACGCGTTGCACACGGTCGGGCTGGACGCGCTGGCCCAGGTCGACCTCGGCGTGCGCCGGCATCGGCACCAGGACGGGCAGGCGCTCGGGCGGATGGCGGCGACGATCTACCGCACGGCGCAGGCGCGGCTCTCCCGCGGGCAGCTCGTACGGCCGGAGCTGGTGCAGT